>NZ_JALGBX010000014.1:0-127106 GCF_022808175.1 Streptomyces sp. AP-93 | reverse complement strand
GGGCGCGGGACCGGGCCGGTGGTGTCCGGTCAGTGGTGCACGGGGTGTTCGACCGAGGCCGCGGCAGGGGTCGAGGTGCCCGCCGCCACGTCCTGCGGCACCGTGTCGGGCACCGGTGAGGTGGTCCTCGTACGGGTCGCCGCGTGTCGCCCGCGCCGGCGCGGGAGCGGGACGGTGAGTGCGACGAGGAGCCCGAGGGCGAGGGCGGCGGCGGCGATGACCGCGACGCCGAGTCCCGTACTCGTCTGCGAGAGCAGCAGCATGGCGATCGTCGACACGATGACGGTGGCGGACCCGTAGGCGAGCTGTGCGGCAGTCGGACGCGGCATGGCGATTTCCGTCCTCGAAGCGGGAGGGGGAGTCGGCTCGGACCAGGTCTGGCGCCGAGTGACTCTACGACGGTGGATGCCCGAGCGGAACTGTCGGTAAGCGTGACCTCACTCATGCGACGGGAAGCAGCGGAGCACAGGGGGCGCACGGGGGGCATCCCCGGGGCCCGGGGGCGGGGAGGGGCGGATGGGGGCGACGGGGGCCGGTGGGGTCCGGTGGGGTCCGTCGGGGGGCCGGAAGTGCCGTTCGTCCCTTATGGCCGCGGAACGTCCGAATAGCGGAACTCGGTGACCGCATAGTGCAGTTGTAAGGAACAAGTCAAGGTCTGTCTTTTCTTGCGACTCTCCGGTCAAATGTCGTCACTTGAGACGCGCGCCGCACGGAACCCCCCACTCCTACGGAGAAGTTCCGCACCACCTTCGCGGCCGCGGGAGGGGAACGACATCAAGTGACCAGCAACTCGGCCAGAAGACGAGCGCTGCGCGCCGCCGCAATCGGCGTGACCCTGGCAGCGACGGCGGCCACCGGCGCCGCCTTCACGATGGCCACGGCAGACCCGGGTGCGAAGGTGTCTGCCGCGGAACGCCAGGACCCGACCGCTCCTTCCAAGGAGCAGGTCAAGCACAACCTCGAAGGCCCGTACAGCAAGCAGCAGGAGCAGGCCCGCAAGGCCGCCCTGGAGCAGGTGCTGAGCGGCAAGAAGGACGTCGAGCAGCGGGGCGCCTCCAAGGTCGTCAAGCTCGACGACAAGAAGTACGTCGAGCTCGGCCGCGAGAAGACCGACAAGATCTTCACGATCCTCGTCGACTTCGGCGACCAGGTGGACAGCACCACCATGTTCGACCCGGACGGCCCCGGCCCCAAGCCGCCGGTGACCAAGTACGGCGGCAACCCGGGCCCGCTGCACAACCAGATCGCCCAGCCCGACCGTGCGGTGAACAACAGCACGGCGTGGCGCAAGGACTTCAACCGCGCGTACTTCCAGGACCTGTACTTCGGTACCGGCAAGGGCAAGAACTCGCTGAAGACCTACTACGAGAAGACCTCCTCGGGCCGTTACTCGGTCGAGGGTGAGGTCGCCGACTGGGTCAAGGTCCCGTACAACGAGGCCCGTTACGGCTCGAACTACTGCGGCCAGTCCAACTGCGCCAACGTCTGGGATACGGTCAAGGACGGCGTGACCGCCTGGGCCGAGGCCCAGAAGAAGGCCGGCAAGACCGACGCCGAGATCAAGGCGCAGATGGCCCAGTACGACCTCTGGGACCGCTACGACTTCGACGGCGACGGCAACTTCAACGAGTCCGACGGCTACATCGACCACTTCCAGATCGTCCACGCGGGCGAGGACGAGTCGGCCGGCGGCGGCGTGCAGGGCACCAACGCCCTGTGGGCCCACCGCTGGTACGCCTACGGGACCGAGGCCGGCAAGAACGGCCCCGCGAACAACAAGGCCGGCGGCACCCAGATCGGCAACACCGGCATCTGGGTCGGCGACTACACGATGCAGCCCGAGAACGGCGGCCTCGGCGTCTTCGCGCACGAGTACGGCCACGACCTGGGCCTGCCCGACCTCTACGACACCTCCGGTGGCGGCGAGAACTCGGTCGGCTTCTGGTCCCTGATGTCGGCCGGCTCCTGGCTCGGCGAGGGCAAGGACTCCATAGGCGACCTCCCGGGCGACATGACCGCCTGGGACAAGTTCCAGCTGGGCTGGCTGAACTACGACGTGGCCAAGGCCGCGACGAAGTCCACCCACAAGCTGGGGGTCTCGGCGTACAACACCAAGGACAAGCAGGCGCTCCTCGTCGAGCTGCCGAAGAAGCCGGTCAAGACCGACATCGTCGCTCCCGCCGAGGGTTCCTCGCAGTGGTGGAGCAACATGGGTGACGACCTCAAGAACACCCTCACCCGCTCGGTCGACCTGACCGGCAAGTCCTCCGCGGCCCTGTCCCTCAAGGGCTGGTGGGACATCGAGGCGGAGTACGACTTCCTGTACACCGAGGTCTCCACCGACGGTGGCGCCACCTGGACCGCGCTGGCCGGCACCGCCGACGGCGTGGACATCCCGGTCGACGCCTCCAACAGCCCGTCGCTCACCGGCGTCTCGGGCAGCTGGAAGAACCTGAACTACTCGCTGAACGCCTACGCGGGCAAGAAGGTCGACCTCCGCTTCCGCTACCAGACGGACGGCGGCGCGGGCGGCAAGGGCTTCACCGGCGACGCCCTCAGCATCACGGCGGACGGTGCCACGCTGTTCACCGACGGTGCCGAGGCCGGCGACAACGGCTGGACCGGCAAGGGCTTCTCCCGCATCGGCGCCGGTTTCACCAAGGAGTACGCCCAGTACTACCTGGCCGAGAACCGCCGCTACGTCTCGTACGACAAGACCCTCAAGGTCGGTCCGTACAACTTCGGCTTCGCCAACACCAAGCCGAACTGGGTCGAGCACTACGCCTACCAGGACGGCCTCCTGATCTGGCAGTGGGACACCTCCCAGAAGGACAACAACACCAGCCAGCACCACGGCTCCGGTCTGATCCTTCCGATCGACGCCAACGCCAAGCCGATGAAGTGGTCGGACGGCACCCTGCTGCGCAACAAGATCCAGCCGTACGACGCCGCCTTCAGCGCGTACAAGACGGACGCGATCACCCTGCACAAGAACGGCTCGGAGCTCTTCCTGAAGCCGAAGCCCGCGCAGCTCGTCTTCGACGACCACAAGGGCAAGTACTTCTACGACGAGAACCCGACCGGCTCGGTGAAGGTCACTGACACCAACACCAAGATCAAGATCGTGAAGGAGACCTACGACGGTCTCGTCATGACGGTCGAGGTCGGCCCGTCCGTTCAGTAATTCAGTAAAACCGCAGGTCAAAGCATGATCGGCCGTCGCCCTCTAGCGGGCGGCGGCCGATCGCGTTTAGATGCGTGGGCTGAGTTTCTTATTGACGGGGGAGATGAAGACATGCCCGGTGGAGGTTTCGTCCGATTGCCAGGCGGCAGCGTGGTCGTCGCGCTCACGCTGCCCAGACCGTCCGTGGAAGGTGCCGTCGAGGGCGGCATCGAAGGCGGCATCGAAGGCGGCGCCGACGGTGGAAACGTCCGCGTGCTGGTGCACGCGGTGAACCGGGCCCGCGCCCTGACCAGGCTGCGGAACCTCGGACTGCGCGCCGTCTACCTGCGCGGCAACGCCCAGCCGCCCACCCCGGACGAGATCACGGCCGTCCTGCACCACCCCGACGGCCTGCTCTGGCGCTGCGCGCCGGACCGGGCGACGGAGCTGTGGCACCCGATCAGGGCCCTGCTGGGGTGAGCGGGCGGGGCTGAGCCGTCCGCAGGAGCCCCAGTAGCCCCAGTAGCCCCCAGTAGCCCGCAGGAGCCGCGCAGGCGTCCTGCGGGCGGCCCCCCCGGTGCCCGGTGTCAGCCGGCCACCACCGGGGTCCCGCTCAGCTCCACCCCGGCTTCCCGGAGCTCGGCCAGAGCGCGGGTCGTGGTGTGCGCGGCCACCCCGGCCGTGAGGTCCAGCAGCACGTGCGTACGGAACCCCGCGCGGGCCGCGTCCAGGGCGGTGGCCTTGACGCAGTGGTCGGTGGCGATGCCGACCACGTCGACCTCGGTGACCTGCCGGTCGCGGAGCCACTCCGTGAGCCCGCGGCCGTTCTCGTCCGCGCCCTCGAAGCCGCTGTACGCCGCTTCGTACGCCCCCTTGTCGAACACGGCGGCCACGGCCCCCGAGGCGATGGCGGGTGCGAAGTTCGGGTGGAAGCCCACGCCCTCGGTCCCGGCGACGCAGTGCACCGGCCAGGAGGTCTCGTAGTCCGGCCGGGCCGGGGGGTGCGCGAAGTGGGACCCGGGGTCGATGTGGTGGTCGCGGGTGGCGACGACGTGCCGGTAGCCGGCGGTGGCCTGGCCGATGAGCTCGGTGATGGCGGCGGCGATGTCGGCTCCGCCGGTGACCGCGAGGCTGCCGCCCTCGCAGAAGTCGTTCTGTACGTCGACGACGATCAGTGCGCGGTGCATGTCCGGTGCCCTTCGGCTTGGTGTGTGGTGGGCGGGGACCCTGCGGGGGCTCTTCCCCCACCCCGCCCCTTCCCGAAACTGGGGCTGCGCCCCAGACCCCGCAGGCGCACGTGCAGGCTGACGCGAGCCAAAATCCAGCCCCGCCGGCGTTTGAGGCGCGGGGTCCGGGGCGGAGCCCCAGGGGCCCCGGCCGCGCCGGGCTTCGCGGCCCCGCCCGGCTCCCGGCGCTACGCGTACTCGGTCGGGATCACGGCTTCGCCGCGTGAGAGCTGCGTCGCCGAGAGCGGCAGCCCCGCCAGGGCCTCGCGGTGGCGGTCGCGGGCCGCCTCCAGGGACTCGCGGGCCACCACCTCACCCGCCTTGACCAGCTGGACCAGGAGCTGCGTGTCGGCCAGCGCGGCCGGCACCGGCCCGGTCCCGAGGACCTCCGCCTCCGCGACCCCCTCGGAGTCGGTCCGCCGGGCCGCCCACTTGCGCCCCCCGATGGAGGTCTTGCCGCCCGAGGACTTCTTCGCGACCGGCACCAGCGGCGCCTTCGGATCGCCCGACGCGGCCCGCGCCACCAGCTTGTAGACCATCGAGCACGTCGGGTGCCCGCTGCCCGTCACCAGCTGGGTGCCGACGCCGTACGCGTCCACCGGAGCGGCCGCCAGCGAGGCGATCGCGTACTCGTCCAGGTCCGAGGTCACCACGATCTTGGTCTGCGTGGCTCCCAGCTCGTCGAGCTGCTGCCGCACCCGGTGCGCGACCAGCAGCAGGTCCCCGGAGTCGATCCGGACGGCGCCGAGGCCCGTCCCGGCGACCTCCACGGCGGTGCGGACCGCCTCCGCCACGTCGTAGGTGTCCACCAGCAGCGTGGTGCCGCTGCCCAGCGAGGCGACCTGGGCGGTGAAGGCGTCCCGCTCGCTGTCGTGCAGCAGGGTGAAGGCGTGCGCGCTGGTGCCGACCGTCGGGATCCCGTACCGGAAGCCGGCCGCCAGGTCCGAGGTCGAGGTGAAACCGCCGACGTACGCGGCGCGCGCCGAGGCGACGGCCGCCAGTTCGTGCGTGCGCCGGGCGCCCATCTCGACCAGCGGCCGTCCGCCCGCGGCCGTGGCCATCCGGGAGGCGGCCGCGGCGATCGCGGAGTCGTGGTTGAGGATCGACAGGATCACGGTCTCCAGCAGCACGCACTCGGCGAAGCTGCCCTCGACGCGCAGGACCGGCGAGCCGGGGAAGTAGACCTCGCCCTCCGGGTAGCCCCAGATGTCGCCGGAGAAGCGGTACGAGGCGAGCCAGTCGAGAGTGCGGGCGTCGATGACGCTGCGCTCGCGCAGGAACTCCAGTACGGCGCCGTCGAAGCGGAAGTTCTCCACCGCGTCGAGCACCCGGCCGGTCCCCGCGATCACCCCGTAGCGGCGCCCTTCGGGGAGCCGCCGGGTGAACACCTCGAAGACCGAGCGGCGGTCGGCCGTGCCGTTGGCCAGCGCGGCCTGCAACATCGTGAGCTCGTAATGGTCCGTGAAGAGCGCTGTCGACGGCACGTCCACCGGCAGGCCCAGGTCCGCAGGGTTCATGCGACGGATGCTAGCGCACATCTCGTCAAACTGACGAGATGTGGGGCCCCGTTTGTGCGACGGGCCCCCGTCAGTGGCAGCATGGGACAAGTGAGTGTTGCTCCCATTGAGATCGAACGCACCGAATCGGCCGAAGAGACCTTCGCGGTCCCCGAACCCGACGTCCCGTGGGTGACCCTGGTGCACAACGACCCGGTCAACCTCATGAGCTACGTGACGTACGTGTTCCAGGCCTACTTCGGCTACTCCAAGGACAAGGCGAACAAGCTGATGATGGACGTCCACCACAAGGGTCGGGCGGTCGTCTCCAGCGGCAGCCGTGAGGAGATGGAACGGGACGTGCAGGCCATGCACGGCTACGGCCTCTGGGCGACCATGTCCCAGGACCGCAACTGATGGGCGGCGTGTTCGAGCCCCTGAAGGCCGGCGGCGCCGCCATCGCGCTGGACGAGATCGAGATCTCGATCCTGCGCTCCCTGGCCGTGCAGCTGCTGGAGCTCATCGGCCCCGGCGAGCCGGAGCCCGATCCGGACGCCGACCCGCTGGCCGCGCTCTTCGCCGCCTCCGACGGCCCCACCGAGCCCCCCACCGACCCGGCCCTGGCCCGGCTCTTCCCCGACGCCTACGGCGGCCCGGAGACCGCGCCCGGCGCCGACGCGGAGGAGCTGCGGGCCCACTCGGCCGAGTTCCGCCGCTTCACCGAGAACGACCTGCGCACCCGCAAGCGGGAGGACGCGCTGGCCGTCGTACAGAGCCTGGACGGGCTGAGCCCGGCGGGCGACGGCGCGGCCGTCCTGGAGGTCGACGGGGAGCTGCGGCTGCGCTGGCTGGGCGCCCTGAACGACCTGCGGCTCACCATCGCGGCCCGCCTCGACATCACGGAGGACGACGAGAGCGCCGTGCTGTTCCGGCTGCCGGACGACGATCCGCGCAAGCCGATGGTGATGGCGTACCTCTGGCTCGGCGGTCTCCAGGAGACCCTCGTCGAGACGCTCGCCGGGACCCTCTGAGGGGTGCTCTCCGGAACCCTCTGAAGATCCTCAAGCGGGTCGGCCGTTCGCTCAGCGGACGCTCAAATCCGGATAACGATCAGATCACCACGATGTGGTGATCTGATCCATTTCAGGACCTCTGTCCTGATTTTTTTATGCCCTGCGTCACATTTTCCGCCCTCATGCACCGGTAAGCACGTGATAAATCTTCACGACGCCGACGGGGCGCCACCCATGCCCCCCGGCCTGCTTGAACCGGCTGACCGCCGGCGTGCAACTCCATCCGTATCCGGGGGGATCGAGGACCCGATCCGCAGCCAGTCATGGCGCGGGTCGGCGTGGAGAAAGGCGCACCAAGACATGACCTCCGTACAGGTCGACGAGCAGCAGCACGACACAGGCGAGGGCGACGGCTACCACCGCGCACTCGGAGCCCGCCAGATCCAGATGATCGCGATCGGCGGAGCCATCGGCACCGGCCTCTTCCTGGGCGCCGGCAAGGCCATCTCCAAAGCCGGCCCCAGCCTGATCCTGGCCTACGCCATCGCGGGCCTGGTCATCTTCTTCATCATGCGGGCCCTGGGCGAACTGCTCATGTACCGCCCGGTGTCCGGCTCCTTCTCGGACTACGCCCGGGAATTCCTCGGCCCCTTCTGGGGATACGTGACCGGCTGGACCTACTGGCTCTTCTGGGTGGTCACCGGCATCACCGAAGTCACCGCCGCGGCGCAGTACATGTCGTACTGGACCCATGACAGCTTCCCGCAATGGGCCTACGCGCTGATCTTCACCGTCATCCTCTACGGCGCCAACCTGATCTCCGTGAAGCTCTTCGGCGAGCTGGAGTTCTGGTTCTCCATGGTCAAGGTCACCGCCATCGTCGGCATGATCCTGATCTGCGCCGGCATCCTCACCATCGGCTTCTCCGACGCCGCGGACACCGCCACCGTCTCCAACCTCTGGAACGACGGCGGCTTCTTCCCCAAGGGCCTCGGCGGCACGCTGATGACCCTGCAGATCGTGATGTTCGCCTTCCTCGCCGTCGAACTGGTCGGCGTCACCGCCGGCGAGTCCAAGGACCCCGAGAAGACCCTGCCCAAGGCCATCAACACCGTGCCGTGGCGCATCGCCGTCTTCTACGTCGGCGCGCTCATCATGATCCTGTCGGTCGTCCCGTGGCACGAGTTCCAGCCCGGCGTCAGCCCCTTCGTCGCCGCCTTCGAGAAGATGGGCCTCGGCGTCGGCGCCGCGATCGTCAACTTCGTCGTCCTGACCGCGGCCCTGTCCTCCTGCAACTCGGGCATGTACTCCACCGGCCGCATGCTGCGCGACCTCGCCCTCAACGGCCAGGGCCCGAAGTTCTTCACCAGGCTCACCAAGAGCGGCACGCCGCTGATCGGCACCACCTTCTCGGCGTCCCTGATGCTGGTCGGCGTCTGGATCAACTACGTCGCCCCCGGCAAGGCCTTCGACTACGTCGTCTCCTTCGCCACCATCTCCGGCATGTGGGCCTGGATCATGATCCTGGTCTGCCAGATCCGCTACCGCGCCGCCTCCGACCGCGGCGACCTCCCCAGGTCCCCCTTCCGCGCCCCCGGCGCCCCGTACACGAGCTACTTCGCCCTGGCCTTCATCGGCATGGTCATCGTGATGATGGGCGTCGACAAGGACGCCCGGGTCTCGCTCTACTGCGCGCCCCTGTGGGGCCTGCTCCTGGGCGTCTGCTACCTGGTGATGAAGTCCCGCGACCCGCGCGGCGCCGCCTTCACCAAGGCCTCCTAGCGACCGCGAGCCCCTGCACGCAGGGGCCCGTGTCCAACATCCGGGCCCTCCCGTACCACTCCTCGGTACGGGAGGGCCCGTCTGCTTATCCTGTCGCTCATGCTGACCATCACCCAGGCTCTCCACGACCAGATCGTCGCGCACGCCCGTCAGGACCACCCCGACGAGGCCTGCGGCGTGGTGGCCGGCCCGGCGGGCACGGACCGCCCGGAGCGGTTCGTACCGATGCTGAACGCGGCCCGCTCGCCCACGTTCTACGAGTTCGACTCGAAGGACCTGCTCAAGCTCTACCGCGAGCTGGACGACCGGGACGAGGACCCCGTCGTCGTCTACCACTCGCACACCGCGACCGAGGCCTACCCCTCGCGCACGGACGTCACGTACGCGAACGAGCCCGGCGCCCACTACGTGCTGGTCTCCACCGCCGACAAGGACGGCCTGGGGGACTTCCAGTTCCGGTCGTACCGGATCGTCGAAGGCGTGATCACGGAGGAAGAAGTGCAGGTCGTAGCGGCCTACTGAGGCACCGACAGAGGGTTACTTCTCAGTATGTGAGCGATATCCGTCCACGATGCGGGATCACACTCCAAACCAGGGACCGGGAATCGTTAACATGACCGCATGGTTTCCCACGACGTGAGCATCGAGACGCCCGGCAGGCTGCTGCTTGTGGCGCGGCTGCACGTCGACCTGTGCCGCCTCGCCAGCGCCATCTGTACTGCCGCCTGAGCCCCCGGCGGCCCCTCGCGGGCCGCGGCGGCCCACGCCTGCTCCGCTTCGCTTCGCCCGCTTCCCTTCACCATCCTGACTGGAGCCTGCCATGGCCATCGAGGTCCGCATCCCCACCATCCTCCGCACCTACACCAACGGCGAGAAGGCCGTCACGGGTGAGGGCGCCACGCTGGCCGACCTCTTCACCGACCTGGAGACCCGCCACAAGGGCATCCAGGAGCGCATCATCGACGAGGCCAAGGGCGGCGAACTGCGCCGCTTCGTCAACGTCTACCTCAACGACGAGGACGTCCGCTTCCTCGACGGCATCTCCACCGCGCTCAAGGACGGCGACAACGTCACCATCCTCCCGGCCGTAGCCGGCGGATCGAAGTAATGCGCTACGACTCCCCCCTGGCCGCGGTCGGCAACACGCCGCTGGTACGCCTGCCCCGGCTCTCGCCCTCGGACGACGTCCGCATCTGGGCGAAGCTGGAGGACCGCAACCCGACCGGCTCGATCAAGGACCGCCCCGCGCTCCACATGGTCGAGCAGGCCGAGAAGGACGGCCGGCTGTACCCCGGCTGCACGATCCTGGAGCCCACCTCGGGCAACACGGGCATCTCCCTCGCGATGGCCGCGAAGCTCAAGGGCTACAAGATCGTGTGCGTCATGCCGGAGAACACCTCTCAGGAGCGGCGCGACCTGCTGGCCATGTGGGGAGCCGAGATCATCCCTTCGCCGGCGGCGGGCGGCTCGAACACGGCCGTCCGCGTCGCGAAGGAACTGGCGGCGCAGAACCCCTCCTGGGTGATGCTCTACCAGTACGGCAACCCCGACAACGCGGGCGCCCACTACGCCACGACCGGCCCGGAGATCCTCACGGACCTCCCCTCGATCACCCACTTCGTGGCGGGCCTCGGCACCACCGGAACCCTCATGGGCGTGGGCCGCTACCTGCGCGAGCACGTCCCGGGCGTCAAGATCGTCGCGGCGGAACCGCGCTACGACGACCTCGTCTACGGGCTGCGCAACCTCGACGAGGGCTTCGTCCCCGAGCTGTACGACGCGTCGGTCCTGACGACCCGCTTCTCGGTGGGCTCGGCGGACGCGGTCACCCGCACCCGGGAGCTCCTCCAGCAGGAGGGCATCTTCGCGGGCGTCTCCACGGGCGCGGCCCTGCACGCGGCGATCGGCGTCGGCCGCAAGGCCGTGGCGGCCGGCGAGCAGGCCGACATCGTCTTCGTCGTGGCCGACGGCGGCTGGAAGTATCTCTCGACGGGCGTCTACACGGCGGCCACCACGGAAGAAGCCATCGAAGTCCTCCAGGGCCAACTCTGGGCGTAGCCCCCGGCGGCGGAGACGACACGCTTCCAGCCCGGCCGCCCCGGGGGCCGGCCCCCGGGCCCCGCTCCTCAAACGCCGGAGGGGCTGCATTTCGCCCGGTCGGGGCCGGATCGCCCGCAGGGCATTCCAGCCCCGCCGGCGTTTGAGGCGCGGGGTCTGGGGCGGAGCCCCAGGGGGTCCGGGCGCAGCCCGGTACCCCTTCCCAGCCCGTCCGGCGTTCGAGGACCGGGTCCGGGCAGAGCCCGGGGGCATCTCCAGCCCCGCCGGCGTTTGAGGCGCGGGTCCGGGCCGGCCCGGGGAACGGTGGAAGGGCGGGTAGGGGAACTCCGCCCCGCGCAGCGGCAAAGGTCGCAGCGGGGACTTCGCCCCGCAGGGCCGACCCAGACGCACCCGCCCACCGGAGCCACGCCGGGACGGCGGTGGCGAGCACCCCGACCGGCCACCGCCGGACGGAGTCAGGCGCAGCGCGCGAAGCCCGGGAAGCGCGCCAGCGCTGAGCGGTGGGAGGGGTGCATCAGGAAGGTGCCCGGCGCAGCGGCGCGAAGCCGGCAAGGCCCGCCAGGGCCCGCCGCGCGAGCGGCGCGTCAAGAAGGGGACTGCAGCAGCGCGGCCAGCACCCCCACGTGGCTCGCCTCCGGATCCTTGACGGCGGTCAGCAAGGTGACCGGCCCGCCCGCGGCCACGGCCCGCAGCCGCGAAAGCTCCGCCCCCGCCTCCTCCGAGCGAAGCTCCACCGCGTACCGCTCCCGGAACTCCGCCACCGACCCACCCCCGTGGAACCACTTCCGCAGCTCCCCCGACGGGGCAACCGCCTTCGCCCACTCTCCCCCAGCTACCGCTGGGAGGTGCCCCCTGACCCCCGCCGCCTCCTTCGACAGCCCCCGCGGCCACAGCCGGTCCACGAGCACCCGGACCCCGTCCAGCTCCGGCTCCGGGGGATCGTAGACCCGCTTCAGCCGGACGACCCGGGTCCCCCGAGCCCCCCGAGCCCCTTCACCTCGTCCCACACCGCCGGATCCACCACCCCCAGCCGCCGCGCCCTCGCGAACTCCCATACCGACACCTCCACCACCCGGTCCGCCTCCAGGAACGCGCCCCGCGCCCCCACCACCCCCGGCGGCAGCGGGATCACCCCGGCCCGCCGGTCGTCGTACTTCCCGGTGATCCGCGCGATCCGCGCCCGGTGCCCCCGTACGCCCAGCACCAGGACGGGCCGCCCGTCCTCCAGGGACCACAGCTCACCGGCCTCCGGCCGCGGCAGCGGTCCCGGTCCGTGCGGCGGATCCGCGGCCCGCCCCACCCGCCGCGGCCGCCGGGGGAGGAGCACCAGCAGGATCACGACCACCACCGCGGCGACCGCCGGCCACCACGACGTGTCCATACTCCGACCGTAGCCCTGCCCGGCGCCCCCGGCACGGCAGCAGCACGCCGAACGGCAACGCGAGTCCACCCCGTCGCTCCCCCGGGTGACAGCGCAGGTGATTCGCCCCACAACGGCCTGCCGCGGAGGAGCGACCGGACGTTTCGCGCCTTACGCTCGACCCACGCACGGCCCGCATTCCGTCCACGGACCGTCCACGGAGGTTCACGCTCCATGAAGCTCACCGTCGTCGGCTGTTCGGGCTCGTTCCCGTCCGCGGAATCGGCCTGTTCGAGCTACCTCGTCGAGGCCGACGGCTTCCGGCTGCTCCTCGACATGGGCAACGGCTCCCTCGGCGAGCTCCAGCGGCACATCGGGCTCTACGATCTCGACGCGATCTTCCTCAGCCACCTGCACGCCGATCACTGCATCGACATGTGCGCGTACTTCGTCGCCCGCTTCTACCGCCACGAGGGCGGTCGCTGCGGCACCATCCCCGTCTACGGCCCCGAGGGCACCGAGAAGCGGCTGTCCACCGCCTACGAGGACGTCCCCGACGAGCGTTCCATGAGCGAGGTCTTCGACTTCCGGACCCTGAAGTCCGGCACCTTCGAGATCGGCCCGTTCCAGGTCCGTACCGAGAAGGTCTGCCACCCGGTCGAGTCCTACGGGATCCGCGTCGAGCACGGCGGCCGCTCGCTGACGTACTCCGGCGACACCGGCGTCTGCCCCGAGCTGGGCCTGCTCGCCGAGGACACCGACCTGTTCCTGTGCGAGGCCTCCTTCACGCACGGCAAGGAGGACATCCCGGACCTCCACCTCAACGGACGCGAGGCGGGAGAGTTCGCCGCGGCCGGCCGCGCCGGCCGGCTCGTCCTGACCCACATCCCGCCGTGGACGGACGCCGAACGCAACCTGGCTGACGCCCGCGCGGTCTACGACGGCCCGGTGGAGCTGGCGTACACGGGCGCGGTGTACGAGGTCTGACCGGCCTGACGGGCCCCTGGACACGCGAAAGCCCCCGCCCTCCCTTCCGGGAGAGCGGGGGCTTCCTGCGTACCTACGGGCGGTACGGACCTACTTACTTGGCCTCGGCCTTGAGCAGCTCGGCGAGCTCCTCGTCGGACTCGCGGCCCGGCGTCGGCAGGTTCCACTTGGTGATGGCGAAGCGGAAGACGAAGTAGTAGACGACCGCGAAGCAGAGGCCGATGCCGGCCAGGCCCCACGGGTTGTCGGCGATGCCGAGGTTCAGGACGAAGTCCACCAGGCCGGCGGAGAAGCCGAAGCCGTCACGCATGCCCAGGGCCCAGGTCAGCGCCATGGAGACACCGGTCAGGACCGCGTGGATCGCGTAGAGGACCGGGGCGATAAACATGAAGGTGAACTCGATGGGCTCGGTCACACCGGTCACGAAGGAGGTGAGCGCGAGCGAGAACATCATGCCGCCGACGACCTTGCGGCGCTCGGGGCGCGCGCAGTGGACGATCGCGAGGCAGGCGGCCGGGAGGGCGAACATCATGATCGGGAAGAAGCCGGTCATGAACTGTCCGGCGGTCGGGTCACCGGCGAGGAAGCGGCCGATGTCACCGTGGACCGCGCCCGTCGGGGTGTCGAAGGAGCCGGCCTGGAACCACGGGAAGGAGTTCAGGAGGTGGTGCATGCCGATCGGGATCAGCGCGCGGTTGGCGACACCGAAGATGCCCGCGCCGACGGCGCCGGAGCCGGTCAGCCACTCACCGAGGCCGTGCAGACCCGAGCCGAGGACCGGCCAGATGAGACCGAAGACGATACCGGTGACCAGACCCGCGAGGGCCGAGAGGATCGGGACGAGGCGGCGGCCGCCGAAGAAGCCCGCCCAGTCCGGCAGCTTGGTCCGGTAGAACTTCTGGTAGAGCAGGGCCGCGATGATGCCCATCACGACACCGCCGAGGACACCGGCGTTGACCGGGGCGTCCACCATGACGATCTTGTCGCCGACGACCGTGGCCTTCTGCGGCAGGTTGCCGTCCGTGAAGGTGGCGAGCACCTTCTGGAAGACCAGGTAACCGGTGACGGCCGCGAGGGCGGTCGAACCGTCCGACTTCTTGGCGAAGCCGATCGCGATGCCGACGGCGAACAGCAGCGCCATGTTGTCGAGGATCGCGCCACCACCGGCGGCCATGTACCCGGCGATCTTGAGGATGAACGTCGGGAAGACGTCCTTGTCGCCGAGCATGTCGTCCGCACCCAGGCGGAGCAGGAGCGCGCCGGCGGGCAGCACCGCAACGGGGAGCATGAGGCTCCGGCCGATGCGCTGCATGACGGCCATCACGCCAGCGCCCTTCTTCTTTTCCGCAGCGGTGGCTGTGGACATGGTCTTCCTCCAGTGGACAAGGCTCTGCCAAGGCGTGGAAAACAGGGGATTGGCAGAGTCTCGGAACGGGGGACCCCAGGGCCGAAAGGCCCACGTGGTCTACACCACTCAGTGGTGTAGACCAGTTGTAGCACGGTGAGGTCGGCGTAAGGAACCCGTCATTTTCGTGGTGGAGGACACACTCGGACATACATGACAAAGGCCTTCGGACCCTGTGGGTCCGAAGGCCTCGTGTGCTGTCGGGTGGTGCGAGCGGGACTTCCGGCGCCCCGCGGCGGTGCGTTCGGCAGAGTGTCCGAGGGGCGTTCGCCTAGCCCCCTGGCGGACCCGCGACCTGCGGCTTTACGCCTTGGTGTTCTCCGCCTGCATCACCGCGATCTCCTCGTCCGACTCCCGGCCGGGCGTCTTGATGTCCCACTTGGTGATCGCGAAGCGGAAGATGCCGTAGTAGACGACCGCGAAGCAGAGGCCGATCGGAATGATCAGCCAGGGCTTAGTCGCCAGGCTCCAGTTGATGACGTAGTCGATCAGACCCGCCGAGAAGCTGAAGCCGTCCTTGACCCCGAACGCCCAGGTCACCGCCATCGACACACCCGTGAGCACGGCGTGGACCGCGTACAGGGCCGGCGCCAGGAAGAGGAACGAGTACTCCAGCGGCTCCGTGATGCCGGTGACGAACGAGGTCAGGCCGACCGACAGCATCAGACCGCCGACCTCCTTGCGCCGGGCCGGCTTCGCGCAGTGCGTGATCGCCAGCGCCGCCGCGGGCAGGGCGAACATCATGATGGGGAAGAAGCCGGTGAGGAACTGGCCGGCGTTCGGGTCTCCCGCCAGGAACATCGGGATGTCACCGTGGACCGTCTGCCCGTCCGGCTTGGTGTAACTGCCGAACTGGAACCACACCGGCACGTTCAGGAACTGGTGCAGGCCGATCACCAGCAGCGCGCGGTTCGCGATGCCGAAGATGCCGGCGCCCACCGAGCCCAGACCCACCAGCCAGTCCGAGAAGCTCTCCAGCGCGTTGCCGATCGGCGGCCAGATCCACAGGCACAGCACGGCGAACGCGATCGCCACGAACGTCATGATGATCGGGACCAGGCGGCGGCCGTTGAAGAAGCCCAGCCAGTCCACCAGCTTGACCCGGTGGTAGCGCTGCCAGAACCAGGCGGCCAGCAGCCCCATGATGATGCCGCCGAACACCCCCGGGTTCTGGAACGTGTACTCGGCGAGGGTCTGGTCGGCCCCCAGGCAGCCGCCCCCGACGTCCGTGGTCCCCTCCGGGCAGGCCTTGGGGAAGGCGCGCAGCACGCTGCGGTAGACGAGGAAGCCGACCACCGCCGCGAGCGCGGTCGAGCCGTCCGCCTTCTTGGCCATGCCGATCGCGACGCCGATGCAGAAGAGCAGCGGCAGGCCGAGGTCCGCGTTGAGCAGGGCGCCGCCCGCGGAGGCCATGACCTTGGCGACGTTCGTCCAGCCCAGGCCGTCCTTGCCGAACACGTCGTCCTGGCCCAGCCGGTTCAGGATGCCGGCCGCCGGCAGCACGGCGATCGGCAGCTGCAGGCTCCGGCCCATCTTCTGCAGCCCTTGGAACAAGCCGTTCCACCACTTCTGCTGTGGCACTGCTGCGGCGCTGCTCGCGCTCATCCGCGTCCTCCCTGACCGGCCCGTTTTTGGCAGTCGCGACACTTGCGGCACACTGGTGTAGACCACTTGTGTTGCGGTCGCATTTCACCCGCCCTGAGGGCAGGTTGGTGCTGATCATCATCATTCGGCAGATACCGGGCATGTGCCCGCGTAACTGGGCCAAACGTGGGCTACCGTGACGAAGCGGACCGCCCTGGTTGGTCGGTCGGTCGGGCGGCAGGCGAGCAGAGACGCCGGGCGCCGGATGTCAGTCGGACTCGTTCTTCGTAGAACTCAGGGAGAAACACATGGCCACCAAGGCTGAGAAGATCGTCGCCGGGCTCGGCGGCATCGAGAACATCGAAGAGGTCGAGGGCTGCATCACCCGCCTGCGCACCGAGGTCGTCAACCCGGACCTCGTCGACGAGGCCGCGCTGAAGGCCGCCGGCGCCCACGGCGTCGTCAAGATGGGCACCGCGATCCAGGTCGTCATCGGCACCGACGCCGACCCGATCGCCGGCGAGATCGAAGACATGATGTGAGCTGAGCCCACCGGCTCGCACACGCGCCCGTACCCGCACCCCTACGGGTACCCGCACGCGCACCCGTACGTACGACAGGACCCCGACCGGACGCACCCGGACGGGGTCTTCTCGTCCCCCCGCACCGGATAGGCTCGGTGCCATGTCTCGTATCGACGGCCGCACGCCCGAACAGCTCCGCCCGGTCACCATCGAACGCGGATGGAGCAAGCACGCAGAGGGCTCCGTCCTCGTCTCCTTCGGAGACACCAAGGTCTTCTGCACCGCCTCCTTCAGCGAAGGCGTCCCGCGCTGGCGCAAGGGCAGCGGCGAAGGCTGGGTCACCTCCGAGTACTCGATGCTGCCCCGCGCCACGAACACCCGCGGCGACCGCGAATCCGTACGCGGCAAGATCGGCGGCCGCACCCACGAGATCTCCCGCCTGATCGGCCGCTCGCTGCGCGCCGTCATCGACTACAAGGCCCTCGGCGAGAACACCATCGTCCTGGACTGCGACGTCCTCCAGGCCGACGGCGGCACCCGCACCGCGGCCATCACCGGCGCCTACGTGGCCCTGGCCGACGCCATCTCCTGGGGCCAGGGCAAGAAGCTCATCAAGGCCGGCCGCAAGCCCCTGACCGGCACCGTCGCCGCCGTCAGCGTCGGCATCGTCGACGGCGTGCCGCTCCTCGACCTCTGCTACGAGGAAGACGTGCGCGCCGAGACCGACATGAACGTGGTCTGCACCGGCGACGGCCGCTTCGTCGAGGTCCAGGGCACCGCCGAGGGCGAGCCCTTCGACCGCAAGGAACTCAACGCCCTCCTCGACCTGGCCTCCGGCGGCTGCGCCGACCTGGAGGCCCTCCAGCTCGGCGCCCTGGAGCTCACGCTCTAGCGCGAGCTGCGGCAACCGCGCGGCCCGTCCGCGCGTCTCTCGTCGTACGGGTGCACGGCGTCGAAGCCGTGCGCCCGTCCACGTATCTGTAACCGGATCCACACCATCCTCCTGGGGGCCGAAGTGAAGCCGAAGTACCGCCTGGCAGCCGTTGCCCTGACGGCAGCGCTCGCCATACCCGCGATCACCTCCTGCGACGCCATCTCGACGGCGATGGACTGCGCGAGCACGGCGGTCGCCATCACGGACGGCGCCAACGACCTCCAGCAGGCCGTCTCGCAGGCCGGCAACAGCCCGCAGGACGCCCAGAACGCGCTCAACGCGATCGAGGAGAACCTCAAGAAGGTCGGCGACCAGACGGACAACGCCGACCTGAGCAAGGCCATTGCCTCGATGAACACGGCCGTCCAGAACGTCCGCACCTCCATCGAGAGCGGCACCACGACCCCCGACGTCACCCCGGTCGCGGACGCGGCGAAGGAAATCTCGAAGGTCTGCACCCCGGGCTGACCCCGGCCGGGGCCCGAGCCAGGCCCGGGATAATGACGTCATGACCTCGACGACGACGCCGACGACTCCCTCCGCCAGCTCTCCCAGCCGCCTGATCCTCGCCACGCGCAACGCGGGCAAGGTCACCGAACTCCGCGCCATCCTGTCCGCCGCCGGCCTGCCGCACGAGCTGGTCGGCGCGGACGCGTACCCGGAGATCCCGGACGTCAAGGAAACCGGCGTCACCTTCGCCGAGAACGCCCTCCTGAAGGCCCACGCCCTGGCCCAGGCGACGGGCCTGCCGGCGGTCGCCGACGACTCGGGCCTCTGCGTGGACGTCCTGAACGGGGCCCCGGGCATCTTCTCGGCCCGCTGGGCCGGCGCCCACGGCGACGACAAGGCGAACCTGGAGCTCCTGTTGTCCCAACTCGGCGACATCGACGACGAACACCGCGGCGCCCACTTCTTCTGCGCAGCCGCCCTCGCCCTCCCGGACGGCACGGAACGCGTCGTCGAAGGCCGCCTCCTGGGCACCCTCCGCCACACCCCGTCGGGCACGGGCGGCTTCGGCTACGACCCGATCCTCCAGCCCCTGGGCGAGTCCCGCACTTGCGCGGAACTCACCCCGACGGAAAAGAACGCCATCTCCCACCGGGGGCAGGCGTTCAGGGCCTTGGTGCCGGTGGTGCGGGAGTTGTTGGGCTGACGAGGTGCGGCCGGGTCCCCCGATCTCGGCGGCCCCGGCCGTGTCCTGGTACGCCCGGTCGGATTCGAACCGACATACGTGGCCACCTAAAGACCACCGCTAACCAGGTCGCGTACGGGCGCAAGCCAGGAACACTCTACTGCGCATGTCACGCATGTGGCTGACGCACCCGCGATTTACGACTACGCCGTCCTCCTCGACACCAGGTGTCCGTCACCGCGTGGCAGTTGGGGCACAGCAGGCGCAGGTTCTCTTGACGGTCGTCGCGCCAGTCACCGCTGATGTGGTCGATCTCCAGAGTCATGGGACGCCCGAGCCAGTCGGGGGTTGTTCCGCACATGGAGCAGCACTCCGGGACGCCGACCTCCCGAAGGGCTCGTCGGAGGACAAGAGTGCGGGTGCGTTGCGTTCCTTCGTGCTTGACCAGGACTTCCTCAGCCGTGCGCCGGGTCACGCGACCGGGCTTGCCGCGTTGGTGCGCCTGGCCGAGGAAGTGCGCCGTCGACAGTCCGTCCTCGCGAATCCATACCTTGAGAGCCTCGTTCAGGCTGCCGGATGGCGTCCTGCCCAGACAGCGCAGGGTGCCGGCGAGTGAATGCGAGGACGCGACAGCCTCACGCAAGGTGGCGCTGTCGGGCTTTGTGCGCCACTCGTAGCTCCGGCGTCGACTCTTGAAGTGCGTGGTGTCGATGCCGTACTTGCGGAAGCACCGCATGAGGTACCGACCGAGTTGAGAGTACGGCCTGGTGCCGAGGTGGGCTATGACCTCGTCGATGTCTGCGCACACCGCTGCAGCCTCGGCCAGGACCTCCTGCGTGTAGCGGTTGCCGATACTCATCGGCGCCCCTTTGCCCGGCCCCGATACGTGTCCGTGGTGGAGTGGCAGTTGGGGCACAGCAGCCTCAGGTTCTCCGGCCGGTTGTCCCGCCAGTCGCCGTTGATGTGGTCGACCTCCAGCGGTAGCGGATACCCCTTCCACATGGGCTCGTTGCCGCACGACTCGCACCGATCGGGCACACCCAGCGCCGAGAGCGCGCCCTTGAGTTGCTCACTCTGGACCCTGCGGGCATGGGGACCGTCCTGCACGACGAGGATCGACTCCGGGGTCCGGCGGGGCTTGGGGAGTCCGACAGGGGACGGCAGCCTGAAGTGCGACGTGTCTATGCCAAAGGCCTTCACCTTGCGGCTGATGTGAGTGTGGTGCCCGCCAACGACCTCAAGGCCGAGGCGCCGCAAGACCTCGCACATGATGGTCGAGGCCGCGACGGCTTCGGCCAGGATCTCCCTCGTCCATTTCTCCCCCTCCCGTTCGAAGTGCGAGACGTCCACCCCGAGCTTCCGCATGCGGTCGAGCAGGTACCGCCGTGATCCGCTCTTCGGGTCCACCCCCAGCCTCTTCAGCGCCTCGGACAGTGTCCGTGAGCCTTTCGCCGCCTCGGCGAGCCGTTCCCTCGTGTACGGGCTGATCGGCATTCCGCCCCCTCCGTTCTTCGGCCGTTCGTTCGCAGCCTCGTACGGAGTAACGGACCGATAGACGGACGGTTACGGGGAATTTCGTCCGATAAGGCGAGCGGCCCGCACCTTTTCAGGCGCGGGCCGCTTCGTCGGGACCGAGGACTCAGATGCCCAGGTCCTTGATGATCTTGGCTACGTGGCCCGTGGCCTTGACGTTGTAGAGGGCGCGTTCGACCTTGCCCTCCTCGTCGACGATCACCGTGGAGCGGATGACTCCGGTGACGGTCTTGCCGTACAGCTTCTTCTCGCCGTACGCGCCGTACGCCGTCAGGGTCTCCTTCTCCGGGTCGCTGACCAGGGTGACCTTCAGGTGCTCCTGCTCGCGGAACTTCGCCAGCTTCTCCGGCTTGTCCGGGGAGACGCCGATGACGTCGTAGCCCGCCGTGGCCAGGACGGCCAGGTTGTCCGTGAAGTCGCAGGCCTGCTTGGTGCAGCCCGGCGTCAGGGCGGTCGGGTAGAAGTACACGATCACCTTGCGGCCCTTGTGGTCGGCGAGCGAGATCTCGTTGCCGTCCGCGTCGGGCAGGGTGAAGGCGGGGGCGATGTCGCCCGGCTCAAGTCGCTCGCTCATCTCAACAGTCTCCTCAAGAGGGGATCGGTACGGTGTCGAGACTAAGCTGCTGACAGACTGTTCATGGTGGGCTACACCCGCCGAGGGACCGACCACGACGACGGAGGCAGCGCGGTGCCGGAAGCCAGGACCCCCGCACAGATCGAGGCGGACATCGTCCGCCGCCGCGAGCAGCTCGCCGAGGCGCTCGACGAGATCGGGGTGCGCATGCACCCCAAGACGATCGTCGGGGACGCCAAGGCGAAGGTGGTCAGCAACGTCGACCACGTCGTCGGCCGTGCGGTGGCGACGGTGAACCGCCTCGTCACCGACGCCCGCGACGGGCTGTGCCACGAGGACGGCGCCCCGCGCGTCGAGCGGATCGTGCCGGTCGCGCTGCTCGCGGCCGGCGTCGTGGGCCTGCTGGTGATGTCGGCGCGCCGCAAGCACTGATGACCCTGCGGGGTGCGGGGCGGGTGTGGGCGGGTAGGTTCGGGCCGTGAGCGAGAACACCACTACCCACGACAAGCTGCCCATCCGCATGCTGCACGACCGCGTGCTCGTGAAATCCGATTCGCCGGAGGGTGAGCGCCGCTCGGGCGGCGGCATCCTGATCCCGGCGACGGCCGCGGTCGGCAAGCGGCTGGCCTGGGCCGAGGTGGTCGCGGTCGGGCAGAACGTACGGACGGTCGAGCCGGGGGACCGGGTGCTGTACGACCCCGAGGAGCGGGCCGAGGTGGAGGTGCGCGGGGCGACGTACCTGCTGATGCGGGAGCGGGACCTGCACGCCGTGGCCGCCGAGCGGCTGGAGGGGTCCGAGGACTCCACGGGGCTCTACCTCTAGCCCCCGAGTAGCCCCCGAGCAGAGTGAGGAAAGGGCCGGTGACCATCGTCACCGGCCCTTTTCGTTCGGTTTTGCTACGGTAGGGAGGAACCCCCGACGAGACGCGCCGTACCGGGTCGCCCTTGGCCAGTGGCCAGTGGCTGCATGACAAGACGACGCACCCCGTTCCGCTCTCGTTCCGGAGGTGCCTGTCATGGCCTGGGTTCTGCTCATCGTCGCCGGTCTGATCGAAGTCGCTTGGTCGATCGGCATGAAGTTCACCGAGGGATTCACCCGGTTCTGGCCAAGCGTGTTCACGGGCGCCGGCATCGTGGCGAGCATGGTGCTGCTGTCGATCGCGGTCAAGACCCTGCCGATCGGTACGGCGTACGGCGTGTGGGTCGGCATCGGTGCGGCCGGTGCGGCGGTGGTCGGGATGGTCGCCATGGGGGAGCCCGTCACCGCCGCCCGAATCTTCTTCATCTGTCTGCTGCTGGCCGCCGTCGTCGGGCTGAAGGCGACCTCCGGTCACTGAGTCACCGGCTCACTGGGTTACTCCAGGAGGTCCGCCGGTGGGCGCAGGCCTTCGGTGGTGCCGCCCTGGGTGCCCGTCGTGGTGCCGGTCGTGGCGCCGCCGTCGGTCTGGCCGCCGGTGTTCTGGCCGCCGTCGGTCTGGCCGCCCGTGGTCTGACCGCCGGTGGTTTGGCCTCCCGTGGTCTGACCGCCGGTGGTTTGGCCTCCCGTGTTCTGGCCTCCGTTTGTCTGGCCTCCGTTCGTCTGCCCGCCGTTCGTCTGGCCTCCGTCCGTCTGGCCTCCGTTCGTCTGTCCGCCCGTCGACGGAGTCCGCGTCGGGCGGCCCGGCCGGTTCGAGGGGCGGTCGCCCGGGGTTTCCTCCTGGGAGGGGGTCGGGTCCGGGTTCACGGGCGGGGGCGGCGGGGGCTGGTTGGCGCCCGGCATGAGTTCCAGGTCGAAGTCGACGGGGTCGCTGTCGGTCAGGGCCGTCTTCGTGTACTGGGCCCAGATCCGGGCCGGGTAGCCGCCGCCTCCGATGCGGGCCTCGCCCAGGGCTCCGTAGAGGGATTCCAGGGCGCCGGTGTCCGGGTCCTGGCCCATCATCGAGACGACCGTGACCAGGTCCGGGGTGTACGCCGCGAACCAGGCCGAGCGGTCCAGTTCGCCGGTCCCCGTCTTGCCGGCGGCCGGGTGGCCGGCGGCCAGGGCGGCCGTGCCGGTGCCGTTGTCCACGACGCTGACCAGCATGGACGTGGTGGTGTCGGCGGCTTCGCGGCTGACGGCCTGGGCGGGGTCGCGCGCCGGGAGCGGGACGGTGTCCCCCTCCTTGGTGATCTTCTCCACGAAGGTGTACGGGGTGCGGCGGCCGTGGTCGGCCAGGGTCGCGTAGGCCTGGGTCATGTCCAGGACGCTGGCCTGCATGGTGCCCAGCGCCATGGCCGGCCCCGGGTCGAAGTTCGGGGTGTTCTCGGGGATGCCGAGGGCGATGGCGGTCTGCTTGACCTTGTCGGTGCCGACGTCGACGACCATCTGGGCGAAGACGGAGTTGACGGAGAGGTCGGTGGCGGTGTTGACGGTGATGTTGCCGTAGCTGAGCTGTCCCTCGTTCTCGGGGTTGTAGGGGATGCGGCTGCCGACGACGGGCCGCTTGTTGTCGCCGTTGTAGATCGTGTACGGGGTGATCGTGCGGCCGTCCTGGGTGCGCGAGCCGTTCTGTACGGCGGAGGCGAAGACGAACGGCTTGAAGGTGGAGGCCACTTGGTAGTCGTGCCGGGTGGCGTTGTTGACGTACTGCTTGGTGTAGTCGATGCCGCCGTACATGGCGACGACCTTGCCGGTGGCCGGGTCGATGGAGACGGCTCCGGTGCGGACGACGCGGTCGGCCTTGCGATTCGCGGGGTCGAGCTTGCTGACCATCTTGTCGTTGACGGCGTCGACCATGGCGGTCTGGCGGGTCTTGTCGATGGTGGTGGTGATGCGGTAGCCGCCCTCGGCGAGGGTCTTGTCGTCGAGGATCTTGTTCTCGGCGATGTAGTCCTTGATGGCCTCGACGAGGTAGCCGCGCTGTCCGGAGAGGCCGGCGGCCGGGCGGACCTTGCCGGGCTCGGGGAACTGGGTGGCGGCGCGTTCGGCGGGCGTCATCCAGCCCTTTTTGACCATGCCGTCGAGTACGTAGTTCCAGCGGGCGAGGGCGCGGCCGCGGCCCTGGGGGTGGGCGACGACGTCGAAGGCGCTGGGGGAGTTGAGGAGGGTGGCGAGGTAGGCGCCCTCGGCGGGGTTGAGTTTGCCGACGTCCTTGCCGTAATAGGCCTGGGACGCGGCCTGGATGCCGTAGGCGTTGCGGCCGAAGTAGCTGGTGTTCAGGTACCCCTCGAGGATGTAGTTCTTCGACTTCTCACGACCGAGCTTGATCGCGATGAAGAACTCCTTCACCTTCCGCTTGATCGTCTGTTCCTGGCCCAGGTAGTAGTTCTTGACGTACTGCTGGGTGATGGTCGATCCGGACTGGGTGCCCTTGCCGGTCGCGGTGTTCCAGGCGGCGCGCAGCATCGCCGCGGGGTCCACCGCCCGTTCGGAGTGGAAGTCGCGGTCCTCGGCGGCGAGTACGGCTTCCTGGACGGTCCGGGGGATCTGGGAGAGCGGCACGTTGACGCGGTTGACCTCGCCGTCGCGGGCGAGCTGGGTGCCGTCGGTGTAGAGGTAGACGTTGGACTGCGCCGTGGCGGCCGCGTTGGCGGGCGGGATGTGGACCAGCAGGTAGCCGGCCACGAGGGCGCCGCCGATGAGGAGGGCGAGTAGGAGGAAGGCGCCCAGGAGCATGCGCCAGGTCGGGAGGAGGCGGCGCCAGCCGGTGCGCTTGCGCTTGGCCTTCTTGGCCGCCTTCGCCTGTTGTTTCTCCGTCTTGTTCGCCTTCTTCGCGTCCTTGGCCGTGGGTGGTGCTCCGGGGTGCGGGGCCGCGCCGGCGCCGGTGGCCTGCTGCCCGTCGGGGGTGTCGGGATCGCGAGGCGTCCAGCCGGGCGGTGGTGACGGGTCGCTCATCTCCGGGACTCCTCGGCGCCGTACGAAATATCCACATCTGTACCTCATGCTGTCTACCCGATGGCCGCCGGTTCCGCTCCGGACGGGCGTAATTCGTTCGCGTGGATCGCCCCTCCGCACTAAGCTCGCGCGCTTTGGCCGACGTAGGAACGACGCAGCAACGGAACGACGCAGCAACGATTCGGGAAACGGAGGGGATGGGGTGCGCCAGCCGATGGCCGGGCGAGCCGGGCTCTACGGGGCGGTCGCCGCCGGGGGGTTTCGCAGGTACGCCACCTACGGGACGGCCACTGCGGCCGGGGTGTTCACCAACACCGTGTTCGGCTTCATCCTGGCCTACACGTACATCGCGCTCTGGGACGAGCGGCCCGGGCTCGGCGGCTACGACCAGTCCGAGGCCCTCACGTTCATGTGGGTCAGTCAGGCGCTGCTCGCCGCCGGGGCGCTGATCGGCGGCGGGTTCCAGGAGGAGTTCCAAGAGCGCGTCCGTACGGGTGACATCGCCGTCGACCTGTACCGTCCGGCCGATCTCCAGGCGTGGTGGCTCGCGGGTGACCTGGGCCGGGCGGCGTTTCAACTCCTGGGCCGCGGCGTAGTGCCGCTGGTGATCGGCGGGCTCGCCTTCCAACTGGCGCTGCCCACCGCCCCGCTGCGCTGGCTGCTCTTCATGGTTTCGGTGTTCCTCGGGCTGGTGGTGAGCTTCGCGCTGCGCTACTTGCTGGGGCTGGCGGCCTTCTGGCTGATGGACGGCGCCGGGATCAACCTGATGGCCACGGTCGTCACCGTCTTCTTCTCCGGGATGCTGCTGCCGCTGACCGTGTTCCCGGGCGGCTTCGGGGAGTTCGTACGCGCCCTGCCCTGGGCGGCGATGCTCCAGGTGCCGGTGGACGTGCTGCTCGGCGGGGGTGGGGGCGGGGGCGTCGAGGGGGCCGCGGGGACGGCGGGGGCGCTGGGCTTCCAGGCCGCGTGGGCGGTGGTGCTGCTCGGGCTGGGGCGGCTGGTGCAGTCGGCGGCGACGCGGAAGGTGGTGGTTCAGGGTGGCTGAGCGGGTGGTGGAGGGCGGTGCGGCGCCGGGGGGCCGGACCGTAGTGACTGCGTTGGCCGGTAGGGCGGTGGAGCCCGGGCTCCTCGTCCCGCAGCGCAGCCGCGTCCTGGAAGGGCTGCGCGGTTACGGGCTGATCGCCGCGATGTGGATCCGGTCGACGATGACGTACCGAACGTCCTTCTTCCTCTCGACCTTCGGGAACGCGGCCATCACGCTCCTCGATTTCGTCGCGATCACGATCATGTTCTCGCACGTGGACGAGCTGGGCGGCTTCACGCTGCCCGAGATCGCCCTGCTGTACGGGTCCTGTTCGGCCTCCCTGGGCCTGGCCGACCTGCTGCTCGGCAACACCGACCGGATCGGCGCCCGGATCCGTGACGGCTCCCTCGACACCATGCTGGTGCGCCCGGTCCCGGTGCTCGCCCAGGTGGCGGCCGACCGCTTCGCGTTGCGCCGGCTGGGGCGGATCGTGCAGGGGCTCGCGGTGCTGGGGTGGGCGGTCTCGGAGCTGGACCAGCTGCACTGGACCGTCGGGAAGGTGCTGATGGTGCCGGTGATGATCACGGCCGGGGCGGCGATCTTCGGCGCGGTGATGGTGGCCGGGGCGGCCTTCCAGTTCCTCGCCGGGGACGCCGCGGAGGTGCAGAACAGCTTCACCTACGGCGGCTGCACCATGCTCCAGTACCCGCCGACCGTCTTCGCGAAGGACCTGCTGCGCGGGGTGACCTTCATCGTGCCCCTCGCCTTCGTCAACTGGCTGCCCGCCCTGTACGTGCTGGGCCGGCCCGATCCGCTGGGGCTGCCGGGGTGGGTGGCGTACGCGAGCCCGCTGGTGGCCTTCGTGGTGTTTCTTCCCGCGTCGCTGGCCTGGCGCGCGGGGGTCCGTTCGTACCGCAGTACGGGGAGCTAGCCATGCCGGATTCGGATGCGCTGATTTCATTGCACGAGGTCGAGAAGGTCTTCGACGTACGGCGCCGGGTGGGCCTGGTGCGCCGGGAGAAACGGCAGGTCAGGGCCGTGGACGGGATCAGCTTCGAGGTGGCTCGGGGCGAGATGGTCGGCTACATCGGGCCCAACGGCGCCGGCAAGTCGACCACCATCAAGATGCTGACCGGCATCCTCACCCCGAGCGGCGGCCGGCTGCGGGTCGCCGGCATCGACCCGGCGCGGGAGCGGATGCGCCTCGCGCACCGGATCGGCGTGGTGTTCGGACAGCGCACGACGCTGTGGTGGGACCTGCCGCTGAAGGATTCGTACGCGCTGATGCGGCGGATGTACCGGATCCCGCCGGCGCGGTTCGCGGAGAACATGGAGCGCTGCGTGGACCGGCTCGACCTCGCCGAGCTGCTCGACGTACCCGTACGGCAGCTGTCGCTGGGGCAGCGGATGCGCGGGGACATCGCGGCGGCGCTGCTGCACGACCCCGACGTGCTGTACCTGGACGAGCCGACGATCGGGCTGGACGTGGTGAGCAAGGCGAGCGTACGGGGATTCCTGCGGCAGCTGAACGAGGAGCTCGGCACCACGGTGCTGCTGACCACGCACGATCTCCAGGACATCGAGCAGCTGTGCGAGCGGGTGATGGTGATCGACCACGGGCGGCTGGTCTACGACGGCTCGCTGGGCGGGCTGCACACGGCGGGCGGCGCGGACGGTGCGGTGGCGAGCGAGCGGACGCTCGTGGTGGACCTGGAGCGCGAGCTCCCGCCGATCGAGGTGGCGGGGGCGCGGGTGGTGAAGGTGGAGGGCGCGCGGCAGTGGCTGGCGTTCCCGGCGCGCGCTTCGGCGGCTCCGCTGGTGGCGGCGGTGGCGGCGGAGTATCCGCTGCTGGACCTGTCGGTGCGGGAGCCGGACATCGAGGACGTGATCGCGCGGATGTACGCGGGGCGGGGGTAGCGGGGGCGGGGCGGAGGCAGCGGGGCGGAGTTGGGAACTGCTGGTTCTTTGTTCCACTCTTGTGAGTGATGGTCCATTTGGGTGAGTGTCGTTACGGTCGTCTGTATGGATCTCAAGGTGTCGGCGAGTGCGCGGGGTGTATGTCCCCAGGGTGCGTATCGCTGGTTCCGTGAGGGCAGTTGGCTGACAGTGTTCTATGCCCGCTTGCACGGACAGCGCTCCGCGAAGATGCGGGCGAGCAGGGCTCTGTCCGCGGCGGTCGGCGATGGCTGAGCCGGTCAAGAGGTTGCGCACTATCGCTCCCTCCTTTGTGGCGCTTGGTACGTCCGGTGTGGCGGTACGTGACCGTCTCAAGCGCCTGAGTGTCGGGGATGAGGAAGTCCTGCGGCTGGTCGGGGCGCATCAGGGCGCTCTGGCTTCCCGTGACCTCAAGCAGCGGTGCGCGGACGGCCCCGAGCACTCCGCCGACACGTGGGCGGCCCGTAAGCGGGGGCTGACGGGGGAGTCGTCGTCGCGGATCGCCGGGGCGATCACCAAGGCCAGCCACGACCAGTGGTCCCTGGCCCGGCGTTGCCAGGCTGCGCACATCCAGAACCTGGACGCAGGCATCCGGACACTGCGCCACCGCCTTGCCCTCCCAATAGGTGAGAAGGGAACCAAGCGGGCTGCCGGCGGCTACCGCTCCAGGAGCGAGTGGTTTCGCAAGTCCCGGCGTCTCGCGGCTCTGGAAGAGCGGCATGCGGCTGTTGTGGCCGACTGGCGGGCGGGCCGGGTCCGGGTGGTCCGGGGTGGGAAGCGGCTGGCGAACACTCGGCACCATCTGGACGCGGCCCAGCTCACCGAGCAACAGTGGCGTGCCCGCTGGGAAGCCGAACGCTGGTTTCTCGCCGCTGATGGCGAGTCCGGGAAAGGGTTCGGGAACGAGACGATCCGCGTGACCCCCGACGGCGAGGTCAGCATCAAGCTCCCGGCCCCGCTCGGGCACCTGGCCAACAGCGCGCATGGCCGGTACGTTCTGGCCTGCCGGATCGCGTTCGCGCACCGGGGCGCGGAGTGGGCCGAGCGCATCGAAGCGAATCGGGCCGTGGCCTACCGGATCCATCTGGACGTCACACGAGGTCGCTGGTATCTGACCGCAGCCTGGCAACGCCCTGTCATCCAGACGGTCCCGCTGGCCACCGCCCGTGCGAAGGGCGTGGTCGGTGTCGATACCAACGCCGACCACTTCGCCGCCTACCGGCTCGACTCGCACGGCAACCCCGTCGGTGACCCGCACCGCTTCCTGTACGACCTGTCCGGCACCGCGGATCACCGCGATGCGCAGATCCGCCACGCCATCACTAGGCTGCTGCACTGGGCGAAAAGTGTCGGCGCCAAGGCCATCGCGATCGAAGACCTTGACTTCACCGCCGAGAAGACTCGGGAGAAGCACGGCCGCAGGAAACGATTCCGGCAGCTCATCTCCGGCATCCCGACCGGCAGGCTCAAGGCCCGGCTCGTGTCGATGGCCGAAGAACACGACCTCGCCATCGTCGCGGTCGATCCCGCCTACACCTCCAAGTGGGGAGGCCAGCACTGGCAGAAACCGCTGGTCGCCCCGCGCCGCGAAATGTCCCGTCACGATGCCGCCGGCATCGCGATCGGACGACGCGCCCTCGGGCACCCGATCCGGCGTCGGACGGCACCGCCCCCACACGACCAGAGTGATCGTGTGGGGCATCGGACCGCCCAGGCCGGACCAGGCACCCGAAGGCGTAACGGAAACCGCCCACCCGCAACGGACCGTGCCCCTGGAGGGCCGTCGCCGAGCGGGAAGAGAACGCGGCGACCCAGTGCATCCAAAACCGTTCGGGATGCGCCCAGTAAGCATGAATGGGTCCAAGACTCACTCCTGCACACTGGCTAGGAACGGTGACTGCATAGGCTGGTCCGCATGAGTGACGAGCGGCCTGAGAAGCCGGTGCCCGAGAAGTCGCGGTCCGAGAGGTCCGAGGAGTCGCTTCCGGAGGCGGCTCTGCCCGAGACGGTGTTGCCCGAGACGGCGCTGCCCGGAGGGCCATCGCAGGCGCCATTGCCAGCGTCTGCTTCGGCGGCGGCGCCGCTGCCGGAGCTGCGGGCTTCGGACGCCGACCGGGAGCGGGTGGTGGACCGGCTGCGGGACGCCGTCGCCGAGGGCCGGCTCGACATGGACGAGTTCGAGGAGCGGCTGGACGCGGCCTACCGGTCCCGTACGTACGCGGAGCTCGAACCGCTGACGCGGGATCTGCCGGCGCTCGGCGCGACGGCCCCGATCGCGGCCGCCCCGGTGGCTCCGGTCGGGCTGACGAAGGCGGTGCCGGCGGGGTCGGAGACTCCCTGGCCGGCCCGGATCGTGGGCGGAGGGGCGGCGGGGGGCCCGGCCGTGGCCGTGGCGGTCATGTCGGGCTTCCAGCGCAAGGGCAACTGGACCGTGCCCGCCCGTTTCCACGCGGTGGCGTTCTGGGGCGGCGGCGAGCTCGACCTGCGCGAGGCGAGCTTCGCGGAGCGGGAGGTGGTGATCAACTGCGTCGCCATCATGGGCGGCATCCAGATCATCGTGCCGCCGGGCGTCGAGCTCGACGTACGCGGCATCGGCGTGATGGGCGGCTTCGACCAGACCGACAGCCCCGGCCCGGTGGAGCCGGGGGCTCCGCGGGTGGTCGTGACGGGCCTCGCGTTCTGGGGCGGGGTCGAGGTGAAGGTGAAACCGCCGAAGCAGCAGCGGGCGGTCTCGCAGCAGAAGCCGCGCAAGGAGCTGTAGGGCGACTCGGCCCACGGGGCCGCGGTCCACAGACGGGGGACGAGTACGGCGTGCCGGGAACTCCCCGGGCGCCCCGGGAGTCGGATCCTATGGAGTCGGAACGCTTTGCGGACGAAACCGTCGCCCGGGGGAAGGCAGGAGCACGTGGAGCAGGGCAGTACGACGGCTACGCCGACGGCGAAGGCCGCGTCGGCATCGGGGGCGCCGCCATCGCCATCGACCGCACGGGGCGGCTTCGTGTTCAGCGAGGCGGACGAGGAGCGCCGGCGCGGCGTCCGCCGGATGAAGCGGACCGCCACCGGCCTGCTGGTGCTGGTCGCGCTGGTCTACGTAGCGGCGAAGTGGGCGGAGCATGCCGGCGCAGGCGGCTGGGCCGGTTACGTCGCGGCCGCGGCCGAGGCGGGCATGGTCGGCGCGCTCGCGGACTGGTTCGCCGTCACCGCGCTGTTCCGGCGGCCGCTCGGCCTGCCCATCCCGCACACCGCGATCATCCCGACGAAGAAGGACCAGCTGGGCGTCTCGCTCGGAGAGTTCGTCGGGGAGAACTTCCTCTCCGCCGACGTGGTCCGTACGAGGCTGCACGCGCTGGGCATCGGCGGCCGGCTCGGCGCCTGGCTGGCCGAGCCCGCGCACGCCGACCGGGTCACGGCGGAGCTGGCCACGGCCCTGCGCGGGGCGCTGACGGTCCTGCGGGACTCCGATGTGCAGGCCGTCGTGGGCGAGGCGATCACGCGGCGGGCCGAGACGGCGGAGATCGCGCCGGGGATCGGTAAGACGCTGGAGAAGGTCGTCGCGGACGGCGGCCACCACCGGGTCGTGGACCTGGTGTGCGCGCGGGCGCACGACTGGCTGGTCACCCACGCCGAGTCGGTGGAGGCGGCGGTGCAGGGCGGGGCGCCGGGCTGGACCCCGAGGTTCGTGGACCGCAAGATCGGCGACCGCGTCTACAAGGAACTGCTCCGCTTCGTCCAGGAGATGCGCGACATGCCGGAGCACCCGGCACGCGGGGCGGTGGACCGCTTCCTCGCGGACTTCGCGGCGGACCTCCAGTCGGACACGGAGACGCGGGCGCGGGTGGAGCGCCTGAAGTCGGAGATCTTGCAGCGCGAGGAGATCCAGGACGTGATCGCCTCCACCTGGACGGCGGTCCGCTCGATGATCATCTCGGCGGCGGAGGACGAGCGGAGCGCGCTGCGCCTGCGGGTCCGTTCCTCGCTGATGTCCCTGGGCGCCAGGCTGGCCACGGACGGCCGTCTCCAGGACAAGGTGGAGGGCTGGATCGAGGGCGCGCTGGTGTACGTCGTCACCACGTACCGGGCGGAGATCACCTCTCTCATCACGGACACGGTGGCGGGCTGGGACGCGGAACACACCTCGCGCAAGATCGAGGCCCACATCGGCCGCGACCTCCAGTTCATCCGCATCAACGGCACGGTGGTCGGCGCGCTGGCGGGCCTCCTGATCTACACCCTGTCGCGGGCCTTCGGGGCGTAGCGGCGCGGGGGCCGGGGGCGGGTGCCCTGTTCCGACGGGGGTCCGCTCGCCACGAGGTGGAGCTTGGTGCTGCTCGGTGCTGCTTGGGGGTGCCTGGCGCTGCCTGGCGGTGCTACGCCTCGTAGCGCCGACGCGCGAGATGGGCGGTGATGTCGGCGACGATCTCGACCCTCGCCGGCAGGACCTGCGTGATCTGGCGGAACACCCGCTGCCTCGCCGAGGCCGGCAAGACGAGATAGGCCGAGACGGTGGAGAGGTGGCCGATGTAGTCGCCGGCACTCATCGTCAGGCGGCGTTCGATCACAGCCTGTTGAACACCGGTGAACCAGTCGGACCGTTGGAGCTCGGTGCCCGGCCACTGCGCGTCGTACCCGGGTGGCGTCCCGTCCGGGGAGGGAATCTCGTCGCTCTCCAAGAACGGTGCCCGCGCCGCACGGACGACCTCCTCCACGGCCGGATCGGCCAACCGAACCGGCCCGCCGAACGAGGCGAACACGCCGCCGGGCTCCAGCAGCGAGGCCACCCGCGCCCACCGGCCCTCCGGGGCGGTCCAATGCAGCGCCGCTGCCGCGTAGACCAGCCCGTACCCCCGGCCGTACCGTCGGCCCGGCCGCACGTCCTCGAAGGCGGCTTGCACCGTCCTGACGCCGGCTGCCGGCACGTGCTTGCGCAGCTCGGCGAGCATGGCTCCATCAGGCTCGGTCGCGGTGACCACGACCCCCTGCCGGGCGAACAGGCGGGTCGCCTTGCCCGTCCCGGCACCGATTTCGAGGGCGGTCCGGACCGGACGGCCCGCGTACTCCCTCACCAGGTCGACGAGCTCCGCGGGATACCCCGGCCGGAACCGTTCGTACGCTTCCGCCATCGCTCCGAAGCTCAGCGCGCGATCAGGCATACCGCAGATCCTGGCACGAACCGCGAGCCGCCGGGGTTCGGGCTCCGTGGCGCGGCCGTCCGTTCATGGGCTTCATGCCTGGTCCGGGCCCACCCCAGGGCCCAGGGCTGGGGTGGGCCCTGGGCTCCGATCCGGGGCCCGGCCCGCGGCCCGGGGCGGGGAGTCAGCCGCGGTCGGCGACGGCCCAGGACGCCGCGGCGACCACACCCGCGGCGCCGATGACCGCCGGCCAGGCGCCGACCTTCTTCGCCAGCGGGTGCGCACCGGCGAACCCGGCGAGGTACAGCGCACCGAGCCCGGCCGCGGCGGGGACGCCGCCGCGCTTGTGCCACTCGCGCCCGGCCACGACGCCCGCGGCGCCGAGCACGACACCGCCGAGCGGCCGCTTCTTGGTCCACCGTGCGACGGCGTAACCCCCGACCAGACCGGCGGCCGCCACTACAGAGCTCGGAACCCGTGCCATGCTGTCCAACTCCCTCACCTCATCGGTTCATCGGTTCATACGCGCACACCCACTCGCCCCCGAGGCTAACTAACGTGACCCCTTGACCACCCGTCGGGCCCCCACCGCGCCCAACACCAGTACGGCACCACCGATCACCGGATCCGGCACCGCGTCCCGTACACCGCGCGGCAGCACCGCCACCACGCCCAACACGAGCAGAAACGCGAGCCCGCACCCGCCGACGGCCCGAAGCAGTCTGTCCACGTGCTGCTCAACGCGGCCGCCCGGCCGCCCGACACGGACCGCACCGAGGGGATTTGTCGCACACTCGCCGGATCCGCGCGATGTCTGCTGAGGGAACCCGATGGGCATAAATTCAATCTCCCACCCAAAGGGGCAAACCACCTCGCCCCCTTCCGCCCACCCCACCCCTCCCATCCCACATCAGGAGCCAGGACATCGTGATCTGCTACGGACAGGCCGTCCTCGACCTCGCGGACGAACTGGTCGACGCCTACGCCGACGTCTTCTCCGCCCCGCCGTGGAACGAAGACGAAGAAACCATTCGGCAGTTCGCTGCCCGTCTCCCGGCCGACGCCCGGCGCCGCGGCTTCCGTACGGCCCTCGCCCAGTCCGCCACCGGCATCGACGGCTTCGCCACCGGCTGGATCACCCCGGCGGCCTTCCCGAAGAACCGCGCGTACGCCCAGGTGGCGGCGCAGCTCGGCTCGGCCCGGGTGAAGGAACTCCTCACCGGGGCGCTGGAGATAGACGAACTCGCGGTACGCCCTTACGCGCGCGGCCGCGGCACCGCCCGGGCCCTTCTCACCGAGATCACCACCGACGCCCCGGACCGCCGGGCGTGGCTGCTGACCAGCCGGCTGGCCAAGAACACGGTGGCCACGTACCGCCGCCTGGGCTGGCACGAGGTGGCCCCCCTCCCCGGCACGGAGACGGGCGTCATCGTCTTCCTGTCCCCGGACCACCCGAACCGGGCGGCGTAGCCCGGCCGCCATCCCGGACCTCTCCTGGTCAGACCCCGCCCGGCGGGCCCTGCCCGGCAATGGAGACGGGCGTCATCGTCGTCCCGTCCCGTCCCCGCCCCTCCCGGACCGGGCGGCGCAGCCGTGCCGACCCTTCTCCGGACCTTGCCCGGACGGCCCCGCCCGCCGTGAACGGCACGCGCATCCGGACGGCGACCACCGAGAGCTGCCCCTGTCATTGCGGAGCGCCCGAGCACGCCCGAAGACGGACCGCGCGTCGCTCTTATGGCTACCCGCCCGACTGCTTGGTTGCCCGGCCGCCTTACTGCCCGGCCGCCTGAGTGCCTGGCCGACCAACTGACCGACCCGCCGACCGGATCCGGGAGACGCGGGGCCTCGGCCATATTCCTCCGGCGGGACCGAGCCCGTCCGCCAGGAGAGCGACGGGCCCCGCCCTGCGGAGCGTCACCGAACGGCGCGGGACACACCGCGAGGGCGCCTGAAGGCAGCCCCGAAACATCGCCCAGCGGGGCGTCCGAGCCACTCGGGCCGGGCATACCGCGCCCATGAACCCCACCACACGCCCCACACGCACCACCCACTCGATGCCCTCGTCCCGCGCGGCGACCACTACGCACCCGGCGCACCCGGCGCACCCGGTGCAGTCAAGGCCGGTCACTCGGTCCAGGCAGGCCTCCGAGGCCACCCCCACCGCCCGCCGCCAACTCAACCTGGCCACGCGCCACCAGCTCACCACCACCGCCGGCATCCCACCCGGCACGATCACCTCCCGCACCCGCCCCGGCGGGCCCTGGCAGCGCCTGCTGCCCCGGGTCTACCTCCTCCAGACCGGCCCCCCGGACCAGCGCCAACGCGCCCTCGCCGCCGTCCTCTACGCCGCCGAGCCCGGCTCCGACCCGCTCTCCGGCGAGACCGCCGCCCTCACCGGCGGCGCGGCCCTCGCCCTGCTCGGGATCCGCGAAGCCCCGTACACCCCGGCGGACATCCTGATCCGCGCCCCGCGCAAGCTCACCAGCTCACAGGAGGTGCGGCCCTTCCCCACCACCCGCTGGCCCCGCACCATCACCGTCTCCGGCATCCCGAGCACGCGCCCGGTGCGCGCGGCCGCCGACTTCGCGGCCCGGACCGACGAGCCGGCGGACCGGATCCGGTCGGTCCTGGCCCAGGTCGTCCAGTCCGGCTGGTGCCACCCGCAGGACCTGCACGCCGAACTCCGCGCCGCCCGCCTCCTGACCCGTCCCGCGATCCGCGCGGCGGCCGCGGAACTCCTCGCCGGAGTCCGCTCGGTCGCCGAGGCCCTGGCCCGCGACACCCTCTCGGCCACGGACCTCCCGACGCCCCTGTGGAACGCCCGCCTCCACACCCCGGACGGCACGTTCCTGGCGAGCCCGGACGCCTACTGGCCCGACGAGGGCGTGGCCCTGGAGATCGACTCGGCGGAGTACCACTACAACCGCGACTCCTGGCACGCCACCCTCCACCGCCGCCTCCGCCTGGAGTCCCACGGCATCCTGGTGGTCAGCGCCACCCCCTCGATGATGAGAGACACCCCGTCCGAGGTGATCGCAGCCCTCCGCACCCTCCTCACCCTGACCACCACCCGCCCCACCCCACCCACAGCCGTGGCCCGCGGCCACCAGCAACTCCCGTTGTTTCGGCCATAGCCCTGATCCACCATCTGCCTGGGTGCGCCGATTTCGCCTGCGATGAAATCTGGCCAGAGATATCCAGAATGTGATCGATCGGGATTGACTGGTGTTGATCTTTGCGTAGCGTTTTGGCATGACGATGCGAGACCTGCTCTTCGAAGTTTCACAGACGTATGATCAGAAAGCGGGTACGAAGGAACACGTTCCTGGTCAGAAGGTGCTTCGGAAGGTGGCGAGCCGTACCGACCTCGGGGTGCTGGAAGGCTGGGAAGCCGCAGGCTACGGAGGAAAGGGGACTGCGGCCGTCGCACCCTGGGTCGGAGTATTCGATCCGAAGATCAATCGCGATCCGAAGATCGGGCTGTACCTTGCGTATATTTTCAGCACGGACCTGAAGACGGTGACGTTGACCCTTCAGCAGGGGGTCACGGATCTGGAGGAGAAGATCCGTGTGCGGAAGGTCCTCCTCAGTCATCTTGAGCGGCAGGCCGATCGCCTCTTTGCCGCTCTGCCGGCGGAGTTGGCCGAGGATTGGAACTACCGCCCGTCCTTCGGTTGGCAGGAGCGTCCGGAAGCGTACGAGGCCGCAAGCGTGGTGGCCCGTCCGTACGACATCAGCAACCTGCCTGCGGAGGACGAGCTTCAGCAGGACCTTCGCGCGGCTGAGAGCCTGCTGAGGAGTGCGGCGGAAGCTGAGAAGGGGATGCGCGCCGTAGCGGAAGGCGAGTCGGATCCTGTCCAGCCGAAGCGCAAGCGGAAGGCCGGGGCTGCTCCCTTGATCGGGTTCAAGCCGGGCAACAGCTCGGCCTACCTGGTGGCCATCGCGGCCCACGAGCAGTTGAAGAGCCGAAAGCACGAACTGCTGATCAAGGATTTCGCTACCCACATCGCCCAGCGGGACTACGAGGCGAGGAACCAGAAGATCCACCCCAAGGATCTGACGCTCCACCCGGCCGACGCGGCCGCGGGCGATGCCGGATCGGTCGATCTCCAGGAGTGGCTCGTCGAAGCCAAGGTGCTCCGGAACGGCAACGCTGCTTCTGCCGTACGCGAGGCCGTTGGTCAGCTCAAGGAATACAGCTACTTCCTCTACGGAGAGAAGGGGCTGAAGGCCCCCCATCTCATCGCTCTCTTCTCCGAGGACATCGGGGTGTACGCGTCTTACCTGGAAGCTGAAGGCATCGCCGCGATCTGGCAGACCAGCGAGGGCTGGGACGGGACCGTCACCGCTCTTGCCTGGGGAATGGTGGGCTGATCAGGCAGCGCTATTTCCGTGGCACTCCCCGTACGGCCTGCCCGAGGTGCACCAGCACGGGTTTGTGGGGGTTGGGGGCCACGGGGTGGCTTTGCCTCGGGCGGCCAGGGTGGTGGCGTATTCCGCTAGGAGGGATGGGGAGGACGGGGAGGTTTTCTCCGAGGCTGCGAAGGCTTCGTAGGAGGGGACGCTGGCCGTGACGATGCCCAGGTTCGTCGTGCCCGAGGCGGCCAGGGTGCGGAGGGAGGCTTCCACCTGGGCCAGGTGGGCGTCGTGGGAGGGGTACTCCGCGGAGAGGGTGGGGTACGAGGTGAGGAGCTCTGCCAGTTCGCGGGCCGGCCAGTGGAGGATCGCCACCGGGAAGGGGCGGGAGAGCGCGGCGCGGCGGTCGCCGAGTTCGGCGCGCAGGCGGGCGATCTCGGCGCGGAGTTCGGCGGGGTCGTCGGAGCCGAGGGCCCAGATCCGCTTGGGGTCGTGGAGTTCGTCCAGCGGGATCGGGCCGATGTGGCGAGTGTCCGCGACCATGTCCCAGTCGTCGTGGGGGAGCCCGAGGAGGCGGCGTACGCGGTGGCGGCCCGTGAGGAGTGCGGTCGTGGCCGGGGTGAGGGGGGCGTTGTCCGGGGCCAGGAGGGTGGCCGCCTCCGTGAAGCACTGGTGGGAGGCTTCGAGTTCGTCGTGGGCCTCCAGGGCCTCGGCGATGACCTCCCAGGGGGCGGGGTCCGAGGGGGCCGCCGCGCGGATGCCCTGGATGAGGGCGCGGGCCTCGGGCTCGTGGCCGTACTCCCAGAGGTTGGCCGCCTGGAGGGCCTTGATGAGGGACGGGTCGTCCGTCGTGTCCGCGGCCAGGAGTTGGTCGTAGAGGGCGCTCGCCCGTTCGCGTTCGTCGGCCAGTTCGAGGTGGGCCGCGGCCTGGAGGAGCAACGGCTCCTGGTCCTCGGGGTAGCGGGTCGCCGTGCGGATGAGGCGCTCGGCTTCGGCGATGTGCTCGGCAGGCGTGTCGGGGCGCATGGTTTGCAGCGTACTGCCGCTGGTCAGTTGAGGGGGGAGGACTTAAGGTGCCGCCCGTGCGAGATCGCGTGCGGGTCGTGGTGCAGGGGAAGGGCCGGCGGTCGCGCCGGGCCGGTATCGCGGGGGCGTTGTGGGCGGCCGGTGAACTGGCGGTCACCGTGGGCGTGGTGGTGATGTTGCTGGTGGTGCACCAGGTGTGGTGGACCAACCGGCAGGCGCTGAGTGCCGCCCACGAGGTGGTGAGGGAGCTGGAGAGGGGTGGGTGGGCCCCCGTGCCCGAGGAGGGTGGGGTGGAGGAGGATCCGGCCGCCGGCTCTGACGCCTCTGCCGTAGGACCGTCCGACGGGCCGGACGGGTCCGGGTCCCCGGGTGGTGCGCCCGCGGGGAACTCCGGGCCGCGTACCGCCAAGCCGCCGCCGCGGGCGTCCGCGTACGGCGTCCTGCGCATTCCGCGTCTCGGTGTCGCCGTGCCCGTCGCGCAGGGCGTGGACAAGCGGTCCGTGCTCGACAAGGGGTACGCCGGGCATTACACCGGGACCGCGCAGCCCGGCGCCGAGGGGAACTTCGCGCTCGCCGGACACCGCAACACGCACGGGGAGCCCTTCCGTTACATCAACCGGCTCAGGGCCGGGGACGAGTTGATCGTGGACGTGCGGGGGAAGAGGTACGTGTACCTGGTCGGGCAGACGCTGGCGGAGACGACCGAGCGCGACACCGGGGTGATCGCGCCCGTCCCGCGCAGCACGGTCACGCCGGGGGCCGGGTACAGCGAGCCCGGTGCGTACATCACGCTGACCACCTGCACGCCCGAGTACAGCTCCAAGTACCGGCTCGTGGTGTGGGGGACCCTCAAGCGCTGACGCGTGGACGGGCGGGCGGACCGTAGGGTGGGGCGGTGCGTCGGAAAAGGGTGAAACGTCCGCAGTTGGTGTGGCTTGCCGTGCCGTTCGTGTTGTTTGCCGGCGGGCTGCCGGTCGCGAACCGGGTGGAGCCGGCGCTGGGCGGCGTACCGTTCCTGCTCCTCTGGTTCGTCGGGGCGACCCTGCTGACCCCGCTCGCGGTCTGGCTGACCTGGCGCGGTGATCACCGGTGAGTCAGGTGGCTGTGGCGACCAGCGTCTTCGGCGTGTTCATGGTGGCCACCGTCGCGCTCGGACTGCTCGCGGTCCGCGGGCGGGGCGGGCTGAGCGGGGGCGGCGGCGGGATCGCCGAGTGGTCGGTGGGCGGGCGGTCGCTCGGCACCGTCTTCATCTGGGTCCTGATGGCGGGCGAGGGCTACACGAGCTTCAGCTACCTCGGCGCGGCCGGCTGGGGCTACAACTACGGCGCCCCCGTGATGTACGTGGCCGCGTACATGTCCTGCGGCTACGCGGTCGGTTACGTCGTCGGGCCCATGCTGTGGGACTACGCGCGCCGCCACGGCCTCGTCGGCATCACGGACATGGTGAGCCACCGGTACGGACGCCCCTGGCTCGGTGCGGCGGTCGCCGTCCTCGCGACCGTCTTCCTGCTCCCCTACATCCAGCTCCAGATCACCGGAATGGGTGTGGTGGTCTCGACGGTGACCTACGGGGCGGTGTCCCTGGAATGGGCGTACTTCATCGCCTTCGCCGTCACCACCGGCTTCGTCGTGGTGAGTGGGCTGCGCGGCAGCGCGTGGGTGTCCGTGCTGAAGGACGTGCTGGTCATCTGCACGCTCGGGTTCCTCGCCGTCTACGTGCCCCAGCACTACTTCGGCGGCTACGGGGAGCTCTTCGAGCGGCTCACGGCCGAACGCCCGCAGTGGCTGACGCTCCCCGGCGCCGGGAGCGGGGAGGGCGGCCGGGGCGAGCTGGGGGTGGGGTGGTTCGCCTCCACCACCGTGCTGAACGCGCTGACGGTTGTCATCTTCCCGACCACGGTGGCGGGGTACCTGGGCGCGCGGAGCGCCGATGCGCTGCGCCGCAACGCCATCCTGCTGCCCGCGTACAACGTGCTGCTCTTCGTGCCGATGCTGCTGGGCATGGCAGCGCTGTTCGTCGTACCGGGACTGACGGGCGCCGAGTCCAACCTCGCGCTGTTCAAGCTGGTCGTGGACTTCCTGCCGGCGTGGGCGGTGGGGGTGATCGGGGTGGCGGCGGCACTGTCGTCGATCGTGCCGATGGCGGTGTTCATGCTGGTCATCGGCACGATGTGGGGGCGCAGCGTGCTCTCGCTCGTGCCGCGCTGGAGCTCGGGCGAGCGGCAGAAGCTCGCCTCGCAGGTGGTCGTGGTGGCGGCCGGGACGATCGCGCTGGTGATGACGTACACGGCGCCGAACACGCTGGTCAGGCTCTCGCTCGTGTCCTACGAGGGCATGGCGCAACTGGTGCCGATGCTGCTGCTGGGTCTCGTGTGGCGCCGGCTCACGATGGCGGCCGCGGTGTGCGGGCTGGCCGCGGGGGTCGCGGTCGTCTGCGGGCTGGTCTTCACGGGCAACGACCCGGTGTGGGGTGTGAACGCGGGCATGGTCGCCCTCGCGGTGAACCTGGCGGTCGCGCTGACGGTGACCTGGCTCGGCCCGCGGGAGGGGGCGGGGGAGGGGGACGGGAGGCCGGACGAGGAGGTTCTCGCGCGTGATCCGCTGCCCGGGGATCAAAACGAGGTCCCGTACGTTGTCAGTGTGCGCGGTTAGTATCGATCGCGAGTACGAGTACGAGTGCCAGTGCGGGTACGGGAGTTCGTGCGCCGGAGCGGGAGGGGGCGGTTCGTATGGCAGAGCACAGTGGGCTTCGCCCCGTGCGCTTCACGGTGCCGTCCGCGCGGCTGTTGGCCGTGCTGGCCCCGCTCCTGCTGCTCGGCGGCTTCCTCGGGCTGTTCGCCGGGGAGGGCGGGCTCGGCTCGGTCGTGGTGGTCCTCGCGGCGAGCTTCGCCGTGGGCGCCTCGGCTCTGGCCGCCCGGCTGGTCCGGCCGGTGCCGCCGCACCGAATACGTACCGCGATCCGTGATCGCGAGCAGCGCACGGCGTTCTTGCCGCAGCGCGATCCCGACGCTTCGGGCCGGTCGAGGCCCAGGGCGCCCGGCCGTCCCCTGCCGACGGCCGCGTAGGGGCGCGCAGCTCCTTCCTGCAGATCACTTCTGATCGCTTCACCTTGCCGCCCCTCGCGGGTCGTCACGCCGAAACGCATTCCTTTCGACGTTCGACGAGTCCCTTCGGAGGGCCCACGTGTCCGTTTTCATCGATCTCGTTTCTGTGCTGGGCCGGCTCCTGGAGCCGGTGCTGGCCGAGTCCGCGACCGCTGCCGCGATCGTGCTGTTCACCGTGCTCGTGCGGCTCGCGCTGCACCCGCTGAGCCGGGCCGCCTTCCGCGGGGCGACCCCGGTGGCGGGCCTGCTGCCGGTGCTGCTCCAGCTGCCGGTGTTCTTCCTGATGTACCGGGCGTTCTCCTCCGCGGAGATCGGCGGGGCCGCCAACGAGCTGCTCGGGCACCGGCTGTTCGCCGCGCCGCTCGGGGACCGGTGGGGCGACGCCCTCGGGGAGGGCGGTCTCTTCGGGGAGCGGGGGCTGGTGTTCCTCGGGCTGTTCGCGGTCGTCGCGGTGGTGGCCGCGTGGAGTGCGGTACGCGGACGCAAGGCGGTGGCGCTGGCCGCTGCGACGGGCGGAGTCGGGGCTTCCGGGGCCCAGGCGGGCAGGGCCGGCGGGGCGGGCAAGGCCGGCGGGGCTTCCGGGGCCGAGGCGGGCGGGCTGAAGGCCGGCGGGGACAAGGTCGGCGGGGGTAACGGCGGCAGGGCCAAGGCCGACACGGGTAAGGGTGGCCGGGCCAAGGCCGACACGGGTAAGGGTGGCCGGGCCAAGGCCGACACGGGTAAGGGTGGCCGGGCCAAGGTTGGTGGGGGTGTGCCCGGGGGCAAGGGCTCGGGGGGCGGTGGAGCCGGGGCGGTTGCCGGGTTGAGTGCCGAGCAGCAGGAGCTCATGCGGAAGCTGGGCGGCGTACTGCCCCTGCTGTCCTTCGGGACGCTGATCACGGCTGCCCTGGTGCCGCTGGCGGCCGGGCTGTACCTGGTCACCACCACCGCCTGGTCGGTGGCCGAGCGCATCTGGCTCCAGCACCGGAAGGACCGGGCGGAGCCTGCCGGGCGGGCGGTCAGCGGAGCAGAGCGTTCCGCCATGTGAACAGGGTCTTGCGGATGAGGCCGACATCTTGGAGGATCGACCAATCCTCCGATGGCCGCAACCCATCGTCCGGCCCGGGGCATGCCCATGGGCCGACCACCCTCGACCACGGGAGAATGCCCATGAAGCTGCTGCGTGTAGGACCCGTCGGGTCGGAGCGCCCCGCGCTGCTCGACCAGGACGGGACCCTGCGGGACCTGTCCGGCCTGATCACGGATGTGGACGGCGCGCTGCTCGCCGACGACTCCGTGCTGTCCCGGGTACGGGACGCGGCCGGATCCGGTGAGCTCCCGGTGCTGGATGCCGAGGGTCTGCGGATCGGGTCCGCCGTCGGCCGCATAGGCAAGGTCGTGGGCATCGGCCTGAACTACCACGGGCACGCGGCCGAGGTGGGCGCCGAGGCGCCGGCCGAGCCGATCGTGTTCCTCAAGGCTCCGGACACCGTGGTCGGCCCCGACGACACAGTGCTGATCCCGCGCACCAGCGTCAAGACCGACTGGGAGGCGGAGCTCGGCGTCGTCATCGGCGCCACCGCCCGCTACCTGGCCTCCCCCGAGGAGGGCCTCGCGCACGTCGGCGGATACGTGCTGGTCAACGATGTGACCGAGCGCGCCTTCCAGACCGAGCGCGGCGGCACGTGGGACAAGGGCAAGAACTGCGAGACCTTCACCCCGCTCGGCCCCTGGCTGGTCACCGCGGACGAGATCCCGGACCCGCAGGTGCTGGACGTCAAGCTGTGGGTCAACGGTGAGCTCAAGCAGGACGGCAACACCTCCGACCAGATCTTCGCGGTCGGCGAGGTCGTGCGGTACGTCAGCCAGTTCATGACCCTGTACCCGGGCGACGTCATCGTCACCGGCACCCCGGCCGGTGTGGCCGCGGGCCAGCCGGAGCCGAAGCCGTTCCTGCGGGCGGGCGACGTCGTGGAGCTGGAGATCGACGGGCTCGGCCGTCAGCGCCAGGAGTTCAAGGACGCTTGACGATGCTCGCTCCCGCTAACGGGAGCGATTCCCTTCAGCTCGCATGGGCGGGCTTCGGGGCTTCACGCGTACGCCTCCGGCCGGTGGCCGGGACTCGCACCGTTGTGGTGCTGCGCGTGCTGTTGATGTCCGAGCCGCCCGTCCGGCGGGCTCGGGCCTCGATCTCGACCGAGGCGTTGTGGTCGGCGTCGTCCTCGTGCCCGCAGTGGACACAGGCGAACAGCCGGCCGCATCCCTTACGGGATTCGGGATCAACCTTCCCGCAGGCAGGGTTGCCGCAGGTCTGGGAGGTGTGGAACGGCGGCACCACTACGAGCGCGGACCCGTGCATGCGGGTCTTGTACTCCAGTTGGCGCCGCCGTTCCCCCGGGGTGTTGTCGAGGATGGACCGGTTCAGCCCGGCCTTCGCCCGGACGTTCTTCCCCGGGCTCTCTGTGGTGCCTTTCGCGGACTTGGTCATGTTCTTCACGCGTAGGTCCTCGATGCCGATCAGGCCGTGGTTTTTGGCGAGGTCGGTGGTGAGCTTGTGCGTGAAGTCCTGACGTCGGTTGGCCCGCCGGGTGGTGATCTTCGCGATTTGGGTGATCGTCGTGCGCAGGCGGCGGCTGTATTTCCCGCCCTGGTGCTTCTTCGCGTAGGTGATCTGGCGGGACTTGCGCTGCTCCAGCGCTTTCAGTCGCTTTCGTTCGTTGGTTGTGAGCGTCGGGGGCATGAGCCGGGGTGCGGTCTCGGTCGAGACGAACACGGATGCGGCGACGCCGAAATCCACTCCGCACGCGGGCTTCCCGTTCGGTGCGTCTGGCTTACGACCGGTGTGAGCGCCGAAGCTGATGTGCCAGCCGTTGCCGTCCCGGGACACGGTGGCGTTACGGATCGTCCCTCCGATCGCGCGGGAGAGGCGGAACCGGAGCCAGCCGAGTTTCGGGAGGCGAACCTCGGCCCACTTGCGGTTCAGTTTGCGGACCTCGACCGCCTGCCCGGGAAACGGGATGGACAGGCGGTGCCCGCGCTTCTTCCGCGTTGGAAACCCAGCAGCATGCCCAGGATTCCAGAAATTGTCGTACGCCCGGTCGAGGCTGCGCAGGATTTGCTGCCCGGCCTGCGCGGGGAGCTGCCCAATCCAGTCCAGCTCATGACGGGCAGAGGTGAGGTGCCTGGACTGTTCAATGGCGCGCAGGCTGTACCGGCGCTGTTCCCACAGGTACACCCGCTGTTCCAGGGCCACGTTCCACAGAGCGCGCGCGGTGTGACCCCACCCGGTCAGGACCTCGTCCTGATCGCCGGTGGGGTACGCACGATACCTGCGCCCCATGTCCGCCTTCATGTCGCCAATCGTGCCGACGATTCATGGCTGATATGGCCAAGATCCGAAAATGGCGGATTGTGCGCATTCCTGACGCATGCACTTGGTTTTCGCGACGAAGTCCGCAACAAGGTGTTCCGAATGTGCATCGCAAGCAGATGGAGGAGATCCCGCGCGCCGTGTGCGCAAACTTCGAGTGCCAGCCGGCCGAGGGTCGTGCGGGCCTGTGCCGTCCCTGAATCAGGGTCAGTGGGCTCCTCGGCTTCGGCTGGCTCGTCGGGATACGGGGAGCTCCACGACCACCCCGTCCCTCGACGACCTGCGGGCCGCCTCCAGTACGTCAAGGCAGTGCGCCGCTTCCAAGGCTGTGACGGGCGCCGGGCCGCCGTCGCGCAATGCCGCCGCCACGGCCGCGTAGTAGGCCGGGTAGTCGCCCGGCGCCGTCCGTACCGGCGTGCCCCCGCCGGTCAGCGGTGATTCCCCGGAGCCCAGCCGGCCCCACAGGTGCTCGGGCTCCTCGCCCCAGGCGTGGTCGGGGTCGCCGGGGCGCAGGCCCTCGCGCAGCGCGCCCTCCTGGGGGTCCAGGCCGTACTTGACGTAGCCCGCGCGGGAGCCCAGTACGCGGAAGCGCGGGCCCAACTGGGCCGTGGTCGCGCTGACGTAGAGGTGGGAGCGGACCCCGCTCGCGTGGGTGAGGGCGATGAAGGTGTCGTCGTCCGCCTCGGCGCCCGGGCGGCGTACGTCGGTCTCCGCGTAGACCCGTACGACTGGGCCGAAGAGCACCAGCGCCTGGTCCACCACGTGGCTGCCGAGGTCGTACAGCAGGCCGCCGATCTCCTCAGGGGCGCCGGATTCCCGCCAGCCGCCCTTGAGCTGCGGGCGCCAGCGCTCGTAGCGGGACTCGAAGCGCTGGATCTCGCCCAGCTCGCCGTCGGCGATGAGGCGGCGCAGGGTGAGGAAGTCGTTGTCCCAGCGGCGGTTCTGGAAGACCGACAGGAAGGTCCCGGTGCGGTCGGCGAGCGCGGCCAGCTCGCGGGCTTCCGCGGCGGTGGCGGCGAGCGGCTTGTCCACGACCACGGGGATGCCGGCGGTGAGGGCGGCGGTGGCGAGCGGGACGTGCGTCTTGTTCGGGGAGGCGATGACGATGAGGTCCGGGGCGGGGCTCTGGGTGAGCAGCTCGGTGGCGGTGGCGGCGATCCGGACGTCCGGGTAGGCCTCGCGGGCCTGGGCGACGCGGCCCGGGTCGGAGGTGACGACGGTGTCCAGGACCAGGCCCTCGGTCGCGGAGACGAGCGGGGCGTGGAAGACGGAACCGGCCAGTCCGTAGCCGACGAGTCCGACGCGGATGGGTGTGGTGGGGGTGAGGGGGGAGGCGGGGGCGTTCATGGGTCCACTTTGGCAACAGTGTTGCCTAAGTGCAAGGAGGGTGGACAATGGGCAGGTGGACAGGGGTAGCAGGGGTAGCGGCGGTAGCAGGGGCGACACGGGTGGCGGCAGCGGCGTGAACCTGCCGGTGCTGCGCGGGCACAACGACGCACTGGTACTGGACCTCCTGCGCGGAGCCGGCCCCGCAGGGCTCGGCCGCGGTGACCTCGCCGTGCGTACGGGACTCACCCCGCAGGCCGTCAGTAAGATCGCGGCGCGGCTCCGGAGCGAGGGCCTGGTGGCCGACGCCGGACGCGAGGCCTCGACGGGAGGCAAGCCGCGCACGCTGCTGAGGCTGGTGCCGGAGGCGCGGTACGCGGTCGGGGTGCACCTGGACCGCGACGAGCTCACGGCGGTACGGGTCGACCTGGCGGGCCGCGTCGTCGCCGACGCGCGGGCCCCGCTGGACTTCGGGGCCGGTCCGGACGCGGTGGTCGAGGAGGCCGTACGGGCCGTCGCGCGGGTGTGCGGTGACGGCGCCGGCCGTGGCGGTGACCGGCCCGTCGTCGGTGTCGGCGTGGCCGCGCCGGGGCCGCTGGACTGGCGGACCGGGGTGCTGGGGCGGGTGACGGGGTTCCCGGAATGGGAGGGGTTCCCGTTGCGGGAGGTGCTGGAGGGGCGGTTGGGGGTTCCCGTGCGGGTGGACAAGGACACCAATGCGGGGGTCGCGGCGGGGGCCGGCTTCGGAGAGGCCGCCTTCGGGGAGGCCGTGGCGTACGTGCACGTCGGCACCGGACTGGGAGCGGGGCTCCGGCTGGCCGGCGGTGGAGAGGTCTACCGGGGGCGGCGCTCGGCGGCGGGGGAGTTCGGGCACCAGGTGCTGCGGCTGGACGGGCCGGCCTGCCGGTGCGGGGGGCGCGGGTGTGCGGAGGTGCTGTGCCTGGACGCGGTGGCCGGGGGCCGGCTGGAGGAGGCGGCGCGGATCGTGGGGGAGGCGGCGGCGAACCTGGTCGCGCTGCTGGATGTGGACCGTGTGTTGCTCGGGGGGCGGGTGGTGGCGGCTGCGCCGGGGGTGTTCCTGGCGGGGGTGCGGGGGGTGTTGGGGGTGCGGGCCTTTGTGGGGGGTGCGGTGAGGGTTGAACTCGCTGAGGGGGGTGTGGCGGAGGGGGCGGCGGAGTTGGTGCTTGGCCCGTTGTTCGGGCGGGGGGTGTGAGGGGCGCTTGGCCCTGGCTCCTGGCCCTTGCCTCTTGCCTCTTGCCTCTTGCCTCTTGCCTCTTGCCCCTTGGCCCTTGGCCCTTGGCCCTTGGCCCTTGGCCCCTAGCCCCGGTCCGGGGTGTGGCTTGTGCGTGCCGCCGGGCTGGCCGGCCTGTCCCCCGACCGAGGCGCGGCTGCGGGTTTTCCGCTGCGCGGGGCGGAGTCCCCGCGGCGACCCTTGCCGCTGCGCGGGGCGAAGTCCCCTACCCGCCCTTCGCCCGTTCCCCGGGCTCTGCCCGGACCCCGGTCCTCAAGCGCCGGACGGGCTGGAGGGGGGGTACCGGGCTGCGCCCGGACCCCCTGGGGCTCCGCCCCAGACCCCGGTCCTCAAACGCCGGACGGCTAAGAGCCGGACGCCGGTCCTCGGGTGTCGGCGAGGTTCGATGTCCGCCGAATGGGGGGAAATGGGGAGAACTTGGGCGTGGTGCTGGACATGGGGTCGGGCGTGCGTGGGAGGGTGCGGGCAAGGCCGGGGTGATTGTCGGCTTGTACGGCAATCGGTTTTCTGGTCGCTCGGGTCGTTCGGTTCGTTGTTCCTTGTTCTGTCATCGGCGAGTAGGGGTTCTTCATGCGACTGCGCAAAGCCCTTGCCCTCGCAGCCGTCTTCGTGGTCTCCACCGCACCCACCGCGTCCGCGGACATCGGTACCGGTGGCGGAGCCCGTCCCGCGCCTGCGTTGCCCTCGCGGGTGGAGGCCGTCTGCGGTGACGGGAAGAGCACGCAGTTTCCGATCGGCGCCCGGATCCGCGGTGGACCGGCCGTGTACCGGACCGGCGGCGCGGCGCAGACCTGGTACCTCGACCTCACCAACACCACCACCACCGAGTGCACGGCAATCCACCCCGTCGTCGTCTTCACCGACCCGGCCCGCGCCCTGCGACCCGCCCATTTCCGGATGGAGTTCGACGCCCCGGGCAGCACCTTCCCCGTCAGCCTCGAGCGCACCGACCGGGATGAGATCGTCGCCGTCTTCGACGGTGGCGACGCCTTCTCCGGCTTCACCGTCGGCCCCGGCGGTTCGGTGACCGTCACCGTCCGGCTCGCCTTCGCCCCCGGCGCCCCGCTCGGCGAAGCCGTCGCCGACGCCGCGCTGGTGCAGCGCAAGGGCGACGACGGCGACTGGATCGGCGAGGCGGGCGGCTACCGCTTCGAGGTCCAGGGCCCGGACGCGCAGACCGGCGAGGCCGGAGCGCTGGCCGACACCGGCCTCACCACGGGCGCCTGGGCGTACGGGGCCGGCGCCGCGGCCGCCCTGGCCGGCGGCGGCGGACTCCTGCTCGGGGCCCGCCGGCTGCGCAAGGGGCCCGGCCCGCAGTCCGCGTAGGGCAGGTCCACGTAGAGTCCGAGGGTGGAAGAACCGACCGCCTACGCGCACCACCACCAGCCCGGCCTGCCCGTCCGCTCCGGCATCCCCGAGCACGGCCGCATCCCCAAGTACTACGCCGTCAAGGCCCGCATCGCCGGGCTGCTCGACGAGCTCGGCGAGGGGGGACTCCTCCCCACCGAGCGCGATCTCGCCGAGCAGTACGAGGTCTCCCGCGAGACCGTCCGCCAGGCCCTGCGCGAGCTGCTGCTGGAGGGCCGGCTGCGCCGCTCGGGCCGCGGCACCGTCGCCGCCGGGCCCAAGCTCGAACAGCCCCTGTCGCTGGCGAGTTACACCGAGGGCGTTCGCCGCCAGGGGCGCACCCCGGGCCGCCACCTGATCGGCCTGGAACGCTTCCCCTGCCCGGCCCCCGTGGCCCCCGGCATCGGCGCCGAGCCCGGCGAGCCGGTCTGGCACCTGGAGCGGGTGCTGCTCGCCGACGAGGAGCGGGTCGGGCTCGAGAGCACCTACGTCCGGGTCGCCCGCGCACCCCGCCTCGACATCGATTTCCAGCCGGACTCCTCCTTCTACGGATACCTCCACGACAGCCTCGGCATCTCCTTCGGCGACGCCGACGAGAAGCTGGAAACGGTCCTCGCCACGCCCCGCGAAGCCCTGCTGATCGGCACCCCGCCCGCGCTCCCGATGCTGCTCATCCACCGGTTCTCCCGGGATCGGGACGGCAGGCCGCTGGAGCGGGTGCGTTCTCTCTACCGTGGTGACCGGTTCAGCTTCACGACCCACCTGCGGCCCGAATAGTCCCGCCCGAAGCCCCCCGTAAGCCCTGAAAGAGGACGAACTCGTATCACAGAATGGTAACGGGTCTAGTCCAAGCGTTGGAGGCTGTTCACCGGAGCGTCGCCCGGGGGATCCTCCCGGGTCACGGGCCGCCGTCACCTTGGAGCACGTGAGAGTCATAGTCGTCGGAGGCGGCGTGGTAGGCACCATGCACGCCTGGCAAGCAGTGGAACGCGGCCACGAGGTCGTCCAGATCGAGCGAGAGGCGGAGGCCCGCGGAGCGTCGTTGCGCAATTTCGGCCAGATCTGGGTCAGTGGGCGGGCCGGTGGCGAGGAGCTCGACACCGCCCTGCGGGCCCGCGAGCTCTGGGAGGCGATCGGTGAGCGCGTACCCGGCCTGGGCTTCCGCGCCATCGGCTCCCTGACCCCGGTACGCAACTCCCGCGAGCACGCCGTCGCCGAGGCCGCCGTGGCCCGCCCCGACGCCGCCGCCCGCGGCTACAAGCTGGTCACCGCCGAGGAGGCCAGGGCGATCAACCCCGCCCTGCGCGGCGCGTTCGAGGCCGCCCTGTGGTGCGAGCGGGACGCGGCCGTGGAACCGCGCACCGCCCAGCTCCACCTGCGCGAAGCCCTGGGGGCCTCCGGCCGCTACACCTTCCTCCCCGGACGGGAAGTGCGCGAGGTCGTGGGGAACGGAGCCGTCCGCGACGACCACGGAGACGTCCACCAGGGCGACGCCGTGATCCTGGCCACCGGCGCCTGGCTCTCCGGCCTGGTCCGCGAACTGGTCCCCGACCTGCCCGTACGCCGCGTCCGGCTGCAGATGATGCAGACCGCCCCGCTCGGCGAGCCCCTGGCGACCTCGGTCGCCGACGCCGACAGCTTCCGCTACTACCCCGCCTACAAGAGCGAAGCCCTCGACGAGCTCAACGCCGAGCAGGCCCAGGCGCCGATCGCCGCCGCGCACAAGATGCAGCTCCTGATGGTGCAGCGGCAGGACGGCGGACTGACCATCGGCGACACCCACGAGTACGAGCACCCCTTCGCGTTCGACACCCTCGAAGACCCCTACGCGCACCTCGCCGAGGTCGTCGAGTCCTTCCTGGGCCGCCCCCTGCCGCAGATCAGGCACCGCTGGGCGGGCGTGTACGCGCAGTGCACCGACACCACCCGCGTCGTCCACCGCCAGCAGGTGGCCGACGGCGTCTGGCTGGTGACCGGGCCCGGCGGCCGGGGCATGACCTGCTCGCCCGCCATAGCCGAAACCACCGCGAACGAACTGGGCTGGTAAGCACCATGACCGACACCAACACCCCCCGCACCCGTACCCCCCACACCCCCCGCACTCACCGGCTGATCGTCCTCGACATGGCCGGCACCACCGTCGCCGACGGCGGCCTCGTCGAGCGCGCCTTCGAGCGGGCCGCCGAGCGCCTCGGCGTCGAGCCGGGCAGCGCCGACCACGCCACCAAGCTCCAGTACGTACGCGACACCATGGGCGAGTCGAAGATCTCCGTCTTCCGCCACCTCTTCGGCGCCGAGGACCTCGCCCAGCGCGCCAACTCCGCCTTCGAGGAGGCCTACGGGGAACTCGTGGACGGCGGCCTCATCGCCCCGATCCCCGGCGCCCGCGAGGCCATCGAGAAGCTCCGCGCCGAAGGCCGCACCGTGGCCCTCACCACCGGCTTCGCCCGCGTCACCCAGGACGCCATCCTCGACGCCCTCGGCTGGCAGGACCTGGCCGACCTCACCCTGTGCCCCGCCGACGCGGGCGGCCGCGGCCGGCCCTACCCGGACATGGTGCTGGCCGCCTTCCTGCGCACCGGCGCCGTGGCCGACGTACGCGACACCGTGGTCGCCGGCGACACCTCGTACGACATGCTCAGCGGCGTCCGCTCCGGCGCCGGGATCGTGGCGGGCGTCCTCACCGGAGCCCACGACCGCGCGGCCCTGACCGAGCACGGCGCCACCCACGTCCTGGCCTCCGTCGCCGAGCTGCCCGCACTGCTGGAGCGCGTCGCGCACGAGGAGTCCGGGGAGCCCGGCGCGTGAGCGGCATCCGCTTCGACTCCGTCTCGGTCGCCTACGGCGGCAACACCGTCCTGGACTCCCTCGACCTGACCGTCGAGCCCGGCGAGGTCATGGCGCTGCTCGGCCCCTCCGGCTCCGGCAAGACCACGGCGCTGCGTGCGGTCGCCGGCTTCGTCCGGCCCGCCTCGGGGCGGATCCTGATCGGCGGCCGGGACGTCACCGCGCTCCCGCCGCACAAGCGCGGCATCGGCATGGTCGTCCAGCAGTACGCGCTCTTCCCGCACATGCGCGTCGCGGACAACGTCGCCTTCGGCCTGCGCGCGCAGAAGGCGCCCAAGGCGGAGATCCCCGGCCGTGTCGCCGAGGCCCTGGAGATGACCGGGATGGCGGCCTACGCCAAGCGCTACCCCCGCGAGCTCTCCGGCGGGCAGCAGCAGCGCGTGGCCATCGCCCGCGCCCTCGCCATCCGCCCCGGGGTCCTCCTCCTGGACGAGCCGCTGTCCGCGCTCGACGCGCAGCTGCGCTCCGGGATGCTCGCCGAACTGGCCCGGCTGCACCGCGAACTGCCCGACGTGTCCATCCTCTACGTCACCCACGACCAGGTCGAGGCGCTGACCCTGGCCGACCGGATCGCCGTCATGGACCAGGCCCGCCTCCAGGACTGCGGCACCCCGCAGGAGCTGTACCGGGCCCCGCGCACCGAGTTCACCGCCTCCTTCGTCGGCAACGCCAACCTGCTGCCGGTCACCGTCGCCGACGGCGGCGCGCTCTTCGCCGGGCACCCCCTCACCCTCGACCCCGGCCGCGCCGCAGTCGGCGCCGGCGCCACCCTGTGCGTACGCCCGCACCTGCTCGGCCTCGGCGCCGGCCCCAACGCGCTGAGCGGGACCATCACCGAGGTGCAGTGGCGCGGTTCGACCCACCGGCTCTACGTGGACATCGAGGGCCACCGGGTCAAGGCGGACCTGCCCGAACTGCGCGAAACCCCGGCGCTGGGCGACCACGTCACCCTGCACTTCGAGCCCCGCGACGCGGTGCTCCTGTCCGCGGGGGTCTCCGATGGCTGACGCCACGGACCGGCGCGCCCCCACACCCGGGCCGGCCGCCGGCCCCGAGGCCGCGGTCATACCCCACCAGCCCGTACGAAGCCCTGCCCCCGGCACGCCCGAAAGCCCGGCCGGAGCCCCCGGCGGCTTCGCGGCGAAGGCCCCACGTGCGCCCCGTAGCGTCCCCGGCTGGCTGTGGACCGTGCCTCCCGTCGCCGTGCTCGCGGTGGTCTTCCTCTACCCCCTCGCGCTGGTCGTCCAGCAGTCCCTGTCCCCCGAGAACGGGGGCGGCACCTTCGACGCCTACGCCTCCGTCTTCGCCTCGCACTCCTTCCGCGAGGCCCTCGGCACCACGGTCTGGCTGGCCGTCGGCGCCACCGCCGGCTGCCTGGTCCTCGGCTTCGCGCTCGCGCTGGTCATCGCCTTCGTCCCGTTCCCCGGGGCGCGCGCCGTCGCCAAGTTCATCGACGTCTTCCTCTCCTTCCCCTCCTTCCTCATCACCCTCGCCCTCCTCTTCATCTACGGCACGGTCGGCATGGCCAACGGCCTGTGGACCGACACCTTCGGCGTGGCGGAAGGGCCCTTCCACTTCCTGACCACCCCGTGGGGCGTCCTCCTCGCGGAGATCACCTACTTCACGCCCTTCGTGATGCGCCCGCTGCTCGCCGCCTTCTCCCAGCTGGACACCGCCCAGCTGGAGGTGGCCTCCTCGCTCGGCGCGAAGCCCGGCCGCATCATCCGGCGGGTGATCCTCCCCGAGGCCCTCCCGGCCCTCGCCGCCGGCGGCAGCCTCGTCCTGGTCATGTGCCTCAACGAGTTCGGGATCGTCCTGTTCACCGGAGCCAAGGACGTCACCACGCTCCCGATGCTCATCTACGGCAAGGCGATCCTCGAATCGGACTACGCCGCCGCCTGCGTGGTCGCCGTCGTCAACATCGTGATCTCCGTCGGCCTGTTCGGCCTCTACCGGGTGGTGAGCAAGCGTGCTGGTGCATAGCAAGAGCGGCCGCTGGGCCGCCTGGAGCCTCTTCGGCATCCTCTTCCTGCCCCTCTTCGCCCTGCCCCTGCTCGTCGTGGTCGCCGCGTCCTTCTCGACGCACTGGTCCGGGGCCTTCCCCTCCGGCCCCACCACCGAGAACTACGCCGCGGCCGTCCGGGGCGAGTCCCTCCAGGCGCTGACCACCTCGCTGCTCACCGCCCTGGCCGCCAGCCTGATCGCGCTCACCGTCGGCACCTGGGCGGCGCTCGCCGCCGCCGGGCTGAAGAAGCGCGGAAAGAGCTCCCTGGACGCGCTGTTCATGCTGCCGGTCGCCGTGCCGTCCGTGGTCGTCGGCCTCGCCGTGCTCGTCGCCTTCAGCAAGCCGCCGCTGCTCCTCAACGGCACCAGCTCGATCGTGATCCTGGCGCACACGATTCTTGTCACGGCGTTCGCCTACCAGTCGGTTTCGGCTGCCATCGTGCGTCTCGACCCCGCCTACGAGCAGGCCGCGGCCTCCCTGGGCGCCCGCCCCGCGTACGTGCTGTGGCGGGTCAAGCTCCCCCTCCTGCTGCCGTCGCTCACCGCGGCGGCCGGGCTCTGCTTCGCCCTGTCCATGGGCGAGCTGAGCGCCACGATGATGCTCTACCCGCCGGACTGGATGCCCCTGCCCGTCCGCATCTTCACCGCCACCGACCGCGGTTCGCTCTTCAGCGGCTCCGCCGTCGCCGTGGTCCTGATGGCCACCACCCTGCTGGTCCTGCTGGCCGTCTCGCGTGTCCGCACCAGGGCCACGTACCGCTGAATCACCACCGCTGAACCCCTGCCCGACGCCCGCAGCCGGATCCCGGCCCCACTCCGCTGCGGGGACCCGCTCAACCCCGCTGATTCCCTTGCTGACTCCCTTTCCCCGTGAGGAAGTTCCATGCCCAGCAACAAGTACCTCCGCATCACCGTCGCCGCCACCGGCAGCCTCGCCCTCGCCGCCGGCCTCACCGCCTGCGGTGGCTCCTCCGCCGACTCCGCCGGAGGCAAGGGCGGCGAGAAGGTCGTCACCGTCTACAGCGCCGACGGCCTCAAGAGCGACAAGGGTGACGGCTGGTACGACAAGGTCTTCGCCGACTTCACCAAGAAGACCGGCATCGAGGTCAAGTACGTGGAGGGCGGTTCCGGCGAGATGGTGCAGCGCGCCGTCCGCGAGAAGACCAACACCCAGGCCGACGTCCTGATCACGCTGCCCCCGTTCATCCAGCAGGCCGACGGCAAGGGCCTCCTGCAGGCCTACACGCCGCAGGGCGCCGACAAGGTCAACGGGGCGAACAAGTCCTCCGACGGCAAATGGACCTCGGTCGTCAACAACTACTTCGGCTTCATCTACAACAAGAAGGCGCTGGCCGCGGCCCCCAAGACCTGGGAAGAGCTGCTGGACCCCAAGTACAAGGGCAAGCTCCAGTACTCCACCCCCGGCGTCGCGGGCGACGGCACCGCCGTGCTCATCAAGGCGATGCACGACTTCGGCGGCAAGGAGCCGGCCAACGAGTACCTGAAGAAGCTCCAGGCCAACAACGTCGGCCCGTCCTCCTCCACCAGCAAGCTCGCGCCGAAGACCGACAAGGGCGAGCTGCTCGTCGCCAACGGCGACGTCCAGATGAACTTCGCGCAGTCCAAGTCCATGCCGAACATCGGCATCTGGTTCCCCGCCAAGGACGGCGGCAAGCCCACCACCTTCTCCCTCCCGTACGCGGCCGGCCTCGTCGACAAAGCCCCGCACACCGAGAACGGCAAGAAGCTCCTCGACCACCTGCTCAGCGAGGACGCCCAGAAGCTGGTCAGCGGTGTCGGCGGCGGCTTCCCGGCCCGCACGGACGTCAAGCCCACCGACGCCAACGCCGTCGAGCTCACCCAGCTCATGACCGGAGTCGAGCTCTTCGAGCCGGACTGGGCCGACATCGACAAGAACCTCACCGGCTACGTCGACGCGTGGAAGTCGGCCACCGGAAGCTGACTGGCCGCCTCCCGGTCACCCACGACCGGGATAGTGACGCACAGATAACGGGTCTGGACCGACTCTCGCCTTCGGTCCGGACCCGCCGTACGCTCGCTCGCGCTGCCGCACGACCGTACGCCTGCACGCTCGCACGCTCGCACGCCCCGTACGTCCCCTGCGCCTTCCCCACGATTACTCCCGGAGGAGTACGTGTCCACTGTCCTGTCCGGACGGACCCTCGCCGTGGCCGCCACCGCCACGGTCCTGCTCGCCACCGGCCTCGGCGCCCACGCCGCGACGGCCGCGCCCGCCGACGAAGCAGCCGCCACGAACAAGGTGCTCGTCATCGGCCTCGACGGCGCGGTCCTCGACCGCGTCAAGGTCGCCAACGCCCCGCACCTGAACGGCCTGATGGCCCAGGGCCTGACCGCCAAGAGCACCCTGTACGCGAACCCGATGGGCGCCACCTCCTCGGGCCCCGGCTGGTCCACCATCGCCACCGGCGTCTGGCCCGACAAGCACGGAGTGAAGGACAACTCCTTCACCGGCAAGAACTACACGGCCTACCCGGACTTCCTGACCCGCATCGAGAACGCCAACCCGGCGCTCAACACGTACGCGGCCGCCGACTGGGAGCCCATCACCTCCACCGACCAGAACGGCCCGATCTTCTCGGCCAAGGTCGACAAGCGCCTCTCCCTCAAGGGCGACCGCGACGGCTACCGCAACGAGGACCCGAAGATCGCCGCGGCGGCCGCCACCGAGCTGCGCACCCAGAACCCGGACGCCTCCTTCGTCTACCTCGGCGAGATCGACGCGGCCGGCCACTCCTACGGCGCCGCCAGCCAGCAGTACCTGGACACCGTCGCCCGCGTGGACGTCCTCGTCGGCCAGCTGCTCACGGCCGTCCAGAACCGCCCGACCTACGCCCAGGAGAACTGGAAGATCCTGGTCACCACCGACCACGGCCACACCAACACCGGCGGCCACGGCGGCTCCACCATCCAGGAGCGCGGCACCTTCGTCATCGCCAAGGGTCCCGGCATCCCGGCCGGATCGGTACGGGGCGACGTGAAGCTCGTCGACGTCGCGGCGACCGCGCTCGCCCAGGTCGGGGTCACGCCCGGCTCCGCGATCGACGGCATCCCGGTGGACGCCCCGGACGACGGCGACGCCTTCGACACCCTGCGCCCGAACCTCCAGGCGCGCGTGGACGAGACGGGCATCCCGGTCGCCACCAAGGGCTTCACGCACACCCCGCCGGCCGGCTGGTCCGTCGACAACTCCAAGATGGGCACGGGCGGTGTCACCGAGTGGGCCGGATGGGCCTTCGCGACCGACGAGTTCTGGAGCCAGGCGCAGCGCGACCAGTGGCGCGAGCTGAACGTCCGCTCCCGTGACGTGTTCGCCGTCGCCGACTCCGACGAGTGGGACGACAAGAGCCACACCGGCTCCTACGACTCCACCCTCATCACCCCCAAGTGGGCGGTCACCGGCGGCGCCACCCGCAACCTGACCTTCCAGACCCACTACCGCCAGGAGTCCGGCCAGACCGCCCAGGTCCTGGTCTCCTACAACGGCGGCACCCCGGCGCTCGTCAAGAGCTACACCGCCGACGCCGTCGCCAAGTCCGAGTCGATCGCGCTCCAGGTCCCGGCCGACGCCACCGACGTCCAGGTCCGCTTCCGCTACACCGGCAGCAACAACTGGTACTGGACCGTGGACAACGTCAAGCTCGGCTGAGGCCGCTTCCGGCGGGTACGGGACCTTTGGCGCGGGGCCCTGAAGGCCCTTCGCGGGCGACCCGTTCCGCGGTACGGTCCGGGCCGTGGACGCCCCACGCGTCCACGGTCCGGCCCGGATAAGGTGGTAGAGACCAGAGGTCACAGACGTCACAGACGTCAGACGCCACCGAGAGCGGAGAACAGTCCAGTGGCAGAGCGCAAGCCGATCGAATCCTGGCTCACCGACATGGACGGGGTCCTCATCCACGAGGGCACCCCGATCCCCGGCGCCGACGCCTTCATCAACCGGCTGCGCGAGTCCGGCAAGCCCTTCCTCGTGCTGACCAACAACTCCATCTACACCCCGCGCGACCTCCAGGCCCGCCTGAGCCGGATGGGCCTGTCGGTCCCGGTGGAGAACATCTGGACCTCGGCCCTGGCCACCGCGAAGTTCCTCGACGACCAGCGTCCGGGCGGCACCGCGTACGTCATCGGCGAGGCCGGCCTCACCACCGCCCTGCACGACATCGGCTACGTCCTGACCGACCACGAGCCGGACTACGTGGTCCTGGGCGAGACCCGGACGTACAGCTTCGAGGCGATGACCAAGGCGGTCCGCCTGATCAACGCGGGCGCCCGCTTCATCTGCACCAACCCGGACGAGACCGGCCCCTCCACCGAGGGTCCGCTGCCCGCCACGGGCGCCGTCGCCGCACTGATCACCAAGGCGACCGGCAAGCAGCCGTACTTCGCCGGCAAGCCCAACCCGCTGATGATGCGGACCGGCCTGAACGCCATCGGCGCGCACTCCCACAGCAGCGCGATGATCGGCGACAGGATGGACACCGACATCCTCGCCGGGCTGGAGGCGGGCATGCAGACCTTCCTCGTGCTGACCGGTCTGACATCGGTCGAGGACACCGAGAAGTTCCCGTACCGCCCGACCCACACGTTCGACTCCATCGCTGATCTGGTCGATCTGGTTTAGCGCGTACGGCTGACACGTACGGGCCAAGAGGGCGCCGCTCCGGATGCGGAGCGGCGCGCCGCGCGTGAATCTCCTTGTTGAGGAGGTTCACCATGCGCAGTGATCTGATCGCTCTCCGTGTCACCGGGGTGGCCGTCGCCCTGACGGCCCTGTCCGCCGTGACCGCCCCCTTCGCCTTCGCGGAGGAGGACTGGAACCGTGACCGCGGCAGCGTCTCGGCCGACCCCAATCCGGCGGAACCGGGGGCGCAGGTCAAACTGCGCGTCCGCGGCTGTGAGGACGACTGGGCCGTCGCCTCGTCCGTCGTCTTCGTCTCCGAGGTCCGTCTCTCCACCGGCCGCGGCGACCGCCGCACCCTGTGGGGCGACGCGATGATCCGGTCCTGGGTCGAGCCCGGCCGTCACGACATCAAGATCAAGTGCGGCGGCCGCGGCGGCGAACGCGAGTGGGGCACGATCGAGATCGAGCGCCGCCGGGAGCACCGCCCCAACCCCCACCACACCCCCGTCTGGCCGGTCCACGCGGGCGGCGGCGGCATGTCCGAGGAGATCGCCGCGAAGTCGAAGGCGGCGGGTGCGGCCGAGGCCGCCGAGGCCGCCGATTCCGCGCAGCTCGCCGCGGCGGCGAAGAAGAACAGCGAGGGCGACGGCCCGGGCCTGCCGCACACGGTGATCGGCGCCGTGCTCGCCGCCGCCGCCACCCTCGCGGTCGCCGGCCGGGCGCTTGCCCTGCGCCGCCGCCGCAGCGGCGAGTGACCGGGTGATCGGGTGAGCGGCGAGCCGAGGAGCTCCGGCGGCTCCCGGCTGCTGACCTTCGCCGCCTGGTCGGTGCTGGTCCTCGGGCTGTGGCTGTGGGGCCGCGAGATCACCGGGGTGGCGATACCCCTGCCCGGCCAGGCCGGCGGACCGGCCGCCCCGGGCATGCCCGCGGCGCACACCCCGCTGGAGCCGGCCGCGCCCGCGCGGGTGGACGTGCCGTCCCTGGGCGTCCAGGCCCCGGTGATGGTCCGGGACCTCGACGCGCAGGGGGCGATCGAAGCGCCCCCGTACGAGAACCCGGGCACGGTCGGCTGGTGGCGAGGCGGCGCCCAGCCCGGCGCGGCAGGGACCGCGCTGCTGGTCGGGCACGTGGACACGCGGTCCAAGCCCGCGGTGTTCTACGGCCTGAGCTCGGCGAAGGCCGGCGACAAGGTGCGCGTGCTGCGGGCCGACGGCTCGGTGGCGGAGTTCACGATCGAGGACGTACGGGTCCACGAGCGCGCGGACTTCGATCCCGCCAAGGTCTACGGCCCCAAGGTCCGCGGCCGGGCCGAACTGCGGCTGGTGACCTGCGGCGGCAGCTACGACAAGGCGGCCAAGCAGTACTCGGCGAACGTGGTCGTGTCGGCGTACCTGACGGGCGTCGGAGTCCGCCCGGGAACGGCGGTCTGAACACACCCCGCTGTACGCACCCGCTGTACGCACGCCGCCCGCGCCCGCGCCGGGCGGAAACGAAGAAGCCCCTCGCAGTTCTCACTGCGAGGGGCTTCTTTGCGTCTGTGCGCCGCCAGGGACTCGAACCCCGGACCCGCTGATTAAGAGTCAGCTGCTCTAACCAACTGAGCTAGCGGCGCTTGGTGACAGGGAAAACTCTACCGCACCGCTGCGGGTGCTCGTGACAAGCCGCGCGCGTTCTGTCCGATTAACCCATGTTTGAGGGTTTTGTCGTGCACGATATGTCTGGGCCGGCCGGATCTGATGCCCCGCCAGATGCGGTCCCGGCCGACCAGTGACGAGCAGGGGAGTGGACGGAACCGCATGACGATGCAGCCTCCGACGCATGTCTACGAAGTGAAGCCGACGCCGATGGCCGAGGCGGTGCCGCCGATGCCGCTGCCCTCCTTCGAGGAGTACGAACCCGCCGGCGACTGCCCGTGCCGAGGCTGCGCCCAGCGCCGTCGCACGCTCGCGCGCGCCCGGGCCATACCGCTGCGCGACGGCGGACACCCTGCCGCGCGCGGAGCCCGCCGGGCGCTGGTCCTGGCCACCGCCGCGGGGGTGGTCCTCGGCGGCGGGGGAGCGGCCGTCGCCACGGCCGCGCCGGGACCCGGCGGCCGGGTGGCCCTGGACGACCCCGGCTCCCCGCAGGGCGGCCGGGCCCCGCTGCACGGGCCGAAGGGGGCGAAAGGCACCCCCGCGAAGCCGGCCGGGCTGCCCGGAGCGCCCTCCGCCGTCAAGCGGACCGACCGGGCGACGATCATCAACCGGGCGAAGCTGTGGCTGGACGCGCAGGTCCCGTACAGCATGGCCGAGTACTGGTCGGACGGGTACCGGCAGGACTGCTCCGGCTACGTCTCGATGGCCTGGAACCTCGGCACCAACGAGTGGACCGGCAGCCTCGACAAGTTCGCGACGCGGATCACGAAGGAGGAGCTGCTCCCCGGAGACATGCTGCTCTTCCACAACCCGGCCGACCCCAACAAGGGCTCGCACGTCGTCCTCTTCGGCGGGTGGGTGGACGAGACGCGCACGCACTACGTCGCCTACGAGCAGACCCGGCCCACGACGCGGAAGCTGGCCACGCCGTACGGCTACTGGAAGAACGCGGTGAAGTACATCCCGTACCGGTTCAACGGGGTGGCGGGCGGAGTCGTTCCCGAGCCCCCGGTCACGGGCGAGCCGCCCGCGCCGGGCGGCACGCCGGCCGTCCCGGCCACCTTCCCCGGTGCGTCGAAATTCGGGCCGGGCGCGGACAACGCCCACGTCGCCCAACTCGGCCGGATGCTGTCCGACCGCGGCGGGCTGCGCTTCTACCCGAAGGGCGTCAGTACGAAGTGGTCCGACGCCGACCGGCAGGCCACCGAGGCCTTCCAGCGCGCCCAGGGCTGGACGGGCGCGGACGCCGACGGCATCCCCGGAGCCACCACCTGGCGGCTGCTCGCCAGACACCAGGGCAAGGACATCCCGCCGCTCACGGGCGGCGCACCGGGCCCGGCGGGCAAGCCCGCCTTCCCCGGGGCGTCCTTCCTCCGGCCGGGCGCGTCCCACCCGTCCATCACCGCCCTTGGCCGCCAGCTGGTGAAGAAGGGCTTCGGCAAGTACTACACGGCCGGACCGGGCCCCCGCTGGGGCGAGGCCGACCGCCGCAGCGTCGAGGCGTTCCAGCGAGCCCAGGGCTGGCGCGGCGCCGAGGCCAACGGCTACCCGGGCCCGGAAACCTGGCGCCGGCTGTTCGCATGACGGAGGCAACGATGTACCCCACGCGCACGACATCGACCACAGGCACCTTCGAGATCCCCCCGCACCCGACCCCCCGAGCGACGCCCCCGCCTCCCGAACCCCCCACTCCGGCCGAACCGGCACGCTCCACGGCGCCCCAGCCCGAGTCCGCGGCACCGGGCGGAGCGGCAGCGGGCGGACCAGCAGCGGGCGGTGCCGCGCCGGGCGGAGCCACGTCGGCCGGAGCCGCACCGGCAGTTGCCGCGCCCCGGTGGGTTGTCCCGGCCGAGGCCGGGTGGGCAGTTGCCGGGTCCGGTCCCGAGCCGGGCTCGCACTCCTCGGGCGCGCCCGGAACCACGTCCGTGCCGGCTGCCGCAAGGTGGGCGGCTGCCGACGCAGGCACCGAGCGGAGCTCGCACCTGTCGGCCGCGCCTGACCCGGCCACGCCCGCACCGGTCGCAGCCGTGCCGCACGCTGCCGGGCGGGTCCCGGCCGCCGCTGACGCCGAACGGGCCCCGGACATGCCGGCCGAGCACGCCCGGGCCACGTCCGCGCCGGCCACCGCAAGGTGGACATCGGCCGAGACCGGCGCCGAGCGGGGCGCACACCTGTCGGCCGCGCCCGACGGGGCCGCGCCTGACCGGGGCATGCCCGTGCCGGCCGCAGCCGTGACGGTTGGCGCAGGGTGGGCATCGGCCGAGGCCGGTCCCGAGCGGGGCTCGCACATGGTGGCCGGGCATGACCGGGCCGCATCTGCGCAGGCCGCGTCCATGGCGGACGCGGCAGGGCGGGTACCGGCCGAGTCCGGTGCCGAGCGAGGCTCGCACATGGGGGCCGGGCATGACCGGGCCGCGCCCGTGCAGGCCGCGTCCGTGCCGGTTCCTTCGGGGTGGGCAGGGATCTCCGTGGCCATGGCCGCCGACGCGGGGTCGACCGCGGCCCCCGTGCCCGCGGCGGCGGCGACCGGGTGGGCCGCGCCGACCGGTTGGGCTCTCGCGGCCGAGCCGCCGACCGGGCCCGCACGTGGCGAGGCCGCCCCCCGGCCGACTCCGGCAGGGGCCGACCGGGACTCGGACGGGCTCGTCGCCGTGGGTGCCGCGGCAGAGGCCACGGCCGTCGCCCCGCACGGGCCCGCGCGCAGCGACGTACCGGCGGCGCGGGCCCAGGCCGAGCCGGGGGTGGACATCCCGCACCCCCAGAACGAGGCCCACGCCGGTGCGGCCCAGGTCCGGCTGCGGAACCCCGACGCCGAATCCGCCCGCCCGCACCCGCAGGACGAGGCCTGGCCCCCGGCTGCCGTGGTCGCCCCGGGCGCGGCCCTCGCCGCCGTGGTGCCGACCCCGTCGGGGGAGGGCCCGTACGCCGCGACGGACCACGCGCCACGGCACGAGGGTCCGCCCGCCGCCTGGGACCTGCCCGGACAGGGCGGTTCGTCCGCCGAGCAGGGCCGCGCTCCGCAGCCCGCGGTCCCGGGCCCCGCCCCGGAGGTCGAGTACGTGGATCGGTACCCCGTACCGGACCTGCCCGAGCCGGGAGACGCCGATCCGGCGGACCCGGCCGGCGGGCGGGAGCTGACGTGGTCCGTGCCCGCCCCGGCCGGCGCCGGTGACGGCGGCCCCGTCGGCAACGGCCCCGTCGGCAACGGCCCCGTCGGCGACGGCCCCGTCGGCGCCGGCGGACCCGGACGGGCGGCCGCGGACGGCGAGGGTGCCAACGGCGAGGCCGCGGACGGCGAGGGTGCCGACGGCGAGGCCGCCACCGCCCCGCAGCCCGCGGCCGGCGGCGGCCGCGCCGTGCCCGGGCCCGAGGCCGCCGAAGTCGCCGAGGTCGTCGCGCGGGCCGTGGCGCGGATCGCGGAGGACGATACGCAGGACCTGCCCCAGGTCACTGCGGTGCGCGGGGTCGCGGTGACCGAGGTGCCGGTGCACCTGCCGTTCCGCGGCGCCGCCCAGCCGGAGCCCAAGCTCCAGCCCCAGCCCCAGCAGCCGAACCCCACCCCCACCCCCACCCCGAACCCGAACCCGAACCCGAAGTCGCCGAAGGCCGCCCCCGGCCGCCGCGTGCCCCGTGGCGACGACCGGCTCCACGAGCACCACGGCCCGGTGCTGCCCGGCTGGATCGCGGTGGCCGTCGGCGGGATCGCGCTCGCCGGCTGCACGGTCGTGCTCTGGCGGGCCGGGGCCGTCCCCGACTCCCTCGCGCTGGCGTTCGGCGCGGAGCCCCGCCCCTACCGGGGACTGCAGGCACGCTTCTGGCCGCCGCTCGCCTTCCTCGGGATCGTCGCCCTCCTCGCGCTCGGCGGCCTGGGCCGCGGCCGGGCCGGCCACGCCTGGGTGCTCACCCTCTTCGGCCGCTACCGCGGCACCGTCCGCCGCTCCGGGCTGACCTGGATCAGCCCCCTGCTGCTGCGCCGTCGGGTCGACGTCCGGCTGCGGCACTGGCGCAGCGACCCGATGCCCGCCGTGGACTCCGGCGGGCTCGCCCTCCAGGTCGTCGTCCAGGTGGTCTGGCAGGTCAAGGACACCGCCCGCGCGACCCTGGCCGTGGAAGACCACGTCGACTACCTCGCCGAGCAGGTCGAATCGGCGATGGCCCGGGTCCTGTCCCAGCTCCCCGCCGACGCCTTCCACGAGGCCGCCCCGACCCTGCGCGACGCCGAGGCCGTCGGCGACGCGCTGACCCGGATGCTGGCGGCCGAGACCGAGGCGGTCGGCGTGGAGGTGTTCTCGGCGCAGCCCACCCGGATCGAGTACGCCCCGGAGGTCGCGGACGCCATGCGCCGGCGCCGGGTCGCGGCGATCGACGCCAAGCACCGGGACACCGTGCTGACCTCGGTGGTCGACGCGGTGGACGACACCGTCCACCGCCTCACCTCGCGCGGGCTCGTCGAGCTCGACGACTACGAGCGCAAGGCTTTGGTGAAGGACCTGACCGTGGCGTTCTACACGGGCCGCGCCGAGTAGCCCCCACCGGCCGACGCCGGGCCGACGGCCCGCCGACGCCGGGCCGACGGGAGAACGGGTGGAATCCGGATGGTCCGGACCACCCGTTCTTCCATTGGTCTGGACATGGCCAACTCCCGTCAATACTGTGGAACTTGGTCTAGACCTAAAACCAGAACTCGTGAACGGGCCGTACCGCCGACACCGGTACGGCCCATCCCCACGCGTGCGCACGCTCTCTCCGGACATCCCCCCACGTTCAAGGAGCAACAGCCTCATGCGTTCCTTCCGCATGCCCAGAACCAAGCGGGCCGCCGCCACGGCCACCGCCACCACCGTCGGCCTCGGCGTCGTCGCCGCCCTCGCGCTCGTCACGGCCCCCACGGCCAGCAGCCACGGGTACACCGACACCCCGATCAGCCGCCAGAAGCTCTGCGCCAACAAGACCGTCTCCGACTGCGGCCCCATCCAGTGGGAGCCCCAGAGCGTCGAGGGCCTCAAGGGGTTCCCCGCCGCCGGTCCCGCCGACGGCCGCATATGCGCCGGCAACCACCCGGAGTTCGCCCAGCTCGACGACCCGCGCGGCGGCGCCTGGCCGGCCACCCCGGTGACCAGCGGTCAGAGCTACGGCTTCCGCTGGCAGTTCACCGCGAACCACTCCACCACCGACTTCCGGTACTACGTCACCAAGAACGGCTGGGACCCCACCAAGCCCCTCACCCGCGCCGCCCTCGACCCGCAGCCCTTCCTCACGGTCGCCTACAACGGCGCCCGCCCCGCCATGACCACCGTCCACCAGGGCGCCATGCCGAGCGGCAAGACCGGCCGGCACCTGATCCTCGCCGTGTGGACCGTCAACGACACCCCGATGGCCTTCTACTCCTGCTCCGACGTCCAGTTCTGACGGCTGCGGCCCACCGCGGCGTTCATTTCTGACGGAACGTCAGCTACTCTCCGGCGGCATGCGGACGACGACACCCGAAACCGTCGCGGAGCTCATCGCGAGCCAATGGGGCGACCACCGGCCCGGTCTGAAGTACGCCGACGGCGTCCTCAGCCACCACCGGACCGCCCGGGAGGCCGCGGCGCGCGCCGCGCTCCTCGTCGACCTGCTGCCGCCGGGGGCGGAGCCGCACATCGGGGTGCTGCTCGACAACACCCCCGAGTTCCCGTTCTGGCTCGGCGCGGCGGCCCTCGCCGGGGCCGCCGTCGCCGGGATCAACCCCACCCGGCGCGGTCCCGAGCTGGCCCGCGACATCCTGCACACCGACTGCCGGATCCTGGTGACCGAGCGGACCCACCTGCCGCTCCTGCGCGGCCTCGACCTGCCCGGCGTACGCCTCCTGGTCACGGACGCCGAGGACCCCGACGAGTACGAGGCCCTGCTCGCCCCGTACGCCGGCGCAAAGCCCGGCGACGCGACGCTCGGCCCCGGCCCGACCCCGGCCTCCCGGCTGCTCCTCTACTTCACCTCGGGCTCCACCGGCGCCCCCAAGGCCGCCATCTGCACCCAGGGCCGCCTGGCCGGCGCCGGCGCCTCGCTCGCACGTCACTTTTCGGTCACCCCGGACGACGTCCACTACATCTGCATGCCCCTCTTCCACGGCAACGCCGTCATCGCCGACTGGCTCCCCGCCCTCGCGGGCGGGGCCGCCGTGGCCCTGCGCCGCCGCTTCTCGGCCTCCGCGTTCCTGGACGACGTACGGGCCTACGAGGCGACGTACTTCACCTACGTCGGCAGGGCGGTGCAGTACCTCCTCGCCACCCCGCCCCGCCCGGACGACCGCGCGCACCCCCTGCGCCTCGGCTTCGGCACCGAGGCGGGCGCGGTCGACGCGGCGCGCTTCGCCGAGCGCTTCGGGGTCCGCCTCGTGGAGGGCTACGGCGCCACCGAGGGCGGCGCCTCCGTCCAGCGCACCCCCGACACCCCGCCGGGCGCCCTCGGCCGCGCGGGCTCGGGCGACGACCTGGCCGTCATCGACCCGGAGACGGGCCGCGAGTGCCCACCGGCCGTGCTCGACCCGCGGGGCCGGCTCCTCAACGGCGCCGAGGCCATCGGCGAGCTGGTCAACAAGGGCCGCAGCCTCTTCGAGGGCTACTGGCGCAACCCCGACGCGGAGGCCGTCCGCACCCGCGACGGCTGGTACTGGACCGGGGACCTCTTCTTCCGCGACCCCGACGGCTTCCTCTACTTCGCCGGCCGCACCGACGACCGGCTGCGCGTCGACAGCGAGAACCTGGCCGCCGCGGTGATCGAGAACATCCTGGCCCGCTGGACCCGGGCGGCCGCGGTGGCCGTGTACGCCGTACCGGACGAGGTGGCGGGCGACCAGGTCATGGCCGCCGTGGCCCTGCGCGAGGGGGCCGCCTTCTCCCCGCAGGGGTTCGCGGCCTTCCTCGCCGCCCAGCCGGACCTCGGCACGAAGATGGCCCCGCGGTACGTGCGCATCGTCGACGCCATGCCGACCACGGCGACCAACAAGGTCCACCGGGTCTCCCTGCGCGGCGCGGCCTTCCGGACCACCGACCCGGTCTGGTGGCGGCCGCCGGGCGAGGACGCGTACCGGCGGCTGGAAGCGGAGGATCTCGCGGGGCTCCTGGCCGCCTACGAGGCCCAGGGGCGGGCCGATCTGCTGAGCCGCTGACCGGGGCGCCGAAGGGGTCGTCGAAGGGGTCGCCGAGGGCGGATCCGGAAGCGGTTTTGAGCACTCCGGAGGAGCAGGTAGTATTTTCTCTGTCAGCAGGCGCCGCTAGCTCAGTTGGTTAGAGCAGCTGACTCTTAATCAGCGGGTCCGGGGTTCGAGTCCCTGGCGGCGCACCTGTCCTTCGGGCGGTTTCCGGTTCACCGGGAACCGCCCGAAGTGTTTTCCGGGCCCGTCCGCGGGCGGGCCGCCCACCCCCTCAGAGGGTGAGCGAGAGCAGCAGCGGCGCGGCCTTGCGGTTCAGCACGTCGGCCGCGGCCCGCAGCCGGTGGGCGTGCTCCACGGGCAGGGACAGGGCCAGGCAGCCGACCGAGGCTCCCGCCGTGATCGGGACGGCGGCGCAGACCGTGCCGACGGCGTACTCCTGCAGGTCGAGCGTGGGCACCGTGGCCGGCTGGCTGTCCAGCTTCGAGAAGAGGATCCGCTCGTTCACGATGGTCTTCGACGTCAGCCGGGCGATCTTGTGCCGGGACAGGTGGTCGCGCCGGCCGTCGAGGTCGAGCTGGGTCAGCAGGCACTTGCCGACCGCGCTGGCGTGCGCCGCCGAGCGGAAGTCGACCCACTCGTGGACCTTGGGGGTGCGCGGGCTGTCCGCGAACTGCGTGATCCGGACCTCGCCGTCCACGTACCGGCTGATGTAGACCGCGGCGCCGACGGAGTCCCGCAGCCGGTCCAGGGTGTCCTGGAGCTTGTCCTGCAACGCCTGCTGGCGGTCGACGCCGGAGCCCAGGAGGACGAGGGAGTCCCCTATGGCGTAGGCGCCGTCGGACACCTGCAGTACGTACCCCTCCCGGCGCAGCATGAGGAGCATGGGGGCGAGATGGACCGCGGGCAGGCCGGTCTCACGCGCGATCTGTACATCGGTCACGCCGCCGGTATGGCGGGCGACCGTTTCGAGTACGCGCAGGGCGTACTGCACCGAGTGGAACGGCGCGGTCGGCTCGGGCTTCAGCGCCACGGTTTCCCCCTAGCAGGTTGTTACCGCTTGCTCTCACACGATAGCCATCAAGAGGCCCGTGTGGAGCGCCTGTTGATGAGATTGATGGCTCAATCACACCGCTCTGCCTGGATCTACTCCTCTGGCATATGCCTAGGTCATGAGCGGTGTCCGAGAGTGCCGGGAATGCCCGGACCGGCCGCGCGGTTCGGGTTCTTCGTACGGACGGGACGGACGGGCGAGCGGAGCGGGAGAGACGATGAGTGACATCGGAGACGCGGGGGACGCGGGGGCCACGGGGCGACGGGGGGTCGACCGTGCGGGCGACGGAGAGATCCGCGGGACGGCCCTCGGCCGGGCGCCGGTGCCGCTCTCGGTGCTCGACCTCGTCACCGTCGGCGCCGGCAGCACCGCCCACGCCTCCCTGCGCACCAGCGTCGAGATAGCCCGGCTCGCCGAGTCGCGCGGCTACCATCGCCACTGGGTCGCCGAACACCACTCCATGCCCGGGGTCGCCAGCTCCTCCCCGGCCGTGATCCTGGCCCACCTCGCGGCCCACACCTCCCGGATCCGGCTCGGCTCGGGCGGGGTCATGCTGCCCAACCACGCCCCGCTCGCCGTCGCCGAGCAGTTCGGCACCCTGGAGGCCCTGGCTCCGGGCCGGATCGACCTCGGCCTCGGCCGCGCCCCCGGCACCGACGGGCAGACCGCGGCCGCGCTGCGCGGGCCCGGGCGACGCGACGACGCCGTGGACGAGTTCCCCCGGCAGCTCGCGGAGCTGATCCGCTTCCTCGACGACGACTTCCCCGACGGGCACCCGTACGCCCGCGTGCACGCGGTGCCGGGCCCCGTGCAGGGCCCCGCCGAACGGCCGCCGGTGTGGCTGCTCGGCTCCTCCGGCTTCAGTGCCCGCCTCGCCGGCGGACTCGGGCTGCCCTTCGCCTACGCGCACCACTTCTCCCCGGCCGGAACCCTGCCCGCCCTCGACCTCTACCGGCAGTCGTTCCGCCCCTCGGCCGTCCTGGACGCCCCGTACGCCGTCATCGGAGTCGGGGCCCTCGCCGCCGACACGGCCGAGGCGGCCCGCGCGCAGGTCCTGACCGGCGCGCTGTCGATGCTCCGGCTGCGCAGCGGGCGCCCCGGGCTGGTCCCGACGCCCGAGGAGGCGGCGGCGTACCCGTACACGCCGCTGGAGCGGGAGTTCGTGGACGGCCGGCTCGCGAGCATGGTCCACGGCACCCCCGACGAGGTCACCACGGGCCTGGACGACCTGGCGAAGCTGACGGGCGCGGACGAACTGATGCTGACTGCGAGCGCCCACGACGGGCAGGCCCGGTTGCGCTCGTACGCCCTCGTCGCGGATGCGTACGGCATGCCGGCCGCGGAGGTGCGGGCCTCCGCCTGAGCCTGATCGGACGGCATCCGGAGTTTGGCTGGTTTGTTGCCGAAACCTTGCCGAAGGGTGAATGAAGGCAGCCTTAAATCGCTCGTCACCAAGGGTGGCGGGCGATTTTTGGTGTGGTCCCACGTCGCTGACGTGGGGTTCTGGGCGGCGACTGGTCTAGTCCTTCTTTGGTCCAAACCATTGACTCAGGCCTGTAGTGATCGCTATCACTGTCCCCACCTGAAGTCTTGCCTTCCCCTCCCACTTCCCCGGAGGCAGTTCATGCACATCCGTAAATCCCTCATCGCGGCCGCCGCCACGGCCGCGCTGGCCGGCGGGACGCTGGCCGCCTTCGCGGGACTCACCACCGCCTCGGCCGCCGAGGCCGGGACCACCGCGTCGGCCGGCAACGTCAAGATCGCTTACTACGACCAGTGGAGCGTGTACGGGAACGCGTTTTATCCCAAGCACCTCGACACCCGTGGCATAGCGAGCAAGCTGGACGTCATCAACTACTCGTTCGGCAACATCCACCCCACCAACCTCACCTGTTTCGAGGCGAACAAGGCGGCGGGCGACGACAACAACCCCAACGCCGGTGACGGTGCGGGCGACTCGTACGCCGACTACCAGAAGTCCTTCAGCGCGGCCGACAGCGTCAGCGGCGTCGCCGACAAGTGGGACCAGCCGATCGTCGGCGTGTTCAACCAGTTCAAGCAGCTCAAGGCGAAGTACCCGAACCTGAAGATCAACATCTCGCTCGGCGGCTGGACCTACTCGAAGTACTTCAGCGACGCGGCCAAGACCGACGCTTCCCGCAAGAAGCTCGTCTCCTCCTGCATCGACCAGTACATCAAGGGCAACCTGCCCGTCGAGGGCGGCTACGGCGGCGTGGGCAGCGCGGCCGGCATCTTCGACGGCATCGACATCGACTGGGAGTACCCGGGCTCGTCGGGCGGCCACCTCGGCAACCACTACGCCCCCGAGGACAAGCAGAACTTCACGCTCCTGCTCAAGGAGTTCCGCGAGCAGCTCGACGCCCACGGCGCGGCCAACGGCGGCAAGAAGTACCTGCTGACCTCGGCGCTCCCGGCCGGCCAGGACAAGATCAAGTACATCGAGACGGACAAGATCGGCGCGTACCTCGACTACGCGAACATCATGACGTACGACATGCACGGCGCCTGGGACTCGGACGGCCCGACGTACCACCAGTCCCCGCTGCTGCCCTCGTCGGCCGACCCGACCGACGCGATCGCCCCGGGCACCGAGAAGTACAGCATCAAGAACGCCATCGACTCCTGGATCGACGGCAACGCGGCCTACGGGATCACCGGCGGCTTCCCCGCCAACAAGCTGGTCCTGGGCTACGAGTTCTACTACCGCGGCTGGAAGGGCGTGCAGCCCGGCACCACCAACGGTCTCGCCCAGCCCGCCACCCTGGCCTCCGCCGCCCGTCCGACCAGCCAGCAGGCCGGCATCGCGCTCTACAAGGAGCTCGGCGGCATCGTCGACAACCCGGCGACCACCTTCTGGGACGACCAGGCCAAGGCCTCGTACTTCTTCAAGGACGGCGAGTTCTTCACCGGCCTGAACCAGAAGTCCATCCAGGCCCGGGTCGACTACGGCAAGCAGCGCGGCCTGGCCGGCGCGATGATGTACTCCCTGCTCGGCCTGGACGCCAACGCCACCCTGCTGAACCAGATCTCGGACTCCCTCGGCGGAACCACCCAGCCGCCGGTCACCCCGCCGCCCACGACCGTTCCGCCGACCACGACCCCGCCGACCACGACGCCTCCGACGACGACCCCGCCCACCGGCTGCGGCTCGACCCCGGCGTACGTCGCGGGAACGATCTACACCGGCGGCAACGAGGTCTCGCACAACGGCCGCAAGTGGAAGGCCCAGTGGTGGACGCAGAACGAGGTGCCCGGCACCACCGGTGAATGGGGTGTCTGGAAGGACCTCGGCGCCTGCTGATCCCCCCACCCCGCGCCGAGCGCCGGCGGCCCCCGCACCCCTCTCCCAGGGTGCGGGGGCCGTTGTGTGCGCGGGGTCCTGCGGCGTTGGTGCGGAGTCTTCGGCTCAGAGCTGGGGGTGGGGGGCGGGTCCCTCCGGCCGGCCGGGGCCCGTGCCCGCCGCCGCCTCCGCGGCCTGGCGGCTGATGATGCCGGCGATCACGTCCGGGGCCACCGCGCGGGAGTACAGCCAGCCCTGGCCGGTGTCGCAGCCGACGCGCCGCAGGCGGGCCGCCTGGCCGGCGGTCTCGACGCACTCGGCCGTCACCGTCAGGCCCAGCCGGTGCGCGAGCTGCACCATGGCCTCGACGATGGTCTCGTCGGCCGGGTTCGGGTGGGAGCCCTCCTCGTAGCGGAAGCCGCGGACGAAGGAGCCGTCCAGTTTGAGGACGGAGACCGGCAGGCGGCTGAGGTAGGCGAGGTTCGAGTACCCGGTGCCGAAATCGTCGATGGCGATCCGCACCCCCATGTCGCTCAGGGCCTGGAGGGCCTGGAGCGGCCGGCCCGCCGAGCCCATCACGGCCGACTCCGTCAGTTCGAGCTGGAGGAGCTGGGGTGCCAGGCCCGTCTCCGCCAGGATCTCGGCCACGTCGCCGACCAGGTCGGAGTCCCAGACCTGGCGCACGGCCACGTTGACGGAGACGAAGACGGGGGAGTCGCTGGGCTGCTCGATCTGCCAGCGCCGGGCCTGTCGGCAGGCGGTCCGCAGCACCCAGCGGCCCAACTGGACGATGGAGCCGTCCTCTTCGGCGATTGCGATGAACCGATTCGGCGTCAGCGTGCCGAACTGCGGGTGGTTCCAGCGCACCAGGGCCTCCACCCCGCGCACCGCACCGCTCTCCAGGTCCACCAGCGGCTGGTACTCCACGGTGAACTCGCCGCGCTCCACGGCCGGCCGCAGCGTCGAGGACAGGGCCTGGCGGGTCATGCGGTGCGCGTTGCGCTCCGGGTCGAAGAGGGTCCAGCGGGCCTTGCCGTCCGCCTTGGCCCAGTAGAGGGTCGTGTCCGCGGCCTGCATCAGGCCGGTCGCCGAGGTCCCGGCGGCCGCCCGCTCCACCACGCCGATCGACGCGGAGACCGACAGCCGCTGACCGGCCAGGTCGAAGGGCTCCTGTACGGCGGCCAGGACGCTCCGCGCCAGGTCCGCGAGCTGTTCGGTGCCGGTGGAGTCCTCGACCAGCAGGGCGAACTCGTCGCCGCCGAGCCGCGCCACCAGGTGCCCGCCGGTGCGCCCGTAGCCGGACTGGTCGGCGCACTGGGTGAGCCGCTGGGCGACGGCGGTCAGCAGCCGGTCGCCGACCCGGTGGCCCAGGGTGTCGTTGACGGCCTTGAACCCGTCCAGGTCCAGATAGCAGAGCCCGATGCGGCCCGTGCCGCTCTGCCCGTACGAGGAGGCCTCCAGGGCGGCGGAGAGCCGCTCGAAGAACAGCGCCCGGTTGGGCAGCCGGGTCACCGGATCGTGCATCTGGAGGTGGCGCAGCCGGGCCTGGAGGTCGCGCCGGTCGCTGATGTCGGCGACGGAGAGGAGCACGTCACCGGTGTCGGTGCCGGGTACGGGGCCGAGGGTGATCTCGGTCCACAGGGAGTGCCCGTCGGGGTGCTTGAGGCGGCGGGTGCAGCGGAGCCGGGCCTGCCGGCCGCGCAGCACCTCCTGGTAGGCGTGCCAGGTGCGGGCCTCGGAGGCCAGGTCCACCAGTTCGGCGGCGGACTGCCCGGCGAGGACGTGCGGCTCGGCGCCGAGGAGCGCGGCCAGGGCCTGGTTGGCGCCGGAGATGTGGCCGGTGCGGTCGACGACGGCCATGGGGAGGTGGGCCGCGTTGAAGGCGGCCCGGTAGTCGGCCCGGTGGTCGGCCCGGTGGTCGGCCCGGTGGTCGTCGTGGTTTTCGGCGCGGTCCGGGGTTGCCGTCGTCGCCGGCGCTGCCGGGTGACGCTGCGTCATGGCCGGTCGGATGCTGTCGGCCGCCGAACCGGTTCCATCTGGGGTTCCGCTCACCGTTGGCTCCCGCAGTGCGTGTGAGTGTCCGTGCAGGAAAGTGTGCCGATCATAGAGGCTGCCGGACGGCCCTATCCAGCGGCGACGCCGTGCGGGGCGCGGGAGTTCGGCGTGATGACGGATCGTCGACCTGACGGCGACTGATCGTTTCCGCACGGCTGTGAGCATCCGGCGCCCACCGCTGATCCGACCTGATCGGTCGTGACTTTCCGTAGGCGCATGTGCGAAACCCGGCGTCACCGGCTTGCCCTAGTGCTCACTCGTGTGGGGCAGCGGAACAGGGCATTAGTAAGACAATCGCCCCAAGGTGGATGAAGAGGTACTAATCCACCACCGGAGGTCGATGTGCCGCGACAGCAGACACCCGGGGGAGTGGACCGCTCCCGCATGCGAACCACGGCGGCGGCGCTCACTTCCCTGACGGCGCTCGCCGCCATGTCGCTCGTCGCGGGACCCGCGGTCGCCGCCCCCGGAGCCGGACCCTGCGCGCTGACCCGTACGGCGGCCCACCACTCCCTGGGCGTGGACAGCTGGAACGGCGCCTATCCCAAGCCCGAGCGCACCCTCAACGCGGTCATGGTCTTCCTCTCCTTCCCCGACCACCGCCCCACCCTGACCACCGGGGAGCTCACCGCCGACTACTTCCCGGCGACCAGCGAGTTCTTCGAGCGCGCCTCCTACGGCCGCTTCCGCCTGGTCCCGCACCCGCAGAAGCAGTGGATCCAGATGCCCAAGCCGTCCGCCGCCTACGGGATACAGCGCGACTGGGCCCCGGCGGACCGGGCCGCCTACCTGCGCGACGCCGTGGCCGGGGCCGACCCGGCGGTGGACTTCGGCCGGTACGACGTCGTCTACTTCGTCGCCGACCCGGACGCGCCCGGCGTCGACTCCGATGCCACCAAGGTCGTCAACTTCGAGCAGCCGATCCGGGCCGACGGCACCGACCTGCGCCGCATCGTCACGGTCTTCGAGAAGCACCCGCCGGACCGCAACGTGCTCGCCCACGAGACCGGGCACGTCTTCGACCTGCCGGACCTCTACCACCGGCCCTCGGACGGCAAGGGGGACTGGGACACCTACGTCGGGGACTGGGACGTCATGGGCAGCCAGTTCGGCATGGCCCCGGACCTCTTCGCCTGGCAGAAGTGGAAGCTCGGCTGGCTGGACGCCTCCCAGGTCGACTGCGTGGGATCCGGCTCCTCCCTGCACACCCTCCAGCCGCTGTCCGAGGCCCCGCGCCCGGGCGGTACGGGCGGCACCCGGCTCGCGGTGATCCGTACGGGCGCCGGCAGCGCGATCGCCGTCGAGGCGCGGGGCTCCGCGGGCAACGACGGGGACACCTGCACCGAGGGGGTCCTCGTCTACCGGGTCCGCAACGAGGCGGCCTCGGGCGGCGGGCCGATCGAGGTCGTGGACGCGCACCCCGACACCGAGGCCTGCTGGGACCGGTCCGTGTACCCGCCGCTGGCCGACGCCCCGCTGGAGGTGGGGGAGGCCTTCACCGTCCCGGGTGAGGGGATCACCGTGGAGGTGGCGGACCGCACGCAGTCGGGCGCGTACACGGTGAAGATCACGCGGTAGGGGCGGCAGGCGGCGGCGGGCGCCGTCGTCAGCCTCGGGTCCAGCGGAAGTCGACCTCCGGGTAGCGGGGGGAAGGGGCGTTCAGCAGGGGGGACGTCCGGCCCTTCAGGAACCGGTCGAGGGTCAGGCGGGTGTAGGTCCGGATCAGCTCGGTCGAGCGGGCCGGGTCCAGGGTCCCGAGCAGTTCGGCGTACAGGTCGGCCGGCCAGCTTTCCGCCAGGCCGCCGGGAACGGCGAAGTGCGGCAGATCGGTGTAGGTGAGGTGGCCGGTGCCGCGAGCCCGCAGCTGGCGGCCCCATCCGCGCTGGTGCCCGCGCCAGCGCTGCCAGGTGTCGTGGTCCTCCAGAGCGGTGAGCAGCAGGTACGGACGGTCCAGCCCGAGGTCGGCCACCGATGAGCCGAACAGGGCGCCGTCGAGATTGACCCCGACGGCGAAGCGGTCGTCGAGCCGGAGGAGTTCGGCGGCGGCGGCTCCGCCCATGGAATGTCCGACGACGCCGATCCCGCGGGGGTCCGCGCAGGGCGAGCGCCGCCGACGGGTCAGGGTCGTGGCGACGAACCGCAGGTCGCCGACGCGCGCGGCTATTTCGAGGCGTTCCTGGCGGTCCCAGTCGTCCGACTCCTCGGGCAGCACGCTGTGGACGGCCCGGCCGTCGGGGAACTCCACCACCGCCGCGTCGTAGGTGTGGTCGATGCCCGCGACCAGGTACCCGTACGAGGCGAGCTCCTCGGCCAGGGCGGTGCAATTGCTGCGGCCGCCCTTGCGCCCGTGCCCGAGCAGCACCAGCGGCAGCGCTCCCGGCACGGCCGGCGCTCCGGTCCGGGCGTGCGGACGTACGGCCGCCAGCGTGCCGGCCTCGAGGGGCAGACCCGCCTCGAGGGCGGCGGCGACCCGGCTCGTGGTGTACGGGGCCCGGCGGAAGCCGGTGGTGGTGAGCGCGGGGTACCAGAGCTGCACCATGAGTTCGCGCGGCCTGCGGTCCGGCGCGAAGGGGTCGTCACGGTCGTGGTCGACCAGGTGCAGGTCGATGGTGCCCACCGGCCGCCGGGAAGTGGGAGCGGGGAGATCGATGATCTGCCCGGCGGCCCGCGCGGGCACGGAGGGCAGGGCGACCGCCCCCGCGCTCAACCCGGCGAGGACCAGAAGGGACCGGCGCGTGACCATCAACCACCCCAAGGCGACTACGTGCGGAAGGACTTGACGAACGCTCACCCTAGAAGGTCTGGACCATTCTGCCTAGGTGTGGGGGCGCAGGAGCGCGTGCCCGCGCCGCGGCGTGATCGCGGCCCGCGGAGATCGGCATCCCGGGTTTCACGGAACGCGCGACGGAAACGAAAAAGACCCCCACCTGAGTGGGGGTCTTTCTCCGTCTGTGCGCCGCCAGGGACTCGAACCCCGGACCCGCTGATTAAGAGTCAGCTGCTCTAACCAACTGAGCTAGCGGCGCTTGGTGACGAGGAAGACATTAGCACCCCGACCGGCGATCGGAAAAATCGATATCCGCAGCTCGGGTGGCACGGACGAAGGCCCACAGCAGCGCCTCCGGTCCGGGCAGCCACGGCAGCCGGGTATCGGGCGCCACGAGCCAGCGCGAGGGCCCGCCGCCGGAGGCCAGCGGGGGCACGGTGACGGCGTCGCCGCGGCCGTGGCAGAGCGGGGCGGGCACGGGGGCGCCCCACTCCTCCCAGGCCAGCAGGGCCGGGAGCCGGTGCGCGGTGCCGGGGGCGGCGAAGAGCAGGGTCCGCCCGCGGTGCACGGCGGCAGGCCCGGAGCCGGGGCCTTCGGCCCAGAGCAGGTCGAGCATCCGGCGTCCGAGGACGAGGGGGACGTTGACGACGTCGAAGGCGGTCCCGCAGGGCAGCACGGCGGGCGCGGTGGGCCGGGCCTGCCAGGCGGCCAGCGTGCCTCCGGGCTGGGCGGAGGCCGAGGCCAGCCAGGCGGCGCCGGCCGGGGTGACGTGGGTCGCGGAGGCGGTCGTCGTCGTCCGCAGGTCGAGCGCGGGGCAGCCGGTCAGGGTCGTCATGCCGTCAGGTCTACCCGGGGTAGCGGACCGATCTCCGGGAGTTACGGGAAACCGGGACAGGCAGGGTGGGACTGGGGTATGTTGCGCCCCGCATATGCCAGGGTCGCGGCCCCGGGCGTGTCCTCAGGCGCCCTCGGGAGCGGTGCCGCGCAGCAGGGACTCGCCGAACTCGATCATCTTGCGGGCGTAGTCCTCGGTCCACTCCGCCTGCTCCGCGATCGCCGCCGCCGGCAGCCGGTCGAACCGCCGCGGATCCGCGAGCTGCGCCGCCGCCACCGCCTGGAACTCCACCGCCCGCTCCTGGGCGGCACGGAAGGCCAGGGTCAGCTCCGTCGCCCGGACCAGCAGTTCCCGCGGGTCGTCGATCGATTCCAGGTCGAAGAAGTGCTCCGGGTCCGTGACGGTCTCCGACGGCTCGAAGAGCAACTGCGCGGGCCGCAGCCTCCGCTCGGTCCGCTCGGGCTCTGCCATGCGTGTCCTCCTGCTGGACGTGAGAAAAGCTTCCGGGCCACCGTCCATTGTCCAGCTTCGCGCAAGGGCGCCCGAGGGCCCCGGCGCATGGGCTAGAACGTGCGTATGACCGATGGTGTGCACGAGACGCTGGACAAGCTCTGCGACGAGGGCATCGAGCAGGTGATCGGCTGGCGCCGTCACCTCCACCAGAATCCGGAGCTGCCCAACCGCGAGGCCGCCACCGCGCGGCTCGTGGCGCGGGAGCTCGGCGCGTTCGGACTGGACGAGGTGCGGACCGGCATCGCCGGGCACGGCGTGGTCGGGGTGCTGCGCGGCGGCCTGCCCGGGGACCGGGTGGCGGCGCTGCGGGCCGACATGGACGCGCTGCCCGTCCCCGACCGCTGCGGCGCGGACTTCGCCGCCACCGGCCGGGCCTCGCACGCCTGCGGCCACGACTGCCACACCGCGATGCTCCTCGGAGCCGCGCGCGCACTGGCCGACGTACGGGTGCGGGAACGGCTGCCCGGGACCGTGCTGTTCGTGTTCCAGCCCGCCGAGGAGGGCCCGCCGGTCGGCGAGGAGGGCGGGGCGCGCCTGATGGTGGCCGAGGGGGCCTTCGCGGATCCCGTCCCCACGATGGCCTTCGGCATGCACGTCACCCCGCACCCCAAGGGCTGGGTGGGCTACAAGTCCGGCCCGATGTACGGGGCCTCCTGCCTGGTCCGCGTCACCGTCACCGGCCGGCAGTCCCACGCCTCGTCCCCCTGGTACGGCATCGACCCGATGCCCGCCGTCGGGGCGCTGCTGACCGGGATCGGCCAGCTCTACCGGCAGGTGTCGGCGTTCTCCCCGGTCACGGTCTCCATCGGCCACATCGAGGACGTCGGCCGGTACAACGTCATCGGCGAAACCGTCACCCTGTGGGGCACGATCCGCTGCGCCGAGGAGCGGGACATGGCCGAGGTCAAACGCCGGCTGACGGTGCTGGCCGAGCACACGGCCGAGGCCTACGGGGCCTCCGCGACCGTCGAGCTGCTCCAGGACGTGCCCGCCGTACGCAACGACGCGGCCTGGGTCGAGGCCGCGCTGCCCACCCTGCGCCGGGTCGCGGGCACGGACCGGGTGGTGGAGGTCGGCGGCACGCTCGGCTACGACGACGTCTCCGAGCTCATCACCCGCTTCGGCGGGCTGTACGTGATGCTCGGCGTCCAGGACACCGCCCTGGACCCGGCGAGCGGCGAACCGGTGGCCGTCCCCGGCGGCCGGGGCCTGGTGGGCAACCACCACCCCGCCTTCTACGCCGACGACGACACCCTGATCACGGGCGTACGCCTGCACGCGCACGCGGCGCACGACCACCTGACCGGGGCGCTCGTCACGCGCTGACCGGAGTCCTCGCCAGGGCGGCGAGCTCGTCCAGTACGGCCGCGAGCTCGCCCGCGAGGTCCTGCGGAGCCCGGAACCCGTCGGCGGTGACCAGTCCGGTGATGCCCGGGACGGCCGCCGAGGCCTCGGCGGCCACCATGCCGACGGCCTCCAGCACCGGCCGCAGCATCCGCCCGGCCGGAGCGCCGCCGGAGCCGCCCGCGCTGTAGGAGAGCAGGCCGGCCGGCTTGCCGTGCCATTCGCGGTAGAGGAAGTCGATGGCGTTCTTGAAGGGGGCGGTGAAGCCGCCGTTGTACATCGGCAGGACGAAGAGGAAGGCGTCGGCCGAGTCGACCAGGCCGCTCCAGGCGCGGGTGTGGGGATGGGCGTAGATCCCGGTGGAGGCGTATGCGGGCTCGTCCAGGAAGGGCAGGGCGATCTCGGCGAGGTCGACGGGGGTGACCTCGAACCGCCCCCCTCCGTGCTCATGCGCCTGGCCGGCGGCCCAGCGGGCCAGGGGGCGGGCGGCGGAGGTGGGGCGGACCGACGCGGAGATCACGTGCAGGCGGATCGGGTGCGGGTTCGGATTCACGGTGGGCTCCTCGGGGTTTTGTTGACGTGTCACCTATGGAAGCGTGAGAGTGGGTGACGTGTCAACTAGATAGGTGACGTGTCACGTACCGGTCTAGACTTCGAGCATGACCGAGAACGAGACGGGGAACGAGACGGGGAACGAGACCGCGCCGCGCTGGCTCAGCGAGCCCGAACAGCAGGCCTGGTATGCCTGGCGGCGGATGTTTCCGCTCGTCAACGCCGATATCGCACGCGATCTGACCCAGGACAGCGGGCTCTCCGAAGCCGACTACGACGTCCTGTCCGTCCTCGGCTCCACCGACGGCCACCGCATGCGCATCAGCGCCCTCGCCGTGCTCATGCAGTGGTCCCGCAGCCGGCTCTCCCACCAGCTCACCCGGATGGAGCAGCGGGGCATCGTCCGCCGCGAAGAGGTGGCCCACGACGGGCGCGGCGCCGAAGTGGTGCTCACCGAGCAGGGCGTCACCACGATCATGACGGCCGCCCCGCTCCACGTGGAATCGGTGCGCCGCCACCTGATCGACATCCTGACCCCGGAGCAGCTGCGCACCTTCGCCGAGGTGGGCGAACTGCTCCGCACCCGCCTCGGCGTCGAGCGCAAGACCCGCTGATCCGGGCTACGGCCGCCAGGCCACCCGGTGTTCGGCCAGGTGGGCCAGCACCGAGTGGTTGGCCTCCCAGCCGTCCGGGAACTTCATGGTCACGCCCAACTGCACCGGTTCCGAGGACGGGTGGGCGTCCAGGAGCTCCGCTATCCCCGCCCGGGCCACCACCACGCAGGCGTGCCGGTGCCGTGAGGCCAGGACGCAGAGGCGGCCCGTCTCCAGGTGGAAGGCGGTCGCGTCCGGGCGGCCCGACAGGGGGTGCAGGAACACCGTGAGGTCGTACTCGCGGCCCTGGAGCCGGTTGGCCGTATCCACGGTGACCCCCGTGACCCCGAGCGCGGACAGCGCCGCCCGGACCGCCGCCGCCTGGTCCCGGTGGGCGGTGCCCACCGCGATGCGGTCCGCCGTCAGCGCAGACGGGCCGCCCGCCTGCTCGTCCACCGTCACCGCACCCCGGTCCAGCGCCCGGCGCACCACCAGGGCCACCGCGCGGACCGCCTCCGGGTCGGTGCGCGGGGTGTGCCGGGCGGGCAGCTCCAGCAGCCCCCACCCCGACTCGGCGGCCTCGTCCAGCACCCGGTCGGGGCCCGAGCCGTCGCCCGCGACCCCGTAGGACATCCGCCGCTCGCCCGGGCCCGTACCGCTGCGGAACTGCGTGTACGGGTAGAAGGCGCGGGAGACCAGCGGCGCGGCCGAAGCCGGCAGCCGCCAGGACACCGGCAGCCGGTGCTGCGGCAGGTCCGGGTTGTGCGCGAGGAGGGTGGACACCGCCGAGGCGGAGGGGTCGTAGGACAGGCCCGCCCACTGCTCGGCCCCGACCACGCTGAAGGGATCGAGCTGCCCCGGGTCGCCCACGAACAGCGCCCGGTCGAACAGCCCGGCCACGGCCAGCAGCGCGTCCGAGCGCATCTGGTACGCCTCGTCCACGATGGCGTGCTCCCAGGGCTCCACGTCCTTGACCCACGCCCACTTGGCCGCCGTCGAGATGGTCACCGGCAGCCCCGCGAGGTCCGCCGGCTTGGCCGAGAGGACCACCGAGTCCAGGTCGCGCAGGGCCGGATCGTAGGCGTCGCCCTCGCTGCTGTGCAGCCGGCCCACCTTCAGCTCCGGGTCCTTCGCGTGCAGCCGCAGCACCAGGTCGTCGACCTGCGCGTTGGTCTGCGCGACCACCATCAGCCGGCGCCCCGCCGCCGCCAGGTCCCGGGCCGCCCGCACCACCAGGGTGGACTTCCCGGCCCCCGGCGGGGAGTCGACGACCACGCCCCGGGCCCCGCCGTGCAGGGTGTCGCGCAGGATGGCGTCGGTGGCCCGGCCGGCGGCCGCACCCGGATCGAAAGCGGTGCTCGCGGTGCTCACAGGAGGTCCTCGGCGGTCACGGGGTCGGGCAGCGGCAGGATCGGGGCGTCACCGGTCAGGTGCGCGGGCGGCCCGCCGTGGGTCCACGGCGTCTGCTCGGCGTCCGGCAGCCTGGGGCCGCCGCGCGCATCGTGCTCGAACAGCGTCCAGCACACCCGGTCGCCCTTCTCCGGCACCGAGCCCGGCTCCGGGTCCTTGCCGCGGCCCATCTTGTCCAGGACGCGCAGCACGAGCCGGCCGTCCTCCTCCCAGCGTACGAACTGGGCGCTCTGCGGGCGCCCCTCCAGGGAGCGGTACACCTTCGGGCCCCCGCCACCGCCGTCCCCGGTGAGCTGCGGCCGGTCCTCCGTGGCCACCCACACCAGCGGGCGCGGGCTCGGCCGCTTCGACTCCGTCCACTCCATGACCACCTCGGTGACCTCACCGGCGAAGGCCTCGCCCGCGAGCCGCCGGCCCGCCATCACCAGCAGGTCGTCCAGCGCCTCCTGGGCGTCGAGCCGTACCTGCTCGGTCTCCCGCGTCGCGAGCTTGCGCGCGGCCGTCACCGCGTCGTCGCGGCGCGGCTGCGGGCCCTCGCCCGCCCGGACCCGGTCCCGGTGGCCGGTGTAGGACCAGCGGTCACCGGTCCAGCGGTCCTCGGTGCGCTCGCCCGCCGGCAGTTCGCGCATCAGGTCCAGCGCGTGCCACACGGCCCACCAGGTGCTCTGCATCTGGTCCACGACCAGCCGCCGCAGCGCCCGCTCGGCGAACCGCGGACCGTCCCCGTCCCTGGGCTCCGCCGCGCGCGCCGCGTCGAACTTCGCGATCGCCGGGGCCAGCAGCTTGTTGTCGAAGGCCGGATCGGTGGCCGGACCGGCGGGCGGGAGCAGCAACTGTCCGTCCTCGCCGCGGCCGAGCTCGGCGCGCAGCGCCAGCTCGGCGCCGGAGGCCCCCTCGGGCGGGTCGATCCACGCCAGCAGCGCCTGCAGGTGCTGGTCCTCCAGGTTGCTCTGGCCGGTCGCCCAGTGCCGGGACAGCAGGTCCGTCGCCGACAGCAGCATCGAGGACCCCGGCACCCGCGAGCGCTCGGCGAAGTGGGTGAACCAGCGGCCCAGCAGCGGCACCTGTGCGGGCACCGGATACGGGTTCTCGGGGTCCTCCTCGGCGGTCCGCCGGAACCGCATGGACCGCCCCAGCAGCCGGACGTACTCGATGCCCGCGCGGCTCGGCACGATCAGCTGCGGTGCGTCCAGGCAGAGCTCGGCCTCCACCTTGACCCGCTTGCCCGTCTCCGGGTCGGTCTCGCTGCGCTCCACCGGCTCGACGGCGTCCGCGTAGCCGTCGATGTACGGCATCAGGTTCCGGGCGAGCTCGGCGAGGAACTCCCACCGCATGTCCCGGTCGCGCGGCTGCGGCACGACCAGGATCCGGGGGTCGTGCCGGTCGGTTCCGAACATCGCGCCCAGCGGGGCCCCGGCCTCACCCGCCGTCGTCAGCGGTACGAAGACCAGCGGCTGCTCACCGAGATGCCGGTGCCGTACGGTCGCCAGCGGCTGGGCCCGCCCGGCGCGGACGGCCTCCAGCCGGGCCAGGGTGTTCAGCAGGGACATTCGACGGCCTTCGGGCGGATGCGGGCAGGGGCTTGCTCCAGCGCCTCGGCGCGCAAGCGGGTGGCGTACCGCAGCGCGGCCGCGGTGGGGTCATCGAAGGCGACGTCGGAGGCAGGGCCGGTGCCGTCGGTGCCGGTGCCTCCGGTGCCGCCGGGGGCTCCGCAGCCTGCGGCCGCCGCGAGGGCGGCCTCGACCGTGGTCAGCCCGCCCAGCTCACCCCGTACGGAGCGGCCGAGCGCGGTCACCTCGTCGGCCCCGCGCGCCCGGTCCCGGCAGTGGAAGGCCAGCTCGCAGGCGGCCAGGCACTCGGGGGCGTAGGCGGCGGACACGGCCGACACGGCCTCGGTCAGCTCCTCGCAGGAGCGCGCCGGATCGAAGCTGAGGCCTTCGGGCAGGGCCCCGGCCAGGTCCTCGACCCGGGTGAGCCGCTCCAGCTGGCGCCGGGTCACCGAGCGCTCGCGGCGGATGTCGACGGGTGCCGCGGCGGGCAGGTTGGAGAAGTCCTTGGGGCAGACGAGCAGCACGGTGTGCCCGACCTCGGCGCCGGCCACCTTCGCGGCGGTCGTCTCCAGGGCCAGGACGTAGACCGCGGCCTGGCGGGCGGCGGCGCCCACCTTCGCGGCGTCGGCGGCCCCGTCGATCATCGGGAACGACTTGATCTCCACCACGGTCCAGCGCCCGTCGGGGTGCACGACGACGGCGTCCGGCTCCAGGTAGGCGGGGGAGCCGGCCACCTCCAGCGCGAGCATGGGGTGGTCGAGCAGGGTCCAGGCGCCGGCGGCGGTCGCCTCGCGCAGCGCGAGCGCGGTGCGGGCGGCGCGGCCCTGGGGGCCGGCGGCGGTGAGGTCGGGGGTCAGGGCGTCCGGTCCGGGCGGGGCGGCCGCGCCGCCGGATCCCGCGCCGAGGTGCTCGTACACCAGCCGCAGCAGCTCGGCTCCGCCGTCGCCCTTGACCTTGGCCTCGAAGGAGTTGCCGCGCACTATGGCGAACTGCGACTGGCCGAAGGCGGCGGGGGAGCCGAGGGCCGCCGCGAGGATGGTCTTGTCCACGCCGGCGCCGTCGAGCAGGGCGCGTCTGCCGCAGCCGGGGTTGGCGGCGAGGGCCGCCAGCGCGCGGGCGTCGAGCGGGCGCGGTGCGACGTCGGGGCCGCGCAGATCAGCGAGCCGTTGCCGCAGCGTCTTCGGGGGATTCGGGGGATTCGGGGGATTCATCGGCTGCGCGGCCTGAGTGGCCTGCCATGCCGCCGGCTGCGCCGTCGGCACGGGGGACCGCGGCGGGGTCTGCGGCGGCGAGGCGCTGGACGGGTAGGAGCTCACCCGCGGAAGTCTCCCATCCGACACTGACAATCGTGGACTTACCGCGGAAACCGGCTGTTCGGGTGGTGTGCGGGGCGGGCTCGGCGGACCCGCCGGACGCGGAGAGTCCGGCTCCGGTGATCCCGGCGATTCCGGTGATCCCGGCGGGCAGGGCGCGGGCCGCGAGGTAGCCGGCCCCCATCACGGCGGCCCCGGCGACGGCGTCGAGGAAGTAGTGGTTGGCCGTGCCCATGACCACCACGGTGGTGACGGCCGGGTACGCGGCCCCCAGCGCCCGGACCAGCGGCCGGCGCGCGCAGCACCACAGCACGACCCCGCACCACAGGGCCCACCCCACGTGCAGGCTGGGCATGGCCGCGAACTGGTTGGTGAAGGAGCCGAGCCCGCGCGGCGCACTGGCCTCCCCGCCCCACCAGCCGTATGAGCTGTACCGGGCCATCGTGTCGGTGAACCCGTACGAGGCGTCGAGCAGCCGGGGCGGGCAGGTGGGCACCAGGGCGAAGCCGACGAGTCCGAGGAGGGTGGAGAGCATCAGCCAGGTGCGGGCGAATCGATACTGCTGGGGGCGGCGCCGGTAGAGCCAGACCAGTACCGCGGGGGTGACGAGGTAGTGCAGGGAGGCGTAGAGGAAGTCGGCGGATATGCCGAGGACCGGCTGGCCGGTGAAGAGCCGGTTGAGCGGCCGCTCCAGGTCGATGGCCAGGAGCTCCTCCAGGCGCAGGATCGCGAGCCCGTGGTCCACCGCCAGCCCGACGTCGCCCCGGACGAGGAGTCTGCCACCCGAGTACGCCGCGTAGACGAGTCCCAGGAGCAGCAGTTCTGCCCACCATCGAGGGGGCTGCGGGCGATTGGTCATACGGCGTAGGACGTCTGTGTACAGGCGGAGGTTGCCTGCCGTTCATCGCGTTCATTTTTCGTGGATGGTCCCTGCCTTGGCCGGGGAGGAACCCAATCCTTGGATCGGAGGCGCGGAGTGCCGGATATCGCTCGATTCTGTCGGGGGCGGTCAGGCAGGGGTGGTGGGTCCTTCGGGTCGGGTGGTGTAGGCGTATCCGTCGGCTCGTTGGAGGAGCCGGAAGTGTTTGTGGCGGATGCCCTGGACGAGGCCGTGCGCGCTTTTGACGTTGAAGCTGCCGGTGGCGCGGACAGCGATGCGGCCGGTGTGGGTGCCGGCCCTCTTGCCGGTGGGGACGACGGCGCGGGCGAGGTCGCCGGTCTGGTAGCCGAAGAACTGCTTCTGCCTGGGCAGGCGCAGGCGGGGGAAGCCGTACTTGTCGGTGCGGGTGCGCGCGTAGGTGCCGCGCCCGGTTGCCGTGACCGAAAGCACCGTGGCTGGGGTGCGGGTGATGGTGTCGAGTTCGCCTACGCATAAGGCGTCGAGAGTGTGTGTCTTTGGGGTGCCGGTCCGATATCGATTCCATTTGGTGCGGCCACCCGACGCGGTGCGCACCGTAGAAAACGCGGCATCGAGGGAGCGCCACAAGGCCCAGCGGGTGGCGTTGACGGCTGCCGCGTCCCGCAGGGGAGCCTTGGCCTGGGCGAGGATGCGGGCCAACACGCGCGGTGATTGACTGAGGAAGTCTTCGACGGGCTGGTTGGACTTCTTCTCGTTGCAGGGGATGCACGCGGCGCACAGGTTGGAGATGCGGTCGCTGCCGCCGCGTGAGCGGGGATGGATGTGGTCGATGTTGAGGGGGACTCCGGTGGCGCCGCAGTAGGCGCAGCCCCGGCCCCATTTGGCGAGGAGGTACTCGCGGACTTCTGTGCCGTGCAATGTGCCGTACTGGTACTCGGCTCCTGCCAGCGGTCCGCCATGGGACATGGCGTGGGTGTCGAACGCGACCCGTTCCACGTGCACGGCGCGGACGGGTGCCCAGCGTGCGAGCCGGGTGGTCCACGACATGGTGGTGTCCACGCGGTGGCGCAGTGACGGGGCGAGCCAGCCCTTGGGACGGGCCCGGTTGGAGAAGCGGGGTGCGCGGTGGCGCAGGTTGCGGGTGCGCCGGCCGCGCCGGTAGGCGGCACGAGCGGTGAGCTTGTCCCGGATCACGCCGCCCCGGTGGGCCAGCTCGACCGAGTACAGCCCACGGCGCTCACCGTCCTTCGCGGTGAACACAGCGATCCCGGTGTGTTTGGAGCCGGGGTCGATTCCGAGTTCCACGCCGTCCACCTGGGATTCGGAGACAGTGCGGTCTTTGAGCCGGATGACGAACGGAGTGTGGCGGGCCACGACGGCCCGGCCGTGCTTGAGGAGCTTGCGGGCTCTGGCAGGGCTGGTCGGTTGCAGCGGTGTGCCGTGCTTGTCCAGGACGAAGACGACAGGGTGGCCCTCACGGGCCTTCTCCCCGACCTCGCGGTCGGGGGTGACGCGTCCGGCGCCAGGTGAAGCGTCGGGCATCTCCCCTCGCACATGTACCGCGCCGGGTGCCTTGCGGCGTTCGGGTCCCGTTTCGTCCCCGATCCGGGGGGTGTCTGCTGACTCGAATTCGAGAGCAAGCTGCTGAGGAAGCACAGTTTGGTCGGTCTTCTGTCCTACGCGGTACGTAGCCAACTTCGTTCACCTCCACATACGCGTTGGCTGGTGCTGGTAACGGCGGCCTTCAACCGAGGTGACTGAAGGCCCCCTCCGTCAGGAGGGGGATCCCGTTACCTGATGGATGATGGATGGACGACGGAATCCTCGCAAAGCCGTGCGAATGGTCCCATCGATGTTGCGCCCCTTATCGTCCCATCCATTCGCCCCCTCGACCGGGAGAACTCATATGGCCCCCCGCATCCTGCTGGCCCGCCACGGCCAGACGGCGTGGTCCCAGCTCGGCAAGCACACCGGACGCACGGACGTGCCCCTGCTGGAGGAGGGGAAGCGGGGCGCGAAGCTGCTCGGCGAGCGCCTCGCCCGCGACCCGTGGGCGAGCCTGCGCGGGCTGGAAGTGCGCACCAGCCCCCTGGTGCGGGCGAGCGAGAGCTGCGACCTGGCGGGCTTCGGCGTCCAGGCGGAGCCGTGGGACGCGCTGATGGAGTGGGACTACGGCGACTACGAGGGCATGACCCCGGCCGAGATCCAGGCGATCCGGCCCGGCTGGCTGATCTGGCGCGACGGGGTCCCCGGCGGCGAGTCCGTCGCGGACGTCTCGGCCCGCGCGGACGAGGTCGTCACCTGGGCCCGCTCGGCCGAACGCGACGTCCTCGTCTTCGCACACGGCCACATCCTGCGCACCCTGGCCGCGCGCTGGCTCGGCTTCGACGCCTCCTTCGGCGCCCGCATCCGGCTGGAGCCGACCTCGCTGTCGGTCCTGGGCTGGGCGTACGGGGCCCCCGCGCTGGAGCGCTGGAACGACACGGGGCACCTGGAGGGGTAGCGGCGGCCTGCCGAAAGGGCCGCTCTCCGACGGTCTGCGGTCTGCCCGCCGGGGGCGGCCCGCCGGTGCCTGGTTCCAGATCCAAGAACAGACACCGGGTTCCCCGTCTCAGATTCCCTGTACGACGACGCGGTCGCCGCAGAGCAGCTTCATGTCCTCCTCGTCGGACGTGAAGATCGTGACGTCACCGCGCTGGCGCAGTGCCACGGCCGCAAGGGCGGCGTCGACGGCGTACTTGCGGCCGTGCAGGCCGGCAGTCTCAAGCAGCTCGATCGCCTCGCCCGCGATCTCGCGGGTGACTGGTTCCACCGCGATCTTGGAAAGGGTCCAAGTCCATGCGGCCTTCTTCACACGCTGGTGGTATGCCTCGATGAGCGTCATGGAGCTGGTGACCACTCGGATTCCCGAGCGGTCCGCGTCCTTGAGGCGGGCCCCCATGACGCGGTTGCCGAGCAGGGCCTGGGAGAGGCCCTCGCTGTCGAGCAAGTAGACGAGTTCGGACATCAACTCGCCTTCCGGTCCGGCACGGACCGGGCTTTGCGTTCCGCGTGCTCCCGCTGGAGGGAGAGCCGCTCCGCCTCGGCGAGCGCCAGCTCGGCGTCGGTGACCTCCCCGTGCTCGCCCTCCCACCAGCCGACGAACTCATGAAGGTGGTCCCGCTCGCGCTGGCGCTCTATGGCCTGTGTGACGTACCGGCTGAAGCCGCCGGACCCCACCTCGGCGCGGATCTCCTCCGCCAGCTCCTCGGGCAGAGTCACGGTGTACTTCTTCGTTGCCATACCAGTCATCATACCGTCAGGGGTCCGTCGGCCGCCGCTACAGCTCCCGCCCGGTCAGGCCGACGCGTGCCGCCCGAGGAACGCGCCCACGCGCGGCGACCGCTGGTGCGGGACCAGCGTGCGGGCCGTCGCCGCCAGCATGGACTGGATCCGGGTCGACTGGACCTCCTCCAGCAGCTCCAGCACCCGGCCGCCCGCCCAGGCCGCCTCGTCGGGGGCGCCCGCGTGGGCCAGGTTGTCGGCGAGCTCGGCGGTGTAGAGGGCGACGTTGCGGGCGAAGTGCGGATCCTGGAGGTCCGCCGCCCGGCGGGCGTGCCGGGCGGCCCGGGCGTGCTCGCCGAGCGCGGCCCAGCAGCGGGACTCCAGGGACTCCAGCTCGGCCTCGCCGAAGAAGGACATCCACTCGGGGTCCGCCCCCGCCTCGCCGCGCGAGAACTCCGTGTGCGCCCGGGTCAGCGCCTCCTCGCAGGCCTTGCGGTCGGACAGGCCCGCCCAGCCGCCGGCCTCGCGCAGGGCGAGCAGGGACAGCAGCCGCGGGGAACCGAGCGAACGGGCGGCGCGGCGGCCCGCCTGGGCCGCCCGTACCGATTCGCGGGGGCGCCCGCAGTCCCGGGCGAGGAAGGCCATGTTGCTGAAGGCGTGCGCCTCCAGGCCGGCGTCCCCGGAGACCCGGGCCGTGGCCAGCGCCTCCGCGTAGTGCGAGCGGGCGTCGTCGAACCGGCCCGAGTCGTGCGCGAGCCAGCCCACCGAGATGGCGAGTTCCCCCGCGCCCGCGTGCAGCCGGTCCTCGGTGGACTGCCGGGTCGCCCCGGCGTCGAGCAACGCGTAGGCGGTGCGCAGGGGTTCGGCGGCCCGCCGGTACAGGGCGTCGGCTCCGTGCCGGTCGTCCAGCAGCCGGATCTGGCGTACGGCGTCCTCGACGGCGGCCGCCTCGGACTCGCCGGCCCGGGAGGGCATCCGCCGGGTGTCGCCGAGCAGGGTGAGGCTGAGGGTTGCGGCCGCGACGGTCGCGGAGCCCCCCGCCATGAACGCGCGACGCAGCACGTCGCTCTCCTTGGAACGCGAAGGGGCAGGGAAGCCGGTGGGGTGGGGGCGTTTGGCGAAGGCGGAGAAGGGTGCGGCCTGTTCGCGCTGCGCGAGCCGGCCCCGTACCGTCTCGCGCGGCGAGAACCCCAGGTCGGCCAAGGTGCGGCCGGGGAACATGTGGAGGAAGACCCGCTCGTAGGCGTAGTTGGGGCAGCGGATCTCGCCGGACTCGACCCGGCCGATGTAACGGGCGTCGCAGGAAACCGTTTCTCCGATTTCCTTCGCCGCCCTGCGCACCAACGCGGCGAACTCGGCCGGGGAATGCTGACCGCGCAGCCGCCGGAAGGGGGTGTTGGGTGAGTGGGGGGACGCCGCCATCAGTTCCCTTGCTCTCTGGTAGTTTCCCTCTGCCCCGTAAGGGGTCGGTTCGGGCTGGACCGCAGCCTTCGGGCTGGAAGCCCCCCTCTGCATAGGTGGGGGAGCGGAGTCACGGACGTGGCCTCTCTGGCTGCGAACCATCCCGATGGCGGGTGAGCCCCGGCGGCATGAAAGTACCGCCGGGGCTGGGGTGTTCACCCCGGGTTTGGCTACAAAACGGATATCTCACCCGCGATCCGCCATGAACTGCCATCCTTTGCAGCGTCTTGCCACCGCACCTGTTGACGTTCCCGTGCGTTGAACCCATGCGGAGTGGGAGGAAGCCCGCCGGCTTCCGGGACCGCTCCCGCGATGCTCGTACGCGGATCGAGGAGGGGTTCCCTTGGTGGAGGGCGGCATGGAGAGCACGGATACGAACACCGCGCCCGACCCCGGAGCGGTCCTCATCGCGGGCGCACCGGACCTGGTCACCGTGCCCACCCGGCAGGGGCTCGAGGCCGTCGACATCATCCAGCGGGCCGCCGGTCAGGCCAGCCGCGCGGGCGGTGTCGGCCCGGTCCTGCACGACGGCTCCGGCAGCACCCTCGGCTTCCTCGTCCCGCCCGGCACCGCCGACGCCTGGGACCTCCCGGGCAGCGCCTGTACGCACACCAACGGGCGCGGCATGCGCTTCGGCGACACCTCGCCCACCGCGGGCGACACCGGCTGGCTGCTGCCGCCGGAGGCCGTCGGGCCGGTCACCGACCCGGAGGTGCTGCGGGCGGCGCTCGGCGAGGCGGCCCGGCTGATCGAGGCCGCCGACAACTGCCGGTAACGCCCGCCGGACCCCGCCCCCGGCCCTGACCAGCCATAATGAGGGCGTGGCGAGCAAGGGCAAGGGCAAGGTCAAGGGCGATGACAAGCGGCGCGGGCGCGATGCCTCCGAGGCCCCGGCCGGGCAGGTCGACGGCGGTCACGCCGCGCTGGAGCCCGACCGGGAGCGGCCGCGCGCCTGGACCCTGTTGATCGACGGAGCCCCGCAGTCCCACGTGGACCTGGACGACCCCGGGCACCTGGACTTCTCCTACCAGCGCCGGATCGGCCACCTGATCGACCTCTTCGCCCCGGCCCGCCAGCCCCTGAACGTGCTCCACCTCGGCGGCGGCGCCTTCACCCTCGCCCGCTACACGGCCGCCGCCCGCCCCCGGTCGACGCAGCAGATCGTCGAGATCGACGCCGGGCTCGTGGCCTTCGTACGGGAACACCTGCCGCTGGACCCGCAGGCCCGGGTCCGGGTCCGCGCGGTCGACGCCCGGGCCGGGCTGGCGAAGATCCCGGACGGCTGGGCCGACCTGGTGATCGCCGACGTGTTCAGCGGGGCCCGCACCCCGGCACACCTGACGAGCGCCGAGTTCCTGGACGACGTACGCCGGGCCCTGGCGCCGGGCGGCTGGTACGTGGCGAACCTCGCGGACGGTCCGCCGCTCTCCCATCTGCGGGGCCAGATCGCCACGGCCGCGTCCCGGTTCGCGGAACTGGCGCTGGCCGCCGACCCCGTGGTGTGGCGGGGGAAACGCTTCGGCAACGCCGTGCTGGTGGCCGCCGACCGGGAGCTCCCGGTGGCGGAGTTCACCCGACGGGTGGCGAGCGATCCGCACCCCGGCCGCGTCGAACACGGCCGGGCCCTCATCGACTTCGCGGGCGGGGCCGTCCCGGTCTCGGACGCCTCGGCGGTGGCCTCGCCGGAGCCCCCGCCGTCGGTCTTCCGCTGACCCGGGGCTACTGCCCGGAAGCCGCGGCCAGCTCCCGCAGGCGGCGCTTGTCCGGCTTGCCGCGGTCCGTGAGCGGGAGCGCGGGCAGCCAGAACACCGCCGTCGGCCGCTGCCCCGGCGCCAGCTCCGCCGCGACCAGCGCGCACGCCGCCTCCGCCGCCTCCTCCGTCGGGGTGTGCCCGGGGGCCGCGACGAGGAAGGCGCACACCGCTTCCCCGGTGAGCGGGTCCGTCCGCCCCACGACGGCAGCCCGGGCCACGGCGGGGTGCCGGGTCAGGGCCGTCTCGATCGGGCCGCAGTAGATGTTGGCCCCGTGCACCATGACCACGTCCTTGACCCGGTCGTCGAGGTACAGGTACCCGTCGGCGTCGAAATGCCCGACATCCCCCGTGCGCAGCCAGCCGTCGTGCAGGGCGTCGGCCGTCAGGGCGGGCTGATTGCGGTAGCCGGCCATCACCATCGGGGAGCGCACCCACACCTCCCCGGTCGCCCCGGGCGCGGAGCCCCGTACCTCGACCTCCACCCCGGGCGCCGGACGGCCCACGGAGCCGAGCAGGTGGGGGCGGTCGGCGACCGCCGCGTCGTGGTCGGCCGGGGAGAGCCGGCTGAGCACCCCGGCCTCGTTCATCCCGTAGCCCTGCGTCCAGCGCACCTGCGGACCCCACCGGGTCAGCGCCCGCCGCAGCCGCTCCGGGTGGACGGGGGAGTCGCCGTAGGAGACCCGTACCAGGCCGGGTACGCCGTCGGCGGTCTCCGGGTCGTCGAGCAGCCGGTACAGCATCGAGGGCGTCAGGTACGTGGCCGCGGGCCCGAGGCGCCGGCAGGCCTCGGCGAACTCCCGGGTGTCGAAGGGGTGCAGGATCTCGGAGCGGCCGCCGGCCCGCAGCTGCTCCAGGCACCGGCCGCCCGAGCGCTGGGAGAGGGAGTCGGTCGACACGAACGTGAGCGGCGCGGAGCCCGCGGTGTTCGGGGAGTCGGCGCGGGTGGCCGTACGGGCCGCCATCGCGGCGAAGGTCGAGGCGACGCCCTTCGGCCGGCCCGTCGTCCCGCCCGTGTAGGTCACCCGGGCCACGTCCCCGTCGCGCGCCGCCACCGCGACGGGCAGGGCCTCCCGGGCGGAGGCCAGCTCCAGCAGTGCGGCCAGCCCGATGCGGGCCGCGGGGCCCGGCGGCACCGGGGTGTCGTGGACGACCAGGGCGGGCTCGCAGTCCCGTAGGAGGTGGTCGAGTCCGTGGGTCGTGGGGCCGACGCACACGTGGGTCAGCCGGGCCCCCAGCACGTGCGCGGCCAGCCGTACGAGCAGGGTCCGGGGCGGATTGCCCGCCGATACGCAGGCCAGCCCGGAGCCGCGCCGGATGCCCAGGTCGGCGAGCGCGCCCGCCAGCCGGTACGTCCAGGCCAGCACCTCGGAGTGGGTCAGGACCCAGGGACCGGATCCGAAGGCGGGGCGGTCGCCGTACCGCTCGCAGGCGTCGATCAGGTCGGTGACGTACCGCGCGCCGGTGCTCATGGCGCCACGGTATCCGGCGGGCCGGATCCCGGGGACGGGCCCTATGGGTCGACGATCTCCACCAGCGGCGGGTGGTCGTGCCAGGTGCAGAACACCGACACCTCGCGGCCGTCACGGGTGAAGGTGACGCGGATCCAGGACGGCTGCTTCCAGACCTGCATCCGCCAGCCGGCCAGCGGGGTCGCCGAGACCAGCTCGGCGGAGGTGGCGCCGAGATCGAAGACGACCCGGCCGCCCGAGACGCTGTACGCCTTCACGTTCGCGCTCGCGCTCGCGGCCCCCTGCCGCCGCGGAGGGGGCGTGGGCGGCGCGGAGGACTTGGCGGAAGGGGACGGGGACGGGGACGGCGAGGGCGAGGTCGGCGCCGCGGACGGGGACGGGGAAGGAGACGGCGTCGGATCCGGCGGCTGCGCCCGATGCGTGGAGGAGGAGAGGGGCTGCGTGGCCAGCGGCACCGCGAGCGGCGGATCGTAGGCGGTACCGGACATGACCGAGTGCACACCCCACCACGACAGCGTCACCGCCGCCCCGGTCGCCAGGGTCCACGCCGCCGCATGGCCGACTGCTCTACCGACAAGTCCTCGTCGCATCGGGGGACATACTGCACCACCCGTCCCAGACCTGGCCCGGCACCCCTCGCCGTCCCCCGAATGGGCTACGGTGCGGGCCATGGCAAGTGTGCTCGTGGTCGAGGACGACCAGTTCGTACGTTCCGCCCTCATCCGGCACCTGACCGAGGCCTCGCACACCGTGCGCAGCGTCGGCACCGCCCTGGAGGCGCTGCGCGAGGTCGCCCACAACCGCTTCGACGTGGTGATCCTCGACCTCGGCCTGCCCGACCTGGACGGGGCCGAGGCGCTCAAGATGCTGCGCGGGATCACCGACGTGCCCGTCATCATCGCGACCGCCCGCGACGACGAGGCGGAGATCGTCCGGCTGCTCAACGACGGCGCCGACGACTACCTGACCAAACCTTTCTCCGTGGAGCACCTCTCCGCCCGGATGGCCGCGGTCCTGCGCCGTGCCCGCTCCTCCGCCGGGGCCGAGCCGCCCTCCCGCGTGCTGCGCGTCGGCGGCCTCGCCATCGACCCGCTGCGCCGACAGGCGGAGCTGGACGGGGCGGTACTGGACCTCACGCGGCGGGAGTTCGACCTGCTGGCCTTCCTCGCCGGGCGGCCGGGCGTGGTCGTGGCCCGCCGGGAGCTGCTCGCCGAGGTCTGGCAGCAGTCGTACGGCGACGACCAGACCATCGACGTCCACCTGTCGTGGCTGCGCCGCAAGCTCGGCGAGACCGCCGCCCGCCCGCGCTACCTGCACACGTTGAGGGGTGTCGGGGTGAAGCTGGAGCCGCCGGCGTGAGGTGGGCTCTCGTCAAAGTCTGCCTCGCGGTCACCGTGATGGTGGTCGTGGCCTTCGCCGTACCGCTCGGGCTGGTCGTCCAGGAGATGGCCAGCGACCGGGCGTTCTCCAACGCCGAACGGCAGGCCGCCACCATCGGGCCGACGCTGTCCATCACCACCGACCCGGTGCAGTTGCAGAAGGCCGTCGAGTCCACGCAGATGGGCGCCGACCGGCGGATGGCCGTCCACGTGCCGGCCGTCGGGGACGCCCCGCGCGTGGACATCGGCGACGGCTGGGCCGGTGAGCGGGCCGTCTCCGAGACCCGGCGGATCGGGCGGGCCGCGACGGCCCCGGTGGCGGGCGGCGGCTTCGCGCTGCTCCAGCCCGTGGCGCTCGGCTCCGGGGACATCGCCGTGGTGGAGATCCTCGTTCCGGAGAGCGAGGTCAGCAATGGCGTCGCCACCGCCTGGGTGGTCCTCGCGGGCGTCGGCCTCGCCCTGGTCGTGGGCTCGGTGGCGGTCGCGGACCGGCTCGGCGCCCGCCTGGTGCGGCCGGCCGAGCGGCTCGCGGACGCCGCGCACCGGCTGGGCGAGGGGCGGCTGGGGGCGCGGGTCCCGGAGGAGGGGCCGAAGGAACTGCGCTCGGCCGCCGTCGCGTTCAACTCCATGGCGGACCAGGTGGTGGAACTCCTGGCTAACGAGCGGGAGCTGGCCGCCGACCTGTCGCACCGGCTGCGGACGCCGCTGACGGTGCTGCGGCTCAACGCGGCCTCGCTCGGCGACGGCCCGGCCGCGGAGCAGACCCGGGCGGCCGTGGAGCAGCTGGAGCGGGAGGTCGACACGATCATCCGTACCGCCCGCGAGCAGCGGCCCGCCGCCGCGCAGGGGCCGGGCGGCGTGCAGGGGGCGGGCGCCGGCTGCGACGCCTCCGAGGTGATCCGCGACCGGATGGCCTTCTGGTCGGCGCTGGCGGAGGACGAGGGCCGCGAGGTGCGGCTCGCGGGGGTCGACCGTACGGTACGGATCCCCGTGGCCCGGCCGGAGCTCGCCGCGGCGCTGGACGCCATGCTGGGCAACGTGTTCCGGCACACCCCCGAGGGCACCCCCTTCGCGGTGGACGTCCACGACGCCGGTGACGCGGTCATCGTGCTCGTCTCGGACGCCGGGGGCGGCATCGCCGATCCGGACGCGGCCCTGCGGCGCGGCAACGACGGCGGCCGCGACGGGTCCACGGGCCTCGGGCTGGACATCGTCCGGCGGGTCGCGGAGTCGACGGGCGGCGACGTGCGGCTGGGGCGTTCGGTGCTCGGCGGCACCGAGGTGCGGGTGTGGATCGCGCTGGACGGGCGGGCGCGGGGCGAGTCCGCCCGCGCCGGACGCGGCCGACGCAAGCGGCGACGCAACTGACGTAACCCTGGGGGCGGCGGGGGCGCGCCGCGCGCCCGGTATGTCCCCCTGTCGGTACGGTCCGCGCCATGGACACCCTCATCTTCGGCGGCCTCCTCGCCACGCTGATCGCGATGTACCGGGACGCCCCGCGGTTCGTCGTGCTCGGCGCCTGGTGGCTCATGCTCTTCGCCGTGATCCTGCTGATGGCGCACCACATCACCAGCAGCCTCGCCCTCACCTTGAGCTACTGACCGTGGCCGCGATGTCCAGCCTCCTCCCGGAGGCTCCGCTGGAGGGCGGCCTGCTGGGCCGCGTCCAGTTCTGGTTCGCGTGCGCCTTCGTCATCGGCTGGACCGGGGTGGTGTGCGGCGGGCTCTTCTACCAGTTCGGCATGGGGGAGTACCCGTGCCCGCTCTGCATCGTGCAGCGGATGTTCATGCTGATGGCGGCGATGGGGGCGGCCCACATCATCCGAACGGCGCTGTCGCGCGGGGCGGTGACCGGGCGCGACTACATGATGGGCTGGGGCCTGTCCCTGGTCGCCGTGATCGCCGGCTCGTTCGCCTCGTGGCGGCAGACGATGCTGCACGTCCTGCCGGGCGACAAGGGGTACGGGAGCGAGGTGTTCGGCCTGCACCTCTACGTCTGGGCGTGGATCCTCTTCCAGGCCTCGGTCGTCGCCATCGGCATCGTCCTGGCCTTCGCCCACGCCACCGCGGACCGGGCCGTCCCGGCGGAGGGCCCGGGGGCGTACCGCACGGTGGGGCTGGTCGCGCTGTGGTTCCTGGGGCTGGTGATCGCCGTGAACGTCGTGGCCGTCTTCCTGGAGGAGGGCTTCCACTGGTTCCTGCCGGACGACCCGACGCGCTATCAGTTCTTCTACGACGTGGGGATCCTGGACTAGCTGAGGTTGGCGCGGAGTCGACGCCTCCCGCGCGGGAATCCGTACGACCTGCTTGAGTGGGGCCGCCCTTCTCGCTGCTTGAGTGGGTCCGCCCTTCTCGTTGGTTCCTTCCGTTCTTTCCTTTTGTGAGGGGAAGCCGTCATGCGCTACGCAGTCCTCGGCACCGGGATCGTCGGCCGTACGGTGGCCGCCCGGCTGCTCTCCCTCGGCCACGAGGTCGTCATCGGCACCCGGGACCCCGGGGTCACCCTCGAGCGCAGCGAGTACGCCGTGTGGCAGCAGGCCCACCCGGAGGCGGGCCTCGCCCCCTTCGCGGAGGCGGCCCGGCTCGGCGAGGTGCTCGTCAACGCCACGGGCGGGCAGGTCAGCGTGGCCGCCCTGACGGCGGCGGACGCCGCGCACCTGGACGGCAAGATCCTGATCGACATCGCGAACCCGCTGGACTTCTCCCGCGGGTTCCCGCCCGGACTCGACCCGGTCGACAGCGACAGCCTGGGCGAGCTGATCCAGCGGACCTTCCCGGGGCTGCGCGTGGTCAAGACGCTGAACACGATGAACTGCCAGGTCATGGTCGACCCGGCCAGGGTCCCCGGCGACCACACCGTCTTCCTCTCGGGTGAGGACGCCGGGGCCAAGAAGGCCGTACGGGAGCTCCTGTACTCCTTCGACTGGCGCGAGCACACCGTCATCGACCTGGGCGGCATCGAGTCGGCGCGCGGTACGGAGATGCTGCTGCCGGTCTGGCTCCGGCTGATGGGGACCCTCGGGCACACGGACTTCAACTTCCACATCCAGGGCACGAACCGGACGGAGTAGCCCGCGCCCCGGACGGAGGCGGAGATGTTGCCGCCGCCCGCACCCGCGCTCAGGGTGGCCGTGACGAAAGGAGCCGCGCATGAGAGTCATGCTCAGGGCCCATATGGACACGGCAAGGACGAACGAGGGCATCAAGAGCGGCGCCCTTCCCGAGGCCATCAAGAAGCTCATGGCCACCGTGAAGCCGGAGGCCGCCTACTTCGGCCTCCACGAGGGCGTCCGGTCCTGCTGGATGGTCTTCGACCTCCAGGACAGCGCCCAGCTGCCGCCCCTGCTGGAGGATCTGTTCCTGCAGTTCAACGCCGAGCTGGAGGTCGGCCCGGTGATGAACGCCGAGGATCTGGCGAAGGGGCTGGCGGCGATGAAGGCCTCGCCGGGCTGAGTCCCGGCCCCAGGACCCGGTCGGCGGCTGCCCACGCCAGTACCGCGGAGGCGGCCGCGGCCGCGCACGAGACGGCGAAGGCCGCCCGGTAGCCGTAGGCCGCGGCGAGCGGACCGGCGGCCGCGGCGGCCAGTGCCTGGCCGATGATCAGGCCGCTGCCGGCCAGGGTCATGGCCTCGCCCATCCGCCGTGCGGGACCGGCCCGTTCTACGAGCCCGAACAGCGCGATCAGGTGCGGGGCGACGGCCAGTCCGATGCCGGCGACGGCGAAGGCCGAGCCCCACAGGCCGGAGACGGCCAGCAGCGGAAGCGTCAGCAGTGCCTGGGCGGCGATGGTCCAGCGCAGCCGGACCGTCAGGCCGGCCGACCCCGGCCGGGCCACGGTCACGAAGCCGGCCACCGAGCTGGTCACGGCCATGGCGGCCCACACGAGCCCGGCGGCCCCGGGGGAGCCGACCGCCACGGCGAGCGCGTTGACCCCGGTGTTGGCCCCGCTCCAGGCGGCGCCCTGCAGGACGGCCACGACGAAGAGCAGCGCGAGCCCCGGAGACCACAGTCGTACGTCGCCCCGCGGCGCGGCGCCGGGTCCCGTGGCGCCGGGTCCCGTCGGGCCGGGCGCCGTGGGGTGCAGGGCGAAGAGGGTCCCGAACACCAGGCCCAGGGCGGCCGCGAGGATCAGCGCCGACGCGGGGTGGACGGTCACCGCGAGGATCCCGGCCAGCGCGGGCCCCACCATGAAGCCGACCTCGTCGAGGGTGGTGTCGAAGGAGAGCGCGGCCCCGACCAGGGCCTCGTCCTCTCCGGCCAGCCGCGCCCACCGGGCCCGGGCCAGCGGCCCGACCTGCGCCGCCGTGAGCCCGGCGGCGACGGCGAGCGCGATGCGGGCGGCGAGCGGCAGCCCGCCGAGGACGGCGGCGACGAGGGCGAGGAGCACGGCGGCGTTCGCGGCGCAGGCGACGAGCAGGACGGGCCGGTGGCCGCGCCGGTCGGCGAGCCGGCCGATGACCGGGCCCCCGAGGGCCTGGCCGAGCCAGAGGGCGGCGGCGATGGTCCCGGCGTCGCCGATGCCGTCGCGTTCGTTGATGAGCAGCAGCGTCCCGATGGGGCACAGCGCGGCGGGGAGCCGGGCGAGGAACCCGTAGACGGGCAGGGCCCGGCCGCCGAGGGCGAACACGGCGCGGAAGCCGGCGGGGGTGGATGCGGGTGTGGGTATGGCTGCGGACTTGGGGGACGGCGTGGGGGACTGCGCGGGCATGGACAACCTCCAGCCGCACGCCGACCCTCCCGTTTCTCCGGCGCGCGCTGTTGCCCGTTGGGCGGGAGGCTAGCGCCGGAGCGGCCGGTTCGGTAGGGGCCGGTCTCAGTCCGTGTTCCCGGAGGTCAGCCGCTTGGCCTGGGCGCGGCCGACCTCGGCGGCCCGGTGCAGGTAGTCGGCGATGACGGCGAGCTCGGTGTCGGAGTAGCTCGCCAGAACGGCGCCGAAGGCACGGCCCGGGGTCTCCCAGGCGGCGCCGATCCGGTCGCGGGCGGCGGGGGAGAGGACGACGAGGGAGCGGCGGCGGTCGTTCGGGTCGGCGTGCCGCTCGACGATGCCGGCCTTGACCATCCGGTCCACGAGGCGGGTGGCGGAGCCGGAGGTCAGACCGGTGAGACGGGCGATGTCACCGGTGCTGACCGGGCCGGGCTCCATGTCGAGGAGGGCGACGCACTGCATGTCGGTGGGGTGCAGGCCGACGCGGTCGGCCATGGCCTGGTTGAAGAGCGAGTAGTCGGCGTAGTGCCGCTGGCTCTCGGTGACGATCCGCGCGAGCAGCTCGGCGCGGGTCCACTCATCACTCGAACGAGCGTAATCGGTTGACATCGGCTTCTCCGTGCTCAAATTTATCTGTGTGACGCAGAGAATGCGTCACACAGAATCTGCGTCACGTACTCAGTCTAGAGCAGGAAGAGCAGGAATCCGCCATGTCGAACGTGTCGAAGGTGTCGAACATCTCGAGTAACTCGAAGGTCCTCGTCACCGGTGGCCGCGGCTCCATCGCCCGCGGTCTCTCGTCCCTCCTCACCGCCCACGGCGTCCCGCACCGCCTCGGATCCCGCGAGCCGGATACACCTGGCACCGTCCACTGCGACCTCACCGACCCGACGACCTTCCCCGAAGCCCTCGCCGGCGTTCGCTCCGTTTTCCTCTATGCCGAGGCCGCAGCCGTCGATGCATTCGTGAAGGAGGCCGTCAGCGCCGGAGTCGAACACGTCGTCCTCCTGTCCTCCTCCTCGGCCCTCGCCCCCAACGCCGCCGACAGTCCCCTCGCCGCCTCCCACCTGGCAGTGGAGCAGGCCCTCCTCGCCTCCCCGCTGCGGACGACACTCCTGCGCCCCGGATCCTTCGCGAGCAATGCCCTCGGCTGGGCCTGGTCGCTGAAATCGGGCCGCCCGGTTCACCTGCCCTACCCGGGTGCGTACAGCGACCCGGTCCACGAGACCGACCTCGCCGAAGCCGCCTTCACGGTCCTCACCGACCCCTCGCTCGGGGGTCGCGCGTACACCCTGACCGGTCCGCAGACGCTGACCTTCGCCGCCCAGCTGGCCATACTGGGCGACGCCGTCGGCCACTCCATACCCTTCGAGGCCGTCTCGCGCGAGCAGTGGAAGTCCGAGGTCGACGGCTACATACCGGGCCCGTACGCGGAGGCCCTGCTCGACTTCTGGGCCGCCTCGGACGGCCTTCCGGTCGACCTCACCGACGCGGTGGAGCACCTCACCGGCCATGCGCCGCGCACCTTCGAGACGTGGTGCGCGGACCACGCGGACGCCTTTCGGGCGTAGGCGATCAAGGGCGGCCCCGACCGCATCCGCCGAGGATGGCGCGTGCTAGCGTCCGCCGATTGATCGATTTGCCAGGGGGGAACATGAAAAGGCTTTTGGGTGCGGGTGTCGTGGTTGCGCTGCTCGTCACCGGCGGTATCGCGGGTGCGGGCACGGCCGTGGCGGCCGGGGACCCGACGTTCTACTTCGACGGGCTGCTGGACGGTGTCCTCATGCCCGGCGAGGGGCGGGCCGAGCTGTCGCCGGGGACCACGGGCGGCCAGGACAGCGGGCGGCCGGACGGTACGTACGTCTACGCCCTGAGCAAGAAGCCGCTCACGGACGCCGGCTGGTCCGGCGGTGGGGTACCGACCGGGTTGAAGGTCGACCCGACCGGTGACTGCGCGCCGAAGGCGGGTGTCGCCGGGGTGTACCTGTGTGACGTCAAGGAATGGGGCAATCCGGGCCCGAGTGTCTCGGCGGCCGGTACCGCAGGCCACGGCGTGACGGCCTACTACAGCCTCGTCTACGTGCCACGTGGAGCCAGCATCACCGCGGGCATCAAGGAGGCGCAGACGGCGGGATCCAAGGCCATCGGCCCGCGTCGGGCGCATGCGACGGTCACCGTGAAGAGCAAGGCACACGTCGCGCAGAACACCGTCACGCAGTCGACGCCGACGCTGCGGGCCGGCGGCACGGTGCAGCACACGGTGAAGTTGCACGCGGTCGACAAGGGCAAGCTGCAGGTGAGCCTCTCCCCGGCGGCGGGTTTCCGCCGGTGGGACGACGGCGAGCTGAAGGTCACGGTCGCCGGGGTCGACGCCGGCGGTGCCGCCGGTGCGGAGTGCTCCCACTCCCTCGGCGACCTCGGGTATGGCAACGAGGTCCGCTGCGACATCGCGAAGCCCGGTGACTACACGGTCACCTACACGCTGAAGTCCGAAGCGACCACGCCCGCGTGGAAGCTGAGCGCCACTGCGGTCTACGAGGTGTACACCTCCGGCTGGGGCGACAACCCGGAGACGGCCTCGGACTTCGCGATCGCCAGTTCCACTCCGGTGACCCAGCGGTACCGGATCGTGGGCCGCGACGCCGAGGGCGGTCTGTGGGACTACAAGGGCACGGGCAAGGCCGCCGAGCTGTTCACGCCGGTCGACCCGGTCGGCGGCAACTTCGACTGGAACCAGTACACCGCGCTGACCCGGCTGGGGCCGGTGACCGTGCAGAGCACCGGGCGGGGTGCGGTGGGGCGGGACAAGGCCGGGGTGCTGTGGCTCCACCCGACGTCGGGTGACGGCGGCATCTACAAGGACCGGATACGGGTCGGTTCCGGCTGGAACGTCTACAACACGCTGGTCGGTGTCTCCGACGTGACCGGCGACAAGAAGGCGGACCTGCTGGCGCGGGACGCCTCGGGCGGCCTGTGGCTGTACCCGGGCACGGGCCTGAACTCGAAGCCGTTCGGGACCAAGGTGAAGATCGGCACCAGCTGGAACATCTACGACCAGCTCGTCGGCGGCGTCGATCTGACCGGTGACGGCAAGGCCGATCTGGTGGCCCGGGACAAGGACGGCAAGCTGTGGCTCTACCGGGGCACGGGGTCGGCCTCGAACCCGCTGGCGAGCAGGCAGCAGATAGGCACCGGCTGGCAGATCTACAACTCGATCGTCGCGCCGGGTGACCTGACGTCCGACGGCAAGGCCGACATGGTGGCCCGGGACAAGGCCGGCGTCCTGTGGCTCTACAAGGGCACGGGAACCGCGACGCAGCCGTTCGGCTCGCGGGTGAAGGTCGGTGTCCTCGGTACCGGCTTCGCCGAGTACAACCTGCTGTTCTGAGAACGCGGAAGGCCCCGGTCCGCTTTCGCGGATCGGGGCCTTCCCACAGGGTGAGTGACGGGACTTGAACCCGCGGCCACCTGGACCACAACCAGGTGCTCTACCAACTGAGCTACACCCACCATGTCCGGTCGGAAAACCGACCGGCCGAAGAAAAGGGTACAGGGTCCGGGAGGGTGCTCGCTCCCCCCTTTTCCCGCACCCCTCTCCGGTGGTGTCAGGCGCCGGGGACGACGTGCTTGGCGGCGATGGTGCGCGCCGTGTCCGAGTCCGGACCGGGCTGCGGTACGAAGACGGCCTCCCGGTAGTAGCGCAGCTCGGCGATGGACTCCTTGATGTCCGCGAGCGCCCGGTGGTTTCCGTTCTTCGGCGGGCTGTTGAAGTAGGCGCGCGGGTACCAGCGGCGTGCCAGCTCCTTGATCGAGGACACGTCCACGATCCGGTAGTGCAGGTAGCCCTCCAGTGCGGCCATGTCGCGCAGCAGGAATCCGCGGTCGGTACCGACCGTGTTTCCGCAGAGCGGGGCCTTGCGGGGTTCCTTCACGTGTTCCCGTACGTAGGCCAGGACCTGCGCCTCCGCATCCGCGAGGGTGGTCCCGCCGGCCAGCTCGTCGAGCAGGCCGGACGCCGTGTGCATCTGGCGCACCACGTCGGGCATGGTTTCCAGGGCCGCGTCCGGCGGGCGGATCACAATGTCCACGCCTTCGCCGAGCACGTTGAGCTCCGAGTCGGTGACCAGTGCGGCCACCTCGATAAGTGCGTCGTCCGTCAACGAGAGCCCGGTCATCTCGCAGTCGATCCACACCATGCGATCGTTCATGCGCCCCACCTTATGCGGAAGGTCCCCCGCAACGGTGACCACCGAGGTGACCACTCGTGCGGGGGACCTTCCCGGGACCTTGTTACGCGTGCTCGCGCAGCACCCGGCCCGGGGCGTACAGCTCCGTCACCGTGGGACCGGACGCGGCCAGGGCCGCGGCCGCCCGCTGCGGCTGCGGAGTGCGCTGGTGCGGGACCGGCGAATCCGACAGCTGAGCCACCTGGACCACGTCCGCCTGCGGGCGGCGGGCCCGGTAGGCGGAGCGGTATGCGGCCGGGGAGGACCCCAGCTGGCGGCGGAAGTGCCCGCGCAGCGCGACCGGCGAGCGGAACCCGCAGCGTCCGGCGACCTCGTCGACCGAGTAGTCGGAGGTCTCCAGCAGCCGCTGCGCCTGAAGCACCCGCTGGGTGATCAGCCACTGCAGCGGCGCACTGCCGGTGAGCGAGCGGAACCGCCGGTCGAACGTGCGCCTGCTCATGTAGGCGCGCGCGGCCAGCGTCTCCACGTCGAACTGCTCGTGGAGGTGCTCCAGCGCCCAGGCGACGACCTCGGCCAGCGGGTCGGCGCCGATCTCCTCCGGCAGCGACCGGTCGAGGTAGCGTTCCTGGCCACCCGTGCGGCGCGGCGGGACGACGAGCCTGCGGGCCAGTGCTCCCGCCGCCTCGCTGCCGTGGTCCGTGCGCACGATGTGCAGGCACAGGTCGATTCCGGCCGCGGTGCCCGCGGACGTCAGCACGTCGCCGTCGTCGACGAACAGCTCGCGCGGATCGACGTGGACGGACGGGTAGCGCTTGGCCAGCGTCGGCGCGTACATCCAGTGCGTCGTCGCGGGCCGGCCGTCCAGCAGACCGGCGGCGGCGAGCACGAATGCCCCCGTGCACAGTCCGACGATCCGGGCCCCCTCCTCGTGCGCCAGACGCAGTGCGTCGAGCGCCTCCGGCGGCGGCGGCGATGTGATGGAACGCCACGCGGGAACGACGACCGTGCCTGCCCGGGCGATCGCCTCCAGCCCGTATGGCGCGGTCAGTTCGAGTCCGCCGGTGGTCCGCAGCGGACCGTCCTCACCGGCGCACACGAGCAATCGGTAGCGTGGAACTCCCGCGTCCTGCCGGTCAATGCCGAACACGGAAAGTGGAATGGAGCTCTCGAAGATCGGTCCGCCGCTGAAGAGCAGCACCGCGACGATCTCCCTGCGGCGACGCCCCGCGAGCTTCCTGCCGTCAACGACGACGGCGGTGGAATCCTGGCTCATGGCGCTAAGCCCCCCTTGGGTGTCGCGACTCCTTGGTCTGGTCGCACCTGCACGTATCCCCTCGGCCTTGCACGTGGCTCCCCCGCCGTAAATACATGATCGAATCTACTGCGTCCCGTGGTGTCGGCGTGACAAGTTCAGCACGCAGCGCTATGTCGACTTGGCAACTTGGCGAAAAGCATTCGATCAGGAAGCCTTCCACTCCGCTACCCGGGTGGAAAGCGCACTGTCCGGCCATGGCCAGTACTCGTAGGGTCAAAGACCCCCTGTGGCGCCGTAGTCGCTGATGGTGAGGGGGGCGGGGGGACATTCCGGCAAGGGGGGTGACCTGCCGGGAAGTTGGCTGAAAACATGCGGGTGTGGGTGTGCGAATAAGTCAGTCCTGCGGGGACATCCCAGAGGAAACCTGACATCCGCGCTGGCCCCCGGCGCCGGAGCGCGAGTGCCGGCCCCGATGCGCGGGCGTCAACCGGTCCTCCGTGAGGACCCGGGCGGCATTCCGCTCCGCCTGCTCGGAGTGGCGCAGCAGCACCCGGCAGGCCGCCGTGACGGCCGCGAGGCCCAGGGTGGCGACGGCGGCCCCGCCGAAGGAGGTCCCGTAGACGACCAGGACCACGGGGACGAGCAGGCAGCTGAAAGCCGCCCAGCGCACCACGTCACCCGCGGGGTCCTCGTGGGGCCTCCGGGCGGCCTGCCCGGACGAGTGAAGGGGAGGGGGTGGCATGTGGACGGACTGCGTCGGCTGAGCGGGCGACTGAGCGGGCTGGACGGGGTGAACCGGATGACCGGGCACGGCGTGCTCCCTGCGGGCTCTTCCTGGACGGTCGGACTCGTGTCCAACGGCGTGCGGCGCGGCTCGGTCACTGCGCGCACGGGTGGTGCCCACCCGATGGGGTGCTCCTCGTCACTGGCTGTAGGGGGCAGCGGACATTGCCAAGGAGGCGTGGCTGCGGCATGCTCCCTGGGACGCTCTCCAAGGGCGACATGACCTGTGCAGCACAGGAGTGTCGCCGTACCCTGGTGGGTATGGGCTTGGGAAGATGCTTCCCGGACAGAGCTCGGTCACACTGAGTTGTCGTTTTCTGGAATCGTCCCGCTTGAATCGTCGCTTCCGCCTATTGGCGCCCCGTCCCCTTGTCCCTTCCCCTGAGGACCTCTTCGCCGAGACACCCATGGCCGGTCACGAATTCTCCGAACCCGCGGACCGTAAGCGCAAACGCCTCGCCGACCCCGAATCGGCCGACCTGCGCGCGGTGGAACAACCACGTCATCCCTGCGACCCGGCCTTCCGGCACGGGGTCGTGGTGGGCTTCGACGGATCCACGTCCAGTGAGCGCGCTCTCGCGTACGCGATCGGGATGGCCCGTCGCTCAGGCTCCGGTCTGATCATCGTCCACGTCGCGAACCGGCTGCCCACCACCGTGTGGGCGGGCTGCGAGCCGCCGGTCTTCGTGGACGTGCCGGACCACCGCACCGAGGTGCTGGGGCTGGAGCTGGCCTGCGCGGACTACCTCTCCGAGGTTCCGTGGATCCTCGTCGAGCGGGGCGGGGACATCTGCCACGAGCTGGAGGAGGTCGGCCGGGAGTACTCGGCGGACGCCATCGTGGTCGGTTCCACGCACGGCATCGTCGGCCGGATCTTCGGATCGGTGGCGGGCCGGCTGGCGAAGCGGGCGCAGCGACCGGTCGTTGTCATCCCGTAACCGACTGTATGTCGATTGTGCGGTTGTGCACCCCCATGTAAGGGGTAGATAAAGGCTGCTGGGACGCAGCAAACAACTGCAGATCGAAGGGAGCCCGCCGTGGACAATGGTGTCTCTGCGGGAAGCACGGCCTCGACTTCGACCCTCGGGCACATCGCCCTGGGTCTCACCCTTCTCGCGTTCGGTATCGGAACCACCGGCATCATCGACGGTGTGACCGCGGCCAACTCCGTGTCGCTCGCCATGTACCTCGGCGGCCTCGCGCTGTTCGTCCTCGGAGTCCTCGAGTACCGCGGCGGCAACGGCTTCAACGGCACGGCCTTCGCGGGCATCGGCACCTTCTGGTTCACCTGGGCCAACGGGGCCGACGGAAAGGTTTCGGCAGACGCGGCCGGAATGTTCCTCGTGCTGTTCGCCATGCTGGCACTGACCCTCACCGCCGCGGCTTCGGGCGGACTGTTCGGTCAGGGCGTGTACGGCCTGTTCACCCTCTCCCTGCTGCTCCTGGCGATAGGCACCTTCGCCGAGAGCGACGGGCTGGCCAAGGCGGCCGGCTGGGTGGCGGCGCTCTCCGGACTGCTGGCCTGGTACGGGGCCACCGCGGCGCTGGCGAGCTGGCCGATGGCCTTCGGGAAGGGTTCGCGCGGCGCGGTCGCCGCGAGCTGACGGACCACGGGCGCAGCACCACGCAACGCACGAAAAGGCCCCCGGGGGATCCCCGGGGGCCTTCCTCGTGTGCGCGGCCCTGCGAGGCCTGCGAGACCTACTCGACCGTGACGGACTTCGCCAGGTTGCGCGGCTTGTCGATGTCCCGGCCCATGGCCAGGGCCGTGTGGTACGCCAGCAGCTGCAGCGGGATGCCCATCAGGATCGGGTCCAGCTCGTCCTCGTTCTTGGGCACGAGGATCGTGTGGTCGGCCTTCTCCTGCTTGGTGTGGGCGACCGCCAGGATCCGGCCGCTGCGGGCCTTGATCTCCTCCAGCGCCGCGCGGTTCTTCTCCAGCAGGTCGTCGTCCGGGACGATCGCGACCGTCGGCAGCGAGGGCTCGATGAGGGCGAGCGGACCGTGCTTGAGCTCGGAGGCCGGGTAGGCCTCGGCGTGGATGTAGGAGATCTCCTTGAGCTTCAGGGAGGCCTCCAGGGCCACCGGGTACCCCCGGACGCGGCCGATGAACATCATCGACTTGGCCTCGGCGTACTCCGCGGCCAGCTTCTTGATGTCCTCCTCGCCGTCCAGGATCTCCTGGATCTGCGCGGGCAGCTTGCGCAGGCCGTCGATGATCCGCTTGCCGTCGGTGACGGACAGGTCGCGGATGCGGCCCAGGTGCACGGCGAGCAGCGCGAAGGCCACGACCGTGTTGGTGAAGCACTTGGTGGAGACGACGCAGACCTCGGGGCCGGCGTGCACGTACACGCCGCCGTCGGCGGCGCGGGCGATCGCGGAGCCGACCACGTTGACCACGCCGAGGACGCGGGCGCCCTTGCGCTTGAGCTCCTGCACGGCCGCGAGCACGTCGTACGTCTCACCGGACTGGGAGACCGCGATGTAGAGGGTGTCGGGGTCCACGACCGGGTTGCGGTAGCGGAACTCCGAGGCCGGCTCGGCGTCGGCGGGGATGCGGGCCAGGCTCTCGATGAGGCCGGCGCCGATCAGGCCGGCGTGGTACGAGGTGCCGCAGCCGAGGATCTTGACCCGGCGGATGCCGCGCGCCTCGCGCGGGTCCAGGTTCAGGCCGCCCAGGTGGACGGTGTTGAAGCGGTCGTCGATCCGGCCGCGCAGGACGCGGTCGACCGCGTCGGCCTGCTCGGAGATCTCCTTGTGCATGTACGTGTCGTGGCCGCCCATGTCGTAGGAGGCGGCCTCCCACTCCACGGTCTCGGGCGTGGCGGTGGTCGTCGTACCGGAGGTGGTGTAGGTCCGGAAGTCGTCGGCCTTCAGGGTCGCCATCTCGCCGTCGTCGAGGGTGACGATCTGGCGGGTGTGGGCGACGAGCGCGGCGATGTCCGAGGCGACGAACATCTCCTTCTCGCCGATGCCGAGGACGACCGGGGAGCCGTTGCGGGCCACGACGATGCGGTCGGGGAAGTCGGCGTGCATGACGGCGATGCCGTAGGTGCCCTCGACGACCTTGAGCGCCTCGCGGACCTTCTCCTCCAGGGTGTCGGCCTGGGCGCGGGCGATGAGGTGGACGAGCACCTCGGTGTCGGTCTCCGAGAGGAAGACGACCCCGTCGGCCTCCAGCTTGGCGCGCAGCTCGGAGGCGTTGTCGACGATGCCGTTGTGGACGACGGCGACCTTGTTGTCGGCGTCCAGGTGCGGGTGGGAGTTGAGGTCGCTCGGGGCGCCGTGGGTGGCCCAGCGGGTGTGGGCGATGCCGGTGGTGCCGGCGAAGCGCTTGGGTACCCGGGACTCCAGCTCGCGTACGCGGCCCTTGGCCTTGACGACCTTCAGGGCCGCGGCCTTCGGGCTGTTGACGACGATGCCCGCGGAGTCGTATCCGCGGTACTCCAGTCGCTGCAGGCCCTCCAGCAGCAGCGGTGCCACGTCACGCTTGCCGATGTAACCCACGATTCCGCACATAAGGTCTTTCCCCTCCTGAAGTTCGGTTGCTCTTGCCGCTGTCCGGATCCCCGGCAGGTGTCTCAGCCGTAGACGATGCGGCGCAGTTGCCGGAGCGAGAGCTCCGGCGGTGCCACGGCGCGGTGCGGCAGTTCGGCCGCGATCCGCTCGAAGATGTCCGCGTTGACCGCGCCCCCGGACTGGAGCTCACGGTGGCGCCGGCGGACGAACTCCTCGGTGCTCTCGTCGAAGTACGCGAGAACGTCGAGCACCACTCGGGCGGCTTCGCCCCGCTGGAGCGAGGTGCTGCGCACCAAGTGGTCGACGAGGTCGTCGTGCGACGGGCGGCGGTCGGGCATCCGTCGATATTGGCGGCACGAGCCGCAGAACGCAAAAATCCTGCCCGAAATCGGGCAGGATTGCGCTGGTCTGGACCAGAGGAGGGGCGAATTCCGGTCCTTGGTGGTCAGAAACGACCCAAAATCGCCGCTTTCGCCGTCGAGAACTCCTCGGCCGTGAGGATCCCCGCCTGATGCAGCTCTCCCAGCTCGCGCAGCCGGCGCAGCAGGGTGTCGTGGCCCTCCGCCGCCGGGGCGGACCCCAGGGCGGGCTGCGCTCCGGACTTCGCTCCGGACTTCGCTCCGGTCTGCGGCCCGGGCTCGGGCGCCGCCGGGTGCGGCATGCGGACCGCGACGGCGGCCGCGACCAGCGCCATCAGGGGGTCCTTCTTGAAGCCGAACAGCTCCACCGTGTACGGGTCGTACTTCGGCGGCGCGCTCTGGACGGGGGCACCGGCCAGGGCGAAGCGGATCCACCCGTGCTCCAGCCCCCGGGACGGGGCCCACTCCACCGACCGCAGGTCCGCGACCCGGAACTCCCGGGCCCCGCCGGACTTCTTCGCCTCCTCCGCCGACCAGCTCCACTCCAGGGACACCCGGTCCCCGTCGAAGGCCACCGTCCCGTCGCCCGCGCCGACCGTGATCGGCAGGGCGGGACCCGGCAGGAGGTAGGAGTCGGCGGGCCCGGCATCCACCTGGTCCAGCAGCAGGGCGCTCCGCACCTCGTCCACGAAGTACTCCGCCACCCCGCCGCGGTCCGGCTCCACGGTCAGCCGGTACGGATCGGAGGCCTCCGGCAGCCGGCCGCCCGTCACCTGGAGCAGCGGGTCGGCGCCGTCACGCAGCCGCAGGCGCAGCCGGCCCGCCTTGCGCCCCGGTTCGTAGGAGATGCCGGCCAGCGCGCGCAGCGGGACGAGCACCTCGCCCAGCGTCTGGCGCAGCAATCCCACCCCCTTGTCGCGGCCCGGCACGATGCGCACCGCGTCCCCGTCGAAGGTCCATGTGCCGTCCTTCTGGATGATTTCCGCCATCCTTGGATTCTTGCATCGGCCCCACGAGCCCGGTTGGCCTATACCTATGCCCATGAGAGTTCCGCGACGCACGCTCGCCGCCCTCCTCGTCCTCGCCGCCGTCCCCGCGGCCGCCTCTTGCAGCAGCGCCGCCAGGGGGGACGACGCCCGGTCCGGCGACGGGTCCCCCGTCGCGCTCGCGCCCTACGAACGGCTCCTGCCGGCGCCCGTCTCCGCGCACGCCGAAGGCCCGGGGTACGCCTTCGGCCCGGGCACGGTCATCCGTACCGGCCTGACCGGCGACGAGGAGGTCCGCAAGGTCGGCGAACTGCTCGCCGAGCAGCTGCGCGGCCCCAGCGGGCTGCCGCTGCCCGTGGTCGACGGCGTGCAGGGCGACGGCATCCGGCTGCGGATCGACGGCGAGACCGAGGGGGCGGGGGAGGAGGGGTACCGGCTGGAGTCCGGTCCAGGCGGGGTCACCCTCACCGCACGCACCCCCGAAGGCCTCTTCCACGCGGGCCAGACGCTGCGCCAGCTCCTGCCGGTGTCCGGTCCGGGGACGGTGCCGGGCGGCACGGTCACCGACGCGCCGCGCTTCGCGTACCGGGGGGCGATGGTGGACGTGGCCCGTCACTTCTTCACGGTGGAGCAGGTCAAGAGGTACGTCGACCAGCTCGCCCAGTACAAGGTCAACACCCTGCACCTGCACCTGACCGACGACCAGGGCTGGCGCATCGCGATCGACTCCTGGCCGAGGCTGACGGAGTACGGGGGTGCGAGCGAGGTCGGCGGCGGACCCGGCGGGCACTGGACGAAGGACGAGTACCGGGACCTGGTGGCGTACGCCTCGGAGCGGTACGTGGACGTGGTCCCGGAGATCGACATGCCCGGCCACGTGAACGCCGCGCAGGCCGCCTACGCGGAGCTGAACTGCGACGGCAAGGCGCGCGAGCGCTACACCGGGATCAAGGTCGGCTTCAGCTCGCTCTGCGTGGGCAAGGAGCGGACCTACGAGTTCATCGACCAGGTGCTGGGGGAGATCGCGGAGCTGACCCCCGGCACGTACCTGCACATCGGCGGCGACGAGGCGCACTCCACGCCCGCGGCGGACTACGCGGCCTTCATGGACCGGGCGCAGGCGGTGGTGGCCAAGCACGGCAAGACGGTGGTGGCCTGGCACCAGCTCGCCACGGCCCGGCCGGTCCCGGGGGCGGTGCTCCAGTACTGGGGCCACGACCGCACGGCGGCCGCCGAGAAGGCGGCCGTGGCCGCGGCGGCCAAGGCCGGCAACCCGGTGATCCTGTCCCCGGCGGACCGGCTCTACCTGGACATGAAGTACGACAAGGAGACGAAGCAGGGGCTGGCCTGGGCCGGGTACGTGCCGGTGCGGAGGTCGTACGAGTGGGACCCGGGGGCGTACCTGGCCGGTGTCCCGGAGTCGGCGGTCCTGGGCGTCGAGGCCCCGCTGTGGACGGAGACCATCGCGACGCGGAACGACTGGGAGTACATGGCCTTCCCCCGGGTCCTGAGCCTGGCGGAACTGGGCTGGTCCCCGGCGGGTTCGCTCCGCTGGGAGGCGTACCGGCAGCGCCTGGCGGCCCAGGCGCCCCGGCTGGACTCCCAGGACATCACGTACTACCGGGCGCCGGACGTGCCGTGGGACCTGTGACGGGGCGTGAAGGTGGGCACGACAGCCGCCGTGCCCACCGGTACGGCGAACGTCAGGGGGTCAGGCGCACCACCTGAGGGTCGTGGTCGCTGGCCTGGTCGGCGAACTCGGCATTGATGTGCACGATGTCGTACTCCGACGAGGCCAGGGCGGGGCTGGTCAGGATGTGGTCCAGCGCCTGCGAGTTGCCCTGGTAGACGTAGGTGTAGCGCTCGCCGGCCGGGAGGGAGCCGGCCAGCGGGGTGAGGACGCCGCCGCTGGCGAGCGCCGACATCGTTCCTGAGAACTCGAAGTCGTTGAGGTCGCCGAGGACCACCACCCGGGCCGAGGACTGCACCGCGAGCAGCTGCTTGACGAAGGTGTTCACCTGCGCGGCCTGCTGACCGCGCTGGGTCTCCGAGCTACGGGTCGGGGGCTGGAAGCGGGAGTGCAGGGGCTGGTCGCCGCCCTTGGAGGTGAAGTGGTTGGCGATGACGAAGACGGTCTTGCCCTGGAAGGTGAACTCGCCGGCCAGCGGCTTGCGGCTGCTGTTCCAGGCGGCGTTGGTCGGGTTGATGCGTCCGGGGGAGACGGAAAGGGCCGCGGTGCCGGCGTTGTTCACGACCGACACGGCGGTGGTGGAGGCGCCGCCGGGGCGGTCGGTGAAGCCGACGCGGGCCGGGTTGTAGAGGAAGCCGACACGGATGTTGCCGCCGGGTTCGCCGCCGTCCTGGTCGTCGACGGGGTTGATCTGCCGGTAGGCGTACGCCGGTCCGCCCGCGGCGGTGATCGCGGAGATCAGCTTCGCGTACGTCTGGTCGGCGGCTACGACGGAGTTGTTGGTGGCGCCGTTGTCGTCCTGGACCTCCTCCAGGGCCACGATGTCCGGCGTGGCCAGGTTGCCCACGATGCCGGCGGCGAGGCGGTCGAACTTCGCCTGCGGGTCGGTCGGGTCGAGGTTCTCGACGTTGTACGTGGCCACCGCCAGCTCGCCGGCGGTCTGTGCCCGTGTGGTCTCGGGGGCGAGGCCGCCCGGGGTGAGGGTGCCGAGGGTGGTCGCCTGGATGCCGTAGCCGCCGAAGTTGTCGTAGTCGAGCGGCCCGGCCGTCGTGCCGCTCAGCGCGTCGCCCACGTTCGCGACGGGGAAGGGCGAGGCCAGCAGGGTTTCGATCTTGATGCGGCCGACGTTCTGGGAGGCGTACGAGCCGTAGACGGTGCCGCCGCGCGGGCTCGGGTTCTCGGCCGGCTCGGCGGTGACGAACAGCTCGTTGTACTGGTTGCTCGCGCCGACCACACGGGCGCCGGAGACCTGGACGCGCATGCCCTCCAGCGACTCGTACAGGTCGAGCGCGTAGGTGGCGGGTGCCAGGGTGAGGCCCTCGATCGAGCCGCCACCCGCGGTGGGCGCGTACGCGTCGGGGATCGAGGCGGCATTCATCGTGAACGCGGTCGGGAGGGGGTTGCCGGTCGACGCGGTCGAGGTGATCTCCGGCTGGGTGAGCTGGGTGACCGACTGGCCGCCCTCGGCCGAGCCGCCCGGGTAGAACTCGGCGACCTTGCCCTTCACCGTGACCTTGTTGCCCACCTTCGTGGACGGGGTGGTGGAACCGGTGTAGGCGAAGACGGCCTCACTTGTGGCGGGGTTGCCGTCGCCGACAGCGTCCTGGATCCAGTAGCCGCGCGAGGAGCCGGTGGAGCGGATGGCGGTGACGATCCCGCTGACCGTGACCTCCTGGCCGTTGTACGGGGAGACGCGCTTGGTGCCCTGGAGGGCGGCGATGGTGACGGTAGCCGCCGACGCGGTTGCGGGGAAGGCGATCAGAGCGGCCGACAGCGACACGGCCAGCGCGGCGGATGTCAGCAGACGCGTGCGGATAGGTCTGCGGGGTGCGGATATGCGGCCGAGATCCATGAGGGGTCGCCCTTCGCGAGCGGGGGACGGACGGTTCGCGAGCGCCGCCCCTCGCGTTGGGGAACGCCCCGGGGCAGCAAGGAAGTTGTAGTCGTGGTGGGTTTCGTGCGGGCGTCTCGCAGGTGTTCTACGCGTGTCACTTCTACGCGCGGCACGGAGTGTCCACCCGCGCACCCGGCCGCGTCACCCCTCCTGCGGCAACTCCTTCACCGTCCATCCCGGATCGGCCTGGCGGAACTCATGCTGAACACCGGCTCCATGCACCTCGAGGACGGCATGGCGGAGCCGGGCGAGGGCTTGGCGCGCTGTCGCCGTCGCGCCGGACGCTCTCCCGGCCCCCGAGTTCGGGAAGGGTGAACGCCCGGCATGGCCCCCTTGTCGTTGCACTCGTCCGAACGATCAACACGGCAGAAGGTAGTTCTGGAGGGTGCTGAGGTCGTACCACTTCCAGTCGTCCGGCTGGATGCCCTCTCCCTCCACGGGCGGGGGAGGCGTGGGGTCCTCCAGGTCACGGATACCGACGTACGTGATGCCCTGGAAGACGACGGACTTGACCTCGCTGTTGCTCTGACGGGCGTCGGACGTGCCGTGGGAGAGGCCGGGGCGCGGCCGCTTCCGGGGGTGCTGGTACCCCCGGTACGCCCAACTGCGCCTACCCGGGGATGTACGGCAGGACGAAGTCGAAGTCTCCTGCACGGCGGTGGGCGCCGCCTGCCGCGCAGCGGCCGTTGTCGCTGTGCCCGTAGAAGAACAGGCAGCAGCATTTGTCGCAGAACCGCCAGTTCCGCTGTGAGTTCGCCGACACCGGGATGTCGTGCGGGAGGACGAAGTCGTACCCGGCCATCCGGTGGCCGGAGCCGGTGGGGCAGATGCCGCTGTCCGAACGGCCGTACCAGAACATGGCGAAGCACTTGTCGCAGAACCGCCAGTTCCGTTGGGCCTTCGCGGTCTCGGGCACATCGTGCGGGATGTTGAAGTTGAAGCCCGCCGCGTCGTGGCCGCCGCCAGTCGGGCAGGCGCCGTCCGTGGTGTAGCCGCGGAAGAAGAGCCCGTAACACTTGGCGCAGTACCGCCAGTCCGCCTGTTCTGCCCGCGCCGACCCGAGGGCCTGCGCGGCCGCCGGTCCTGCGGTTGCGACGGAGCCCGCGACCGCACCGGCCAGTCCGGTCGCCACGCCCAGCGCCCCGGTCAGTACGGCCCGCCGTGCGGGCCCGCCCGCCCCCGCCCTGTGCAGTTCTTTGCCTGAAGCCCTCAAGAAGCCCATTGCGCCACCCTTTCCACCCAGGAGCCCGTCGGCGCGGCGTCATCCACGGCGACCGTCACGCCGAGTATTCGGACGTGCGCTCAGGGTGGTCAATCGTCCGGGTGGAATGTGCCTCGGATGGCGGCGCGCCCGGTGGCACGGACCGCGCGCCCCCGCACGCCGTGCGCTCCGGCCGCGCGGGGAGTTGAACAGGGGCTGAGGCGCCCCTAGTTGTGCGCGGAGTCCTTCAGGCCGTGGACGAAGGCGGCCCAAGCCGGGGCCGCGCAGCGGAGGCCGGGGCGGGTGGTGTCCTTGCTGTCCCGGATTGCGCGACCGCCGTTGCTCGTCTCCGCCACCTCGACGCAGTCGCCTCCGGATCCGCTGTAGCTGCTCTTATGCCAAGTGACCTGGGGAGCCGGGGTTTGCATCGGTCTTGTCCTCTCCAAAGTGCCGCTACAGCGCCCCGCGCACGCTGGCGATCAGTTCCAGGCTGTCGTCGGGGCTCAGCGCGATGGTTCGGAGCGAATCGAAGATCAGCGTATATTCTGCGGTCTCCTCTGGCGTCTCCATGAACAGCGTTCCCGTCCGGTGTTCGACGCATACGACGTCGGAGAAGTCCCGGTTGGGGAAGCCGAAGAGGACGAACGAACCGAACAGTCCGGCGTGCGCACCTGCCCGGTCGGGGATCACTTGCAGCTCGATGCGCGGGTGTTGCGCCATCTTGGCCAGGTGATCGAGCTGCTGGCCCATGGCTGAGTGGCCACCCACGGCAATGCGCAGTGCGGCCTCGCCTTGGATGACAGAGAGCCGCGGCGGCTTGGGCTGGTGGAGGACGCTCTGCCGTTCCAGGCGCGCGGTGACCAGCGCGTCGACTTCGTCCCTACTCAGCCCCGCCTGTGCAGCGTTGATCACGGCTCGCGCGTAGTCGGCGGTCTGCAATAGGCCTGCGATCAGGTTCGATTGGAACGACCGGATGTAGTCGGACGTCTCCTCGTAGCCGATGAAGTCGGAGTAGGACGGTCGCGCCAGGCTCGCCCGCTGCACCCAGCCGGGTGCTCGGCCTCGGCGGGCGAGTGTGACCATCTCATCGATCTGTGTGTCGCTGGTGATGCCGTAGAAGGTCAGCAGGTCCCGCAGCTCGCCGAGCGAGATCCCAAGCCGAGCGTTCTCGATGCGGTTGATCTTTGTCCTGTGGCAGCCGATGCGCTCGGCAGCGTCCTCGGGCGTTCTGCCAGCCTCCTCGCGGAACTTGACCAGGAGTGCTGCGAGCCGACGGCGTCGAACAGTTGGCCTGCTCTCGGACATTGGATTCTCCCCAACTGGACCTGTGAGGCACGAGGTTACCGCTCACAAAAGATCATGGGACGAGTTCCAAAGAGTCACTTGCGATTCGCGCGAGAGCGGAGGACTCTGGACTTGTGTCACTCAACGTGTTGACTCGAAGCGGTGAGTGATTATCCGAGTGTCTGCAACAGAAGACCCCCGCGACTGCGCGAACAGTCCGGGGGCGTGGCCAACGCTTACGAAGGAGCGTCAACGTGCTGCATTTTATCGGGCTGGTGTCACCGCTACGGCAGTGGTGGCGTCGGCAAGTTCTCGTGCTCGCCACCTACGGGATCGATCTCGGGCCCCGGGTCATCCACGGGCGGGCGGTGGCCCGGTGAGCGAACCCGAGCAGGTGGTGCGGCGCTGGCGGCGGGAGGCTCGGTGTGTGCCGCTCGCGCGGGCGGAGCTGCGTAAGGCCCTCGCCGACTGGGGCCTCTCCGAGCTGGAGGGGGACGCGCTGCTCGTCGCGTCCGAGCTCGTGACCAACGCCGTGCGGTACGCCGTCGGTCCCCGCGACCGGGAGATCGAGACCCGGTATGTGCGGCTGGGGAACGGGGTGCGCGTCGAGGTGCATGACACCAGTCCCGCGCGGCCCGTCGTCGGGGAGTCGGACCAGGACGGTGACGGCGGGCGCGGGCTCTACCTGGTGGCGGCCGTCGCCGACAGCTGGGCCGTCGGGGAGCGGAGTGGGCCCGGGAAGCGGGTGTGGGCCGAGTTGTCCGTGAAGGCGCCGTGAGCGCCTGGCTGCTGACCCCCGACAGGACGGGGAGCGAGGCGATCTACGAGGTCGAGTGCACCTCGTGTCTGGCGGGGTCCGGGCCGGCCGATGACGACGACGGGCCCGCCGTGTGGGCACTGCGGCATGCGCGAGCGACACGGCACACCGGCTATCGGCGGATCGTCACCGACTTCCAGCGGGCGCTGGCAGCGGACTGAGGAACACGCGAGGCGTGTCCGCGAAGAGGGCCGGTCAGGGCTTCGCGGACACACCTTCGTGCGGTAGGGGCGGGGCCGCCTGACCTCAAGGGACGGCCCGGCCTAGAGCGCCGCCGTCGGGTCCTCGTCGGGGGACTGGCCGGCGTAGGCCTCCGCCAGGAGTTGGTCCTCGGTCGCGCCGAGGCGCCAGTAGCCGGTGAAGCGGACCGCGCGGCGGTCGACGCCGCAGTCCTGGACGAAGTGCCTGCGGACCGCGCGGATCGTCGCGGACTCGCCCGCGATCCAGGCGTACGGGGCTGCGGAGGCGGGCCGTTCGGCCGCCCGGAGGGCCTCCAGTACCCGGTCGGTGCGTTCGCGGCCGGCGCCCGGCTCCCGTACGACCCAGGTGACGTCCGCGTCGGCGGACGTCGGCAGGTACAGCCGGTCGTCCTCGTGCGGGACCTCGAACCAGGCCCTGACCGGGGTGCCCTCGGGGAGCCGGTCCAGGATCGCGGCGGCCGCGGGCAGGGCGGTCTCGTCGGCGTACATCAGGATCGTGTCGGTGGCGGCCGGCGGCTGGAAGCGCACGGACTTGTTCTCCGCGACGGCCGGGCCGATGGCCATGATCCGGCGGCCGGTCACCGCGCGGCCCGCCCAGGACGAGGCGGGGGAGGCGGATCCGTGCAGGACGAAGTCGATGTCCACCTCGTCCACGCCGCCGGGGGTCCGGCGCTGTTCGCGGACCGTGTACGAGCGCATCACCGGGCGCTCCTCGTCCGGCATCGCGCGCCAGTCCCCGAACCAGGTGTCCTCGCCCGTGGACGGCAGCACCGTGTGCTCCCGGCCGGCGGGCGGCAGGAAGAGGGAGAGACTCTGGTCGTAGCCGCCTGAGCGGAAGTCCGTCAGGGAGGCGCCGCCGAAGGTGATCCGCAGGAAGGAGTGGCCGAGGCGGCGCGTGCGGAGCACTTCGAGCGCGAAGAACCGGAAGTGAGGGATCGATTCCTCGGATGCGGCGTCGGCGGTGGCGTTGGCGGTCATGCGGAGGGTCCCCCCTGGGATCGGTGCGGCGACGGGCGAAGCAGAAGGCCCCGGCGCCTGGGTGAGGCGCCGGGGCCGGACGGGTCAGGGGTCAGCTGACCTTCTTGGCGTTCTGGATGGCCTTGGTGAGCTCCTCGACGATCTGCGCGCACTTCTCGTACGAGTAGATCGGCTCGGTCACGCGGGGGGTGATCTGACCGGCCTTGACGGCGGGCATCTCGGCCCAGGTCGGCTTGGCCTTCAGCTCCTGCGGCTGGAGGGTGCCGGTGCGGTTGTCGAGGAGGACCACGTCGGCCTTGTACTTGCCGGCGTTCTCCCAGCTGAGGCTCTCGAAGAAGCCGCCCTCGACCTTGTCCGGGGTGACGAACTCGACGCCGAGCGACTGGAAGTACTTCAGGTCGGCGGAGGTGGCCGGGGTGGAGACGTAGAACAGGTCGGCGGCGCCGGAACCGACGAGCACCTTGATGCCGGGGTTCGCCTTGGTGGCCTCGCGGAGCTTCGCGGAGGCGGCCTCGAAGCGGGCCTTGGCGTCGACGGTCTTCTTGGTGCTCAGGTCGGCACCCAGGGACTTCGCGAGGTCCGCGGTGCGGGCCAGGGCCTTGTCCATCGTGACGTCGCCGCCCACGCCGATCGCGGCGGCCGGGGCCAGCTTCAGGATCTTGTCCTTGGAGGCCTCGGGCAGGTACCAGTAGCTGTCCTTCTCCCAGGTGTTGGTCACCAGGAGGTCGGGCTGGAGGGCCGCGTACTTCTCGACGTTGAACTCGTCGTAGACGTTGCCGATGATCTCGACCTTGGAGATGTCCATCGAGCCGGCCTGCACGTCGGCCTTGCCGTCGGCGGTCTTCGTCGGGCCGAACACGCCCTTGACGTTCACCCCGTAGTCGTAGAGCGCGGCCGCGGTGCCGGTGAAGGCGACGATGTTCTTCGGCGTGGACTTGGCGGTGACGTCCTTGCCCATGTCGTCCTTGAAGCTCCACGCGCCCGAAGCGGCGCCCGTGCCCTTCTCGCCCGAACCGTCCTTCGCGGAGTCGCCGCCACCGCAGGCGGTGAGCGCGGCCACGAGGCCGAGGGCGCCACCTGCCGCGATGAGACCGCGGCGGGTGAGGAGGGAGGAGCGGGACTTGGGCATGGGGATGTCCACTTTCGTACGTACTCGGGCGGCTCGGGTGTTCGATAGGAAGGTTAGCCTAACCTTGGCTGAAAATGGCAAGGGGCCCTTCTCGCGAAGGGCCCCTTGCCGCACCACCGGCTGTCGCTAGGCGGAAAGCCCCAGCTCACGGGCGATCAGCATGCGCTGCACCTCGCTCGTGCCCTCGCCGATCTCCAGGATCTTCGAGTCGCGCCACATGCGGGCCACCGGGTACTCGTTCATGAACCCGTAGCCGCCGTGGATCTGCGTGGCGTCGCGCGCGTTGTCGACCGCCACCGTCGAGGAGTACAGCTTCGCGATGGCCGCCTCCTTCTTGAAGGGCTCCCCGGACACGAGCCGGGAGGCCGCGTCGCGCCAGCCGATCCGGGCCATGTGGGCGCGCATCTCCATGTCCGCCAGCTTGAACTGGATGGCCTGGTTGTCGCCGATCGCCTTGCCGAAGGCGTGCCGCTCCTTGGCGTACTTCACCGACTCGTCCACGCAGCCCTGCGCCAGGCCCGTCGCGAGCGCCGAGATGGCCACGCGGCCCTCGTCGAGGATCCGCAGGAACTGGGCGTAGCCGCGGCCCTCTTCGCCGACCAGGTTGGCGAGGGGGACCCGTACGCCGTCAAAGGACAGCTCGCGGGTGTCCGAGGCGTTCCAGCCGACCTTGGAGTAGGGGGCGGCCACCGTGAAGCCGGGGGTGCCCGACGGGACGATGATCGAGGAGATCTCGGGGCGGCCGTCCGCCTTGCGGCCCGTCACGGCGGTGACGGTGACCAGACCGGTGATGTCCGTACCGGAGTTGGTGATGAAGCACTTGGAGCCGTTGATCACCCACTCATCGCCGTCCCGGACGGCGGTCGTGCGCGTGCCGCCCGCGTCGCTGCCCGCACCGGGCTCGGTCAGGCCGAAGGCGCCGAGGATCTCGCCGGAGCACATCTTCGGCAGCCACTGCTGCTTCTGCTCCTCGGTGCCGAAGAGGTAGAGGGGCATCGCGCCGAGCGAGACGCCGGCCTCCAGGGTGATGGCGACCGAGGAGTCGACGCGGGCCAGCTCCTCCAGGGCGATGCCGAGGGCGAGGTAGTCGCCGCCCATGCCGCCGTACTCCTCCGGGAAGGGCAGGCCGAACAGGCCCATGCGGCCCATCTCGCGGACGATCTCGTACGGGAACTCGTGCCGCTCGTACAGGTCGCCGATCTTGGGCGCCACCACATCGTGCGCGAACGCCTCGACGGTGCGGCGGAGTTCCTCGTGCTCGGGGGTGAGCCGGTGGTCGAGGGCCATGGTCTTCGTTACTCCTTGTGGGAGAGGGCGCGGACGGTACGGGAGGGGCTGGGACGCCCCAGCTGTTCGGCCATCCACAGGCTCGTGGCGGTGAGGGCGGCCAGATCGACCCCGGTCTCGATGCCGAGGCCGTCGAGCATCCAGACGAGGTCCTCGGTCGCGAGATTGCCGGTGGCGCTCTTGGCGTACGGGCATCCGCCGAGGCCGCCCGCGGAGGCGTCGACGGTGGTCACGCCGTGCTGGAGCGCGGCGAGGGTGTTGGACAGGGCCTGGCCGTAGGTGTCGTGGAAGTGGACGCCGATCCGGTCGGTGCCCACGCCCTCCTCGTTGAGCGCGGAGAGCAGGGCCTGCACGTGCCCCGGGGTGGCGACGCCGATGGTGTCGCCGAGGCTCAGCTCGTCACAGCCGAGGTCGAGGAGGGCCTTGGCGACGCCGACCACCTGGTGGACCGGGACCGGGCCCTCCCAGGGGTCGCCGAAGCACATGGAGAGGTAGCCGCGGACGTGCGCCTCGTGCTCCTTGGCGCGGGCCACGACGGGCTCGAACATCGCGAGGGACTCGGCGACGGTGCGGTTGAGGTTGCGGGAGGCGAAGGTCTCGGTGGCCGAACCGAACACGGCGATCCGGGTGGCACCGAGCGCGAGCGCGCGGTCGAGGCCGCGCTCGTTGGGGACGAGGACCGGCAGCGCGGCCCGCACGTCGGCGAGGAGGGGGAACAGCTCCTCGGCGTCGGCCAGCTGGGGGACCCACTTGGGGTGCACGAAGCTGGTGGCCTCGATGGTGGTGAGGCCGGCGGCGGCCAGCCGGTGCACGAACTCGGCCTTCACGTGGGTCGGGACGGCCGTCTTCTCGTTCTGCAGCCCGTCGCGGGCGCCGACCTCGTGGATCCGGATCCGGGCCGGGAGGCCCTCGTCCGGGAAGCTCATCGGAAGCCCGTTCATTCGCCCGTCCCCTCCTCGTCCGGGGTGACCACGGCCAGGACCTGGTCCATGGCGACCGTGGTGCCGGGGGTGACGTCGAGTTCGGTGACGGTGCCGGCGTGCGGGGCGGAGATGACGTGCTCCATCTTCATGGCCTCGACGACGAGCAGGCTCTGCCCGGCGGCGACCTTCTCGCCGACGGCGACCTTGACCACCGTGACGGTGCCGGGCATCGGCGCCGCGAGGGTGTCGGCGCCGCCGCGTCCCGCTCCGCGGAGGTTCGCCTCGACCGGGTCGTACGCCTGCACGTGCCAGGAGTCGCCGTCCCGGCCGAGCCAAGTCCCTTCGGGGGAGGCTGCGTGGGCGAAGCGGTGCGTGACTCCGTCGAGTTCGACCGTGAGGTGGTCGGGGGTGCGGTGCACGATCCGGCCCCGGGCCGGGGCGCTGGGGCTCCGCCCCAGACCCCGCGCCTCAAACGCCGGCGGGGCTGGATTTGGCTGGGCGCCGCCGTCGGGTGCGGGCAGGAGGATTTCGGCCTGCGTGCCGTGTGCGCCGGGACCCCGTCCCGGGACGCCCGTGCCCGCGGGCCGGGTGCGGACCGTGACCGGGTCCTGGCCCGGGAGGCGGAAGTGGTGGACCGTCCAGGCGGGGGTGCCGCCGAGGCGCCAGCCGTTGGCGGAGTCGAACGGGTCGACCCACGCTTTCAGCCCGTCCGGCGTTTGAGGACCGGGATCCGGGGCGGAGCCCCCACGCGGCGGAGCCGCAAATCCGGCACGCCGGGAAGGGGCGGGGTGGGGGAAAGAGCCCCCGGCCAGCAGCGCGGCCGCCGCGTACACCTCGTCCGGGACCCCCTCGGGGAGGAGCCCGGCCAGGTCCCGCTCGACCAGGCCCGTGTCCAGGTCCCCGGACACCACATCCGGGTGCGCGAGCAGCCTCCGCAGGAAGCCCGTGTTGGTCTGGACGCCCAGGATCACGGTGTCCGCGAGGGCACCCCGCAGTACACGGAGCGCGGCCGCCCGGTCGGGGCCGTAGGCGATGACCTTCGACAGCATCGGGTCGTACGTGGACCCGGTGTCGACCCCCGCCACCAGACCGGAGTCCGTACGGACGGAGCCGCCGGACGGCTCCGACAGGGCCAGGACGGTGCCCCCGGACGGCAGGAACCCCCGCGCCGGATCCTCCGCGCAGACGCGGGCCTCGATCGCGTGCCCGGTCAGCCGGACCTCCGACTGGCCGAAGCCCAGCTCCGCGCCCGCCGCGACCCGGAGCTGCTGCTCCACCAGGTCCAGCCCGCCCCCGGCGATGGACACGACGAGCTCGGTGACCGGGTGCTCCACCTGGAGCCGGGTGTTCATCTCCATGAAGAAGTACGAGGAGGGGTCCCCGCCCGGGACGATGAACTCCACCGTCCCCGCGCCGACGTACCCGCAGGACCGCGCCGCCTCCACCGCCGCCGCGCCCATCGAGGCCCGCAGCTCCGGCGTCAGCAGGACCGACGGCGCCTCCTCGATCACCTTCTGGTGGCGCCGCTGGAGCGAGCACTCGCGCTCCCCGAGGTGGACCACGTTCCCGTGGGCGTCCGCCAGTACCTGGATCTCGATGTGCCGGGGCCGGTCCACCCAGCGCTCCACGAGCAGGGTGTCGTCGCCGAAGGAGGACTTCGCCTCGCGCCGGGCCGACGCGATCTCCTCGCCGAGCAGCGCGGAGTCCCGTACCAGCCGCATGCCCTTGCCGCCGCCGCCCGCCGAGGGCTTCAGCAGCACCGGCATGCCGATCTTCTCGGCGGCCGAGACCAGTTCGGCGTCGGACAGCCCGCTGCCCGAGGAACCGGGGACCACGGGCACGCCCGCCGCCTTCACGGTCTCCTTGGCGCGGATCTTGTCGCCCATCAGGGAGATCGCCGAGGCCGGCGGCCCGATGAAGGCCAGGCCCGCGTCCGCGCAGGCGGCCGCGAAGGCGGCGTTCTCCGCGAGGAAGCCGTAGCCGGGGTGGACGGCCTCGGCGCCCGTCCGGCGCGCCGCGTCGAGCAGCCGCTCCACCGACAGGTAGCTCTCGGCGGCCGCCGCCGGGCCGATGCGGACGGCCGTGTCGGCCTCCCGTACGTGCCGGGCGTCCGCGTCGGCGTCGCTGAAGACGGCCACGGAACGGATGCCGAGCTCCCGCAGCGTGCGGATGACCCGGACCGCGATCTCGCCGCGGTTCGCGACCAGAACAGTGCTGAACATCGAAAAGTTCCTCACGTCACCCAAACCTTCGGTAGGGTCGTGGAATGCGTAGCGAGAACCAAGCACGCATGTGAAATCCCATAGCTTGTCGTCATATCCGGGCTGGTCTCAACCCGGCTGGTGTTGATCGCAGAAGACTCGATCGTTCGCTGAGCGATAGAGCAGCGTGAGCCAGGAATCCCCCTCATTGAGGGGGAGGATTCAAATACGGAAGATGCCGAAGTGTGAATCACCCAGCGGGGCGTTCGCGCACGCGGTCAGTGCCAGTCCGAGTACCTGCCTTGTCTCCAGCGGGTCGATGACCCCGTCGTCCCAAAGCCGTGCCGTGGCGTAGTACGCGTTGCCCTGCTCCTCGTACTGCGCTCGGACCGGGGCCTTGAAAGCGTCCTCGTCCTCAGCTGTCCACTCGTGGCCCGCGCCTTCGATCTGGTCCCGCTTGACCGTCGCCAAAACGGACGCCGCCTGTTCGCCACCCATGACGGAGATCTTGGCGTTGGGCCACATCCACAGGAAGCGCGGCGAATAAGCGCGCCCGCACATGGAATAGTTGCCGGCGCCGAACGAGCCGCCGACCACCACCGTGAGCTTCGGGACCCGGGTGCAGGCCACGGCCGTGACCATCTTGGCGCCGTGCTTGGCGATGCCGCCCGCCTCGTAGTCCCGGCCGACCATGAAGCCGGAGATGTTCTGGAGGAAGAGCAGCGGGATGCCGCGCTGGTCGCACAGCTCGATGAAGTGCGCGCCCTTCTGGGCCGATTCGGAGAACAGGATGCCGTTGTTGGCGACGATCCCGACCGGGTGCCCGTGGATCCGGGCGAAGCCGGTGACCAGGGTCTGCCCGAACTCCGCCTTGAACTCCTGGAAGCGGGAGCCGTCCACGATCCGGGCGATGATCTCGCGGGCGTCGTAGGGGGTGCGGGAGTCGACGGGGACCGCGCCGTACAGCCCGTACGGGTCCACCTTGGGCTCCTCGGGAGCCTCGACCGACCAGGGAAGGGCCTGGCGCCCGGGCAGGGTCGCCACGATGTTCCGTACGATCCGCAGCGCGTGGGCGTCGTCCTGCGCGAGGTGGTCGGTGACCCCGGAGGTCCGGGAGTGGACCTCGCCGCCGCCCAGCTCCTCGGCCGTGACCACCTCTCCCGTGGCGGCCTTCACCAGCGGCGGGCCGCCGAGGAAGATCGTGCCCTGGCCGCGGACGATGACGGCCTCGTCGCTCATGGCCGGTACGTACGCCCCGCCCGCGGTGCAGGAGCCGAGGACGGCGGCGATCTGCGGGATGCCGGCCCCCGACATGCGGGCCTGGTTGTAGAAGATGCGGCCGAAGTGGTCCCGGTCGGGGAAGACCTCGTCCTGCATGGGGAGGAAGGCGCCGCCCGAGTCGACCAGGTACAGGCAGGGGAGACGATTCTCCAGGGCCACTTCCTGGGCGCGCAGGTGCTTCTTCACGGTCATCGGGTAGTACGTGCCGCCCTTGACGGTGGCGTCGTTCGCGACGATCACGCACTCGCGGCCGCTGACCCGGCCGATGCCGGCGATCACCCCGGCGGCCGGGGCCGCGCCCCCGTACATGCCCTCGGCGGCCAGCGGGGCCAGCTCCAGGAAGGGGGACCCGGGGTCGAGGAGGGCGTCCACGCGGTCGCGCGGCAGCAGCTTCCCGCGGGCGGTGTGGCGGGCGCGGGCCTTCTCGCCGCCGCCGAGCCGGGCGGCCTCCAGCCGGGCCCGCAGGCCCTCGGAGAGCTCACGGTGGGCGGCCTCGTTGGCCCGCCAGGCATCGGACGCCGGGTCGGCGGCGCTCGTCAGCACTGGTGCCTGCTGCATCGGTCGAGCTCCCTTGCTCGGTGCGCTCTGGTTCATTCGGTTAATGAGCGTTAACGCATGTGGGACTTAGGTTAACGACCGCTAACGGCCCTGTCTAGAATGGATTCCCATGAGCACCAGAGCAGCCGCCCCGACCCGGCGCGAGCAGATCCTCGGCGAGGCTGCGCGCCTCTTCGCCGAGCGCGGTTTCCACGGCGTGGGCGTGGACGAGATAGGGGCCGCGGTGGGCATCAGCGGCCCCGGCCTGTACCGGCATTTCGCGGGCAAGGACGCGATGCTCGCCGAGCTGCTCGTCGGCATCAGCGAACGGCTGCTCACGGGCGGCCGGCGCCGGGTGGAGGAGGCGGCCGGCGACCCGTCCGGCGTACTGGCCTCCCTCATCGACGGCCACATCGACTTCGCGCTCGACGACCGGGCGCTGATCACCCTCCACGACCGGGAGCTGGACCGGCTGCGCGAGGCCGACCGCAAGCTCGTGCGGCAGCTCCAGCGCAAGTACGTCGAGCTGTGGGTCGACGTCGTACGGGAGCTGCACCCCGAGGTGGGCGAGGCGGAGGTACGCGTCTCCGTGCACGCGGTCTTCGGCCTGCTGAACTCCACCCCGCACCTGGCCGCGCTCGGCCGGGACGCGACGGAGTCGCTGCTGCGCCGGCTCGCGAACGGAGCCTTCGGGGCGCTGTCGGGATGACGAGGCGCGTCCGCGGGTCGGGACGGGGGCCGGGATGGAAGGGACGGCTCCGGGCACGCGGCGGCAGAATGGGCCGCATGCCGAAGCCGATAGAGACGCCTGTCCCCAGCCGAGCCGAACTCATCGACCACCTGGTCCGCACGCGGATCGCGGGCGAGGTGGCCACCCCGCGCGACAACAACCTCTCCCACTACCGCAAGCTCGCCAACGGCGACCGGCACTACTGGCTGGGCCTGGAGCTGGGCGACCGCTGGACGGACGAGCAGGACGTGCTCGCGGTGATGGCCGAGCGCTGCGGTGTCGTGGACGACCCCGGGCACCGCGTCGGCCAGGACACCATCGACCCCGAACTCACCGTGGCCGCCCTCGACCGGATGGCCGCGCGGCTGCGCAAGGCCGCGCTGGACCGGCAGAGCGTGCTGCTGGCCACGGGGCACCCGGGCGGGCTGCTGGACGTGCACCGGGCCACGGCCGACGCGTTGCGCGCGGCGGGCTGCGAGATCGTGGTGATCCCGCAGGGGCTGGTCGCCGACGAGGGCTCGGTGTGGCAGTTCGCGGACGTCGCGGTCCTGGAGCGGGGTGCGACACTCTGGCACACCCACTCGCCGGAGCCGATGGCGGCGATCCTGGACGCGCTGGCGGCGCTGGGCCGCCCCCAGCCCGACCTGGTCGTCGCCGACCACGGCTGGGCGGGCTGCGCGGCGCAGCGCGGGCTGGACGCGGTGGGCTACGCCGACTGCAACGACCCCGCGCTCTTCCTGGCCGAGGCCGAAGGCACCCTTCAGGTGGCGGTCCCCCTGGACGACCACGTCCGCGACCCGCGCTTCTACGACCCGATGGTCGCGTACCTCCTGGCGGCGGCGGGCCTGCTGTAATCCTGGCGGCTCGGGTGCGGCGCCGTTGCCGGGGACCAGTCCCCGGGCCCCTGCGCCTCAAACGCCGGCGGGGCTGGGTTGTGGCCGGC
>NZ_JALGBX010000013.1 GCF_022808175.1 Streptomyces sp. AP-93 | reverse complement strand
ACTTCTGCGTGACAACCGGGCCTTCACCCCCGCCCCACCGGTCACGCAAGCGGCTTGACTTCGTCATTGAGACTCCCCGCGTTCACCCGCCGGGATGCCACCGCACCGGCATCTGCATCTGCATCTGCATCGGCTTCGCCCCGGGGGCCGCCAGCCTCGGCGCGGTGTCCGGTCAGGACCATGAACACCTCGTCGAGGGACGAGCGCCGCAGGGTGAGCTCGCCGACCTCGATGCCGGCCTGGTCCAGTCGGCGGACGACACTCGGCATGAGCGCCGGGTCGTTGACGGGCGCGGTGATCCCGTCGCCCTCGATCTTGGTCTGCGGCCCCGCCACCTCGGTGATCAGCGCGTGAGCCACGCCAAGATCGGCCGGGCGGGTGGGGCGCAATTGCAGCACCTGTCCGCCCACCTGCGCCTTCAGCTCGTCGGGCGTGCCGTCCGCGATCACCGTGCCCTTGTCGACTACGACGACGTTGTCGGCGAGACGGTCTGCCTCATCGAGATATTGGGTGGTCAGCAGGGTGGTCATGCCCTCCGCGACGAGGACGCGCAGCATGTCCCACACCTCGCCGCGGCTGTGCGGATCGAGTCCCGTGGTCGGCTCGTCGAGGAAGAGGATCCGCGGCCGGCCGACCAGGCTCGCCGCGAGGTCGAGACGTCTGCGCATGCCTCCCGAGTACGCCTTGGCGGCGCGCCCCGCCGCGTCGGTCAGGTGGAAGCGATCGAGCAACTCGGCCGCCCGGGCGCGGGCGACCGCGCGTGGCATGTCCAGCAGCCGCCCGATCAGCAGCAGGTTCTCGGTCCCGGTCAGATTCTCGTCGACGGCGGCGTACTGACCCGTGAGGCCGATCAGGGAACGGACCCGCCCAGCCTCCCGTACGACGTCGTACCCGCCGACCTCCGCCCGCCCGCCGTCCGGGTGCAGGAGGGTGGCGAAGATGCGGACCGCCGTCGTCTTGCCCGCGCCGTTGGGACCCAGCAGCCCGCACACGGTCCCGGCGGGAACTTGGAGATCTACCCCGGCAAGCGCGCGTGTTTCCTTGAACCGCTTGGTCAGACCTTCTGCCTGGATCGCGTGCTTCATCAGATTCACCTCACCCTCCCACTGTGACCCACGCCACTGACAGTCCGCCTGCCGTGGGGCCGGTGCCGTGACCGGGGCTGGCGGATCAGCACGAAGGTGCCCGCCAGGACGTACCCGCCCACGGCGGCGCCGCCCCCGAGTACCTGCGCGAGGGTGCGGTCCTCCAGCTCCACACGGGACCAGCCGACGAACACGACCACGGACATCAGGAAGCTCCGGGGCAGAAAGGCGACCGCCCGCCGTGGGCCTTCTCCGCGGTCCCGGCCCTTCCGCCTCCAGGCGGTCGCGCTCGCCCTGGTCCATGGACGCGACCGTCTGGTCCGCGGTGGTCATCAAGTCCTCCCCAGGTCACAATGAATCCCCTCGGCGACGGCCAGCGGATCCGCGCCAACAACCCGGCAGGCCCCGACGGAGCCATCCGGCATGGTCGTCCGCGGAGCCGAAGCGCTTCTCGGGGCGGATCACCTCGACGTGTTCGTGTCGGTGCTCTGCCCGGCGGCGGACCGGGCGAACAGCGAGGTGGATGCGGACGGCAACGTCAGGGATCATCCCGTGGTGATCGAGCACTTCGGCTTCCTGCTCGACGAGGTCCGAGCCGAGGAGTTCGCCGCAGGGACCGGAGATCCGACGTCGTCGTCCGTGTGGAGGGTGAGTTCCTCACGGTGGCCCTGGAGCTCGGCGTCTGGCGGCCCAAAGCTGTCGGGCGCCCGAAGGTCTGCTGACCACGGCCGTGCGGGCCCCGGTTGCGCCTCAGGCCGAGGGCCCAGCACTTGGGCCGCCGACATTGAGGTGGCGCCTTGTCGGGTACGGAACGCTCCCACCTCGCCTCCCTCCTCCCCGCGGCGAGTTCGCAGGGTCAGCGACCATCTGGCTGGTGAAGGGTTGTGAGGCACGTACTCGGTCTGCGGCCTCCTACCGGACCTCGAGCAGTGTCCCAGCTTCGGCTGATCCCATGTCCCCTGCCACCACTTGAGCCGATCACCCTGTGGGACACGACCCGGATTTCCGCCCGACCGTGGCACGGCAGCGCACACCAACATGGGAGCACCCTTTGAACGTCTTGACCGCGGCCCCCGGGCTGACCCCTGGCCTGTGGAACGTCGACCCCACGCACAGCGAGGTCACCTTCGTCATCCGGCACCTGATGACCAAGGTGCGCGGCCACTTCACTGCCTTCAGCGGCGTACTGGACGTCGGCAGCGAGCTCGGCGACCTCAAAGTGAGCGCCGTAATGGAGGCGGCCTCCATCGCCACCCGCAACGACCACAGGGACGCCCACGTACGAGGTGCCGAATTCCTGGACACCGACAAGTACCCGGTACTGACCTTCGCCTCCACCACTGTCCGCGACGAAGACGGCGAGTACTTCCTCGACGGCGAGCTGACCATCAAGGACGTCAGCCGCACCGTCAGCCTCCACATCGAGTTCAACGGCGTAGGCGAGGACCCCCGGGGCGGCACCCGGGCCGGCTTCAGCGCGAAAGCCACGATCAACCGCACAGACTGGGGCCTGGAATTCAACATCCTCGTAGGCGGCGAGAAACTCCTCCTCTCCGACAAACTCGACCTCCTCCTCGAAATTCAGCTCGTCCGAGCCTGACCATCCATCCCGCACCCCTCGTGTGGATCCGGCACCCGCCGGATCCACACCGATCCCCCTATGCCGCAGCCCAGAAGGACGGTCCTGCCGCCGCCGAGCTGCTGCATCCGGGCGGCCGGGAGGGGCCAGGGGCAAGAGCCCACGAGGAGGCTGCGGCGGAGCGCGGCCGGGACCGCGGCCGGTGACGGTGCCGGTCGGCGGCTGCGGGTACGCCGGCGGACGGTGCGGTAGGAGTCGCGGCGAGGACGGCGGCCACCGCCTGGTCGGCGCCGACCCCCGCAGCGTGCGCATCGGTGAGGAGCCGGGTCACGTCCACGCCCTGATCGTGGAGGCGGTCCATGGCGGCGGCCATGTCGGGCCAGGCCGGGGAGTCGAGCATCGCGTCGCGGACCATACGAACGTGGTTTCCGTGATCGGTTATTGGTACTTCGGCCGCCTAGATTCCGACGGCAGCACCACCTGGGCAATGAGCAAGGAAGCAGAACTTGACACGTCTGTGCAAGTCACTGTCGTCCATGACGCTCAGGACAACCCGCTGAAGCTGTACATCGACGGCAGCTACGTCTCCGACATGGACGACTACTACGCCAGCGCGAATGACAGCACGACGTTCGCGGTCGGCAAGGGCCTCGCGAAGGGGGCGAACGGCGGCTTCGCCTGGGGCAACTATCTGCCCGAGAAGATCAACGACGTACGCCTGTGGTCCGGAGCCATGCACAACGCCACCCAGGCGCTGGACTTCACCTAACGAGCTCGTGCATGGTTGGCAGTGACGCGTCGAAAGGTGCCGGCCGGCCAGGTGGTCACTGTCGCTGACGGCCGCCGCGGGTGTCGGTCTGCTGGTGTGAGAGCAGGCTCGCGACGGCTTGGATCGTGTCGCTCAGGTGCTCGCGTCGGCCGTGGTGGCGGGCCAGGGCTCGCCAGTTCTTGAGGTGTGCGATGCCGTGCTCGACCCGGATCCTGCGTGAAGAGTGCGCCTTGCGCTGGCGCTCATAGATCTCCTCGTACCAGTCCGGCGGGTTCTTCTTGAACTTGCGGTGCGGTGGTGTCACCACGCGGCCGCCAGTCTGGGCGCCCAGGCCCTGATAGCCGGCGTCGGCGAGGATCTCCACGGCCACTGGGCTGCCAGTTAGGTGATTTCGCCAGTTTCCAGCGAAGGAAGACTCTAAAAATTCCGCCAACCCCGTCCATGATCAACGCGGCCCGGCGGGCCGGGTCCGATGTCGGCGGCGAGCAGGGCGGTGTGGAGGGCTGCGGTGCCGGAGGCGACGGACACGGCGTCGGGGACGCCGAGGAAGTCGGCGATCCGCAGACATGCACCGGGTAGCCGCCCTGGACTCCGACGGGCTCCTTCACGTCCTGGACCTTCACCGGTCTGGCAGACGACCCGGGCCAAGACCCTGAAGATCATGAATAGCGCCCAGAGCAACTCCGACGGCGCCGAGCCCGGCCGCGGGGTTGTCATGATTCACCCGCCATGGAGTAAGTGTCCGAGCAACGCATCAGGATCTGCGCGGTCATGTATCGCCGTCCGCTCCGTGTCGCAGCAGTACCGCCAGCCAACTGGGCGCCACAGCGGCGAGCCCGTTCCGATCGTGCGGAGCCCTCTGCGTAGAGGGCCCTCTTGCGCGACCGCCACCAAACCGTTCTTGTGACTCCCGTCACTCACGGGGCGAACGGGAAGGCGGCCACAATGGCAGACACCACCCAGGCCAACACCATGGGGAGCGAGAACCACACTCCACGCAAAGCGAGTTGGCGATCCATCGGCCCCGGAATCGTAGTAGCGGCGACCGGTGTCGGGGCCGGCGACCTCGTTGCCACGCTCATCGCGGGCAGCAAGTTCGGCTACACCCTGCTGTGGGCCGCGGTCGTCGGTTGCCTTGTCAAAATCTCGCTCGCCGAGGCGGCCGGCCGCTGGCATCTCGCCACCGGGCGCACCCTCTTCGACGGCTGGCGCAGCCTCGGCTCGTGGACCACCGTCTATTTCGCGGGGTACGTCGTCGTCTGGGGCTTCGTCTACGGGGCCGCCGCGATGTCCTCCAGCGCGCTCCCGCTGGCCGCGCTCTTCCCGGACACCATGGACCTGAAACTCTGGGCCGTGCTGTGTGGTCTGGCCGGGCTGGTCTTCGTCTGGTTCAACCAGTACGCCGTCTTCGAAAAGGTCATGACGGTCCTCGTCGGCGTAATGTTCCTGATCACCGTCTATCTCGCGATCCGCGTCACACCCCGCCTCGACGCCGCCTTCGCCGGCCTGGTCCCCGTCCTGCCGGACGGTTCGCTGGTCTACACGCTCGGCCTGATCGGCGGTGTGGGCGGCACGATCACGCTCGCCGCGTACGGCTACTGGGTCAACGCGAAGGGCTGGACGAACACGAGTTGGATCAAGGTGATGCGGCTCGACAACCGCGTCGCCTACCTCACTACCGGCGTCTTCGTCGTGGCCATGCTCATCGTCGGGGCCGAACTGCTGCACTCGTCCGGCGTGGCGCTGGCGAAAGGAGACAAAGGCCTGCTCGACCTGAGCGCCGTCCTGGAGGAACACTACGGACAGGCGACCGCCAAGCTGTTCCTGGTCGGGTTCTTCGCAACATCCTTCACCTCGCTGATCGGCGTATGGCACGGAGTGAGTCTGATGTTCACCGACTTCGCCACGAAGTTCCGGCCGTCCCTCGCCCGGACCGGTACGAGCCCGGCGAAGTCCCTGCCCTTCCGGGCCTATCTGCTCTGGCTCACCTTCCCGCCCATCAGCCTGCTCTTCCTGGACCAGCCCTTCGGGCTCATCATCGTGTACGGAGTGATCGGCGCGCTCTTCATGCCCTTCCTGGCCCTGACGCTGCTGTGGCTCCTCAACTCCTCACGCACACCGTCCCACTGGCGCAACGGCCTCCTAAGCAACGCAATGCTGGGGGCCGCCGCCCTGTTGTTCGTGGTGCTGTGCGTCCAGCAACTGTGGGAGCTGCTCCGGTAACCGGCCCCCATTCCCCGAGGGGGCCGATGACCCGGCAGCGACACGAGCACACGGAGGAGATCGACGCCTCCTGGTGCCCGGTGTGGCCCGCTGCTTCCACTTCCTCCGGCTGCGCCCGGATGGCGGCGAAGCTGCCGAGCACGGGCGGACGAGGTCGTACGCCAGGCGAGGACCTTGGCCGGTGGGCCCCGCCTCCGTCCGGCACGGGTAAAACCAACTCACCGCGGTGCAACAGTGGATGTGCGAACAGGTCCTCGACAGCGAGCCCGCCGACATGCCACCGCGACGCCCCACAAGGCTTATCTCGCCTGGAACCAGTGCGGGGCGGAGGGTGCTGCGGTGCCCTGTACATGACGGTCACGCGCGACGGGGATCAGGCTGTCTGGGCGGGCTGGCGCGACGCATCCACCCAGCACGTCGCCCTGCCGGAGCTTCGGCGCCGCGCTTTCCCCACCCGCGGCCGCACCCCCTCCACCCAGCCAGCCACCTCTGCCTCGTCGCGCTCGATGGCACGACGGGACGGAACCTGATGACTCCAGCGTCCATCTCTGGTCCGGCGAGCCATGCACGATCGGTCCCTTGCCCAGCTCTTCCTCAAGCACGACGAACAGTGCGTCGCTCCAATTGGGCTTGGCGCCGGGCCGCGGGACCGAACCCCGATCAGGCCGGCCGCCTTCCAGGCCTGCCACCACCACTGGAGCGACCGGACGCTGACCCGTACCTCCTTCGCGATGTCCGTACTGGCCCGCCCGGCAGCGAACATCACCGCTGCCTCCATCCGGATCCGCCCGTGGAAGGCCCGCCTCTCCGCGGTCAAACCCTGCGGATACCTCATGCACCCGGCATACCGCGACGATCACCGATCGTCAGCCCCTACGACAACACAGCTTCAATGTCAGCAGAAGGAACGGACGGCTCCCCAGGCGGGTGTTCGTGAACTGAGCGCCGCGGGGTGGCCGATGCGGACCTCCCCACACCCGGCTACCTCTACAGATGTAGAGTACAGCTCAGCCACACCCTCTACATATGTAGAGGATGATCCGAACCATCCTCCAGGAGGCATCATGAGCGCGACCGCCCCCTCAGTCCTCAGACAAAAGCCCGAGCCGCTGCGACCCTTCAAGGTGGGGACCGCAGGCTTCTTGCTCCTGGGTACGGGACACCTAGCCCTTGCCGCTGCCGCAGCTTGGGCCAATCCGACCCCGCAGCAAGAAGCCTCGTCGGCAGCCATGCGGGCAGCGAGAATGACGCTGCTGGGTCTGGAACGCACCACCCTCGAAGTCGTCCATGGCATGAGTTCCGTCATGGCCCTGTTCGTCATGTCCTGCGCACTCCTCGCCCTGTTCGCCGCCCACCACTCCCCGGCCTTGATCGAACGGCGCACCGCCTTCGGATGGACACTCCTCGCCACTTCACTCGCCGGCCTGGCGATATCCACACTCTTCCTGCCCCCGCCACCGATCATCATCCTCACCGTCACCAGCTGCGCCTTCGCCCTGTCCCTGCGCCGGGCAGCGCCCTGAGGCCTGTAAGAGGTCCTAACAGAAGCTGTTGATCATGTGACTTTCGGTTCGGATGGTCGTTGGTCTGGCCGTGGGGAAACGTCAGTCGCGGCCGTGAATCGAGTCGGATGAACTGTGGTCGCTCATCGAACCGTTGCCGCCTGAGCCGGCGACCGTCCGCGAGCCCGCCCCAGGCGGCGAGTCGAACACCGAACAACTCCTTCCGACTTCCTGCGTGCCCGTACGGACCGCCCAGTCCGTGCACGCGGCGGCCGGGGTGCCGGCGGACACGACCGGCCGGGACACGGCGGAGAAGGTGCCGGGTCGCAAGCGCGGACTCGCGGTGGACGGGCTGGACTGGTGATCTCGGTGGTGGTGCCGGCGGCCTCCGCGCACGAGAACGCCGCGGGCATCGCCCTGCTGGACAAGGTGACCGCAGACACCGACACGATCACCAAGCGCTGGTCGACCAGGGCCATCAAGAACGCGGTCGTCGGCCACGGCGCCACCACGCAAGCCGGGGGACGTCCGGATGCCCGTCGCGTACGTCCTGGTCCCGCCCAGAGCGACCGCCAAGATGCTCGCCACGGAGTTCGCCCGCTACCTCGGCATCCCGACCACGGCCCGAATCCAGACCCAGAGCACCGAGAGCGTCTGCCAGACCTACAACCAGATCGGAGTCCGCCTTGTCCTCAGCGACGAAATCCACCGCGTCAACCCCCGCACCACCACCGGCGCCGAGACCGCCGACCTGATCAAGGACCTCACCGAACGCATACAAGCGACATTCGTCCACGCCGGCATCGACGTCACGAACACTCCACTCTTCAACGGCGTCCGCGGCGCACAACTCGCAGACAGGGCCTCACTCATCGAGTGCGGGCCTCTCCCCGCCCGCCTCGGCAACAAACACCCCTTCACCGACGTCATCACCGACCTCGAAAACGCCCTCGACCTCCACCACCACCGGCCCGGAACCCTCCCCCGCCACGCGACCTACCTCCACCAACGCACCGCCGGCCGCATCGGCAGCCTCACCAGACTCATCCGACAAGCCGAGGGTGGGCGCCCAGGTCACCACCAGTCGCTGATGCCGTCCTCCAGGTCAGCCACCTTGGCAGGCTCCCGGTCGTAGCCGTCCGGGCTGTGGCACGTCCAGATGCCGCCCTCGTAGGTGAGGCGCTCGCGGTGGTCGGCGTGATGGAGGGAGCGGGCCGGCTCCGGCGTGCCGGGGGCCGGCCGTGGGACGGGAACGGCCGCGGGTTTCCGCGAGCTCGGCTCGGATGTCCCTGAAACGGCGGCCCTCCCAGCCCTTGCACTCCTCGCAGCCGCGTCCGCCGCGGAGGGTTCCCGGGCAGTCGTACATGTGCATCTCGGGGTCGGTGTCCATCTCAGCACTCCAGGTAGGTCAAGCGGGGCTGTACGTGCGGAAGGTGGCGCGGAGGCCGGGGAAGGTGTGGCGGGGTTACTGCGGGACCCGCATTCGATCACCGAGCCCGGACGCGGACGCGGTGGCTGGCTTCGTAGGTGAGACTCGTGAACAAGGCCACCCCGCCCGGCGCGACACAGTCCGACAGGAGGGCCGCCACGTCATCCATCCGAGGGGCGCAGAGGGCCGCCTCGGCCGGTCTGCGGCCCATGTACGGCACGGTGGCGGCATGCGCCGCTGCCCCTTCCTCTGCTCCTCGCCGCTCTCCTCGCTGCCTCAGGGTGCGTCACCATCCACCCCCGCCCCCGCCCCGGCCGCGAAGGCCTCCCCGGCCACCTCGGCGGCCGACCACAAACACCCGAGCCCCGCCCGGCCGGGACAGCGCGCCGCCGAGCCGGCGGCACTGCCCCTTTCCCCCTGCCCGGGACCCGCCCCGCCCCCGAGCCCCGCACCGACGCCGCCCGCCACACGTCCGGACCCTCCACCCTGCCGCCGACAACCCGCGCTCACCCGGCTACGGACACACCAACCTCCCGCAATTGCCGATCCCACAGCAGAACACCGAAAGACCCGCGCAGGGGAAGCGCACTGCCACGCCCACGCCCGAGTGGCTTCCAGCACGAATCCCGTTCACGACCCCAAGACCCCTGGGACCGTGGACGCATGAACACAACCACCAGTCGCTGGACACCGCATCGTGGCGGGCGGGCCACTGTGGGCACTGCCCTCACTGGCCGACGGGGGCATCCGTTGTCGCGACCTCCGGCGATGTGACGTACAAGTACACGACCACCGACCCGGACGGCCTCCTTCCGCTCCCAGTCCTCCATGGCCGCGCAGCGCGCCGCTGTGTCCGGCTCCCCCAGCGCCGCGGGCCGCACAGATCAACCCCGAACACCGCATCGACAAGATCGGCGTCCTCACAGTCACCGCGTCTTGACCGTCACCACGTCCTGCCCCGTCACCACCGCACCCGTCCCGCCCCGTCGCCGGGAGGGCGAAGGTCACAGGCCCGGCCCTTATGAACCTCTTGCTCCGTATGTCACTCTGGCGGGCAAACCGGCTCGCGCCCCGCCCCGACGACCCCGCCGACCAGTACGGAAACGCCCATGTCCCTGCATTTCCCGTCCCGAGCCGCATCCGCCGCGGCGGCCGGCGCCATGGTCGTCCTGATGGCGGCTTGCGGCACCAATCAGGCCGCCGCCGGCGCGGCGGCTCCCGCACAGCCAATGACGGCAGCGGCACCCGCTTCGGCCCCGGCCGCCACCGCCGCGCGGCCGTCCGAGCCACCGGTTACCGCCGTGCAGGCCGAGACCTCCGTCCTGTCCATACCCTCGGTGGGCATAACCGGGCTGCGCGTGAAGCCGTACGAGGGCACCACCGACGATGCGCCCGGCACCCGTATCCAGGACACGGGTGTGGCGGCCAGCCCGTACGGGAAGCGTGGCGGAGTCGGGCCCGGCCAGGTGGGCAATTTCCTGGTCACCGCGCACCGCCTGTCGGCGGGCGGCCCGCTGCGCGACCTGCCCGCCGTGGCGAAGGGCGACTCGGTGCTCGTGACCGTGGGCGATGTGGTGTACACGTACGAGATCACCGCGAGCCGCAAGACGTCCTTCCGGTCGGAACGCTCGCTGAGCGAGCAGCGCGCCGCGGTCCCCGGAAAGCCGGGTGTGGCCCCGACCCAGGCCATGATCACGATCTCGACCTGCGCCACCCCGGAAGACCATGCCGAAGGCAACTTCTGGAGCGATGCCCAGGGCAATCCCGAGCACCGCATCGACAAGATAGGCGTTCTCCGCAAAACGACCGCAGCGCCGACTGTCGGATAGCGCCGCCCAGCACTCGCAGTGGCGGGCGTCGCTTTACGGAGGCCAGCTTGGGACGCGGGCTCTTCGCCTCCATAGATCCAGCACCACGCAGGGCTTGCTGATGACTACCCCCACGCACACAACACCGTCTCCGCTACGGAGTCAGTACGTGCGAAGTCGTGCATGCCCGACGACACCAGCGACGGTCCCCGTTCCCGGGGGAATCCCCTCCCGGCCAGACTTCCGCACCGGCCCAGTCGCCGATCCGCCGGTCAGGGGGCGTCGATGAGTACCCGGCCGTCGGTCGGCACGGTTGCCGCGAGCCCGTTCGCGTACGCGTTCTGCACGCGGGACCGCTCCGTCGTGTTGGGCACGGCGTTGGTGCAGGCCGTCCCGGCGCTGGACCCGGACATCAGCTGCGAGCACGGCCCCGGCTTGGTGTCCGGGAGGCCCAGGCTGTGGCCCAGCTCGTGCGCAGCGATGCGCGTCTTGTCGTACCCCTGGCTCACGGCCTGCGCGCCGAGTTCGACTCGCGCCTGGCGACCAGGACGGACCGGACCGAGGGTGGCCTGCGGCCAGCCGGTGGTGGCCACGATGACGATCTCGGCCCGGACCCCGGGCGCGGCCTCCACCAGGCGAACGTTACTGACGTTCGCGTTCCAGGAAGCGACCCCGGCCGTGATGGCCGCTTCCCAGCCGCCGGCCCGGCTGTCGTCATAACGGAGCGTCACTACCGCTGCGGAGGCGTCCGGTATGGGCGCGGGTGCCGCGGTTGCGGCGGTTGCCGCCGCGAGAACCATTGCGGCGGCGGATGTGCCGACTTTCAGCCAGGTGCCCAGAGACATGGTCGTCTTCCTTCATGCGTGGGGGGGGTGGGGGGACCCGGCCCCTCTGTGGAGCCGGGGCACTGGAGACGCCGCCACCGCCCGCCTGTGGCCGCGCGTTCGGACAGCCGCCCCTCCGGAGCCCTAAGAAAGTAGCCCCGTACCCCACCAACTCGTCATGCACCTGCCAGCCAATTCCGGCAGGCACTCCAGCCGATGCCCGGTCAGCGGGCGCCACCATCCAGGCGGCTCGTGCGGCCGCGCTCGGCGAGCGGGCTGCGGGCAGGACGCCTCAGCGCAGCCGTACGGCTTACGAACGGCCAGGCCGCAAGTACAAGGTGTAAGCAGGCGCGCCCATGACAGCCAGCCACCTTCGCGATTGACACCTGCCGGCGCAGCAGCCCGGTCGACCCGTGACAGTCGTGATCAACAGCGCTGCGCAGCAGGAACAGGGACAGCCATCCCGTCCTGACCGACGCCCAGCTGATGCCACCGCCGCACCCGTTCACGCAGGGTTCCACCGTGGCGATCAGCGGGCGGATCAGTTACTCGCGCACCTCTGGCGGCAGCAGGTCCGAGCAGGGTTGAGGGTGGAGGGCAGGTCGAAGCAACCCACAACACACGCCCGGTGTGTCCCGAAAAAGATAGATGTTGAGCTGATGTAAACAGTGATCGGATCGCCCCCCGGCGCCTCCCCCAAGAAGGAGTCAGACAATGAGGCCACTGCGCCGCCCCCGCCAGGCCGCCACCCTGCTCGCCGCGCCCGCGTTCGCACTCACTTTCGGCGGCCTGGTCGCCACCCCCGCACACGCCGCCACCATCAACGTCGCCTGCTCCCCCGCTGCCCTCATCCAGGCCGTCACCACCGCCAACAGCACCCCCACCACCTCCGACACCCTCAGCCTCGCCCGCGACTGCACCTACACCTACACCGAGCAGTTCGCCGGCCCCGGCCGGGCTGCGCTCCCCCAGATCACCAGCCCCATCACCATCAACGGACGCAACGCCACCATCACCCGAGACGCCAACACCGACAACGAATTCCGCTTCTTCAGCCTCCCCCCTGCCACCGGCGCGAACCTGACGCTCCGAGACGTTGCCCTCACCAACGCCAAAGTCGGAGCAGGCGCCCAGGGCGGGGCCATCCAGCTGGGATTCGGCACCGTTGCTTCCCTTACCAACACCCGTCTCACCCGCAACGCCTCCAGCAACGGAGGCGGCGCCATCAACAACAGCAATGGAACCCTCCGCGTCGTAGGTTCCTACTTCAAGAGCAACAACACCGAAGCCGGCCACGGCGGTGCCATCCTGAGCAGCGGTACCACACGCGTGGACCTCAGTGTGTTCACCTTCAACTCCACCGGACCCGTCAGCGGTGGTAACGGCGGAGCCATCGCGCACAGCAGCATCTCTGCACCCTTCGCCCTGACCGCGAGCATCCTCACCGGCAACGAAACAAAAGGCCTGGGCGGCGCCATCCACAACAACAGTTCCTCCGCGACCATCGCCGACAGCCAGATCCGCAGCAACGACGCCAGGACCGGCGGGGGCATCGCCAACTTCGGCACGCTCACCATCAACACCCTCACCACCATCCGTGGCAACACCGCAAGCTTCTCCGGTGGCGGCATCTACAACTTTGGAACGCTCAATACCCGCAACACCGTCATCGACAGGAACGCAGTCACGCTAGGAACCGGCGCCGGCATTCACAACCTGGGCGACGCAACGCTCAACGACTCCCGTGTCACAAGCAATACCGCGGCCCACGCCCCCGCCGGCCTCCACAACGAAGGCGGAAACGTCACCCTCAACCACACCACCATCGCAAAGAACAACCCCGGCAACTGCGCTCCCTCAAACCCCGCTGCCACCGGCTGCACTCGGTAGGCCCACCCAAGGCCGGTACACCGAGCCGGAAGAAGATCCGATTCTTCGGCGGAGCCGGGATCCGCGCAAGATCCCCGGACCGCCGCCAGGACCTGCACACACGCCGAAGGTCTCACATGCCGCCTCCCCACCAGCTGAAGCGAGCTCCCTGAAGGCCGCGCAGCACGAGGCTGCCTCAAGAAGGGATCGGCTCCACCCGCCCAGCCACCGCGTCCAGCCCTGCCGATGGGTCGTCGAGCGGACGCCGGCCTGGATCATGCACGCCCGCCACCGCCGCCGTCCCGGCCCTCACCGGTCCGGCTGCCACGCCGCCGCACACAGTGAGGTCTCGGCCGCCTCGGCGTACAGGGCCGCACCCAGCCAGGCGCGGGCGAAGTCGGTCGGGTCGGCGGGGAGCAGGCGGCCGAAGGGGTCGCGGCCGCGCCGGGTTGCGGTGCGTTGCAGTTCGGCCAGAAGCTCGGCGGCGGTGGAGAGGGCCGAGCGGCGCAGGTGCCCGGCGTCGGCCGACAGCGATCCGGGGACGGCCAGGAAGGGGCGTCCGGCGGCGACGGCCTGTTCGAGGCGGCGACGCAGGAGGTGGAGCGGGGCCGGGTCCGCCCCCCGGCCGGTGGGGACCTGTGCGACGGAGGGCGGCGGGGCGGAGGGGAGGTCGGCGCGTTGCAGCCGGTCCAGGCCCAGGTCGACCCGCCGGGCGGGATCCGCCGGATGAGCGGCCGCCAGGAGCTGGAGGGTGGGCCGGGAGTCCGGGACGAGGCGACCGACGACGCGCAGGCGCGTGCCGGGCAGGGTTGCCAGCATCCGGAGGTTGTCGCGGTACGCCAGCGCGGGATGGTCGTGGGCCGCGGTGAGGCGGAGCGTCAGGTCGTCGCACGTGGCGAGGAGGCAGTCGCCGCCGGTCTCGCGGGCGGGGCCCAGGATCGTCACGTCGAGGAAGAGCAGGTCGCCGCCGGGAGCCTCGGAGTGCAGGGCGCGCGCGGCCTGTCCGGCGGCCGGCGGGGCCCACAGGACGGCAATGGGTTCGTCCGTCCAGGCCGCGCCCGCCGCCTGGACCGCCTTGACCCCGGCGTCCGCGCCGAGGCGGCCGGTGGGCGAGACGGTGGCCCCCGACAGGGCGAGCCCGGCGTGGGACAACTGGCGGTGGGTGAGCGCGGTATCGCCCAGGCGTACGGTGCGCCCGGCTGCCGCCGTGGCACGGCCGGGGCCGCCCGGGGCGATGTCCGAGACGGTGTAGAGGCGGCCGTCGGCGGCGGCGGTCCAGGTGGTGGCGCCCGCGTAGCCGCCGGCGGTGATCAGGGGTTCGGTGAACAGGCCGTACAGGCGCAGGGATCCGTCCGGTACGTAGGTCTGTCGGGCGGTGCCGCGCAGGGCGGCCAGTTCGGGGCCGGTGGCGTCGGGCAGCCGGTGGGCGGTGCCGAGCAGTTCGCGGACGGCTGCCGTGAGGTCGGCGAGGCGGTGGGCGGGGTCGGCGGAGCGGGCGGAGCGCAGCGCGGTGACGACGGAGACGGCGGCCGCGGCCGGGCGGGGCATGCCGCCCAGCTTGGCGGTGTGGGCCGCCCGCAGCAGTTCGGACTGCAGGACGGCTCCGGCGCCTGCGATGCCCGTGTCGAGCACGGCGGCGCCCGCGGCCCACAGGTGGCCGGCCGCGGCACGCTGCTCCGGGGTGGCCGCGCTCTCCTCGGCCTCCGGCGGCTCCGGGGATCCGGCGTCCTCGCCGGAGGACAATTGCCCGGCGTCCGCGTCGGAGGACGGCTCGGCCACGGGGTCGGCCACCGGCGCGGCGGACGCGATTGCCGCCCGGTGGAGGCAGCCCGGGGCGAGCAGGCAGCCGCAGCGGATCGCGTCCGCCGTGGCCACCAACCCGGCGGGGGCGTGGAGTTCCAGGCCGGTCTCGTCGTCGACCACGATCCGTACGGTGTCGCCGTCGCGGGTGACGGGCCGGTCGGCGATCTTGGTGATGGCGGCGTCGAGCCGCTTGCGCAGCCTGGGCGAGAGCGCGCCGACGATCTCGGCGGTCACGGCGGGCGCGACGGCGGGCAGGTGTCGGCTGTGCTGGCTCATGCGATCTTCTCCCCTACCCAGCGGGCGAGTTCGAGCGGGCTGAGGGCTGCTACCGGCATCCCTGCGGCGACGAGCTGCCCGGCGACGCCAGTCGAGTACCGGGGGCGGCCGGCGTCGTCCAGGCTCGCGCAGCCGAGTACATGGCACCCGGCTCCGGCGAGGGTGCGCACCTCGGAGAGGAGCCCACCGACCGGATAGCCCTCCTCGAAGTCGCTGATCACGACGACCAGGGTGCGGGACGGCACGGTCACCAGAGTCCGGGCGTGGCGCAGCCCGGCGGCGATGTGGGTGCCGCCGCCGACCCGTACCTCCAGCAGCAGGGACAGCGGGTCGTGCACGTGGTCGGTGAGGTCGATGACCTCGGTGGAGAAGGCGAGGAAGTGGGTGGAGACGGTGGGCACCCCGGCCAGGACGGCGGCGGTGAGGGCCGACCAGATGGTGGAGGCCTCCATGGAGCCGGAGACGTCGGTGACCAGGATCAGCCGCCAGTCGGCGGCGCGCCGGGCTCGAGAGCGGAACACCGGGTGCTCGGGGATGACCTGGACGCTGCCGTCGGGGGTCCGGCGCGCGGTGGCGAGGTTGGCCCGCAAGGTGCGGGCCAGGTCGAGCTGTCCGCCGGGGCGTCGGCTCGGGCGGGGCAGCGTCATGCCGGTCAGGGCGGGGCGCAGCCGGGTGGCCAGCTGCCGGGTGAGCTCGTCGACGAGCCGGCGGACCAGGGGGCGGAGTGCGCCGAGCCGGGCCTCGGGGAGGCCGCCCGCGTGCTGGAGGACCGTGCGCAGGAGGTCGACGGAGGGGCGGACGCCGGCGGGGTCGAGTTCGCCCAGGACGTCGCGGCGGCCGGCCGCGGCGGCCGCGGCGAGGACCTCCTCTCGGATGCCGGGCCCGAAGAGGGCGGACAGTTCCTCGGACCATTCGCGGACGCCGGGGTAGGACGCCTGGCGGCCGCCGCGGTTGCCCGAGCCGAGATCGCCGCGGGAGCCCTCGCCGCAGCCGTTGCCGTACAGCTCGTCCAGCGCGGTGGCCAACGGTGCTGCCGATGCGGGCAGTTGGTCGGTGCGACGGCCGAGCACCAGCCGCCAGCGGTCGGCGGGGGCCAGGACGCGGTCCCGCACGGGTACGGCTTCCCCGGCCGCTCCCCCGGATGCGGCGCGCGCCGCCGGGAACGCCGCCGGCGGCAGGCCGGCCCGCTGCGCGGCCTCGCCGTCGGCGATGCCGCCGGGCGCAGCGACGTCCGGGACCGGGGGCCGGCCGGGGGCGTGCGGTGGCGTACCGGCCGGATCCGGGGGCGTGGGCTCCGCCAGGGAGGCTGGTGTCGGTTCGCCGGGGCGGTGATCGCCGTCTTGAGGCGGCGTCGCGGACGGTCCGCAGACGTCGGGACCCGCCGGGAGGGCGGGGGGCAGGAGGCCCAGCCCGGCCAGGGTCTCGCGGGCGGCGAGGTCGGCGCGGGTCCACAGCGCCAGCGCGGCCGGGTCGACGCCGTCCGTGTCGGTGACCAGGCCGGCCGCGTCGCCGAGCCGGTCCTCCACCGCTGTGAGCAGCCGGTCGCGGGAGGCGGGGCTGAGGGTGTCGAAGCCGCCGCGCAGCGCGGGCAGGCGGTCCAGGAAGGCGGTGTCGCCGAGGTCGGTGACCCGGTCCAGCACCGGGTCGAGGACGGGGGCCATGGTCTCCAGGAGCGGGGCGGCCGCGGTGAGCAGGCCGGTGAGGCGGGCGGTCAGCGCGGTCCGGGTGGCGGCGTCGGTGGCCGCGTCCACCCAGGATGCGGTACGGGTGCCGAAGGCGTGGGCGTCCTCGTGGCCGAGCAGGACGCGGACGGCTCCGGCCGCGGCGGACATCAGCGGCGAGCCATCGGCGGCCAGCCGGGTGAGGGCGTCGGTGAGCCGGATCCCGCCGAAGACGTCCGCGCGGTGGGCGAGTTCGAGCAGTGCCCGGGCGTCGTCGGGGTCGTCGGAGCCGGTGAGGCCGTCGACCTGGCGGACGGCGGCCGAGGTGAGCAGTTCGCCTGCCGCCGCCGACCGCGCGGCGCGGGCCGGGTCCGAACCCAGTCCGGCGATGTGGCCGGCCCGGATGCGGTCCAGCAGGCCGAGGGCGGACAGCAGTTGGGGCAGCGTGCCGGTGGCCGGGACGGCCTCGCCCAGTTCCGTGAGCCGTTCGTCGGCCAGCGCGGGCAGTCCGCAGGAGGCGGCCTCCGCGAGGCCGTCGATGCTCTGGGCGGCGGTAGGACCTCCGTCGTCCTGTTCGGCGCGGCGCCGTTCGCGCAGCAGGCCTTCGGCGGCCTGGGCCGGGGTGACGCCGCGGATTCCGGCGGCGGTGAGCATGGCGGCGGTGGCCGGGGTCCAGCGCACCTGCCACCGGGTGGTCACGGCCTCGCCGGCGCCGGTGCCCGTGACGGGCGTCGACGTGGCGTAGGGGATGCCGCAGACCGTCAGCCGGCGCAGCAGGAGTTCGCGGCGGCGGTCGAGGTCCGAGCGCAAGGGATCGAGCCGCAGATCGCGGGCGGCGGGCCCGGTGTCGCCGGGGCCGGGCAGGCCCAGCGCCGCGACCTCGTCCTCCACGGCCGGTGCCAGACCGCTGCGCGGGGCGGCGGGCGCGGGTCGGCCGGAGCGGGTGCCGACCAGGACTCGTTCCAGCGCTCGGGCGACTGCGCGCCCGCGGCCGAGCGGTTCGCCCTGGGTCAGTACGGTCTGCACTGCCTCGATGAGTTCGCCGCGGCCGGGCGCGGGCAGGCCGCGCAGCCGGGCGAGGTCGCCCGCCAGCCGGACGATCTCGCGGGCATCGGCGGGCCCCGAGGGGTGGTCCTGCGCGCGCAGTTCGCCGCAGATCCGTACGGCCGTGGTGAGCAGTGCCTCGTCGATGGCGGCCGGACGGCCCGCCGCCTCCAGGACGAGGTGCTGCCATTCGGGGTCGCGGATGCCGGCCGGGTAGCCGGACCGCTCGTCCAGCAGCGGATAGGTGTACGGGATGAGGGAAACAGTCCAGGCCGGACCGCTGGGGAGCGCGTCCCCGGGCGGCACCGGGCCGGGCCCGGGGCACAGCAGCGCCGGGGTGTGGAAGGCGCCCACGACCACGGCGGCCCGGCGCCCGGCGGCCGTGGCCTCGTCGATCCGGGCGCGCATCCAGCGCTCGCGGGCCAGGTCCGACTCGGCCACCGCCCCGGCCCGTTCGGCGTCGTGTCGCAGTGCCCAGCCCGTGAGCAGCGCGGCACGGCGCAGCGCTTCGGGCGGGGAGCCGGGGGCGGCGGTTTCCACCAGGCGGTCCCACAGGTCCTCGCCGGGACGGCCGGTGAGGCGGGCGGTGAGCGCCTCGCGCAGCCCGGGTTCTTCGTGGCCCGCCCCGGCCGGGCGCCGGGGCTCGTGCCGGGCCGGGTCGGACAGCGGAAGGTCGCAGGCGATCACGGGGATGCTGTGGAGGGCGGCCCAGCGCAGGGCCACGAGTTCGGGAGAGAAATCGGCGAACGGGTAGAAGGCGGGCCCGCGCCCGGCGCCGCCCCCACCGGAGGTGGCGGGGACGGCGGCCAGGGCGACGGGGGCCCGGGTGTCGGCGTGGGCGAGCCAGGGCAGCCACTCCTGCAGATCCGCGGGGAGCTCGACGAGCAGCACCTCGGGCTTCGCCGCGTCCAGTAGTTCCGGCATGACGGCGGCGAGCGACGGCGCGTGGTGGCGCACGCCGATGAGGTACGGGGCGGTGGGGTCGGTCAGGGCCTCCACCGCCTCGTCCGGAGTCAGGGCCGGGGCGGTGGAGTCGGACGGGGCGGTGGAGGCTTCCGCAGTGGTGGCGGCCGGGGACGGAACGGTCATGGCGTCAGCGCTCCAGGGCCGGGCGCAGGTCCCACAGGGTGCGCCAGGTCGCCGAACCCTGCTCGGCGCGGCGGCGCACCGCGCCGTCCCAGTAGCCCAGCAGCCGGGCGGCGTCGGCCGGGTCGTCCTTGCGGACCACGCCCAGCAGGTGGCCGGGGAGCAGGGACAGCACGTCCCGGTCGCCGGGGAAGTACGCGGCGGCCAGGGCCAGCGAACCGGCCACGGACACCGCCTCCGCGGTGCTCATCACCGTGGAGGGGCGCTCGACCTCCCAGCCTTCGGCCGACCGCCCGTCCCGCAGGTCGCGGAAGGCGGTAACGAGGGCTTCGAGGATCGCGTCGTCCACCTGGAAGGGGGCACCGGCCCGGGTGACGGCCGCGTGGGCCTGGCGGCGTACCAGGGCGGTCTCGGCGTCCAGGTCGCCGATGGGGCCGACGGTCTCGAAGTTGAAGCGGCGCTTGAGGGCCGCGGACATCTCGGAGACGCCCTTGTCGCGGAGGTTGGCGGTCGCGATGAGGGTGAAGCCGGGGGCGGCGTGGGCGAGGGCGTCGGCGCTGCCGGCCAGTTCCGGGACGGCGATGCGCCGTTCGGACAGGAGTGAGACCAGGGCGTCCTGGACCTCGGGCAGGCAGCGGGTGATCTCCTCGACGCGGGCCACCGCGCCACGGGTCATGGCGGTGAGGACCGGGGAGGGCACCAGGGCCTGCCGGGTGGGGCCCTGGGCAAGGAGCAGCGCGTAGTTCCAGCCGTACTTGAGCTGGTCCTCGGTGGTGCCGGCGGTGCCCTGCACCACCAGGCCGCTGGTGCCGCACACGGCGGCGGCCAGCAGCTCGGAGAGCATCGACTTGGCGGTGCCGGGCTCGCCGACGAGCAGCAGCCCGCGTTCTCCGGCGAGGGTGACGACGCAGCGTTCCACCAGGGCGCGGTCGCCGACGAACTTCTGCTCGATCACCAGCTTGCGCGGGACGCCGTCGGGCGCCGCGGCGCCCTCGGGCAGTCGCAGGGCCTCGCCTCCGCTGCCCATCACGAAGGTGACGACGGCGCGCGGGCTCAGCAGCCAGGCGGGCGGCCGGGGGCCGTCGTCGTAGGCGGCGAGGAAGGCCAGTTCGGTGGCGTGGCGGTCCTCGGGCGGGCTGACCTGCCGGGCGGACGGGGGTGCTGACGGGGGTGCGGGAACGGTGGTGTCGGTGGTCATCGGCGGCGGCCCTTCCGGGTGGCACGGGTGGTGAGTTCTTCGAAGGCGGGGGCGTCGCCGTCCTTGACACGGCCCCATGCGCGGGCGAACAGGGCGGGCACCGGCAGTTGCGGCACGGCCCGGGCGTGGTCGCGGAGCGGGTAGAGGGGTTCCTTCCAGGTCTCCACCGGCAGGGCGGGGGCCTTGAAGTCGTGCCAGCCGCAGGGCAGGAACAGGGTCCGCCCCGCGCGGGACCGCTTGGCCTCCAGGACCAGGCCGGTGGCGGCCAGTTCGGTCCTGGCCTTCTTCGACCGGCCCGGCGTCCAGCCGGTCCACCGGGCGCGGTCGCGGTCGGTCGGGTCGGGCAGTGCGAGCAGTTGCAGGTAGAGCGCGGCCGCGTCGTCGCCCAGCCCGTGGGTCGCGGCCACCTCGGCGACCAGCTCCGGGACCGAGCGGGCGGGGTCCTGGGCGTAGCCGGTGAAGCCGCCGGGCACCGACCCGGCCAGGACGGCCTGTTCGAGGTCGTCGCCGAGCAGGGCCCGCACGGCGGCCAGGGAGTGGCCACGGCCAGGGCCGACCAGCCCTTCGAGCAGCCCGAGGACGGGATCGTCCGCGTCGGTGATCCCCGCCGTACGCACCAACGTCATCTCGGTGTCGCCGTACCAGGGGCGCAGCACGAGGGCGTCCCCGAGCCGGGTGAGGCCGTCGGCTCCCGCCCCTCCCGTCGCGGGCAGGCCGTACGCGGTGCGCAGCGGGACCGCGGTCGCGGTGCCCTTCTCGGTCCACTCCACGTCCAGGTCGAGGATGAGGCCGGGGTCGGCCAGGCGCCTGCGTAGCGCGGCGAGTCCGGCCGGCAGGTGGGCGCGCAGCGGATGGCCGTACGGCAGTCCGTAGGCGAGCCCGCTGAGCGCGGCCACGGCGCTGGTGAGGTGGCCGCGGCCCGGGACCGCGGCCGGGTCCTCCGCCACGAGGTGGCCGTCCTTGTCGAGCCGCATCGGGGTGGTGCGGCTGAGCCACGCGGTGGTGCCGGGGTTGAGGACGGCTTCGGCCGACGCGATGGAGACGCCGGCCAGGAGGTCTGCCAGCTCCTCCGGCAGCCGGACCAGCGATCCCAGGCGCTCCGCCCAGGTCTTGGCGGCCGCCGCGGTGTCGGGGCCGGTCTCCCACAGGTCGGCGGGGTCGGCGGGCAGCAGCGCGTCCAGCAGTGCCAGCCGGTTGGTGCCGCCGAGCGCGCTCAGCCTGGCGTCGGCCCGTTCGGCCTGCCGGGCCTTGAGGCCCACCAGGGCCAGCCCTGCCGCGTCGAGTTCACCGGTCCCCGCCGCGACGAGGAGGGCCGCCTGTGCGGGCCCGATGCCGGTGGCGGCGTCGAGTGCGACGGGCGCCTCGGGCCGCCACGGCGCGGCGCCGCGCTCGCGGACGAGGCGGATCAGCGGGAGCAGGCGCTCGTGCGGGAGGGCCGGGGTGTACCGCTGGTCCTCGTGGTGGGTGAAGCCGCCGATCTGGCCGAACGCCCCTTCCGGGTCGTGGTCGAGGGCGAGCCAGTGGACGCGGTCGTTGCGCTGGGTGTGCTCCCGGCCGAGGATCACCACCGTGCGGTCGCCGCGGCGCAGCACCTGGCCGATCCGCTGCTTCTTGCCGACCTGGTCCTCGCTGTCCTCCTCGCACAGCAGGACCTGTCGCAGGGCGCCCGCGGGGTTGGCGAGCGGGCCGGTGGCGACCGCTTCCAGGAGGAGCAGCAGCGCCTCCCGGTGTTCTTCGGTGGTGGTGGGGGCGGCGGCGCGGTAGGCGAGGGGGCCCAGGGCGTCCAGGAACGGCAGCCAGCCCAGGTCGATGCCGGGGACGGTGCGGGTCTCGCTCGTCCAGCCGTCGCCGAGTGCCGGCAACGGGGTGGGGTCGGGCAGCGGCTTGCCGTCGGCGGGCTTGCCGGACAGGACCTGGTTGACGGAGAGGATCTGCTGGAGGCCGCTCCACTTCGCTTCGCGCCCCCAGTAGCCGTATCTGCCCGGCGCGGCGATCCCGTCCGCGGCGGCGGTCAGGGTCGTGTCGTCCCCGTGGACGGGCCTGTGGTCGGCGTACATCCCGTCGCCGTGCCGCTTCCCGCCGTGCGGTTCGTCCCGCGGGGGTGCTACGTACGCGGCGATGTCGGCGCGATGGCGGGCGGCCGTCCGCACGAGCACGCTCACGCCGGTGAGCAGCCGGGCGTCGGTCAGCGCGGGGAGCGCCGTGGCGACGGCTGCCTCGATGAGCTCGTCCGCGGAGGGGCCGTTGTACGACTCGTCGGCGGCGACCGCGGCCTTCCGCCCGGCCAGTGCCGTGGCGACGGCGTCGAGGAGGGTCGCGATCTGCGCGTCGGTGACCGCGCGCAGGGCGGCCGAGCCCCGCTCGTCGCGCGGGCGCAGGGCGTGCCAGAACGCGGGCGGCGGGACGTACCGGGTGCCGGCGGCGTACTCGCCGCCCTGGTCTCCCAGGGGGACCGATCCCAGCGCGTCGGTGGTGGCGGCGCCCGCCGGATAGAGCTCTACGGTGCCGCCGACGACGGCGGCGAGGGGCGCGGCTCCGCCCGGCAGCCGCAGGGCGCCCAGCGGTACGGGGTGGTCCCGGCGGCCCGGCGCGACGGCCAGGGTGACGGTCCGCCCGTCGGGGGTCCCGGAGGTGACGCGGCGGTCGGGGTCCTGTCCCTCGGTGCGCACCCAGCGGCCCAGGACGGTGCCGTCGGTGCCGAACGGCGTGGTTTCCAGGCCCGGGAACAGCGGCAGGACCTCGCAATCCTCGGTCACGAGGCGGGCGTCGTCGCGGATTCCCGACTGCAGGAAGGCGGGCAGCGAAGCACGCCCGTGGGTGCCGCCCGCCGGATCGTACTCGACCCAGCAGTGGTCGCGGCCCTGCTTGCCCTGGCGCCAGTGTCCGGTGCCGTCGCCCAGCACGGGGCGGGTGGACGGCAGGGTGGTGTCGCCCGCGTGCAGGGTGCGGCCGCCGGTGGCGCGGCCGCCGCCGGGCAGCGGCAGCGAAGGGGAGCCGACGTCCTGCCCGTTCCACCACTGCGGCAGCTGCTCGCCGCCGAGGGTGAAGGGTTCGCCGGGGCGGTTCGACCAGTACGCGCGCTGCTTGCCGTCCTCCGCCCAGATGACCAGCAGTTCGCCGTCCGTGTACCGGAGGCGGGGACGCCGCCAGCGGTCCAGGTCGGCGGGCAGGCGCAGCTCGTGTTCGAGCAGCACCCCTTCGGGGCCGACCACGACGGCCGTGTGGCGGTTGGCGAGGACCAGGGCGGGCCAGGCCTCGGCGACCACCATCCAGTGGTGCTGGTCGGTCCGGTCGGTGTCGAGCCGCCGGTAGGTCTCCTCCAGGGCGGGCCAGCCCAGTTCGTCCAGAACGCCGGCGCGCAGGGTGGCCCCGAGGACCGGCGCCAGGTCGTGGGCGGCGATCCGGGCGATGGCCTCCGCGTTGACCTGGCCGGCGACCGCGCGGAAGGACGACAGACGCCGGAGCGCCGCTCGCGAACCGGGCAGTCCCGCCGCCCCGGTGAGTTCCGCGGCGCGATCGCGCAGCCAGTCGTGGAGCACGGCGCCGAGGACGGGGTGGGCGGCGATCGCGGCGAGCACGGAGTCCTTCGAGCGATGGCCGTTCATGCCGTTCAGCGCGTCGTACAGCAGTCCGCGCAAGCGGGGACGGCCGGCGACGGCCGTCAGGTCGCGGCGGCCCGGGGTGTCGTCGCCGATCCAGCGCTCCAGCGGGAGGTGGACGTTGGCGCCCGCCGCCGGTTCGGTGACGGGGATGTCCCAGGCGACGCAGGCGTCGAGCAGGTCCAGGTCGGCGCCCGCGTGCCAGCGTCCCTGGAAGAGGTCGACGGGGCGGCCGTCGGAGCGCAGCCGGGGGGCCATGCGCTCGACGAGGGCGAGGGTGCGCGGGCAGCGCTCCGAACTCGACGAGCCGTGCTTGCGGTGCAGGGCCCAGCGGCTGAGCCAGTCCGCGGGGTCGACGCCGTCCGTGCTCTCCGCGTCGGTGAGCAGGGCGTCCGCCCCCGTTTCGGCGAGCAGCGACAGCCAGGCCTCGTCGGCCTTCCGGTCGTCGCCGAGGCCGGTCGGCATGATCTCCAACAGACGGGTGCGGATCTCCGGTCGTGCGGCGGCGAGCGCCACCAGGGTCGGGCGGTAGGCGGTCCAGAACGACGCTGGGGCCCGGACGATGCTCGGTGAGGCGATCAGGTCGCCGACGAAGCCACTCTCGGCGGTCTCCCGGTCCAGGCCCGCGGCCTTGACGAGTGCGCGGGCGTCCTGCGGCAGGGCGGCGTACGGCGCCATGCCCGCACCGCAGCGTTCGACGGCGAGTTGCCGGAACTGCGTCCAGGCCTCGGCCGGGTCGAGGCGACGCGACAGGTCCTGCGCGTGGTCCTTGAGCGCCTTGACGGTCAGCGCCCCGGCGAAGGCGAACTCCAGGAAGACGGCCCGCTGCCGCTCCTCGTCGACCGGCAGGCCGTGGACGCGCTCGGCGGCGCGCGCCTTCCCGAAGAGCGTCGCGGCGTATGTGCTGTTGTCGTGCTGGAGGAAGACGCGCGCGGCCTGCTCGTAGAACGTGGGCAGGAAGTGCGGTACGGCGCGGCCGAGCCGGGTGGCGAGTGCCTCGAAGCCGTCCTTGGCGGCGCCGGCCCGGGACTTGGCCTGGCGGGCCAGCCGTTCCATGTCCTTGACCAGGGCCAGCGCGTGGTGGCCGTTGGCCGGATCGTTGACCAGCGCCCAGGCGGGGAAGCCCAGTGTCTCGCGGCGCACCTGCCCCACCTCGGGGGCGTCGGGCTCGCGGGCGAGTCCGAGGAAGTCCAGTGCCAGGTCCTCGGCCTCGCCCAGGGTGCCCTCCACCAGGCGCACCACGCGCCGGTCGTCCAGGGCCGGGTGGGTGTAGGTGCGGGCGGTGAGGGTGTCGGCGTCGTCACGGGCGACGGTGCCGGCGCGCAGGATCGCCCCGGCGTCCAGCAGGGCCGCGGCCCGGGTGATGTCGTCGGTGTTCATGCCGCCTGCTCCTCGTCATCGATGTCGCGTCCCGCGTACAGGGCCGCCGCCATGCGCATGCCTTCCGACCAGGCGACCGGGCCGAACTGTCCGGCGGTCAGTGCCCGGCCTGCGGCGTCGGTCCAGGTCAGCGAGCCGGTCTCGGTCCGCTCGTAGCTGTCGTAGTCGCCTATCCAGATGCGCGCCTCGACCGTCGCGCCGTCCTCGACGACCGGGCATACCGCCTGGCCGCCGCGGGCCCGGTAGCCGAGCTGGGTGGTGCGCCCGTGCAGGAACCGCAGTTCCTTGAAGGCGCCGCCCGCGTAGTCGTCGACCGAGGCGGTCTCCGGGTCCAGGTCCGCCGGGCGGTGCCAGACCTCGCGGAAGAGCTGCTGCACCCGCTGGTCCACGGTGAGTTCGACCGCGAACTCGCGGAGTTCTTCCAGGTCCGCCAGCAGCACAGGGTGCGGGATGCGGACCAGCTCGGGGCTGATGCGCACCGTGTCGCCGTCGAGGTCGACCAGGCCGAGGCCCCGGACGGGGTCGGCGTCACGCAGGAATCCGGCGACTTCGCCGTCCTCGCCCGTGACGACGAGGTCGTACAGCGCGGAGCGCCAGGCCGTGTCCTGCCACACCTGGACGATGACCGCGACGGGGACGGGCAGCGAGCGCACCATCCAGCGCTCCACGTCGGCGACGCATTGGCGTTCGTGCCGATCCAGCCACTCCACCAGCTGGCGCAGTCCGACCACGGCCGGGTCGTCCGCGAGTTTCCCCGGGACCGTCTTCAGCCGGCGACCCGCCGCATTGCGGCAGACCACTTTCCCGCCGTCGAGGGCGACTTCGTAGTCGCCGGCCGGAACCCACCCCATGTGCTGTCTCCTCGGTCAGACGGCCTGGTCCGGGGCATGGCACGGCATGGCACGGCATGGCACACTCCCGGTCGCAGCGCCGCCGCGATCACGTTGGTGTGACTCTAGGGGCAGCCTCGGACAATGCTTCCGGCAGCGCCACAGGGAGGGCGGATCACGCCTGCGGGGGCCCGGAGCGACGCCCCGGACCCCCGCTTCACGCCACCCCGGCACGGGCCGAACGTCCAGGGCGTCTCTGACGGATCCTGCCGGGCTCGCGGGCCCCTGGCCGGCCTGATCACCCCAGTACCAGGAGCGGGAGGCCGGGGGTTTGGGGTGCGCCCACATCGAGCACCTGCCCGAAGCGAGCGCGCACCGGACCGGGGTGTGGATCACGAACCGGAAACAACGCCGCACCCAACTCGCAGCCCTCGCCGAACTCGACGTGGACTGGACGCGGTAGGTGCTGTGTGAAATCCCGAAAACCCGACACGCCGCGGCCTGCCCGTCGGCAGAGCATCACCAGCCCCGCCCCATTGCGTTGGGGTGCCTCCGGATACACGCCCGTCGGCTCGGGCACCACTGACAGCAGCGGATCGGCGCAGTCGATCAGGACCGGCAAGCTGCCGGGGCAGCCTTGTCGTTCATGGTGCGGGTGCCCGGGTTCTCCCCTCCGCTGCCGACCGGTACGCTCCCGCCCGTGAACGGTCTTCGGGTGGGAGCGTCCGTAGTCGCGGGCGGGCTGGTCCTCGGCGCACTCACCATCATGGGTGGCTGGTGGGCCCTCAACGGCGGGATCTACGGCTGCACCGCCGCGGATGCGGCACTGCAGGACCCGATGGCCACCCAGGTCCGGACGCTCGGCACCCCGCAAGGAGCACAGGCCGACGACGGGTCCTACTCCGGCTGCGACGACGACGACCGCTTCGCGTACTTCGGCCGGGAGTACTCCGAGCCCGCCCGCCGAGCGGACGTCGTTGCCCACTACCAGGCGGCCGCCGCCCGCGACGGCTGGCTGCCGGCACCGCCCGAGCCGGACCAGCCCGCCTGGCGCCACGACCCGGCCGGCGAACGGATCGGCCTCTGCTTCACCAAGCAGATCGACGGCGCAACCTCCCATCTCGCCGTGTCCTGGGCATTCGACGGGGAGCAGGGCTACACGGTGGAGGCACGGGCGAGCCAGAGCGGCGGCTCCTGGTGTCCGTGAGCCCGGCTACGGGCGACGGCGGTGGTTTGCCCACCGGGCGTACGCCCACCTCATGCCCAACGCCCCTGACGGGCAGACCGTCGTCCACTCGGTGTTCTTCTCCTGGGACGGCACCCGCCTGGCCGAGCAGACCGACACCGCTCACGGCACGACCACGAGCTGGGAGTACGACGGCCACCGCCCGCTGACACAGCTGGAGCGCCGCGGAACACCGCAGACGGGGGTGGACTCACGCTTCTTCGCCATCGTCACCGACCTGGTGGGCGCGCCCAGTGAACTGGTCGACGAGGACGGCAAGATCGCCTGGCAGGCCCGCTCCACGGTGTGGGGCACGACGACGTGGAACCGGGGCGGCGCCGCCTACACGCCCCTGCGCTTCCCGGGCCAGTACGACGACGCCGAGACCGGCCTCCTCGCAGGAAGTCCCCCGTGACGCCGCCGGGCTCCCCCTCACCTTCACCTCCGTACTCGTCGCGGGCACCGGCTACTACGACTTCCTCACCACCCCCTGAGCCATAACGCCGGGAGAACCGGCCGGGCGATCGCGAAGGCCAGACAGCGGTCGGACTGTCTGCGGGCCACTCCGATGCCGGCCATGACCACGAGGACGGTTCCGGCGGCCTGTAGACCTCGACACGGCGTGGCGCTACGAGTGGCGCCGCGACCGGCCGCTGACGTCCCCGCCGGCGCCTGTCCGGCGCCCATGAGCCGGGAATACCGCACAGTTCGAATGACGCTCCCCGCCAGATGAGCAGGCGCCGTGGTCGGCGGCGCGGCGGCAGGCGTATGCGAACGACCAGAACAGCCCCGACACCCTGATCGCGGTCTCCGCCGCCAGCAACAGGAGCAAGAGCGACAAGGATCCGGCCGAGTGGCTGCCTTCGGACGTCTCCTACCACTGCACGTACGCCGCGACCTGGGTTGGCACGAAGCTGAGGTGGGACCTGGCTACGGACGACGCTGAGGTACAAGCGCTCCTCGGACTCGCCGAGGACTGCCCGGACACGACCGTGGTCTACGAAAGCGCCCTGTAAAGCCTCCGCGTTCGAGGGGGATCCGGTTCCCGTGCTCAGCTGCAGCGTGGCCGTCGTGTCCGCTCGTGCCGGGCTGGCACGCTGATCGGCGGAGCCCGCCCGGGACCTCCTTCGCACGTCGGCCCGGGCGGGCCGCCAAACCCTGCCGGTGGCCCGGGTCAGCGGTGGGGACTCCAACGCCCGAACCGGGCTATGAGCTTGCGTACAGCCTCCTCGTCGAGGCCGAGGTGGGCGGCGGCCTGTGCGGTGTCGAGATCGCCAGCCGTGCCGCGGGCGGCCCAGTACGCCGTCCGGATCGGGCGGCGGCGTGGTGCGATCCAGGGTGCCCGAGCGCCACAGGCTGTTCAGGACCACGGCGCCGGCCATCAGTGACAGAACCAGACCCGCGTCCGTGTACCCGGACCACAGCACCCACCCGGCGCCCCCTGCAGGAACACCAACCTCGTACGTGCGCACCAAGCGGCCGACCTCACCGATCCAGCAGTGCGTCCGGAGCACTCTCACGCCACGCCGAGCGGCCTTGGCGCGGGCGTCAGCAGGACCAGCCGGGTTGACCAGGGGCCGGGCGCGCTGCCCCCGAGCGCCCCCGCCGCGCCCCCCGGTTTCCGTGCCCCTGCCCGGCATCACCTCGTTGCTCCGACTGGATGTTCTGGACGCGAAGACCGCTGGGAGACCTGCGGCCGGGAGACGGGGGAACGGTATGCGCGACGGGCGCTGGAGGGTGACCTGGGGGCTCTGCGGGGCAGTGGCCCTGACACTGGCGGTGCTGTGGGGCGTACAGAACGCCGAGGTCGTCTCGACGGCTGCATCTGTCCTCGCCACTGTCCTCAGCGTGTTCGGCGCACTCTCGGTGTGGGCCTGGCGCCGCTCACCCGGCCGGGCGCGCTCCGACGGCGACCAGCTGACGCAGGCCCAGGACGCCCTGGCCCGGTTGGTCCAGGCGCAGTGGCGCGAGGAGGCGCGGCTGCGCGGCCTGTACACCCCGCTGCCCCTCCCCGTGACCTGGTCGGACTCCCCGCGCGAGGACCTGTGGGGACACTCCCCGCTGATCGGTGGGCCGGTCTCGTGCCGGGTGGACCAGCCTGATGAGCTGGCCGCGCTCCTGGGCCCGCCGCCCCGCCCCGGCCGGCTCGTCGTCCTCGGTTCGGCGGGGTCGGGCAAGACCACCTTCGCGGTCCTGCTGGCGCTTGCTCTGCTCGGCGCCCGCGGTCAGGGCGATCCGGTGCCCGTGCTGCTCACCCCCGCTTCCTTCGACCCGGACCGGGAGAACGGCACCGTCTGGCTGCGCCGCCGGATCGCCGCCGACTACCCCGCCCTCACCGACGCCGACGCCTACGGCCCGAGTGCCCTCGACGACCTCCTCGACGGCCGGCGGATCCTGCCGGTCATCGACGGGCTGGACGAACTCCCCGAGGCGGCCCAGCAGGCGGTTCTGAAAGCGCTGAAGGACGCCTTCGACCCCGACGCACCCCTGGTCCTGACCTGCCGGACCGAGGCCTTCGGCGCGGCCGTGGCCGGGGCGGGCCCGCTGACCGGTGCCGCGGTGATCGAGCCCGCCGCACTGCATGCCGCGGACTCCCTCGAACAGCTCCGCCTCGCCACGGCGGCGGGACCGTCCCGGACCCGCTGGGACCTCGTGGCGGAAAACCTGCGGGATCACCCCGACGGCGCCCTCGCGCAGACCCTCACCAGCCCTCTGAGTGTGGCCCTCGCCCGGACCGTGTACACCGAGGGCACCGGCGACCCCTCGGAGCTGCTGCGCCTCACCACCAAGGAGGCCGTCGAGGACCACCTCCTGGACGCCGTCGTGCCCGTCACCTACGAACGCGCCCGGCGCCGGGACCCTGCCCGCCGCTGGAGCCCCGAGGACGCCCAGCGCCACCTCACCCGCCTGGCCTCCGGCATGGCGCGGCGGCGCACCTATGACCTCGCCTGGTGGCGGCTGTACGACGACACTCCCACGATCGCGCGCGCCTGGTCCCGCGCCACCGCCCTGGCCGCCGCCCTCGTCGTCCTCACCTTGCTGGGCTGCGCCGTCGCTCGTTCCCTGCCAGGGGCTCCGCCGCCGGAGCCGGGCCTGGCCGAGTGGTACGTACGGTCCGCCGCCGTCGGCGTGTGGTGCGCGTGCCTGACGGCCGCGTGGATCCCCGCCCGCCCCCTCGGTCCCGCCCTCACCGCGTCTCTCGGCGGACTGGCCTTCGCCGTTCCCGGGATGACGGTCGACCCGGTCCCGGGAGTGGAGCCCGCCTGGTACGCGATCGGCTGCGTGTGCGTCCTCGGCTTCTCCTTCCTCCTCGTCCTGTACCCGTCCGGACACCCCTCACCCCCGCCCGTACCGAGCCGCGGCACGCTCACCCCGGCACACCGGTCGCGCCGCCTCGTGCGGGCCGCGCTCCTGGTCCTCGGCACCACGCTCCTCACCGCAGTCGCTCTCTGGGCCTACGGCCTCGTCGTGCACCCCACGGGCGCCGCTGCGTCTGCCGCCCGGTCCGCCGCCCCGCTCTGGGCGTACGGCCTGGGTCTCGGCGCCCTCTTCGGCACCGGCCAGGCCATGCTGTACTTCACCCGCGGCACGACGACCGCACGGGATCGCCTGCACCCCGCCGCCACCGTCCGCGCCGACCGCCTCGTCACCCTCGTCGGCTGCTGCGCGGCGCCCCTCCTCGTCACCATGCCCTGCGGTCTCCTCCTGGTTCTGCAGGGCAAAGCAGAGGCAGCGGAGTTCCTCGGCCTGCTGCTGAGCATGGGACCCACCGGTCTCGTGCTCGCCCTCGCCGCGCGCGCCTGGCCGTACTACACCGCCGCCCGCCTGCTGCTCGCCGCCCGCAGCCAACTCCCCTGGAACCTGCAGGCCTTCCTCGACGACGCCCACCGCCTCGGCGTCCTGCGCCAGGTCGGCCCCGTCTACCAATTCCGCCATGCCCGTCTCCAGCAGCGCCTCGCCCACCGCGACACGGTCCCCACCCCCCGCCCCGCCCCGAACAGTGACACGCGCTCCGGCCGGCCCGCCCTGCCGTGACCGCACAGAGGCCGGCGGCGCCGCCGGGCCGCCCGTCCGGCGGGACGTCGTCCGCTCCAATTCCCAGCGGGGAAACTGGAGTTCACGAAGGCCGTCGTCAGGTGGCGATGTCGCGGATCAGGGAAACTGCGCTGCGGTCGACGAACCTGCGCAGCATCACAAGGTCGCGCATACCCGCAGATCGGTTCACAAGGTGTACGTGACCAACCGCATCACACTGCTGTCACCCCGCGCACCCTCGCAGGCCCCGCCCTGTCACTGGCCGGACTGCCCACGCCGACGACACCGACAACCCCGGCTCAACCACACGCACCTCGCGGACCAGGCTCGACTCCACCGGATCCGGCGGCCACATCACCGCCGACGCCGAGGGCATCGCCGCCGCAGGCAACCGGATCTACGTCTCTTCCCAGGGCATCACCGCGCACTTCGCCTGAGCACCGGTGATCCACAGGCCCGGGCGGCACAGGCGCAGCCCGGGCCGACCCTCCAGTACGGGCACACAGACCTGGCAGCTCTGCAGGAGCACCCCGGGAGCGCGCCGTACCCGACCAACGGGATGCCGGAGTGGTGGGAGTTCTCGCGGGTAACCTTCGTCGACCGCCACACGAACGGCTGACGTCGGCGTACGGGCGCAGCGGGGACGGCCGCGCTCACGCTCGCGGGTAGCCGTGGCCCGGCGGCGGGCACTCCCGGCCCGGCTCGGTCGTGCGGATCGGCATACGAATCTGAAGACGTGTCAGTTCAATGCCCGGCGGTAGAAGGAGATCTTCTCGCGGACGTACGCCTGCTGGCCGCGCAGGTGGAGGATGTTCTCCTCCACCTGCGCGTCGTGCTGCTCCAGCAAGGCCAGGCGCTCGGCGAAGGTCCCGTCGCCATCGCGGACGAGTCCGGCGAAGCGCCGCATCTCGGCGATCGGCATCCCGGTGTCGCGCAGGCAGCGCAGCACGGCCAGCCACTGAAGATCGTGCTGGGTGAAGCGGCGGTGGCCGGTGTGCGAGCGGGGGACGGCGCCCAGCAGACCGATGCGTTCGTAGTACCGCAGGGTGTCCAGGCTGAAGCCGGACCGTTCGACCGTCTCGGCAGGGGTCAGGTACTCGGTCGTGGGTGCGCTCATGCGGGGATCATGCCATCGGCGGCAACGGGCCGCCGAATGGTTTGACCTGGACCGCGCTCCAGGTGGCACCGTTCCTTTCACGGCGCCCGGCGTCCCACGCCAACGGCCCAGCCCACGCCCCCCTTTGTAGAGGAACTCCCATGCGTTTCCGTACCCTTGGCCTGCGCGCTGACGGCACTCCCGGCCCGACGGTGAGCACGCTCTGCCTTGGCACGCTGCCGTTTGGCACCCGCATCGACGAGCAGCGCGCGATCGACCTGCTGGACCGGTTCGTCGAACGTGGCGGGACCTTCATCGACACCGCCAACTGCTACTCCTTCTGGCTCGACGGCGCGAACGGCGACGAGAGCGAGCTGGTGATCGGACGCTGGCTCGCCGAACGCGGCAACCGCGACGAGGTCGTGCTGGCCAGCAAGGTCGGCGCCCGGCCGACCGGCCCCGGTGAGTGGCCGGGCACTGCGGAGGGACTGTCGGCGGCAGCCGTCCAGGCCGGAGTCGAAGGCAGCCTCAAGCGGCTCGGCACCGACCGGCTCGACGTCCTGTACGCGCACATGGAGGACCGCCGGCCGGCACTGGCCGAGACGGTCGCGGCGTTCGGCGGACTCGTCGCCGACGGCACCGTCGACGTCCTGGGCGTCAGCAACCAGGTCACCTGGCGCATCGACCGGGCCCGTGCGGCGGCCCGCGAGCAGGGAGTGGCCGGATACAGCTGCGTACAGCAGCAGTACACCTACCTCCGGCCCCGGCCCCGCGCGACCTTCGGCTCCTGCGAGCACGCGACGCCGGAACTGCTCGACTACGTCCGCAGCGAACCCGGCGTCACGCTGCTCGCCTACACTTCCCTGCTGGCCGGCGCGTACACCGACCCCGCCAAGCCCCTCCCGAGCGGCTTCGATCACCCCGGCGCAGCCGCCCAGTTGGCCGCGCTGCGTGACGTGGCGGCCGAGACCGGCGCGACCGCCAACCAAGTCGTCCTGGCCTGGCTGCTCGGTGGCGACCTCCCCATCCTGCCCGTCGTCGGCGCCTCGACCCTCGCCCAGCTCGACGAGGCCCTGGACGCCGTCGACCTGGACCTGACCCCGGCGCAGCGCGCCCACCTCGACCAGGTGTAAGGCCGCCTGGACTTGACGGACACGCATGCAGAGGTCGGCGGGCTCCGGCGGTGGCGGTGTCACAGCTGGGGGATGTACGGGGCGAGGCCGACGATGAGGATGGACCGTTCGCCCGGCCCCGGTTCGGAGCCCGTGCGGACCGGGCCGACGTAGTGGCTGACCCTGTGGTCGTGGACGGCGTAGCCATCCAGTGGGTCGGCGAGGGTGAAACTGGTGTGGATGTCCGCCCACGGGTCCTCGGGCTGCAGGCCCGCACTGCCCGGCGTGGCAATGACGTTCTGCCCACCCGTGACGTTGGTACGGCTGATCAGGTGGGCGAAAGTGAACGTGCTGGCCGAACCTCCGTCCTGGTGGAGGCAGTTCGGGGAAGAAACAGCATCCTGACCCGGACGGTCGACGCCGAGCCTGATCAGGTGAACCCCAGCCCACAGCGGCCGCCTCCTCAGGTCCCTCAGAGCAAGGACCTGCTCGATGTCCCAGTGCAGGAGCCTCAGCAGCAGTGCGTTGTCGCGCAGCGCCTCGGGGATGTCGGGGAGGACGCGGAGCTTCCGCGGGTGCTCAGGGTCGTCCTCGCCCTGGGAGAAGTTGGTGACCGTACCGTGTACGGGGTCGGGGGTTCCGGGAATCCAGGACAGTTCGTCCTTCCACGGGAGATACACGGCATGGGAATAGCGGCGGAACCGGTTCGTTCCCGGAGCGTACGGGTCGGGCGGAAGATCCGCGCAGCTCTCCTGGATCTGGGCCAAGTCCCTCGCCGCGGAGCCGCCCGGGGCTATGCCGAATTGCTCAGCGCCGTAGCGGGCGAACCCACGCTCACGCAGACCATCCGCTCCTGGTGCGCCAGGACCCCCCGCATCAGTGTGCGGCCGCCGTCGGGGCTCAGCATTTCCCACGTGTTCCTCCAACAGGTCACCAGCGCGGCCATGGCGCCGGCGGCCGTGCCGACCTTACGCACACCTCGCCCTCCTCCCGGTCACCAGCTCCCCGTCAGCCCCTGCACGACTTACGCTGACCGCCCGGTGGCCGATCTCAGGTTGGCTTGCGCCACACGGAGATGTGCTTCGCGGAGTCCTGGGTGAACGGCGTCCCGTCCCAGTCCGCGACGCGACGTTCCAGCTCGAGCCCGGCGATCCGTGCCATCAGGTCGAGCTCGGCCGGCCAGGCGTAGCGGTGCCGGGAGTTCTCGCGGCGGTAGCGGCCGTCGTCGGCGTCGCGGGTGAAGTGGTGCGAGACGAGGATCTGCTCGACGAGGTCGAAGGTGTCGAAGCCGAGATGCTGCTCGGAGACGTCGAACGGCACCGCGACCTGGCCGGGCGGCAGCAACCTCAGCGGCGGCACGCCCAGCTCGATGACGAATCGGCCGCCCGGCTCCAGATGACGTGCGGCGTTGCGGAAGCACTCGACCTGCTCGTCCTGTGTGAGCAGGTTCGTGATGGTGTTGTAGACGAGGTAGACCAGGGTGAACTCGCCCGGGACGGCCGTGGCGGCCATGTCCCCGATGGTCACCGGGAGCATGTCCTCGCCGAGCTTGCGCCGCAGTACCGCTGCCATGTGCTCGGACAGTTCGATGCCCACGACCGGCACGCCGCGTTCCCGGAGCGGGACGCCCACCCGTCCGGTCCCGATAGCCAACTCCAGTGCCCGGCCGCCTCCGGCGAGCTCGGCGAGGAAGGCGAGAGTCGGTCCGAGAACGGCGGCCGAGGACGTCTCGGCCTCCTCGGCGTCGTAGCGGTCGGCGGTCGCACGGGTCCACAGCTCACTGCTCGTCACGGGCGGCCACTTTGCCGGGTACCGAGGGGTGCTGTCGACGCGTTTTCCGCATCGTTGCCCACACACACGACGCCGACGTCGCCCTGGCGCAGGCAGCATCGGCGTGGGATCCCGGTGGTGGCGTGCGGACGCGACAACGCTCGGCCGGGGAGTCCGGCCGAGCGTTGTCGTGTTCTCGCGGTCCGCTGGCGGGTTTAGTACCAGTGGTGGTTCTGCCAGAAGGTCCAGGCGCCTTCGGGGCTGCCGTAGCGGGAGTTCATGTAGTCCAGGCCCCACTTGATCTGGGTTGCCGGGTTGGTCTTCCAGTCCGAGCCCGCCGAGGCCATCTTCGAGGCCGGCAGGGCCTGGACCAGGCCGTAGGCGCCCGAGGAGGAGTTCGTGGCGGTGTGGTTCCAGCCGCTCTCCCTCGAGACGATGTTGTTGAACGCCGCGAACTGGGCCGGGTCCTTGATCATCTGCTGGGCGATCGCCTTGGCGCTCATCGGGGCGGCCTGCGCGGGAACCGCGGCCAGCATGGAACCGGCCACTCCCAGAGCAAGGACGGTACCGGCGAGGGCCTTCTTGGAAGCGGCGATGCGGCGGATGACGGTGTGGGACACGGACGGGCCTTTCGAAGGGGACAAGGGCGGTCGCAGGCATGCCGAAGACATGCGTGAGCCACTCACGCGAAGGAGAGGGGTTCGTCGGCGGGAGCGGGAGAACCGGATCCGGGGGTGAACCGTCCGGGGGTGAGCCCGGGGAATCTCCGTCCGCCTTGCGACTCATCCAGTTCTACGGGGGTCCGGGGCGTCTGGCAACGACCCCTCTTACTAGTGGCCCTCGCAGCCGGGGCGGAACGGCCCCCACCGGCCGGGACGGTATCGGTGCAGGTGGGGGGCGGTGTGAGGGGGTGGGTAAGGGTCGTTTAAGGACTACTATCCCGCCTCGTATGTGACCAAGGTCCTGTGGGGCGGGTCACCGCCGGGAGGCCCGGATCTCACCCTCCGTGGCTACGCGTACCCCTTTCAGGGGAAGGCGGGCAGACCGAAACAGCCCCCAGATCCAAGGCCACAGGCGCATCGAAGGCTGCCGTTCGCGCGGCCGGCTGGGTTTGTCACGGCCTGCATCGCGTAGAAGGGGCGCCCGGTGAGGGAACGGCGTCCCGCTGTCCGGGTGTGCATCAGAGGGGTTCCAGGTCGACGGAGGCCGTGGGGGGCGGTTCGCCTGCGCCCGGAGTGTCGGGGAGGGCCTGTTCCGTCCAGATGACTTTGCCGCCGGGCGTGTAGCGGGTGCCCCAGTGGTCGCTGAGCTGCGCCACCAGGAACAGGCCGCGCCCTCCCTCGTCCGTGGCGGCGGCGTACCGCGCGTGCGGGGCAGTGCTGCTGCCGTCCCATACCTCGCAGGTGAGCGTGCGGGCGTGCAGCAGTCGTACCCGGACCGGCGCGCTGCCGTGCCGCAGGGCGTTGGTGACCAGTTCGCTGAGGATCAGTTCGGTGGCGAAGCCGAGCTCCGAGAGGCCCCATTCGTCGAGCTGCTTCACCGCGACGCTCCGCGTGGCGGCAACCGCACTCGGCTCGAACGGCACGTCCCACTCCGTGACCCGGTCCGGGCCGAGGGTCCGCGTCCGCGCGATGAGCAACGCCACGTCGTCGGTCGGACGGGCCGGCAGGAGGAGATCGAGTACGGCCCGGCAGCTCTCCGCCGGTTCCCGGTCCGGATGGCTCAGCGCCGTGCGGAGCAGCTCCAGCCCCTCGCCGATGTCCCGGGTCCGCTCCTCGATCAGCCCGTCCGTGTACAGGACGAGCTGGCTGCCTTCGGCCAGGTACAGCTCCGCGGCTTCGAACGGAATGCCGCCCAGTCCCAGCGGGGGCCCGGCCGGCAAGTCCACGATGTCCGTCATGCCGTCGGGAGCGACCACGAGGGGTGGCAGATGCCCTGCCCGCGCCATGCTGCAGCGCTGGGACACCGGGTCGTAGACGATGTACAGGCAGGTCGCGCCCAGTACGCCGCCGTCCAGGTCGTCGGCGGCCCCGTCGCGGTCGATGCGCTGGACGAGGTCGTCCAGGCGGGCGAGGATCTCGTCGGGCGGCAGGTCGAGGGTGGAGAAGTTGTGCACCGCCGTGCGCAGCCGCCCCATGGTGGCCGCGGCGTGCAGTCCGTGCCCGACGACGTCTCCGACGACCAGCGCGACCCGGCTGCCCGGCAGCGGGATCACGTCGAACCAGTCGCCGCCCACCCCGGACTGGGCGGGCAGGTAGAAGTGCGCCACGTCCACGGCGCTCTGCTCGGGCAGGGCGCGCGGCAGCAGGCTGCGCTGGAGGGTTTCGGCGAGGGCATGTTCCCGGGTGTAGCGGCGGGCGTTGTCCATGCTGACCGCCGCACGGGCGACGAGTTCCTCGGCCAGTGACAGCTCGTCCTCGTCGAAGGGCTCCGGCTTCTGCGACCGCCAGAAGTTGACCACGCCGAGTACGACGCCCCGCGCCCTGAGCGGGGCCACGATGAGCGAGTGGATTCCGTATTCGACGATGGCCCGGGCTCGCGGCGGGTCCTGGGCGTGCCAGCCCGGCGCGTCGGTCAGGTGGGGCACCAGCTCCGCTTGGCCGGTGCCGTAGCCGCGCGCCTGAGGGGTGGACGGAAGGAAGTCGATCAGCCACCCGCGCGGGTAGAGGGGATGGTCGGAGCGGATGCCGCTGACCGCCGTGCGCCGCATGTCGGCGCCGGCGCCGGGTTCCTCGCCGTCGAGCACCGAGTCGGCCAGGTCGACCGTGACGAAGTCCGCGAACCGCGGCACGGCGACGGCGGCGAGTTCCTCGGCCGTCTGCACCACGTCGAGGCTCGTTCCGACGTCGCCTCCCGCGTCGTACAGCAGCTTGAGCCGTCTGCGGGCCGTCTCCGCCCGGCTCGTCAGGACCTGCATCTCGGTGGAGTCCCGGATGGTGACCACGGCGCCCTCCCGCCGGCCCCCGGGGTGGGTGGGCCGCTGGTTGAGCACGAGCAGCCGGTCGCCCACTTCGAGCACCTCGTCGGTGGCCACGCGGCCCGACAGCAGCAGGTCCGCCATCCGCCGGTCCAGGCCGGGCACGTCCCCGACGCCGCGTCCCTCGGCGTCCTCCGGCAGGCCGAGCAGCCGCTTGGCCTCGTCGTTGGCCAGGCGTAGCCGCCCGTCACCGTCGGTGATCAGAACCCCTTCGCGGACGGCGTGGAGCACCGCGTCGTGGTGCTCGTACATGCGGGTCATCTCCTGCGTACCGAGCCCGTGAGTCTGCCGGCGCAGTCGCCGGCTGATCAGGGCCGTGCCGCCGGTGGCCAGGGCCAGGCCGGTCGCGATGGCCAGGAGGATGACGGGGAGCTGACGGTCGACGACACCGGTCACGTTCTTCACCGTCAGGCCCGCCGAGACCAGTCCGACGACCCGGCCGTCGGGCGCGGTGACCGGCACCACCGCCTGGATCTCCTTGCCGAGCGGACCCTCGACGCTCTCGGTGTGGACGTGTCCGGCGAGCGAGGGCTCGATGTTGCCGACGAACCTCTTTCCGATGCGGTCCGGATGGGGATGGCTGTACCGGATGCCGTTGGTGTCCATCACCACGAGGAAGTCAACGCCGGCGGCCTTGCGCGTCGTCTCGGCGAGGGGCTGCAGGACGGCGGACGGGTCGGACGTCTTGAGCACGTCCTGCAGGCCCAGGGAGTGGGCGAAGGTCTGCGCGACGGAAACCGACCGGTTGCGTGCCTCTCGGTCGCTGTCGTGCCGCGACTGGAGCAGCAGGGACAGCAGGGCGCCGGCGGCGAGCAACACCACGATCGCCACCTGGAGGACGAACACCTGACCGGCGACGCTTCGTAGTCTGTTGCCTAGGAGTGACCGCACCGACACGCCCGGCACGGGTGGCAAGGAATGGTCACGCACCCAGTTGTAGCACCTCTGGGCGTCCGTGGCCCCCGGGCACGCACCATCACGCCCCGGCATTCACATGCAGGCCCGGCCACGATCCTCTTCCCGGCGGGGCTGGACGACGGCGACCGCGCGACGCTGCTCAGGCGTTTCACCGGCGAGGCCCGTGCGGCGGTCACTCTCAGCCATCCCGGGATCATCACCATCCACGACGTCGTCGAGCACCACGGCGCCCCCGTCATCGTCATGGAGTTCATCCGGGGGCAGTCCCTCGCCGCGGCCATCCGCGAGCAGGGCCGGCTGCCCGTGCGGCGGGTGGCGGAGATAGGGGCCGCCTTGCTCGGCGCGCTCACCGAAGCACACGACGCGCGGATCATCCACCGCGACATCAAGCCGGACAACGTGCTCCTGACCAAGGACCGCGTCGTCCTCACCGACTTCGGCATCGCCCACCTGGCGGATGCCACGACCAAGCTCAGTCAGAGCGGGACCGTCATCGGCACCCCGCACTACATGCCCCCGGAGTAGTTGGAGGGCAAGCGCCCGACCCCCGCCAATGATCTGTGGGCGCTCGGCGCCACCCTCTACCACGCCGTCGAGGGACGTCCGCCGTTCGAGGCCGACGGGCTCCAGGCCCTTGCCGTAGCCGTCTTCACCCGACCGCACGGGCCGCCGACGCACGCCGGCCTGCTGGCGCCCGTGCTGGACGCGCTCCTGACGAAGGATCCGGCGCTGCGCATCGGCGCCGCCGAGGCCGCCGAGCTGCTGGCGTCGGCGCTGCGGGCCTCCCGGTCCCGGGCGGACACGACCGCCGAGGCCGTCGCGCGCGAGCCCGTACCGGCGCCCGTCCCGGAGGCGGCGACGGAGCACGCTCCGACCCCGACCGAGCGGGAAGCGGAGCTGCCTGCCTCGTCTCCGCTGCCGACGCCCACGGCCGGGGAACCGGCGCACATGCCCGATACCCTCCGCCCGCCCGTGCCGGAGCGGCCGACCGCCCCGCCCGTGGCCGGGCCCCCGGCCGAGGATCTGATCTCGCTCGGCTGGTCGGACCAGCGGGGGCGGGACGAGGGTGCGTCCACCCGACGGCGCGCCCTCACGCGGCGCTCCTCCGTTGTGGGCGTGGCCGTGGTCACGCTCGCAGCCGGCTCCGTTCTGACCTGGAAGTTGACCCGTGACACCCCGCCCGGCGGCGGGACGACCGGAGGCGGCTCCTCGGCCTCCGCCGTCACGGTGGTCATCGGGGTGGACGCACCGCTCAGCGGCGGCCTGTCGGCCATGGGGGTCGGCATGAAGAACTCCGCCGACCTGGCGGTCAGGACGTCCAACCGGACCGGGCACGTACCCGGAGTGAACTTCGAGATCAAAGCTCTGGACGACGAGGCCGCTCCCGCCAAGGGCCGGCCGAACGCCGCGCAGTTCATCGACGACGCGAAGGTGCTCGGCGTCGTCGGGCCCCTCACCTCCGGGGTCGCCAAGACCATGGCGGAACCGCTCGGACGGGCGAACCTCGTCAACGTGTCACCGGCCAACACCGACCCCGTGCTGACACTGGGCCCCCACTGGGCCAAGGGCTCCACGTCCCGCCCGTACAAGACCTACTTCCGGACCGTCGCCACGGACGTCGACCAGGGGCCGTTCGCCGCCCGGTACCTCCACGGCGAGGCCGGGAAGAGGAAGCTCTACGTCATCGACGACGGCAGCGCCTACAGCAGCAGCCTCACTTCCGGGCTCAGTACGGCGTTCACGAAGCTCGGCGGAACCGTCGTGGGTACGGACCTGATCGATCCCGCACAGGACGACTTCTCCTACCTGGCCCCCCAGATCCGGGCCTCCGGCGCCGATGCCGTGTACTTCGGCGGCTATTACGACACCGCCGGGCCGCTCTCCGCGCAGCTCAAGCAGGCGGGCGTGACCGTCCCCCTGATGGGCGGCGACGGCATCTTCGACCAGCAGTTCCTCGCCACGAACACGAAGGCCGAGGGCGATCTCGCCACCGGCATCGGCGTTCCTGCCGAGGACCTGGCAAAGGGACGGGACTTCCTGGACCAGTACCGGGCGGCGGGGTACCCGGAGGCGGCCGGTTCGTACGGCCCCTACGCGTACGACGCGGCCTGGGCGGTCATCGAGGCGGTGAAGGCCGTAGTGGAGGCCCACGGCGGAACCCTGCCCGCGGACGCCCGGGCGAAGGTGCCGCAGGCCGTGTCGGGGCTGGCGTTCGACGGCGTCACCGGTCGCGTGGCCTTCGACGAGTACGGCGGCACGGTCAACCGCCAACTGACGGTGTACGCGGTGAAGGGCGGCAGCTGGACGACCGTGAAGAGCGGCCCCGGCGCCCCCTGAGCCGTCCCGGGCACGCCGGAGGCGCCGCGGCTCCCCCCTTGGCAGCCACGGCGCCTCCTGTCCATCGAGTGACCTACAGCCGTTGCCAGAGCGCCGGGACCACCGGCGGCTCCCAGCCCGTCTGGGCCTGGTGGCCTTGGATGCAGCGGTAGCTCGCGCCGCCGTAGGTGACGGTGGCGCCGGCCGCGTAGACGGAGCCGGCCTTCCAGGTGCCGCCGGGCTCGGGGTTGCCCGGGCCGGGGCCCGGGTCTGTTCCGGTGACCTTGAGGGTCAGGCCGTAGGAGGACAGGATCGGGTTCAGCGGCTGGAAGAAGGTGGTTCCCCCGCTGGAGCAGTTGCCGGAGCCGCCCGAGGTCACGCCCTGAGCCTGGCTTCCGGAGATGTAGGAGCCGCCGGAGTCACCGGGCTCGGCGCAGACCGTCGTACGGGTGACGCCGGAAATGGTGCCCTCGGGGTAGGTGACGCTGGTGTTGTGCTGCTGGATGGTCCCGCAGTGCCAGCCGGTGGTCGATCCGGAGCGGCACACCGAAGCCCCGACGGGTTGCAGCACCGAGCCGGTGACCTGCACGTTCGTCCCGCCGCTGCCCTTGACGTAGGGGGTGGAGGACCAGTTGGCGTTCGCCGCCACCCAGGCCATGTCGTTGCCGGGGAAGACGGAGGCCTGGAAGGAACCCTGGGCGACCTGGTTGAAGCCGCTGGTGGTGGTCCCGGCCCGCCCGCAGTGCCCGGCGGTGGCGAAGCCGTTCACCGTGCCCTTGGTGATCGGGAATCCCACCGAGCAGCGGCCGCTGCCGTTCATGTAGTACGCGTCCCCGCCGCGCAGGTCGTACAGCGGGCGCGGGGCCTCGGCGGTTCGGACCACCGTGACCAGTGCCGGGTCGGTCCCGGTGGCCGCCAGCAGGCCGGCCGCGGCTCCGGGCCGGGTCTCCTCGACGACCAGGGTGTTGCCGCGCGGGTCGACGTAGCGGACCGGGGTCCCGGCGGTGGCGGCCCGGTCCAGCGCGGCCTTCGCGGTGTCCAGGTCGGCCAGGGAGCGGCCGACCAGCTTCGCCCGGGCCCCGGTGGCCCGTATGGAAGCGGTGTCGGCGGCCCGGGTGGTGGCCACGGTCAGGGTCCCCGCGTCGGCGCCGTCCAGCCAGGCTCCGGCGAAGGCCGCGCCGAGCCGGGCCTGGAGCCGGGCGGCGGTGGCCCCCGCCTCGGCCTCGTGGGCCAGGCGGGCCTTGGCCTGTGTGGGGGTCAGGCCGAGGTCGCGCTGCATGGCGGTGAGCAGCTCGGGAGGAGCTTCTGAGGTGCGCAGGGTGGCGGAGGCCGACTTCTGCGGGCGCGCGGTGTCGGTGGCGTCCGCGGGGGCGGCGGTGGCAACGGCGCCGGTGGCGGCCAGCAGCAGCCCGGCGGCCGCCAGGGCGGTACACGCCGCGCGGGCGTGTCGCTTGAGCATGGGGGATCTCCTCGGTTCGTGGGGGTCAGCGACACCGTAGGAATCCCAACGCTCCTGCGGGAGATGCCGGTTGGCCCCTCCCCCGGTGTTATGGCCGCGCGGTGGAGGCCTCCTCCGCCGGGAGGCCGGTGGGCGGGCGGGGCCCCGTCCGGCCTACGCCCGTTCCGCCAGTGCCGCCGCGACCGCGACCGCGGAGGATCGGGCCAGCGCCTCCGTGTGCGCGTCCCGGGCGTGCTTCAGCACCGCTGCCGCGCGGGCGGCTGCCCGCGCCGCCGGATGCCAGCCGAGCAGGTGCCTCCACACCAGTGGGCTCCCGGCGAGCGGCCTGGTCACGAGCCCGGGGGTCACGGGGAACGTCGCCCGGCACAGGCCCACGGCCCGCCCGACCTGTACGAGGTGCACGCACGAAGCCGTGTCCGTCTCGTACACGCACGCCGGGGTGAACCCGGCGCGCACGCACGCCGCCGCGAAGCAGTCCCCGAAGCACCCGTCGCCCGGTACGTCCGTCCATGCCTCGGCGGCCAGCTCCGCCAGCTCGATCCGCGGCCGCCGCGCCAGCGGGTGGTCCTCGGCCAGCATCACGTGCACCGGGTCCCGTGCCACCTCCCTCCACGCGAGCCGCCCCGGCTCCGGCGGGGCGCTCTCCCCGCACACCCCGACCAGGGCGAAGTCCAGCCTGCCGGCGGCCACGCCCCCGGCGACCTCCCGTTCCGACCACGAGGTGTACGTGGTCACCGGTACACCGGGCTCCTGCCGGATGATCCGGTCCACGAGCCCGCCCAGCAGCGGCCCGTGCGTTCCCCCGAGCCGGTAGCCGGCCGTGCCCTGCCGGGCGAAGCGCACCGCCTCCTCCTGAAGCTCGCACACGGCCGGCAGCACCACGCGGGCCCGTTCCAGCACCAGCTCCCCGAGCGCGGTGGCTCGTACGCCGTCCCGCCCCCGGACGAAAAGCGGCCCGTCCAGCGCCCGCTCGATCCGTTTGAGCTGGGTGCTCAGAGCGGGCTGTGTGAGCCCCAGCACGGTGGCCGCGCGGGTCAGGCTGCCGGCGTCGGCGACGGCTCTGACGATCTTGAGGTGCCTCAACTCCAGATCCATGCCCTGAGCTTGGTCCAGACCTGTGGGCGTGCGCTATGGGTGTGCGCCATGGGTCTGCGCTACGGGTCTGCCGCATTCGGAATCCGCCGGCCGCCAGGATCGGGTGTCTGCCCTGCTCAGGAGGGTGCGATGCTTCATGCACGCCGGCAGTGAGCCGGCTCGACGAAAGGTGCGGTCACATGGCGGCAGGATTCTCGGAGTGGAAAGTCAACCGGCAGTATGCGGAGAACGACCGTGTCGTTCATTTCGGCAGGCAGTACCGGTGCCTGGTGACGCACAAATCCAATTCCGCGAGCAATCCGGCAACGACCGTCAAGATGTGGCAGCCCTACGCCGGCTGAGCGGCCTGCGTTCTCAGCCCGCGGCGAGCTGGGCGAGACCCCGATTGGGAGCGCTCTCAGCCGTCGGCCCGTCCCGGCGCTAGGCTGTAGACGATCCGGCGACCGCAGAGGTCCGCACCACCCTGCGTGTCGCCGCCCCCGTCGACGAGGAGCATCCGCCTTGCCCGAGCAGTCCCCCGGGTCCCGCCCCACCCTGGAAGCCGTCGCGGCGCGTGCGGGAGTCTCCCGGGCCACCGCCTCGCGGGTCGTCAACGGGGGCGACGGGGTCCGCAAACCGCTGGTCGACAAGGTGCTCCGGGCGGTCGACGAGCTCGGCTACGTCCCCAACCACGCCGCCCGGACGCTGGTGACCCGGCGAACGGGCGCGGTGGCCGTCGTCATCGCGGAGCCGGAGGTGCGGATCTTCTCGGACCCCTTCTTCTCCCAGCAGATCCGGGGCATCAGCAAGGAGCTGACCGCCCACGACACCCAGCTCGTCCTGCTGCTGGTGGAGGGTCCGGGGGACTTCGACCGGATCACCCGGTACCTGTCCGGCGGGCACGTGGACGGCGCGCTCGCCTTCTCGCTGCACACGGACGACCCGCTGCCCGCGATCACCCGGCGAGCGGGGATTCCGACCGTGTTCGGGGGCCGGCCCGGCTGGACCGCCGACCCTGGCGAACGGGCCGTTCCGTACGTCGACGCCGACAACCGGGGCGGGGCCCGGGTCGCCGTGCAGCACCTGCGTGACCTCGGGCGGGAACGGATCGCGCACATCGGCGGGCCGCCCGACCAGACCTCGGCGATGGACCGCCTCGACGGCTACCGGGACGTGCTGCTGGACATGGATCCGACGCTCGTCGCCGAGGGCGCCTTCACCGTGGAGAGCGGGGCGCGGGCGATGGCGGAGCTGCTGGAACGGCGGCCCGACCTGGACGCGGTGTTCGTCGCGAACGACCTGATGGCGTCGGGGGCGCTACGGGTCCTGCGGGAGCGCGGGATCGCGGTGCCGGAGCAGGTGGCGGTCGTCGGGTTCGACGACATGGATCCGGTGGCCAAGGAGACCGACCCGCCGCTGACCACCGTCAGGCAGGACATCGAGGGCCAGGGGCGGCTGATGGCCCGGCTGCTGCTGCGCATCCTCGACCGTACGGGGAACGGCGCGGCACCGGACTCGGTGATCACCCCGACCATGCTGGTCCGGCGGGCCTCGGCCTGACCCCCGACGCGCGCGTACGGCGGGTCTCCGCCCCGAGGAGCCGAAGACCCGCCGCGCCGATCGTGCCCGTACGTCTGGTTCGTCCACGCAGGAGGGACTACACGTACGGGATCTTCAGCACCGCCGCGTCCGTGCCCGTCTGCACCTGTGACGTGCCATGGCCCAGCGCGTTCCAGATCTCCAGGCGGACGGTGCCGTTCTTGAGTTCGCCCAGACTGCCCGTGACGGCTTGCGCGCCGACCGCCTGCGTGTACTCCTCCCAGCCCGCGACCGGGTCGGTCGCGAAGTAGCGGAAGGTTTCCGTGCGGTCGAAGGTGCCGTCACCGGTCAGGTCGTAGCTGACCCGGACCTGCGGGGCGAGCCCGACTTTGGTGCCGGCGTCCACCCTGAGGCGGAACGCGGTGGCGGCCCCGGCGGACACCTTGCCGTTGACCTGCTTCGCCTCGTAGACGGTCGGCCGATACGGGGTGCCGTCCCGGTTCACGCCGTCGGCCGAGGCCAGGGTGTCCGCGCCGGCCGGGTCGGTGGTGGCGGTGGTGAGGACGCCGCCGGTCTTGAGGCGGAAGGTGTTGCCGGTGGACGGGCCCGGCTCCTCCGGGTCCGGGTCTCCGCCGCCGGGCCCGGTGCCCGTGGCCGTCGAACGGGCCGGTACGGAAAGGGTTCTGCCGTCCGAGAAGGTCACCGTGCGGGTGGTCGAGCCGTGGTTGTGCGCGGTGTAGGTGCGGGTTCCGTTCTTGGTGAAGACGGCGGAGGTGGGCAGGTCTCCACTGACCGTCATGTCCGGTGCGCCGAGGGTGTCGAGGGTGTTGATCCAGTGGTAGGTGTGCGCCTTGGACTCGCCCTGCTCGGGGGTGTAATTGCCGTTCGCACCGTCCCACTTGGCCTTCGCCGCAGCCGGATCGGTCAGTGCCTCGAATTCCCAGAGCAGGTCGCGCCACTCCTGGGCCGGGCCGCCGTTCTCGCGCTCCATCTCGGCGATGTTCCGCTTGATGGCGGCCTTTTCACGGGCCAGGTGGAGTGAACCTCCGGTCACGGGCAGGACGTTGATGCCGTGGATCTCCTCCGGGTTGGCGGTCCACCAGGTGGAGTACGCGGCGCCGCTGCCCCAGACCATGCCGACCGTGCCGTACTTGTACGAGGCGGGGAAGACCTGCTCGCTCGCGTCGAACCAGTACTGGGTGATCGCCTCGGACTCCGTCGTCAGCAGGTAGCTGCCGAGGTCGCGGAGCGAGGTGTCGCCGGTCGCCGCGCCCCAGAGCACGAGGCCGGCGCTGAGGTTGACGGACTCCGACGAGGACTCCTGGTTGTTGCCGGCCGCGAAGCCCTGGTGGCCGGAGGCCCAACTGTGGCCCGCGTACACGTCGAAGCCGCGCAGGAAGGGGTACGCCGCGTCGGTGCGGCTCGGGTTGGCCGTGTCGCGGATCAGGTGCTTGATCATCGCGCCCCAGGCCGAGTCGGCCGCCCAGGCCTGGTCGTACTGGGCGATGATCGCCGCCGCGTAGACGTAGTAGCTGTAGTGGAAGTGGTGGTCGTTGAGTTCGGTGTCGCTGCCGTACGAGGCCGGGTAACCGGTGAGGGTCTTCCAGTCCTTGTCGTAGCTGAACCCGCTCGCTCCGCCCGCCGTGAACCACTCCTGGAGCCGGCCCTTCATCAGGCCCAGGAGCTTGTCGCGGGTCGCGGTCTGGCCGATCTGGTCGGCCACGGGCACCAGTTGGGCGAGGCGGCCGAGCGCCTTTCCGGTCCAGTAGGTGTCGGAGGCCCCGGAGAACGGGTCGGAGGCATGGGCGACCTCGTTGAGGTAGCCGGTCAGCCGGGCCCGGTCGACGCCGCCGGCGGCGGGCAGGGCGGGCACCACGCCGTTGTTCTTCTGGCTGGTGGTGAAGGAGGCGGACTCGCGGACCTTCATGGTGCCGCGTGGTGAGACGTACGTGTAGGGGGTCAGCGCGTCGGTCGTGTGCAGCCACTGGTGGCGGTAGAGGGCCTGGAGCGTGCCGCGCTCGGCGCCCTCCTTCGCCTCCGTGGTCAGGGTGTAGGTCGCCCGGACGTCGCCGCCGGCGCTCTGCCAGGCCACCTGGGAGCCGGTGACGAAGCTGAAGGCGTACTTCCGGTAGGTCGCGAGCGCGTCCGTGGAGGGCAGGACGGCGAGCGAGAAGTAGTCCTTGCCCGCGAGTCCGGCGGTGATCGTGGTGCCGGAGACGTTCCAGTCGGCGCCGGTCGGGGCGAAGAGGGCGTAGTGGTGACCGGCGACCGTGATGCCGACGACGTTGCCGTTGTCCGCGAAGACGGTGGGCGTGGAGGCGGTCGTGATGCGGGCGTCGCCGCCGGAGCCCTTTGCGTACACGAACGGCATGCCGTGGCCGATGGTGGCCCGGAAGGTGCGGGAGCCGTCCGCCCAGTACGGGGTGACCGTCCAGTCGGACCAGGCGTCGGCCTTGGTGTCGGGAGAGTTCAGGCCGGTGAGGCCGACGGTGAGGTCGGCCTTGTGGGCGTACTCGTACTGCCGGCCGTCACCGACGATCGCGGGCGCGGTCGGGTAGCCGACCTCCAGGCCGGAGGCCTTGGCCTGGTAGGTGAGGGGGTGACCGTACATGGGGGTGGAGTACGGGTTGTCGCCGTAGCGCTGGTAGGCGAGCGAGGTCCACCAGTCGTTGGTCGGGACCGGCTTGTCCCGGGCGGCGGCGGTGAGTTTGGGGGTGACGGGGGCGCCGGTGTTCGTGGTGGGGCCTGACGTACCGGCAGGCCGGGTGTCGGTGTAACTGCCGGACCCTGCCGGGATGGTGGCGGCGGCCGCCGGAGAGGCGGCGGGGCCCAGGCCGACGGCGGCCAGGCCGATGGCCAGGAGCGTCGCCACTGCGGGTCTGGAGAGGGAGGCTTGCACGAAACACACCTCGATCACGTGGGGGGAAGAGCGCGTTCGAGAGCGCTCTCAAGTGCCAAGGAACGTAAATCTCCTGAAACCTCAGTGTCAAGGGAGCATGCTCAACGCGCAGTTGGGCCCAGCGCCAAGCTGTTATGCGTTCGAGTCTTGACGAGGGACAGGCGGTGGGGGACGCTCCAGACGCACGCACTGAGAGCGCTCTCAACGCGCTCGGTTCAGCCCGAAGTCAAGGGAGGCTTCCCATGCCCATCGCCCGAGCCGCCAAGAGAGCCACAGCCCGCCTCGGCGCGGTCGTCCTCACGGGGGCCCTCCTCGCCGCCTGTGGATCCAGCGCCTCGCCGGACGCCTCCGAGGGCGTGGGCGGAAGAGTCACCCTCTCGATCGACCTCTTCGGATCCTTCGGCTTCAAGGAGGCCGGGCTCTACGAGGAGTACCAAAAGCTCCACCCCAACGTGACGATCAAGCAGAGCGACACCCAGGACGAGGCGGACTACTGGAAGTCGCTTCAGACCCGCCTCGCGGGCGGCGGCGGTCTCGCGGACGTGCAGGGCGTCGAGGTCGGCCGGATCGCGTCGGTCACCCAGCAGCAGTCCGACAAGTTCCAGGACTTGAAGGCGTTCGGGGCCGACAAGCTCGCGGGCCAGTTCGCCGAGGCCAAGTGGTCTGCGGCGACCACGAAGGACGGCAAGGTCCTCGGCCTCGGCACGGACGTGGGCCCCGAGGCCATGTGCTACCGCACCGACCTCTTCAAGCAGGCCGGTCTCCCCACCGACCGCGGGGAGCTCGCGAAGAAGTGGTCCACGTGGGACGGATACCTGGAGCTGGGCAAGGAGTACAAGAAGAAGGCACCCGCCCAGAGCGCCTGGCTGGACAGCATCGGATCCCTCTACGGGGTCATGATCGGCCAGGAGAAGGAGCGGTACTACGACGCCTCCGGCGAGTTGATCTACGAGAAGAACCCGGCGGTCAAGACGGCTTGGGACACCTCCGTGAAGGCGGCCGAGGCCGGCCTGAGCGCCAAGCTCGACCAGTGGTCCCCGCAGTGGAACCAGGCCTTCGCCGCCGGTTCGTTCGCCACCATCCCGTGCCCGGCCTGGATGCTCGGCTACGTCAAGGGCCAGGCTGGTGACGCCGGCCAGGGCAAGTGGGACGTCGCCAAGCTGCCCGGTGGCGCGGGCAACTGGGGCGGCTCGTACCTCTCGATCCCGCGTGCCGCCAAGCACAAGGAGGAGGCGTACAAACTGATCGAGTGGCTCACCGCGCCCGAGCAGCAGGCGAAGGTCTTCCAGAAGCAGGGCAACTTCCCCTCCTCGACGGGCGCGATCGCGAAGATCGCGGACGCCGAGGACCCCTACTTCTCCGGCGCCCCGATCGGCCAGATCTTCGGTGACGCGGCCAAGGAGTCCCCGGTCCAGGTGCTGGGCGTGCACGACCAGAACGTGATGCAGCAGCTGACGAACGCGCTGAGCGAGGTCGAGCGCAAGGGAGTCTCGTCGGGCACGGCGTGGGAGACGGCGAAGAAGGGCGTGGCGAACGTCATCGGCTGACACCGGTCGCGGGGCGACCGGCCGTCGTCCTCCCCGGCGGCCGGTCGCCCGCGCACCTCGGCGAACCGGCCGCAGCCCCTACCCCTACCCCTTCCCTCCCCCTCCCGCCCCCGTAACCCCTCCTGCCCCGATCCACCGAAGGGCCGCATCGTGTCCCCCACCTCCACCGCGAAGGCCGGCTCCCGCCCGGCCAGGACCGGATCCGGTCCCGGATCCGGCCCCGGGACCGGCCCGGACGACGGTCCGGCAGCCGCTCTCCGGCGTACGTGGCGCAAGGCCTCTCCGTACGCCTACATCGCCCCCTTCTTCACCCTGTTCCTCGCCTTCGGCCTCTTCCCGCTCCTCTACACGGCGTTCGTCTCCCTCTACCGCGTCGAGCTCCAGACGAGCGGCGAGATGGAGTGGCGGGGCATCGCCAACTACACCGCGCTCTTCACCGACGAGTACTTCTGGATCTCGCTGCGCAACACGTTCACCATCGGCGTGCTGTCCACCGTGCCGCAGCTCGCGATGGCACTGGGCCTGGCCCACCTGCTCAACTACAAGCTGCGCGGGCGGACGTTCATCAGGACCGCGGTCCTGCTCCCCTACGCGACGTCCGTCGCCGCCGCCACGCTCGTCTTCGCGCAACTCTTCGGCCGCGACTTCGGGCTGATCAACTACGTGATCGGGCTCGTCGGTGTCGACCCGGTGGACTGGCAGACGGGCACGGTCGCCTCACAGATCGCCGTGTCGACGATCGTGATCTGGCGCTGGACCGGCTACAACGCACTGATCTACCTGGCGGGCATGCAGTCGATCCCGCACGAGCTGTACGAGGCCGCGGGGATCGACGGCGCCTCTCGCTGGCGGCAGTTCATCCACGTGACGCTTCCCGGACTGCGTCCGACCATCGTCTTCACCGTGATCATTTCGACGATCGGCGCGACCCAGCTCTTCGGTGAGCCACTGCTGTTCGAGGGATCGATCTCCGGCGGCATCTCGCACCAGTACCAGACCCTCGGCCTGTACATGTACGAGCAGGGCTGGGGCTTCTTCCACCTGGGGCGGGCCGCGGCCATCGCCTGGGTGATGTTCGTCCTGATCGTGGTGCTCGTCGGGGTCAACGCCCTGATCGCGCGCCGCCGCGCACGCAAGGAGGCCGGCCGATGACCGCGCTCGCCCCACCACCGACCGCGCCCGAGAAGCGCCGCCCTCCGCGGGATCGGCCGGGCAAGCCCCCCTGGCTCCACAAGGGCGGCGGGGCCGGGAGGACGATGACGGGCGGCTGGCTCGCCTACCTCGTCCTCGGTTTCGCGCTGCTGATCTCGGCGTTCCCCTTCTACTGGACGATCGTCGCGGCGAGCCGGTCCAACGCCGACCTGGCGCAGGTGCCGCCGAGCCTGCTGCCCGGCCCGAACCTGATCAAGAACTTCGAGGCGGTCCTCGAAGAGGCCGACATCGGCAAGGCGCTGCTCAACTCGCTGATCGTCTCCGGGTCCATCACCGTGGGCACGGTGCTCTCCTGCACGTTGGCCGGGTTCGCCTTCGCCAAGCTGAAGTTCCGGGGCCGGGGCGCCCTGCTGACGCTGACGATCGGGACGATGATGATCCCGCCGCAGCTCGGCGTGATCCCGCTGTTCATGCTCATCGCCGAACTCCAGTGGGTGAATCAGCTCCAGGCGGTGATCCTGCCGGGTCTGGTGTCGGCGTTCGGGGTGTTCTTCATGCGCCAGTACCTGATCCAGTCGCTGCCGGACGAGCTGATCGAGGCGGCCCGCATGGACGGGGCCTCCACGGCCCGCATCTTCTGGTCGATCGTGATCCCGATCGCGCGGCCGGGGATGGCGGTGCTCGGGATGCTCACGTTCATGACGGCGTGGAACGACTTCTTCTGGCCGGTCATCGCGCTGTCCTCGCAGGAGCCGACCGTGCAGGTCGCTCTGCGGCAGCTCGGCGGCGGCTACGTCAACGACCAGTCGGTGATCATGGCCGGCACGCTGCTCGGCACGCTGCCGGTGCTGCTCGTCTTCGGCCTGCTGGGCCGGCAGATCGTCGGCGGCATCATGCAGGGGGCCGTCAAGGGCTGACGCGTTCCCCGGCCCCACCAGCCCCATCTGATCGTCCCCCTCCGATCGTCCCCCTACTCCCTGGAGTGTCCGTCCCATGACCGCTGTCGATGCCCGCCCGGCGACCTCCACGGGCACGCGCCCCGAGACCGGGACGGGGCTCCGCTTCCCCACCCGATTCCGCTGGGGGACGGCCACCGCCGCCTACCAGATCGAGGGAGCCGCCGCCGAGAACGGCCGGACGCCCTCCATCTGGGACACCTTCAGCCGCACCCCCGGCAAGGTCCGCAACGGTGACACCGGTGACATCGCCGCCGACCACCTGCACCGGATGCCGGACGACGTGAAGCTGATGAAGGAGCTCGGCGTCACGGACTACCGCTTCTCCGTCTCCTGGCCCCGGGTCCAGCCGACGGGGCGGGGCCCGGCCGTGGAGCGCGGCCTGGACTTCTACCGCCGCCTGGTGGACGAGTTGCTGGCGAACGGCATCAGGCCCGTCGCGACGCTCTACCACTGGGACCTCCCGCAGGAGCTGGAGGACGCCGGCGGCTGGCCGGAACGGGACACCGCACACCGGTTCGCGGAGTACGCGGGCCTGGTGGCCCGGGCGCTCGGCGACCGGGTGACGACTTGGACGACGCTGAACGAGCCTTGGTGCGGGGCGTTCCTGGGGTACGGGAACGGGGTCCACGCCCCCGGGCGCACCAGCAACCTCGCCGCGCTGCGTGCCGCCCACCATTTCAACCTGGCCCACGGCGGCGCGGCCCGCGTCCTGCGTGACCGCCTCCCGTCCACCGCCGAGATCTCCCTGACCTTGAACCTCCACGCCCTGCGCCCGCTGACGGACACCGCGGCGGACCGGGACGCGGTGCGCCGGATCGACGCGGTGGCGAACCGGATCTTCGTGGACCCGGTCTTCCACGGGCGGCTGCCGCAGGACCTGGTGGATGACACGGCGGGGGTGACCGACTGGTCGTTCGTCCGGGACGGCGACCTGGAGGTCGCGTCCACCCCGATCGACTCGCTGGGCATCAACTACTACTCCCCCAGCGTGGTTTCGGCGGGCTCCTCCGCTTCCCCCGCCCCCTGGGCGGGAGCCGAGGAGCATGTGGCGTTCACCCCGGCGGCGGGCCCGCGCACGGCGATGGACTGGCCGGTGGACGCGGACGGGCTGTACGAGTTGCTGACCCGGCTGCGCGACGAACTCCCGCACCTCCCCCTCCTGGTGACGGAGAACGGGGCGGCGTACGACGACTACGCGGACCCGGAGGGGCGGGTCCACGACCCGGAGCGGGTGGCGTACCTCGACGCGCACCTGACGGCCGTACACCGGGCGATCGAGGACGGTGTGGACGTACGCGGCTACTTCCTGTGGAGCCTGCTGGACAACTTCGAGTGGGCATACGGCTACAGCAAGCGCTTCGGTATCGTCCACGTGGACTTCGCGTCCCAGCGCCGGACGGTGAAGGACAGTGCGCGATGGTACGCGGAGGTGATCGCGCGGGGCGGGCTGGCGCGGGGCTGATGGGGATCTCTCCTGCGCGCGGTCCTGGGAACGTCCCGGGGCCGTCCGCGTCGAACCACGCGCACGACCAAGGATCCGGGTACCGAGAACGGCGTTGCCCACGACCCGCGTCGTACTCTCGAACCGTGCACGAGAACGAGATCAAACTCAAAGCCATCGCCGCGCTCACCGCCCTGCGCGCGGATGTCGGCGAAGGCCTCGCCTCCGACCTGCTCGCGGAAGTGACCCCCGGTCACTTCCTGGTGCCGGCGGGAGCCGACCCCGAAGAGGTCGGCGGCGCCGTGCTCGACCAGCTCTCCGCGCCGCTGAGCGCTCTGGTCAACGGTTTCATCGCCGCCTTCGCGGCGGTCGCCTACGCGTACGACGAAACCGGCGCGGAGCCCGGTACCGACGCGATCCTGCAGGAACTCGCCCTTCGTCTGGCCCGCGAGGACGGTCAGCAGTCGCCCTGACACACCCGGACGGGTCCCGGACCAGCAGGCGCCCTGGACGGCGATTCGGCTCGCGCACGGGTGGCCCGTAGGCCACGGTGGACCTTCCCTGCACCATTCGTGTTCCGAGGAGGCCCGTCATGAACTGGACGCTCGAAGTGGTTCTGGTCCCTGTCACCGACATGGACCGGTCGAAGGAGTTCTACGCGGACAAGGTCGGCTTCGGGGTCGACCTCGACAGCGAGGTCGCGCCCGGCATCCGCATCATCCAGCTGACCCCGCCCGGCTCGCGCTGTTCGATCGCGCTGGAGCACGGGGATGCCCCCGGCGCCCGGTACGCGCCAGATGACACCGGGCACGCTCCAGGGCCTGCAGCTCTGCGTCACCGATATCGAGGCCGCGCGCGAGGAGCTGACGGTGCGCGGCGTCGAGGTGTCGCCGGTGCGGCACGTCGGCGAGAAGGGCTGGGAGGACGGCAAGGGTGACACCTGGAACTCCTTCCTGACCTTCTCCGACCCGGACGGCAACGGTTGGGTCGTCCAGGAAGCACCCTCGGAGCTGTCGGAACGCTGACGGCTGCGACGACCCCCGCGTTCCGCCTCGGCGGCGGGGCCGGGCTCCCCCGCAGTCGGCGCGGCAGTATTGAACACGTTCAAACCTTCTGCCAGTATGGGCGTCGAGCACCTGCCGGAGCACGGGAACATGAACCCCCCTGTCTTCGAGGCGGGTTGCCACGACTTCCGGGGGTCCCGCGGCATGCTGATCGTCTACGCCCTCTACCTGCTGATCGTCCTCGTCCTCACGGCCGCCCCGGGCGCGGCCCTCGGCTTCGGGTGCATCGCGGTGAGCCGGGGGCGGGCGCGCGCCGCCAGGATCGCGCTGCTGCTGGCCCTCGGGGCAGCCTGTGCAACGTTGTGGCTACTGGCGGTGGGCGTGGACAGCCACTGGGCACCGCCGATAGCCGGCATGTCCTTCGCCGGGACCCTCATCGCGGGGTTCACGACCCTGGGGCGCCAGAACCGCAGACTCCTCGCCCAGCAGTACGAGGCCTTGCCCTGGCCCCCATGGCCGCCGGCAGCCACCGGGCGCTAGGACCCGTCCTCAGCGCCCGCCGGCACGACCGGCCGGGCTCGGGTCCTGTTCCCGGATCGCCCAGGGGGAACCGTACGCGGTGAGCAGGTCGAGGAAGGGGCGGGGCGGCAGGGCCTCCGGGCCGAGGACTCCGGACCCGGACCACACGTCGGCGGCGAGCAGTTCGAGGGCCACCACCGGGTTGACGGCGGTCTGCCAGACCACGGCCTGGGAGCCGTACTCGCGCATGGACCACTCGTTGTCGACCACGTGGTAGAGGTACACCTCGCGCGGCAGGTTGTCCTTGGTGCCCTTGACCCAGGTCCCGGCGCAGGTGCGGCCGGTCATCCGGTCACCGAGGGTCGCGGGGTCGGGCAGGCAGGCCGCGACCACGTCGCGCGGTGAGACGCGGACCGGGCTGCCGTCCTCGCCGCGGACGGTGACCGGTTCGGTGGAGTCCAGGCCGAGCGCGTGGAGGGTCTTGAGCTTGCCGATGAAATCGTCGCCGAGGCCGTACTTGAAGGTGACCCGGCGGGCTCCGACCCAGCGCGGGACGAGGAGGACCTCCTCGTGCTCGACGTTGACGCACTCCACGGGGCCGATGCCCTCGGGGAAGTCGAAGACCTCCGGCTCGCTGAACGGTTCGGTGGTGAACCAGCCGCGCTCGCGCTCGTACACCACGGGAGGGTTCAGGCACTCCTCGATCGTCGTCCAGATGTTGAAGGACGGTGCGAAGTCGTAGCCCTCGACGGTCAGATCGGCCCCGTCCCGGATGCCGAGCTCCTCGATGTCGTCGAAGAGTTCCTCGGCCGCGTAGCGGGCGAAGACGTCCGAGAGGCCGGGCTCCACGCCCATGCCGACGAGCGCGAGCCGGCCCGACTTCTCCCACTCCGCGGCCCGTTCGAACTGCTCGTCGCCGAGCTTCACCCCGCACGTGCCGTACGGGTCCGCAGGGTGCGGGCGGGACAGCGACATGGCCATGTCCACATAGTGGGTGCCGGCCGCCAGCGCGGCGTTGAACAGCGGCATCACGAAGCGCGGGTCGGTTGCGTTCATCAGGACGTCGCACCCGTGCTCGGTGAGCAGCCGGGCGACTTCCTCCTCGTCGGAGGCGTCCGCGCGGCAGGCGGTGAAGCGCTGCTCCGCCTCACCCAGGGCGGCGACGGCGGCCTCGGCCCGGGTCAGGTCGTAGTCGGCGACGACGAAACGGTCGAAGAAGCCGCGGCGGGCGGCGATCTTGGCGATCGCACTCCCGACGCCGCCGGCACCCACAAGCAGAACGCGCATGGCGAGGTCCTCTCTCGGTGGGGCGTGTGCCCCAGGGGGCTGATGGAACCGTCTGCCAAGAGTTAAGGTCAATGCTGTTGGCATAAGGGCGGGGAACGGTCCAGGAGGCGAGTCCGCGATGCCTAAGGACGTGGTTGCGGAGGAGGCCCGCCGACGGCGGCGTCCGACCCGGCAGGGCACGGTGCTCTCCGAGCGGCTGATCGTCGAGACGGCGCTGCGGATGGTGCGGGAGCACGGCGGCGCGGGCCTGACCGCCCGGCGGCTCGGCGCCGCCCTGGGCGCGGACCCCAGCACCCTCTACCGCTACTTCGACGGCATGGACGGGCTCACCCTCGCCATCGGTGAGGAGCTCATCGGCCGGGCCCTCGCCGGCTGGGTCCCGACCGGGCGGTGGCGCGAGGACCTGCGCTCCCTGGGCCTGCGCATCCACGGTGCCTACCTCGCCCATCCGCAGGCCGCCCTGCTGACCGCGAGCCGGGTGACCGGGCGCCCCCGGGAGATCGCGGCCGACGAGGCCATCCTCGGCAGCCTTCGCGGCGCGGGGTTCGGCGACGAGGACGCCGTACGGATCTACCACGCCTACATCGACCAGTGTCTGGCCTTCGCGGCGCTCGACGCGGGTTCCCTGGCGCTGACGGAGCAGGCCCGGGAGTCCGATGAGGAGCGGTGGGAGTCGACGTACGCCCGCCTGCCGGCCGGGACGTACCCGAACATCGCGGCCACCGCCGGACTCCTCGCGGCCCGGATGCCGCAGAGCGCCTATCCGGTCGCGCTGGACATGCTGCTGGAGAGCGCCGAGCGTGAGCTGGCCGGCGCGCGCGGGGGCGCGGGCGCCCGCCGCCGCCCGACGGGCCGACCGGCCGCGCCCTGAGGACGTCGGGCTCCGCGGACGACGCGCCCTGAGCAGGACTGTGCGTTCGTCATGATGCGCAGGTCTTTCGGTAAGGGAGGTCCGGGAGGTAGGTGTGCCAGTCGGACCGGGAGAGTCCGGATCCCGCACGAGTGCAGACCGACTCCGCGAGTCGGACCGGGGTCACCTGGTGGGTGCGGACGGTGCTGTGTTCGCCCATGCTGTGCAGGGTTCGTCCGTCGGGAGAGAAGGCGACGGCGACGATCCCGTCGCCCGGGGCCGGCAGCGGTGGTCCCAGTGGTTGGCCCGAGTTCACGTCCCAGAGCCGGAGCGTGCCGGAGGCGCCCGCCACGGCAAGGGTCCGGCCGTCGGGAGAGAAGGCCAAGGCGGTGACGGACCTCGCGGAGTCGAGGCCGACCGCGTCGAACCCGGCCGGGAGGGTGGCCAGTCGTCGCTCGGCGTCCCCGTCCCACAGGGTGACCCCGCCCGTCGTGTCGCCGACCGCCAGGCGCGTGCCGTCGGGGCTGTAGGTCATCACCCCGCCCCGTTCCGTGGTGGGGCCCCGCTCGGTGCGCCGGCCGGTGGTGATGTCGAAGGTGTTCGAGGGGGTCGCGAGGAGTCGGCCGTCGGGGCGGACCGCGACCGGGGCGGCTCGGTCGCTCCGCGGGCCGGCCGTGGAGGAGATCCGGTCCTTCGTGAGTTCCTGGGGTCGGGTCCGGCGTCCGCTCGCCAAGTCCCGGACGTCCAGGGCGTCAACGCCCGCGCGCGTCGTGAGCAGGGACCGGCCGTCGGGCGAGACGGCCAGTCCCGTGATGGGCATCCGGGCGGCGAACGGCGGTTCCGCGCCCGTGGGGAGCGGGCGGGACGAGTCCGTCCGCACGTCCCACAGGGTCGGCTCCTGGGCGGTCTGCCGTTGTGCGTCCGCGGCTTCGGAGCCTTCGGCGGACTCGGTTCGGGCGTGGGCGAGGGTTCGTCCGTCGGGGGTGAGCGCGAGCAGGACACGGCAGTCACGTTCTGCGGGCGTTTCGGTGGATCCCGGTACGGCCTTCGGGCAGTCGGCCGACGGGGTGCGGGCGGTGCGCCGGCCGTCGGCGACGGCGTAGGCCTCGAACCAGGTGCCGGCGCCCTGCCGGCGGTCGACCGCGACGGTCGTGGCGTCCGCGCTGAAGGCGCCCGTCGACGCCGGTTCGGGGTTCCAGTCCGGTGTCGCGGCCGGTCCGTAGGAGATCGTACGCACCATGGTGTCCCCGAGCCGGCGTTCGGTCAGGTACCTGATGACGCCGTCCTTCGGGTCGATCCGGAGCTGGGAGGCGGCCCCGTTGGCGAGGGAGTAACGGAAGACCGGCCGTTCGGGCGCGGCGAGTCGCCACATCAGGATCTCCCGGCCGTCGACGGCCGCGGCGAACCGGCCGTCGGGGCTGGTGGTCACCTCGGTCAGGCCGTGGTGATCGATCCTGGCCGGTTCCCTGCCCGTGATCGGGTCCCACAGGCTCAGGCCGTCCGTCGCCCGGGTCACGAGGACGGCGCCGTCGCCGGTGAATCGGAACGAGTCGACGGCACACCCGCCGGGTCGGGTGGCGGGCAGCTCCGTGCTCCGGGCCACGTCCCAGACCTTCAGGGGCACGTCGGTTCGTTCGAAGGAGTTCGCGGCATCCCCTCCCCTGGCGCACAGGGCCAGGTGGCGTCCGTCCGGGCTGAGCGCCCACATCGGATGCCGTCCGGTCGGCACCTCCAGCAGGGTGCGGCCGTTTCGTGCGTCCCGGAGCGAGAGCCGGCTGGTGGCACCGTCCATGTCCAGGTTGGCGACGACCTGTTCGGCAGCGGTCCAGGTGATGGAAGGGCCCGCCGGCCGGGGCGCGGCGTCGAGCGCCGTCCCGGACGCCAGGTCCAGTCGACGCGCCCCGGTCCCGGATCCGGGCTCCGTCTTCCCGCCGGTCCGCTGCACCAGGGCGGTGCGGCCGTCCGGGGAGATCCCGCGGAACAGAGTGTCCGGGTCGAGGGCCGTCTCCGGCCCGACCGGCGTCCTCTTCGTGACGTCCCAGGCGCGTACGGAGTCCACGTCGACGGTGACCGCGATGCGGCCGTCCGCGCTCAGCCGGACCGGGAGCGCCGGATGGGAGTTCCAGGGGCCCGCCGCGTCCGGCACGTCGTAGGCGTCCGACTCGGCCTGGACGGACGCCGCCAGCAGCGCCGACCGGGTCTCGGCGGTCTCGGCGAGCCGCCAGGCGGCCACGCTCAGCCGCATCGCCAGCGCAGGGTCGGAGCTCCGCAGGCCCTGGGCCACGGCTGCCAGCTGACCGGCGGTCAGTTCCTTCCCCTTGGCCCGCCGGATCTCGGCGTCGACCCGCTGGCGGACGTTGTCGCGGCCCTGCTGCCAGGCGGTCGTGCCCGCCACCGTGAGGAGGACGAGGAGGAGGCCGACGACCGAGGTCACGCCGCGGCGGATTCGATGCGTGCGGGCCCGGGACGCGAGGCCCGCACGGAGGAACTCCCGCTCCGTCGGGATCAGCTCGGCGGAGCGGCCCGCGTCGTGCGCGAACGTGGCCTCGGCCTCGGCCAGTTCCCCTCCCCGCAGGAGCGCCCCGGCGTCGCGTCGGCGGGTCAGCCAGTTCTGGGTGGCCTGGGTCAACCGGCGGTGGCGTCGCAGCCGTTCGCGGTCGGTGTCGATCCAGCCGCGCAGCCGCGGCCACGCGGTGATCAGGGCTTCGTGCGCCAGGTCCACGACGTCCCGGTCCAGGGTGACGAGCCGGGCCCGGGCCAGCCGGTCCAGCACGGACCCCGCCTCGGCGGCCTCCGGCGAGTCCGGTGGCACGAGGGTGTCGCGGGGGACGGGACGCCGGGTGTCGGGGGCTCCGTCGCCGGGGGTGATCAGGTTCAGCAGGAGGCGACGCGCGACGGGGGCGCGGTCGGAGCCCAGTTCCGCGTACACCTCCTCGGCGGTCTGGGCCAGGGCGCCGCGCAGGCCACCGGCCGCCTCGTGTCCGGCCAGGGTCAGCGTGCGGCCGCGGCGGCGCCGCCAGGTCTCCAGCAGGGCGTGGGAGAGCAGCGGCAGGCTGCCGGGTTCGCGGGTGACCTCTTCCACGAGCCGGGCCGTGAGGGCACGTTCGACGGTGAGACCGGCCGCCGCGGCGGGGCGCACGATCGCGCCGCGCATCTCCTCGGCGGTCAGCGGGCCCACGGGGAGGGTCGCGGCTCGGGCGGCCTCGGCCAGGGCGGGGTGGGCCAGACAGTTCGCGTAGAAATCGGCGCGCACGCCGAGCACCACGCGGATCCGGCTTCCGGGGTGGCGGGCGGCGAGGAGGGCCGCGAGGAAGTCCCGTCGTTCGTCGGGGTCTGCGCAGAGGGTGAAGACCTCCTCGAACTGGTCGACGATCAGCCAGGTCTCGCCGTCTCCGGCGGCCGGGGTGAGAACCGGCGCGTGGGTCCGCATCGGGTGTTCGCCGGGGGTGAGGACGCGCACGGCCGCGGCGGGCGGCAGCGGCGGGGCGGAGCGGCGCAGCCGCGGGATGAGACCGGCCCGCAGCAGGGAGGACTTGCCGCTGCCGGAGGGGCCGAGGACGACGCCGAAGCGGTGTTCGGCGAGCAGGGCCGTCAGTTGGTCGGTCAGGCGTTCCCGGCCGAAGAACACCGGCTCGTCCTCGGGTTCGAAGCGTGTCAGGCCCCGGTAGGGCGGAGTGCCGCCGGTGTCGGCGGCGAGCTCGAGGGAGGCCAGGGCCTCGGTCGCGGATTCGGCTTCGGCCTCGCGCCACCGTCGTTCCCATTCCGTACGGGCGCCGCCGCAGGCCTCGGCGTAGGCCAGCGCCACGGGCAGGCTCGGGAGCCGGTTCCCGGCGGCGGCCTGGGAGAGCGCCGTCACCGAATAGCCGGCCCGCGCGGACAGTTCGCGGTAGGGGACGGAGCCGGCCGCCCGGCGCAGTGTGCGGAGCTCACCGGCGAACCGGGCGGTTGGACCAGCCTGTGGGTCGAGCGCCTTCTCCGGCCGTCCCGCTCCGCTTCCCATGCTGCTCCCCTCCCCCGGGATCAAGATCTTTTCCACCGTAGGAGGGGGCACCAGCAGCCACAAGAGCCTCTTCGGCCAGGAAATCAATTGTTCAGCCGCCCGGATCGAGGCTGCTGAACAATGCGCGAGCCGGTGGACTGCTGCCGTACCCCGGTCGCCGCGCGGCCCGGACGGCTCGCCCTCCCACCCCCCGCCTCTCCCCCTAGGGGCCGGTGGGAAACGGGCCGGCCGGCCCCGGCGACCGGCGTCACCACCACGCCACGCACACACCGCGCGTACGCCACGTGCGCCATACGACGGGGCGCGCGCCACGGCTCCGGCCGCCGTGCGCGCCTTCCACAGGAGCAGAGTTGTTCACACGGACCCACAGGCCCCGACGTGCCGCGGGGGCCCTCGCCCTCGCCACCGCCGTCGTCGCCCTCAGCACGGGGCTGACCGGCCCCGCAGGGGCGGCGCCCGCCGCCTCCCCCACAAGCAGCACCACGGGCACCCCCGTGACCGTCACGCTGATCACCGGCGACCGCGTGACCGTGAACGGCAGCGGCGCCGTCGTACGCTTCGAGCCCGGCCAGGGGCGTGAGCGCGTACCGGTCGAGATCGAACGCGCCGACGGCCGCACCCTGGTCCTGCCCGCCGACGCCCGGGCCCTGCTGGCCGCCGGCAAGCTGGACCGGCGCCTCTTCGACGTCACCACACTCGCCGACCCGACCCTGCGCGCACTGCACCGCGGCGGCCTCGGCCTGATCGTCCAGTACGAGGGCTCCGCCGGCCCGGCGCGCGCGGAGCTGCGGTCCGCCGCCGGCGACGGGGCGGGGCACGCCCTCCAGACCGTCAACGCCGAAGCCGTCAAGGCCTCGCCCGCTGACGCCACGAAGGTCTGGGAGGCCTTGACGGAGCCCACCGCGCGCGGCCTGCGCGCCACCGGCCCCGGCATCGGCAAGGTCTGGCTGGACGGCGTACGCAAGGCGAGCCTGGACAAGAGCACGAAGCAGATCGGCGCCGACCGGGCCTGGCAGGCCGGGTTCGACGGCACGGGCGTGAAGATCGCCGTCCTGGACACCGGTGTCGACAAGACCCACGCGGACCTGAGGAGCCAGGTCGTCGGGGAGAAGAACTTCTCCGACTCCCCCGACGCCACCGACCGCGTCGGCCACGGCACCCACGTGGCCTCCATCGCGGCCGGGACCGGGGCCGCGTCCGGCGGGGCGCTCAAGGGCGTCGCGCCCGGCGCCAGGGTGATCAGCGGCAAGGTCCTCGACGACCGTGGCTACGGCACCGATTCCGCGGTCATCGCGGGGATGGAGTGGGCCGTCGCCGAGGGTGCGGACGTCGTCAACCTCAGCCTCGGAAGCCGGGACTTCCCCGGCGTGGACCCGGTCGAGGCCACCGTCGACCGGCTGTCGGCGCAGAAGGGGGTCCTGTTCGCCGTCGCCGCGGGCAACGACGGTGCCGGCGAGTCCACGGTCGGCTCGCCCGGCAGCGCCGACGCCGCCCTGACCGTCGGCGCCGTCGACGCCGAGGACGTCCTCGCGGAGTTCTCCAGCAGGGGCCCGCGCGTCGGCGACGGCGCGGTCAAGCCCGACGTCACCGCGCCCGGCGTGGGCATCGCCGCCGCGGCGGCCCCGGGGAGCAGGCTCGACACGGACCCCGGGGCCCAGCACCCCGCCCCGGGGTACCTGCAGCTGAGCGGCACCTCCATGGCCACCCCGCACGTGGCCGGAGCGGCAGCGCTGCTGAAGCAGAAGAACCCCGGCTGGACCGGAACCGAGCTCAAGGGCGCGCTGACCGCGTCCACGAAGGACGGCTCGGCCGGCGTTCAACAGCAGGGCACGGGCCGCGTGCAAGTGGACAAGGCCCTCACCCAGACGGTGATCACCGAACAGCCGTCGGTGTCCCTCGGCACGGCCCGGTGGCCGCACGCCGACGACGTGCCGCTCACCAAGAAGATCGCCTACCGCAATCTCGGCACCACCGACATCACCCTCGACCTCGCGGTGACCGGCACCGATGCCCGGGGCACGTCCGCCCCGGCCGGGTTTTTCGCGCTCGGCGCCGACAAGGTGACCGTGCCCGCAGGGGGCCGGGCCGAGGTCGACCTGGCCGCCGACACGCGGCTCGGCGATGTCGACGGCGCCTTCTCCGCCTACGTCACCGCCACCGGCGGCGGCCAGTCGGTGCGTACGGGCGCGGCGGCCGTCCGTGAGGCCGAGGCGTACGACGTCACCATCACGACCCTCGACCGCGACGGCTCAGCCGCCCGCGCGTTCTCCCACTCCCTGTTCGGCATCGCAGGCGCCGCCGACGGCATATGGGTGGGTGTCCGCAACGAGGCCGGCCCCAGCACCCTCCGTCTCCCCAAGGGCACTTACGCCCTCCACGGCTCCGTGTACCAGGACGAGTCGGACCTCGCCCGGGGCGTCGACTGGCTGGTCCAGCCCCGGCTGGAGGTTTCCGGCACCACCAAGGTCACGGTCGACGCGCGGACCGCGAAGCTGGTGGACATCACCGTTCCCGGCCTGTCCACGGCCGACTTCGCCCTGCCGTACTACCAACAGACGGTCGGCGACGGCTACATCGGCAACGGCTGGGTCCTCCCCCAGGGATACACGGGATTCCGCACCGCCCACATGGGGCCGGCCGTGACCGACGGCTCGCTCACCCAGAGCTGGCAGGCGACCTTCCTCAAGGACCCGGCCACCCAGTACTCCGTTGCCCTCGGTGGCGTGACGAAGCGCCTCGCCACCGGGTACACGCGGCACGTAAAGGCGTCCGCGCTGGCGAAACTCTCCGTGAACATGGGCGTGCCCGCCCCCGGCAAGTCCGGCTACGCCTACGCCGCCCCCACCCTGCCCGGCATGCGTGAAGGCGACCTCTACGGAGGCGTCCAGCCCGCTCCCGGCACCCGCACGCTCCTGCTCTCCGCCCTCGACGGGGCGACCTGGCGGAGCGGGTTCTGGCAGCTCGGTGCCCCCGACGAAGACGGCAACCAGCGCATCGAGGCGGACCAGGCCGCCCTGGAGCCGAAGCGCTACACGGCGGGCTCCTCCCACCGCGAGACCTTCAACACCGGAGTCTTCTCGCCGCTCCTGGGCAAGGGCCTGGGCGTGTTCCGCACCGCGCCCGACCCGGAGACGGGCGAGCAGACCATCACCGCCGCGGTGCCCCTCTTCGGCGACGGCGCGGGACACGGCGGCTCCTCGGCTCTCACCAAGGCCGCCACCACCTTGTACCGCAACGGAGTCAAGGTCGCCGAGAACGAGGACCCGCTGAGCGGCTGGGAGCCCTTCACGGTCGACGGCGCCGAAGCCGAGTACCGGCTGGCCACCTCCGTCGAGCGGTCGCCGGACGTCTCCCCCGTCTCCACCCGCATCGACACGAGCTTCATCTTCCGCTCCCGCCAGGTAGCCGCCCGGACCTCGCTCCCGGTCTCCACGGTGCGCTTCCGGGCCCCGCTCGACATGGCCTCCCGCGCCCCGGCGGGCAAGGTCACCCGGATCCCCGTGACCGTGCAGGGCGCGGCCGCCGGGAAGAACCTCACGTCGCTGACGGTCTCCGTGAGCGCAGACGGGGGCACGACCTGGAAGCCCGTCACGGTCACCGACGGCGCGTTCTCCGTCCGCAACCCCGCGAAGGAGCGGGGGATCTCCTTCCGGGCCCAGGTCACCGACAAGCAGGGCAACGTCTCCGAGGTCACGATCATCAACGCCTACCTGGGCAAGTGATCTAGCCGGCCGGAGGTGTCCCGGGCGAGCTGGTCGTACGTCCCCCAGCCCGAGCCGACCTTGACCCGCGTGTTGAAGGGCTTGCCGACGCTTCACGTGCCGGTGTACAGCCGCAGCCCGCCGACGTGGTCGCGGGCCAGCAGGTCGGGGCGGTGGTCCCCGGTCACGTCGCCGGTGGCCACGAGGCGGTTGTATGTCTGCCAGCCGCGGCCGGACCAGAGGGGCGCCGACGTGCTCTTCAGTCCGGTCTCGTAGAGCGTGAGCACGCCGTCGAAGGAGAGGGTGAGCAGCTCGGCCTTGGTCGTGCCGCCGACGTCGCCGACCGGCAGCAGGTCCTTGAACGAGGCGTCGGGGTCGGTCTTGTAGATCGCGTAGTCGCTCCAGGCCGAGATCGAGGACAGGTAGACGCCCGTGCTCTGGTCTTACTCCATGACGATCATGTCGCTGATGCCGTCGCCGTCGACGTCGTGCCGCGGCTTGGCGGCGGCCACCCGGGCCAGGGGCGTGGCGCGGTCGGGCATCACGACGGTCGGGCGCCCGCCGTCGCGGCGCGGCGCGGCGTCGGAGGCCGGCTCCGCCGCCGGGGCGGCCGGGTGCCGCGCGAAGACGGAGGCGGGTGGCAGAGGCCGTGGGGCGGCGGTGCTCGGGGCGGCGGAGAGGGCGCCGGCGGCCAGGGCGAGTACGCCCACGGCGGCCAGGGCACGCAGGCGTCCGCGGTGCGGTGAAGTCCAGATCCCCCCTGAGGATCGAGTCGTGGGGCCTGCCCGGGCACGTGCTGCCGTGTGCCCTGGAACACGCGTCCGTGCGTGAACGGGCCCCAGCTCCGTCGTGCAGCGTATGCCGTGCCACTGACAACGGATGGGGACGCCTCGCATCGAGTCCCGTTCCGGGAAGCCCAGTTGGTGATCCGGGGCAAGCGGTTCGACCGGGAGCCCGAGCCGATCACCGGGCAGGCGCTGCTGCGGGAGCTGGGCCGGGATGGAACGGGCGCGGTGTATCGCGCGCGGCACGAGTCGAGCAGCAGGCCGGTGCCGAATGACCGCGGGAGCCAATCCGGCCAAAAGACTTCCGGCGCGATGCGACATGTGAAATTTTACATGTCACACATCAATCGCCCGTGTCCCCGCACGCGGCCACAACGGCCCCGGAGGCCCCCGCAGATGCATCCCTTCCGGATATCGAAGGCCAGCACGCGCAGACTCCCCGCGCTGGGCGCCGCCGTCTTCATTGCGCTCGGCCTGCTCGCACCGCAGAGCCAGGCCGCCTCCGTAGACGCCACGGCGCCGGCCGGAGCGTACGCACGTGGAACCGCGACCCCGGCGCCGCGGTCGATCCCGGTCCCCAAGTCGCCCGATGCGATGAACAACAGCTCCCGCTTCCGGATCTCCTCGCAGGACAGCGCCGAAGAGTCCGCCGCCGCCCCCGCCCCGACCGTCAAGTCCGTACAGCCGGCCAAGTCCGGCAAGGACGGCCAGCGGTCCTCGGCCGCCGCCGGGGACGAGTGCGGCGACCTCTCCGGCGTGATCAACGCGACCGGCGCCACCCTGGTCCAGCAGCTCAAGGCGCTCCCCCGGATCACCTGTACGTACCCGCTGTTCAGCCTCACCGGGGAGAACGCGCGGAAGGCCTTCCACGAAGCGCAGATGGTGACCGTCGCCAACGCGCTGCGCGACGCCTCCGCCACCTACTCGGGCAGCAACAGCGCCGCCGTCGGGCAGCTGGTGCTGTTCCTGCGGGCCGGCTACTACGTGCAGGACAACAACGGGGACGTCGTCGGCCCCTACGGCGCGGCTCTCGACGCCGCCGCGTTCGGCGCGCTGGACGCCTTCTTCGCCTCCCCGCGCAGCAAGGACGTCACGGACGCAAACGGTGAGATCCTGGGCGAGGTCGTCACCCTGATCGACAGCACCCACGCGGCCGGCCGCTACGCCGGCGTCGTCAAGTGGATGCTCGGCAGCTACGACGGCACCTGGCCCGGTCAGATGAACCTCGCGATGCAGCACGTCGAGTGGGTCGTCGAGAACGGCTTCAAGGCCGCGAACGACGACCGCGGATGGCGGGCCGCGCTCAAGGCCGACCCCGCCATCCTCGACACCTGGGCCGGATTCATCACGCGCAACGGCGCGCAGCTCAACCGCCTCGACGTCGTCAGCAACGTCGGCCGCTTCCTCGGCCACGCCCTCGACGTCCCCGAGCTCAAGGACCGGGTCCGCCCGCTGCTGAAGGACCTGATCAACCGCTACCCGAACGTCGGCCCCACCGCGCCGATCACCATGAACCTGGGCTGGTACACGCGCCAGTACGACAGGAACAACTGCGCGGCCTACGCCATCTGTGACCTGGGCGAGCGCGTGCTCCCGGCGATCCTGCCGATCCAGCACACGTGCACCGCGGGCCTGAAGATCCGCGCCCAGGACTTGTCCCCCGGGCAGTTGGCAAGCACCTGCACCAGCCTGGTCAACCAGGACGCCTACTTCCACCGGGTCATCGGCGACAAGGGCGCGATCCCCGGTGACGTGAACACCAACCTCGAGGTCGTCGTCTTCGACGACTACACCAACTACTCACTGTACGCCTGGGCCATCTACAACATCGACGTCGACAACGGCGGCATGTACGAGGAGGGCAACCCGGCCGCCGCCGGCAACCAGGCCCGCTTCATCGCCCACGAGGCCCACTGGCTGCGCCCGGACTTCCAGATCTGGAACCTCAACCACGAGTACACCCACTACCTCGACGGCCGCTACAACATGGCCGGCGACTTCGAGGCCGGCATCGTGACGCCGACCATCTGGTGGGTCGAGGGCATTGCCGAGAACATCTCGTTCGGCTACCGGGGCGAGCGCAACGCCGACGCGATCGCCGAGGCCGGCAAGAGGACCTACAAGCTCAGCGAACTCTTCGACACCGTCTACGGCCAGGACGCGGACCCCGAGGTCAACTCGAACCGGGTCTACCGCTGGGGCTTCCTGGCGGTCCGCTACATGCTCCAGGCGCACCCCGCCGACGTCGAGACCGTGCTGGGCAAGTACCGCGCCGGTGACTGGAACGGTGCCCGCACCTTCCTGAAGCAGACCATCGGCACGTCCTACGACGCCGGCTTCGCCACGTGGCTGACGACCGCCTGCGCGACCAACGACTGCGGCCCCCTGCCGGAGGCCCCCTCCACCCCGCTGTGCACCGTCAGCGACCCCCGTCAGTTCGACAAGAACTGCCGCCGGGACAACCTCACGGCCACCACCGGGAACTACAGCTACCACTTCGTGTACCTGCCGGCCGGCGTCCAGCAGCTGACCCTCACCAGCAGCGGCGGCTCCGGCAATGCCGACCTGTACTACGGCGGCAGCAGCTGGGCCACCACGAGCAGCTACCGGGCGAAGTCCACCAACGCGGGCAACGGCGAGACCCTGACGGTGGACAACCCGCCGTCCGGGTGGGTGTACTTCAGCCTCGCCGCCTCGCAGGACTTCAGCGGGGTGAGCCTCTCCACGCAGACCAAGTGAGCCACCGGACCACCGGGTCCTGAACACGACGGCGGTCCTTGCCATCCGAACGGGGGCGGGCGGGGGGCTAGCCGACCTTCTTCCAGGTCTGGCATCCGTTGGTCTGGAACGCCTTGTCGGTGGGCGTGATCGTCACGACGGCCTGACCCTGGGCGTTGTCGTTCGCGATGATGCCGGACAGGCCGCCGGACGTGTTGCGCAGCCGTGCCCAGTAGCAGTTGGGGAGCTCGTCGTCCTGCGGTCCGGTCGTTCGGTACGTGCCGGGCTGGATGTCCTGGCCCACGAGGAAGGTTCCGTCGCCCGGGAACTCGCGCAGCGGCCCCGTGGGAGAGGGCTGTGCGACGGGCTTGGCGGTCGTGGTCGCGGTGACGGTGGCGGTCGCGGTCGCGGTCGCGGTGACGGTTTCCGCCGGCTGTGCGGGCGTGCGCCTGTCGGCGTCGGATCCGGTGGCGCCGGCACCGAGCACGAGCCCGGCGACGGCTGCGGCGGAGTGGGTCAGCACGCTCTTCCACGGGATTCCCCGTCGCTGCGGTGGCGGGGCGGGCACCGGCCCCCACTGCGGAGGGCCGGCCGGTGGAGGGGGCGCCGCAGGTGGTCCGGGCGGGGGTTCCTGTCCGCTCATGGGCTCAGCGTGCGCCCGACCCGCCCGCCCCGCCAATCGACCATGGTGCGCGCGGCACGTACGCCACGTACCAGCGCTACCGCGTCAGCTTGTTCTCGCCGCGGTGGGGCAGCCAGAAGCAGGACGCGGCCAGCAGTGCCGTCGTCGCGGCGCCGGTCAGGACGGGGACGTTGCCCAGCCAGGCCGCCAGCGCGCCGCCGGACAAGGCCCCGACCGGAACGGTCGTCAGGAGCGCCGCCTGGGCGAACCCGGCGACGCGGCCCTGGAGGTGGGGCGGGGCGATCAGTTGCTGCGTGGTCGTCATCGAGATCGCCCACACCGTCGCCGTGACGCCGAAGAGCAGTTGGTACGCGATCAGCGCCGGGAAGGCGAGCGCCAGTGACGCCGCCGGGACGAGGAAGATCGCGAGGGCTGCCACCACCGCGCAGATCCGTGTCGCCCGGTACAGCTCCACGGACGTCGCGAACCGGCCCGCGACGAGGACTCCGGCGACGGTGGCCACGCTGAACGAAGCGTAGACGATCCCCAACTGCCATGGAGGAAGGAGGAGTTCCCGGGTGGCGTATACGACGAAGAGCGCGTCGGCGGCGCCGCCGCCCAGGTTGAACCCGGCGCCCGCGACCACCTGCCTGCGCAGCACCGGCTCCGCCCGGACCACCGCGAGCCCCTCGCGGAGCGCGGCGAGGCGGGGGCCCCGGCTCGCCGTGGGCTCGGCCGGTCTGTTCAGCGATGCGGGCAGGGCGAACAGCAGCGCGGCCTCTACGGCGTAGGCGGCGCTGCCCGCCAGCAGGGCCGGGGCGGGCCCCGCGAAGCCGACGAGGACGCCGCCCAGGGCGGGCCCGCCGATCTGGCCCATCGTGCGGGCGCCGGTCAGGGCCGAGTTTCCGGCCAGCAGCTGGTCGGGCCGGACGACCCGGGGCAGCGCCGCCTGCAGCGCCACCGAGAGCGTCCAGGTCAGCGTGCCCGACAGGGCGGCCACCGTGTACAGGTGCGGCAGGCCGAGGCTCCCGAGCTCCGCGGCGAGCGGGACCGAGCCGACGACCACCACCTGCAGGGAGGTGAGCGTGACGGCCAGGCTGCGCAGCCGGGCGCGGTCGGCGAGCACACCGGCGAGGGGGCTGAGCACGGCGCCGGGGAGATAGGTCAGGGCCAGCAGCGCCGACGCCCCGAACGGGCCGGCGTCCAGCCGGGTCACGGCCAGGAGCGCCAGTGCCAGTGCGGTGATCTGCCGTCCGACGGAGCTCGCCGCCTGTTCGCCGCAGAGCAGCAGGAACGGGCGGTGCCGACGCAGCACACGCCACGGCGTGCTCCCGTTGTCGGCGCCCGTTGACGAGGGCCGGGTCGGCGACGAGGTCACGGGTCAGATGCTCGTGCAGGGAACGGGCCAGCGGCGCAGGCGCGGCGGCAGTGCCACCGCCCACCCCTGCGTGACCAGCACGAGACGCTCGTCCGCCAGCAGGGACAGGGCCTCGCGGTGCACCGCGTCGAGCTCGTCGAGGGCCGTGGCTTCCTGCACGGCGAGGAACGCGGCGAGCAGCGCCGGCTGGTCGATGGTGAACCGGGCTGCGGCCGACGGATCCCTGCGGTCCATGACCGTCACGAAATCGGGCCCGCGGCGATGGTAGAGCAGGCCGTACGCGTACCGGGACCGCCAGGCGGCCACCCCGTCGGGCCCGTCGGGCCCGCCCGGGGAGGCGGGCCGGGGAGCCGGCGGCGGGAGGTGGTGCAGCAGTCCGGTGTCGAAGGGCAGGGCGTCGGTGTCCGGGACCCAGTGCACCGTGAGGGCTTGGCTCTGGCAGTCGCGCAGGAAACGCACGGCGTCCGCGGTGCCGCGTCCGCCCGTGCCCAGCGGCAGCGGCTCGTCCACGACGACCTGACCGCCGGTCCCGCCGATCCCGCCGCTCCCGCGGCTCATATGGCCACCGCCTCGGCCTCGGCTGCGGCTTCCGCGGTGACGGCGCGTACCGGAGCGTTCCGCAGGGGCAAGGACACGTAGGACCGCCCGTCGAAGAACAGCAATCCGAGGGAGACGTTCTCGCCGAGCCACTCCGTGAGCCGCCCCGGGGTGACCGGATGCCCCTCCTCGGTGAGGAGCCGGTGCAGGGCGTGCTCGGAGCGGCCGTGTCCGAGGTGCAGGAACGCGGCGGCCTCCCAGCCGCTCAGCCGGTGCGTACGGGGCGGCCATCCGCGTCGCCGGTCGTGCACCAGCAGTTCGCCGTCCGCGCCGGATTCCATCAACAGCGTCGAACCGGCGTGCGCGGCCCGCCAGTTCTCGGCGGCCCGTGTGAGCCGCTCCTCCGTGCTCCCGCCGATCCCGCGGGGCGGTGTGTCGAAGAGGTAGACCAGATCGGCCAGTTCCTCCACGGGGAGGTCGTAGACGTGGCCGTACATCTCGGCAGGCCTCCGTTCGGCGAAACCGAGGGCCGGATCGGCGAAGTGCGGGCTGAAGCGCTCCAGTTGGATGCGGAACGCGCCGCCCGGTGGCTGCAGGTGGACGAGCGCGGGGAACTGGTCGACGACCGCGTCGTAGTCGTCCGCCGTCTCGCCCGGGAACCCGTACAGGTAGTTCCACGTGCACGTGAGCGACCGGTCGGCGCATTCCCGGAGCGTGCGGACGTTGCGGGAGCCGGTGACGCCCTTGTCCATGAGGCCGAGGACGCGGTTGTTGAGGCTCTCGATCCCCGGCTGGATGTGCACCGCGCCCGAGCGGGCCAGGAGCGCCAGTTGGTCCGTGGTGAGGTTGGACTTGACCTCGTAGTGCATCAGGAGGTCCCAGCCGCTGTCGGCGGCGAGCGGCAGGAAGTCCGTGAAGTACGCCATGTCGATGATGTTGTCGACCGTGACGACGTCGAGGATCCGGTGCCGCCTGACGAGCCGGTCGACCTCGGCCCACAACTGCTCGCCGGGCTTGGCGCGGAACGCCATGGCAGAGCCGTTGAGACCGCAGAACGTGCAATGGTGCTTCTCGCCCCACCAGCAGCCGCGAGCGCCTTCCACGACCAGTTTCGGACGGACGTACTCGGCCACCGGGGAGGCGTCGAGCTCCGCCTGCCAGACGTCGTAGTCGGGCGCGGGGATGTCGCGCGGGGCCACCGTACGGCGCGACTCGTCGTTCGCCCGCGAGGCCCCGTCGTCCCACCAGCACAAGCCCGGTACGTCGACGGGCGGGGTCCCGGCGTCCAGATGGGCCAGCAGGGCGGGGAACGCGTACTCGCCCTCTCCGCGCACCACGTGGTCGACGAAGGGGTGGTTGCGGTGCAGGGCGTGGCCCATCGGCCCGTCGCAGTTGCTGCCGCCGAAAACCACGGTGAGGCCGGGACGGCGGCGCTTGAGCTCGGCGGCGAGCGCGAGCGAGGACACGTTCTGCATGAACGTGCTGGTGAACCCGACGACGTCCGGGTCCTCCGCGAGGATCTCCGAGGCGCTGCGGGAGACGAACTCCGCCGCGTGGACGCGCATGGCACGCGCCTTGTCCACCGGGATCCCGCGTCGCTCGGCGTACGCGCCGAGCCGCGCGACGCCCCAGTCGGGGTCCGCGTAGAGCACACCCGAGAAGACCCAGTCGCCGAGCCCGTCGAAGATCGAGTCGCTGCCCACCTCGGCGTGGTCGGCCGGGCGCAGCAGTCCGTCCGTCCGCTCCAGCAGGAATTGCGCCCAGCGCAGCGAGCCGTGGAACTCGCGGACCTCGTCGGAGGGGCGCGTACGGGTCAGCAGGGAGTGGAGCAGGCCGATCTGGAGCGAGGGCAGGTCGATCGGCTGCCAGGGCATGGTCACCAGATGAACGCGCATGCGGTCCTCCCCGCCCGGCCGGGTTCCGGCCGCCGGCCGGCCACTCCACCGGCGGCCCGGTACGGGGCGTCGGCGCCCGGCGTCCGCGGTGCCACGCCGGGCGCCGACTCCCGCCCGGTCAGGACGCCGGTCGCTTGTCGATGGTGAGCCGGTCGCGCTTCCTGGCCTCGTCGCGAACGGCCACCTTCTTGATCTCCGGCTTGATCTCCGGCTTGATCTCCGGCTTGGCCCGGGTGTCGTCCCCTGGTGCTTCGTTGCTCTCCACGATTCCTCCCGTTCCTCAAGTCCGGTGACCCTAAAGGCCGTTACTCGTGGTACGCAAGGGATGATTTCAGCCGACGGGGTAGCGGGATCGGCGCGCGGGACCCGCGCCTTGCCGCACGCGCCTGGAGGGCCGAAGATCATCGAATGATCGATTCAGGGGGAGGGAACATGATCAAGGGGGGCAATGCCTTCGTTCCGACGGTGCCGCTGCGGTTCGCCGTGCGGAGCGGGCTGGACGTGGCGGCTCTGTTGCTGACGGAGCGGGGCCGGGTCCGGTGGGACACGGACATCGTGTTCCACGGTGCGCCGGTCCATCCGTCGGGCGCCGTGCGGCTGCTCGGGGACGAGAACGGGACGGCGTGGCTGGAGGCCGCGCTCACCGCGATCGAGGAGGAGATCGTCCGGGTCGTCGTCGTCGCGTCGACGGGGAGCGGCACGATGCGGGACGTGCCGGGGCTGTCCGTGGACGCGTTCGCGCCGGACGGCACGTCGGTCGCGCGGTACGACGTGACCGACGCCGGCGATGAGACGGCGATGGTGCTCGCGGAGCTGTACCGACGGTCCGGGGGCTGGAAGTTCCGTGCGGTGGGCCAGGGCTACCTGAACGGCCTCGCGGGGCTGGTGGCGGACCACGGCGTGAACGTGGCGGACGCCCCGCCGGTGGCTGTGCCGGTGCCGGTGGCTGCGCCCGCGCCCATGGCGCCGGCGGGGCCGGTCGGGACCCCGGTGCCGTTCCAGATTCCCGCTCCGGGCACCGCTCCGGCTCCGAACCAGACCCCGGCTCCGTTCCAGGTTCCGGCTCCTGCTCCTGCTCCTGCTCCTGTGCCGTTCCAGGCTCCCGCCCAGATACCGGCGCCCGCTCCGGCGCCGTACCAGTCGCCCGCTCCGGCTCCGTACCAGGCGCCCACGCCGTACCCGGTCCCGGTCCCGGCGCCGGTCCCGATGGCCGCGGTCGCGGCGGCTGCGCAGCCCGCGCCGGAGATGCCCGCGGCGCACTGGTTGTTCGGTGGCGCCTTCGAGCCGTACGCGAAGAGCGGGCGGGACAACGACGTGATCACGGTGAACGGGCTGCCGCCCGGGCCGGTCGTCGTCGAACTCGCGATCCGGGGCGACGGGTACACGGGCCTGTGGCCCCTCACCCGGTTCAACAAGGAGGGCGACAACCTCATCAGCAGCTGCGAGAAGAACTTCCGGGGCCGGGTGCTCACCCAGGTTCCCGGGAACGGCCGGCTGCGGCTCAAGCTGGAGGCGGAAGGGAGCTGGCAGCTCCGCGTGCTGCCGCTGGCCGCGGCGACGCACCTGACCGAGGATGAGCTGGAGGGCGGCGGCCCCGACGTCCTGCTGCACACGGGCGGAACGGCCGACCTCGTCCTGCGCTACCGAGGCAGCGACAACCTCATCGTCTACCTCTACGAATTGGCGGGGCACGACGACCCCGCCGAGCTTCCGGAGGGGGAGAACGTCGTCAACGAGATCGGCAAGCGGCGGGAGACCGTACCCCTGCCCGAGGGTCCGGTCATCGTGCAGCTGGAGATGGCGGACGGACCCTGGCGCGCCCGGTTGACGGAGCTGGAGCCCCACAGCGACCCGTCGAGCGCCGGTGGCGTGGCGAAGGTGACCGACACGAACCGGCCGCAGGGCCAGTCCTGGTGGGGCAGGTCATAAGCAACCACTCGACCACCTAGGCCGACTGGTGTTCGGCGCAGTCCACCCGCAGTTCCGGGTCGCCGATCGGGGCGTCCAGCAGGGCGCAGTGGTGCGGGCGCCGGGAATCGTCATGCTCGTCCCGCCGGAAGAAGCGGCAGGTGGTGCAGGTCCGGGCGACGGACAGGACACCGGTGTCGGCGAGGTGTCCGACCAGGTCGAGGACCAGGCGCAGGGTGCGGCCCTTGTCCTCGGTGGGCAGGGTCGCCAGGTGGGTGGTGACGGGGTCGGGCCAGTGGGCGAGGGCGGCGGCCGCGGCGAGGCCCGCCTCGGTCGGTGCCATCACATGGCCGCGCTTGTCGCCCGGGACGGGCTGTTTTTCTACGAGGCCCTTGCGGCGCAGGGCGGACAGGGCTTCGCTGACGGTGGCGGCGGACAGGTCGAACTCGGCGGCGAGCGTGCCGACCCTGCGCCGCTCCGGAGGTTCGACTCCGAGGCGCAGCAGGAGTTGGACCTGGATGGGGCTGAGCCCGTGGGCGGTGGCCTGGGTCCAGATCAGCGTGCGCAGTGCGTGGCCCGCGCGTTCGAGCGCCGAGGCGAGGCGCCGGTCCAGGTCGGACCCGTCGCCCGAATTCCCGGGCAGCTCCTGCGCCGCCAGGTCGGGTGGCAGCTGCGGCGCCGCGGGGGCACCGGTGTCGGCTGGGTCGGCGGTCGGCACGGGCGGGGCCACGCGCCCTCGGCGTGACGCCGAACATGATGCGGGCGATGGCTACCTCGCCGGCCGTCCTGGACGGATACCTGTCCTTCAGCGGCGCGCTGTCCAAGGGGCTGCTGCCCGGCTCGCTCCGCGAGCAGATCGCCCTCGTCTCGGCGGCCGAGAACTCGTGCGAGTACTGCTACGCCGCCCACCACGTGCTCGGCGCCCACGCGGGCGTCTCCGCCGAGGACCTCGCCGCGGGCGGCCACGCACGGGCCTCGGACCCCAAGGCCGCGGCCGCCCTGCTCTTCGCCCGAACCGTCCTGCGGACCAGGGGGTTCGTCGCCGACGCCGACATCGAGGCCGTGCGCGCCGCGGGTTACGGCGACGGGGAGATCGGCGAGATCATCGGCGCCGTGGCCCTGAACGTCTTCACGAACTACTTCAACTCCGTGGCCCGCACCGAGGTCGACTTCCCGGCGGTCGACCTGCCGGTCGCGGCCTGAGCCGTTCTTCCGGGCCGGGCGGGCTTGTGCCCGCCCGGTCCGCATGCGCCGGTCCCCCACCGGCGCCGGGGCCGCGGGGTCCTCAGAACAGGGTCCGCACCAGGCTGCCGACGACGCGTCCCGCCGCCGCTCCGAGCGTGCCCGCGAGCGCGTCGGTGAGGTGTCCGAGCCACGAGCGGAAGGACGCCTCGCCCGCCCGCCGGATCTCGGCGAGGTCGCGGCCCTGCTGGACCAGGATCTCCACCAGCAGGGAGGCGACCCGGATGATCTCCCGTAGGGCGGCCTCCACTTCGGCCGCCTCGAAGCGACGTCCGCAACCGCAGTGGAACCGCGTCTCCCACACGCTCCAGGTCCCCCGGCAAGCCGCGCACCGCACCCGCGCCCCGTTCGGGTCGACGTCCAGCGTCCCGCCGACCCGGTCCCCGGCCGGGCAGTCCCGGTGCCTGCTCGCACTCCACGCGCGGGAGCAGGCCGGACACGCGGGGAACGGGAACTCCACCCACGTCATGCGCGCGCCCTTCGCGGCCGTTCGCCGGGCGGCGGCACCTTGCGGGACCTGCGGTAACCGTCGTGGTAGGCGTCGGCGAAGGTGCGGCCCGCGCGCCGCGCGATCGAGCCGACGTCGTCGAAGAACGCGTGGACGCTCGACAGGGACAGGCCCAGGGCCGCCGAGAGGCGCTGGGCCAGGCTGTCGACCCACAGGCGGAAGGAGACGTCCGAGAGCCGGACGATCTCGCTCATGTTCTCCTCGTTCTCGCTCATGGCGGCCCACACGCGTTCGAGCAGTTCGTCGACGTCCACCTCGGCGCCCGCGGGTTCCGTGTTCATCGGCCGCTCTCCTGCTCCACGCGCCGCGTGAATGCCAGGAACAGGGCCCGGTCCTGGGTCAGTTCGCGCCACTTCGCCTCCGGCAGCGCCGCGAGCGCCTCGGAGAGGCGGGCACCGGTGGCGGGGGCGGCGGCCTGTGCGGCCTCGACGGCTGCCTGGGGCCGGACTTCGGCGAGCATGCGGGCCGAGGCGGCCTTCAGCAGCTTCCGGTCCACCTTGGCCGTGAAGTCCGCGAGGTCCATCCGCCGCTCCAGCACCCAGCGCCGCTGCTGCGGGACTGCTTGCATCATCTCCTTGAAGAGCGCCGTCAAGTTGTAGTGCTGGCGCGCCGAGTACGTCACCGCCCCGCCCTGCCAGGCGGGCAGGACCCGGACGATCTTCTCGGTGAAGTCGGCCGCCCGTTCCCGCAGGGCCTCCAACTGGCGTGCGGACGGCAGGTTGGCGCTCCGGTTCCAGTCGTGCGGATCGATCTCGTCTGCCTTGTTCAGGGCGAGCACGAGGCGCTCGGACAGGTCCGGGCCGCTCTGGCCGAGAAGATCCAGGAGCGCTTGCTGGACGAGGTGGACGCTGCGGTCCTCGGCCGCGTGCACCCAGACGATCGCGTCGGCCGTCGGCAGGACCCGCAGATAAAGGTCGAGGTAGCGACGGTAGTTGGTCAGATCGTCGCCGATGCCCGGCATGTCGACCACCTCCAGCACGCCGCGCCGCCCGCTGACCTCCTCCACCTGGACGGCGTAGGCGTGGTCGGTGGTCGCCCGGGTGTGTCCGACCGGTTGGCCCGCGTTGAAGAGGGCGTTGACGGTGGTCGACTTACCGACGCCGGATTCCCCGATGAGGACCAGCCGGGGCGGGCGCTCCCCGTCGAGTGCCGCGTCGTACCCCCGTATCAGCGCCTCCTGTTCGGCCGGGGTGAGGGCGTCGGACCGACCCGACGCCTCTTTCAGTTCCTTGCGGAACGTGTGGACGAGCCTCTTCACGGTGTCTCCCTGGTGAGGTGCGCCGGGGAACGGGCTCCGGGGCTCCTCCCCGGACCTCTCGGCGTTCCTCGATGCTCCCGGCCCGGACCCCCTCTTGGCTGTCCCCATCGATGGGGACAACGCCCTTCGGTCCGGCTCCGGTTCAGGCCGTGCGGACGCGGGCCTCGACCCAGGTGGACTCCGCGGCGTCCTCCACGACCGCGCTGAGGCCGGCGACCGCCTCGCGCAGGGCGCCGGCCCGCCGCCGGTCCCCGGGCAGTACGACCAATGCGGCGTCGACGGTGTCCGCCGAGGCCGTCACGCTGAGGATCAGCTCCCGGGGGGTGGGCCCGGCGCCCAGGGCGGTGGTCAGCAACAGGCGCAGTAGGGCGGGCGGGTGCGGGTCGTCAGCGTCCGACTGGATCGTGACGACGCAGCCCGCCGTGCGCGCCGCGCTCAACAGGTCGCGTGCCGGGCGGTCGAGGACCCCCGGGATGTGGATCTCGTCCCGGACGGCGTAGCCGAGCAGCCGGGCCGTGTCGCGGACCTCGGGGTCCCGCGGCGAGCGCAGTCCGGTGGCGGTGGCGTCGAGGAAGGGCAGGATCTCCTCTCCCAGGTCGGCGAGGCGTCGGCGGTGCAGGGTCTCGCGGGCGTCGCGGACGGCCTCGCCCGCGAGGGCCGCGGCGCGGTCCGCATTGGCGCGCGTGGTCACCCCGCCGAGGCGGGCGACCGTACGGCCGATCGCCATGCCCATGAACACGCCGAGGGCCGGGGCCGACAGGGCGGGGAGGGTCAGGACGACCGTCCCGCCGAAGGTGGGGGCGATCGGCGGGCCGGTGAGTACGAGGAGGACCACGCCCGCCTGTTCCAGGGCCATGGCCGTCAACGCCTCCCTTGCGGGCCGCACGATCACCAGCAGCGTCAGCAGCGGCGTCACCGCGCCCACCGGCCAGGAGGTGTAGTCGGCGAGGCCGGCCAGAGGCAGCACGAGGAAGCTCCCGAGCGCTCCCGCGACGGCGAACGCGCAGGCCGCCCAGGCGGCGGCGGGGCCGATCCCGCTCCGGGCCCTCAGCAGCAGGGCCACGGTGATCGCGGCCAGGACCGCGTACCAGGCCGTCAGCCAGAGCGCACCGGGGACGTGCCGGGTGTGGATCACCGCGATGACGCCCATGACCAGGAGGAAGGGCAGGCAGACGGCGGCCAGCGGGCGCCGGACGTCGCCGATGGCGGCGTTCATCCGCTCCACCTTCGCGGGGACCGGCCGGGCCGACTTCGCCGTCCGGGCGGACGGGTACGCCGGGCCCGCCGCTTCTCCGCCGGCTCCCGCCGCCGCTTCTCCGCCGGCCCCGGCCTCCTCCTCGTCCGTCCGCCCCGGTCCGTCCGGGGCCCGCACCCGCTGCCGTTCCACCCCGGCGGGTGCCGGCCACTCCAGGCGTACGGCCGTTCCGCGTCCCGGTGTGCTGTGGACCTCGGCGCGTCCGCCCACGGCCTCCATGCGCCGCATCATCGAGCGGCGCACGCCTACGGACGACCCCCTCAGCTCCTCCCTGACGAAGCCGGTGCCGTCGTCGGTGACGCACAGGACGAAGCCCGTGCCGTGCTCCCGGACCGTCAGGTCCACCCGTACGGTCCGGGCACGGGCGTGGTCGGCCACGTTGCGCAGTGCCTCCCGGGCCGCGCCGATCGTGGCCGTCGCCACCTCGTATGGGACGGCGGCGACGCCCTCGGCCACGATGCTCGCCCCGATCCCCTGCGGGGGCGTGAGGGAACGGATCAGCGCGGCCACATCGGTGCGGCTCCCTTCGCCGGGCGTGGTCCGGGCGCCGGCGATGGCCGCCACGGCGCCGCGCGCCGCCTCCCGCACCCGGTCGACCGCGATCCCCGGTTGGCCGATGGCGCGCAGGGCGGCGCTGACCTCGTCGTGCAGCATCCCCTGGAAGTCCCGGTGGGCCTCGCGCCGGGCGGCGGCGCGTGCGGCATCGGCACGGGCCGCCGCGGCCCGGCGCTCGGATCGGTCGGCGCCGTCGCCGGCGGCGCGCATGAGCGGGGCGAGGACCGTACCGGCCACGGCCGTCGCCAGTGGCGGCCAGATGCCCTCCGCGGCTGCGGCCGGACCGTCGGCGGGCCAGCTGGTGCCGAGTTGGGCGGCGAGGGCGACGAGGCAGGCGCATCGTCCCGCGGTCCGGGGCAGGAACCCGGTGGCAAGGAGCACGGCGGGCACGGTCAGCATGCAGCGCTGCCCGATCACGACGTACGGCGAGCCGCCGGCGAGGACGATGACGGGGTGCGCGACGACGGCGACGGCGAGGGCCGCCAGGGCGTCGGCCCCGTTCAACCGGACCCGTACGCCCCGGACCACGAGGTGGAGGGTCAGCGCGACGAAGGTGACCGCCACCGCCGTCACGCCGGGCGGCGGCCGGTCGGCCGAGAGCGGGACCGTCGCCCAGTTGAGGGCGAACAGGGCCGAGACGGCTGCCACGGACCGGGAGAGCCCGGCTTCGACCCCCGCCCGGTAGGAGTTCCCGGTCATCGCCCCGGGGTGTCGGGCCGCTCCGGGCCGATGTCGATGTGGCCGTCGGCGACGGCCCGCCAGACGATCTCGGTGTTCGTCCCGAGGAGACCGTCGCCGGCGTCCGTGTAGGCCTCGATGGCCCGCTTGCGGTGCGTGCGGACGGTGTCTTCGGTGACGTGCAGGAGCTTGGCTATCTGTCCGTGGGGCAGGCCCCGCGCTATCAGCTCCAGCACCCGGTGCTGTTGCCGGGAGAGCCGGATGCCCCCGCGCGGGTCGGTGACGATCTGGTGGGCGAGCCGGCTGGACACGTACGCCTCGCCGGCGTGTGCGGCGCGGACGGCCTCGGCGAGCCTGGTCTGCGGATCCTCTTTGAGGACCAGCCCCAGGGCGCCCGCGTCGAGCGCCCTGCGGATCAGGGCGGGCCGTTGCTCGGTGGTGTAGGCGAGCACGCGGGCGCCGGTGGCCCGGATCCGTCGCACGTTCTCGCCGATGTCACTGTCGTCGCGCAGCCGCAGGTCGAGCAGGACCACGGAAGCGGTGGCTCCGTCCTCCTGGGCGAGGAGGGAGTCCACGTCCTCCGCGATCGCCACCAGCGCGATGTCGGGCGTGGTGTCGGCCAACGACGCGCGCAGGCCGACCAGGACGATGGGATGGTCGTCGACCGCGGCCACCCTGATGGGGGCGGCCGCCTCCTGCGCGTGCAATGGATCCACGGTTCCCCCCAGGGCGCGGCTCGTGCCGGAATCGTATGCTCCGTCGGCCCGGCCCGTGGGGCATTCGCCCGGTTCCGCCTCGAGCCCCCGGGACGGTGCCGCCGCCACAACGCCCTCGGAGCGACCGTGGTCGGCCCGTACGCGTACCACGGCGTGGGGCTGCCGGTCAGGCCAGTGCGGCCAGGAGCTTGGCCGCCGTTCCGCTCCACGAGTAGGCCTCCTGGAGGATCGCCCGTAGGTCCGCGGCGCGCCGGAATGCCTCCTGGCGGTCGCTGAGCACGGCCTCCATGGCCTCGCTCCATCGTGCGGCGTCCTCGCCGTCGTCACGGGTGCGCACGACGAAGTCGGCGGCACGCCGCACACCCAGGACCTCCGTCAGCAGCGCGGCGACTCCGCTCGTACTGCTCACCAGGGTGGGAGTACCGGCGGCGATGGCCTCGGCGGCGGACAGGCCGAACGCCTCCGCACGGGAGGGGAGCACCAGGAGACTCGCCCCGCTCAGGTCCTTGGCGCGCTCGCGGGCGTCCGTACTGAACGGTCGGATCACGAGGTGTCTCCCCAGAGAGTTCTCCGTCTCCAGCAGTTCCTTGAGCCGCTTCACCGCGTCCCCGTCCGCGGAAACCCCTCTGACGATGAGCCGGGTGTCCGCGAGCCGCTCGCACCGCCGCACGAGCAGCGACAGCGCCGCCGATGCCGTGTCCAGCCCCTTGACCTTCACGTCCTCGGTCCGTCCGAGGACCAGGACGCGGGGGCTTCCCTGCGGCGGAAGCCGCGGTTCGGGCGGGGCGGTCAGCAGGTCGGAAAGTGCCGACTCGGGCCCGTCGAAGCCCGGTACCAGCTCGTTCAGGGGCCGGTCGGAGAAGTCCGCCGCGTAGCTGTTCCACAGCACCCTGCCTACGGCGAAAGGATGGTCGGCGCTGTCGCCAAGAGCCACCTCCATGCTGTTTCGCTCGGCGGCGATCAGGGCGGCCTGCCCCGCGCGGTGGTCCTTGAGCCATTCCAGATCGTCCGGATCCATGTGCAGGATGTGCACGCGGGCCGCGCGCGGGTAGTGGTCGTCGGCCAGGATCTGGGCCGCCCTCCCGGTGATCCGGCCGTGCCCGATGACCACGTCCGGCGGCAGCGGCAGCACCTGTTCGCACGGCTTGCGGAACAGCGCCCACTCCCCCGCCCATGCGGGCCCCCGCCCGTGCTCTGCCTCCAGCAAGGTCACGTGCGACCTCCGGGCGTCTTCGCGTTCCTCGTCGTCGGCTCTGGGCACCAGGCAGTACACCGTGGCTCCGGCGGCCGCGAGGCCGCGGCAGAGCCGGCGGTTGAAGGTGCTCAGACCGCCGCGCCGGGAGGACCATTCGGTCGCCACCGCCAGGATCCGCTTGGGCGTGGGCGGTTCGGGAATCGACAGGGGCTGGTCGCGGCGTCGGGAGTAGACCTCCGTCCATGCGGCGTCGGCCGACAGGATCAGGGTATGGCCCGACCGGGGCGGCAGCAGCCGGTAGAACGCCGCGGGCGCCGCCGCCTCTGCCAGGACGAGGAGCCAGCGGTCACGTCGGACGAGATGGGCGAGGAGATCCGCCGCCCGGTCACCGCGCTCGCCGGAGGGAACGCCGAGGAAGTCGGCGAGTTGGGCGTACGCGGTCTGCAACGATGCCCTGTCGGTCGCCGGCACCCGCCACACGAGGTCGTACTGCGAGCCGAAGCGCCGGGCGTACTCGCGGGCCACTTCCTCGGCGCCGATGCCGTCGGCCCCCGTCGCGGCGTCGACCGGGGCGCCACCCCGGCTGAGCAGTTTCTCCCGCAGCATCCGGAACAGGGCCTCCCGTCCGAAGTCCGCGTTCTCGGCCCGGGCGAGATTGGACAGCGCGGGGGACGCGGCGGCCGGGTGGCGCGGCGGCGCTCCCGAAGGCCCCGGATCGCCTTCGGCCGGCGCGTCGTCCGGAGGGAGGAGCCGGTGGGCGGCGCTGTCGACCGCCGCCAGGAGGGACTGGACGGCGGCGCGTTCCCCTTCCGCGTACAGCGGGAGTAGCGGGCGTGCCGCCAGGGCGGGGGGCAGCAGGTGGTTCGCCACCGGCTCCACGAGCATGGGCACCAGTCGGTCGACGTCACCGACCGCGGCGGACCATTCCTCCGCGGTCCACGCGTTGTCCAGGTACGAGGGGGACACCAGCTGCACCACGATGGTGTCCGAGCCCGCGTCGGCGTCCAGCCGGTCAGTGACGAGCTTGGTGGACCAGTCCCATGGATCGGACACCACACGGTGTCCGGCGCGCCGGAGCTCCCAGGCGATCCATTCGGCCCAACTGCGGTCCCGTCCTACATGGTTGATCACTACGCGCATCGCGCCCCGCCCCTCCCCCGGCCTGCGATCACCCTACTGCGCGGGCCTGCGATCGAAGCGGTGGTTCACGTCGGCCGTGCTCGCGGCGCCGGGTCCACCCCTGTCAGCAGCAGTCCTCCGCGCGGCCGGAGCAGCGTGACGCGCCGGTCCGCGACGAGCTCCTCCAACTGCTGGCGGACCACGAGCAGAGGGGCGTCGGCCGCCGTGGCCAGGTCGGTGTCCCGGAGGGCGGGGTCCTCCGGTCGGTGGCCGGCCAGACGCTCGATCACCCGTCGCCGTACGGCGTCCAGGTCCGGCACGACCGAGGGGACCGCCCGGTGATAGCCCTGGGGAGTCAGCTCACACCAGAGGATCCGGCCGCGATGCCGGGTTACGGAGACCAGGCCCGCCGCTTCCAGGGCGCCCAGGGCCCCCTCGCGTTCACCGGGCCGTGGTGGAACCCCGCTCCCCGTCGAAACCTCCTCCGACCAGGGCAGCGGGCCGAGTTCGCCGACCTCCAGGGCCTGGTGGAGCAGCAGGCGCAACAGTGTGAGGTGGTCCTCGGGCAGACCGGGGAAGGGTGGAGGCGACGGGGTTTCGTTCTGGGCGGGGGGCGGCGTACGGACCGCCGGCCCGTGCCCTTCGGTGCCGTGGAGCCACGACGGTGTGAGGACCGGGGGCCGGTCGTTGATCCCGTAGAGCGTCCGGGCGATCTCCACAGCCGCCCGCAGGGCTTCCGGTTCCGAGCGCCCTGTTCTGAGGGGGTGCAGGTGGGCGAGGGGCGCCGGCGCGGGGGCGCTGTCCAGCAGCACGGGTACGAGGCGGCATCCACTTTCGATGCGGCGCACCGTCATGCTGTCCAACTGATCGGCCAGCCACGGGTCGTGGGCCCATTGCGGTGAGTGGACGAGGACGAACGCGTCGGCGCCTGCTATCCCTTCGACATAGAGCTTTCGGCCCAGGCTGTCGCCGTACCTGACCTCCCAGAAGTCCGCCCAGGTCACGACTCCGTTCGCTGCGAGTCCCCGCCCCAGGCTCTCGGCGAAGGCGCGGTCCGCCGTGGCATGGCAGAGGAAGACCCGGGGCGGTGCGGGCGGATCCGCCACCGAGGTCATCGGGGTGCCCGGGCGAGAAGGTCCTCCAGCTGGTCGGTGGCCTCGGTCAGCCGGGCGTGCCGGTCGCGGACCGGTGCGAGGAGGGCGTCGGGCGTCTGCTGCGCCTTTACGGTCTCGGCGAGCCCGTCGGCCTCGAGCAGCCAGTCGGTCTCGGCGACGGCGGCGAGGTCGTCTGCGAGCGTCCCGATCCGTCGGCGCAGCGCCGCCTGTTCGTTGGACCGGACCTGGTCCTGCTTCTCATTGTGGTGGACGCGCCACAACTGGTAGAGGGTCGTGAGGCTCTGCGTCACGGGTCCCGCCAAGGAGGCTGCGAAGTGGTCGTGCCCGCCGGTGGGGAGCGCCGGCGGATCGCTCCCCGCGGGCGCTCCCGCCGAGGAGGTGTCGGGCCCGCCCGGGGAGCCCTCGTCGAGCGTGCGCACGCTGCCGGAATCGGAGGCCGGGGTCTGGTCGTTCCACTCCGGTCGTCCCGGCTCCGCCGGGCTCGGCGTGGGGCCGGGGCGGCCGTCCGGAGCGCCATGGCCGTCGGATGCGGCTGACTGGTCGGACCGGGTGGTCGCCCCCTTCCCCCGGTGTGCGTCGAGGAAGGCGGTCACCTGCTGGTGCGCCGTGCGCAGTGCGTCGTCGTGGGCCCGTTCGACCTTGCGGGCGGTCAGCTGCTGGATGGCCGCGTTGATCGACGCGAGGTTCAGCCAGACGGCCTGGTCGTTCCGACCGGCGCTGCCCCCCGCGGCCGGGGCGCGGCCATCCTCCGTTCGGGCGAGTATCTCGGCGACGTCGTCGGCGTAGGCCAGGAAGGCCTGGCTTCCCGGCTGGGAGCGCGAGGTCTCCTGGGCCTGCTCGACCCGCTGGCCGAGGCGGCGGAGTTTCGTCGTCCATCTGCCGTCCCACGCTCGTGCGATCTGCGCGATCCGCTCGAGGGCGGTGCTGCTCAGCCTCTCGTCGGTCACGTCGGTGGGGAGGACTTCGGGCAGCGTGCGCAGCCGTTCACCCATCAGTGCGCGCAGTTCCGCGACGGCCTCGCCCCGCAGTGCCTCCAACTCGCTCTCCAGCAAGACGTAGCGCTGCCTGCGGAGTTCGCCGCCTTCGATCACCGCGCCGAGTTCGTCGAGCCCGCGCCGCGTCTCGTCGATGGCGTGGCGGGAGCAGGCACTCCAGTAGCGGACTCCGGCGGCCGCGCGCAGTTCCGGGGTGCGGACCGCGAGCCCTGCGAGGTCGTCGCGGAGCCCGGCGATGCCGTCCCAGTCGCGCGAGGTCGCGTAGTGGGCCTTTCTGAGCTGATCCGTTCGCAGGTCGGAGGTCATGCCTCCCGGGTCCGCGGTGATGAAGTGGATCGCGGGCAGGGGCTCGGGGCTGCGGACGGCGCGGAGCTTGTCCCGTACGGACGCGCGGAGCGTCGCGGCCAGTTCGCCGAAGCCGGGGGTGCCGGGGAGACGGCCGCGGTCATCGCTCTTCGTCAGGGCCAGCAGCAGGGCTCCGGGAGGAAAGGGGTGCGGCCGGGCGGGGTCCACGAACCTGCCGCTGACCAGGGCGAGCAGGTCTCCCTCGGATGTTCCGCCGGGCACCTGGTCGAGCACGAGCAGAACGGCGTCGGCCGTCAGCACGGCCTGGGCGGCCCGTTCGGCGTGGCTGCTGTCTCCCGCACCGATGCCAGGGGTGTCCAGGTAGCGCAGCCGGGCCGACCACGCCTCGGCGTTCTGGTAGGTCTCCTTGCGTGCGCTCACCACGGCCCAGGTGGGAACGTCCGCCCCGTCCTCGACCAGGAGGCGGCGCAGCAGGGTGGTCTTGCCCGAGTTCTGGGTGCCGAACAGCACCACCGTGGGCTCGGTCCGCCCTGCCGCCTCCGCCCAGACGGCGTCCGCGAGGTCGCCCGCGATGTCACCGACGGCCGCCCGGTACGCCGAGCGGATCCGCGTGATCCAGTCGCCGCCGGCTTCCGCGCCGGGCCCGCGCCCGGCCCCGGTGCCGTCGTTCCGGTGCCCCGGCGGTGTCTCCGCTGTCATCACAGGCCCTTCCGGTGGGAGGGGTACGGGGTGGGGGCGGGGACGGAGCTGCCTCGGCGCTGTGCCGGCAGGGCGGGTATCCCGAGCCTGGTGGTGGCTCCGTCGGCTGCCGCCTCGTACACCCGCAGGCGTTCTCGTACGCCGCCCAGTTCGTCCAGCGCGGCGTTCTGACGATCGGTGTAGCGCATGGCCAGGGCGTCGAGGCGGCCGCAGATCGCCTCGACCGGGGAGAGCCCGCCGCGCACTCCCGTCGCCCAGGTGTCGGCGGAGGCGCCCACGGCCGCGAGCAGTGCTTTACGGGCTGCGTCGGCCTGCTGCTCCTCCTCGGCCACCGACATGAGCTTGGCGATCCTGCTGATGGAGTTCAAGATCTTCAGAAAGCCGCTGCCCGCTGCCAGGCCGTCCAGGATCGCCACGGCCTGGTCGTGGTCGATCAACACGCCGAGGTGCTCACCGAAGGCGGACAGGTCGTCCGGATTCAGCTCGGCCAGGCTGCCGGCGGCGACGGCGGTGTCGCGCAGCAGGGCATCGCTGTCCGTGGCGTCCGGCGTCATCGTGTCGAGGACGGCGGTGTCGGTCGCCGGCAGTCCTTCGGGAAAGGCGAGGACGAAGCGCTTCGACGTCAGCCGGCGCCGCAGGGCGCCACGGACGTCGGCGAGCCACTCCCCGGCCCGCGCGACTGCCTCGGCGCGGGTCTCGGCCCAGAGGGTGGTGAACTCCGGGTCGGCGGACCAGTGGTCGAGCCGGGCGCCACGTGTCTTCCGGGTCGGATGGTCCAGCCCGGGGGCCAGGGCCGCGTCCACGAGTCCGGCGGTGAACTCCCGAGCCGACTGCCGGGCGTCCTGCACCGCCGCGGCGACGAGGTCCCGGCCCGTACGCGCACCGCCCGCGGCATCCTCGGCCAGTTCGCCGAGCCGGGCGATGCGCTGTTCGAGCCGCGCCGCCCGCCGCCGCTCGGCGTCCGCCAGGTCCGCGAGACGGGCGAGGCCGCCGTGCAGCACGGTCACGTCGACGGCGTTGCGCCTCAGGTCCGTGCGGAGTCCGCGGATCTGCGCGGCGAAGTCCCGGAAGCCGTCCCAGTCGCGGAAGGCGTCGTGGTCGCGCGCGGTGTCGTAGCGGAGCTCTCCGGGGGCGGCGGCCATGGAGACGATCTGATGGCCGGGGCTCCCCGGGCGGGCGGCGTCCGTGCACGTACGGGGGCCCTTCGGGCCGCTGGAGGGGAAGCGGTCGAGGTAGAGGCGCAGGGCGGATTCCCGTCCCTCGACCATCGTCCGGAACACCCGGCCGAGGCGGGGGTCGGGGGCCAGTTGGTCGATCTTGTTGATGACGAAGACGACCCGGTCGGCCTTGGCCGCGCGGCCCTCCTCCGGGTTTCCGCACAGCAGCAGGGCCAGGTCGGCTCGGTCCCCGGTGACGAGATCCGGGCCGACGAGGTAGAACACGGTGGCCGCGTCGGCGAGCGCGGCGACCGCCGCGGCCGTATGCGGTTCGATGCCGCTCTGGAACCCCGGTGTGTCGACGAGGAGCATGCCCTCCCACTCGTAGGCTGCGGCGGTCGCGGTGACCGGGCCGGGAGCGCTGCGCAGTGCGTCGGACACCGGCAGCCCGGACTCGGTCAGCAGCCGTCGCACGAAGGCGGACTTGCCGGAGTTCGTCGCCCCGGCGACGACGACGCGGGGCCTCAGGTCCGCGGCGAGTGCGTCCAGTTCCGCGAGGAGCGCCGCGGCTTCGGCAGTCCCGTCGAGTTCCTGGTGCAGCAGTCCCAGCCACTGCCGTCCGCTGCCGGGAGCCGGGACCAGGGAGCGGACCGAGAAGGCGGAGCGCAGCCGCATGAAGAGGCTCTCGGTGAAGCGGGGCGTGGAGCGGGAGCGGCCGCCGGCCGGTTCCTCGGAGGCGGGTTCGGCCAGGTTGTACGGGTCGCCGCACCATGAGGATCCCAGCCAGTACCGGTCCGGCGCGTCGACGACGTCGCGTTCGTACTCGATCCGGCCCATGGCTTCGCGCAGCACTCCGGCCGGTTCGCGGGTCTGCGGCAGTCCCGCGGCCGCGCGGAGGAGGCGTTCGGAGTCCCGGGCCGCGTCGGCCGCGATCCGTCGCAGGGCCAGGGCTTCGGTGACCAGGGGAGGCGCCGCACGCAGGAGCGTGTCGTGGACGCGCTGCTCGCCGTGCGCCAGCACGTGGGCTTCGATGTCTGCGAAGTATCCGCGGACCGCGCGGCGTGCCTCCTGCCGGCTCTCGATCCGGGCGGCCTCGCGCTGCCGGGCCGCCCTGCCCAGGCCGAAGCGGCTGAGCAGCCGCCCGCCCACGTACGCCAGGGAGTTGGCGACGGCCACGCCCGCCGCCACCCAGCCGACCGGGTTCCAGAAGTGGAACACGACGGCCGCGGTCAGGACGGGGCCGAGGATGCCGCCGGCGGCGCTGACACCGCCGGACCAGAATCCCATGCGGCGCATGCCGCTCCCGGCGTCGCCGACCACCCGGACGGTGGGGACGGCCACCGCTTTCAGGTTGGCGCGTGCCTCGGCGGCGGTCAGCGAGAGGCGGGCGAGCAGATGGGTCTCGAACTGCGCCACGACGGCGTCCACGGCGTCGGTGACGGTCTGGACGGACATCACGGTCCGGGAGAATTCCTCGTCGGATATCTCCCTGCGATCGCGGAATCCGCTCTCCACCAGCTCCTCGGCCCGGTTCTCCGCCTCCGTGCGGAGCGGGGCGGTCCGGGCGGCCAGCCGGTGTTTCAGATAGCCGCGCACCTCACCGGTGGAGGTCGCCTCGAAGCGGCTGCCGCGCAGCCGTTCCAGCTCGCGGAGGGCCGTGGCGAGAGCCCTGAACTCGGTGTTCCGGCCGGCCGCGGCGCCGGTTCCGGCTTCCGCTGCGGCTTCCGCTGCGGCCGGGCGGGGTGCCGGTGGGCGGCCGAGAGCGGTCAGCAGTTCCTCAAGGCCCTCCTCGTACTGCTCGCCGTAGGAGACGGCCGGACGGGTCAGGACGCGGGCCAGTTCCCCGGCGACCTCGGTGAGCGCCCCGGTGAGCCGGCCGGTGAGGGCCCCGAGCCGCAGGTCCTGGGCCCCTTCGGTGACCGCCGCCGCGAGCAGGGTCTCCAGCGCGGGTAAGTTGGACCAGGCGAGGAGCAGCTCGCGGCCGTCCCGGTACGGGAGGTCACGGCCGCTGCGCCGCACCAGCTCGCCGCTGAGGTCACGCAGGAGCGCGATGGTGTCCCGGTCGGGCCCCTGGTAGTCCTGCGCGCCCCGCGCGGCGACGGCCCGCTGGGCGCTGATCGCGACCAAGGGGACCCGGGCGAGGCCGTGCACACCGAGGTGCTCACGAATGTTGGAGGCGTGCTCGGCCACCTTGACGGACAACTGGGAGCGCCGGTCCCCGGAGGGGACCTGTGCGGGGTCCCGCCAGTAGCGGTTGCGGACGTTGAGTACCGCGATGGCGGGCTTTCCGTAGGCCAGCACCCATTCGGCAACCTTGGCGAACTCGCCCTCGAGCTGGTGCAGGGTGTCGAAGCAGAGCAGGACCACGTCGGCGGCCAGGACGGCGCGGCGGGCGGCCTCCTCCAGGCCCTGGTTCGCGCCGTCGGCTCGCCAGCCGTTGGTGCCCGGGGTGTCGTACACCCGCAGGCCCTGCCACGCGGCGACGTCCACCGTCGTGGTGTAGTCGATGTCGCCGGTGGAGATCCGTGAGCCGGTGCCTCCGGTGAGTGCCTCGACGAGGGTGCTCTTGCCGCAGTTGGTGCGGCCGAACAGGACGACGTTGAAGGTGTCCATGGATTCCAGCCGGGACACGGCCAGCTCCTGCACTGCGGCCACGGCACGCTCCCGCACCGCGCGTTCCTCGGCCAGCAGCCCTGAGGAGTCCTCTCCGGCCCGCTCCGGTGGGGCGAGCTCCTTCGCCAGCTCGGAGGTCAGGGTACGCAGCCGCTCCACCATCGGGGCGCTGTCGGCCACCGCTCGCTCGGCGGCCGCGGCCAGCCCGGTCTCTCCCATGTGCTCCGTCTCCGTCGCTGCGACGCCGGCCCCGCCCCTTCGAGAGCGGCGCCCCCGGATCCTCCCCCGGCCCCGGGAGGCCCAAGCCTTCCGGGACCGGATCCGGGGGGACCAGGCGTGGCCCCGCCGGCGACGCGGAGACGGCGTGCAGCGGCGCGGTACGCGGTGCATCACCGGCACGGTGTGGAGGAAGGGCGCCGCCCGGTCAGTTCCTTCCGGCCTTGGCAGCCTGGCCGGACCGGCCGGCGCTGCTGGTGGCTTCCCGCTTGCGCAGCTCCTGGAGCTGCTGCCTGATGACTTCCAGGCTGCGGGTGACGGCGCCGACCTCGTCGTGGTGGCGCGGGTAGAGGACGGTGCGGCGGTCGCCGTCCGCCAGGGCTTCGGCGCGCTGCGCGAGCTCGCGCAGGGACCGGACCACGATGAGGTGGAGCCATCCGAGGCAGGCCACGGCGGCCGTGAGGCCGAGCAGGCCGGCCAGCACCGTACGGTTCTGCAGGCTGTACTCGGGGATGGCGAGGCCCTTGGCCGGCTGCCAGCTGACCACGGTCCAGTTCATCTTCTTGGCGGCGCCACCGCCTACGAACGGGGTCGCGGCGGCGATGGTCGGCGAACCGCGGTCGCGGTAGAGGACTCCGGCCGGACGGGGCGCCATGCCCACCTTGAGGGAGGCGCCGTCGATCAGTGCGCCGAGCCGCTTGTCGCCGAGCTTCTCGAAGGCCTGGTAGCCGCTGCTGGAGGCGATCACCCGGTGTTCCGCATCGACGACCCGGATCTCGCCCAGGCCGGGGCGTTTCAGCAGCGAGTTGAGGAAGTCGACCCGGAACTCGGCGACGACTGCCGCGCCCTTGCGGCTGGAGGTGTCGGCGGCGGCGACGAGGAGCGGTTCGTTGCCGCCGGTGACCAGGGTGATCGGTTCCCGGCCGGGACCCTTGGTGGCGGGCGCCTTCGGTTCCGAGCCGGCCTTGGCGAGCACCTTGCCGTTCGCGTCGACGACGTACAGCGACTGGTAACGCAGGTGTTCCTGCAGCGTGCGCTCCAGCACGATGGCCATGTGCTGCGGGGTGGTGCGGTCGTTCATCAGCGAGGCGACCGAGACCAGGTCGGCGTGCCCTTCGTTGAGTGCGCGCCGGACCCGGTCGTTCACGGTGTCGGTGCGCTCGCGCTGGTCGTTGACGATCTGCTGGGGGACGACGACGTCTTCGCCGGCTCGGTTGAGCATCAGCCCGAGGGGCAGGCACCAGCCGATTAGCAGGACCAGGGCCAGTGCGACGAGGGTGCGGACCCCGATCTTGCGCAGCTTGCCTCCGGCGGCGATGCCGTCCGGACCCGGATCGGGCTGGTCGAGCAGCTGGCGGCGCAGGCGCTCCAGCGCCAGGCCGATCCGAGCACCCTCACCGCTGCGCGGGACCCTCACGGGCCGGTGCAGGTCACCGCGGGTCAGCCGCCGGCTCTCCAGGAAGAGGGCGAGCAGCGGTCGCTGGACGGTGGCGACGAGCAGGAGGATCACCAGGCCGCCGATGAGCAGCAGAGCGCCGGCCGCGATGAGGCCGACGACGGCGTCGGTCGCCGGCCGGGTGTCCTCGGCGACGTTGACCATGGCGACGACGGTGAGGCCGAGGCTGGTGGCGGTCGTGCCGACACCGGCCTCGGGGCCGGCCAGGGTCGCATAGCCGGCAGCGGCGCGGTCACCCGCGAACTCGCCGCCCAGCAGGCTGCCGCTGACGCCGCGGAACCCTCCGGAGCCCGGCTCCTTGGTCGTCAGCGGGTGGCGCTTGGCCTTCTTCGCCGCCGATTTCGCGAAGGACTTGAGCTGCTTGGTGTCCCGCTTGACATCCTCGCGCTGAAGGTCGGTGAGCACCTGCTCGGGTTCGGGGATGCCGTCGCTGCTGAGGATTCGGCCTTCGGAGTCCACGACCGCGATGGCCCGGAAGTCGCCGAGGCTGATGCCCGGGAAGCGCAGGCTGCTGGAGGCGACCAGTAGTTGCTGCGGCTTGCCCGGCCAGGTGAGCAGGGCGAGGGTCAGCAGTCGGGTCTCGCCGTTCTCCAGGCGGATCATCCGGGGTGTGAGGCCGCTCTTGTCCGACAGCTTGGACAGGTCGATGGCGGGCAGCGGGAGGTTCTCGCCGCGGGCGGCGAGCAGCCGGCCGGAGCTGATCTCGACGAGCGCCGTGCCGCGCCATTTCTGGTAGGCGCTGCCGATCTTGTCGAGGACGGCGTCGGGAGTGACCGGATCTCCTGCCGAGAAGAGGGTGGCGGTCCGGTTGAGGTCGGTGACGCTCTCGTCCAGTGACGCCCGCAGGGCGATCGCACCGTCCTCCGCGAAGTGTTGCTGGGAGGTCAGCACGGCTTCGGGCAGTTGGTCCTTGCGGACGCTGCCCAGGCTCAGGGCGGTGAGACCGGCCAGGAGGAGCAGCAGGGCAGACAGCATGGCGATCGGCGGGCGTATGCCGCCGAGCAGGGACATGTCTGCCCTTCGGCGGGCTTTGCGCCGCCGCTTCGTTGTGGAAGCGGCCACAGGGGCGCTCCTCTCCTGGGTGCGGTCGTGCGGATATGGCGGTATGTGGGGGTAAAGGGTCCTGGCACGGCCGACGCGCGGGCGCGCCGCGGGCCGGCCGGGCCTGGGCCGTCCGGCCGGGCAAGACCCGAAGAGGCGGGCCGGCCGGGGGAGCTCAGCCCGGGAGTTCCTGCAGGGGGCGCAGGCCGTCCTTGGCGGCGCCCCGGTTCATGACCGTGCCCACGGTGCGTTCGAAGGCCACGCGGTAGCGGGACCGCTGCTCGGGCAGCAGGTTCGAGTCGTTGCGGAGTGCTTCGGCCACGTCGACCAGGCGGTGGTCGCGTACGGGCTTGATCTCGATCCCGGCGGCGGCGCCGTCCTGTGTGGCCTCGGGGTCCGGCGGGATGTCGGTGAAGGTCGGCACGAACCGGGCCTCCACGTCCCACTTGCCGCCCTTCTCGGCGAACTCGAACCAGCCGATGGCGCCTTCTTCGGTCAGGCCGGTGGGCACGTCGTGGCGGGCGAGCTGGTTGCCGAGGCCGTACGCGATCCAGGTGCCGTCGACCTTCTCGAAGGGCTGGACCACGTGCGCGTGGTGTCCGATGACCAGGTTGATCCCGGTCTTCTCGGCGAGCCGGCGGGCGAGCTTGAGCTGGGGCTTGCTCGCGTTGGGCTGGTGCTCACGGCCCCAGTGGATCGACAGGATCACGACCTCGGCGCCTGCCTTGCGGGCGGCGGTCTCCGCGGCGGCGATCTTGTCGAAGTCGTTCAGGTTGGCCAGCCACGGCTTGTCCTGCGGCAATTCCCGGCCGTTGAACCCGAAGGCGTAGGAGAGCTGTGCCACTTTGACGCCCTTGACGTCCATGATCAGCGGCTTGTCGGCTTCGGCCTTGTTGCGTGCGGAGCCGGTGTGCTTCAGGCCCGCTTTGTCGAGGGTGTCCAGCGTGCGGTACACGCCCTCCGGGCCGTGGTCGAGGGAGTGGTTGGAGGACGTCGAGCAGGTGTCGTACCCGATGTTCTTGATCGTCGTCGCGATCTGCGGCGGAACCAGGAAGTCCGGGTAGCTCTGGAAGGGGCCGGCGGGCTTGCCGAGGACCGGTTCCATGTGGCAGATGCCGAGGTCCGCCTTGCTGATGACGGGTTTCACGCCCGCCATGATCTTGTCGAAGTCGTACCCGGACCGGCCTTCGGCCTTCGCGTCCCGGGCGGCCTGGTCGATCAGCTGGGGGTGGATCAGGATGTCGCCGGCCGCGGCCACGGTGAAGGACCGCCCGCCACCGCCGGCCGTCATGGCGCCGTCCGCGTAGTCGCCCGAGCCTCCCAGGAGTCCGCAGCCGGTGAGGGCGGTGGCCAGGAGACCGGCGAGCGCCGCCGTGCGGAGCGTGACCGGGGTGACGGACTTCTTCACTCCGACCACCAGTGAGGAGGCCCCCGGGGCGCCGTCGGCCGCCGCGCCGGCGGCGGGGTGCGCCGAAGCGCCGCCGGCCCCGGATGCGGCTGCCGTGCCGACGGCCGTCATGGGACTCTTGAAGCTGTTCACCGGTCTCCCCCGTGCGTTACATCTGATCGACTGCACGGGTTTGACTGCCGGCCGGCCCCGAGGGTTGTACGGATATCGGCACCAGTTCACATCCGGATGGAGCGCTGTCGTCGTAGCGGCGGTGCCCGCTGTGTTCCTGGTGTTCCTGGTGTTCCTGGAGGCAGCCGCCGAGGCTACTTCGACACGATGCTCAGCCCGTACGCCGAAGGGCGACCGGTTCCTGCCTGAGGGGATGCCCCGCGGCCGGCTTTGCCGCTCGGAAGTCGCGCCGGTAGGCGGCCGGTGTGGTGCGCAGGGCCTCCTGGAAGCGTCGGCGCAGGTTGACGGCCGAGGAGAGGCCGACCCGGTGCGCGATGGTTTCCACGGGCAGGTCGGTCTCTTCCAGCAGGGCCCGGGTGGCGGCGAGGCGCCGGTCCAGCAGCCAGCGCCCGGGGCTGATTCCCAGCTGTTCGGTGAAGCGCCGGGTCAGCGTGCGGGCCGAGACCTGGGAGCGGACCGCCATCTCGGCGACGCTGACCGGCTGGTCCAGCCGCCCGGCCAGCCATTCCAGCAGCGGGGCCAGCGAGTCGGTGACCGGTCCCGAGGTGGGCAGTTCGGCGTATTGCAGCTGGCACCCCTCGCGGTGCGGCGGCATCACCAACTGGCGGGCGATCCGCATGGCGTACGCGGCGCCTTGGTCGGTGCGCACCAGGTGCAGGCAGAGGTCCACGCCGGCCGCCGATCCGGCGCTGGTCGCGACGTCGACGTGGTCCACGTACAGCACTGCGGGGTCGACCCGGACGCGCGGGAACCGGGCGGCCAGTTCCGGGGCCTGGGCCCAGTGGGTGGCGGCCCGCCGATCGTCCAGCAGTCCGGCGGCAGCGAGTACGAAGGCGCCCGAGCAGATGCCGACGACTCGCGCGCCGCGGAGGTGCGCGCGGCGGACCGCCGCGATCAGCGTTGCCGATACTTCGGTGCCGACGGGTTGTTGCCAGCCGGGGACCAGGACCGTGTCCGCGCGCTCCAACGCCTCCAGGCCTGTCGTGACCAGCAGATCGTATCCGGCATGGGTTCGCACCGGGCCGGGGTGCTCGGTGCAGACCTCGAACGCGTAGCGGGAGGGGATCGCCGGGCTGTGGTCGCCGAACACCTCGGTCGCGCAGGCGAGCGGGAAGGTCGACTGCGGGGGCTGCAGCACGGCCACTACCCGGTGAAGCGCCGGGGGTTCCGGCAGCGAACGAGGCGTCATGGCGCGAAAGTACCCCATCGTGTCGTTCAGGACACTGGGGTGAGGAGATTGGTCCAGTCCAATATCGTCCTGTGACCACCGCACAGACACAGGCCCAGACCGACCAGACCGACCAGACCGACCAGACCGTCCGGACCGATGCGCCAACCGGCAGGCCCCCCTTGTGGGACCGGCGATTCACTCTCTACTTCACCGCCCGCGCGGTTTCCCTGGTCGGCGACGCGATGATGCCGGTGGCGGCGGCCCTCGCGGTCGGGCCGCTGTACGGGATCTCCGGAGTCGGCTTCGTCCTCGGCACCTGGACCGGGACGTTCGTCCTCCTGGTCCTGTTCGGCGGGGTGTTCGCCGACCGGGTGGGCGCGCGCCGGATGATGGTCGGCGCCGACCTCGTCCGGGTGCTCACCCAGGGTGTGCTGGCTGCCGCGTTCTTCGCCGGGACGCCGCCGTTCTGGCTGCTGGTGACCATGGCGGCACTGGCCGGCGCGGCCGTCGCGATGTTCCAGCCGGGGGTGAACGGGATGGTCCCGCTGGTCGCCCGGGAACCGCAGCGCGCCAACGCCACGCTCAAAGTCGCCGACGCGCTCGCCCAACTGCTTGGCCCGGCCCTGGCGGGGCTGCTGATCGTACTGACCGGCGCCGGGACCGTTTACGCGATCGACGCGGGCACCTTCGTGCTCAGCGCCCTGTGCTTGGCGCTCATCCGGCTCGCCCCCGCGAGCACGTCCGCAGGAACCCTGGCCGACGCCGACGGCGATGCCGATGCCGATGCCACCGCCGTAAAGAGGAGTTCGCTCCGTCGGGACCTGCGCCAGGGCTGGCAGGAGTTCCGCTCACGCACCTGGATGTGGGCGGTGATCCTGATCTGGGTGGCCTTCGGCGTGCTGCTCTTCGGCCCGCTGGTGCCGCTGAGCTCAGCTCTGATCGGAGCTCGGCTCGGCCCGAATGCCTACGGCGTGGCCGTCTCCTTCCTCGGTGTCGGAACGGTGCTCGGCGGCTTGCTGGCACTGCGACTGCGCCCGGCCAGGCCGCTGGCCGCCGGCGCGATGGCCATGGTGCTGTTCACCGGGCTGCCGCTCTGCGTGGCGTTGGGCGCGGGGCTGCCGGTGCTGCTGGCGGGCCACGTCCTCGGTGGTGCCGCCTGGGCGTTCTGGTCGGTGATGTGGGCGACCAGCGTCCAGACCCACACGCCACCGGCGGTCCTCAACCGGGTCACCGCCTACGAGCTGGCCGGCTCGGTGTCCGGAATCGCCCTCGGCCAGATCCTGGCCGGGCCGGCCACGGAGCTGGCGTCCCCGGAGACGCTGCTGCTGGTCTCGGGGGTCACCTGCCTGGCGGGCTGCGTGGCGCTGCTCTCGATCCCGGCGATCCGCACCCTGCGCCGCATCGCCCCCACGGCCGGCGACGAACTGACCGCGCCCGTCGGTCCGGACGGCGGATGAGCGGACCCGCCCACCACGAACCCGCCACGGGCATCGGACGCATTGGGGGCAGTCCGTGAGTCTTGACCTGCACCGGGGCTTGCCCGGGCCCGAAACGGGGATGTCGCCGGGGAGCTCGGCGCCTACCCTGGCGCAAAGGAAGCGGGAGGGGGAATGATCATGATGGCGAAGAAGCCGATGCACCCCAAGGCAGGGCTGTGGATCTCCGGCGTCGCCGGGGTGGCGTGGTGCGGGGTGCTGGCGTTCTGGCTGCTGGTGGTGCCCGAGCCGCTCGACATGCCGGGCGGGCTGGTGCCGGCGATCCTGACGGTCGGCCTGGTCGCACAGTTCGGCATGGCCGCCATGTATGTCGTGCGGCTACGGTCGTCGCGGTGACGGACCGCGAGCGCGTGCCCGTCGACAACGGCGACCCGCAGACCTGGTACGCCCGCGGTCTGGCCCTCCTCGGCCTGGGCGGGGCGCTGCTCCTCGTGGTGTGGCTGAACCGGCCGGCTGAACCATGGTTGCTCCTCGACCTCCTCGACGGGTTCGGGTTCGCACTCCTCGGATTCGGCGCGCTGTTCTTCGCCGCGGGCGTGGTGCTGCGGCTGATCCGCCGCCGTCACCGCCATTGACCGTTCCTTCTTGCCAGGGAGTCTCGTGCCCAACACATCCATGCGCCTCGCGACCACTGCCGACCGCACCACGGTGGAGCGGCTGTGGCTGATGTTCCGACATGACATGTCGGAGTTCCACGGCGTACTGCCCAACCCTGACGGCGCCTTCCGCGACGAGTGGCTGCATCAAGCCTTCTCCGAGTCCGATTGGGCGCCGTACCTCCTGACGAGCGGTGACAGACCTGCCGGCTTCGCGTTCGTCCGCGGCTTGACCGCCTCGACGCGCGGACTGAACAGCTTCTTCGTGGTGCGCGGTGCGCGGAGGTCGGGGATCGGGCTGCAGGCCGTTCAGGAGATCCTGGCCCTGCACCCCGGCTCGTGGGAGGTCGCCTTCCAGGACGCGAACACGGCCGCGGCGCGCTTCTGGCGCCGGGTTGCCACGACTGTCGCCGGCGACGCATGGACCGAGGAGCGCAGGCCGGTACCGGGTCGGCCGGACCTGCCTCCCGACGTCTGGATCTCGCTCAGCACCATAGCCGCGTCAACTGGGCGCACGTGACGAGACGCCGCCGGCTCCGGTCTCGTCGGGCTCGCTCTTGATTACGTTACGGGTCGACCCGTAAGGTAAATGCATGAGTTCCTCTCCGCCCTCCAGAGGGCGTCCCAGGGATCCCCGGTCCCACGAGGCCATCATCGGTGCGACGGCCGGGCTGGTGGTCGAGGTCGGCTACGCCGCGACGTCGATCGGGGCGGTGGCCGCGCGGGCCGGTGTCGGCAAGGACACGATCTACCGGCGGTGGCCGGGCAAGCCGGAGTTGGTCTTCGAGGCCGTCTTCACGGCCACCGATCAAGCGCCGCCCCCGGACACCGGAACGCTGGCCGGGGATCTGACCGTGCTGCTGCAGGGCCTGGTCGACGAGTTCCGCGCGCCCGCCGCCGCGGCGGCACTCCCGGGGCTGCTCGCCGACTTCGCCGCCGATCCGGAACTGAAGGCGCGCATCCGCGGCGACTTCCTGGCGCCGTCGAAGGAACGACTGCTGATCGTCTTCGAACGCGCCGCGGCGCGGGGGGAGATCGCGGCCGGAACACCGGTGGACCTGGTCCTGGACACCCTGGCCGGAGCCGTGTTCTTCCACATAGGGCTGGTCGGGGAACACCCCGACGAGCAGCTGGCCACACAACTGGCCACCGTCGTGGCCAAGGGAATCGAGGTCCGATGAACAGCTGGTTTCTCGCGGCGGGCATCACCGCTGTCGGCGTGGCCGCGGTGCACATCATCGGCGGGCGCCGCGATGTGGTGCGCCCGCTGCTGTCCTGCGGGCTCGCGGACGAACCCAAGCGTGTCCTGCACGCCGTCTGGCACATGGTGAGCGTCGACTTGGTGCTCTCCGGGCTCGTTCTGCTGTACCTCGCCCAGGCGGACGGTGCGCCGGGGACCGGCCTGGTGGCGTGGTTCGTCGCCGCGCACTTCATCGCGTACGCGGCAGCCTTCCTGGTCGTCACCCTGTCCGTCGGCTGGCCCAGACCACTGCTCCGTCTGCCGCAGTGGATCCTGCTCCTGCCCATCGCGGTGCTGGCAGCGGCGGGTGCCGCGTAGCCCCGCACAAACAGAGGCCGGCCGCCGGGCCGGCCTCAGACGTCCCGGCGCCGTACGACCGTCACGGCGACGATCACCGAGACGAGCGCCCAGGCCGCGAGCGCGGTCCACGAGCCTGCGATCGTGCCCGGGTGGGCGCCCAGACTGGTGTAGGAGTCCGGGTTCAGGCCCAGCCGTGCCTGGGCGGCGAGCGGGAGGTGATTGCCGATCTCCTTCAGGACCCGGTACCTGTCGCCGCCGAAGAGCAGGGGCACGATGAAGAGGATGCCCACGACGGAGACGATCGAGGCCGTGGCATGGCGGAGGACGGCTCCGAAGGCCATCCCGATGAGTGCGCAGACCGGGACGACCAGCGCGTAGGCCACGACGGCCCGCAGACAGCCGGGGTCGTGGATCGAGAGCCCGACGTGGCGGGAGGCCAGCATCGCGTTGATGGTGAAGAACGACGTCGCGGAGACGATCGCGCCGAGGGCGAGCGTGATCACCGCGACCAGGGCCACCTTGGCCGTGATCACCGCACGCCGGTCGGGGACGGCCGCGAACGTGGTGCGGATCATCCCCGTGGCGTACTCGCCGAAGACCGTGATGGCCCCGAAGGCGGCCGCCGCCAGTGCCATGACATCGGCCGAGATGCTGCTCAGTCCGTGGAACAACGGGTCGTACTTGTAAGGAGGTTCGCCGGGCAGCGCAGGGTGCGACTGGTCGATGTACGGGAAGTCGGAGTGGACGGCGTTCACGTTGATCGCGATCGCGACCACGGCGCTGAGGACGAGCACCCAGTAGGTCGACCTGAGCGAGCGCATCTTGATCCACTCCGCGGCGAGCAGGTCGGTGAACCCGGCCGCGGGTTCGGCCGCCCGCTCGGACGACTTGGTGCCGGACGGGGTCAGCGTGCTCATCGGGGGTCTCCTGCGAGGTATTCGACGCTGTCGGCGGTCAGGGTCATGAACGCCGACTCCAGGGACGAGGTGTGGGTGGCCAGTTCGTGGAGCACGATGCGGTGCCGGTGGGCGAGTTCGCCGATCCGGGCCGCCGTCAGGCCGGTGACGCGGACCGCCGGGCCGTTCTCCCGGTGCACCGACCCGCCCTCGGCGACCAGTACGGCCTCCAGGGCCGCCAGGGCCGTCGGGTCAGGGGTCTGCACCGTCACGCCCCGGGAGGCGTGACGCGCCGAGAACTCCGCCAGGCTCGCGTCGGCGATCAGCCGGCCCCGCCCGATGACGATGATCCGGTCGGCGGTGTGCTCCATCTCGGCCATCATGTGACTGGAGACGAAGACCGTGCGGCCCTCGGACGCCAGCCGCCGGAACAGGCCGCGCACCCACAGCACGCCCTCGGGGTCGAGGCCGTTGAGGGGCTCGTCGAACAGCAGCACCGGCGGATCGCCGAGCAGGGCGCCCGCGATGCCGAGGCGCTGCTTCATCCCGAGGGAGAACCCGCCGATCCGGCGGCCCGCCGCCTTCGTCAGCCCGACGTCCCGCAGGACCTCGTCCACGCGGGACAGGGGGATGCGGTTGCCGCGGGCCAGGGCGGACAGGTGCGCCCGCGCGCTCCGTCCGCCGTGCACGTCGTGGGCGTCCAACAGCGCGCCCACGTGGCGCAGTCCGCGCGGGCGGTGGGCGAAGGGGACCCCGTCCACGGTGACGGTCCCGCCGGTCGGCGTGCTGAGGCCCAGGATCATCCGCAGGGTGGTGGACTTGCCGGCGCCGTTGGGGCCGAGGAAGCCCGTCACCCGGCCCGGTTCCACCGTGAAGGTCAGGTCGTCGACGGCGACCGTGTCGCCGTACCGCTTGGTCAGTCGAGTCGATTCGATCACGGGGTCCACGCTGCCGGTGCGGGCACGGTCCCTGCATCGGCCGGTGGTTCACACTGTGGCGCACCGCCGGTAGCCCGGGGGATTAGGTCCGCGGGCCAATGCCCAGGCGGGCGGGCGCGGATACGATCGGCCGATGACCGCCGCTCCTCCTCGTCCTCGTCCGCCCCTGCTCAGACGTCTGCCACCGGGTGCGTGGGTGGGTGCCTTCTGGGTGACCCTCATCCTGGTGCGCACGCTGCAACGGCCGGACGAGCTCCGGCATCTGGTCCAGTACGACGGCAACATCGAGGACGCACCGCTCCTCGTCACCGCCGTCGTCACGACCCTGGGCGCGCTGCTGCTGTTCCGGGCGCCGCTGGTGGCCGTGGCCGTGGCGCTCGCGGGCTCCGTGTTCTCGATCGGGATGGCGGTGCGCGAGACGACGTTCGTCCTGTTCCTGCTGGCCGACGCGGCCGTCGGCTACACCGCCGCGACCCGCTCACGGCGGGTCTCGGTACCCGCCGCCCTGCTCTGTGTCGCCACTCTGGCGGGCTATGCGGCCTGGAAGCTGGCCCATGGCCACTTCTTCAACCCCTCGGCGCCGGCCGGGCTCGCGTCGACCGTCGTCATCGCCTGGCTGATCGGCAACACGGTCCGTCAGGACCGGGCGCACGCGGACACGGTGCGCGCCCAGGTCACGCGGCAGGCGGTCACCGCGGAGCGGCTGCGGATCGCCCGGGAACTGCACGACATGGTCGCCCACAACATCGGCATCATCACCATCCAGGCCGGTGTGGGCAGCCGGGTCATGGACACCCAGCCCGCCGAGACGCGCAAGGCGCTCGACGCCATCGAGGTCACCGGCAGGGAGACCCTCGCCGGTCTGCGGCGGATGCTCGGCGCGCTGCGCAAGGGCGAGGAGGAGTCCGCGCCGCTGGAGCCGGTCCCCGGTCTGGCCGCCCTCGACCAGCTGGTCGGGCGGAGCGCGGCCGCCGGTGTCCGGGTAGAGGTCCGCCGGCGGGGGGAGCATCGCGAACTGCCCCCGGACGTGGACCTCGCGGCCTTCCGCATCGTCCAGGAATCGGTCACCAACGTCGTACGGCACTCCGGTACCCGGGACTGCACCGTCACGGTCGACCACCGCGGTGACGAGCTGGCCGTGGACGTCGTCGACCTCGGCTGCGGGGGCGGCGTCGGGGGTTCCGGCTACGGGATCGTCGGCATGCGGGAGCGAGTCGGCCTGCTTCACGGCGAGTTCAGCGCCGGGCCGCTCCCGGACGGCGGCTTCCGGGTGGCGGCCGTGCTGCCGATACCCGTGGAGGCGGGCCGGTGATCCGTGTCGTGCTGATCGACGACCAGCCGCTAATCCGTACGGGCCTGCGCGTCCTCATCGCCGACACCCCTGACCTGGAGGTGGTCGGGGAGGCCGGGAACGGCGCCGACGCCGTGGAGCTGGTGGCCCGGCTGCGGCCGGATGTGGCCATCATGGACATCCGGATGCCCGGCACGGACGGGATCGAGGCAACCCGGCGGATCGACGCGGATCCGCGGTCGACGACCCGGGTGCTGGTCCTCACCACCTTCGACGACGACGAGTACGTCTACGGGGCGCTCCGCGCCGGCGCGAGCGGCTTCCTGGTCAAGGACATGCCGCTGGAGTCCATCCTCGACGGGGTACGGGTCGTCGCCGCCGGGGACGCCCTCATCGCGCCGGGCGTCACGCGCCGTCTCATCGAGGAGTTCGCGGCGCGGCCCGAGCTCTCCCCCGGTGTCGGACCGGGGGGATCCCCGGGAGCCCGCCGGGTGGCCGCAGGCGGCATCACGGACCGGGAGCGCGAGGTCCTGACCCTGGTCGGCCGCGGCCTGTCCAATGCGGAGATCGCCGGGGAGCTCACCATCAGCGTGGCCACCGCCAAGGCCCACCTCGCACGGCTCTTCACCAAGCTCGACGCGCGGGACCGGGTCCACCTCGTGATCCTCGCCTACGAGTTCGGCCTCGTCGCGCCGCCGGGGTGAGGCTCACCGTCGGGACCCGGATCGCGTACCGCTGCCCTCCTCACCAGCCTGCTCATGCGGCGGTGCCGTCCGGCTCCGTGGTCATGCGGGCCACGTGGAGTGCGAGGTAGGAGACCTCGTCCTCGCTCAGGTGCTCGCCCAGGCGCAGCTCGACGATCGTCGCCAACTGCTGCGCGGTGCGGGTCGCCTCCGGGTAGTGCCGGCGGATTCCCTCGCCGATCGTGGACTCGTGGCCCTTGAGCTGCCGGTGCTGCTGCATGCGCACGAAGAGGTAGCGCACGTGGGTGATGAACCGCGCCGCGCTCATGGACTCCTGGGACACGGACAGCCCGTACCGCTCCCTCACGACCGCGAGCATCTGCTGGATGACCCCGGTCATCGTGTACGTGAAGGACAGGTCGCCCGTGGCGAAGCCCGCGTTGACCAGGTGCAAGGCGAGCGCGATCGCCTCGGAGTCCTCCAGTCGCGGGTCCACGCGCTCGTTGATCGCATCCAGCAGGCGCTGCGCCTGGGCGTACTCGGAGGCGTACAGGGCCTGGACCTCCGCGCGCAGCGGGTACTCGATGACGATGCCCCGCGCGGCCCGGTCCAGCGCACCGGCCACGTGGTCGGCGACGGCGATGGCGAGGGTCGGCCGGGTGGACTCGCGCCCCTCGACGCCCGCTTCGTCGAGGGCGATCACGACGGCCCGCAGGACCTCCTCGTCGATGAGGGAGAGGACCTCGCTCAGGTGGTCGGGGTCGCGGCCGTCCGCCGGGACGAAGACGCGCACGATCAGCGCGGGGTCGACGGGCTTGCCCTGGCGGGAGCTGAACCCGATGCCGCGCCCGGTGAGGATGACCTCCTGGCCCCTGTCGTCGCGCGCGAGGACCACGTTGTTATTGAGGACACGCAGCGCCTTCAACGCCTGCTCTCCTTCTCGATCGCGGTCCGGTTCTGCCCAATGATCCCGCATTGTCTGCCACGCGTACGCCACCCTCTCCCCCGAACCGGTCCGACGCGGGCACGCCCCCACGAGGTGGTGCGTACCCGCGTCGGACCGGTGGCGGCCGTTACCGCCGTACGGTCACCACGGGGGCACCGGCTGCGACGCTGTGCCCGGTGTGCGGCTCGACCGAGGTGAGGTCGGCGGTGTTGGTGACGGTCATGAGGGTGACGGTCGGGTGCTCCGCCGCGCGCACGGCGTCGAGGTCGACCTCGACGAGGAGGTCGCCGACGGAGACCTGCCGGCCGGCCTCGACCTGGACGTCGAAGCCCTCGCCGCGCATCTGCACCGTGTCGATGCCGATGTGGATGAGCACCTCGACGCCGTCCGCGGTACGGATGCCGAAGGCGTGGCCGGTGGCGGCGACGATGACCAGCTCGCCGTCGACCGGGGCGACGATGCGGCCGTCAGCCGGCTCGATGCCCACGCCTTCGCCGAGTGCGCGGGAGGCGAAGACGGGGTCCCCCACTTCGTCGAGGCCGACCACACGGCCCGCGACGGGCGCGGCGAGCTCGGTGCCCCGGGCGGGGGCGGGGGTGGGGGCGGGGGTACCGGCCGCGGCGGCGGAGGCGGCTGCGGCGGCGGAGCCGGTGGATGCGCCCGCGGCGGTCGTGGCGGCGCCGACGGTGACGAGCTCGCGCTCATCGGCCGCCGCGGACTCCCCGCGGGAGACGGCTTCGGCGGCGTCGCGCTCGGCGTTGGCCTGGACGCGGTCCTCCGGGGTGCGGAAGTCGGAGAAGTAGACGAGCGCCATCGAGACGAAGAAGGCCGCCGTGATCGCGATGCCGTAGGTGGCCATCGGGGAGAAGACCGGGATGGTCAGCAGGGAGGTGAAGGCGAAGGCCTTGGTGTCCACGCCACCGAGGACGCCGACGATCACGCCGCCCACGAGGCAGCCCACGAGCATGCGCGGATAGATCCGCTTGAAGCGCAGGTGGATGCCGTACAGCGACGGCTCGGAGATGCCGCCGAGCAGTCCGGCGGCCAGGGCGCCGGTCGCGGTCTGGCGCATCTCCTTCTCGCGGTGACGGAGCGAGAGCAGCAGCACACCGGCGGTGGCGCCGAAGCAGGCGAAGTTCCAGGCGCCCATCGGGCCCTGGATGAAGTCGTAGCCGAGGGTGTTGATGTTCACCAGCATGAGCGCGTTGAGCGGCCAGTGCAGGCCCAGCGGCACCAGGAAGGGGTAGAGCAGCGGGATGAGGATCGCGAAGACGATCGGGGCGTTGCCGTTCAGCCAGGACAGGCCCTCACCGAGGCCGTTGCCGGCCCAGACGCCCAGCGGGCCGATGAGGAAGGCGGTGATCGGGATCATGATCAGCATGCTGAAGAACGGCACGAAGACCAGGTGCACGGCCTCCGGGAAGATGCGCTGCAGGCTCTTGTAGACCAGGGCGAGCAGGGCGACCATCAGCAGCGGCACGAAGACCTGGCCGCCGTAGTCGTTCAGCTGCATCGGCAGTCCGAAGACGTGCGCCACGCACTCCTGGGTGCCCAGGGTCCCGTTGGTGGTGCAGGTGATGCCGGGGATGCCGGACTTCGGGTTGAGCATGCCCGTGAAGTTCGGGGTCATCACCGCGGCCATCACGGCGGCGCCCACCCAGGGGTCGATCTTCAGCTTCTTGGCCGCGTTGTAGGCGACCATGATCGGCAGGAAGTACAGCACCGAGCGCCACATGGCGTCGACGAAGACCCAGGTGGCGGACTTGTCCGCGGCGCGGAAGTCGACGAAGCCCAGGGCGTCGAGGACGGAGGCGATCGCGATGATGAGCGAGGAGCCCAGCAGGACGCCCATGAGCGGGCGGAACGAGTCGGACAGGTACTCGAAGAAGTTGTCGACCACGGCGTAGCGGCCGCGGCTCTTGGCCCGCATCGCGGCCTTGACGTCGGCGTCGGACTTCGGGCCCGGCGCGGCGCCGCCCGCCATGGACGGCAGGTTCATGATCTCGGAGTAGACGCGTGCGACGGCTCCGCCGATCACGATCTGCAGGCGGTCACCGGACTGCGGGACGGTGGCCATGACGCCGTCGAGGGCATCGAGCGCGGCCGTGTCGGCCTTCGCCCCGTCGTGGAGCTGGAAGCGCAGCCTCGTCGCGCAGTGCGTGAGGCTCTCGATGTTCTCGGCTCCGCCGACGCCGCGGAGGATCTGGTCCGCCTGCGTGCCGGGTCCGGCTACGGGTGTGTTCATGATGCGTCCTTGCATCCTGGGGCTCTTGCCATCCTGCTTCGGTCCGCGATCTCTCACGCCCGGATCCGGGCAACAAAAAAGGCCCGGGTCGCGCACGCGGCGCCACCCAGGCCTTGCCTCCCCTCAAGCGGCACGCCGCCTTGACGTCGCGTGGCGACGAAGGTGACGTCCTCAGGGAGTAACAATCCTGCGATCGAGATCGATCAGACAAAACCTTAACACCGGGAAACGCGTGCTCAGGACGGCGCCGCCGCCGTGCGACGCGTCGCGTGGGCTCGGCGGCTCGGGGCTGCGCGGGCCCGGCCCTGATCCGAAGGACACGCCCTACGGGCGGCGGGCCAGCAAGTGGGCGTCGAGGAAGCCGCGTTCGGAGGCCGGGTCGTGGAGGAGCCGCGCGAACGGGACGAGGCCGGCTCCGGTCAGCAGCTCGGCGAGCCGGTCCGCCGGCCAGCTGTAGGCGGGCGTCACCTTGTGGTCGAAGCGGACCGGATCCGGTCCGTCGGTCCCGAAGAAGGAGACCAGGAGCAGGCCCCCCGGCGCGAGGACACGGACCTGCTCGGCGAGCAGTGCGGGCAATGCCGCGGGCGGGGTGTGGATCATCGAGTAGTGGGCCAGTACGCCGCCGAGCGCGCCGTCCTCGACGGGGAGGGCCTCCATGCGCGCCTCGTCGAAACGGAGCGCCGGATGGGCCCGGCGGGCGTGGTCGACCATGGCCGGGGAGAGGTCCAACCCGAAGGCGTCCAGTCCGAGGTCGTGCAGCATGGCCGTCAGATGTCCGGGGCCGCACCCGACGTCGGCCGTCCGCGGGTTCCCCGTCCCCCGCACCAGCTCGGCGAAGGTGGTGATCATGGCTCGCGCGAAGGGCTGCGTCTCCAGCCGGTCGGCGAACAGCGACGCGTACAGCTCGACGACACCGTCGTAGGCCACCCTGGTCTCGTCTTGATGATCCGCCACGGAAGGAAGCTAACATCCGCGCGTGACGGCCCGCCCCGGGGCCGTCGCGGACGACGCCCGGTGTTCCGTAGGGGTGGTTCCGTAGGCTTCGCGGAACGCACGGCTGAACGCGGTGGCGCTGGAGAATCCCCAGCGGGCCGCGATCACTTGGACGGGCTGATGGCCGAGTTCCCCTCGTGCGAGGTCGGCGCGGGCGCGCTGCAGCCGGCTTTCGCGGATGCGTGCCGCGACGCTCAGGTCCTGGCCGGCGAAGAGGGCGTAGAGAGCGCGCAGGGACATGTGGTGCCGATCCGCGATCATCTGAGGGGTCAGGCCCGGGTCGCCGAGGTTGTTCTCGATGAAGCGGTGGATCCGCTGCAGAGTCTCCTGTGCGCGCACCGCAGCGGGCGCCTCGCCCAGATCGCCGAGCTGCTGCGCGAGACAAGCGGTGGCCAGGTCGAGGGCGATGGAGCCCATGGCGCGCAGCTCCTCCGGGCGGCAGCGCGGGCCGTGCGTGAGCAGCGTTTTCAGGAAGTCGGCGAAGACCGCACCGGACCCTCTGTCCGCGATCAGGTTCTGCGCGAGGAGGCGGTCCACACGGTTCGGGCGCAGCGCCAGAGCCGTGCGGGGGATCTGCAGCACGACCGCCTCGCCCTGCCCGCCCGCGCTGGCCCCTTCGCTCGGCCGAGAGGTGTCCGTGAGCACGAGCCCCCCTGCCACCACCGACTCGCTGCCCCGCTGGGAGATCTTGAAAGCGCCTTGGGTGATGAGCGCCAGCTGCACGTGTTCGGGATCACCACGCCGGACGTGCGCCGCGGTACGGCGCGAGAGCACCGGTGAGCACCTCAGGGCGGACAGCCGCACCACGCCGAGATCCAGGTCCGTGATCTTGGCGCGGAAGTCGGCCGTGTGCGGGGTGCTGAGCCTGACCGGCATCACATCGCTGGACACCGTCTCGCAGAACCAGTCGAACCTGTCCTCGCGCGCCACGACGGCTTCCGACGCCACCAGCGAGCCCATGCGATCACCCACACCCTTTGACCTGGCCGTGAACCAGTCCTTCACCGGTCGACCCACGGCCGTGCTTCCCCCCGTCACGTGATCAAGTATCGGCCACTCGGGTCCGGCGAGGGCACGTGCCGGCGCCCCGTTCCGCACCCCCCTTCCTAGCCCGTTGCCTCACCAGGTATCTTGCATCGCATGGAACCAGGTGATTCGACCAAGCAGGCCCGGGCAGCCGCCCAGCTGCGCAAGGGGGTGCTGGAGTACTGCGTACTCGCCCTGATGCGGGACCGCCCCCGCTACGGCGTGGAGCTCCTCCACGCCCTGGAGGACTCCGGCACCCTGGCCACCAGCCAGGGCACGGTCTACCCGCTGCTCTCCCGGCTGCGCCGCGACGACCTGGTCACCACCACCTGGCAGGAGTCCACTTCCGGACCACCCCGCCGCTACTACGCGCTCACCGACAGCGGCCGCGCCGCGCTCGACGAGTTCACCCGCGTCTGGCCCGGCTTCCGCAACGCCGTCGACGACTTCCTCGCCGCCCCGCACCACTCCACCGGAGATCCCGCATGAAGACCTCGGCCGACCCCGTACGCGACTACCTCTCCGCCGTCGAGCGCGAGGCCTCCGCACTGCCCGCCGACCGTCGCCGGGAACTCCTCGCCGACCTCGCCGAACACATCGAGGTGACGCGCGCCGAACGTCCCCACGTCACGATCGGCGAGGTCCTGGGCGAGCTGGGGGACCCCCGTACGATCGCGGCGACGGCCCTGGCCGAGGCGGGCGACGGGGTCGTCGAGGCCCGTGCGCAGAGCGTCGCCGGCGCACCCGTCCGCCGGGGCAGGGTGCACCCCCTGATCCCGCTCCTGATGCTCACCGTCCCGTTCCTCGTCGCTGCGGTCCTCCCCTACGACCCCGCCCTGGGATTCCTGAGCACCTTGTTCCGCGTCATCGGCGCGGTGCTCCTCTTCACCTCGGTGCACTGGACCGCCGGCCGGAAGACGACCGGCGTTCTGCTCACCGCGGTCCTGCCGACCCTCGCCATCGGCATCTGGAAGCTGTCCGTCGCCGCACCGGCGGGCGACACCGCGGCCAACCTGGCCAACCTGGCGACGCTCGTCCTGCTGGCCGGCACGACGGCATGGCTCTGGCGGGTTCGCCGCGTCTGAGACGCTGCTCCCCCGTCGGCCCGCTCCAAGCCCGTTCAGCCGCGTTCGACGTGCACGCTGGTCGACTTCACCCGGGCGGTGACCGTCACACCCGGCTCCAGGCCCAGTTCCTCGACGGCCTCCCGGGTCAGCAGCGACACCACCCGGTGCGGACCCGCCTGGACCTCCACCTGCGCCGAGACCCCGCCCAGCTTGATCGCGGTCACGATCCCCGGGAACGCGTTGCGCGCCGAGGTGTACGGGGTGTCCTCGTCGTCGGCGCGTTCATGGGCGACCTCCACGCAGAAGGCGGCCAGGTCGGGCCCCTCCACGATGCGCCGGTTGCCCTGCCGGTGGGTCGGGAAGCGGTTCGCGTCCGCCCACCGCCGCACCGTGTCCACGCTCACACCCAGCAGCTCGGCGGCCTGCCCCATCGTGTACGACTCCATGGGCACCACCCTAGAGGCAGCAGGTCATGGGCCTGTAGACCGCCCTCGGCCCCGCGCCGTGGCGGGCTCACCCGATCGGGGCGAACACGGCCGTGGGCCGGTTCCGTCCCCCCGGGGAGGTGCCCGATCCCGGGGCAAACCGATCATCGGTTTGCCCTCCTCGGGCAAGTGGGTAGATCATGCCTCGTGATCGGCAGTCGTGTGTCCGAAGTACCGCTTCACCAAGCGTCGGAGGACCAGGGCAAGCAACCCACACCCAAGGGTCCTCACAAGCGAGGACCCTCGTCCCCGACAGGGAGCAACAGATGGCCACCGGAACTGTGAAGTGGTTCAACTCGGAAAAGGGCTTCGGCTTCATCGAGCAGGACGGCGGCGGCCCCGACGTCTTCGCCCACTACTCCAACATCAACGCCCAGGGCTTCCGTGAGCTCCAGGAGGGCCAGAAGGTCGAGTTCCAGGTCACCCAGGGCCAGAAGGGCCCGCAGGCCGAGGACATCCGTCCCCTCTGAGCCGCAGCATCCCGACGCCCCGCACCGTTTCGGTGCGGGGCGTCGCCGCGTTCTGCGCCCGTGACCACCTCGCCGTCGAACCGGATCATGCCCCGCCGTACTCTGTGCGGGTGATCCTGCACAGCCTTCACGACCGATCAGCCCTGGCCGCCCGCTTCGAACGGGATCCGGCCATGAACCTGATGGAGCTCGGCGACCTCGACGATCTGCCCTGGCCCCACACCAGCTGGTACACCCTTTCCGACGACGGGCCGGTGGCACTGCTCTACGCCGTCGGCGACATCCCGACGCTGCTGGGGTTCACCCGCCCCGGGCAGGCGGCCGCCCTGGAGGAGCTGGTCGAGGCGCTGCTGCCCGTACTCCCCCGGCGCTTCCTCGGGCATCTGACCGGGAACGCCGCGAAGGTACTGGAATCCGCGTACGCCGCGGAGTCGCACAGCACCCTGCTCCGGATGGCGCTGACCGATCCCGGCCCGGCCGACCGGTACCCCGCCGGACCGTGGCGGCCCGCTCCGCTGAGCCGGGACGACCTCCCGGAACTGCTCGAACTGTTCGAACAGGCCTATCCGGGCAACTGGTTCGACCACCGCATGCTCGACACCGGCCAGTACCTCGGCGCCCGGCAGGACGGGCAACTGGTGGCCGTGGCGGGCGTACACGTCCACTCGGCCGCGTACCGGGTCGCCGCGCTCGGGAACGTCACCACGCACCCGCGGGTACGCGGACAGGGCGCCGGCAGCGCCTGCGTCGCCGCGCTGTGCCGACGGCTGGGAAAGACCGTGGACCACATCGGACTGAACGTCCGTGCGGACAACGCCACCGCCGTCCGCCTCTACCGCCGGCTCGGCTTCAGCGAGGTCGCGGAGTTCACCGAAGCGGCCTTCACGGCGCGTCCGTAGGGAACCGGCGGCGCCGCCCCGACACCGGTCGGGGCGGCGCCGCCGTTTCGGTGCCCGCCGCTCAGGAAGCGGGCGTGAACTTCGTCGCGGCAGGCGCGGCGGTGGCCTCCTTGACCACCTTCATGCCCCCCGGCACCGTCGCGTCGGGCTTCATGATCACGCTCTGCCGGGTGGAGGGGGCCTTCGGGTCCGAGAAATCGTGGATGATGCCGAAGCCGTTGTCGTAGGACTTCAGGCTCAGCAGCGCCGCCCGGATGCCCTCGCGGGTCAGGTCCTTGTCGGCGCAGGCCTTCTTCAGGACCTCCCCGAACAGGGCGCCGGCGGAGTAGCCGGCCACCACGCCGTTGTCCAGGCCCGCGTCCGGGTACTCCGCCTTGTACGCCGCGGCCAGGGCCGCCGGGCCCGCCTCGGTCGAGCCGATCGGCAGGGCCGAGGAGGCGACGTAGTAGTCCTTCTGCAGGGCCGCGCCCGCCGGGGTGGCCAGGAGCTGCGGCGCGAAGGCCGAGTTGTTGCCGACGATCGGGACGCCCCAGCCGCCCGCCGCGGCGACTCCGACGAGCGAGGCGGCCTGGCGGGGGCCGGCGCTGACGACCACGGCCTTGACCCCGGCCTGCTTGAGGGCTGCGACCTGGGCCGTCATGTCGTTGTCGGTCGGCTTGATCTTCTGTTCGACGACGGTCAGCCCGGCCTCCGCGGCGATGGCCTTGGCCCCGGTCAGCGCGTTCTCGCCGTAGTCGCCCTCGAAGTAGACGTGCCCGATCTTGTCGCCCGAGACGATCCGCTTCTGGTCGAGGAGGAAGCCGACGGCGTTGATGGTCTCCACGTCGTACGTAGCGCCCACCGTACGGATGTACGGGCTGCCGAGCAGCGAGGCGGACCAGGCCTGCGGGATGACCAGACCCTTGTCCTGGCCGTCGATCCGCTGCTTCACGGCGGCGACGAACGGGGAGCCGATGAACTGGGCGAAGCCCAGCACCGAGGGCTCCAGCTCCGTGTAGGCGGCGAGGGCCTTCTGCGGGTCGTAGCCGTGGTCGCGCACCGTCAGCTCGATGGTGCGGCCGCAGATGCCGCCCGCCGCGTTGGTCTGCTTGACCCACAGCTGCTGCGCCTGGGTGACGCTCTTGCCGAGGGAGGCGTAGACGCCGGTCATGTCGGTGAGCGCGCCGAGCTTGATGGTCTTGTCGCTCACCCCGGCTCCGGCCTTGACCCCGCCCGCGGCGGGCTTGTCCCCATCGGCGGGCTTGGCCTTGCCACTGCACCCGGCGGCGCCGGTCAGGACGAGTGCGGCCGCCAGGGCCGCGGCAGCGTGCCTTCTTCTGTTCACGTTCGCTCCTTCGGGGGTGTGGTGCGGGTTCGGGTCCGGACGGTCCGGACGGTCCGGGTGATGCCGGTGAGACCGCCGGGCAGGAACAGGACGGCCACGACGACGGCCGCTCCGTACAGGTAGCGGGAGGCCTCGCCCGGCGATACCCCGCCCGTTCCGGGGGCGGACACCAGCGGGAGGGCTTCGCTGTAACGGGTGAGGAGTTGGGGCAGGAGGGAGACGAAGACGGCGCCCACGACGGCGCCCGAGACGGTGCCGAGGCCGCCGATCACGATCATGGCGAGGTACTCCAGGGACAGCACCATGCCGAAGTAGTCGGGCACGGTGCGCTGGAAGACCAGGGCGAGCAGGACGCCGGCGAGCCCCGCGTACATGGACGACAGGACGAAGACCGCCGCCCGGTACCGGGCGACCGGCACTCCCATCACCCCGGCGGCGATGCTGTGGTCGCGCAGGGCGTTCATGGCCCGGCCGGGCCGGCCCCGCAGGACGCCGCGCGCGAACAGGGCGCCGCAGAGGAGGGCCGCGAGGCCCACGTACCAGAGCTTCTCGGCGGACTGGAAGGGGACGGCCGCGATGACGGTCTCGGTGTCGTCGAAGGTGAGGCCGAAGAGGGACAGCGGCTCCACCTCCCGGCCGTTGAACCCGCCGGTGACGCTGGTGGCGTTGAACAGCACGTGCTGGCCGATGAAGATCAGCGCGAGCGTGGCGATGCCGAGGTACGCGCCGCGCAGGCGGCCGGCGATGGGGCTGAAGATGCCGCCCGCCGCCCCGGCGAGGGCGACGGCCAGGATCGCGGCGAGCCAGCTGGGCAGGCCGAGGCCGACCAGCGTGTGGCTGCCCACCGTGCTGCCGTCCCCGGCGAGCGCGCAGTACCCGTAGGCGCCGACGGCGAGGAAGAAGGCGTGGCCCATCGACAGCTGGCCGGTGGCTCCGGTGAGCAGGTTGAGCCCGATGGCCCCGATGGCGGCGGCGATGGCGAACAGCCCGGCCTGCAGCCAGAACCGGTCGAGGTAGAACGGCAGCGCGAGGAGCACCAGGCCGGCGGCTGCCACTGCCGCGTTCCGGGCGCTGAGCAGCCGCGGCCGGGTGGCCGTCAGCCGCGCGGCGGCCTCGGGGTGCAGCACGGGGCTGCGGGTGTCAGACACGGGCGAGCTCCTTCGTGCCGAAGAGTCCGGCGGGACGGATCAGCAGGACCGCGACCATCACCAGGTACGGGGCCAGGTCGCCGATGCCCCGTCCGAGGAAGGTCAACTGGCCCTGGTAGCCGGTGGCCAGCGCCTCGGTGACTCCCACGATCAGGCCGCCCGCCAGTGCGCCGGAGGTGGAGTCGAGACCGCCCAGGATCGCGGCCGGGAAGGCCTTCAGGGCGGCGAGGGAGGTGGCCCGCTCCAGGCCGGGCGTGGGGAAGACCGTCAGGAAGAGGGCGGCGACGGCGGCGAGCGCCCCGGCCACGGCCCAGGCCGCGAGCGAGACCCGGCCCAGCCGTACGCCCATCAGCGCGGCCGTCTCCGGCTGTTCGGCGGCGGCGCGCATGGCCACGCCCCAGGAGGTGTGCCGGAACACGAGCAGGAACACGGTGATCAGCAGGCCGGCGGCGAGGATCGCGGCGATCCGGGTCTGGGGCACGGTGACCGCGCCGAGGTGGACCACGCTGTCGCCCCACGGGTCGCCGAGCGAGAGCACGTCGGTGCCGAGGCGCCGGGTGAGGTCGGTGATGAGGAGGATGTCGACGCCGATGGTGACGATGGCCAGCACGCTCTGGTCCTGGCCCCGGTAGCGCCGCATCACCAGGAACTCGATGGCCGCCCCGACGGCTGCCGCCGAGAGGGCGCCGGCCAGGAGCGCGCCCCAGAATCCGAGCTCCTCGTGCAGGGTCGCGGTGACGTACCCGCCGGCCAGCAGCAGGGAGGCGTGGGCGAAGTTGACCACTTCGGTGGCTTTGAAGATGACCACGAAGCCGAGGGCGATCAGCGCGTAGACGGAGCCCATGGAGAGCCCGCCGAGGAGCAGTTCGAGGAATGTGGTCATGCGGCCGGTTCCTCCTCTCCCAGGTAGGCGCGGACCACCGCGGGGTCGTTCTGCACCTGCGCGGGAGTCCCGCCGCCGATGCGCCTGCCGAAGTCGAGTACGGTCACCGCGTCCGCGAGCCGCATCACCACCCCCATGTCGTGTTCGACCAGCACGATCGAGATGCCGAGGCCGTCCCGGACGCCCGCGATGACGGCGGCGGTGCGCTGCCTCTCGTCCGCGGTCATGCCGGCGACGGGTTCGTCGAGGAGCAGCAGCCGGGGCTCCATGCACAGGGCCCGGGCCAGCTCGACGAGTTTCTGCTTTCCGTACGGGAGCGAGCCGGCGGGCGCCGCGAGGTCGCCGTCCAGCCCGACGAACTCGGCGATCTCCCGGACCCGTTCGCGGTGCCGGCGGTCCTCGCGGGCGGCGGCGGGCAGCCGCAGTCCGGCGGCCAGGAAGCCGGTCCGCATCAGCCGGTGGCGCCCCAGCAGGAGGCTGTCGGCGACGGTGGTGTGCGGGGGCAGGGCCAGGTTCTGGAAGGTGCGGGCGATGCCGAGGGCCGCGACGGCGTGCGGGGCGAGGCCGGTGAGCTCGGCGGCGCCGAAGCGGACGCTTCCGCCGGTGGCCCGGTAGACCCCGGACAGCACGTTGAAGCAGGTGGACTTGCCCGCTCCGTTGGGTCCGATGACGGCGTGGACGCTGCCGGGGTCCACCGTGAAGGAGACCGAGTCGAGCGCGGTCAGGCCGGAGAAGCGGACGGTGACGTCGGTGACGGTGAGCGGCGGAGGTGAGGCGTTCGCGTTCATGCCGACCACCTGCGCAGTTCCCGGCCCGTCCCGGCGGTGGCCGGCCCGGGTGCGGTCTCGTCCGTGATGCCGAGGTAGCGGCGCCGGACCTCGTCCGAGGCGGCCAGCTCGGCGGCCGGGCCGTCCAGGGTCACCTCGCCGACCTCCAGGACGTAGGCGTGGGAGGAGAGCCGCAGCGCGAGGGCGGCGTTCTGCTCGACGAGGAGGACCGAGGCGCCCGAGGCGTTGATCTCGGTGATGGTCTCGGCGATGGTGGCGGCCATCTTGGGCGCGAGCCCGAGGGTGGGCTCGTCCAGCAGCAGCAGACGCGGGCGGGCCATCAGGGCCCGGCCCAGGGCCAGCATCTGCTGTTCGCCGCCGGACAGCAGTCCGGCCCGCTGCCGCGCCCGCTGGGCCAGTACGGGGAACAGCTCGTGCACCCGGGCCAGGGAGCGGGCCGTATCCGCGCGGGATCCCGCGCGGCCCCCCAGGGCCCCGGCACGGAGGTTGTCCGCGACGGTCATCCGGGTGAACACCTTGCGCCCCTCGGGTACTTGCACCACCCCGGCGGCCACGACCCGGTCCGGGGTGAGCCCGTCCAGCGGCCTCCCGTCGAAGGCGATGCTCCCGCCCGTGACGGCTCCCCGGTGGAATCCGAGCGTCCGGGACACCGCGCGCAGCAGCGTCGACTTCCCGGCGCCGTTCCCGCCGAGTACGACGACCACCGCGCCGGCGGGCACGTCGAGCGATACGGAGCGCAGTGCCCGGACCGGCCCGTAGCCGATGGACAGAGCGCGTACTTGTAGCGAACCCACGTCCTCTCCTTCCTCTGGGCGGCCTTGTGCTGGCGCACACATCAGCACCGGGCCGGGGCGGGCGTCCACGGCCCGATGCGGAATCGCTGCCGATGACCAGCCCGGACAGGAGCCTGTTGTGCACGCGCACAGACCTGTCGCGCGGGCCCCTTACGGGGACGGAGGAGGGGTGACATCCTCAGCGGCCATGGGTGGACGCAGAACGCGCACGGAACAGGAGTGGTCGGTCCTGGTGTCGGCGGCGGAGGTACTGATCGCCGACATCCCCGGACTCACCGACCAGCTCATCAGGGACCTGACGAAGCACTCGCCGCTGTTCGACCTGGCCGTTCCGCGGGACGAGCACTGGCAACAGGTCAGCGAGGCCATGCACTACGGGATCGAGGCATTCGCCGCACCCAGGTCCGGCCCGCGCAGGGACCTCGCGTACGCGGAAGAACTTGGGCGACGGCGGGCCGAGCAGGGGCTGCCGCTGGACCTGCTGCTCTACGCGTACCGCAGGGCGGGCCGGCTCACCTGGGACGCGCTGCTGGACATCGTCACCGAGAAGGAGCCGGAGGCGCTGCCCGTGCTGGCCCGCGCGGCCGGGGCCATGTGGGCGGGGATCGAGCAGCAGGCGGCCGCGACCGCGGAGGCGTACCGCACCGCGGAGGTGGAGATGCGCCGGCGCAGCGACGAGCGGGCCCAGGCCCTGCTGGACGCCCTGCTGGAGGGGGACACGGCGCCGGCCCTGGCCGCGCAGGTGGCGCTCGCCCTGGACCTGCCGGAGCAGGGGCGGTACGCGGTGGTGGTGCTGCCGGCCGACCGGGGCGACTCGGTGCACCGGGTGGTGGCGGCGGGCGGGATGCGGCTGTTCTGGCGGATGCGCACGGAGCGGGAACTGGCCGTGGTGGCGCTGGGCGACTCCTCGCCCGCCGATCTGGCGGCGGAGCTCGCGGACCGCTGCCCGGGACCGGGCGGAATCAGCCCGGTGGTGGACGGACTGGCCGAACTGGGCCGGGCCCGGCGGCTGGCCGAGACGGCGCTGCGGACCTGCGGGCAGGACGAACGGGTGCTGGTACGGCTGTCCGACCGGCTGCCCACGGCCCTGGTGGTGCGCCAGCCCGAGCTGTCGGCCGAGCTGGTCCAGGCGGTGCTCGGCCCCCTGCTCGACCTGGACCCGGCCGACCGGGCGATGCTGCTGGAGACCCTCGACGCCTGGCTGGCGGCGGAGGGGTCGGCGGGCCGCGCGGCGAGCCGCCTGTACTGCCACCGCAACACGGTCTTCAACCGGCTGCGCCGGCTGGAGAGCCTGACGTCGAAGTCCCTGTCCCGTCCCCGGGACCTGATCGCGCTGACCCTGGCGCGGGACGCGTACCGGCTGTCGGTCGGCTGACAGGGTCCGGCGACGAGACCGGGGATGCCTCGAGCCGGGCACCCTCACTTCAGGTGTCTGGTGGCCGCCCTCGCCCCGCCGACGAGTTTTCGTGGACCCGGCGCCCGCCCGCACATGCAAAAGCGCTCGGCCGGGGAGTCCGGCCGAGCGTTGTCGTGTTCTCGCGGTCCGCTGGCGGGTTTAGTACCAGTGGTGGTTCTGCCAGAAGGTCCAGGCGCCTTCGGGGCTGCCGTAGCGGGAGTTCATGTAGTCCAGGCCCCACTTGATCTGGGTTGCCGGGTTGGTCTTCCAGTCCGAGCCCGCCGAGGCCATCTTCGAGGCCGGCAGGGCCTGGACCAGGCCGTAGGCGCCCGAGGAGGAGTTCGTGGCGGTGTGGTTCCAGCCGCTCTCCCTCGAGACGATGTTGTTGAACGCCGCGAACTGGGCCGGGTCCTTGATCATCTGCTGGGCGATCGCCTTGGCGCTCATCGGGGCGGCCTGCGCGGGAACCGCGGCCAGCATGGAACCGGCCACTCCCAGAGCAAGGACGGTACCGGCGAGGGCCTTCTTCGAAGCGGCGATGCGGCGGATGACGGTGTGGGACACGGACGGACCTTTCGACGGGGACAAGGGCGGTCGCAGACGTGCATGAGCCACTCACGTGGAGGAGAGGGGTTCATCGGCGGGAGCGGGAGGGCCGGGGTGAACCCGGGGGGGGATCTCCGTCCGCCTTGCGACTCATCCAGTTCTACGGGGGTAGAGCCCGCCTGGCAACGACCCGTCTTACTAGTGGTCCTCGCAGCCGGGGCGCAACGGCCCCCCCGGGGCGGGTGGGTATCACCGCAGGTGGGGGGTGGTGTGCGGGGGCGGGTGCGGGACGGTTGGGGACTACTATCCCGCCTCGTATGTGACCTGGGTCCTGTGGGGCGGGTCACCGCCGGGAAGCCCGGATCTCACCCTCCGTGGCCGCCCGTACCCCTTTCGGGGAAAGGTGAGTGGACGATCCGACCCCCGGATCGAAGGCCACAGGGGCGTCGAACGCCGCCTTTCTTGGTCCGGAGGGGAAGAGGACGACGACCTTGAACACCACAGGGAAGACCCCGTCCCGACGCGCACTGCTCGCGTGGGGCGCCGGAGCGGCCGTGGCCGCCTCGCTGCCCGCCAGCGGGAGCGCCTTCGCCGCGAACGCGTCCCCCGCCGGCAGCGGCGCGGTCGCGCACGCTCCGGCGGACGTCGCGCACGCGATGGCGGAGCTGGAACGGGAGCACTCCGCCCGCCTGGGCGTCTACGCCCACGACACCGCCACCGGGCGCACCGTGCGGTACCGGGCGCAGGAGCGCTTCCCCGTCTGCTCGGTCTTCAAGACCCTGGCCGTGGCCGCCGTACTGCGCGACCTCGACCGGGACGGGGAGTTCCTGGCCAGGCGCGTCCGCTACACCGCGCAGGAGGCCGGCGCCTCCGGGTACGCCCCGGTCACCGGCCTGCCGGAAAACCTCGCCCACGGGATGACCATCGCGGAGCTGAGCGACGCCACGATCCGCTTCAGCGACAACGCCGCCAACCTGCTCCTGCGCGAGCTGGGCGGCCCGACCGCCGTCACCCGCTTCGCCCGCTCGACGGGGGACCCGGTGACCCGTCTGGACCGGTGGGAACCCGAGCTGAACAGCGCCGAGCCGCGGCGGGTCACCGACACCACCACCCCGCACGCCATCGGACGGACCTACGAGCGCCTCGTCCTCGGCTCCGCGCTCGAGCCGGCGGGCTGGACCGTGGCGGACAAGACCGGCGGGGGCGCGTACGGCACCAACAACGACGTGGGCCTTGCCTGGCCACCCGGCCGGCCGCCCCTCGTCATCGCCGTCCTGACGACCAAGCCCCGCCCCGACGCCCCGGCCGACAACCCCCTCATCGCCCGGACTGCCGCACTTCTGGCCACGGCCCTGGCAGGGGGCTGACCGCGTCGGCCTTCGCCGCTCTCATGCTCCCCGCTCTCACGTTCACCTCTCTCACTTTCCCTGCCCTCGCTTTCCCTGCCCTCACCTTCCCTGGCCTCACGTCTCCGTCATCCGAAGCTCCACCGCCAGTCGACCCGGCCGTCCTTCTTCCGCCACGAGCGGCCGTCCCAGCCGGGCCGTCTCCGCGCACACGAAGTGCCGGTGCTCCTGCGGCGCGAGGTCGGCCATGCCCCGGGCGAGTTCGGCGCCCGGGTTCCAGACCACCACGTCGCTGTGGTCGTGGTGGGCGAGGGCGACGATCCTTCCCAGCACCTCGTCCCGCACCGTGGTGACGGGCGCCGGCGCCGTCTGGAACCGCTCGACGTGGTCCACGGGGGTCAGCGTGCCGTCTTCGTCCTCGTAGCGGCGCCGGGTGAGCCCGTCGGTGTGTTCGGGGCCGAGGCCCGCGAGGTGTGCCCGTCCGAGGTCGCCGATCCGTACGTAGGTGTGGAGCGCGGCGGTGGCGGTGTGGTCGCCGCGGTCCTCGATCTCGATGAGGCAGGTGTCGGTCAGCGTGTACCGCGCTACGAGGACGAACTCCTCGGGCCACACGGCGCGGGTCGCCGGCGAGGGACGCAGCGTGCATTCCACGACGACCCGGTCCGCGTCCTCCTCCCACGCCGTCAGCTCCCAGTCGGTGGTCCGCGCGAACCCGTGCGAGGGCGAGCCGGCGGGGCCGGACGGGCCGAACCACGGCCAGCACAGCGGGACGCCTCCGCGCACGGCCGTTCCGCGCCGCCACAGGTCCGGATCGGCGGACCACAGCACGCCGGGGTCGTCGGGGCGGGCGGCGGCCGGGCGCCAGGTGACGAGCTGTCCGCCCTGGATGCTCAGACATGCCTGTCCGGCTCGCGGGTGGTCCACGATCAGGACGGGGAAGTCCGCGTACCTGCGGCGGGTGAGGGACGGGGAGAGCTGCTCCTCGACGGGCAGGGTCCGGAACTTCGCGAAGATCTGATCCATGCCCCGACCTTCCTTCACGCCACGGAGCGGGTCAAATCATCATGGTTGGGGAGGGTTCTGCTCCTGGCAGGGCTTGCGACCGGCGCCTTGCAATTGCCTCGCTCCTCATCCGCCGCCTGTTGCACGATGGCCCCATGAGCACCTCCCAGCAGCCCTCGCACCACTCCGCCCGGCCCGGCCGGGAGGCCGCAGCGCGGCTCCTCGCCTCGCTCGCTCCGCTCGCCCACCGCGAGCGGATCCGCGCGGCCGTCGCCCAGGTGCGCGCGCTGCCCCCGGCCGAGGTGCCCGACCTGCTCACGGAGCTGGCCGACCCCGACCGGCACGTCCCCGACACCCGGGCCACGGCCCTGATCTGCGCCCGCGCCGTCCCCTGCGACCCGGCCCACGGGGACCTGCTCGCGGGCCTGCTCGTCGCGGGGCTCACCGACCCGCACGGGGCCGTACGCGCCCAGGCGCTGGTGGCGCTCCGCACCGGCCGCATACGTCCGGCCTCCGAAGCCCTGATGACCGACCGGGTCACGGCCGCGGCCCGCGAGCAGCTCGTCACCGCGCTGCACTGCACCCCGGCCGCGCTCCCCGATGCCCTGATCGACTCCGTCCGCGCGACCTGGGGCGACCGCGAAGCCGCGCGGCTGCTGCCCGCCTGTTCCCCCACGACCGTGCGGCGGCTGCTCCCCGACCTACGGCACGCCCTGCACTCCTGGCTGCCGTTGGCGCGCCGGGTGCCCGAGGTCGTGTACGAGACCGTGGTCCGGGAGGCCGAGGCACAGGCCCCGGCCGCCCGTGAATTCTGGTGGCTGCTGGAAGCCCGCGACCCGTTGGCCGCCCTGGCGCAGGTCGACCCGGGCGCGACGCTGGACCTGTTCGACCGGGTCGGTCCCGAGCGGCTCCCGGCCGGGCTCGTCCCGCACCTGCCCGCCTTCGTCGCCCACCGGCCCCGCCTCGCGGCACGGTTGTGGGGGCGGGGCCGTCTGGTACTCGCGGAGAGGACGCTGTCCGTCAACGGTGCGCGCCGCTTCGCCGACGCCGTCCCCGAGGACGAACTCGTCGCAGCGGTCCGTGCGGCGGCCGTCCCCGCGCCGGTGCTCGCGGAGCTCCTGCCCGCGCTCCCGCCCGGCCGGCGCGGAGCGGTGCTCGACGCGGTCCGGGCCGAGGAGGGCTCCGCGTCCGCCACGCCCGCCGGCCCCGAGACGGCGGTACTCCCGCCCGCGTTGATGCGCCCGCTGCCCGCACGGGACGCCGCGCCCTTCGCCCGGCAGGCCATCGACCGGGCACGGGCCCGGGGCGCCGCGCCGATCGAGCTGCTGGAGTTGCGGGCCTTCCTGCCGTACGGGGACGAGGCCGCCGCGCTACGGGCGGACACCCGACGGGCCGACTCCACCGAGCGCGCGGCCGCCTGGCAGGCTCTGGTGCACGCGGCGGCGCGGGCCCGGCGTGCGGAGGCGACCACCGAGGTGCTGACGGAGCTGGCCCGGCTGCGCTCGGAGCAGGACCCGGTGCGCCAGGCGGCCGTGGGCGCGCTGGGCGCCCTGCCGACGCACACGTTCACCGCGGCGGCGGCGCCGGCGCTGGAGCGGATCGCCTCGGACGCGCTCGCCGCGCGGGACCTCTCCTACGGCACCCTCCTGGCGCTCACCCACCTCGCGGGCCGCCTGCTGCACACGACCGGGGACGGGACGAACAGTGCGAACAGGACGCACGGGATGCACGGGATGCGCGGGACGCACCCCGCTCCGGAACCCTCCGCAGCCGATCGCGCCGCTCTTCCCGCGCTCGCCGCGTGGGCGGTCCGCACCCTGACCCGCGCGGACGGCCCCGACGTTCCCGGCGGCGGGTTCGGCACGTTCGTGACGCGGGCCCTGCGTCCGGCGCCGCCGGCCGCCGCGGCCCGGGCGCTGCTCGACGCCGTGCGTCCCGTGGTGACGGAGTCCCTCGGCTCGGGCGATCCCGTCCCCGCGCTCTCCCTCGCCGAGTCTCTCTCGTCGGAGCCGGGTTGGGAACGGGCGGAGCCGTGGCTCGCGGAGATCATCGAGCGGATCGCACTGACCGGCGCGCGCGGACCGGCGGAACGCGCCTGCGTGCTGTGGCTGGCCTCGGCGGGTCCGCGTGCCGAGCGGGTCCGCGCCCTGCTGGCCGCGGATCCGTCCGCCGTCGTGCTGCCCCGCGTGGTGGAGCTCGTGGCGCGACAAGCCGACGACCTGTTGCCGGCTCTCGCCTCCACCCCCTTGGACTCGCCTCCCTACGGCCGCTTCCACGACCCGGCCCAGGCGGTGGGCGGGTCCCTGCGCCGCGTCCTGCCGCCGGTACGGGGGTACGCGCACCGGTGGACCGACGCGGCGTGCGCGGCCGTCACCGACTGGCTCGCAGCCGGGCTGAGGGACCGGGCGGATCCGGACCGGTCCCCCGGCGACGAACTCCTGCGGGAGCTCGCGGCGGTGCCGGGCGGCGGTGGGCTTCCGGCGGTGCGGGAGGCCGCGGGATCGGCGCACGTGCCGACCGCCGAGGCGGCGCTGGCCGCGCTGCCCGGAGCCGAACGGCCCGGCCTGGTCCTGCCCGACCTGCTCGCGCGGGCCGACGGCGACCGGGCGCGGGTCGCCGTGTACGGGATCGGACGGGTCTGCGCGCACGTGCCGCCGCTGGAGCTCGCGGCGCGGTTCCGGCCGGTGCTGGAGCGGGCGACGGGCACGAAGGTGACGGCCCGCAAGGAGATCGTCCGGCTGGCGGCGGACCGGCTGCCGGCGGCGCTCGCGGGCGAGTTGCTGGTGGCGGCGTTCTCGGCGCCGGGCCAGCACCGCGACGTACGGGCGGCGGCGGTGACGCGGGCGGCGCGGCTCGTCACGCTGGGGCCGGTGGAGGCGTGCCTTCGTACGACGGCGCGGGAGGGTTCGAGGGCGGAGCGGGAGGCGCTGCTGCGGGTGGAGCCGCTCGCCCTTCCGGCGGCGGCGCGGGAGCCGTACGGGAAACTGGTGGCCGAGGTGTGCCGCCGCTTCCTCACGCAGGCGCCCACGCACACGGACTCCCCCGCCGGCGCCGGCCCGGCCCCTGCCGAGGCCCCCGACCGGCCTTCCGACGCGGCGCCCGGCCGGGCTTCCGACGGGGCGCCCGACGCACGGACGGTCGCCGAAGCCTGTCGGGTCCTGCACCGTTGGGCCCTCGTGGTGCCGTCCGCCGTGGATGCGGGACTGCTGCCGCGTCTGGCGGTCGAGCCTCAGAGCCACGGGGTCGTGTGGCGGGCGGCCGTGGAGGCGGTCGTGGACGCGGCACGGGTCGATCCGGATGCGTACGGTCCGGCGCTGGGGGCGGTCACGGCGGCGCTGCTGGGCCGGTACGTACGGGAGGCCGGGGCGGACGACCGGGCTCGGAGGCTCGGCGCGCGGGCCGAACCGGCCGAACGGGACCCGCGTGATGCCCTGCACCGGATCGCGGCGCTGGCGGGGAGCCTCGAACGGACGGCCGGGCAGGGCCTGCCCGGGGCCTGCCGGCCCGTCTGGCAGGAAGCGATCGCGCTGATCGCGGAGCAGGACGCGAGTCTGCGGTGGGCGGTAGCGGCCCGGACGGCGCTGTGGGACCCGTCCGCACCGGCGTCCGAGCGGGCCCGGGAGCTACGGGCGCAGGCGCGGGCCGTACGCGACCGGCCGCTGCTCGCGGCCCGTACGGCGGTGGCGTTGGCCCGCCGCTCGCCCCGGGTCTCCCCGGCCGCGCTGGCGGAGGCGCGCGACGCGGCGCTGGCGATCGGGGCGTCGGGGACGACGTGGTTCGCGCGGCGGCGCAGCGGCACGCTCCCGCCCCGGGACGGGCTGTTCGCGGGCCTGTACGCGGTGGGCCTGGCGGAGGACCATGCGGGCCGGGCGGCATCGACCGGCAGCGAACTCGGCCCGGCGCTGCGGGTGTTGCGGGACCTGCTGGCCCACCCCGTCCCGGAGGTCCGCGACGCGGCGGACGCGGCGCTCACGACGTGGGAACGGAAGCGATAGGCCCCCGCACCCCGGGCTTGGCCGCTCCGCGCGCACGCCGAGGCTGCCCCGGGCGGCTCCTGTAGCCCGGGGCGGCGGTTCCGCATCCCGTGTGAGGCTGGCGAACGGGTTCCTTCAGCCCGGCGTCTGACACAGGACCAGGGAGACGAAGCCCCAGGTGTCGCGGTAGGTGCGCAGCCATTCGGTGCGGCGGATCGTGGCTGTCGCCAGCAGGTGCGCGCTGTCCGGATCGGCGGGGTGGTCCACGGCCCACGAGGCCAGCGACCCCCAGCAGGCCCATTCGTAATCGTCCAGTTCGCGGCGTGTGCTGACGTGCCCGTGGACGGGAGTCCAGCCGTCGGCGACGACCTGGTCCACGGTGGTCGCCAGGTCGGCCAGGTCACCGAACATCTCGACGGCCTCCGGAGACGGGGAACGGTCCCAGAACCCCTCGCCGATCAGGACCCGGCCGCCCGGAGTCAGATGCTTGCGTGCGGCGGCGAGGGTGGGCAGCAGACCGCCGAAGGCATGCGTGGCCCCGACGCTGAGCACCAGGTCGAACGACTGGGGGGAGACGAACTCCGCGGCCTCTTGCTGGTGGAGGACCAGGCGTTCTTCGGCACCGAGGCGGCCCGCTTCCCGGCGTGCCCGCGCCAGAGCCTCCCCGGAGACGTCGACTCCCTCGGCGTGCAGGTCCGGGTGGGTTGCCAGAGCGCGCAGGAGCCATTCCCCGCTGCCGCACCCGAGATCGAGCACCCGCTCGTTGCCTCGGGGGAGGCCCCGTTCCAGAAGTACGCGTACCGAGTCGTCGTCGAGCGGGGCCTTGATCGGGTGGCCGGCATGGGCGATGCCGGAGATCTGTTCACGGTTCACCGATGCACCCTGCCAGCCCCCGGAGACCGCGCGCATCTCGATTTCGATCACACGGCGACGGCCGGCACTGAGCGCGGTCAGCTCCCGCGCACCCCTTCCAGACGCCCGACCCGCCCCTTCTCCCCCGCCGCCCAGCAGCCGCCGTCTGCCGTGCAGGTGACCGTGTCGAAGGACCCCGGGTCCAGCGCCCGCCAGGTACGGCCTCCGTCCCGGGTCACGTCCGTGCCCGTCGGGCCCACCGCCAGTGCCGTGCCGGCGCCGTACGGGAACCAGGCCGCGCCCGAACGGTAGGCCGGCGGCGGGGTCGGCGCCGGGCTCCAGGTGCGGCCCGCGTCCGAGGACACCGCCGCGGCCTGCGGGGAGGCCTGCCCGGTGCGGTAGTCGCCGCCGACCGCCAGGCCCCTCGTACGGTCCTTGAAGGCGAGGGCGAAGACCCCGCGCGCCGGGTCGCCCGCGGGGAGGGTGGAGTCGGCGACCTGCCAGGTCAGGCCGCGGTCCGCGGAGTGGAGCACCCGCGCGACCGGGCCCCCGCCGGTGGCCAGCCAGACGTCGCGGGGTCCGGCCGACACCAGGCACTGGCCGCTCGCCGCGAAGCCCGCCTCACCCGGCAGCGCGTCCGGCATCCCGGCAGTCGGCAGCACCCGCCAGCTCCGTCCGCCGTCGTCCGTGGACAGGATGCGGAACTTGCCGTCCACCGGGTCGCTCATCGCGAGCCCGTGGCGGGAGTCGAAGAAGGTGAGGCAGTCGTAGAAGGCCCGCGGGTCGGGGTTGCGGAAGGTCTCCGTCCACGTGGCGCCGCCGTCCTCGGTGCGCAGCACCCTGGAGGCCTCGCCCTCGCCGATGGACAGGGCGACCGCGCGCCGCCCGTCGAAGGCCTCGATGTCCCGCAGCTCCAGCCCTTCCGCGACGGCCCCCGGCGGTGAGACGTCGCGCCAGCTGCGACCGCCGTCCGAGGTGCGCAGCACGGTGCCCTTCGATCCTGCCACCCAGGCCGTGGACCGGCTCACCGCCGCCAGTCCGCGGAAGCGGACGTCCTTGCCGGTCTCCTTCAGCGCCCAGCGCGCACCCCGGAGGTCCCGTGACTCGCCTGCGGCCTGCGCCGGGGCGGCCACCACCCCCAGCAGCAGAGCCGCCGCGCACATGCCAACTCCCAGAAGTCTCATGGCGCCGGAAGCTAACGCACCCCGGATTCACCGTCCAGGGCGCGTCCCGGCCACCGGCTTCCCGTCGAATCCGGCCGCTGCCGCCGCGTTGCCGCTCTGCAGGAGCCCCCGATGCGTCCGGTACACCCGCAACCGGGAGACCTCGTAGGACAGCTCCGTGACCCCGGGCTCCGGCGCCGGGTGGTACCTGCCCGCGCAGACGGAGAGGTTGACGATGAGGTACGCGGACCAGCGGCGGCCCACGCCCCTGCCGTCGCTGAAGACCCGGTCGCCGTTGACCCACCAGATGACCGAACCCTTCCCGAACTCGACCTTCAGGTCGATCCACGCTCCGGGCCGGACCACCGCCGGGTCACGGTGGTAGCGGTGCGCCTCCCGGACGTGGTTCGAGAGTTCGAGGAGGTCCGGGTTGTCGGGGTGGTACTCGAAGACGTCGATCTCCTGGCCGCCGTCGCGCCAGGTCCAGATGGCGGGCCAGGCCCCCAGCTGCACCGGCAGCTTCACCCGGGCCTCCAGTACATCGCCGGTGCGCACTTCGAAGCCCTCGTCACTGCCCTCGGTGGTGAGCAGGCCGCTGTCCCAGTCGCCGTCGGGGCGCGGTGTCGCCCGGAAGATCCCGGCGCGGCTGTAGGCGGGGTCTTCGGTGAGGTGGTCCAGCTTGTTGTCGCCCGGGTTGACCGGGCCGCCGTCGGGATACGCCCAGGAGCGGCCGGCGATCCACTGGGTGGGAGAGGCGAAGTCGGCGGTGAAGACGGGAGTTCGGCGCGGTCGGGGCAGGTGCCGCAGCCGTTCGATCATGTCCGAGAGCATGGGGGTTTTCTGCCCGCCAGGAGTCGGCGCACACCCGGGACATTACGTAACGCTATCGCATGGATACTTTGCGTTCCCATGGGGTGGAGCCGGCCGGGGCCAGGATGTGGGCCCATGCGTGGGCCGACTCCCCGAGCGACTCCCTCTTGCCCTGTTGAGCGGCGAGCACCACGCGGTCCGGGCGGGATGTCCGCTGAGGGTGCGGACCGGGGGGTGGGGGCCGAGTCCGCCCGGGCGTGGGCTCCGTGTGCGGACGGCGTTCGCTCTCGTAGGTGTCGAGGAGGGCTTCGCAGCGGTGCCCCCGGAGCACGCGCGCCAGTTTCCAGGCCAGGTTGCGGGCGTCGCGCGGGCCTGCGCCGAGTCCTTGGCCGATGAAGGGCGGGGTGAGGTGGGCGGCGTCACCGTCACCCACCGCTTCGCGGAGGCTCCCGGCGACGGCGAGAACGTGCGGTGGCACTACGTCGAAGCGGGCCCCTCGGACGGCCCTGTCGTGGTGTTCCTCCACGGCGTGGGCACCGGCGACTTCCGCCAGGAGGGTGTTGCCATCCAGCTCGAGGCCCTCTTGGACCGGCTCGGGATCGAGAGGTTCAGTCTCATCACGCACGTCAGAGGCACCGCGGTCGCAGACCATCTCGTGGCCCGAGCTGGGGACCGAGTCGTCCGCTACGGCCGAGGACAGCAGCACCTCTGGCACCTGAACCCCGATCTCCACCCCCATGGTCACATCCCACCCCTGGCGCGTAAGGTTCGATTGACGCTATCAACTATTACAAGCAAGGGGGCGGGCGGCGATGCCGGACACCAGGGTCAGTGAGCTCGTGCGGATGTGGATCAACGGCTGGGTCGTCTCCCGCGGCAGCTCGGACCCGATCGACGAGCCGTGGGGGTGGACGATCGACGTCGGACAGCCCAAGCACGTCGCCCGGCACGTGCTCCCGGAGCCCACCGAGGCCGATGTACGCAAGATCGTCGCCGCGACCAGCGCGCCCGGGACCTGGCTGAAGCTGTTCGCCGAGGAGCAGACGGTCCTGCCCTGGGCAGGACCGGGCTGGCGGCGCGACAGTCCCGGCTTCCTGATGACCTGCCGGCTCGTGCCCGAGCGACCCGAGGTGCCGGCCGGCTACACGCTCACCCATTGGACACGGGGCGGCGTCAGCCGGGTGCTGGTCCGCACCCTCGACGGGCACTTCGCCGCCCGTGGGCAGATCGCCCATGCCGGCGCGCACGTCGTGGTCGACCAGGTCGAGACCGCCGCCCGGCACCGGCGCAAGGGTCTCGGCGGCCTGGTGATGCGCACCCTGCAGGGCACCGCCTACGAGGCCGGCGCGAGGACGGGCGTCCTGGTCGGCACGCCCGAGGGTCAGGCGCTCTACTCCTCGCTGGGCTGGACCGCGCACTCCCCGATGACGAGCCTCTGGTACGAGCCGTCGGATGCGGCGCAGTGAGCTGAACCGGCCCAGTGAGCCGAACCGGCGACCCGGACGTCAGGTGATGCCCACGGTGTAGGCCGCCCGGTAGCCGGCTGCGTCCGGTGACGGGGCCAGGGTCATCGCCGCGCCCGAGTCCCGGTAGCGGCTGTCGCGGGTGTTGGGGTGGGCCGGGGCCTGCCGGCGGGCGTAGGGCTGGAGCTTGTACACGCGCACGAGGAGTTCCTCGGGGAAGAAGAACTGCGAGGTCGTCTCGGCGCGCTGGTCGGGGCGGACCTTGAAGTGGATGTGCGGCGCCAGGCCCCGGTACCAGCCCGGCACGATGGTGCGGAAGGTGCAGCGCCCGGCGGCGTCCGTGAGCTGGGTGCCGCGCAGGAAGGCGTCCGTACCGGTGGAGTACGTGCCCGAGGGGTCCGCGTGCCAGACGTCGACCGCGGCGCCTGAGACCGGACGGCAGCCGGCCGACACCCGGAGCACGGTCAGGTCGAGGCGGAACGGCACGCCGGCCCGGCCTTCCGTGATGTCGGACCGGACCCGGTCCAGGTCGAGGTAGTACGGGCCCTCGCCCGCCTCCGTGGTCAGCACGCACGCCGGGCTGGACGATCCCGTCCCTGTCCCTGTCTCTGTCCCCGTCCCTGTCCCGGTCGGGGACGCGGGGGCTTTGGGCAGGCCTGCCGCCCCCCGGTTGGCGGCCGGACCCGAGCAGGCCGCCGCCAGTGCGGCGGCTCCGGCCGATCCGGCGGCCAGCAGGAGTGTGCGGCGGCTGGTCCGGGCGTTGGCGTTCTCCGTCATACGCACCCCTTCGCGCGCTTCTGGGGCCGTCATGGCGGACCGCCACCGGCCGCGCCCACCGTGCCGGACGGCAGGGGCACGGACCAGGACCGACACGCCTCGGGACCGGGCGATCCACCGCCCGGCCGCCCGGCGGACGGACGGGCCGGGGCCGTCAGCCGACCCGGATGCCGATCACGCAGGTGTCGTCGTCCGTGTCCGAGCGGCTCTCGGCGAGGAGGCGGTCCAGTTGGCCGTCCAGGTCTCCGGCAGCGCCGGCCGCCGCGTGCACCAGGTGGCCGAGCGACTCCTGCACCGAGGAGTCCCGGCGTTCCACCAGTCCGTCCGTGTACATCAACAGGGTGTCGTCCGGTTCGAGCTGTACCTCCCGCTCCACGTAGGTGACCTCCGGCAGGGCTCCGAGGAGCAGCCCCTCGATGAGCGGGAAGGCCTCCGCCTGCCCGCGGCGGACGAGTACGGGGGGCAGGTGCCCGGCACGGGCCCAGCGCATCACCCTGGTGCGCGGGTCGAAGAGGCCGCAGACGGCGGTGGCGGTGACGTGTTTGGCCAGGTGATGGGTGACCGTGTTGAGCCAGGACAGCAGTTGGGCGGGGCCCGCCCCGGTGACGGCGAGGCCGCGCAGGGCGTTGCGCAGCACGACCATCCCGGTGGCCGCCTCGATGCCGTGCCCGGCGACGTCGCCCACCGACAGCATGATCAGTCCGGAGGGCAGCACCACGGTGTCGTACCAGTCTCCGCCGACGAGCGCCTCGATCTCCGCCGGCCGGTAGCGGACGGCGACCCGCAGGCCCGGGGCTTCGATGGCCGGTGGGGTGGGGGGCATGATGGCGTGCTGGAGCTGGAGGGCCAGGCGGCTGCGTTCGGCGGACTCGGCCTCGGTGTGGGCGAGTTGGTCCCGGGTCGCGGCCAAGGCCACCTCGGTCCAGTGCTGGGCGGAGATGTCCTGGTAGGCGCCGCGCACGGCGTGCAGCCGCTGGTCCGCGTCGAGGACCGGCTCGGCGACGACCCGGATGTGACGGGTGATTCCGTCGGGTCTGCGCAGGCGCAGGTTGACGGAGGCGGGGCGGCGGTGGCGGAGCACCGCGCGCAGGAAACGGCTGAGGGCCGCGGAGTCGTCGGGGTGCGCGTAGCCGGGGAGTTCCCGCAGCCGGACCGGGGGCGCGGTGGCCGGGAGTCCGTGGAGATCGTAGAGCTGGGCGTTCCAGGTGGTCTCCCCGGTGACGAGGTTCTCCTCGAAGCCTCCGATCCGGCCCAGGCGCTGGGCGTGCTGGAGGAGGTTGGCCAGCCGGGCCGTCTCGTCCTGGATCCGCCAGATCAGCAGGACGGCGGAGCCGTGGCGGCTGACGCTGATGTTCGCGACCGAGGTGAGCGGGATCTGGTCGACGAGCGCGGTCAGGCTCATGCGTTCGGCGCGGAAGGGCTCGCCCGTGGCGTGTACGCGCTCGATGATGTCGAACAGCCCGCTCTCGCCGGCGGCCAGCGGATAGGCCTCCAGCAGCAGGGCGCCGTTGACGTCGCCGCGCGGCCGTCCCACCGGGTCGACGAAGCGGCTGCCGGTGTGCCGGATCCGGAAGTCGGCGAGCCGGCCCTCGGAGTCGAGCACGGGGGTGAGGACCACGGCCGGGTCCTGGAGTCCCTCGGCGAGGTCGATGAGCTCGGCGACGTCCGGGAGGACCGCGTCGGCGGCCGTGGGGTCGCGCGGGGGCGAGGCGTCCATGGTGCGGGCACACAGCTCGGCGAGGGCCTCGACCTGACGCTCGATCCGGGGTGACTGCGGCTCCAGGGGGCGCGGCCAGCAGATCTCCAGGACGCCCTGGATCCGGCCGCCCGTCCCCGTGGGCACCGCCATGCGGCCGCCGCCGGGCCACTCGGCGCGGCCGATGGAGGGGAGCCCTTCCCGGTCGAGGCCGGCGAGGGTGACCAGTCGGCGTTCCCCCAGCGCGAGGCGGGCGACGGTGGAGACGCCCGGGGGTACGTGGCGCCAGCGGGCCGCCTCCCTCGGCGGGAAGCCGGCGTGGCCCGCGAGGGCCAGCGACCCGTCGGGCACCGCGGTCCACACGGCGACCGCGACCGCTCCCAGGGGGCCCAGGGCGTTGGCCAGGAGGGACTCGGCGACCGCCTGGGTGTCGGCGGTGACGGCGAGCACCCCGCTTTCGGCGGTGCGCAGCCGTACCGACACCGTGGAGTGCCGATCGGCCGGGTCGCCGCCGTCCGCCCGCGTGCCCGCAGCCGTGCCCGTACCCGCACGTGTGCCCGTACCCGCACGTGTGCCCGTGCCTGTACCCGCGCCCGCGCCCGTACCCGTACGTTCGACGAACTCGGCGGCGATTTCGCTGACGTGGTCGCGGGAGGCCTGGTTGACGATGTCGGCGGCGAGTTCGAGGGGGGACATCCCGCTCTCGCGGCACAGCACGTCCAGCTGGCGGGCCGCCGCGGCCGGGGTGCAGTTCAGCTGCCCGATCAGGATGCCCTTGGCCAGTTCGGCCAAGGCCCGCCCGTCGGCGGCCGCTTGGGCCTCGAGCACCTCGCGCCGCAGCCGTTCCACGGTGGCGACGAGGCGCCCCAGCCGGGTCGGAGCCTGCTGCGGTACGCCGCCCGTGGGCCGGTCGCCGTCCGGTGTTTCCGGCCGGCGGGCGTCGTCGTGCCGGGGCGTGTCCGCGGTCACCGGGTGAGCCTGCGCCGGATGCGGGCGATGAGGTCGTCGGCGTCCACCGGCTTGGTCACGTAGTCGCTGGCGCCCGCGGCGAGGCTCTTCTCCCGGTCGCCGGGCATCGCCTTGGCCGTGACCGCGATGATGGGCAGGCCCACGTACTGCGGCATGCGGCGGATCTCCGCGGTGGCGGCGTAGCCGTCCAGTTCTGGCATCATCACGTCCATCAGGACGATGTCGACATCCGGGTTGCGGACGAGGGTGTCGATGCCCTTGCGGCCGTCCTCGGCGTGGAGCACGCGCATGCCGTGCAGTTCCAGCACCCCGCTGAGGGCGAAGAGGTTGCGTGCGTCGTCGTCGACGACGAGGACGGTACGGCCCGCCAGGTCGCCTTCGAGTACGTGCTCGGCGTGCCGGCGCGGTGCGTCGCCGTGGACCAGGGGCAGGACGTCCCCCGGCTGTTCGGCGGACAGGTGGAGCGCGATGCGTTCGCGCAGCTCGTCCAGGCTGGAGAGCAGTTCCACCCGGCGTGAAGCGGACCGCCGGCGCAGGGCTTCTTCCCGGCCGGTCCGCACGCGCGGGTTGTTGTGGGCGAGGACGGGGAGCGAGGCGAGGGCCGGGTCTCCGTCGAGGGCCTCGAGGAAGCGCAGGGCCTCGCCGTCGGGCAGGTCCAGTTCCAGGACGACGCAGTGGAAGGAGTGCGCCGCCAGGGCGGCGGCGGCTTCGCGGGAGCTCGTCGCGTTGACCACGTGAACGCCGCCCCGCTCCCCCGCCGTCCGGTGGCCCGGGACGAAGTCCCGGTCGGCGCTCTCGGCGACGAGGGAGAGCAGGCCGTTCGCCCGCTCCTCGATCACCAGCAGGCGGCGGGGCCGCCGCTGGTCCGGGAGTACGGGCTTGCCCGGACGGCCGCCCTGTCCCGCCGCCGCACGGTACGAGGCCCCGGCCGGGAGCGCCAGTGGGGCTTCGGCGGAGGAGGCGTCCTCGTAGTCCGCGCGGCTGACCGGCAGGTAGAGGGTGAAGGTGCTGCCCTGGCCGGGGGTGCTCTCCGCGGTGACGGCTCCGCCGAGGAGCTGGGCGATCTCGCGGCTGATGGAGAGGCCGAGGCCGGTGCCGCCGTACTTGCGGCTGGTGGTGCCGTCGGCCTGCTGGAAGGCCCCGAAGACCGACTCCAGCTGCTGTTCGGGGATGCCGATGCCGGTGTCGCGCACCCGGAAGGCCAGCACCGGGCCGCGCCGGGAGAGTCCGGCGGGGATCTCGGGGGCCGCGGCCGGTTCGATGCGGAGCTCGACGCCTCCGCGTTCGGTGAACTTCACGGCGTTCGAGAGGAGGTTGCGCAGGATCTGGCGCAGCCGCGAGTCGTCGGTGAGCAGGTCGTCGGGGGCGCCGGGGGCCGTGGTGACGGTGAAGTCGAGGCTCTTCTGCGTGGTCATCGGCCGGAAGGTGGCGTCGACGTACTCCAGGAGCTGGGGCAGGTGCACCCGCTCGGGGTTGATGTCCATCTTCCCGGCCTCGACCTTCGACAGGTCGAGGATGTCGTTGATCAGCTGGAGGAGGTCCGAGCCGGCCGAGTGGATGATGCCGGCGTACTCGACCTGCTTGGGGGTGAGGTTGCGCGCGGGGTTCTGCGCGAGCAACTGGGCCAGGATCAGGAGGCTGTTGAGCGGTGTGCGCAGCTCGTGGCTCATGTTGGCCAGGAACTCGGACTTGTAGGTGGAGGCCAGCGACAGCTGTTGGGCGCGGGTCTCCAGCTCCTGCCGGGCCTGCTCGATCTCCAGGTTCTTGGCCTCGATGTCGCTGTTCTGGCTGGCGAGGAGGGCGGCCTTCTCCTCCAGCTCCGCGTTGGAGCGCTGGAGTTCCTCCTGCTGGACCTGGAGTTCCTCCGAGCGGGCCTGGAGCTCCCCGGTCAGCCGCTGGGACTCGCCGAGGAGTTCGTCGGTGCGGGCGTTGGCGACGATCGTGTTGACGTTGGCGCCGATCGCCTCCATCAGCTGGGCCAGGAAGTCGCGGTGGACGGGGTTGAAGGCGGTGAAGGAGGCCAGCTCGATCACGCCGAGGATCTGGTCGTCCACCACGATGGGCAGGATGATCAGGCTGCCCGGGGTGGTGTGGCCCAGCCCGGAGGAGATCACGTAGCCGCCGGGGACCTGATCGGTGGCGATGATCCGGCGGCTGCGGGCCGCCTGTCCGACCAGGGACTCTCCGAGGGCGAAGGCGGCGCCCTCCTCCGCGGCGGCGGAACGCCCGTAGGAGCCGACGAGGGTGAGCACGGTGCCGCTGGGGCGGTCCTCGGCGAGGTAGAAGGCTCCGTACTGGGCGGCCACCAGCGGCGTCAGTTCGTCCATGACGAGCTCGGCGACGGCGGCCAGGTCCCGGTGGCCCTGCATCAGGCCGGAGATGCGGGCCAGGTTCGATTTGAGCCAGTCCTGCTCCTGGTTGGCCCGGGTGCTCTCGCGGAGCGAGCCGACCATGGAGTTGATGTTGTCCTTGAGTTCGGCGACCTCGCCCGAGGCGTCGACCGTGATCGAGCGGGTCAGGTCGCCCTCGGCGACCGCGCTGGCGACCTCGGCGATGGCCCGGACCTGGCGGGTCAGGTTGCCGGCCAGCTCGTTGACGTTCTCCGTCAGGCGCTTCCAGGTGCCCGAGACGCCCTCGACCTCGGCCTGGCCGCCGAGGCGGCCCTCGCTGCCGACCTCGCGGGCGACGCGGGTGACCTCGGCGGCGAAGGCGGACAGCTGGTCGACCATCGTGTTGATGGTGGTCTTCAGCTCCAGGATCTCTCCGCGGGCGTCCACGTCGATCTTCTTGGACAGGTCGCCGTTGGCGACGGCCGTCGTGACGAGGGCGATGTTGCGGACCTGGCCGGTGAGGTTGTTGGCCATGGAGTTGACGTTGTCGGTGAGGTCCTTCCAGGTTCCCGCCACATTGGGCACCTGCGCCTGGCCGCCGAGCCGTCCCTCGGTGCCCACCTCGCGGGCCACCCGGGTCACCTCGTCGGCGAAGGCGGACAGCGTGTCGACCATCGTGTTGATGACCCCGGCCAGGGCGGCGACCTCGCCCTTCGCCTCCACCATGATCTTCTGCGAGAGGTCGCCCCGGGCGACGGCGGTGGCCACCTGGGCGATGGAACGCACCTGGCCGGTCAGGTTGTAGGCCATGACGTTGACGTTGTCGGTGAGGTCCTTCCAGGTGCCGGAGACACCCCGGACCGTGGCCTGGCCGCCCAGGTTGCCTTCGGTGCCGACCTCCCGGGCCACCCGGGTCACCTCGTCGGCGAACGCGGAGAGCTGGTCGACCATGGTGTTGATGGTCTCCTTCAGCTCCAGGATCTCCCCGCGCGCGTCCACGCGGATCTTCTGGGTCAGATCGCCCTGGGCCACGGCGGTGGTGACCTCGGCGATGGAGCGCACCTGGGCGGTCAAGTTGTCGGCCATGACGTTGACCGACTCCGTCAGGTCCTTCCACGTACCGGAGACGCCCTGCACGTCGGCCTGGCCGCCCAGCCGGCCTTCGGTGCCGACCTCGCGGGCCACCCTCGTCACCTCGCCGGCGAATCCGGAGAGCTGGTCGACCATCGTGTTGATGGTCTCCTTCAGCTCCAGGATCTCCCCCCGGGCGGTGACGGTGATCTTCTGCGACAGGTCGCCCTTGGCCACGGCGGTCGCGACCTGGGCGATGGAGCGGACCTGGGCGGTCAGGTTCCCGGCCATGAAGTTGACCGAATCCGTGAGGTCCAGCCAGGCGCCGCCGACCCCGGGCACGTCGGCCTGGCCGCCGAGCGTCCCCTCGGTGCCCACCTCGCGGGCCACCCTCGTCACCTCGGAGGTGAACAGGGACAGCTGGTTGACCATCCCGTTGAAGACGGTGGCGATCTCCCCGAGCAGGCCGTCCGCCGCATCGGGCAGCCTGGTACGGAAATCCCCGTCGCGTACGGCGGTCAGCCCGGCCAGCAGCCTGCGCAGCTCCGCCTCGCCGATCCCGCCCTCGCCGGGGAGCGGGGGCACCCCACCCGCCGAACCCGTGCCCGCCCGCTCGGCCATCCGCCCCACCCAACACTCGAAATCCGACACTCCGACGAACGGGGCGGGGCCGGACCCGGCTTCGGGGCGCACCGATGCGCACCCGGCTCCGCGGGATCCGTCTTCTCCGCACCACCGGTCCGGTAAAGGCTAGCGCCGCCGAAGGGACCCTATGGCACGGCCGATCACACCGGGGACCTTGCATCCGGCCTGCGGGAAAGGGAGATGGCCATGAGGCCTTCCGCGCCCGGTCCGAACGCCCCTCGGGGAGCCGCGCTTGGGAGGGGCGGGGGTACCCCGGCCGGTTCGGGGCAGACGAATCGGGGACATCCGCACGCAACGGAGGAAACGGGGTGAAGGCGATGGCGGTCAAGGCTGTGGGCTGGGCCCGGTCGTTTCCCGTCTCCGAGGGCGTGCGGGCGGCGCGGGAGTGGACGGCGGGCCACCTGACGTCGCTGCCGTGGAGCGGTCCGGTGGCCGACACCGTGTACTCCGTGCTGATCTGCGTCTCCGAACTCGTCACCAACGCGCACCTGCACGCGGCCGGCACCGCACACCTGGTGCTGACCTGGGACGGCTCCTGCCTGCACGTGAGCGTCGCGGACGCCGATCCGCGGCTGCCACGGCGCCGGGAACCCGCCGCCCGGGAGGATGCCACGTCGGGCCGCGGGCTGGGGATCGTCACCGCGCTGGCCGATTCCCTCGACGTCCACGCGTGCCACGGCGGGAAGGCGATCACCGCGTGCTTCCGGCCCGGCGGGAGCCGGGAGCCGCATGCGTGGGAGCCGCCTCGGCAACACCCGCCCCCTGAGGGCCCGGACACCGAATGACCGGCGCAACTGCCGTGCACCCGGCGTGACTTCAGGATCCGACGGCGGCCTCGACGCTCGTGTGCAGGGACAGGACCGTATCGGCCCCGGTCACCGCGAACAGCCGCCGCAACTGCTCGCCGGGCGCGGCGATGCGCAGGGTCGTGAGGTGGTGCAACCGCAGGAGCAGGTTCAGGAAAGAGGAGTCCCCGAAGGTGATGGAACCGGCGTCCAGGACCACCAGCGGATGCAGGCCGGCGGCCGCGGTGAGGGCCTCCTCCAGGGGAACCAGCGTGTCCTGGTCGAGCTCACCCCGGGCCACCACCACCCAGCCGACCCCGGCCGGGTAGCCGTCCCCGACCACGCTCTGCCCGTATCCGCATCCGTATGCGTCCCCGTCTCCTGCTCCGGTCATGTCCGCCTCCCCGGATCGTCAGCCGTGCGTCCTCCCAAGGGAGTATGCCTGCTTCTCGCTCCGGCGCCCGATGGGCCTGTCCCCTCTCCCCCGTCCCCTGCCGTGCGTCTGCGGTGCTCAGTTGAAGACGTCCAGGACGTCCAGCCAGGAGCCTGCCTCGTCGGCGGAGCGGCGGGGCGGCAGCGGGCGCGGATCCGGGCAGGTCTCCGCCGCGACCCTCGCGCGGACGATGTCCGGCCCGCCGCAGGCCTCGACCGCGAAGGCGCCGAAGACTCCTGCGAACGCGGCCGGGTCGCGGAACTCCACGCCGAAAGCCCGGCCGTCCCGCAGCGGCACCCACACCACCCGCTCGGTCCGGGTCCATGCCGGCACCGGCCGGGCGTCCGCGGTCGATCGCCCGTCCAGCCACAGCTGCGCCACGTGCAGCAGGTTCACCTTCTCCATCGGCAACCGCTTGCGCCGCACCCGCAGTTCACGCGCCGTCAGTTCGACCCGTTGGTCCTTCCTCGGATACCAGACGGCGCCGACCCCGAACGGCCCCCACAGCAGGATCCCGATCATCGGCCAGACCACGGCATGGCCCCAGGACCGGAGCAGTCCGCCGTCCACCAGGGACAAGACGCCGAAGAACACAGCCCACTTCGCCGTCATCCGCCAGAACCCCGTCCCCTGCCGGTACAGGACCCGCCGCTTCCCCGTTTTCGCCATGCCCCCCACGCTATCCGCCGCCCCGCAGTGCACCGTGGGCACCCTTCGGCGCCGCCGCGGCCGCGTGTCCCGGCGGAGGGCCGATGCCGTCGAAGTGTGTAGACCCCTTCAGGCGGGGCAGAAGCGCCCCCGGCAACCGTCAGTCAATCGGGAGGGAGCGGCCACCATGTATCGCTCGGCCACCGTTGTAGGCCCCATTCGTGCAGCAGACGCATCGGTACCCGCGTGTGACCTGGGGTCCGCGGGAGCGCCCACGCAGGACGCGGACCTGTTCCGGGTGGAGAACGCACGGGAGATGGCGCCCGGTGACGCCCGGGACCTCTCGCGGCTCTTCTTCGCGAGGCTGCGCACGCTGGAGGAGGGGACGCGCGAGTACCAGTACACGCGCAACACCCTGATCGAAATGAACCTGTCCCTCGTCCAGTTCGCCGCGCGGCGTTTCCGGGCCCGCGTGCTCGGCGGCGGTCTCGACATGGACGACGTCATCCAGGTGGGAACCATCGGCCTGATCAAGGCCATCGACCGCTACGACACCGAGCGCGAGGTCGAGTTCTCCACCCTCGCCCTCCCGTACATCACCGGTGAGATCAAGCGCTACTTCCGCGACACCACGTGGGCCGTTCACGTCCCGCGACGCCTGCAGGAACTGCGTACGGAACTCGCCAGGGCCCAGGACGCCCTGAGCGACGTCCTGGGCAGGGCGCCGACCGTCAAGGAGGTCGCCCAGCACCTGGAGTTGTCCGAGGACGAGGTCATCGAGGGGCTGGTGGCCGCGAACGGCTACACGAGCAGTTCCCTCGACGCCGCCGCCGTCGACGGCGACGCCTCGTCCGCGGCGGGCCGCAGCGCCCGGCCGGCGGCGGAGCGCCACGGCGCCGTCGATCCGGGCATGGAGCTCTTCGAGGAATTCCACACCCTCGCACCCCTGCTGGAGGAACTGGACGAACGCGACCGGCTCGTCCTGCGGATGCGCTTCGGACAGGAGAAGACCCAGGCGGAGATCGGCGCCGTGCTCGGCGTCTCCCAGATGCAGGTCTCCCGCATCCTGGCCCGGACCCTGGCGCGGCTGCGCACGGGCATGCTCGCGGTGTAGGCAAGGACCATGAACTCCCCATCCGGCGCGGAGGCGGGAGCGGGCACGCCGGCCCCGCTGACCGCCCGGCCGTGGCAGGACCGTCCGGGCGCGCGCCTGAGCGGCAGCTGCGACCTCGACACCCGGCAGTGCCTGTCCGCCGCGCTCGGCGCCGTGACCGCGATCCCCGGCCCCGTCGTCCACCTCGACCTTTCCGCCGTGGTCTTCCTCGACACGGCCGCGGTCGCCGCCCTCGTACGGGCGTCGGCCGCCCTCAGCGGGCAGGGGCGGCGCCTGTTGCTCCACGACCCGCCGTACTCGCTCCGCAGGGTCGTGGAGATGTTCCCGGACGAATGCGCCGCGCTGGAGGTCGCAGCATGACCACTGTTCCTGAGCCCGCCGGGCCCGGGGCCTTCGTCCATCCCGCCCTCTTCTACGAGGACCTCGACGCGTACGTGGCCGGCGTGGGCGCCTTCGTGCGCGCCGCCCTGTCGGCGGGTGAACCGGTCCTCGTCGCCGTACCGGGCCCGCACCTGGACGCCCTGCGCGAGAGCCTCGGCGGGAGCGCCGCGGGCGTCACCTGGACGGACATGACGGAGCTGGGCCGCAATCCCGGCCGCATCCTGGCGGGCCTGCAGGACTTCGCCGACCTGCACGTGAGCCGGGCGGCCCGGATCGTCGGAGAACCGGTCTGGCCCGGCCGCTCCCCCGCCGAGGTCCTGGAGGCGACCCGGCACGAGGCCCTCATCAACACGGCGTTCGCCGGCCGGCCCGCCACCGTCCTGTGCCCGTACGACGTACGGGGGCTGGCGCCCGACGTGCTGGCCGGCGCCCGGCGCACCCATCCCGCGCTGATCGAGGGCGGCCTGTACCTGCCGAGTCCGGCGTACACCGACGCTGCGCGGGTCTCGGCGGACTGCGACCGGCCGCTGCCCGAACCCGAGGGCGGGGCGCCGCGGTTCGGGTACGCCCACGGAGGGCTGGCCGAGGTGCGCGAGTACGCCGAAGCCTGGGCCCGCGGGACCGCTCTGGCCCCGGCACGTCGCGGCGACCTGGTCCTGGCCGTCAGCGAGGCCGCGGCCAACTCCCTGTCCCACGGGGGCGGGAAGGGCACCCTGCGCCTGTGGGCCACCGACGGCGCCGGTGCGGGGGTCGTCGCCGAGATCCACGACGCGGGCCGTCTGGCCGACCCCCTCGCGGGGCGCCGCCGCCCCTCACTGGCCTCGGCCGACGGCGGCCGCGGTCTGTGGATGATCCACCAGCTCTGCGATCTCGTCGAGGTCCGGGCCCTGGACGACGGCTTCACGCTGCGGCTCCACATGGCAACGCCCTGACACAGGAGGTCACCTACACTCGGGTTCGGGCTCGGGTGTCTTCGGGCCACTTGGGGGCATGCGGACTGTCCGGGACGACACCGACCACTACGTCATCGGCGCTCCCGGGCACAGCGAACGGCCAACAGCGGACAGCGGACAGCGGACAGGGCAGAGTCGGCACGGGGGTGCGAGAGCACGGTGGAGACCATCGGACCGGAAACGGGAGATCCAGTGCGCGCCGGGCTTCCCGGCGGGGGCCAGCGGCGGCGGCTCGCCCTGACGGGTGTCGGGGGCGCGGTGGCCAAGGGCCGCGACTTCACGCGCCGGGCCCTGCGCGACTGGGGCTGGGACGGCACCGAGACCGCCGAGGACGCCCTGCTCCTCGTGTCCGAGCTGCTGACCAACGCCTCCTTGCACGCGGACGGGTGCCGGGAACTCGTCCTCACGGCAGGGGAAACCCTGCGCATCGAGGTGTGCGACGGCACGACGGCCCTGCCCTTCCTCCACCCGGCCCCGCGGCGCGGCATGCCGGGCGGGCACGGCCTGCACATCGTGGAGCGGCTGTCCGACCGCTGGGGCACGCACGCCCATGAGCAGGGCAAGGCCGTCTGGGCCGAGATCGAGGCGGCCCGTCTGCTGTCCGGCAGGCCCGCGGCCCGCTGACCGCGCCGGGGCCTTGCGGGTCCGGTCGCCGACCGTCCTCGTGATCAGCGACCTGGGTACGGAACCCGGCGTACCCGGTCTGTCCGGACCGACGTGCCGCGCGCGGTCGGCCTTCCGGAGCGAATGAAGGGCCGAAGCCGGGGCAGGCGATCTCGTACGGGACACCGGCAGTGCCCCGTACGACATCAGAAGAGCGGGACGGCAGGCCCTGCCCCCGCCGCCCCCTGTCTGGCGAAGGAGTTGTTTTCGCGTGACTGAGCATGTGTGGAGCTACAGGTCGACGGCGGGCCACCTGACGGGTACCGATCTGACCGGGTACACGGTCGAGGCGACCGACGGGAGCATCGGCAAGGTCGCCAAGCACTCCGACGAGGCCGGTGACGCCTACCTGGTCGTGGATACGGGCATCTGGATCTTCGGCAAGGAGGTCCTCCTCCCGGCGAGCACCGTGATCATCGTCGACATCGACCGGGAGAAGATCTACGTCGACGGCACCAAGGAGCAGATCAAGAACGCTCCGGAGTTCCACCGCGAGAAGCACCTCGCCGATCTCGGCTACCGCGAGGAACTCGGGACCTACTACTCCGTCGGCGGCTTCGGCGGCCGCATCATCTGACCCCGGAGTGCGGACCGGGCCCGGACTCGACGAGTCCGGGACCGGTGCCGTGCCCGGCCCGGCCCGGCCCCGGCCGCGCCGCCGTCGCCCTCATCCCCGTACGACCGCGCGCACGTTCTCGATGCTGCCGCAGTCGGCGTCGAGCTGCCGCTCCCGCTCCTGCATGAAGGCCGCACCGAGCTCGGCCCTCCGCTCGTCCGGTACGTTCTCCCGGGCCCCGTTGAGAATGGTGCGCTCCTCCTCGTCGAGGTGGTGGGAGACCGCCTTGACCAGATCCTCCAGGCGCCCGTCCCAGTCGTCGGAACCCACTTCGGACACCTCCAGCAGCGCCAGCAGCGCCTCGTTGCCCTCGGCATGCTCCTCGGCCCCGTGCTCGACCTCCGCGTTGTCCACGTCCCTGAACCGCTTCAGCGCGCCGTACACCTCGGCCTCCTCGGCCTCGCCGTGCGCGATGAGGAGCGCGGACAGCTTCGCGAGCGCGTCCTTGCGGTCGGCCTCCAGGCTGCGCATCCGGCGGAAGAGGTCCTCCATCGTGCGGTGGTCCTTGAGGATCAAGGCGACGACGTCCTGGTCCTTGTGTGCGTCCGCGGCCATGCCACGTTCCTCCTCTGCTTCGGGGTCTCGCTCCGCATGGGCGCCTGCTCGATGCCGGTGGGTTCAAACCTCGGGCTCGGGGTGCTGCCGTGCGGGTCCGCCGGCCACCCGGCAGGACGGCTGTGCGCCGCGAGACGCGGATCCCGCTCCGTGGCCGGCCGGGAAGGCGATAAGAGGGGCGGACTCTGGGCCATCCGGAGCAACGGGGGGCGTGTTCCCTCCGGGCCGCCGGTGATCCGCCGTGCGGGCGGTGAATAGTCGGATCCGGGCGGTCGGCCGCACGGGTTGCCGGCCCCGCGCCCAGGCGACACAGGGAGAGTGGACCCGATGGTGAAGAAGGCATTGCTGACGTACGCCTTGGCGGCCGGAGTACTGATCGGGCCGCTGAGCACGGCCGGTTGGGCGGCCGACGGGCTCGCCGCCGGGTACGGGCTGGGCAAGTCCGGCCCCGTGGGCGTGGTCGAGTCCCGCGCACCGCTCAACGTCCGCGAGAAGCCGACCGTGTACTCGGACGTGGTGAAGAAGCTGCATCCGCACGAACGGGTGCTCCTCGCGTGCCAGAAGCGCGGGGGCTGGGTGGACGGCAACCCGGTGTGGTACCGCCTGCACGGCTCGAAGGGCTGGGTATCGGCCCGCTACGTCCACAACCTCCGGCCGGTCCGCCCCTGCTGAGAGCACGGTGAGCGGTGGAAAGCCGTAAAGGGAACGGCCCCCGGTGTTCGGGGGCCGTTCCCTTCCCTTTACTGGTCCCTGTACGGGTCCCCTGACGGGTTTCGACGCTCACCCGGTGGACCGCAGTGCGCGCCTCCCGGCTCCCGCCCTACGCAGTTCACGCCTCTCGTGCGCGGTGAGCCCGCCCCAGACTCCGAACGGCTCTCCCACCTCCAGCGCGTGCCGCAGGCAGTCGCGCTGCACCGGGCACAGCGCGCACACCTCCTTCGCGGCCGCGTCCCGCGCCTCCCGCTCCGCTCGCTGCTCGCCCGTGGGGTAGAAGAAGAGGCGCGAGCCCAGTTCCCGGCAGGCGGCGTCCTCCTGCCACAACCAGTGGTGCTCGGCACGACCCGGCAGACGCGACACATTTCCCACCTCGGAACCCCAATCGGAGACGGCCCGGATTCGGAACGGATTCAGAACGGATCCGGAGGGGATCCGGAAGGGATCCGGACCTCGCCCGGACCTGATGCGGATGCGTGATCCCCTCTCGTCTGACCCGGAACGCTCGCTTCAAACAGCCTGCCCGCGTCGTGCCCGGCGGCTCCTGCGGGCGAGCAGGGCCGCGGCCAGTACGGCGGTGGCCGTGACCAGCGCCGTCGGGTGGCTCCGCACCGTGGTCGCGCCCCGCACGGCCTTGCCCCGTACGGAGTCGAGCCTCCCGTCCTCCACGAGGCGGCCCACGTGCGATGCCGCCGTCTCCCTCAGCCGCTCGGCGGTCTCATGGACCCTCGTCGTCATCGCCATCATCGGGGTTTCCCTTTCCCTCGAGCCCTCCGCCTGTCCGCCTCCCTGACGGGCACGCTGCGCGGATACCCGCCAACTGGGCGATGACACGGGCGAGTTGCTCAGGAAATCAGCTGGTGGCCCAGCCCGCCGAGCGGGACGGGCCACCAGCGGACCGGGGTCCGGGGGCGACGCCGCCGGCTACCAGTAATGACGTCGGCCGCCCACCGCGTGTCCGAAAGAGCCCAGGAGCCACAGCACCGCGCCCACCACGAGCAGGATGACGCCGATGGTCCACAGAACGGAGATTCCGGTCAGGAATCCGATGAGCAGAAGGATGAGTCCGGCGAAAAGCATGGTGTCCTCACTCGCGCGTCGGGAAAGCGGCGGAGCGGTGGCCCCGCCGCGGTGCCTCGGCTCGCGTCTACCCCCGGGCGCCGCCCCTATCTGTGCGCGGCCGGGCGGCGTTCAGGCCGACAGGTCGAGCTCGTAGACCTGTCCGATCAGATCGGCGCCGAAGCTGTGGTGCGGCTCCTCCTCCACGAGCCGGAAGCCGGCGGCCAGGTAGATCCCGCGCGCGGCCGCCAGGGTGTCGTTGGTCCACAGCCGGATCCGCTCGTACCCCGCGTCGCGGGCGAAGTCCACGCACTGTGCCACGAGGCGCGAGCCCAGGCGGTGGCCGCGTGCGGCGGGGTCCACGAGGAGGATCCTCAGCTTGGCGGTGCCCTTCCGGCCCTTCTCGAACTCTTGGCCTTTCTCGCTCTCCTCGCCCTCCTCGCCGCCCTCGCCCTCTTCGCCGCCCTCGTCGTCTTCGCCGGCTACGCAGAACACGCTGCCGACCCGGCGGCCGTCCAGCTCGGCGATCCAGGCCGCCTCGCGGGAGGGATCGCGGCCGGCCGCGTAGTCCGCGACGATCCGCGCGACCAGGGCCTCGAAGCTGCCGTCCCAGCCGAATTCCTTGGCGTACTGCTCGCCGTGGGCCATCACCACCCAGCCGAGATCGCCCGGCTCCCCCAGCGGCCGGATCACGGCTCGGATCTCATTCATGGGGACTCCCTCTCCGGACGGCCGAAACCACCGACCGAAACCACCGAACGACAACTGAAACGACTGTTTCAGTAAAGCATAATGTCCGGATGACCCCCTCCGCCCGCGCCGATTCCGCCCGCAAGCAGCAGCTCCTGGAGCTGGCCTACGCCCACGTGCTCGACCACGGGCTGGCGGACATGTCCCTGCGGCCCCTGGCCGAGGCGATCGGCAGCAGTCCTCGCGTCCTCCTCTTCCTGTTCGGCAGCAAGGACGCCCTGGTGCAGGCACTGCTCGCGCGGGCCCGGCAGGACGAGACGGGGATGCTCGAAGCCGTGCACCGGGCCCGGCCGGAGCACGGCCTCGCCCGCACGGGCGAGCTGGTGTGGAGCTGGCTGGCCGACCCGGGACACCGCAAGGTCCTCACCCTCTGGGTGGAGGGCTACTCGCGCTCGCTGAGCGGTGGCACGGGACCCTGGGCGGGCTTCGCGGAGCGGACGATCGCCGACTGGCTGGAGGTCTTCGCAGCAGCCCAGCCACCGGCCCGCCGCGACACGCCCGAGGGGCTCGCCGAGCGCACCCTGCTGCTCTCGGTCCTGCGCGGGGCGCTGCTGGACCTCCTGGCGAGCCGTGACGAGCAGCGCACCACTGCGGCCGTGACCGCCCACCTCCGCACCCTGGAGGCCCCCGCCGCCGGCGCACCGGCGCCGGCGCACCGGGACCGGTCCGGGAACGGGTCCGCCGGCCGGACCGACCGCGTCGCCCGGACGATCGCCGCGCCGCGGGCGGCCGTCTACGCCGCCCTCCTCGACCGCGAGTCCCTCGAAGCCTGGCTCCCGCCGGACGGTATGAGCGGGCGGATCGAGCGCTGGGACCCTCGGGCCGGCGGCGGCTTCCGGATGGTCCTCACCTACCTCGATCCCGCCGACAGCCCCGGCAAGACCTCCGACGCGACCGATGTGGTCGACGTACGGTTCACCGGCCTGGTGCCGCCGGAGCGCGTGGTGCAGCAGGCCGTGTTCGAGTCCGGCGACCCGTCGTACGCCGGCACCATGACGATGACCTGGCACCTGGCCGCGTCCGGCGAGGGGACCGAGGGAACCGAGGTGACGGTCACCGCTACGGACGTACCGCCGGGCATCGACCAGGCGGACCACGAGGCGGGCATCGCCTCCTCGCTGGCCCACCTGGCGTCGTACGTCGAAGCGGCCCGATGACCTGGACGCCCCTGAGGCGGCGCTACTTGCTCAGAGAGGTGGCGGCCGTTTCGGTCGTGGGACCCGGCTGGTCCTGCGGTGCGAGCCGCTGCGGCCGGAGGGCGGGGATCAGAGCGGCGACGGCTCCGGACAGCAGGGCGAAGCCGCCGCCCATCAACAGGCCGGTACGGAAGCCCGCCTCGGAGGTGAAGGTGAATCCGCCGGCCGTGGTGGTCATCTGAGCCAGGACGACACCGACGACGGCGGCGCCGACGGAGGTGCCCAGGGAGCGCATGAGGGCGTTGAAGCCGTTGGCCGCGCCGGTTTCCGTCAGGGGTACCGCGCTCATGATCAGAGCGGGCATGGCTCCGTAGGCGAGGGCGACACCGCTGTTGATGACCATGACGGCGACCATCAGCCCGGCGGCCGTGCCGGAGAAGAGGAGCGCGACGCCGTAGCCCGCGGCCAGGACGAGCGCTCCGCAGACGAGGGTGACCTTCGGGCCGTGCGCGTTGGTGAGCTTGCCCCCGAGGGGGGACACGGCCATCATCATCAGCCCGCCGGGGAGCATCCACAGGCCGGCCGCCAGCATGGACTGGCCCAGGCCGTAGCCGGTGGTGGCGGGGAACTGCAGCAGCTGCGGGACCACCAGCATGCCGGCGTACATGCCGAAGCCGATGGCGACCGAGGCGAGGTTGGTCAGCAGGACCCGCGGGCGGACCGTGGTGCGCAGGTCGACCAGCGGGTCGGTGGTGCGCCATTCGAACCACCCCCAGGCGGCCAGGACCACCACGGCGGTGGCGATCAGGCCTAGGGTGGTGGCCGAGCCCCAGCCCCAGTCGGCGCCCTTGGACACGAACAGCAGCAGCGACACCAGGCCTGCCGCGAGGCCCAGCGCGCCGACCACGTCGAAGCGCTGCCCCTTGGCCGCAGCGGGCCCCTCGGGCACGAAGGCCACGATCATGACGGCGACACAGCCGGCGAGCGCCGCGGACCCCCAGAACAGGAAGCGCCAGCTCGCGTACTGGGCGACGGCCGCGGAAACCGGGAGGCCGATGCCGCCGCCGATGCCCATGGAGGCGCTCACGAGGGCGATGGAGGAACTGAGCTTCTCGGCGGGGAGGATGTCACGGAGCAGGGCGATGCCCAGCGGGATCATGCCCATGCCGACGCCTTGCAGGCCCCGCCCGATGACCATCTGGACGACGCCGCCCGCCAGCGCGCACACCACCGATCCGACGATCAGCGGTATGCAGCACGCCAGCAGCATCCGGCGCTTGCCGAGCATGTCGCCCAGGCGCCCGCTGATCGGTACGCACACGCCTGCGACCAGGAGGGTGGCGGTGACGACCCAGGCGGCGTTGGAGTGGGAGGTGTGGAGGATGTTCGGCAGGTCGGCCAGCAGAGGCGTGACCAGTGTCTGCATGACGGCTGCGGCGACGCCCGCGAGTGCGAGCGTCGCGATCACCTTGCCGGTGCGGGGGGCGGCCGTGGGCGGCTGTTGCATGAAGGGTCCTCAGAGCGGGGGCGCGGGCCCGGCCGGCAGGACGGCACGGGGCGCACGAGGTACGGAGGGGTCTGCCCGGCGATGCGTGGGTACGAGGTCGACGGTCGGCGCACACCGCAATCAGTAGTCAACTATCAGTTCGCGGTGTGGGACGTGTCAACCGGATCCGATCGTCGACTATCAGTTGTATTCTCGGCAGCGTGCCGACCGAAAGCCCCAAACCCCTGCGCGCCGACGCCGTGCGCAACATCGAGAAGATCGTCAGAGCGGCACGCGACGTGTACGCCGAGCTGGGACCCGATGCGCCGCTCGACGAGATCGCCCGGCGGGCCGGGGTGGGGATCGCCACGCTCTTCCGCCGCTTCCCCGACAAGGCCGCACTGCTCCGGGCGGTGCTCGACCAGCAGTTCACACAGGACGTCCTCCCCGCCATCGGCCGCGGGCTGGCCGACGAGGACCCCCGGCGCGGCCTGACCGTCGTACTCGAAGCCGCCCTGACCTCGGCGGCCGAAGAACACCACGTGCTGACGGCCGCCCGGAACGCCGGCGTCCTCTCCGCGGAGACCAGCGCCCGGTTCTTCGACGCGCTCGACCCGCTGGTGACCCGGGGGCAGCAGGCCGGGGTGATCCGGGGGGACCTCGTGCCCGACGATCTGAAGAGGATCATGAGCATGCTCGTCAGCGTGCTGTGGACCATGGACCCCGGCGAGGAGGGCTGGCGCCGCTACGTGACCCTGGTCATGGACGGTCTGAGCCCGGCTGCGGCGAGCCCCCTGCCCCACCCGGCTCCCCCACTGCTGCGCCGGCCGCAGGAGTGACCTCATCGGCTCGGGCGGTACGGGTCAGTCCTTGCGGCGTGCGGCCCAGACGGTGCGCTCGGTCCGCACGGCGAGGTCGTCGCGGCGCAGGACGCTCCCGGGGCCGTGGGTGTCGAGCAGCCGGTCCAGCGCCGTGAGGTCCTCGGGGGTCAGCGTGTCCACGATGCCGCGGCGAAGGCGCCGCAGGCTGCCGAGGGCGTACGCGCCGACCGCCTCGCTGCGGGAGCCCTCGATGTTCACGCTGATCACGCGGTCGCCGTCGAGGGCGAACCCGGCCGCGGTGAGCTTCGGTCCCCAGTCGGCGCCGCGGTGGGGCACGTGCTCGGCGTGGTACCTCTCGCTCGCGGTGTGGCAGCGCTCCTCCAGCCCGGGGCGGCCTTCGGGTGCGTCCGCGGGAAGGAAGCGGGGGAAGCCCGCCAGCTCGACGACGGCGAACAGTCCGCCGGGGGCGAGCAGTTCGCGGACCGTGCGCAGGGCCCGGTCCGGGTCGGCCATGTGGTGCATCGAGGCCGAGGCCCACACCAGGTCCGGCGTACCGAGGTCGGGCCACTCGGTCTCGTCGAGGTCGGCCTGCACGGTGCGGACGCGGTCCTCGACGCCGCGGGCGCACGCCTTCTCCCGCAGGCGCTGCAGGTGCGGCGCCGAGGAGTCGACCGCGGTGACGTGCGCTTCGGGGAACCGGTCGAGCAGGGCGAAGGTGCCCGCTCCCGTGCCGCAGCCCAGATCCACGATGTGACGAGGGGGCTCGTTCAGGGGCAGCCACGTGGTGATGTCGGCGATGTGCTCGGCGAGGACGTCCGCGTCCAGGTCGAGGGTCTCCGCCTGGCCCTCGAGGTCGGCCCGGGCGTGGCCGTGCTGGGCATGTCCGTGATCATGGCCGTGCTGGGCGTGGCCCTGGTGGGCGTGGCCGTGCTGGGCGTGGCCGTGCTGGGCGTGGCCGTGCCCGTTGTGGGTGTCGCCGTGCTGGGGTCCGTGCTGTGCGTGGGTCATGGCTCCACGGTAGGGCGGCCATGCGCTTGCCACATTGATCCTTGCTGGTTAGGCAAGAAGATGGCCTCGCGGCGCCCAGGACGCGCAAGACTCCCGCGCCGGACACCCCGTACGGGCCGGGAGGGGCGCCGCCGCACATCCTCACCAACCTGTCACCGACCCGTCCCCTGGGCCGCCGCACCTTCGCCTCCTCCGTCGCCTCCCGCGTCACCGACTCCGCTGTCCCGCTGGTGGCCGCGGCGGGCGTCCCGGTCGAAGATCCCCAGGATGTCGCACGGTCCCCCCTCGGCGCCCATCGCGTGCGGCATCATCGTGGGGAACTCGGCGGCCTGGTTGGTCTCGACCCGGAAGCGGCGGTGCCCCAGCATCAGGATCGCGGTGCCGGACAGGACCACGAGCCATTCGCGACCGGGGTGGGCGCGCATGCGGGAGGGGTTGTCCGGCGGCGGCTCGGTCATGCGCTGGCGAATGACCGTCATGCCCGGCTCACCCTTGATCGGCCAGCGCATCTGCCCGCGGGCGGCGTCGATCATCGGGCTGATGACGACGTCGTCGGTCGCGGTCTCCACGAGCTGGTCCAAGGTGGTGTCCAGCGCGTGGGCGAGCGTGACGAGGCTGTCCAGCGCCAGCCGGCGCTGGCCGTTCTCGATGCGGCTGAGCGTGGACTGGCTGAGCCGGGCACGCGTGGCCAGTTCCTCGAGGGACCAGCCCTGCGCCACCCGCAGCGCGCGGATGCGTTTGCGTACCAGGCTGTCCAGATCGCCGTCTTCTTGCGTCATAGGCAACACTGTATGCCCGTACTGCAAGTCCCGGTTAGCGTTGCGTACAGACGGCCCCGGGCCACTGGGCCGGCACGAAGGAACATCCGGAAAGGAACCCGAGGACATGACCGCGACGACTACCGCATACGCGACCGACGCGCTGCCGGACGGGACCGTCGACGCCGTGGTGATCGGCGGCGGCGCCGCCGGTCTGAACGGTGCGCTGATGCTCGCCCGCTCCCGCCGTTCGGTCGTCGTGATCGACAGCGGCACCCCCCGCAACGCGCCCGCCGAGGGCGTGCACGGCCTGCTCGGCCTGGACGGCACCCCGCCGGCGGACCTGTATGGCCGGGGCCGTGAGGAAGTACGCCGCTACGGCGGCCTCGTCGTCTCCGGCGAGGTCTCCGCCGCCGAGCACGCCGATCCGTCCGCCGAAGGCGACCTGCGCTTCACCGTCACCCTGACCGACGGCCGCGCCCTGACGGCGCGCCGCCTGCTGGTGGCCACCGGCCTGCGTGATGTCCTGCCCGAGCTGCCCGGACTGGCGGAACACTGGGGTCACAGCGTGGTGCACTGCCCGTACTGCCACGGCTGGGAGGTGCGCGACGAGCCGATCGGCGTCCTCGCCACCGGACCCGCATCGGTCCACCACGCCCTGCTGTTCCGTCAGCTCACCGACGACCTCGTCTACTTCACGCACGGCACCGAGCTGGACGACGAGACCCGTGCGCGCTTCGCCGCACGCGCCATCCGCATCATCGACACCCCGGCCGAAGAGGTCGTGGGGGACGGCGACGGCGGCATCCGCGGCGTGCGCCTGGCCGACGGAGCGGTCGTCGACCGCCGCGTCCTCGCGGTGGCGACCGCGCTCGTGGCCCGTACCGAGGGCCTGGCGGGCCTGGGCCTGCCGATGGAGGAACTGCCCGGCGGCGGCCGCCGCTTCGTCTCCGGCGCGGCCGGCGCCACCGACGTGCCGGGGGTGTGGGTGGCAGGCAACGTCACCGACCCGATCGCCCAGGTCGGGGCCTCCGCCGCGGCCGGGGCGCTGGCCGGCGCGCACATCAACGCACTCCTCGCCGTCGCCGACACCGACGCGGCGGTCGCGACCCTCGCCCCGGCAGGGACCGCCGCCCCCGCCTGAGGCCGTCGGGCGGGCGCGCGCGAGCGCCGGGGCTCCAGGGCGGCAGCCTCCCCCAGGGAGCCGCCGACTCCGCACGCGAGGGCGTCGCCGTCATGGGCGTCCTGTTCCTCTACGTACTCGCCCTCGGCCTCGGGGCGAGGAGTCCTGTCCCGGCGCCCGCCCCGGATCCGGCGGCGGACCCCGAGGTCCTCTCCGTGAGGTGACGGGGAGAAATATCCTCCTATGTCATCATCGAGTTCATGAGTGAAGTCGAGACCCTCCCCCTGCGACTGACCCACCTCGATGCCGTTCTCGATCTCGGCTACCGGGCCTTCGACGTGAAGGCGATGCCTTACACCTCCTGGTCGCTGTCCTCGGTCGCGGCGCACTGGGACGCTCAGCCGGACGCCTGCTGGATCGCCCGTGACGAGGAGGGGCTGCTCGGTTTCGTCCTCGGATCGCTGTCCTACGACGAGCGCGAGGACTGGGGCTACCTCGAGTGGATCGCCCTGGAGGAACGCGCCCGGGGCCGGGGAGTCGCGAGTTCCCTGGTCGAGCACTGCTGCGCCGCGCTCTTCGCTGCGGGAGCGTCCCGGATCATCACGGACGTGGAGAGCGGCAACGCGGCTTCCGCCGCGATGATGCGGCGCAACGGGTTCAGCGAGAAGGTCACCGTCACCCTCTTCGTCCGCCCGAACCCGCGGGAAGACGCCGCCGCGGCCTCGTACTCCCCCCAGGATCCGGCCAGGTCCCGGCTGCGCCGCGCCGCCCGGGCCGCGGGAGGAGCGGCAGGCTCAGGCGCGGCAGGCTCAGGCCCGCTCACGTAGGCCCGCTCATGTAGACCCGCTCACACAGGCCCGCTCACACGGGCGTCCGGTCCGGCATACCCGTAGGCCGCAGGGCCGCGAGCCCCGCCCCGCCCGGCGGGTGCGCGCGACCGGACGTGCGCCTGCGCGCCTCCGCGCGCCCCCGCAGCAGGGATGGCCGCGCACCGGAGCTCCCCCGAACATGAACTGCCGCCATCATCCGGAGCAATTCGGCCATCACGGGGGAACCATGGGACGACGCTGGCTGGTCACGGGATGCTCCTCGGGGCTCGGGCACGCGCTGGCGACCGCGGCGGCCCGGGCCGGGGACGAACTGGCCGTCACCGCCCGCAAGACCGCCGACCTGGAGGATCTGGCCGCCGCCTGGCCCGGCCGGATCGTGCCGATCCCGCTCGAACTGCGGGACGACGCCTCCTGCGAGGAGGCCGTCCGCACCGCGGCCGAGCGCCTGGGAGGCATCGACGTCCTCGTCAACAACGCCGCCGTCGGGCTGTTCGGCGCGGTCGAGGAGGTCTCGGACGCCGAACTCCGGGACCAGTTGGAGACCCTGGTCGTCGGCCCCTGGCGGCTCGCGCGCCTCGTCCTGCCGCTGATGCGGGCCCAGGGGCACGGCCACATCCTCAACGTCTCCTCCGTGGTCGGCCGGATGGCCTTCCCCGGTCTGGCGGCCTACACCGCCGGGAAGCACGCCCTCGAAGGCATGAGTCGGACCCTCGCGATGGAAGCGGCTCCCCACAACATCCGCGTCACCGTCATCGAGCCGGGCATGTTCGCTACGCGCTACGGCACCTCCATGGCCGAAGCCGCCCACCGGGTCCCTGCCTACGACGCCACCAACCGCGAGATGCTCGAAGGGGCCCGGGGCCTCGCGGACAGCCCCGAGACCGGACGCCCGGAGTACTTCGCGGACCGGGTCCTGGACATCGTCGCCGCCGGGGGTCCCACACCCCTGCGGATCCCCGTCGGCGACGACGCCTACGGCTACATCGACGCGTCGGACGAGGCGGACCGCACCGATCACGCCGCGGCCCGCCTGCTCGTCCAGGGCCCGCCCCAGGTCTGACGGCGGGGCCGCGGGGCAGTCGGATCGCATGCGTGAGGGGGTGGTGGCGCCGTGGCGCCACCACCCCCTCACGTCATCTCACCTCGTGTCGCGTCAGCGGAGGCCCGCCTGATTGCGCATGGTGACCTTGCCGTTCTCGAAGAAGAAGCTCGCGGCGCCGAAGGTGCTGGCCTGCTCGCAGTCGTAGATCGACATGCTGTCGGTGCGGGTGTGGGACTGCGCGACGCGCACGCAGGTGCCCTTGCCGGCGATCTCGTGCATCTGGCTGATCGTGCTGCCGACCTTGATCTTGCTGTACTTGGTCTTGGTCATCTTGCCGTTGGACGTCAGGCCGTCCAGGAAGACCTGGCTCTTGATCTCCAGCTTGCCGTTCACGAAGTCGAACGAAGCGCTGCTGTAGGCCTTGTTGCCCTTGCACTCGTAGTGCCGGTAGGAAACGCCACCGGAGTCGTCGCGGCTCTTGAGCTTGCAGGCGCCACTGTCGGCGATGCTGTGCATCTTCGACGTGGTGGTGCCGATCTTGATCAGGTCGTACTCGGCCTTGCTGATCGTGGCGGTGGTGGTGGCGGCGCTCGCGCTCGGTGCGGCGACGAATGCCAGGCCGGCGGCCAGTACGGGCGCGGCGAGCAGGTGCATGCGGGACATCGGGATTCCCCCCAGAATCAAGTCCTGCCTGTGCAGGACTTGATCATGGTGCCAAAGCCAGACACACGCAGGAAAGTCTTCATATGTTGCAGTTTCAACACGACGGTGAACGTGCCCCACCGTCACCACCCGTCGCCTGCGATCCCCCTTGCCCCGGCAGGCAGGACAGCCGGCCGGGGACAGCCCTGAGGACCGGTCACTTTCGCCAGAACAGGTGGTGCGTCACGCCGCTCGGGCTGGGAACGACCTCGAGGTGGAAGCGGTCGAGCAGCTCATCGGGGGACTCCCAGAGCCGTACTCCGGACCCGAGCTTCACCGGCGAGACCGCCACGTGCAGGGTGTCGACGAGGTCGGCGTCAAGGAACTCCCTGATGGTGGTGGCCCCGCCACCGAGCCGGACGTCCTTGCCCTGCGCCGCCTCCCGTGCCAGTTCGAGGACCGCGGCCGGGTCACCGCCGACGAAATGGAACGTGGTGTCGGAGAGCGTGAACGAAGGGCGCTCGTGGTGGGTCATCACGAACACCGGGGTGCGGAACGGGGGCTCGGCACCCCACCAGCCGCGCCAGTCGTGGTCTTCCCAGGGCCCGCGCTGGGGTCCGAATTTGTTGCGGCCCATGATCTCGGCGCCGATGTTGCGTGCGTAGTCCCGCGTCAGGTAGTCATCGAGGCCCCGGCTCCCTCCGGGGTCGGTGCGCATGGGCCAGCTCGCAGTGGCGCCGGCCCAGGAGAACAGCCTCTCGGGATCGACATGACCGAATGGCCTCTCGAGGGTCTGGTCCTCACCGGCACCGATCCCGTCACTCGAGACGTTGAAGTTCTGGACTCTCAGCAGCTGAGTCACGTGCTCCTCCTGTGTTGTCGACAACGATGGTGAGACTTGCCGGGCCGGGAAAACTCATCGCTGCGTTCACGACCGGTCAGAAACGGGGTACCCAGAGTCGGCCCCGGCCCCCGCCGGTGGAGGGATTCATCACGCGATCGGGCGGTCCGTTCCTAGGCGGACCTGCGGCGCAGAGCCATGCGCGACGTACGGTGCGGATGCCGCGGCGGTCGCCGCCGGGCCCAGCAGCAGCCCGGCGAGCACGAAGAGCGGTACGAGTGTGGACACCGCCGTACGGGGCCGCTTCCTCGGCCTGCCGCGCTCCACATCCGTGCACCCGCGATCCGCGCACCCGCGATCAGCCCCACACCTACGGTGCGGGGGTCACGGGTGACTGTGGAGCAGGGACCGGGGATTCGTCCGGGACGGGCGCGTCGCCTGCGGCGCGGGTGTCGTCTTCCTCCGTGCGCGGCCAGTACCGTCCTTCGAGGGCCTCGGCGCTGCGGTTGAGCCGGACCAGGACGTCCTCCAGCTCCCGCACTTCCTCAGGGGACCAGCCGGCGACCACCCGGGCCAGGCAGGACTGGTTGACCTCGCGGTCTTCGGCGAGCCTGCGCCCGCCTTCAGCGGTGATGCACAGCTTGCGGGCCATGCCGCCTTCCGGGTCGAAGACGCGCTCGGCCAGTCCGCAGCGCAGCAGTGCGGCCGTCTGGCGGTTCACGGTCGAGGTGTCGAGTCCGAAGGCCTCCGACAACTGCCCGATCGACATGGGGCCTTGTGTGTCGATCCGGCTGAGCAGGAGGTACGCCGACCGCTCCAGGCGTTCGGGATCACGCTCGCGCCGGGCCAGCACCTGGTGCCGCGAAAGCAGCATCAGCTCCCGCTCCAGCTTCTCCAGCACTGAGCCTCCCCGCTCCTTCCGACGCCCCATTATCGCGGACCCGTGAACCCGGGGAGCGGCGGACCCCCGTACGGCCCGGCCTGCGGGCGCCGCCGTACGACGCCGGACCTGGCGATATGCATGATACATAGCCTATGTATCATGCACTTCTCGTTGTCACCCGACGAGCCACAGCTCCAACCCGGAGGACCAGCCCTCATGACCGTCACCACGTCCACCGCCTCCCGCGCGGCGGAGATCCTGTCCCGGCCCGTCAAGCTGAACGGCCTGACCGTCCCCAACCGCATCGCGATGGCACCGATGACGCGGATGTTCTCCCCCGGCGGCGTGCCCGGCGAGGACGTGCGGGCGTACTACGCCAGCCGGGCCGCCGCGGGTGTGGGCTTGATCGTCACCGAGGGCACCTACGTCGGTCACGACTCCGCCGGGCAGAGCGACCGGGTGCCGCGGTTCCACGGCGAGGACCAGCTGGCAGGGTGGGCGAAGGTCGCCGCGGCCGTGCACGAGGCGGGCGGCACGATCGTGCCCCAGCTGTGGCACATAGGCATGGTGCGCAAGCAGGGCGAGGCACCGTATGCCGAGGCCCCCGCCGTCGGCCCCTCCGGCATCCGCGTCGACGGCACCGAGGGGACCGGCAGGGCGATGACCCGCACCGACCTCGACGACGTCATCGGCGCGTTCGCCGACGCCGCCGCGGAGGCCGCGCGGATCGGCTTCGACGGCGTCGAACTGCACGGCGCCCACGGCTACCTGCTCGACCAGTTCCTGTGGGAGCGGACCAACCGCCGCACCGACGTCTACGGCGGCAACGCGGTGGCCCGTACGAAGTTCGCCGCGGAGATCGTGGCCGCGGTCCGTGAACGCGTACCGGCCGACTTCCCGGTGATCTTCCGCTACTCCCAGTGGAAGCAGGAGGCTTACGACGCACGGCTCGCGCAGACCCCTGAGGAGCTGGAGGCCATCCTGACCCCGCTGGCGGCGGCCGGTGTCGACGCGTTCCACGCCTCCACCCGGCGCTACTGGCTCCCGGAGTTCGAGGGATCTGACCTGAACCTGGCGGGCTGGACCAAGAAGCTCACCGGCCGGCCCGCCATCACCGTCGGCTCGGTCGGCCTCGACGGCGACTTCATCCACGCCTTCGTCGGCGAGGGTGCCGCGCTCGGCGACATCGACAACCTCCTCGACCGCATGGAACGCGACGAGTTCGACATGGTCGCCGTCGGCCGGGCGCTGCTCCAGGACCCGCAGTGGGCTGCGAAGGTCCTCGGCAACCGCTTCGACGAGCTGAAGCCGTACGACGCGGCGGCCCTGCGGTCGCTGAGCCGATAGCCGGCCGGCTCCACCTTCGTCGGCCGGGCCGTCGGCGCGTACGACCGCGTACTACCTGGGGAGTACGTCTGAAACGCTACGCCGGAGTGACGCCCGGCAGGCGGGGCGCCGCCTAACGTGGGCGGTATGGAAGAGCAGCGCGAGCGCCCGGGGGTTCCTCCGTGGCAGCGATGGGTGGAGCGGACCGGGCGGGGACCGGCCTGGCGCTCCTCGCTGCTCGTGGCCGCCTTCGCCCAGGTCGGCTCGGGGTGGGCCGCGCAGCAACAGAGCGGGCGGGTGGCTCTGGACGCGTTCGCGCGGCTCCTGCTGCTGCTCGGGCCCCTGCTGCTCGTGTGGCGACACCAGTACCCGGTGGCCGTGGCGTACGGGGTCAGCGTCGTCACCCTGGTGTACATCGGCGCCGGGTTCCCGTACGGCCCGGTGTTCATCAGCCTGGCCCTGGCCTGCTTCGCCGCGGTCGTCGCCGGACGCCGCAGAGCCGCCTGGGGTGCCGTGGGGCTGCTCTGGGCCGGCCATCTGCTCATCGGGCACTGGCTCTACCGCCGGCTGCCGCCCGCCGGGGACGGCCCCGCGCCCTGGGCGCAGGAAGTGGGCATCACCGCGTGGGTCCTTGCCATCCTCGCCGTCTCCGAGCTGGTCCGCATACGCCGGGAGCAGTGGGCCCTCGCCCGGGCCGAGCGGTCGGCGGCCGAGAAGCGCCGGGTGAACGAGGAGCGGCTGCGCATCGCCCGCGAGCTGCACGACGTCCTCGCCCACAGCATCTCGGTGATCAACGTCCAGGCGGGAGTGGGGCTCGCCCTCCTCGACTCCGACCCCGAGCAGGCCCGCTCGGCGCTGACCACCATCAAGGCGGCCAGCAAGGAGGCGTTGGGCGAGGTCCGGCAGGTGCTCGACACCCTGCGCACTCCCGGCGACGCACCCCGCGCGCCCGCACCCGGTCTCGACCGGCTCCCGGAGCTCGCCGAGCAGGCTGCCGCGGCCGGGCTGACCGTCGACATCGCGGCAAGCGGGGATCCCCGGGCGCTGGCGCCCGGCGCGGACCTCGCCGCCTTCCGCATCCTGCAGGAGGCGCTGACCAACGTCGTACGGCATTCCGGTTCACGCGGCGCCCGCATCCACCTCTCCTGGGAGCCCCGCGTCCTGGAGTTGCGCGTGGACGACGACGGGCCGGCCACGGGCGATCCGGCGGGCGGCAGCGGCACCGGTCTCGTGGGCATGCGCGAGCGGGCCGCGGCCCTCGGTGGCACCATCGAGGCCGGCCCACGCACCGACGGCGGCTTCCGCGTACTTGCCAGGCTCCCGCTGAAGGCCGTCCCGTCCCAGGAGGATCCGTGATCCGTGTTCTGCTCGCCGACGACCAGCTCCTCGTCCGGGCGGGGTTCCGGGCCCTGCTCGACGCGCAGAAGGACATCGAGGTGGCGGGAGAGGCCGCCGACGGCGACGAGGCCGTGCGCCTGGTGCGCGAGCTGCGTCCGGACGTTGTCCTCATGGACATCCGGATGCCGGTGTGCGACGGGCTCGCCGCCACCCGGCGGATCACCGAGGACGCGGCGCTGGCGGACGTCAGGGTGGTCATGCTGACCACTTTCGAGCTCGACGAGTACGTCTTCGAGGCGCTCCGGTCCGGCGCCTCGGGCTTTCTGGTCAAGGACACCGAACCGGAGGAACTGCTGCGGGCGGTCAGGGCGGTGGTGGAGGGCGACGCGTTGCTGTCCCCAGGTGTCACGCGCCGCCTGATCGCGGAGTTCGCGGCCCGCTCCAAGCAGCCCGCCGCCGACGAGGCGGGACTGGGCATGGACCGGCTCACCGAGCGGGAGCGCGAGGTGATGGCGCTGGTCGGCCTGGGTCTGTCCAATGAGGAGATCGCCCGCCGCCTGGTCGTCAGCCCGCTCACCGCGAAGACGCACGTCAGCCGGACGATGGTGAAGCTCGGCGCCCGTGACCGTGCCCAGCTGGTCGTCATGGCCTACGAGTCGGGGCTGGTGCGGCCCGGCTGGCTCGGCTGACTCCCCCGACCTGCCCTCGTACTCCCCCCGTGGTAGGCGCGGTGCAGCCGGCCGTACGACGACCGGGACCCCCTCCCGGCGCCAGTCTCGGAGCGTGACGCAAACGTCCACGCTTCCGAGGAGCTGAACCGAGATGAACACCCTCACCACCCTCGCGCACGACGGGCCCGGCCCGTGGATCCTGTTCTTCCCGCTGATCTGGGCGGCCGTTGTCGTCGGCGCCGTCACCGTGCTGCGCCGCACCGTGTGGCGCGGCCGCCGGGCACCGTGGCAGGCCCGCGGCGCCGCGTACGGCGCGCAGTCCCCGATCTCGATCCTCGGCCGGCGCTTCGCCTCCGGCGAGATCGACGAGGACGAGTACTGGCGGCGGCTGTCCGTCCTGGACGAGCAGTTCGGCCGCTCCTCCCAGGGCGGTGCGGCATGAGGACCGCCACCGTGCCGGGCGGCGACGACGGCGTCGCCGCCGCCCGGGTCGTCGATGCCGTGAAGGTCTACGGTCGGGGCGACACCGAGGTCCGGGCCCTGGACGGGGTGAGCGTCGACTTCCCGGCCGGCCGCTTCACCGCGATCATGGGACCCTCCGGTTCCGGCAAGTCCACCCTGATGCACTGCGCCGCCGGTCTCGACACCCTCACCTCCGGAGCCGCTTTCATCGGCGGTACGAGCCTCGGCGCACTCGACGACCGGAGGCTCACCCTGCTGCGCCGCGAGCGCGTCGGCTTCGTCTTCCAGGCCTTCAACCTGATTCCCACGCTCACCGTCGCCGAGAACATCACGCTCCCCCAAGACCTCGCGGGCGGCCGCGCGGATGGTGCCTGGCTCGACGGCCTCATCGACGTCGTCGGGCTGCGCGACCGGCTGCACCACCGGCCCGCCGAGCTGTCCGGCGGCCAGCAGCAGCGCGTCGCCGTGGCCCGCGCCCTCGCCGGCAGGCCCGATGTCGTCTTCGCCGACGAGCCGACCGGCAACCTCGACTCCCGTTCGGGCGAGGAGGTGCTCGGGCTGCTGGGCCGGGCGGTCCGCGAGATGAACCGTACGGTCGTCATGGTCACCCACGACCCGGTGGCCGCCGCCCATGCCGACGAGGTCGTCTTCCTCGCCGACGGGCGGCTGGTCGACCGGATGGAGGGTCCCACCGCGGACCGCGTCCTGGACCGGCTCAAGTCCTTCGACGCCCGCCCGCTGACGGCGGCGGCCCTGCGGGAGGAGTCATGAGCACGAGCAGTGCCCGCACCGTGCTGCGGCTCAGTACGGCCTCCCTGCGTGCGCACAAGCGGCGGTTCGCCGGGACCTTCATGGCCGTGCTGCTCGGCGTGGCCTTCCTCGCCGGGACGCTCGTCATGGGCGACACCCTCCGCGCGAGCTTCGACAGCATGTTCGCCGGCGCGACGAGCGGTACCGACGCGGTGGTCCGCAGTTCGCGTGTCGTGACCGTCCCGGGTGAGGCCCAGGGCGCCCGGCAGCCCGTACCGACCGCACTCGTGGAGGAGATCCGGCGCACCCCGGGCGTGGCCGCCGCCGCTCCCGCCATTCAGGGCGCGGGGCAGCTCGTCGGCTCCGACGGCGAACCGATCGGCGGCCAGGGGCCGCCCACGCTCGCCGGGAACTGGATCGCGGACCCTGAACTCAATCCGTACCGGCTCGCGGAGGGCCGGGTGCCGGAGCGGACCGGGGAGGTCGTGGTCAACCGGGCCACCGCGGACAAGGGCGGGCTGAAGCTCGGCGACACGACGGTGCTGCGTACGCCCGATCCGGTTCCGGTGACGGTCGTCGGCCTGGCCACCTTCGGCGGCGCGGACGGCATGGCGCAGGTCACGTACACGGGGATGACCCAGGCGGACGCGGAGAAGTACCTGACGCCGGCGCCCGGCCAGGCGGCGTCCATCCAGGTGCGCGCCGGTCCGGGGACCAGCCAGGGCGAGCTGGTGGAGGCGCTCACCGCGGTGCTGCCGCAGGGCGTCGAGGCGATCACCGGAGAGGAATCGGCCCAGGAGAACACCGACATGATCTCCGGTCAGTTCCTGACCCTGTTCACCACCATGCTGCTCGTCTTCTCGGGCATCGCCCTGCTCGTCGCCACCTTCAGCATCTACAACACCTTCGCGATCGTCGTCGCCCAGCGCACCCGCGAGAACGCCCTGCTGCGCGCTCTGGGTGCCTCCCGGCGTCAGGTCGTCGGAGGCACGCTGGCCGAGGCCGCCGTCGTCGCTTTCATCGCCTCGGCCGCCGGGCTGCTCGGCGGCGTCGGCTTCGCCGCGGGGCTCCAGGCGCTCTTCCCCGCCATCGGATTCCCCTTCCCCGAAGGGGAGTTGGTGATCAGCGGCCTGTCGATGCTGGTTCCCCTCGCCGTAGGGGTCGTCGTCTGCCTCGGCTCGGCCGTGCTGCCGGCCCTACGGGCCGGGCGTACGGCGCCGCTGGCCGCGCTGCTCGACAGCGCGGTGGACCACTCGGGCGCCTCGCGGTCCCGTACGGTCACCGGCGGGGCGCTGGGCACGGCCGGCATCGGCCTGATCCTGACCGGGGTCCTCGCCGTGCCGTCGCTGTGGCTGTCCGGGGCGGGCGCTGCGCTGGCGACGGCCTCGTTCGTCGTACTGGGTCCGGTGGCGTCCTCCGCCGCCGTGCACCTGCTCGGCCGTCCGCTGGAGCGGCTGCGTGGGGTGACCGGCGCCCTGGCGGTGCGCAACGCACGGCGGAGTCCCAAACGGACCGCGTCCACGGCGACCGCGCTGATGATCGGCGTCGCCGTCGTCTCCCTCTTCACCGTCTTCGGCGCGTCCCTGAAGGCGACCATGGACCGGACCGTGTCGCGTTCCTTCGCCGGGGACGTGGCCATCAGTGCCCCGGCCTTCGGCGCGGGCGGCAGCGGACTGAGTCCGAAGCTGGCGCCTGCCGTCGCGGCGCTGCCCGAGGTGGCGGTCGCGGTGGGCCTGGGCAAGGGGGTCGCGGAGGTCGACGGCGAGGGGCGGGCGCTGACCGTCACCGAACCGGCCGCTCTCGCGGTCGGCCTCGACCTGGGCACGGTGGCGGGAGGGTTCGACGCGCTGGGGCCGGACGGGATCGCGGTGTCCGAGAAGGAGGCCTCGCGTCACGGATGGCGGCCCGGCAGCACGGTCGAACTCACCTTCGCCGACGGGCAGGAGCAGCCCTTCACGATCCGCGCGGTGTACGAGCGGACGGAGCTGGCCGGCGACTACGTCATCACGCGGGCGGCCTGGGCGCCGCACCGGGCGCAGGACACGGACTCGCTGGTGACCGTCACCTTCAAGGACGGGGTGTCGGCCGCGGCCGGTGTGGCGGCGGTCGAGAAGACGGCCGATCTGTACGGCGGCCCCGAGGTACAGACGCGCGACGCGTACGCGCAGTCGTCGGCGGGCGGCATCGACATGATGCTCACGCTCGTCTACGCGCTGCTCGCCCTCGCCGTGCTGATCGCTCTCCTGGGCATCGCCAACACGCTGACCCTCGCCGTCCACGAGCGCACCCGCGAACTGGGGCTGCTCCGGGCGGTCGGCCAGACCAGGGCGCAGCTGCGGGCCATGGTCCGCTGGGAGTCCGTCCTGGTCGCCGGGTTCGGCACGGCCGGCGGCATGGCGCTGGGCGGCGTCCTCGGGTGGGTCCTGGTGAAGGCCTCGGACGGGGCGAGCGACAGTGCGTTCGCGTTCGCCGTCCCGCCGCTGCAGCTCGCGATCGTCGCCCTGGTGGGCGTGGCGGCGGGTGTCCTCGCGGGTTGGCGCCCGGCGCGCCGTGCGGCGCGGCTGGACATCCTGCGCGCGGTCGCGACCGACTAGCCGGTCAGCAAGGTGACGGTCTCGACGGCCCAGCGGCGGATGGTGGGTGCGGATACTGGTTTGCGACGACGGCGACGGCGACGGGACCTCGACCACTACCGTGTGATGCAGGGCTACGCCGGCGGCATCGGCTGGGCCCCGAGGCCCGCTCGGACACCGGACCGCGGAAGAGCTGCGGCACCAACGCCCCGTAGGAGACCCTCATGGCCGGTCAGCCACACGAACGCCACCCCCGAGAAGGCCGGCCGCTCGGTGAGCGGTCCGCCCTGCAAGGGCCCGGCAGCGTCTCGTACTCCGATGCGACTCCTCTCCGGCAGCGCCTGGTCCGGCGGCTACGGGACCTGCTGGGCCGGCCCGTGAGGAACACGCCCCGCCGATGAGAGGCTCTCGCCGCCGCGCGTGGCGGGTCACCCCTCGGGGGCGGTGAGCTTCCCGGCCTTCCGGGCCGCCGTCTCCGCGCGCCTGCGTGCCTTCGCGGCCGCTCGCGCGGCCTCCCGGGAGCCGGCGGCCGCGGCCGCGCTCGCCGCCCGCGCCTCCTCCAGGTGCTCCGCCGCGATCCGTACCTCCTCCTCGGCCTGCGCCAACGCTGCGGCCGTGCTGTCCGCCAGCTCCCGTGCCGTGGCCTGTCCGGCGTTCAGGCGGTCCTCCTCTGCCCGGGCTTCGGCCAACTCGGCCCGGACCGCCTCCGCCCGCTCACGCCGGGCCCGCGCTGCGCTCGCACCCGCGCCCGCACCCGCATCCGGGGCCGGCGTCCGCTCGGTCGCGGGGCCCCCGGGCCGGGCCGCTGCCGCCTCCCGCTGGGGCGGAGCCGCGCCGGGCTGCGCTTCGAGGCCGGCGAAGCCGGACGCTGGGTCCGGGGCCTTCACCAGGCGGCCCGCCGCCCATCGGGCCGCGACATCGGGATCGGCGAGGACACCGTGGAAGATCCGCTCGACCTCGTTCAGCACCGGATCGCTCACCGCCTGGCCGACCTCGGCGGCGAGGGAGCGAGCCGTGCGCGCGAGGCGGCCGATCACCACGTGCTGGTCATGCGACAGCTTCCGCAACTGCTCGGCGTCCAGGGTCCGGTGCGCGGATCGCAGCGCCTCGCCGAGTGCGAGGAGTTCCCGGGCCGCCTCCGGCCGGAGACGGGCCGGCAGCCCGGCCGTCCACGCCGCCACCGTCGGTCTGCGCAGCGCGGCGATCGCGGCGGCGAGGTCCCGGTCCCCGGCTTTCCGGGCCCTGGCCACGTACTCGTCCCGGGCCGAGGTGAACTCCGAGGGCCGCACCGCGTACAGCTCCGGCATCACCGACTGCAGGTCCATGTCCATGTCCATGCGCGACAGGATCCCGCCGATGGCCGCACCCCGGCCGGCACCCCGCAGTGCACCGCGCGTCGCCGCGCCCCGTGCGGAGCAGCGACGAGGAAGCTGGTGGGGTACACGTCGTGGGGTTTGGCCGATGCCGGCGAAGGGATTGGGGTGCCGTGGAGCGTACGACCTGCTGTGTGGTGGGGGGCGGGCCCGCCGGGATGGTGCTCGCTCTGCTGCTGGCCCGGGCCGGGGTGGAGGTCACCGTGCTGGAGAAGCACGGCGACTTCCTGCGCGACTTCCGCGGCGACACCGTGCACCCGTCCACCCTGTCGCTGCTGGACGACATCGGCCTCGCCGAGCGGTTCGCCCGGCTGCCGCAGCGGCGGGTGACCTCGGTGCAGCTGCCGATCGGGCCGGACCGCTCCCTCGTCACGGTCGGGAACATCGGGGCGCTGCCCGGGAAGTACAACTACATCGCGATGGTGCCGCAGTGGGACCTGCTCGACCTGCTCGTCGATGAGGCGCGCAAGGAGCCCTGCTTCCGGCTGCGCATGGACACCGAGGCGACGTCCTTCCTGAGGGAACACGGTCGGGTCGCGGGCGTGCGGTATCGCACCGCGGACGGCGCCGCCGGTGAAATCCGGGCCACGCTGACCGTCGCCTGCGACGGCCGCGGGTCCTTCGCCAGGGTGCTGCCCGAGCTCGGCCTCGAGGAATTCGCGTGCCCGATGGACGCCTGGTGGTTCCGGATGCCGCGCCACGAGAGCGATCCCAGCGGGCTCGTGGGAGGCCTGGGCGAGCGGTTCTTCAGCGCGCTCATCGACCGCGGCGACTACTGGCAGTGTGCGGGGCTCATCCCCAAGGGCACCGATGCCGAGCGCCGGGCGGAAGGCCTGGACCGGTTCATGGCCCAGTTCACCCGGGCCGTCCCGTGGCTGGCCGACCGGGCGCACTCGGTCGCCTCCTGGGACGAGGTCAAGCTGCTCGACGTACGGCTGGACCGGCTGCGCCGCTGGCACCGGCCGGGGCTGCTGTGCATCGGCGACGCCGCCCACGCCATGTCGCCGGTCTTCGGCATCGGCATCAACCTCGCCGTGCAGGACGCGGTGGCGGCCGCCCGCCACCTCGTGGGACCGCTGCGCGCGGGGACGGTGGGACTGCACGACGTACGCCGCGTACAGCGCCGCCGCATGCCCACGACGGTGGCGACCCAGGGCCTGCAACGCCTGGCCCACGCCCAGGTCATCGAACCCCTGCTGGCCGGGCGCACCGCGTTCGGCCACCCGCAGGCGGCGAAGCGGCTGACGGAGCTCGTCACCGACTCGCGGTGGCTGAACCGGGTGCCGGCCTACTTCATCGGGTACGGGGCCCTGCGCGAGCGGCCACCGGCGCAGTCCCTCCGCGGCGGCTCCGTGGTGCGGGAGGCGTCATGAGCGAGGGCCCCGTCCTCCTCCCCTACGCCGACCCTGCCTTCGTGGCGGACCCGTTCCCGCTGTACCGGCAGTTGCGCGAGGACGGCCCGGTCCGCCGGGTCGTCATCGCGGGCGGCCTGGAGGCCTGGCTCGTCACCCGCTACGAGGACGGGCTCGCTGCCCTTTCGGATTCCCGCCTCAGCAGCGACGTGCGCGACGCCTCGGACACCCGGCTCCTGAAGCAGCTGCCCGACACGGAGCGCGAGGCGATGCTGGGCAACATGCTGCGCAGTGATCCGCCCGACCACACGCGCCTGCGCCGCCTGGTCTCCAAGGCGTTCACCGCCCACCGCGTGGCCGGGATGCGGCCGCGGATCCAGGCCGTCGCCGACCGGCTGCTGGACGCGGTCGTGGCGGCCGGCCGCGCCGACCTCGTCGCGGACTTCGCGCTGCCGCTCCCGGTCACGGTGATCAGCGAGCTGCTCGGGGTGCCGGTGGACGAGCGGCACGAGTTCCAGCACTGGACCGACCGCATGACCATGCGGGGCGCGGAGCCGCCGGACCCCGCCGTGGTGAACGAGGCGTGGCAGCACATGCGCGCGTACGTCACCGGGCTCATCCGCGCCAAGCGGGCGGACCCGGGCGACGACCTGCTCAGCGCCCTCGTCACCGCCCGGGACGAGGAGCAGCGGCTCACCGAGGACGAGCTGGTCGCGATGGTGTTCCTGCTGCTGGCCGCCGGCTACATCACCACGGTCAACCTGATCGGCGGCGGCATCGCCATGCTGCTCGCCGACCCCGGCCAGCTCGACCTGCTGCGCTCCGATCCCGAGCTGCTGCCGGGCGCGATCGAGGAGTTCCTCCGCTACGACGGCCCGGTCAGCCCCGGCATCGCCCGCTTCGCGCGCTAGGACGTGGAGATCGCGGGCGTGCGCGTCCCGCGCGGCGCGACCGTGCTGATCGGCTCGGCCCTCGCCGACCGGGACCCGGGGCGGTTCCCGGATCCCGACCGCCTGGACATCACCCGGCCGGACAACGCCCACTTGGCGTTCGGGCACGGCATCCACTACTGCCTGGGCGCTCCGCTGGCCCGTCTGGAGGGCCAGATCGCCATCGGCACCGCCCTGCGGCGCCTGCCGGGCCTCGCCCTCGCCGTATCCCCGGCGGAGATCCCCTGGCGCCCCGGAGGCCTCCGGGGGCCTCTGGCCCTGCCGGTGACGTTCACCCCGCACGGCTGGCCGGCCTAGGCCCTGCCGGTCTCCGCCTGGCCTGACGGCCCGGGCGGCGGACAGAACTTCTACAGAATGTTGACGCGCCTCTATCGGAAAGACGCCGGCCCGATGGACGATTCACGTAGCCTGCCCCGTCTATCTGACCACCCGTCAGCGCGGGGAAGGCCGATCCCACCCTCGTTCGTTGGGAGGCCACACGCCATGAACCCGCTCAGCGAGTGTCCCGAACCCGCTTCAGCCCCCTTACCGGAAGTGCCCCTGCCTACGCCGAAGGCAGGGGCACCCAGCCGTCGCGGCATCCTGGGCGGCCTCGGAATGGCCGCAGCCGCTCCGCTCACCCTCGGCGCCGGGAGGAGCCGGCCGCACGGTGGAACACCCCCGGGGCGGGCCATCGTGCTCAGGAACGCCGCCCTCGTGCTCACCATGGACCCCGCCCTCGGTGACGGCCCCCTCGGCACGGCCGAGCACGCAGACGTCCTCATGCAGGACGGCGCCATCGCGGCCGTGGGGAAGCGGTTGCCCACAGCACCCGGCACGCAGGTGATCGATGCCGCCGGCCACCTGGTGATGCCGGGATTCGTCGACGTGCACACCCACCTCTGGCAGTCGTCGATGCGGGGCGGCTGCGCGGACCGCGACCTCTTCGGATGGCTGGCCGACTGCAACCGGGCGACCTTCTCCCGGATCACCCCCGCAGACATGTACCGCTTCGTCCGCCTCGGCGCCCTCGACTCCGTACAGTCCGGCGTGACCACGCTCGTGGACTGGGTGGACGCCCTCCCGTACGACACGACGGTCCAGTACGTACGGGCCCTGGCCGGCACGGGCGTGCGGTTCACCTACGCGATGTTCCAGGCCGAGCGTGAAGCCTCACTGATCACCCGGACGAAGAAGGAGCTCATCGACCCGCTCCCCCTCGCCACGGCGCAGGTCGCCACCCACGCGGCACGGGCCATCAGGGGCCTCAACCGGCTGCACTGGGAGATCGCCCGGGACCTCGGCATCATGCTCAACAGCCATGTCCTCGAACGCGCCGAGCAGCGCGCGGACGACCCGATCGGCACCCTTCTGGAGATCGGCGCGCTGGGGCCGCGGCTGCTCATGAACCACGCGATCCACCTCACGGACGACGAGATCGCCGCGATCGCAGCGCACGACGTACGGGTCGCACACTGTCCGCTCAGCAACATGCGCCTCGCCTCGGGGATCATGCGGCTGCCGGACCTCGGCCGACGCGGCGTCAAGGCCGGGCTCGGCCAGGATGGCGGGACCAACGACTCCTCGGACTTCTTCGCCCTCATGAAGGCGGCCGTCGGTCTTCAGCGCGCACGCTCGCTGGAGGCCTCGGTGTTCCCCCAGGTGCACGACGTGCTGCGCCTCGCCACGCTCGGCGGGGCCGAGGCGATCGGCATGGCCCACACGGTGGGATCCCTGACTCCCGGTAAACGCGCCGACGTCATCGTGATCGACCCCGCCGCGCTCAACTTCGCGCCGCGATTCGACTGGATCAACCAGATCGTCTTCAACGGCCGCCCGGAGAACGTCCGCGCGGTCTTCGTGGACGGCCGTCCCCTCAAGCTGGGCGGCCGCCTCGTCGGCATCGACACCGACCGCGTCGTACGGGAAGCGGAATCCGCGGCCACCCGCCTACGCGCCGCCTCCTGAACCCGGGCACTGCCCCCGCGTCCGTCCGTTCCGGAGGGCGCGCCGCCCGGTCCCTACAGAGCAGCAGGGACCCGGGGGCGCTCAACGCTCCCCCGGGGTCCCTGCCCGCTCATTTCAGGGGTGTGATCAACGACCTTGGAGGGACTTGACGTTGTCGCCGAAGGTCCAGCCCTTCGAGCCGTCCCAGTTGAGCGACCACGTCATGAGCCCCTTCAGCGAACCGCCGAAGGCGTTCCACGACTGGCTGACCAGGCTCGGCGTCATGTAGCCGCCGCCCGCGCCGGGCTGGGCCGGCAGGCCGGGCACCTGCTTGTCGTACGGCACCTTGATGGTGGTGCCCTGGATGGTCAGGCCGTTGTTCAGGCACGTGGTCTGGGCGGTGAATCCCTGGACGGTGCCGGCCTGGTAGGAGTCACCGGAGCAGCCGTACATGCTGCCGTTGTAGTACTGCATGTTCAGCCACCACAGCCGCCCGTTGTCGGCGTACTTCTTGATGATCGGCAGGTAGGAGCCCCAGATCGACCCGTAGGTGACGCTTCCGCCGGTGACGTAGGCGGTTTCGGGAGCCATCGTCAGGCCGAAGCCCGCGGGCATCTGGGCCAGCACGCCGTCGATGATGCGCACCAGGTTGGCCTGGGAGGCGGACAGCGTGTTGATGTTGCCGCTTCCGGTCAGGCCGGTCTCGATGTCGATGTCGATTCCGTCGAAGTTGTACTTCTTGAGGATCGGGACGACGGTCGCCACGAACTTGTCGGCGACGGTGCTGGAGCTCAGGTCGATGCCCGCGGTGGCACCGCCTATCGACATCAGGATCGTGGCGCCGGCCGCCTTGGCCTGGCACATGTCGGCTGGGGTCGAGACCTTGACGCCGACGTCCATGCCGTCCTGCCACAAGACGGTGCCGTCCGAGAGAATCACCGGGAAGGCGGCGTTGATGACGTTGTAGCCGTGCGCGGCGATCCGGCTGTCCGTGATGGGGACCCAGCCCATGCCGGGGTGGACGCCGTTCGCGGCGCCGTCCCAGTTCTCCCAGTAGCCCTGCAGGACCTTGCCCGACGGCTTGGGCTTCGTGGGGCAGGTCTCGCCCGGCGGGGCGGTCGTCGGGGGCGTGGTGGTCGGGGGCACGGTGGTCGGCGGGGCGGTGGTCGGGGGCGCAGTGGTCGGCGGGACGGTCGTCGGCGGCGGCGTGGTGGTCGGCGTGGGGCTGCTGCCGCCGGGGCCGGTGAGCGATACGTCGTCCGCGTGGTACGCGGGCTGCCCGTACCACCCGTGCAGGTAGACGGTCACCGAGGTGGTGCTCGGCCCCGTGGTGAAGCCGACGCTGAGCTGGCCGTACGACGGACTGTTCGGCGTCCAGGTGGACGGGGCACTGGTGAGCCCGGTGCCGGTGGCTCCCAGGTAGACGTAGCTGCCCTGGACGTAAGCACTCAGCGTGTACTGGGAGTTGGGCTGCACGCTGACGGTCTGGACGCACTGGGCGTTGTCCTGGCCGGTCGGCGTGGCCTTGAGCGCGGAGGAGCCCGAACGGACCGGACTACTGACGACCACGCCGGATCCTCCGGAGCAGGTCCAGGCGGAGAGGCCGTTCTCGAATCCGGAGTTGACCACCAGGTTGGTGGCGACGGCATCGGCCGTCGCGGCCCCGGCCGCGACGGAGCCGGCCACGGCGATGCCGGTTCCCATGACGGCGGCGGCGCTCACCCCGGCGAGGGAGCGGTTCAGGACGGTCGTTCCGCGCTTGGCGCGGCCGGCCCGGTTCACAGAAGGGCCGGTGTCAGCCGTCAGGCTCGGAGTACGTGATCTCCGACGGAACATGGTGCGCTCCATTCCCGCCGAGCGCCGTGGACGTGACCGACGCGTGGGGACGTGACGCCCGGCTCTGGGTGAGGTGGGGACAGGTGGGGCTGGTCCGGACCGGATCGTAGGAGGAACGGCAGGGCCGGTCAATAGGTCTGGACCAATAGGAGAGAAGTGGCCGCGCCGGATGGGGACCCGATCCGCGACGTCGGCGGAACGCCGAACCGGTCGTCCCACAGCGGGAGTCCGACCGTGCCGTACCGCGCCGCGCCGCATCGGCGATCGCGTCGGACTCGCCGATGCCCCCGCGAGGCGAGATCCACGGGAACGTAGGGTCGAGGGATGCGTGTACACGGGTGGGCGAGGCGGATCGGGGCGATGGCCGGGGCAGGAGCCCTGACGTTGATGCTGGTGGGGTGCGACTCGGTCATGGAGTCCATCGGGGAGGCCCCGCCTTCAGGCAGGGCCGAGCCCTGCCCCGAGGGTGGAGTACGGCTCGCCGAAGGCGAGGTGAACGCGGCGATGGGGCTGCGGTCATCAGACTTCCAGCTGGTCAACTGCGGCTCGGCGGCATACGTACTGGAGGGCTACCCGGAGGTCCGGCTGCTGGACGGGGAGGACCGGCCCCTCCGGGTGGACATCGGGCACGGGACGAACGGCGTGACCACCTCGACCGCCGGCAGTGCCGCGCCGCCGAAACGGGTGACGCTCCAGCCGGGCCAGGCCGCCACGACGGGACTGCTGTGGCGCAACCTGGTCACCGACTCGACCGTGCCCGCCACCGAGGGGCGGGTGCTGGAGCTCGTCCCCAAGCCGGGCGCGCCCCGGCTGACACTGCGGCTGAACGCGCCCGTGGACCTGGGCAACACCGCCAAGGTGGGGCTCAGCCCCTGGTCGGCGCTCGCACACTGAGCCCAAGCCACGGCGGGGCGCGTGGCGGGGATCCCCGGTCAGCGGCGGCCGGTGGCCAGGACGATGAGGAACTGGCCGCCGCCGGCCTGGATGTCGGCGGTCACCGGCATCCCCGGTACCAGCCGGGAGAACCGGTCCACCAGCCAATCCGCCGCCTCTTGCGCATCCTTCTTGGTCGGACAACGGCCCACCATCTCGCGGCCACCCTTGCGCTCCAGCCTCTCGGCGACGGCGATCAGCGGCGCGGGTTCGACCACGTACAGGCGCTCCGGCCAGGCGATGACCACCTTGACCGCGCCCTTGCGCGTGTTGCACCCGCGGTGCGCGAGCCGTTCGGCGACCTTGGCCTTCCGGTCGGCGGTCCGGCTGTCGACGCTGGGCCCCCGCGGGTCGTTCACCGACTCGTGGGGGTCGACCGGTTCGTCACACACCCAGCAACGCCAGCCGTCACGCTCTGCTACATCATCAAGGAGACTCACCCGAGCAAAGTACCTCCCCGGCCGCCACCCCACTCGCACCAGGGCCATCCCGCCGGGCCCACCGCATCGGGTACGCCCTCCCTTATGAACGGGCCGCCGGCTCCGCTCGGGGTGGTGCGCCGGTGGTGGTCATGGGGGGTGCGGCGTATTCCAGGGCCGTGGACAGTTCGTCCAGGGCGGTGAGGAGGAGGGGTCCGGCGCGGTGCAGCATGCGGTCCGCCTCGTCCCCCGGGTCCTCCCCGTTCCAGGCATTGAGGGCGGTGCGGACCGGTTCCCAGGTCGGGACGAGCTTGTCTCGCACCGCACGGTCCGCGTCCTCGGCCGACTGCTGCAGGGCGGTGGCCAGGGCGGCCGCCGAGGGGAGGTGCGGGCTGCCGGGTTCGGGCAGGTGGGCTTCCAGAAGCATCGTGATGTGGGCTACTTCGGCGAGGGCCTGCTCGGCTCCGGCCTCCGCGGTGCGGGAGAGGCCGCGTTGGCGTACGGGTTCCTTCTCGGCCAGGGCCACGGCGTTGCGCCAGGCGAGGACGGAGGTACGGGCGGACAGGACGGCTTCGCGGGTCTCGCGGGCGCTCTGCCGGGTGGGGTCGGCGTAGTGACGTACGACCGTGGCGGCGTAGACGAGGTCCGCCTTGATCCAGTCGGCGAGGCGGGTGCGCAGTCCGGGCGTCTCCCAGGAGGGGTAGAGGGCGTAGGCCAGCATGGCCAGGCACCCGCCGATGAGGGTCAGGACGAGGCGTGCGGGCACCGATTGGTCGAGGCCCACGCCGGCCATGGCGAGGGTGAAGACGGTGTACGCCGAGGCGGCGACCTGGACGGGCGCGTAGCCGGTGTACATGAAGAGCAGGATCAGTCCTCCGCAGATCACGGAGAGGATCCCGCAGGCCAGGGGTCCGGGCTGGGCGAGTTGCACGATCCCGCCGGCGATGATCAGGCCGACGACGGTGCCGCCGAGGCGGGCCGCGGCACGGCCGTAGGTGTGGGAGAAGCCCGGGCGCATGATCAGGAGGGCGACCAGCGGGACCCAGTAGCCGTGCCCGAAGGGCAGGGCGCGGCCGATGAGGTCGCCCAGCACGACGACGACGGTGGCGCGGACCGCGTGCCGGAACACCGGGTAGTCGTGGTGCAGTTGTCCGCGCACGGTGCGGACGGCTTCCCTGGCCTCCTCGCGGAGTGGAGGGCGTACGAGGGTGTCCCCGCCGTCCGGCCGGCGGTTCTCGCCGGCCCGGCCGCTGTCACCGCTGTCACCACTGTGACCGTTGCTGTCGCTGTGACCGTTGCTGTCGCTGTGACCGTTGCTGTCGCTGTGACCGTTGGTATCGCTGCGATCGCCGCGGGCGGTCTCGGCCACGTCGCGCAGCAGGGCGCGCAGCCGGGTGGCCGCCTGTTCGGCTGCGCCCGTGAGTACGGGGCCGCCCGGGGGGATGTCGATGGCGGCGAGGGCCTGGGGCGGGAGTTCGGCGGGGCGGCCGCGGCGGATCGCGTCGGCCGCCGTGTCCGGGATCGCGGCCGCCGCGGCGAGCAGTTCGTGGGCCCGGTCGCGGGCGGGGCCGTCCTGGTGGCCGCCGGTGAGGGCGGGGTCGGCGAGCGAGGCGAGGACCGGGCGGATCCGCTCGGCCAGGCTCCGCGCACCGTGCAGTTGGGCCGGTCGGCGGCGTAGCTGGCGGGCGCTGAGCGAGGCCGCGTCCCGCGCCTGGGCGAAGGGGCCGGGGGTGAAGGGGGCGGTGGGGTCCTGGCGCAGCCGGCGGGCGTAGTCGGCCTCGGCGGCCAGGGCGTCGGCGAGCGCGTCGCGGTGCCGTCCCCAGCGGCGGATGGGGAAGAGCACCACCAGGGCCGCCTGCACGAGTCCGCCGGCGGCCATCAGGGCGGCCTGCCCCAGGGACTGCGTGATGGTGGCCGGCAGGGTCACGGTCACCAGCATCACCGCGGCGTTGGTCGTGCCGAGGCTGCCCGCGTTGGCTCCCAGCGACCAGGCCATGCCTCCCAGGAACGTCCACAGGGCGACCAGGAGGAGGAAGAGGGGCAGGTAGCCGCCGGTGAGGTAGCTCAGGAAGCTCGTGACGCCGAGGGTCAGCGCCGAGATCACCGGGAGCACCGGGTCGGGCCGCCAACTGCGCTGGAACACCGCGATCCCGCCGAGCAGGGCACCGTAGGCGGCGCCCGCGGCCGCGGTACCGCCGAACAGCCACAGGGCGACGCATCCCGACAGGGCCAGGCCCGCCGTCGCGCGCAGGGTGACCAGCGGTTCGAGCCTGGTCCGCTCGACGCGCAGGCCGGCTCGGGCGATGTCCTTCAGCGTGTTCGTCCAGCCCATGGGGCGAGAGTATGTCCCAGACATGACGGTATCTCCGTAAAACTCTCCCGAGTGAATGACGGCCGGGCCGGGCCGACGCGCGGCCTCAGGTGGTGGCCGGCATCGCGGCCGGCGTCTCACCCGGTCGGCGCTCTCCGATCAGCGAGCGCAGCCACTCCGAGCGGCCCAGCATGACCAGGCCCGCGACGATCAGCAGGGTGCCCTGCCACATGAAGTTGGCGGGCTGCCCGAGTACGAGGTCCAGGCGCGGGAGCCGGCCGTCGATGCCGTCGCCGGTCGCGGCCGCCAGGAACCAGATGCCGATCATCCCGTTCGTGAAGGCCCGCGGCGCGAGAACCATGGTCATCACCACGCCCACCAGGCTCAGGAAGAGCTCGCCGACGACCTGGAGGAAGTAGACGCCGATCAGCCGGCCCAGGGAGACCTTCGCCCCGCCGGTGGCGAGCGAGGAGGTGAGGGCCATGACGAGGAAGGAGAGGCCCACCAGGGCGAGTGCCGTGGCGAACTTTCCGGGGGTGGAGAACCGGCGGCCCCCGCGCACCCAGAACAGTGCGAACACCGGCGCCAGCGCGATCCCGAACACCGAGGCGATGGACTGGGTCCAGCTCGCCGGCATCGCCCATCCGAGGAGGACGATGACACCGGTGGCCGTCAGCGCGTACGTGCCCGTGTCGAGGTTCACGAGGCCGGTACCGGCGGCGAGCAGTACGAGTGCCGCGAGGGCGGCGGCTGCGATCCCCGCGGCGCGCAGCAGGTTGCGGCGTTCGCGCTGGCTGAGGGGGACGACGGGGGGCTCGGCGTAGGTCTCGGCCGTCCGCTTCTTGCCGAGGGCGAACTGCGTCAGTCAGTTGTCGCCCCTGGCGTAGAGGGAGCCCACCATCGCGGTGATGTTGGTCTTGAGAAGGCCCGCGCCGAGGGTGATCAGGAGCAGGCCGGGCCGAAGTGCACCAGGATCGCAATCATCCCGTAGAGGCTGAAACGCTCCCACATCTCCGTCAGGGCGAGTACCGCCAGGCCGCGGGGGTGCTGCCGGAGCGGCGCCGGGGAAGGCGCCGCCGGCCCGTTCGCATCACACCGTCAGGCCTCGAGCCGGCCCGCCGCGAGGGCGTCCTTGACCTCGCGCACCACGCGGGCCGCGTCCTCCGGGCTGTGCACCACATCGGTGTGATTCATGTCGATGACGAGGACGTCACTGGCCGAGTAGTGCTTGTGCACCCAGTCGTCGTAGCCGGACCACAGGGTCCGGTAGTACTCGACGAGGCTCTCGTCCTGCTCGAAATCGCGGCCCCGCAGGCCGATGCGGTGCAGCACCGTCTCGAAGTCCGCCTTGAGGTAGACCATGAGATCGGGCGCCTTGCGGTACGGCAGGCCGTCGATCTCGCGCATCATCTCGCCCAGCAGCCCCTCGTACACCCGCATCTCGAGGGAGCTGATCCGGCCCAGGTCGTGATTGACCTTGGCGAAGTACCAGTCCTCGTAGATGGACCGGTCCAGGACGTTGTCGCCCTGCTTGTACGCCTCCTTGATCGCGGCGAACCGGGTCTGCAGGAAGTAGAGCTGCAGGAGGAAGGGGTAGCGCTTCGCCTGGATCTCCTCGGGGCTCGCCGTGTAGAAGAGCGGGAGGATCGGATTGTCTTCCACGCTCTCGTAGAAGACTTCGCTGCCCAGCTCCTTGGCGAGCAGCTCGGCGACGCTCGTCTTGCCGATTCCGATCATGCCTCCGACGCAGATCACTGGCATACCTCACTTCTCCCTGGGGATCTTCTGTTCGCGGGCGCGTGGGCCGGGCGCCCCACCCCACTGGGCCGCGTGTCGGTGGTCGCTCGATTCCCCATGATCTTCGTGATCAGCGTCATGCGGTGCCGGTCCGGGCCGAGGCCCGGACGCAGGACGCCCCCCTCGACCGGCCGGACCGGCCCGTTCCGCAGAGCCGCGTACGGCCACGAGCCACCACCCCGCGGCCGCCCTGAAGCATAAATGACTCCCGGGGGCCTTTCGGGCGGGGGAGGACGGCGCCCTCCCCCGCCCGGGCATCGCGTGGGCGCAGCGACATCCCCGGCGCCGTCTCCGTCAGTTTTCAGCCCGTCAAAGGCATTGACTGAAATTTCCGTCAGTCCCTACTGTGAGCGCACCCCGACCGACCCTGGATGGTCGGGGCCGCTGACGGCTTCATGCAAGCCCCCGTGTACAGGAGCCCACATGGCCCCGGTTGACTCACACCCGCACAACTCCGCATCTCCTGCGGGCATCGAACAGCACTCGATCGACTGGGTGCCCCTCTCCGAACGGCATGGCAAACCCTCGAGCGTCGGGGCCATCTGGTTCGTCGGCAGCCTCAACCTCACCGGCCTGGCGACCGGCGTCGTGACGCTGTCCATGGGGGCTTCGCTCGTCTGGACCGTGGTCGCCACGGTCCTCGGCTCGCTCTTCGGGACGTTCTTCATGGCGTTCCACTCGGCCCAGGGCCCCCAACTGGGATTGCCCCAACTGGTGCAGTCGAGGGCGCAGTTCGGCTACCTGGGCGCTGCACTGACGGTGTGGGTGTTCGCGCTCGTCAACTACATCGCCTTCAACACTTCCGATGCCCTGCTGTCCGGCCAGGCCATGAACCTGCTCACCGGAGTTCCCAACGGAATCGGCTATCTGCTGGCCGCCGCGGTGGCGACCGTGATCGCCCTGTTCGGGTACGAGTGGATCCACCGCCTCAACAGGTGGCTCACCTGGCCCTTCGTCGTGGTCACCGCAGCAGTCACCGTGTCCGCCCTGTTCGGCGGAGGGCTGCCGGACGGCGTCTGGGACGCCGGCCCGTTCGACCTCGCCCCGTTCATGCTCGTCTTCGTCTTCGTCGCCGGCTTCCAACTGGGCTGGGCGCCGTACGTCTCGGACTACTCGCGCTACCTCAGACCCGATGTCCCCGTGCGCAGCACCTTCTGGTGGACCTACCTGCCGAGCGCCGTCTCCGGGATCTGGGTGTTCATCCTCGGCGCCGTGGTCTCGGCCGCCGCACCCAAGGGCACGGATCCGGTGACCGCCCTGAAGCTGTCGGCTGACCGGTTGTTCAGCGGATTCGGCACGATCGCCGTCGTCGTCCTGCTGGTCGGCCTGCTCTCCATCATGGCGATCAACCAGTACGGCGGCAGCCTGACCATGATCTCGATCTTGGACTCGTTCCGGCCGGTCAAGCCGACGCGGACCCTGCGGGTCGCGACGATCGGGATCATGCTGGCGGCCGTCGGAACGGTCTCCACCCTTGTCGGCATCGACCAGTTCAACTGGTTCTTCGCCAACGTGGTGGTGGTGCTGACGTACCTGTTCATCCCCTGGACGGCCATCAACCTGGTCGACTTCTTCTTCGTCCGGCGCGGCCAGTACGTCGTCAAGGAGATCTTCAACCCGCACGGCATATACGGCCGATGGGGCTGGCGAGGAAATCTCGCCTACGGCATCGGCCTGGCCTGCATGGCGCCGTTCATGGTCATCACCGGCCTCTACGTCGGTCCCGTCGCGGAGCTCCTCGGAGGCGTGGACTGCTCGATCGCCGTCGGCCTCCCCGTGGCCGGCCTCCTCTACTGGGCCTTCGCCCGGAGTCTCGATCTGGCCACCGAACGCCAGATGGTCCGAGAGGAGGGACTGCTGGCACCACCCCACTGAACATCCCGCAGTGCACGGACGGAACGAACCCATTCCATGAGGAGCACCACGTGAACACAGAGCACAGCGGCGCCACACCGGGCATGAGCCGCAGAACCCTCCTGACCCGAACCGGAGCAGTTGCGGCCGGTTTGGCGGTGGGGCCCGTACTCGGCGGCATTCAGCCGGCCCAGGCCGCGGGCTGGCGCGTGCCGGGTGAAGAGACCTCGCACAAGCGGACCTGGATGGCCTGGCCCTCCAGCTACACGATCTGGGGCAGCACGCTGTCCAAGATCCAGACCGACATCGCCAAGCTCGCCAAGGAGGTCGCCAAGTACGAGCCGGTCACGATGTGCGCGGACGGCTCGTCGGCCGCATCGCAGGCCCGGAGCATGTGCGGGTCCACCGTCACGGTGATCAGTTCGGTTCCCGTCTCGGACTGCTGGATGCGGGACACCGGCCCGCTGTTCCGCGTCGACGACGTCGGCGGCCTGGACTCGATCGGCCTGAACTTCAACGCCTGGGGCGAGAACGCCACGACCTTCTACGGCATCCCCGGTTCCGCCTACAACAAGGACCGCGTCGTCGCGCAGAAGCTCGCCGCCTACACGGGCGTCGCGTTCGCCAAGTCGTCCGTGGTCGGCGAGGGCGGCGGTGTGGAGTACGACGGCGACGGCACGCTGATGGCGACCGAGAGCTGCTGGGTGAACAGCAACCGCAATCCCGGCAAGACGCGCAGCCAGATCGAGGCGGAGCTGCTGGCCCGGTTCGGCGCCACGAAGATGATCTGGCTGCCCGGCGTCTACGGGGAGGACGTCACCGACGGCCACATCGACGGCACCGCCCGGTACATCAAGCCCGGCGTGGTGATGGTGCAGCTGAACGGCGCCGTACGGCCGGCCGTCTGGACCCGGAACGCCCAGGCCATCCACGACGTCCTGGTGAACGCGACCGACGCGAGAGGACGCCGGCTGCAGGTCCTCACCATCCAGGGCCCCGACACCCTGCCGCGCATCGCGGCCGGCAAGCGGGCCGACTTCCTGAGCTCCTACATGAACTGGACGGTGACCAACCAAGCGGTGATCACCACCCAGTTCGGCGACATCGCCAAGGACGCGGCGGCCAAGTCGGCCATCGCGGCCGCCTACGGCAGGCCCGTCGTACAGCTCAACCTCGACAACCTCTACGGGAACGGCGGCGGTGGCGCACATTGCGTCACCATGCAGGAGCCCAACCGCTGAACAACCGGCCCGGGTCTCGCCTTCCAGGCCCGGGCCGGCCTCCGATCCACCCCTCCCTGACTAAATTTTCAGTCACATCGAAGAATCCATTGACTGAATTTTCAGTACGGACCAGGATGTGAGACGCATCTCTCGCTCTTGTTCACCAGGGAGTCCCATGAACAACACCCCAGCCACGTCCCGACGCAGGCTGCTCCAGTTCGGCGCGGCGGCGCTGCCGCTCGCGGCCCTCGGCTCGGCCCTGCCGGGGGTCGCCCGGGCGTCAACGGCCGCCGGCGGCTCCACCGCACTGCGGATGCCCGCGGAAGAGGGCCGGCACGTCCGTACCTTCATGGCCTGGCCGGCGCTTTCCTCCGTGTGGGGCAACAGCCTCGGCGCGGTGCGCGGGGACATCGCGAACGTGGCGTACGCGATCTCGCGCTACGAGCCCGTCGTGATGCTGGCCCGCGCCGGTCAGGCCGCGGACGCCCGGTACCTGTGCGGGAGCGGCGCCTACTACGGAATCGACGTCGTCGAAATAGCCAACGACGACCTGTGGATCCGGGACTTCGGCCCCACCTTCGTCGTGGGCCCCGGCTCGATCGCCGGAGTGGACACCAACTTCAACGGATGGGGCAAGGCCGGCACGTCGTACGCCCAGCCCTTCGCCAACGACGCCGTGGCCGCCGAGACGCTCCTCGGTCAGTACGGCGTCAACCGGATCCAGGCGTCGTTCGTGGGCGAGGGCGGTTCACTGGAGACCGACGGCCAGGGAACCCTGCTGGCCACGGTGAGCTCGATGGTCAACAGCAACCGCAATCCGGGCAAGTCGCAGGACCAGGTCGAGCAGGCCATGAAGGCGGCGCTCGGCATCGACAAGGTGATCTGGGTCCCGGGCCTGGCCGGCCAGGACATCACCGACTGCCACATCGACTGCCTCGCCCGCTTCACCGCGCCCGGCAAGGTCATCCTGGACAAGCCCGGCCCCGGCGCCGACAGCAAGTGGATCGCGGTCTACGAGGAGACCGCGCGGATCCTGAAGACCGCCACCGACGCCCAGGGCCGCGCGCTGACCATCACCGAACTTCCCGGGCCGGACCGCAGCGCCATCCGCAGGCAGGGCAAGGACTTCCTGTCGAGCTACACCAACTACTACACGGTGAACGGCGCCGTCATCGCTCCGCAGTTCGGTGACGGCTACGCCGACGGCCTGGCCTACACCATCCTGCAGTCCGCCTATCCCAGCCGGAACGTCGTCCAGCTCAACATCGACAACATCGCCTCCGGTGGCGGCGGAATCCACTGCGCCACCCAGTCGCAGCCGGTCGTACCCCCGTTGGCCTGACCCCTCGGGACTGTCCGTCGGCGTCGGGCCGAGCGCCCGACGCCGGCGGGCTGGTCCCGGTGGTGACCCACCCGGCGCTCGTGCCGCCTGGAATGAGTCGGCACACACGGGCGCGAAGATCAGGTCTCGCTCAGCCCGATGCACTTGGACCGCTGAGGGATGTCCCGCACGGCCTCGTCGATGACGACCAGGGCGTCCCCGGCGAGCAGGTCGCCCTCGTCGAAGGCCAACTCCACCGAGGGGATGCGCCCGTAGGTGGTGAGCACCCGCGGGCCTCCGCGCTTGGCTCGACTTGCGAAATCCTCGCGTGTTACCTGCCGGTAGGGAATGATGGCCGACGACCACCCACACGACAGGGGCTGACGCAGCGGTGACGACTTTCGACGAACGGACCCTCGTGCACGCGTTCCGGGACGACGCACTGGGAGAGCACGACGCCGTCGGTCTCGCCGCGGCGATCCGGCGGGGTGAGGTGTCCCCCGCCGAAGCCGCGCGGGACGCCGCGGCGCGGGTGCGGGCGGTCGACGCACGGCTCGGCGCGGTCCAGGTGCACGTCGACAGCCCGGCGCATGCCGTCGGAACGGGCGGGGCTTTCGCCGGGGTGCCGACCTTCGTCAAGGACAACACCGATTTCCAGGGGCTGCCCACGGGCCACGGCAGCGCCGCCTTCCGGCCGAGGGCGGCTCGGCAGCACGCGCCGTTCACCCGGCAGTTCCTGAGCAGCGGCGTCACCGTTCTGGGCAAGACCCGGCTGCCCGAATTCGGGTTCAGCCCGACCACCGAGTACGACGGTGCGGAGCCGGTGCGCAACCCCTGGCACACGGACTACTCGGCGGGCGGTTCGTCCGGCGGCAGCGCGGCCCTGGTAGCCGCCGGCGCCGTGCCGATCGCCCACGCCAATGACGGCGGTGGCTCGATCCGCATACCCGCGGCCTGCTGTGGACTCGTCGGGCTCAAGCCGTCCCGTGGACGCGTCGTGGCCAGCGCTCTGGGCCGCCAACTGCCGCTCGACATCATCTCCGACGGAGTCGTGAGCCGTTCCGTGCGGGACGCCGCCGCCTTCCTCGCCGCTGCGGAGCGGTACCGTCGGAGCCCCGCACTGCCGCCCGTCGGCCTCGTCGAAGGCCCCTCGGCGCGACGGCTGCGCATCGGGTTCCTGCTGGACTCGCCGAACGGCGTCCACTCCGACGCCTCCACCCGGGCGGCGGTCACCGAGACCGTAAAGACGCTCGGACGGCTCGGACACACCGTGGAGCCGGTGGAGTTGGACATGGATCCGAGTTTCACCGACGACTTCCTCACGTACTGGGGGATGCTGTCCTTCCTCCTCGGCGTAACCGGCCGGACCCTCGGCGCGGACTTCGACCGCCGCCGCATGGACGGCCTCAGCCAGGGGCTGCGCGAGGAGTACCTGCGCAACTGGCGGCGGACTCCCGGCGTGCTGCGGCGGCTGAAGCGTACGAAGGAGGCCTACGCGGCGTCCTTCCGCGGGCTCGACCTCGTGATGTCGCCGGTTCTCGCCCACACCACGCCGCCGATCGGCCACCTCAGCCCGACCGTTCCCTACGCGAAGCTGATGGAGCGGATCCTCGCGTACGTGGCCTTCACGCCGGTCGACAACGTCGTCGGTACTCCGTCGATCTCGATGCCCGCCGCGAGCGCGACGCCGGACGGGCTGCCCGTCGGTGTCATGTTCGCCGCCCGTCCCGGTGGTGAGCGCAAACTGCTGGAGATCGCCTTCGAGCTGGAGGCCGACCGGCCGTTCAGGCGCATTCAGGACCAGTGACGTAGGGGGTGGGAGACGTGCGGGGCCTGCGGCCGCTAGGCCGCTACCCGGTGACCGGTGGCGGGTGCTCCACGCGCAGGGGCTCGAAAGCGATGCGGGTCAGCGATCCGTCGTCCGCCCATCCCACCTCGATGGAGCTCTGGTCCGCCGTCACCCGGGTGACCGCCTCGGCGATCGGCGCCGGATCCGGCTCGCCGGTGCCCGTGCCTGTGCCGGCGAGCGCGACGAGCGCTGCGTACAGGCCCGTTCCCCCGGCCTCGGCCGTCAGGCGGGGCACGCTCGCCCATCGTGTGAAGGCGGTCCCGGCCGGCGCCCTCGCCTCGTCCCTCGCCTCCCAGCCGTGGAGCGGGTGGAGCTCCGAGCGCAGTGGGTCCTCGGGCCCCGTGGCCCAGCCCGTCTGTTCCAGGCGGGCGCCGTACGGGGCTCCGTGCACCCGGTGCACGCGCAGTTCGTGCCGGCCACGGACGAAGGTCACGCTCTCCACGCGCAGGCCGGGGACCGTCGGCGCGCCTGCCGGGAAGACCGGCCGGTGCCAGGACGCGGCCCAGCCCCAGCCGTTCCCCTGTCCGGTGCCCAGCGGGTGGATGCGCCGCCGGGCACTGCGGGCGCCCGCCACGACCACGGCGAGGTGGTTGTCCGGGGTGTTGGCGCCCGCGGTGGGGCCGCTGCGGGTGGAGTAGGCCTGGCGGGAGTAGAACGGGTCCTCGTCGCGGGCGGCTTCCGGCTGGTCCGGCCCGACGTGGTCGCTCCCGTGGTTGTGCAGTCGTACGATCCCGTCGGCGCGGGTGGTCTGGATCAACAGCCCGGGCACGGACAGCGCGAGCACCTGGTCGGGTCCCTCACTGGGCGCGGGCTCTTCCGTCGCGGTCCACAGGGGGTGCGTCGCCGGGGCGAGCAGGCAGACGAAGGCCTTGGAAGCCCAGTACGGCGAGGCCGGCCCGGAATAGCGCTGCAGGGTCGCCCCGTGCGGGCCGTGCCAGCCGAGGCCCAGCAGGCCGTCGGCGCCGACGGCGCCCCGGTCGAGGAAGTAGCGCAGTGATCCGCTGATCAGGCGGCGCGAGGCGCCGGGGGTGAGCGGGGTGTGGCCGGTGGCGGCGCCGAGGCCGACGGCGGACGCGGCGGCGAAGCGGTAGGTGAGGGAGCGCCCGAAGTGGATCGGCGCCCCGTCCGCCCCGAAGAGGAGGGAGAAGCCCTCCAGGTGGGCCCGCAGACGGTCACCGTGCGGGGCCGGCCGGTCCGGCTTCAGCGCCCGATCCCACCGGAGCGCCCGGTCCGGCGAGGCGTCGAAGTGGGCGAGGTGGGCGTCGAGTACCGGATACAGGTGCAGCGCCCAGCCGTTGTAGTGGTCGAAGGCGCGGCCTTCGCCGTCGGCGTACCAGCCCTGGCCCGCGTACCAGCCCTCCAGGAGGTCGAGGGCGCGGCTGCGGACCCTGGCCGTCTCGGCGTCGCCGCGGCCCACGGATTCCAGGAATCCGGCCACGGTGTAGGGGAAGAGGTACCAGTTGTTGGGGGCGGGCACATGGCGCAGGGCGCCGCGCAGCCACTCCTCCGTCCGGTCCCGCACCGCGCTGTCGAGGCGGTCCCACAGCCACGGCCGGGTCAGCCTCAGCCCGAGGGCCACCGAGGCCGACTCGACCATGGGCTGGCCCCCCGCGTGCACGTCGCGGATGATCGGCCAGGACTCCGCATCGTCGCGGCCCGGCGTCCGGGTTCCCGCCGCCAGGCCGTCCGCGTACCGCTCCAGCCAGCCGTACGGGTCCGCTCCCCCGGCCCCGGACACGCGGAACGCCGCGGCGAGGAAGGTCCGTGCGTACCCTTCGAGCCCGTCGGAGCGCACCCCGGAGGCGGACGGCCGTCCCGGCAGGTCGAGCAGGGCCCCGCGCGGCGTGGCCCACCGCCAGGCCGCGCGCAGCAGCCCGTCGGCCACCGCCTCCCAGTGCGCGCGCGTGTAGCCGGTGCGGGGGCTCAACACGCGGTCTTCGCGGGGCAGTCCGGGAAGGGTCATGCGGGGATCTTGATCGAATGGCCACAGCGGATCAAGGGGGCGGGTCAAGGGAGCGGATCTAGGGAGCGGATCAAGGCGGGTCGAAGCGATCGAGCGGTGGCGGGACGGTCAGGCCGAGGCGTCCCAGGCCGTCGTCAGCCCGTCCAGCCACGCGGGCGGCAGCTCCGCCGCGTCCCACTCCTCCCGCAGCGCCTGCGGCTCGGCGACGAGCCGCTCCAGTACGGCGATGCTCGTGGCGGAGTGGACGAGCGAGAAGCGGCCGTGCACCGTGGTGGCGCTGCCCGCTCCGAACCGCGCGAACAGCCGCCCGAGCCGGTCCCGGTGTGCTTCGGTGAACTCCGTCAACCGCCCCGCGTAGCGGGCCCGCTGCCTCGTGCTCAGCGTGGCGAGCACGGCGGTGAGCACCTCCTCGGTCGCCTCCGGATCCAGCTCCGAGACCTCGGTGAACGACAGGTACAGGGGTGTGAGCGCCACTTGTGCCCGCTCCACCTCCATGCGCCTGGCCCGCGGGCGCGGTCCGGCCGCGTCCTGTTCCCCGTCCGGGCTCACCACCCGTAGCAGGGTCCGCTCGGTGACGGCGCCCAGCTCCGCCAAGAGGTTCCCGGCGCCGTCGAGCCATCCCGACTCGTACGGCTCGCCCTTGTCCCCCGGCGCGCTCCGGTCCACGCCGCTCAGTTCCCCGTGCACGAGCGCGAGCGTGCCCGCCTCCAGCAGACCGATCAGTTCGCGCGCGTCACCGGCAGGGACCCCTGCTCGTGCGAGGAGTCGCAGGAGCGTCGTCCTCGCGTTGTCGACACTGACCTCGTCCGGCCACTGCCGTCCCTCGTCGGCCCCGCTCATCAGATCCTCTCCGTTCTCGGCCACCGCACCGCCCAGCGCTCCATTGTGACCGAGCGCCGTCGAGCAGGCCGGACCCGGCCGTCCCCGGTTCATCCCCGCTGCTGCGGGAACTGGCTTCCTGAGCTGGGACTCTATGCGGCGGTGGGCCGATGTCGAGCACTTTCCCGGCATCCGGCAATCTACCCATAACCACTACACCTCCTGTACGTACGCCCCCGCGCGGGCGGCCGCCGCCGCCGCGGCCGCGGACCGGTCGGCCGCGGTGTCGTCGAGCGGGAGGGCCGTGGTCAGGAAGCGGTAGTAGAGGGGCGCGGACACCGCGCGGATCACCTCGTGCGGGTCGGTGCCCGCGGGCACCTCGCCGCGGGCCAGGGCCTCCCGGACGCACGGCGCCCACTCCTCGACGCGCACGGCGTAGAAGCCGTGCAGCGATTCGGCCGTCTCGGGGTCGCCGGCGGCGGCCGCGATCACCGCCTTGAACAGGGCCCCCTGGCGGGGATTCACCAGGGTGCGGCACACCAGCCGGGCGTTGGCCGTCAGGTCTCCGAGGAGCGAGCAACCCTCCGGCGGTCTGAGCGGCGCCCTGCGCGCCGGCTTCAGCCGAGCCAGAGGACGTTCAGGACGGACAGGCGGTGCAGGGGTCTGTTGATCCAGTAGGTGAGGGACAGCCGGCCGACGGAGACCAGTCGTACGTCCTGGCCCTCGGGGTCGTCGGGGTTCCACGGGTGGAACCCCCAGGGATCGGCCGCGGCGGCGTCCAGGATGTCCCAGACCATGTCTTCGGCGTGCTCGGGCAGGGTGCCGAGAACCTTGGCGGCGGGCGTGGAGAAGCGGATCGCGTACGGCTGTCCGGTCACCGGCGGCTTCTCCGCAGCTCGGCCATGTCCACGAAGGCGCTGTCGTCGTGGCCGGAGGCACCGAACGCGTCGACCGCCGGGGCGGAGGCGAGACGGGCCTGCCAGACCTGGACGGTCTCGTAGAGCGCGGCGAGGGAGAACGTACGGCGGGATTCCTCCAGCGCGGCGGTCCACTCCTGTTCGAAGGCGGGCACCCACTGCGGGCCACGACGGTCGGCGCGTAGTTGATCGAGGAGTTCGGCCGGGGCTCCCGGAGCGGGGGCGTACGGCGTGACGGTGGCGTGGCCGGGCTGCGCGCTCATCGGCTGTTCCTCCCTGCGGGTCGTACCGCCACGGTACGCGGGCCGGGGGGCCTTGGGGTGCGGGCATGGGCAGATCCCTCGACGGGGGTGCGCAGGACGCTCGCTCGAACGGGCGTCACGGCCCGGGGGCCTGCAGGAATGCGGCCACCGCGGCTCTGGTGAGGGTTTGGTAGCGGCGCTCTGCCGTTCGGGCCGTGAAGTGGCCCGCGAGTTCCAGGGTGATCGAGCCGTGGGCGGCGGCCCAGATCACGTCCGTGACCTCGTCGACGTCCGCGTCCGGGCGGAAGACGCCGGTCGCCGCGCAGGCTCGTACGGCTTCTCGGAGGACCTCCAGGCTGGCGGCGGCGACCTCGCGGGCCTCGGGAGTGGGGGCGAAACCGGGGATGAGGCCGGCGAACATGACCTGGTAGAGGTTGCGTTCGGTCAGGGCGTTCTCGCGGTAGGCGCGGCCCAGGTCGGCCAGGTGGGCGGTTGGGTCGGCCGATGGGGGGACGGCCTCCAGGCTGCGGCGCAGGCGGTCGAAGCCTTCCTGGTACAGGGCCTCGGAGATGCCGTCCTTCGCGCCGAAGTGGCGGTAGAGGACCGTGGTGGAGCAGCCGGCCGCGGTGGCGATGCGGCGCATGGTGAGGGCGGTCGGGCCTTCCGCCGCGAGGAGTTGGGCGGCGAGGTCGAGGAGGGCGGCGCGCAGCGCTTCATGGCCTTGGGCCTGGGCACGGGAGTAGAGGTCGCCGCTCATGCCTGCTGCCAGTCGCCGAGGGGGCGGTAGATCGGGATGCCGGCTTCGGTGAGTGCGGTGCGCTTGGCGAAGTACTCGTCGCCCATCGGGTCCAGGCCGCGCAGGGGCATGGTTCCGCGCCAGATCGTCAGGTCCTGCGGTGCGAGCTGTTCGGCCCGCGCGAAGTGCCGTTCGGCTTCTGTCGCGCGGCCGCCCCGGTGGAGCCACAGGGCCAGGGCCGCTTCGGTACGCGCCTGCTGCTGCCCGGCCGTGGCGCGGCGGGTGTGCCGGGTGACGTCCTCGTCGGACAGTCCGCTGTCGCCGGTGAGGACCCAGCGGTCAAGTGCGACCAGCGCCGCGCCGGAGTCCAGGCCCGACAGTTCGCGGAAGAGGTCGGTCGCGAACTGGGTGTCGTTGGGGCGGGCCACCTTCCCCTCCTCGTCGATCCACAGGACGGTCGGGACGTTCAGGACGTCGTAGAGGTCGGCCACGGCTCCGTCCGTGTCGATGAGTGCGGGGTGGGTGACCGCGGCCTCGGCGATCCACGGCGCGGCGTCGGCGGCGCGGCGGTCCACCGCGACGCTGAGGACGCTGAAGCCGTGCCCGGCGAGTGCGGCGTGGCGGCGCTCCCATTCGGGGAGGTCGTAGCGGCAGCCGCACCACGAGCCCCAGAAGACCAGGGCGACCTTGCGGCCGCGCAGGTCGCTCAGCGAGTGCGGCACGCCGTCGACGTCGGGGAGGGTGAAGTCCGGGGCGGTGGCGCCGGCGAGGGCCTGCGAGCGTTCTTGCGCGGAAACTCCGAGGGCGATGACCCCGGTGTCGGTCGCGACCGGGCGGTCGAGGAGGCCGGCGAAGGCCACCGGGTCGAGCAGACCGTGGTGTTCGGCCCGGGCGGCGGCGGAGACGGGCACGCAGAGGTCGCCCCGGCACCAGCCATGCGGCTTGCGGACCCAGCCGAGGGCCTCTTCGGCCGCCTCGGGGGTCAGGAGGATCCGGCCCGCCGGGCCCGTCTGCGCGGCTACGACCGTTTCCCTGCCGTCGTCCAGGATCGTGACGTGCACGCCGTCCATGGCAACTCCCTGCTGCGCGGTGTGGAAACTGTGTCTCGCAAAAATAACAACGTTATCCGCTCCACGGCAAGGCCATCGGGAGGTGGAGGCCCGGACGCCCGCACACCTGGACGCCCGCCGCCCCGACGCCCGGACGCCCGGACGCCCTCAGTCGGTCCCGTGCCGATGTCCGGGCGCTTCCGTACCCTGGCGGCATGCGTACGCGTCCCACTTTGAGCTGGACCCCGACGGCGGACCTGCCGCCCGGCACCACGGACCCGGGGCCGGTCGCCGACGCGCTGCGGGCCGGCGGGGTGCTGGTGCTCAGCGGGGCCGGGATGTCCACGGAGTCGGGCATTCCCGACTACCGGGGCGAGCGCGGCAGCCTGCGCCGTCACACGCCCATGACGTACCAGGAGTTCACTTCCAGCGCTCGGGCCCGGCGCCGGTACTGGGCACGCGGCCACCTCGGCTGGCGCACGTTCGGGCGGGCCGTGCCCAATGACGGACACCGGGCCGTCGCGGCGTTCCAGCGGTACGGGATGCTCTCGGGCGTGATCACCCAGAACGTCGACGGACTGCACCAGGCCGCCGGCAGCGAGGGAGTGGTGGAACTCCACGGAAGCCTGGGCCGGGTCGTGTGCCTCTCCTGCGGAGCGCTCAGCCCCCGCCGGGAACTCGCCCGACGGCTGGAGGAGGCCAACGCCGGCTTCGCGCCGGCGGACGTCGCACTGAACCCGGACGGTGACGCCGACCTCACCGACGACCAGGTCGGAGACTTCCGCCCGGTGCCCTGCGCGATCTGCGGCGGCATCCTCAAACCGGATGTGGTGTTCTTCGGCGAGACCGTCCCGCCGCAGCGGGTCGGACACTGCCGCGCACTGGTCGACGCGGCGACCTCGCTGCTGGTCCTGGGCTCGTCGCTGACGGTGATGTCCGGGCTCCGCTTCGTGTCCCAGGCGGCCCGGGCCGGGAAGCCCGTGCTGATCGTCAACCGGGACCCGACCCGCGGCGACCGCCACGCCGCGACCCGGGTCGCACTCCCCCTGGGAGCGACCCTCACCGCCCTGGCCGACGGCCTGGGGGTCCCCCTCGACCGGCAGGCTACGGACCACGCCACGACGTGATGCGGTCCGCCGTCGCCCGGGGCCGGGCGACGGCGGGCGGCTCCCCGTCGCGCGTCAGGCCAGCGGGCCCAGTACCTCCTGGGATTCGATGAGTCCCTGGTCGCTCGGAGGCTTCCCGTCGCCGAAGACGCGTACCGCCTGGCGCGCCCGGAAATCGGCGTGCGCCTCGGCGGGCTTCACGTAGCCGTGGCGGGCGCGGGCCTGTTCGGGGGTGAGGACCTCCTTGGTGCGCGGAGGCACGCCGAGCTTGACGGGCGCGACCACCTTGACCGTGGAGGGCGAGAGCATCCCCAGCAGGAACAGTTCGGCCCGGGGGCTGAGGTGGGCGAGCGCGAAGGACACCCGCATGACCGGTACGACGAGGACGTCGAGGAGGCGGGACTGCCGGATCTGCGCCAGCTCCCGCATCCAGCGCGGCATGGTGGCGATGGTGGCGATCCGGTGCGTCCTGGCCACGACCGTCCGCGCGGGCCTCATCCACCACGGGGTCGGCGGGAGGACGAGGTCGGTGTTCAGGAGGTGGTTCATGGCCTGCCGGGCGATCGGGCTGGCCTCCAGCCGCGGGCGCATGCGCTCGAAGTACGCCCGGATCCCGGCGCGGTCGCGCGGGACGTCGTCGGGCGAGCAGGTCTGGAACTCCGCGGCGAGGGCGCAGGACTCCCAGTACTCCGCCTCCTCCTCGGCGGTGAGCTTTCCGGGCCCGTACTTCTCGTAGGCGTAGAGGATCGAGTGCCAGCCGGTGAGCTGTATCCACAGCTGCGAGGCGGGGTCGTTGGCGTCGTAGGTGCCTTCGCCGTAGGGCAGTTGGCCGATGGCCTTCGAGTGGACCTTGACCAGGACGTCCGCCGCCTTGCACACCTGGTCCGAGCCGGCGAAGGCCACCATCGCGAAGTAGCGCAGCGTGCGGTCGTAGCGGGTGCGCGTGCGGTCGTAGATGCCCTGGGTGCCGTGGACCGCGGCCACCAGCGGCGGGTCGAGTTCCTCCACGACCACGGAGCGCTGGAAGCCCACCGTGGGCGCCGTCGGGTAGCTCCACACCTTCCAGACCACCGATCCGGGACCGAAGAACCCGTAGTCCTCGTGCGGTTCGACCTCTTTGCCGTGCAGTCGGGCCATCAGACCGCTCCCTCGTGGTGTTCCTGGCAGCGGGTGCGCACCGCTCCCCCAATAAGACAGGACTGTCTTAAATTAAGACACGACTGTCGTAAGATGCCAAGGTGTCGACACCGACGTCTCCGAACGAAAGGCCGCGCAGGCGGCGCCCCTACGCTCCGCGCGTCCCGATCGCCGAACGCCGCGAGCAACTCCTCGACGCGGCCCTCGCCGTGATCGTGAGCGAGGGCTACGCCCGGGTCTCCATCGACGCGATCGCCAAGCGGGCGCAGGTCGCGCGCTCGGTGGTCTACGGGGCCTTCGACGACCTCGACGACCTGCTGCTCACCCTCCTCGACCGCCAGCAGGAACGCGCCTACACCCGCCTGCTCGCGAGCGTTCACGACACCCGCCGCACCCACGACCCGGTCGGCTTCGCCTGCGAGGCCGTCAACCGGATGGGCGCCATGCTGCGGGAGGACCCGGACACGTGGCGCCTGATCCTGCTGACTCCGGCGACCACTCCCCCGGCCGTCCACGCGCGCATCGAGGCGGACCGGGAGCGGTTCCGGCGCCGGGTCGCCTCGTGGATCGAGTCCGCGCCGGCCACAGAAGGGCCCGCACCGGACCCCGAGGTCCTGGCCCACGCGCTGGTCGCCTCCGCGGAACACTTCGCACGCCTCGCGCTCACCTCCGCCGACGCGATCGACTCCACCCGGCTCGCCGGCCAACTGCGGCTCCTGCTCGGCGGCATCTGGCCCTCGTCCTCGCCCTCGACGTAGGCGGCGCCCCGACCCCTTCTGCGGCGTCAGCGGTCGAACGCCTACGCCGTCGGGTGGGCCGGGGCCGCCCCCGAGCGGAAGGTGCGGCGGTAGGTGTCCGGCGGGACGCCCACCGTGCGGGCGAAGTGGCGGCGCAGGGTGGTGGCGGTGCCCATGCCGGTGGCCGTCGCGATGGTGTCGACGGTGTCGTCGGTGGTTTCCAGCAGTTCCTGGGCGTGGCGGATGCGCTGGGTGTGCAGCCACTGCAACGGGGTGGTGCCGGTAACCGACTTGAAGTGGCGGCCCAGGTGGCGTGAGCTCATCCGGGCCCGGCGGGCCAGGTCCTCCACGGTGAGCGGCTCGTCGAGGCGTTGCAGCACCCACGGGAAGAGGTCGGCGAGCGGATGGTTGCCGGGATCGGGCACGGGGGTCGTGACGAACTGCGCCTGGCCGCCGTCGCGGTGCGGTGGTACGACCAGACGGCGGGCGATCTTGTTGGCGGCCGAGGAGCCGTGGTCGAGGCGCACCAGGTGCAGGCAGAGGTCCATGGCGGCGGCCTTGCCGGCGGAGGTCAGCACGCTGCCGTTGTCCACGTAGAGGACGTCGGGGTCCACGGTGACGAGGGGGTGGCGTCTGGCCAGTTCCCGGGTGTGTGCCCAGTGCGTGGTCGCGCGTTTGCCGTCCAGCAGGCCGGCGGCGGCCAGCACGAAGGCGCCCGTACACAGCGAGGCCACGCGCGCGCCGGCCTGGTGAGCGGCGCGTACCGCGTCGATGAGCTCGGCCGGCGGGTCCCGTTCGACGTCGGCCCAGCCGGGGACGATCACGGTGTCCGCTTGCGCGAGGTGGTCGAGTCCGTGGTCGGGTTCCAGGCGGAAGCGGTCGATCTGTACGGCGCCCGGCCCGCAGAGCGAGAAGCCGTACCAGGGGTTCACGAGGTGGGTCAGGTCGGAGCCGAAGACCTCGCAGGCCAGGGACAACTCGAAGTGCAGCATGCCGTCGGTGACGGCCAGCGCGACAGTGGTCATGTCCGGAAGTGTACGGGTCATGTCGTTCCGGACAGTGGTGGGCGGCTGGTGTTCCGCGACAGGATGTCCATGACGGAGCGGGGCGGAGCGGGCCTTGAGGGCCTGCGGCCTTCGGCCCTCGGCGTCATACGGGTACGGGTACAGGCACGGGCACGAGTTCGGATACGGGCGATTGCAGGGGAGCGGGACCATGGGATCAGGTCAGTTGGTGGCGGTGTTCGGCGCGTACGGGCACACCGGGCGGTTCGTGGTGGCGGAGCTGGTGCAGCGGGGGTTCGTGCCGGTGCTGTCGGGCCGCGACGGCGAGAAGCTGAAGGCGCTGGCGTACGAGACCTGCCTGGAGGCCCGCCCGGCGACGGTGGGTGACCCGGAGGCACTGGACCGCGCGCTGGCCGGCACAGCCGCCGTGATCAACTGCGCGGGACCCTTCGCCTCGACGACCGGCCCCGTGATCGAGGCGGCCCTGCGGGCGCGGATCCCCTACCTGGACGTGGCCGCCGAGCTCGAGGCCAATATCGACACCTTCGCGCACTTCGCCGACCGGGCGCGCGACGCCGGTGCCGTGATCGTCCCGGCGATGGCCTTCTTCGGCGGTCTCGGCGACCTGCTGGTCACCGCGGCGATGGGCGACTGGACCGAGGCCGAGGAGGCGCACGTCGCGTACGCCCTGAGCAGCTGGCACCCCACCGCCGGGACGCGGCTTTCGGGCGCGGTCTCGCGGGAGCGGCGCGGTGAGCGGCGCATGCGCTACGCGGGCGGGCAGTGGGAGTACCGCACCGACGCCCCGCCGACCCTGGAGTGGCGCTTCCCCGAGCCGATGGGGACCCGGCAGGTGATCGGGGAGTTCACGATGGCCGACGTGGTGACCGTGCCCAGCCACCTGCCGATCCCGGACGTGACCACGTACATGACGGTCGAGGCGGTACGCGACATCGCGGCCCCAGGCACGCCGGCGCCAGCCGCGGCCGACGACAGCGGACGGTCCGACCAGACCTTCCTCGTCGACGCGGTCGTGCGCTCGGGCGGCGCCGAACGCCGCGCCGTGGCCCGCGGGCAGGACATCTACGCCGTCACGGCCCCCCTCGTCGTGGAGGCCCTGGACCGGGTCCTGAGCGGCCGCATCCGTAGGGTCGGCGTCGCCTCCGCGGGCGAGATGTTCGACGCGCCCGGCTTCCTGCGCGCGCTGGCCCCGCACATCACCCTGGAGCTGCTCCCCTAGGGCCTGTCGTCGAGGTTCGCGACGGCGGTGAGGATCTCGCCGGTGGAGCGGACCCGTCCGATCCTCGGGAAGATCTTCCCGAAGGTGTGGGCGTGCGCGTCCGCGTCCATGTCGGTGGTGGCGTCCTCGGCGAAGACGAGGTCGTAGCTGTGCTCCCAGGCTGAGCGGGCAGTGGACTCGACGCCGGCACTGGTGGCGATGCCGGCGAGGACGATCCGCTTGATGCCGCGGCGGCGCAGCTGGAGGTCGAGCTCGGTGCCGGTGAAGGCGCCCCAGTGCCGCTTGGTGACGACGATGTCGTGGGCGCCGGTGGCCAGTTCGGCCGGAAGCTCCGAGAACTCGGCCGGAGGCGGAGTGGACGGACCGGGCCGGTCGGTGTGGGTCGTGGGCAGGTCGCCCCCGTCGGGGGACCACGCGACCTTCACGAGGACGACGGGCAGGCCCGCGGCGCGGAAGGCATCGGCGAGCTGGATGCCCTTGGAAAGGATCCGCTCGGCGGGGGTGACCACGGGCAGCGCCATGATCCCCTTCTGAAGGTCGATGAGGACGAGGGCGGTGCCCTTGTCGAGCGTGATCTCGGACATGCGAGCGTCTTCCTTCGCTGGTCGTACCGGTACGAGTACGGGCCGCGGCCCTTGCCGGTGAGCGCGATGAGCGCGATGAGCCGACGGTGCCCGTCGGTGGATCCGCCCGGCTCCCCCTTCGGCGGAGGCGGCCCGCAGCCGGCGGACCAGTAGGCCCTTCTCGCCCTTCTCCCACAACGCGACGATAACGGACATAAAGGGAACCGTGGGCGACAGGGCGGCCTCGAATGTGACGTCTTGCGAACGGCCGGGGCGGGGTCGCCCATGGGTGGACGAGCTGATCGATAATGGGCCGGCGCCCTGCCTGCACGGTTGAGAGGAGCCCTTGATGACGACACCGCGGGACTTGTTGATCATTGCCATGGACGTGGAGTCCGGCCGGACCGTCGAGCAGGGCGACCTGTCGCTCGCGCTCGCGGGGGCCGAGGTGGTCGACCTCCTTGCCGCCCGGGCCGTCGGGCTGGACGGTGATCACATCGTGCCGGGCGAGGTGGCGGCATTGGATGATCCCCTGCTGGATGCCGCAGCAGCGTCGCTCGTTCGGGAGGCGCCCTACGAGTCCGTCTCGGACTGGCTGTGGCGCAGAGGGCGCGGCCTGTCCGCGAGCTACCAGGCCGTGCTGGAGGAGGAAGGGCAGCTCGTACGGCAACGTCGCCGCGGGTTCTCTCTACGGGCCGGTGAGCTGGTGCCGGCCGATTCGCCTGCCCGCCGCCGGGCCGAGGAGCGGTGGAGGGCGAAGGAAGCTGTGCTCGTCCTGCTGACGGAGGCGCTGGAGGGCGGCGACGACCGGGCCGGGGACGCTCCGGACGTGGCCGACGACAGCGTCGCGACGGTGTTGGCCGCCGTCAACGACGCTTTGGTGGAACTGGCGTCCGTACGCCAACGCCGGGCCGTCGAGAACGCGGCCTTCGACAACATCTGGCGCGGCAGCGGCGGATGACGACGGAGTCGGGCCCCGGCCCCCGGCGCCGGGCGCCGTGGGGCCCGGCGCCGGAGGCCGGATCCTGATCAAGGAGACGCCGGCGGGGCGCCGTCGACCGCCCACCACCACGCGATCGATGCGATCGGCGGGGGCGGGAGGGGGGTGCCGTCTGGTGGACGGGTTGCCGTCCCGGGGCGGCGGGGCAGGTGGTGGGTACCGTCCAGTTGCTCGGGGTAGTAGCGGGAGGTCGCCCCGCACCAGTCCCGCACACCGCAGATGTAGTGGGTGAGTGCGTCCAAATGGCCTTGGATCCGCGGGTCCGCCGGGGCCTTCGCGGTCTGCTGACCCAGGTGCAGGAACCGGTGCATGATCGAGTCGCGGAGCCTGGAAGCGGCTTGCAGGCCCTGTCCGGGTCCGGGTCCTGCCCCGGTTCCAGCTCCGGGTCCGGGTCCGGCCGGGCCGTCCAGGAGTGCTACCAAGTTGCCGCTGCGGCTGCCGCGTTCGTTCTCCTTCGCGAAGGAGTGGATGTCGGTGTCCACCACCACGATCGCCGCCGCCATCTCGGTCAGTGCACGGATGCGCCGGTCCTCCCACTGCGCTGCGGGCAGTGCCGCACCGACCGCGTCGAGCAGCACGGGTACGGCCAGGGCGGCTCCGGAGTGCAGGCGGGTGAGCAGGTAGTCGCTCACGTCCTGCGGGTCTCCCGGTGCGGTCGTGTCGGCGCCGGTGCGGGCCTCGGCGAGGAAGTAGCCGCGCATCGCGTCGACCCACCTCCTGACCTGTACGGGGGTGGCGATCGCCGCCACACGGAGCCGGATGTCGCGCAGGGCCAGGCCGAAGGGGTCTTTGTCGAGGGGGACCTCGGGGGCCTCGATCGTCCGCTGGAGCCGGGCGACCCTCGTGAGCATCTCGGTGGGGGTGAGACTCGGGAGGTCCTCGTCGCAGAGGTCGTCGAAGGCGAACACCCACACGGCGAGGTCGCTGAGCAGTTGGGCCGCGAACGGGTCGGCGTACGGTGCGATCCTCACCGCGATCCGGTTCAGCCCCGTGGTCAGCCGCGTGCTGCGAGCCGTCCCTCCGCCCAGGCCGAAGCTGCTCATGAACTCCGCTGAGCGCGCGTCGAAGTCGTCCGCTCCCGGCCGACGGCCACGGCCACGGCCACGGCCACGCCCATTGACGTGCTCGGCTTCGTACGTCCGCGTTCCTGTCATCAGTGATCACCTCGTGTTCGGCCCATCTCATTGAACGCAGGACGTTCCCTGGCCACAACGGGCAACCGGGAGCACTCGCGGGGCGCCAGGAGCGCGCAACGCGCCGGCCGGGCCGCCTGCCGACCGCACCGGGAGCACCGCACCGGGATGCCGGCGGGCGCGGCAGAGCAGCGGAGCCGGAACGTGCCTACGCTGGGAGAGATCGCCGGGATGGCAGCCGCGGATGAGGTGAGGCCATGGCAGCGCAACGCGGAGCCGTACTCCACCGGAGGCGTCGCATCCCCGTGGCCGCCGCTGTCTCCGCCTTCGCCGCCACGTGTCTGGTGTCCGGGTACGCGGGTTCCGGCCAGGGATCTTCCCTCGCGGTGGCCGCCCCGGTTGCCGACGGCCCGCAGGACGGTTCCTGCCGGACCGCTCTGCCGGACAGCTTCTGGCACGCTCCCGTGGACACGCTTCCCGTGCACCCGAGCTCGGACCGGTACGTCTCTTCGATCGGTGCCGCGGAGCCCCTGCACCCCGACTTCGGGGCGGGGCTCATCGACGGTGAGCCCTTCGGCATTCCCATCACCGTCTCGGACACGACCGTGCCGGAATCGAAGGTCTCGCTGGACATCGCCGGGGAAAGCGATGCGTCCGGGTACCGGATTCCGCAGAACGCCGGAATCGAGAACGGCCCGGAGAGCTCCGGGGACCGCCATGTCGTCGTCTGGGACCGCGCCCTGTGCAAGTCGTACGAGCTCTGGAACGCAAGCGCGCAGGGCGACAACGCCTGGCATGCGGGCTCGGGCGCGGTCTTCGACCTGCGGAGCCACGAACTGCGGCCGGCGGACTGGACATCGGCCGATGCGGCCGGCCTCGCCATCCTGCCCGGCCTGGTGCGCTACGAGGAGGCCGCGGGCGGGCTGGTCGACCACGCGATCAGGATGACCGTGCCCCGTACGGACCGGAGCTACGTCTGGCCGGCGAGGCATCAGGCGGGCTCCGCGGCGGACGCATCGCTGCCGCCCATGGGACTGCGGCTGCGGCTCAAGAGCTCGGTGGACACCTCGGCGCTGGGCCCTCAAGCGCAGGCCGTCGCCGAGGCGCTGAAGAAGTACGGGGCCATCGTCGCCGACAACGGGTCGGCCTGGTACCTCACCGGTGAGGAGAATCCTGGCTGGGACAATGCCCAGCTCAACGCGCTCAAGGGCTTCAAGGGTTCGGACTTCGAGGCCGTCGATGCCTCCGGGCTCCAGCAGTCGCCGAACTCCGGAGCCGTGGCGCCCCGCTGACCGATGACAGCCGACGGGCCGACCGCTGACCGCTGACCGCTGACCGCTGAGAGGAACGCCCCTCATGCGCGCAGAGACTTCCACCCCGGCGCGGAAGGGGGCCTTCATCGCGGTCGCCGTCGCCCTGTTCTGCATCCAGCTCGACTTCTTCGCGCTCAACCTCGCCATCCCGGGGATCGCCGCGGAGCTCGGCGTCACGGTGTCGGCCGCGCAGTGGACCTTGTCCGCGTACATGCTCGCCATCGGCTGCTTCTTCATCATCGGCGGCCGGGTGGGGGACGTCTTCGGCCGGCGGGGCACACTGCTGGCCGGGACCGCCCTGTTCACCGCCGGAACCGTGGGGTGCGCGCTGGCTCCCGGCCTCGGTCCGCTGGTCGTGGCCCGGATCGCCCAGGGGGTGGGCGCTGCCTTCGTGTTCCCGGTGGCCGTGTCCGTGATCACCAACACCTTTCCCGAGGAGTCCCGTGCCAGGGCCCTGGGGGCCGTGTTCGGCGTCGCCAACATCGGGACCGCGATCGGGCCCTTCGTGGGCGGAGGGTTCACCGAAGGGCCCGGCTGGCGCTGGATCTTCTGGCTGATGGCGCCGCTGAGCCTGTTCTCGCTGCTCACCGCTCTCGCGTACGTCCCGGACTCGCGCGATACGTCGGCGCCGCGGGAGCTCGATCTGCTCGGCTGCGCCCTGATCGTCGGGGCGCTGGCCGCCCTCACCCTGACCGTGGAGCGCGCGGACGCCTGGGGGTGGAGCAGTGCTCACGTCCTACTCGGCTTCGCGGCGGCGGTGGTGAGCGGCGGGCTGTTCCTGGTGCGGGAGCGGCGGGCCCGGCACCCGCTGATCGATCTGGGGCTGTTCCGCGATGTCCCGTACGTCCTGGTCACCGGGATGGGCACGCTCACCAACATGGGCTACGGGGTCACCGTCTTCCTCGCCACCCTCTATCTCCAGGGCGTACGGGGGCTCTCGCCGCTCCTGGCCGGCACGGTCTTCCTGGCCCCGGCCCTGCTGGTGGCGTTCAGCGGGCCGCTGGGAGCGCGGCTGGGCCGGCGTCTGCGGCCGACCACGGTGATGGCGCTGGCCGGAATCGGCGCGGGCACGGGGATGTACGCGCTGACGGAGGTCACCGCCTGGTGGCTGTACGTACCGGTGTTCGCGTGGTGCGGCCTGGGCCTGGGGCTGGGGTGGACGTACGCCAGCGTGGCGACCCAGCAGCTCGTCCCTCCTGCCAGGGCCGGGGAGGCATCGGGGGTCCTGCTGACCTTCCTGGTCACCGGAGGTGCGATCGCGCTGGCCGGCGCGGCCGCGGGGATCTCGGCGATGACGCCGCAGCGGTCGCCCGAGGAGGCCTACGACGCGATCCTGCGGCTGGGCGGTGTGGCCGTCCTCGCCGCGGCGCTGCTCGTCCTGGCCGTGCGGCGTCGGCTCGCGGCACAGGGCAGGAGCCGCTGATCCGCTGACACCGCGGGGGCGGCGGACGTCGCCGTCCGACCGCCCCCGTGCGCCGGTCCGGGCCGGCCCGGACCGAGCGTTCCTACTTGGCGCCGAGGTGGGCACCCTTGAGCCACTCCGCCTCGCCTTCCTTCGCGCAGGAGGAGGTGTAGGCGGGGCCGAAGGCCGGCGGGATGGCGGCCGCGGACGAGCAGTTGGACGAGAAGGCCTTGTGCCCGCCCGAGAAGTAGTCGATGTCGACACCGTCGTTGGCCAGGGCCGCGCCGGCGCCGCCCAGCAGGATGCCGGCAGCGAGGACGGAGGCGGTGACGGCAGAGCGAATACGCATTGGTTCCCCTAAGGACTCAAGGATCTGGGGACGCTCCCCTGGGTGGGTGCGTCAGCCGATTCAACGCCCGGCGAAGCCGACAGGAACGACCGTTCACTCGAACGCCACGGGCGTAACGTTTCGACACCCCGCAACACCCGTCGCGCGGCCGTGTTCGCGCCTGGGCGGGACACCCTCGTCCGGCATCGGAGCCAAGATCGATTGTCAGTGGTGGATGAGACGGTAGGAGCATCCAGTCGGAACGAGGGGGAGCTTCCATGTCCGGAAACCAGAACTACATCAACCACGTTGCTCTTGTGTTGGATGCCAGTTCGTCCATGTCGCACCTGAGCCGCAAGGTCGTCGAAGTAGCCGACCAGCAGATCGCGTACTTGGCCCGCCGGTCGGGTGAACTGGACCAGGAGACCCGCGTCACGGTGTACGTCTTCGCGGACAAGGTGGAGTGCGTCGTCTACGACAAGGACGTGCTGCGGATGCCGTCCCTGAAGCAGCTGTACCGGACCGGTGGAATGACGGCGCTGCTGGCGGCCTCGCTGAAGTCGCAGCGCGAGCTGGCCCAGACGGCCCAACTGTACGGCGACCACAGCTTCCTGACGTTCGTACTGACCGACGGGCAGGAGAACGCGAGCCACCGCTCCCCGGACGCCCCTGCCCGGGATCCGCGCGAACTGGTGAAGGCCGTCGCCGAGATGATCGAGACGCAGGAGGACAACTGGACGCTGGCCGTCCTCGTGCCGGACCAGATGGGCAAGCGCGAGGCCATGCAGTGCGGCTTCCCGAAGGAGAACATCGCCATCTGGGACGCCACGAGCACGCAGGGTCTGGAGGAGGCCGGGCAGGTCATCAAGGAGGCCACCGAGAAGTTCATGGTGGGCCGCGCCAAGGGCATCCGGGGATCGCGGGCGGTGTTCTCCACCGGCGGGGACGCGGTCAACAAGGACACCATCAAGGCGGCCGGTCTCGCCCCGGTGGATCCCTCCGCGTACCAGCTGCTCCCGGTGGCCCGTGACGCGGCGATCCGGGAATGGGTCGTCGAGTCCGGGCACACCTACCGCACCGGTGGTGCGTTCTACCAGCTGAGCAAGCCGGAGAAGATCCAGGCGAAGAAGCAGATCGCGGTGCTGGAGAAGAAGACGGACCGGGTGTACACGGGGCCGGAGGCCCGAGCCCTGCTCGGCCTGCCGGCCGTCGAGGCGCGGGTCAAGCCCGACCACAACGACGATTTCACGATCTTCGTGCAGAGCACCAGCGTCAACCGGAAGCTCGTACCGAACACCCGGCTGCTGCTGATGGTCTGAACCCGGCGCCGGGGCCGGGGCCGGGGCCAGAGCCGGATGGCGGGGTGACAGGGATCGCGGGAGGCTTGAGGTATGCGATGGCGCATGCCTGGTGCGGCGGTGCCGGGCGTCGCCGCGTTCACCCGGGTGTGTACCTACGACCGGCCGGGGACCATCCGCTACGCGCAGCCGCCCGAGCTCACGGACCGCAGCACTCCCGTGCGGGGCACCCGGGCCCTGCCCGCCATGGTCCAGGACCTGGACCATGATCGAGCCCTTCGCCGTACCGCCCACGCTGTCCAAGGATCTGGTGGCGAAGCTGGAGAAGGCCTGGCCCCCGGCGCAGCAGGCTCTGGTGGGCCTGCGGCCGCAGACCCCGCATCTGCTGGCGACCGGTAGCGACCATTACGTCCAGCTCCACGATCCGGACCTCACGATCGCGGCGGTCCGCCTCGTCGCGGACCGGGCGTCGGCGCCGCCCAGGACGGCCTCGCCCTCGTCGTAACGACGAGGGCGGCCCGCTCGGCTCAGGCCTGGGTCGGGTCTGCGGGGATCGGGTGTACTTCGACCGGGTCACTGCCCGGCTTGCCTCCCGGGCCGGGGCATGCCGACGCCCGTGCGGCGATCTCCAGGGCCCGGTCCTCGCTCTTGACGTCGACCAGCCAGTACCCGGCCAGGATGTGTCCCTCTTGGGCCGGGCCGTCGGTCACCTGCGGCCGCCCGTCGCTTCCCGCCCGTACGGTCTTGACCAGCGAGGGACCACCGAGGCCCTGTGCGTCGACCCATTCGCCGGCGGCGGTGATGTCCTCGTTGAGGGCACCCATGTGGGCGAACATGGCCTTCATGTCGTCCTCGGAGTACGCGGACATCATGGCGTCCCACTCGGCGGCAGGCACGTTCATCTGGATCATGTACTTCATGTTCCTCACCCTTCCGGGGCGGCTGCTGGGGTTTCGGTCCTACACAGAGGTAGACGGCCAGTGGCCGCACAACTCATCGGCACTCCAAGCACCACATCACGGAAACCTGATGATCGCCCCCAGGGCGGTGCTCGCGAGGGATGGCGTGCGTCAGCTTCCGCCTTCTTCCGCGCCGGCCAGGGCATCGGTGATCAGGCGGGTGGCGAAGTCGGGGTCGCCGGTCATGCGGTTGATGTACTCCGCGAGCAGGAAGGCCGTGGCTTCCAGCGGGTTCATCTCCGCCTCGGTCCAGTCTCCGTACTGCTTGCGCCACAGGTTGGGGCTCAGCCCGGTGCCCGCGGCGATGACGAGGCCGGCCATGGTGGGGATGGCCTCGGGACGGACGCTCCTGGGCATCATGCGCATCGTGGCAACGATGTTCGGCACGACGTACTCGATGACGTCCTTGCCGTTGTCCTCGTGGGCCCTGCGGAGCCACATCATGAACATGTAGATGAGCGTGCACGCCCCGTCCAGCAGGTCGTCGGCTTCCCTGGGGCCGAGCGACGAGGCGTACTGGTCGATCAGCGCCTGCTGTTCGGGATCCATCCCGGTCTTGCCGTCGTGAATGCCTTTGAGTCGAGAATCGATCATCAACAGCGCTGCGCCCACATCACCCGCGGGAGCGTGCTCGGGACCGTACTGCGATGCCACAGGATTTCCTCCTCAGGTTCGCCACGATGGACAGCCCGGCTCGGCCTTGGTCCGCACAGTAGACGGCCTGGCCGACGCGAGCCGCCCGCTTGCCCTTCCGTCACACCCAGGGGTCACCCGTTCTCGGCGAGCCCCCACCGGCTTGCGGGCCGCCGTACTCACCTGAGGGGTGAGAATGAACCGCCATGGCTTGGTGATAAGTGAGTTGAGGAGCAACGTGCGGATACGGGTACGGGTACGAACGGCGTCCCTGATCGTCGGCAGTGCGCTTCTCCTGACGGCATGCACGGAACACGAGGGTGCCGTTTCGGAGGCCGGGCCGACCGTGACGAGTACGGCCGCAGCGCCGACCGCCCTCGCGCTGGCCGAGCGGTATCAGCGGGAGGGCGGGGACGAGAGCGTGTACGCCATCCAGCAGGAGGCGGATCCCGAGGGGGCTCCCCTGCTGATCCTAAGGACCACGCAGAGCGAGTCGGAGAACTCCCTCTTCGAGAAGCAGCGGGACTCCGTCGTCTCGTACCTCAGGGAATTCGAGCAGCTCTCCACGGCCAAGGGCTACCGCATGGAGGTCTTCGGCCGGGACGGGTCCCTGCTCCACCGATGGGATGCCCGCCCCTAGAGCAGGAGGCGCGATCTTCCCTGCGCTAGCGCCGGTGTACTCAGCGCAGGACCGTCCGCTCGCCCGGCCGGATACGTACGACGGCTTCCGCGCGCTCGCCCGGCGACAGGCGCAAGCGGTCGGCCGTGTGCGGGGCTTCGCCCCGTACGTCTTGGGCAGGGGCAGGGCCGTCGACTGCGCGTCGCCCAGGAGGACCAGGCCCGCGAGCGCGGTGCGGAAGTCCACCGCGCCGACGGTGGACACCTTGGCTCCGGTGTAGAACCAGGTGAAGAGCACGCCATCCGGCGCTTGCCGCCGGTCCCGAGGTCGTTCAGGGGCGCTGTCGGGGCGGGGCGTGGTCAGTGGATCCGGTGTTCCGTCCAGAACGGGGTGAGGTCCCGGGGCGTTGCCGCCTGGGCGGCGCGCTTGAAGTCCGTGGTGGTGGAGACGCCCAGCCAGTGGTCGCGGACGTAGCCGCGCAGCATGGCTGTCATCGCCGGGGTGCCCAGGGTGCGTTCCAGGTCGTGCAGGGCGCAGGAGCCGCGGTGGTAGACGACTCGGACGAACTCGGAGCGGTGGCCGGCCGCGTAGTAGGCCATGGAGTGCGTGAGGGCGGCGGTGTCGCTGGGCCAGGCTCCCTGGTCGTCCCAGCAGGTGGTGGTGTCCGTGCCGTAGTACGACTGGTTCGCGTACTGGGCGAAGGATTCGTCCAGCCAGGGCGATGTGAACTGGTCGTTGCCGACGATGCCGTAGAACCACTGGTGGGCGATCTCGTGGACGACGGCCGACCCCTCCGGTTCGGTCCAGAGCAGGACGAGGCCCGGGAACTCCATGCTGCCGAACTCGTCGAGGTTGTCGCTCATGACGAGGTCGAGCTCGCCGTAGGGGTAGCGCCCGAAGCGCTTCCCGAACGCGTCGACCGAGCCGACGGCGTCCTTCAGGTCGGTGGCGACGCCCTCGGGGGACGTGGCGGCGGTCCCGTACGCGTTCAGCCGTACCCCGCCGGGCGTGGTCACCGTCTTCGACAGGAAGGGGCCCGCCGCCCACGCGAAGTCCCGTACCCCGTGCGCGACGCTGGTGGTGACCGTGCGGCCGGGTGCGCCCGCGCGGCGGCTGGTGGTGCCCGTCGCGGGGACGACGAGCGCGCCGGGGTGGTCGAGGACCACGCGGAAGTCGCCGGTCAGGGTGTAGAAGCTCTCGCCGAAGCCGACGTCCGGGTCGAGGTGCCGGCCCTGGGCGTCGCGTACGGACAGCAGGGGCAGCGCGTTGCCGAGGTAGCGGTGCGCGCCGTCCTTCCCGAAGCGGTGGACGCGGTCCGGGACGGTGATGTCCACGTCGAAGGAGACGGTCGTCCGCGCCCCGTACGGGAGCGGCGCGGGCAGGTCGATCTGCAGGGCGGTGCAGTCGACGGTGAGCGGTCGCGGGGTGCCTCCGGCGACCCGGCCCACCCGGACCGGGGACGGCGCCTCGGGGGTTCCGCAGCCGTCGGTGCCGTTGCCCCACAGCCTGATGTCGACCGAACGCAGCGGAGTGCGGGCGGAGTTGCGGAAGGACACCGTCTGGCGGCCGGTCCAGTGCGAGCCGCCGGTGTCGCCGCGCAAGGACACCTCGTAGGAGGGGCGGTCGGGCGTCGCCGTCGCCGTCGGCGCGGGTGCCGCGCTGTCCGGAGGGGTCTGGGCCGTGGCCGTCCGGGGGACGCAGAGCAGGACGGAAGCGAGGGCGAGCAACAGGGCCCGCCGAATCCTGAGCGAGATCATGGCAGGCACGCTAGAACGTCCGTACGCCCGGAAGGGCGAGTTCCCGTGCACGTGCCGCGGACGCCCCCGCCGGGAGGCGCCCGTACGGGCCCGGGCAGGCCGGGCGAGCACCAACGCGCGGTTGCTGCAGGGGTGTTGGCCGGTCGGGCGGATGGATGCCCTAGGCGGGCAACTCGGCGGCCGCTGAGCGCAGGAGCGCCAGGAAGGCGGTCGTCGCGGGTGAGGGGGCCGCGCCGCGGGAACTCGCCGTCCGCGACCTGGCGGACCTGCTGCCGGTCCGCTGACGGGGCCCGGCGGAGCGGGGTTTCCGGGCGGCTTACGGCCGGCCGGCTCCGGCGAGCCCGGAGAGCGCCGTCCGCCAGGCCGAGGTGACCGCCCCGTGGGCCGCGGCCGTTGCCTCGGAGAGGCCGTCCGGCAGGAACAGGGGCGCGCCCACGTGGACGTGCAGGCGTGGCCTGCGGACCGGGGCCGTGAGGACTCCGGCGAGCTGCTTGGCCGTCGTCCCGGAGCTCACACGGCGGGCGCCGGCCTGGCCGACGGGGCGGACGGGTGCTCCCGTGGCCCGGGCGAGGCGGGCCAGGCCGCTGCGGAAGGGCAGGGGCGCGGCTTCCCCGGAGTCGCGGCGGGCGGGGATGCCGCCTTCCCCGTACATCAGCACGCACCGCCCCGCCGCCAGTGCCTCGGCGGCGTCGGCGAGGGAACTCGCCGCGCGGGCGGTTCCCCGGTGGACCGGGACGTGCCCTTCGCGGGCGAGCGCGCCGCCGAGCACCGGGACCCGCCACAGTCCGGCCGTGGCCATGATCACCGGGTCGACGCCGAGCCGGCGCAGGGCGGCGACCACGATGACGGGGTCGGCCAGGCTGGTGTGGTTGGCGGCCAGGATGGTCCCGCCGACGACGGGGCCCGACGCGTCCTCGGAGACGGTCATCCGCCCGAACACCGGGGCCAGGGCGGCGGCGACGCGGCTGATCATGGAATCGAACCTCCTGGGAGTGCGGTCTACGTGCCCCCAGCGTGTCGGCCGCCGCCCGGTCCGGCATGAGTCGCCCTACTCAACCCGCCTGGGTACTCGAGCCGACGCGGGAGCGGGAGCGGGAGCAGGAGCGGGAGCAGGAGCGGTGGCCGGGAGGAGGGCGGCGGCGGCCGTCTGGCAATGTGTTCCCCGTGACCACCTACGTGCCTGCGAGTCGTGACCGCGGCGGACCCCGCCGGGCCCGGACCCGTCTGGCGGCAGCCGCTGCGGTGGTGGTGACCGTCGGCGCGGGGTTGGGTCTACGGGCCGTGGCGACGGGCGGCCTGGCCAAGTACGGCGGGGACGCGCTGTACACCGTACTGATCTTCGCCTTCATCGTGCTGGCCCTGCCGCGGGTGACGGCCCTGAAGGCTGCCGCGGGCGCTCTCGCGGTGAGCTGGACGGTGGAGTTCCTCCAGCTCACCGGGGTGCCGGCGGAGCTTTCCCGGCACAGCGCGGTCGCCCGCCTCGTCCTCGGGTCCACCTTCAATCCGCCCGACCTGTTCTGGTACGCGGTCGGCGCGGCCGTCGGCTGGCTGGGCCACACCGCGGCGCGGCGTCTGTCGCCGGAGACGGCCTAGTGATCTGGTTCGGAGATGCGTGAGCAGTAGCGGCAGATGCGGTCGAGGATCTGGTCGGCGGTCTTGGTCCACTGGAAGGGCCTGGCCTCGTCGTTCCAGACCTTGATCCAGTTCTCGAGTGCGGCCTTGAGGTCGTCGAGGGAGCAGAAAACTCCGCGTTCGAGGCAGCGCCGTTCCAGCTCGGCGAACCACCGCTCGACCTGGTTGATCCACGACGAGTACGTGGGTGTGAAGTGGAGCTGGAAGCGGGGATGCGCGAGCAGCCACCTGTGCACCACCGGTGCTTTGTGGGCCGAGAGGTTGTCGCAGATCACGTGGACCGCCAGGCCCTTGTCGGTCTGGCGGTCGATCTCGTCGAGGAAGTCCCGGAAGTCCACGGCCCGGTGCTGCGCGGACAGCTTCGTGATCACCTTGCCCGTCGCGGTGTTCAACGCGGCGAACAGATCGACGGTGCCGTGCCGGACGTAGTCGAAACTTCGACGCTCGGGGACTCCAGGCAGCATCGGCAGCACCGGCGCGGTCCGCTCAAGGGCCTGGATCTGCGGTTTCTCGTCCACTGCGAACACCACCGCGTTGGCCGGCGGGGCGAGGTAGAGGCCGACTACGCCACGGATCTTGTCGATCAGAAACGGGTCGGGGGAGACCTTGAAGGTCTCGGTCCGCCACGGCTGCAGGCCGAAGGCGTGCCAGATCCGCAGCACGCTCGCCGGAGAGATCCCCACGGCTTTGGCGAGCTCCCGCTTGGACCAGTGCGTCCCGCCCGCGGGGGTCTCTTCAAGGGTGCGGACCACCACCTCTTCGACCTGGGCATCCGTGATGGTCCGCGGCACCCCGGGCCGTGGCTCGTCCGCGAGCCCGTCCAGCCGGTCCCGCAGGAACCGGGCCCGCCACTTGGTGACGGTCCCCCGGTTCACGCCCAGTCGGGCGGCCACCGCCAGGTTCGGCCCGCCCTCCGCGCACGCCAGCACGATCCGGGCCCGCAGGGCCAGACCCTGCGCGGTCTGGCGGCGCTTGACCCAGTTGTTCAACACCTGCCGCTCGGTCTCACTCAAGACCAGCGGCTCCAGCCTGCTGTCACCCACAAACCACAGCAGACCGAAGCCGACCAGCACCCGTCAGCCGAATCCGGGAACTGGTACGGAACACGACTCACGTGGTGCCGAACGAACTCACAACCGGATCACTAACGACTGCGGGTCAGCGCCTCGGGGGCGCCCGCGGACTGGGCCCCTTCGGCCTCCAGGATCAGCCGGTCGGGCTCCGCCAGGGTCAGCACGTAGAGGTTGTTCTTGGGGCAGTCGAAAGTGGCCGCGGGGTCGGTCGGATGGCTGGTCACTGCTGCGAAGACCGCCTTGTCCCCGGTCGTCTGCCGCAGTTCCAGGGCCTCCGTGCACCCCAGGTTCCGTCCGGTGGCGACCTCCTTCACCTCGCTGACCTGGCGGCCCACGAGGTCTCCGACGGATCCTGAATGCAGCGTGACCGTGACGGAGAACTCGCCCGTCCTGGCCCTCGCGACTCCGTCCGCGTCGGGTGTCCCGGGTCCGGTGCCGGTCCACGTACCGACCCACGACCGCGGTATCGCCGACGCGGAAGCGGACGGGGTCGCCGATCCGTCCCTGCCACCGCCACCGCCCCCACCCCAAGGCATCTTGATCACGAGGGTGGCCGCGACGACGAGGGCTGCGGCGCCGACGGCCGCACCCGGCACCCAGGGCGCGCGTCGTGGCCCGGCGGGAAGGACGGAGGGCAGCGGCGGGGTCGCCGCGAACGCCGCGGGAGGTGCCGGGGGAAGCGTGGGCACAGGCACGGGCACGGGCACAGGCACGTGCACAGGGGCAGGGACAGGCACCGGCGCGGGGAGCGGCTCGGACGCGGCAAGGATGCGGCGTAGGCCGGCCTCCCGGTGGTTCGTCTCCGCCGCCAGCGGAGACGGTAGCGACCCGCCCCAGTCCTCCCCTGACGCGCCGACCCTGGCCAGCGCCTCGTCGGCGGTCGGGCGCTCCTGCGGATCCTTGGCCAGGCACTCCCCCAGCAGGGAACGGAGCCCCTCGGGGACTCCGTCGAGGGCGGGCTCGTCGTGCACGATCCGGTAGAGGAGGCCGGGGAGTTCCGGCTCCTCGCCGTCGGCCAGGAAGGGGCTGCGGCCGGTGGCAGCGTGGACGAGGACCGCGGCGAGCGAGAACACGTCCGCCGGGGCCTCGGCCACGGATCCGGTCGCCTGTTCCGGCGCGAGGAATCCGGGCGTGCCGATGACCGCTCCCGTCCGGGTGTGGCGCGGGTCGTGCACGGCACGCGCGATGCCGAAGTCGATGAGGAAGGGCCGCTCCCGGCCGAGCAGCACGTTTCCCGGCTTGATGTCGCGGTGGACCACGCCCGCCGCCCGTACGGCCACGAGCGCGGCGAGGAGTTCCCGGGCCAGGCTCCACAGGGCCGGCTCGGCCAGCGGTCCGTGCCGGTGGACCCACTCGCCGAGGGAGGGCGCGGCGACGTACTCCGTGGCGAGCCATTGCGGGGACGCCCCCGGAGCGCTGAAGTCGACCACCGAGACCGTCCACGGCGAACGTACGCGGTCGTTGGCGCGTATCTCCCGCGCGAAGCGGGCGGCGAAGTCGCCGTCGCCGCTCAGTTCCCGGCGGACGGTCTTCAGGGCCAGCGGCCGGCCGGACGCCGTACGGGCCAGGAAGACCTCGCCCATGCCGCCCTCGCCGAGTCGTGCCAGCAGGCGGTACCCGCCGATCTCCGGCGGGTCGCCGGGCCGCAGTGACTCCACCGACTCCCCCTGTCCACAAGGCCGTTGTCCGTACGCGTGGGACGCACGGACCGGCCGGTGGAGCCACCTTAGAGGACCTGCCCGGGGGCCGGACCGTCAGGAGGACATGATGAAGCGCAGGGCGAGACCCGAGGCGGTCATCCAGTGGGTGACCTTGGCGAAGTCGTTGTAGTACACCGTGTCGACGCCGGGGAAGGCGACCTTGACCGGCGCGCCCAACTTGCTCCCGGGCTCACGGTCCTGGAGCTGGACGGTCATGGTCTTCGCCGGGGCCTCGTCCATGGGGCCGTTCAGGAGCAGGGCGGCGTGCGTCTGCTTGCCCGGAGTGATGGTCTCGAACGGTGTCCCGGGAGTCGGGGCGCTCTCCTTGATCTCGGGGACCAGCCGCTGGGCGTCACCGAGCTGGACGAGGGGATAGTGGTAGACCTTGCACGCCTTCTTGCTGGTGTTGGTGAGGGTGAGGAGGATGCGCCGGACGCTCTGGCCCTTCTCGTCCTCGGTGCTGGTGGTGACCGAGACGTCGCCCGGGGCGCAGAGGGCGACGGCCCCGCCTCCGCTGCCGCCCGTGTCGGTCGCTCCCGGACTCGGCTTCGCCGAGGGCGTGCCGCCGGGCTTCGGCGTGCTCGGGGAGCCGGTGGCGCTCGGGGTGCTCGACGGGCTCGTCGTGCCCGGGCTGCTCGGCTGGGCCGTGGGCTTGCCGTCGCCCGGCCCGTCGCCCCCGCTCGGCGAGCACGCCGCGGACGCGAGCAGTGCGGTGGCCGTCGCGGCCCCGATGACGTACGTCTTCCAGCCCCTGTGGCTCGTGCGGGCGGCAGTGTTCATGGTGTTCCCCCGTTGATCGGCCCTACGCGGCCGCTGTCGACTCCCGATGATGAGCGCAGGCCGCGGTGGCCACGAAAGGTTCGGCGGGGGGCCGCCATGGCCTCCGCCTTGCTCCGTACCGGCACTCCGTCCGGCCTGCATGAGCAGATTCCCCTCATCCGAGTGGCGTCAGACGCCCGTTACGAAGCAAGGACAAGAACGGCACGCTTCGGTCAGACGACGGGCCGACCGGGCGACGGCCGTAAACCCCCGCCGGGTGGTGCGAGGGGTCTCTTCGACAAACCCACCGGCACCCGCTGCGCGAAGCGGTCCTCGGCGCGGGATGGACCTGGCGCGGGGTCCTCTTCGGGAAGCTATGACGCGGGCGGCGGCGGTGGGACCGCTGCCTGCCACCCCTCGGCGACGGGATCCGGCCAGGGCGCAGGCACGGCTCTGGCGCCCCCGCGCCGGGCCGGGTTTCGCTGCGGGCCCATGAGACGACACAGGTTCACGGGCGCGCTCGGCGCGCTCGCCCTCGCGGCCGCCACCCTCACGGCCGCGGGCCCGGCAGCAGCGGCCGGACCCGGCGGCGCGCCCACGCCGGACGCGGCCCCCGCAGCGGCGGCGACGGGCGCGCAGCCGCCCGCCGAGTTCGGAACGGACTGGCACGATCCGCTCACCGCCGCCCCGCCCCTGGCCCGGCCCGCGACCCGGTCCTGTCAAGTAGCCCTCGCCGAGGCGCAGTTCCGCGACTTCACCCCGTACCGGGGCGGTTATGCGCCTCCCACCGCCTGCGGCCCGGCCGACTGGGCGAAGGTGGTGCTCCGTCTCGACGGCAAGGTCAAGGGGCGCCAGTACGACCGCCTCGGCCACCTCTCCGTCGGTGGCGTGGAGCTCTTCCGCACCTCCACCCCCCAGCCCTCGCCGGACGGCATCGCCTGGTCCGTCGAGAAGGACATCAGCCAGTACCGCGACACCCTGAGCCGCCCTCAGCCCGTCGAGATGCTCATCGGCAATGTCGTGAACGACACCTACACCGGTGTCATCGACGTCAAGGTCACCCTGACGTTCTACGCGGCCGAGGGCGGCACGGGAGCCGGCCGCACGCCGGACCGGGCCGTCCCCCCGGACCGGGTCCTCCCGCTCACCACCCCGGCCGTCACCCTCCCGCGCAATACGGAGCGCCTCCTCGCCGAGGTCTACGCCACGGGCTCCGGCGGCGGGTGCGAAGAGTACTGGTACCTGACCGTAGTCCTACTACTTCCACGACGGTGACGACCGCACCTCCCTCGCCGGCCACATCGGATACGCCATGCGCACCGCGGACCAGGCCGCAGGTGCGCGCCACCGAGACGTCCGCGCCGCCGGAACCATCCTGCGTACCGCCCTGGAGGACCTGGCCGACATCCTGGACCAGCGCGGTCTGCGATGCCAACGGCCCGGTCCTGTCCCGGGTCACGCCTCCGCGGGGATCAGGTGTGGAGGCGGCTGTTGGGGCCGTCCAGGTCGCCGGCGCTGTCGTCGTTGAACCAGTAGTCCCCGGCTGCCAGATACCGGAACGAGTGGACGCTTGCGCTTGGCAGCGCGACCGTGATCGCGCGTTTGCCGTCCTTGCGGGTCTTGAGGGTGTGGACGCCGGGCTGCCAGTCGTTGAAGTCTCCGACCACGCTGACCGGGCCGGGCGGGGTGTCGGCGGGAAGGATGAAGGTGACCTCGGTGCGGTCCTTCTTCAGCGTGCGCTCCAGCATGGGGGTGGGCCTCCTGACTGGCGGCGGATGGGTACGACGTCATCGTCGGGGCAGGCACCGTCGACCGCACGCCGACCCGGCCTCCGTGGCCTTGACATCACCCGGCCGCCACACTCGGTGACATGAGTGATGCGATATGTCACTTAGCGTGTAATCGTGGTGTGCGGAATCTTCATCCACGCATCGGATAGGAGTCGCGGTCATGGGCGGTATGAAGGACAAGGGCCAGGAGCCGGGCAAGGGTCGCGAGGAGCAGCAGCGCACGCGGCGCACCGGCCAGGACCCTGTTCACCCCGAGGCGGGCCAGGCCGCGCGGGGGAAGAGCCCCGAGGAGCTCAAGCGGCGTCACGAGGAGGAGATGAGCCGCGAGCGCGGCGAGGACGAGATGCGCGACGAAGAACGCTGAGAACGGCCTGACCATCACACCCCACACACGCAGGACCCCGCCGGGCCCATAGTCACCAGTCAGCGGCGGGGTCCTGTCACGTGCCCGGACACCAGGCCGGGCCTGCGGGGTGAACCCTGGCCCCTTGGACGTCAGGGCCCGCCGGCCGGGCCCTGGAACCGTCGCCTTGTGAGCCCGTGGGAGTTCCCCGGGCGGGCTTTTGGTGGGTGTGGGCTCAGGGCTGCTCCTCCCATCAGGCCATTGCCCCGGAGCCGGGCGGGCGCGCATCGAGTCGGTGGATCGCGGCGAGGTGAGGTGGCATGGAATGCGACTTCGGCATCACGGTGAGGCGCTACGGTCCGACCGTGCACGTGGCCTTGGCCGGAGAACTCGATCTGGACACCAGATCCGCTCTCGACGACGTGCAGGCCGCCTTCGACGAGGACGTTGACGTGCTTTGCTGCGACATGCAGCACCTGACGTTCATGGACGTCACGGGCCTGCACCGGCTTGTCGACCTCGCCCGTCGCGCCGAGGAGCGAGGCACCGCGGTCTTCGCGTCCAACTGGCAGCGACAGCCCCTCAGGCTCCTCGACCTCACCGACAGCCTGTACCCATCAGACGGGCACGGCGAGCCCCGCTCCAAACCCACCAGCCCGCTGAGCCGCACACTCCGGGACGCCGCGGGAACCCACCGCGCCGCCGGGGCCGAGCCGGTCCATGCGGCCCTGTCCCGGCGAAGGCTGTGATCGGCGGTCCGTGAGACCGGCAGGCAAGCCTTTCCAGGGGGTTCCGCGAAGACGACACCCTGCCCGTCACCGTCCTGCTTGAAGTCGCCCGGCGCCTCGACATCAACCCCGCCGAGATGCCCGGCAAACTCTCATTTCAACTGGATGCGGGTGGCCAGGCCACGGTACGAGCGCGGATGTGGTCGGCGGGGGCGTGGACGGTGGCGATGGCGCGGTGGCGGGTGGGGGCGGCCCGAGATGCGGTGCGCGACGTAAGTGTCGGGGTCGGTGCCGGGGATTGGACTCCAGACCCTCTGATCCGAAAAGCGCGGCCGCCGCGTGCTGCGATGTCCTCGACCAGGCCGCGAAGGTACTTGAGTGGATGGAACTGGGCCTGGTCCTCGACCCTGACGGCGCCCGCCACCGGGAAGGGCAGGCCGGTCTCCGTGACGAACGAGGCGCTCAGGCCCGCGGACCGGGCAGCCTCCGCCTCCGCGCGCAGCGCCTCGACTGCCTCGGGGCGCTCGCTGTAGGTGACGGCGGGGCGCCGTTCCAGTTCGCAGTCGATACCGAGTGTGTCGGCCACCTCGATGACGTGCCGCAGGGCGGTGCTCTGGGACGCCGCGTACCGGCCGGCGGCGTCGTCCCCGTGCTTGGTGCGCAGGGGGTCGTAGACGGCGGTGTGCAGGGCGGTGAGTTTCCCCGTCGTATGGCCCGTGACACCTGCCGCGACCCGGTTCGCTTCCAGCACGACCACGCTCTGCCCCGCCGGGTGAGTTCCCATGCCGTGCTGAGCCCTGCGATTCCACCGCCGATGACAGCAACGTCCGCCATCGTGTCCCCTGCCACGGGCGCGAAGGAGGGCAACGCGGCCGTCCGGGCCCAATAGGAGCGGCCTCGGTCAGGTAGCGGGTTCATATCCGGCGCCTGCCCAGGGGGACGCACCCTGATGCACGCGGTCCCGCGGGAGGTCGCCAGGGGATCAAGCGCGCCCGGCGCGTAGGCATACCGGGTCTCCTGGAATGGCTGCGTGAAGCCACAGGGGCGAGACGAGTCCTGGCTCGTCGCCGCGCGTCCGCGGCCGGGTTTCCGCACTTGCGGTGGTGGGACTGGCAGGTTGGAATCCATGGCGAAGACCGCTCTTGTCATCATCGACATGCCCAACACGTACGACCACGACGACGCCGACCTGCTCATCCCTTCTGTACGGGCGCTTCGCAATCCTCGCAGGGCGGCCGCGGTCGGATGCTTCCACCGTGCAGGTCTCGGCAGCAGAGGTTTGAAACCGCGGATTTCGTCAAGGCGATCTGTATGGCCGTTTCGACACACGAAACAGAGCGCACATACGAGTCCGCGTCCGACGACTGTTCGTGGCCGCAGAGCCTCACCGGCCTCGACCAGGTGGTCTCGCTCGTGGGAGGCGGCACGCAAGAGCTGGAAGCCGTCTATTACGACACCGACGACCTGCGACTGTCCCATACCGGTGCGACCTTGCGGCGCCGGACAGGCGGCACGGACGCCGGGTGGCACCTCAAACTGCCGCTCACGGACGACAGCCGCGAGGAAGTCCGGGCCCCGCTGTCATCAGGGGACATTCCCGGGGTACTGAGTGATCTGGTCCTCTCCCGTACCCGCGGTGCGGCACTGCGCCCAGTGATGCGGATCCTCACCACCCGCACCGTGCACCACCTCCTCGATGCAGGAGGAGAAATCCTCGCCGAGCTCAGCGTGGACGCCGTCTCGGCGGACGCGCTGCTCACCGCCGGTGCCCGTACGGCATGGACGGAGAGGGAGGTGGAACTCGCCGACGGCGCCGACCACGCCCTACTGGACGGAATCGAAAAGATTCTGCGGCACAGCGGCCTGGAACGATCGCGCAGCCCGTCCAAGATGATCCGTGCCTTGGAAGAGACGACGACGTCCCTTGAAGAGCCGCAGCCGGAGGCGGAGAGGGCGACTGCCGCCGGGGTCGCCGCCGGCTCGGCCGGCGACCACGTGCTGGCCTACCTGCGGCACCAGACCGCCACCCTCAGGGATCTCGACCCCGCTGCCCGTCGCGGACTGCCGGACGCCGTACACCAGATGCGCACCAGCATCCGTCGCCTGCGCGGATGCCTGCGTACCTATCGCTCCGTCCTCGCCCGCGAGGCCACCGACCCCCTCCGACGGGAACTGAAGTGGCTGGCCGGGGAGCTGGGCGTGGAGCGCGACCACGAGGTACTCCGGGACAGGTTCACCGCCGCAGTGCGCGAACTTCCCGGCGAACAGGTCCTCGGCCCCGTCAACGCCCGCCTCGAGCTGTGGGACGCGCGCGAAGGGCACGAAGGGCGTCGACGCACCCTTCAAGCCCTTTCCTCGCGCCGCTACCTGCGCCTGCTCGACGCGCTGCAGCACCTGACCGAGGACCCGCCCCTCCGCGCCAAGGCGGCCGGGAAACCGGAGAAGGTCATGGTCAAAGCACTCCGCAAGGACTACGGCCGACTGGCCCGCAGGATGGGCCCCGCGCTGGACCTCGCCCCCGGACCTGAGCGCGGCGCCGCGATCCACAACGCCCGCAAGACGGCCAAGAGACTCCGCTACGCCGCGGAAGCTGCACGACCCGCCCTGGGAAAGCCCGCCGAACGCCTCAGCAAGCGCACCAAAGCCGTCCAGAGACTGGCCGGCGCCCACCATGACAGCGTCGTGGCCGGCGACGAGCTGCGAAGCCTGGCGGTGTCCGCGCACGCCGCGGGGGAGCCCGGCTTCACGTGGGGTCTGCTCGCCGGTCAGGAGCGGGCAGCCGCCGCCGACTGCGAGCACAGGCTCCCCGAGACCTGGGCGCGCGTGCGCACCGCAACTCGACTGAAGGCGCTCTACCGCTGACGGCCCGCTGCTTGAGGCGGTCGGAGCCGGGCCCTGCGCGAGGGCATCGGGATACCGGACAGGCTGCGGGCATCCACTTCGTCCCGTCATCGAGGGCTCTGGGTGCTTCCGGATCGATCCGCGTCGGTCGAGGGCGCCCGCTCCTCGCGGAGGCCGTGAGGGTGCAGGCCGGGACCCAGGGCGGGGCCGGCAAGCGTGGTGGGGGAAAGATCGGTGGGTTCCTCGCCAGCTTCCAGGAGGGTGTCGGCGGCACCGACGATCAGCGGGTCGGGCTGCCCCACGGCCGCGGTGTCCTTCCGGTCGTAATCGGTGCGCCACAGCAGGCTGCGGAGTGCCTCCAGCCGGGCCCGCCGCTTGTCGTTGGTTTTGACGACGGTCCACGGTGCGTGCTCGGTGTCGGTGGCCCGGAACATGTCGACCTTGGCAGCCGTATACGCGTCCCACAGCCCGAGGGAAGCGATATCCGTGGGCGAGAGCTTCCACTGCCGCACCGGGTCGACCTGACGGATCGCGAACCGGGTGCGCTGCTCGGCGCGGGACACGGAGAACCAGAACTTCACCAGGAGGATCCCGTCGGCCACCAGCATGGCCTCGAAGACGGGGCACTGGCGCAGGAACAGCTCGTTCTGCGCCGGGGAGCAGAAGCCCATCACGCGCTCGACTCCGGCGCGGTTGTACCAGGAGCGGTCGAAGAAGACGATCTCACCGGCGGTCGGCAGATGGGCGATGTACCGCTGGAAGTACCACTGGCCGGCCTCCCGCTCGGTCGGCTTGTCCAGGGCGACGATCCGGGCACCACGCGGGTTGAGGCGTTCGGTGAACCGCTGGATCGTGCCGCCCTTCCCGGCGGCGTCCCGCCCCTCGCAGATCACCACCAGCCGGGCTCCCGTCTCCTTCACCCAGCGCTGGAGCTTCAGGAGTTCGATCTGCAGGACGCGTTTGGTCCGCTCGTACTCACCGCGCCGGATTTTGCGGTCGTAGGGATAGTTCTCCCGCCAGGTACGGATCGGGGCCCCTTCCGCGTCCAGCAGCACCGGCTGCTCCGGACGGCGATCATCCACACTCAGCCCTGCCAGCAAGTCCTCGCCGTCCGGCTGCCGCACTCCGCCTGTGTCCATACCGTGTGCCTACCCCACCGGACTCCACCACACGACCTCCCGGTGGGCAGAGCAGCACGGCCACTGGTCCGAGCTGGACCAGGTGGTTGTCGACGTCGCGAACGCTGCGGCCACCCGCGGAGCGCCGCAGCCGACGGACACCCCGGCCCGGCTGTGGGGCGCACGAAGCGTCTGAGGGCGACAGCGCGGGGTAGTCGCCGAGAGACGGCACCATCGAAGGAGGACGAGATGACGGCACACGAGAATTCCCGGAGTCACCCGCGCACCACCCCGTCCGAGGCCGAGGGGGAGAGCGGCGACCGCAAGGCCTGCTGACAGGCCGACGAAGCCGTCGTCCGTCGTCCCGACGGGGGCGACGACGAAGCGGATGCCGGCGGACACGAGGCCAAGCGGCAGCGCCCGGGGACCGGCCGCGAGGAGCAAGACCGCCCGCACGGCCCGTAGCCGTCGGTCGGCCGGGACCCGATGAGCCAGAACCAATGAAACGGAGTGATCGCGGATGCACACCACAGCGGGACGGGTGATGGGCGTGGCCACCGTCGGGTACGGCGTGGCGGTCGCCTGCCGACCCAAGGTGCCGGCCCGCCCCTGCGGCCTGGCAGAACAGGGCTCCTCCGCACTGCTGATCCGCGCCCTTGGCGTCCGCGACGCCGTCATCGGCGCGGCCATGGTCACAGTCCCCGCAGGCAGCGCGCTGCGCACGGCCGTACTGTGCCGGGTGGCCATCGACGCGGGGGACGCGCTGCTCTTCGGCACGTTCCTGGCCCGCCGGACCGAGCGCGCCAAGGCGGCCTCGGCCGCGCTGGCCTGGGCGGCGCTCTGCGGCTGGACCCTGACCCGCGGCGGAGGTCCGGCGGCGCCGCTCGTAGAGGACGCGGCCAACCTCGCCGTACGGGCCGCCCAGTCCGCCACGCGAGCCGAGCTTTGACACAGGTGAGTGGACGCCGAGTACAACCGCGGCCACGTCCTCCCCGTCCACGCTCTCTGCGAGCATCGAGGGGTGCACGAAGGCCTCTTCACCGACGCGGGGTGTTCCGATCGTGCCCCGGGTCCTCCTCGCCTACGCGGGGGGATTCCGACGCTCGCCGCCGTGGCCGCGAGGAAGACGAAGGCCTCCCCCCGACGCAGGGGCCCGCGGGGAGAACTGGTAGCCGCAGATCACGGACAGCACGGCAGAGGACCTCCCACAACAGCGCCCGTCCCAGGGCACGATCCACGGGATGGGCAACCTCTGGCCAGCCGGTGAGCCACGTCCTGGCCGCACGTAGCGACGGCGGCTTCAACGCCGCGCATTGTTGACCACCCACAACGTCCCGCCCCGGCCTGCGCGACAGACCGCAAGCCGGCCGCAGCCTCGAGCGAGACCACCCAGAGCCGTCCGTGACAGCCGGAGAGTCCAAGACCTGGCGCCTCGCCGTAACGTCGCCCTGCTGGCGGTGACCAGCCGCACGTACACCATGGACGGCGAGACCACCCTCGGTGCGGGCGACCGGCTCCGCACCGTCCTCGCGCTCGGCGACCGCGCGGACACCGTGACCCTGCGCGGCGGCCGGGAGACCGGCCGGTCCCGGCTCGACGACCGGTACACGGGCGACGCGACCTACACCGCGAACGTTCCGCGTGACCAGCGGCACGCGGTCGCCACCACCTCCGCCCGCTACCGGCTGTACGGGACCGGGGTGCCGGGCGGCTGCTACGACCGCACGGTGGCCACCGCCCAGGGCGTCGTCACCCAGGACCGCCGCCGCTGCTGAGCGCGGCCCTCCCCGGCCGGCTACGCGTCCAGGGTCAGGCCGTTGAAGAAGGCGGTCAGCACGGGCGCCAGGGCCTGCGGGTCCACGGCGTGGTTCTGGCCGGGGAGGGTGTGCAGGGTGTAGTTCTCGCCGTGGGAGGCGAGTTCCTTCGCCGCGCGGGCCATGTACGTGTCACCCGCGCCGCCGTGGGCGACCAGGACGGGCACGCTCACCGAGGACCACCGGTCGGTGGGCAGCGGCCGCCCGGACATGGTGCCGGCCATCAGCCGGCCGTCGTAGGGAAGGGTCGGGGCGGCGGCTTCCCAGGCGGCCCAGACCGGGGTGTTCCGCATCCTGGCGATGTCCTCGGCGGGCATCGCCAGGCCCGTGGTCAGGAAGTGGGTGAGCGCCTCGGTGGCGCTCCCCCTCCCCAGGGCGGCCTCCACGCGGTCCACGTAGTCGGCGGGCAGCGGCGGGCGGGTCCCGTCGACCACGAACGGCGGCTCGTAGAGGGCCAGGGCGCTGACCGAGCTGCCGCGGGCCACTGCTTCCAGGGCCAGGACTCCTCCGGAGGACATCCCGAAGAGCAGCACCGGCCCGCCCACGTGCTCGATCAGCGCGTCGAGGTCGTCGACCTCGCGCTGCACCGCGTAGTCGGGGTGGTCGCCGCTGTCGCCGCGGCCCCGGCGGTCGTAGTTGACGACGCTGAACTCGTCTGCCAGGAGGGCGGCGAGCGGCGCGTGCCGAGCCCGGGTCATCAAGGTGCCGCCGACGAGGACGAGTACCGGGCCCGTGGCGCCGTGGCGCTCGGCGGCGATCGCCGTGCCGTCGGACGAGACCACCGTGAACATGTCGATTCCCCCACCATTCGGTTCCATTGTCCCGCGCGGCGGGCACGGAGCCCTGGAGCCGGCCGCGTGCGGCCGGACCGCGAGCCCCCCACCCCCGTGGGAGGGCTTCGCTCCGTCCGTGCCCGTGCGTGCCGTGCGTGCCGTCCGTACCGTGCGGGAACGATCGCCACACTAGGGCAGGGCAGTTCACCTCCCCCATGGCCCCACGCGCCAGCAAGGGGACCGATCGCGCCACGGGGGGACCCTGCGCGCCATGTTGGGGACAGCGGGCCCCTAACCCCCACGATCACCTGGCAGTTCGGGCTGGACTATGCTCAACCGCTGTGGTCTCGCATGCACATCAGGGGACAACCTCCTCCGCCCTTGCCCGTCTGAGCGTCAGCGTCGCGCGGCTGGTCGGCACATCCCCGCACGAATTCGCCCACTTGCTGGGCGCGGCGCCCCAGCACCTCAACGACGACCTGTGCCGCATTCCCTCGGCGACGGCCATCCGGATCGCGGAGCTCACGACGGTCCAGGCCCCCTGGACCGAGATGTCCGTGCTGCTGGCACAGGAGTCGGGCATCGGCACCCTCGGGGTCTGGGACTACCTGATCACCTCCGCGCCCACTCCGCTCGAGGGGATCCGGGACGCCGCGGCCCACTTCGCCGCCGTCGCCGACCCCCTGACGGACGGCATGCGGATCACCGAGGACGGCGGACGCGTCACCATCAGCCACGTCAACCGGGCCGACATGGCCCACGAGGCGGCCTGCGGCATCCGCGGCTACGCCCTCGGCCTGTACCGGCGCCGCCTCGGCGAAGCCGCGGGGCGTCGCCTCGTTCCCCTGCACGTCTCACTCGCCGCCAAGGCGCCCTTCCGGCACGACGGCCTCATCGAGCTCTACGGCACCCGGAACATCGACTTCGAGGCCCCGGCCAGCTCGATCACCTTCCGCACCGCGGACCTGAGCACCCCGACGCCACACGCCCAGCCGGGACTGTCGGCCGTGCTCCGCCGGCACGCCGAGCAGACCCTCACCAGCGCGATCCCGCTGCACGACTGGCTGGATCTGTTCCGTACCGCCCTGGCATCCGCCCACGACGACGGTGCGCCGACGCTGTCCTCCGTGGCGCGGCGCATGACCATCAGCGCGCGAACCCTCCAGCGCCGCCTCGAAGAGCACGGAACGACGTGGAGCGAGGAGGTCGAGACCGTACGCCGGGACCACATCGCCCGGCTGCTCCACGACACCGACCTCAGCGTCGAGTCGATCGCCGCCCGGAGCGGCTACGCCGACGCCCGCGCCCTGCGCCGGGCCGTCAAGCGCTGGTACGGCAGCACGCCCGCCGCCCTGCGCCGCGCGGGGCGCGGCGACGCCGCTCAGGCCGGGGTGTAGCCGCGGGCTCGGACGTGGTGGTGGGCGAGTCGGGTGAACGCGCCTGCGGCCGCGCTCCGGTAGGCGTTCTCGCGCCGGAGGAGGGCGACCGTGCGGGTGGGCAGGGCCGGTTCGAGGGGGACGGGCGCGAGGTGGGGGTGGTCCTCCGTGACCGCGTCGGGGAGGACGGTGGCGAGGTCGGTGCGCTGGACGATTTCGGTGAGGGTCTGGACCGAATCGGCCTCCACCGCGATGCGCGGCCGTACCCGATGCCCGGCCAGGTAGGCGTCGATATGACCTCGCGTGGCGAAATCCCCGCTGAGTAGAGCTAGTTGACGGTCCGCCAAACCGGCTACGGACAAAGGTGGTTGCGGACCGGCGGCGGGCCGGGCGGCGGTGACGAGGCTCAGGGTCTCGGCGTACAGCGGGGTCGCGGTGATACCGGGCAGGTGCGGGCCGTCGAAGGCGATCCCGAGGTCGAGATCGTCGGCGAGCAGACCTGTTTCGATGCGGTCCTGGGCCATGGCCTTGACGTCCAGGGTGATGCCGGGGTGGCGGGCGTGGAGCTCCGCGGCCAGCGGCCCGACGAGGTAGGCGGTGAACGTCGGCGTCACGGCCAGCCTGAGGTGGCCGCGCGAGAGGTCGGCGACGTCGTGGACGGCGCGTTCGGCGGCGGCGAGGTCGCGCAGGGCCCGGCGGGCGTGGTGGACGTAGGTTTCGCCGGCATCGGTGAGGCGGACGCCGCCGCGGCCGGTGCGGTCCAGGAGCTGGACGCCGACGGTGCCTTCGAGCTGCTTGATCTGCTGGGACAGGGTCGGCTGGGAGATCCGCAGTTCTTCGGCGGCGCGGGTGAAGCTGCCGTGTTCGGCGACGGCGAGCAGGTAGCGCAGGTGACGGAGTTCCAGAGCCATGCAATCGAGTATAGATGGCATCTATAGGAGGTATGGGTAATGCGTCTTGGACGCTATAGGTGCTGGTCGTGCATGGTGGATCTCGTCGGCCCCACGGGTCGGCGTCATCGAAGGGAGTGACCATGCACGACCTCATCGAGGGCGTTGCGCAGTTCCGGCGGGAGGTCTATCCGGCCAAGGCGGAGCTCTTCGCCCGGCTGGCGACGGTCCACCGGCCCCGCACCCTGTTCATCAGTTGCTCCGATGCCCGCGTGGTGCCGGAGCTGATCACCCAGAGCGAGCCGGGCGAGCTGTTCGTCATCCGTACGGCAGGCAACCTCGTGCCCGCCCACGCCCCCGGCACGGACGGGGTGGCGGCCAGCATCGAGTACGCCGTCGCGGTCCTGGGCGTCAGCGACATCGTGGTGTGCGGGCATTCCGCCTGCGGCGCGATGACGGCCCTGGCCGAGCGGCACGACCTCAGTGCCGCCCCGGCCGTCGCCGGCTGGCTGCGCCACGCGGACGCCTCGCTCGCCCGTACCGGCGCCGGGGAGGACGGGCGCAGGGTCGATGCCCTGGTACGGGAGAACGTGCGGGCGCAGCTGGCGAACCTGGCCACCCACCCTTCGGTGGCCCGCGCCCTGGCCGCGGGGTCGGTGACCCTGCGCGGCTGGGTCTACGACATCCGGGCGGGGGGTGTGGAGGAGCTCGGCTCCCCCCGCCCGGTCTCCCCCGCGGCCTGACCGCCGCCACCCGTCGGGTCCTCGGCCCGCATTTCCCCCCATCCGCCGCTCTCCCCACCCCCTTGAGCGGCTCACCGAAAGGACGCCTTCATCATGGTGCACGCCCAGTTCGACAACACCGCCCGTCAGGCTCTGGCCGTCAAGGCCGTGGACGCCAAGATCCGCGAGGACCTGACCTGGCAGCGGATCGCGGACGCCGCGGGCCTGTCGGTCGCCTTCGTCACCGCGGCGGTCCTCGGCCAGCACCCGCTGCCCCGGGCCTCGGCCGAGGCCGTGGCCGCCCTCCTGGGCCTGGACGCCGACGACGCGCGGCTGCTGCAGACCATCCCGACCCGCGGCTCCGTCCCCGGCGGTGTTCCCACCGACCCGACGATCTACCGCTTCTACGAGATGCTCCAGGTCTACGGCACCACGCTGAAGGCCCTGGTCCACGAGCAGTTCGGCGACGGCATCGTCTCCGCGATCAACTTCAAGCTCGACGTGAAGAAGGTCGCCGACCCCGACGGCGGCGAGCGTGCGGTCATCACCCTGGACGGCAAGTACCTGCCGACCAAGCCCTTCTGATCAGCGATGGAGCCGGCGGGTCCAGTCCTCGGGGAGCCGGTCGGACGGGCCCGGGGCCGGCTGATCCAGCGGATGGCCGGACGGCGGGGTCAGCTCGGGGCCCGACTCGTACAGCTCGTCGGCGGCGTAGTCCCAGAACCAGGCCTCACCCGGTTCGTAGCTCTGCACCAGGGGATGGCCGGTGGACTTCCAGTGGGCCGTGGCGTGCTGGGCCGGCGAGGAGTCGCAGCAGCCGATGTGGCCGCACTGGGCGCAGCGCCGCAGGTGGAACCACCAGCCGCCCACCGCATCGCATTCGACGCAGCCGCTGCCGGAGGGCGGGACGCTCGGGTCGACTCCGTCGATGGCTGTCATACGGGCTCCTCGGAGAGCTCGGGATCGGTGTCGGGGTCGGGCTCGGTGTCGGGGTCTGGCTCGGTGTCGGGGTCTGGCTCCGGGGCGGTCAGCGGGAGCAGTACCTGGAAGCGGGTGTCGCCCGGGGCCGACTCGACCTGGAGGCTGCCGTGGTGCTTGGTGACGACGATCCGCCAGGAGATGTCCAGGCCGAGCCCGGTGCCCTCGCCGACGGGTTTGGTGGTGAAGAAGGGGTCGAAGATGCGGCTGCGGATCTCGGACGGGATGCCGGGCCCGGTGTCGCGGAACTCCACGAGCAGCCGGTCGCCCTGGCGCGCCGTGCGGACCGTCAGCGTGCCCTCGCGGTCCGTGCTCCCGATGGCGAAGACGGCGTTGTCGATGAGGTTGGTCCACACCTGGTTGAGTTCCGCGGGGTAGGCCGGCACGTCGGGGACGGAGCGGTCGTACTCCTTGACCACCCGGATCCGGGGGCCGATCTTGCCGGAGAGCATCAGCAGGGTGCTGTCGAGGAGTTCGTGGACGTCGACGACCCGGTGCGGGGCGCGGTCGAGCTGCGAGTACTGCTTGGCGGCGTCCACGAGGTGCGAGATGCGGGTCGTGGAGTCGTCGATCTCGTCCATCAACAGCTCGGTCTCGACCGTGTAGTTGAGCCAGCCGATGGCCCCCGGCAGGAGGTCCCCGGCCACGCGCGCCGCGACCTGCTCCAGCCAGTCCGTGTCCAGGCCGGCCTGGACGAAGACCGGTGCGATCCGCCAGCCCTCGGGGACGCCGTGGTCCTCCAGCCAGTCGGCGAGTTCGTCTTCCCGGTCGGAGGCCTCGAGCGGGCTCAACGCCGGTGCTTTCGCCACGCGTTCGACGGTGCGTTCCTGGATCTCGATCAGTTCCGCGATCGCTTCGCGCGGGTAGTTCCCCTGGGAGATGTGGGCCAGTTTGTGCCGCATCTTGCCGACGCGTTCGCGCAGGGTGGCCGTGGCCCGGACGGCCGCCGCGGCCGGGTTGTTGAGCTCGTGGGTGAGGCCTGCGGACAAGGAGCCCAGCGCGAGGAGCCGTTCGCGCTGGCCGATGACCTGCTGGGTGCTCCTGGCGCCGAAGAAGAGCCCCTCGAGCAGGTGCGCGGCCATCGGGAACCACTCCCGCATGACGTCCGCGAAGGACTGCGCGGGCAGCACGAAGAACCGCGTCGGTTCGGTCACCCGCATCGAGTTGTTGTACGTCTGCGGGACCTGGTCGCCCAGGTAGGCCTGCATGGCCCCCGCGTACACCCCGCGCTGGGAGGTCCGTCCGACCTCCACCTCGTCGCCGCCGACCCGGCGGGACAGGACGACGGTGCCCTCGATCATGACGTAGAAGCAGGTCGCGGGGTCGCCCTCGGTGTAGACGGGGCCGGTGTCGAACCGCTCCACGCGGCCCTCAGCGCACAGCCGCCCGAGCTGCTCCGGGGTGAGCTTCTCGAACAGGAAGAGCGAGCCGATCTCCTGCGGGGAGCAGGGCATCGCCTGCCCGCTCACGACTCCTCCAGGTACCGGTGGACGAGCATCACGGCCATGGCTCCCTCTCCGACGGCGGAGGCCACTCGTTTCGCCGACCGGGCGCGCGCGTCGCCCGCCACGAACACACCGGGCACGCTGGTCTCCAGGTGGTAGGGCGGCCGGTCCAGCTCCCATGCGGCGGGCGGCCGCCCGTCCGCGGTGAGGTCCGGCCCGGCGAGGATGAAGCCGTGGTCGTCGCGCAGCACCGTACCGTCCAGCCAGTCGGTCAGCGGGGCCGCGCCGATGAAGACGAACATCCACTGGGTGTCGACGAGTTCGGTCGCGCCGGTGTCCACGTCGCGCAGCGTGAGCTGCTCCAGGTGGCCGTCGCCGTGCGCCGATTCGACGGTGGTGCGGGTGCGCACCGTGATGTTGGGCATCTCCTCGATCTGCTGGATGAGGTAGTACGACATGGACGCGGCCAGGGACTCCCCGCGCACCAGCAGCGTCACCGATTTCGCGCCGCGGGCCAGGTACATGGCCGCCTGTCCGGCGGAGTTGGCGCCGCCGACGACGTACACGTCCTGTTCCAGGCAGGAGGAGGCCTCCGTGAGCGAGGAGCCGTAGTACACCCCGCGGCCGGTGAGGCCGTCGCAGCCCGGCGCGCCGAGCCGGCGGTAGGAGACGCCGGTCGCCAGGATGATGCTCTGGGCGCCGATCGCCGAGCCGTCGGAGAAGCGGACCACGCGGGCCGCACCGTTGACCTCCAGTCCGGTGACCTCGCGTGCGGTGAGGATCTCGGCACCGAACCGGCCTGCCTGGCGGCGGGCCCGTTCGGTGAGCTGGGCGCCGGACACTCCGTCCGGGAAGCCGAGGTAGTTCTCGATGCGGGAGCTCTGACCGGCCTGTCCGCCGGTCGCGGACCGCTCGACCAGTACGGTGCGCAGCCGCTCGGAAGCCCCGTACAGCGCGGAGCCGAGCCCGGCCGGGCCTCCGCCGATCACGACGAGGTCGTAGAAGTCGGCGGTCGGCGTGGTCGCGAGCCCCACGTGGGCGGCGAGGCCGGGCGCGTCGGGCTCGATCAGTACGGTGCCCCCGGGGGTGATCACCACGGGCAGCCGCTGTCCGTCGGCCCCGGCCGCCCGCAGCAGTCGTTGTCCCTCCGGCTCCTCGCAGGAGTACCAGCGGTACGGGACCTGGTTGCGGGCCAGGAACTCCCGCACGCTCGACGAGGGCGCCGACCAGCGGTGTCCGACCACCTTGGTGGCGGGCACGGGCCGGTGGTCGCCGGTGCGCCAGGCGGTGAGGAGGTCGTCCAGGACCGGGTAGAGCTTCTCCTCGGGCGGGTCCCACGGCTTGAGGAGGTAGTGGTCGAGGTCGACCACGTTGATGGCGTCGATCGCCGCATTGGTGTCGGCGTAGGCGGTCAGCAGGACGCGGCGCGCGCCCGGGTACACGGTGAGGGCTTCTTCGAGGAAGTCGATGCCGTTCATCTGCGGCATCCGGTAGTCGGCGAGGATCACCGCCACCAGGTCGCCGCGGAGCTTCAGCTCGCGCAGCGCCTCCAGCGCGGATTCGCCGGATTCGGCGCGCAGGATCCGGTACCCGGAGCCGTAGCGACGCCGCAGGTCCCGGGCGATGGCCCGGGACACGCCCGGATCGTCGTCCACGGTGAGGATCACGGTCCGTGCCGTGTCGGCGGCCTCTGTCATGGCTCTCCCGCCCCGGGCGGCCTGGACTGGCGGCGTCGCGGCGAGCCGCCCGCACCCGGTTCCCGACCATCCTAGGGTCGATCGTCCGGGTCCGCGCGGACGGGCACGGCGGGCCGGACCGCCGGGGCGGGCGCGATCCGGGGCGGGGCCGACCGGGGCCGGCGGTCCCGGCGAGCGGCGCTCCCACCGGCGGAAATTGCGTACCGCGGCGGCGCTCAGTGGATCACACTCGTGCCATGGCTGACATGGTGGCGTTCGGGGATGCGGTGACCGCGTGGGCGGCCGGTGACGCCGGTGGGCTCGGTGACGTGGGGGACGCCGGGGAGGCGGCGGACGCGGCGCGCGGGCTTGCCTCGCGGCTGCCCGTACGGACCGTCGTGCTGCTCGAAGGGGCGAGCGACGCCGAAGCGGTCGAGGCGCTGGCCGCGAGACGGGGCCGGAACCTGGCCGCCGAAGGGGTCTGCGTCCTGCCGATGGGCGGTGCGATGGGCGTCGCGCGGTTCGCCCGGTTCCTCGGACCGCGGGGTCTGGGCCTGCGCCTCACGGGCCTGTGCGACGAGGCGGAGCGCGACTTCTACGCGCGCGGCTGGGAGCGGGCCGGCGCCGGGCCACAGGGGTTCTTCGTCTGCGCGGCGGACCTGGAGGACGAGCTCATCCGCGCGCTGGGCGTGCCCAGGGTGGAGGAACTCGTCCGGGAGGAGGGGGACCACCGAGCCCTGCGGACCTTCCAGCGCCAGCCCGCCCAGCAGGACCGCACGGCGCAGCAGCAGGTGCGGCGCTTCCTCGGCACGAAGAAGGGGCGCAAGATCCGCTACGGCCGCGTCCTCGTCGAGGCCCTCGACGAGGACCGCGTACCGGCGCCGCTCGAAGAACTGCTCGCGAGTCTGTGACACGGCCCGGCGGGCGGCGGCGGGCGGGCGGCGGGTGGCGGGTGGCCGGGTCAGCCCAGCTGCTCCAGGAAGAAGGCGGCCGCCTCCTCGCCGGCCCGGACCCGGGCGGTCGGGTCGGCGGGCTCCGGGGCGAAGAAGTCGTCGTGGCGGACGGCCGGGCCGATCGAGCGGCCGCTCGCGGTGGGGATGTACTCCAGGTAGGGCCGTGTGTCGGCCTCGTACGGGGCGATCGTGTCCGCGCCGCCCCAGCGGATGGCCACCGGTACCCGGACGGCTTCCAGGCTCTCGCGGGTCACCAAGGAGCCGACGCCCGGAGCCACCTGGAAGACCGCCCGGACCCGGGGATCGGACAGGTCTCCCCCGGCGTCCTGCAGGGTGCGCCGCGCGGCCTCGTCCTGCGGCTGCTTCGCGCGCAGGGCCTCCAGCACTCCGGGGAACTCGGGGATCTCCGGCAGCGGCGCCTCGCCCGTGATCACGGCCCACAGGATCCCCGGATCGACGCGGGCCCCGGCCAGCGACGCGGCCGTGTAGCCGCCGACGGAGAAGCCCGCGACGCCGACCGGGCCGAGGGGCTGTTCCCGGGCGAGCGCGTCGAGTGCGAAGGACATGTCCCGGGCCGTTCCCAGACGTGGAGGAAGCCTTCGGGCTCGTAGCCGTCGACGAAGTTGTTGCCGTGGTGGTCGAGGGCGGCCACCCGGAAGCCCGCCTCGTGCAACGGGCGTACCAGCCACTCCATTTCGCTGCCCGAGCCTCCGGTGCCGTGCGAGACGACGACGAGCGGGGCGGGTGCGTCCTGCGACGTACTGCTCGGCTCCCACACGTACAGGCGGCCTGGCCGCGGCCGGGCCGGCTCCCGCAGGTCGGGGCGGGACTCGTCGTGGAGGACACGTATCAGCGGTTCTGGCGTGGAGGCGATCATGGCGGGATCGTACAGAGGTGGGATCGCACAGAGGTGGGATCAGACAGAGGTGGGTCAGCGCATCTTGAGCACGTGTCCGGGGGCGAGGGCGGCGGAGATGCGTCCGGCTATGGTCTGGGCCGAGTTGCCCGCGGGGCTCTTGGGGCCCTGGGTCACGGTGACGGAGATGGCGAGCTTCTCCGCGGGCAAGTAGGCCTGGATGGCCGCGTAGCCGGAGAAGGACGGGTTCGTCAGGATCCAGCCGTTGACGACGATCACACCCAGGCCGAAGTGGTGGGCCTGCGTATTGGTCAGGAGGCAGACGCTGTCCGGGCAGGAGGCCGTCGGGTGGCCCAGCCCGATGGTGCCCGGGTCGAGCTGGGTCTTGAAGGCCTTCGCGGACAGCAGCTCGCCGGTCCCGACGCCGCGCGCGGACCGGTCCAGGTCGCAGATGTTCTGGACGAGGACCGCACCGGGAGTGGTGGTCCACGAGGGGTTCCAGAAGGTGGACTCCTCGTAGGTGCCGCGCTCGGAGGTGTAGGCGTGCAGGACCGGTTCCGGGATCTGCGGGGTGTACTGGTTGCTGGTCCCGCTCAGCGCGAGCGGTCCGTACACGCGCTCCTTCAGCAGCCGGTCCAGCGGGAGGCCGCTGATCTTCTCCAGCGCCTCGCCGAGCAGGTTGAAGTTGGCGTGCGAATAGCTCCAGTTGGTGCCCGGCTCGTAGAGGAGCGGTTTGTCCGTCGCGATGCCGATGACCTCGTCCGACGTCCACTGGCGGAACGGTCTGGCCTCCAACTCGGCGAGGAAGGCGGGGTCGGTGACGTAGTCGTGCAGGCCGGACGTGGAACTGCCCAGCATGCGCAGGGTGATCTCCGATCCGTGCGGCACGTCGGGGAGCCAGCGGGAGACGGGATCGTCGAGTGAGGCCTTGCCCTCGTCGACGAGCTGGAGCAGCACGGCGCCCATGTAGACGATGGCCACGGACCCCGTACGGAATCGCATGGACGGCTCGGCCGGGACCCCCGTCATCGATTCCCCGAGAGCCGTGGTGAGCACCTCACGGCCATCCGAGGACACCCTCAGGACCACCGAGTTCAAGCCGAACTCCCGGTGGGCCTGCTGCGCGATGCTGAGGACCTCGAGCGCGTCGCCCCGGGCGGGGCCAGGAGACTTCACGCACGCCCCCGGAGCCGCGGCGGCCGGCTCCACGCCCGCGGCCGTTCCCGCCGGGAGGGCCGCGCCCATCAGACCGGCGATGCACAGCAAGACCGTACGAGTACGCCTCACGCTCCCAGTATGGTCGGGCCCCGCGCGCGGCGCACGTGGTGTGTCCCCCGCCCGCCGCACGACCCGTCGTTCCCCCGGGGCCGTCCTGCCCGCCGTGGCCGCCTTCGCCGCGGTCGCCGCCCTTGCTGCGGCACTGGCCGGCTGCGGCCGGGCGGGTGTCCTGCCCGTCGTCGCCCTCTCCGGCGAGCTCACTCCCGACACCTCCGAAGCCCTCGAACTGGTCGCGGGCGAGACCCGCAAACTGACGCGCATGGTCGAGGACCTGACGGAGATCTCCCGGTTCGACGCGGGAGCCGCCGGCGCCGGCGGTTCAGCGGTCTGGGCCTCGCCATCGCCGCGGAGAACGCCCGCCTGCACCGGGGCACGCTCAGCGCCGCCAACTCGCCCGCTTCGGGGCCGTGTTCCCCCTGACGCTGCCCTGGCAACCCCGGTGAGAGCCCGTACGCGCGTGGCGGCGTCCGCGTGCTGCCTGCTTCTGGGGTCCCGTCTGCTCATGGCGTCCTGCGACGTGCCCGATGCCGGCCCCCGCGCCGCCTGCGCCCCGGCGGCAGGCCTGCGCTCCCCCGACGCGCAGCCTGCGCACGTCCTGCACCTGCACTTCTGCTCGGCGGTCGGCCTGCAGCGCGTCTCCCGGCCCAGCGCCTCCACCGGCAGCCCGCAGACCGCCTCCGAGCTGCTGCTCCGCGGCCCCGACCCGGCCGAACGCGCCCGCGGCCTGGCTACCTTCCTGCCGCCGGGAGGGCCGCCCCGGCCGCTGGTCGGCATGCCGGACCCGGGGGTGGTGGACATCCGGCTGCCGGTCCCCTGGAAGCTGGAGCCCACCGCTCGGCGCCAGTTCGTCCGCACCGTCGCCGACGCGTCCGCGGCGCCGGGCACCCGACTGCAGGACGTCCGAGTACGCCTCTACGGAGCCGGCCGCCGCCGGACGGCGGAATCCGCCTGCTCCCTCTGACGGGAAACCAGCACGAGCCGGGCCGAACCGGACAGATCTTCCGCCGGACTCGCATTTGACGGTCAGTCAGCTGTCGAGAACTGCTCCGCGAGGACTTCCAGAGCCATGTGATGTGTGCCATGTTACATCGCACACTGCATAGCCGTGTACACGACAGAGTTGAAATCCCCGCCAACTCCCGTCGACGTCACGGTCCGCACTCCACATTCGCCGCGTTGCCAGCGCGGCCGCAGACCGGCTCGGAGGCCCACCCCCCCATGCGAAGTTCCCCCACCACGAAGGGCCGTGCCCGGCCCCTCATAGCCGCCCTCGCCTGCTCTCTGGGCCTGACCATGCTCGCCCCCGCCGGCCAGGCCTTCGCGCGCGAAGCGAAGCCCGACGCACCCGCTCCGGCCTGGAAGTCAGGCGCCGCCCCACAGCCCTCGACCCCGGCCGCCGCGGCGGCCGCGCTCCGGGCCGAGCACGCCGCACGTCCCGACGCGGACCTGTCCGAGCGCGCCCCGCTCCGGGCCACCAAGGAGCACGCGCGCAGCGAACAGCAGTCGGCCAAGGCGAAGTTGGCGCCCGGCGCCGCTGCCGCCGCCGAGGCCCTCGCCGCGGCCTGCAACGTCGCGGACTTCACCTCGAAGACCGGGGCCGCGCTGGTCCAGCAGATCAAGGCCTCCGAGATGGACTGCGTGAACTCGCTGTTCCTGCTCAAGGGCAACGACGCGAAGGCCGCCTTCCGCGAGGCGCAGATGGTCTCGGTGGCCGACGCCCTGCGCACCGTCTCCGCGACCTACCCGGGTGACAACAGCACCAAGACCGGGCAGCTCGTGCTCTTCCTGCGCGCCGGCTACTACGTGCAGTGGTACAACGAGTCCACCGTCGGGGCCTACGGCCCGGCCCTGAAGAGCTCGATCCGGGGCGCCCTGGACACCTTCTTCGCCGCCCCGCGCGCGGCCGACGTGACCGATGCCAACGGCCCGACCCTGGGCGAGGCGGTCATCCTGATCGACAGCGCCCAGGAGAACGCGCGCTACCTCGGCGTCGCCAAGCGGATGCTGACCGGCTACAACTCCTCGTACAACAGCTCTTCGTCGATGGTCGCGGCGGTCAACAACGCCTACACGGTCCTGTTCCGCGGCCACCAGACCGCCGAGTTCCTGCCCGCCGTACAGGCGGACCCGAGCATCCTCACGGTGCTGCGCGACTTCGCCGTCACCCACGACGCCCTGCTGGGCACGGACAGGAGCTACCTGACGGCCAACGCCGGCCGGGAACTGGGCCGTTTCCTCCAGCACTCGGCGCTCCAGGCGACCGTACGGCCGCTCGTCAAGCAGCTGCTGGACCGCACCGCGATCACCGGCCGGACCGCCTCGCTCTGGGTGCCGCTCGCCGAGATGACCTCCTCGTACGACGCGGCCAACTGCTCGTTCTACGGGACCTGCGACCTGCCGGCGCGGGTGCGTGCCGCCGTCCTGACGGTCAACCACACCTGTAGCCCGAGCCTGCGGATCGTCGCGCAGCAGATGACCGCCGCCGAGCTCGGCGCGAGCTGTACCAGCCTGGCCAACCAGGACGCCTTCTTCCACAACGTGGTCAAGGACAACGGCCCGGTCGCGGGCGACAAGAACACCGCGCTCGAGGTGGTGGCCTTCGACTCCAGCGCCGACTACCAGGCCTACGCCGGTGTCATCTTCGGGATCAGCACCGACAACGGCGGCATGTACCTGGAGGGCGACCCCTCGGTCACCGGGAACCAGCCGCGCTTCATCGCGTACGAGGCGGAGTGGGTCCGGCCGGAGTTCCAGATCTGGAACCTGAACCACGAGTACACCCACTACCTCGACGGTCGCTTCGACATGTACGGCGACTTCGGTGCGGGGATGACCACGCCGACCGTGATGTGGGTCGAGGGCCTGGCCGAGTACATCTCGTACTCGTACCGGGGCGTCACCTACGACCAGGCCGCCACCGAGGCGGGCAAGAACACCTACAAGCTCAGCACGCTGTTCGACACCACCTACGACAACTCCGACTCCACCCGCGTCTACCGGTGGGGCTACCTGGCGGTCCGCTACCTGATCCAGTCGCACCCGCAGGACGTGGCCACGCTGCTCGGCCACTACCGCACCGGCAACTGGGCGGCCGCCCGCACCCTGCTCACCTCCACCATCGGCACCCGCTACGACGCGGATTTCGCGGCCTGGCTGGTCAAGTGCGCGGCCGGAGACTGCGGCGGCACGACCACCCCGCCGGTCAACCAGGCCCCGGTGGCCGGGTTCACCTCCGCCGTGAACGCCCTGGCGGTCACCTTCACCGACACCTCCACGGACGCGGACGGCACCATCGCCTCCCGTGCCTGGAACTTCGGTGACGGCACCACCTCCACCTCGGCCAACCCGGCCAAGACGTATGCCGCGGCCGGTACTTACACCGTCCAGCTCACAGTCACCGACAACAAGGGCGCCACCGCCACCACCAGCAAGGCGGTCACGGTCGCCAGCGCCGGGCCCGGCGAGTGCACCAGCCCCGACGTCCGGGTGCTGGGTGACAACTGCCGCCGCTCCAACGTCTCCGCCACGACCGGCAACTACGGGTACTTCTACCTGGACGTCCCGGCCGGCACCGGTTCCCTCAAGATCGCCGTCTCGGGCGGCACCGGCAACGCCGACCTCTACTACAGCCCCAGCGGCTGGGCCACCACCAGCAACTACACGGCCCGCTCGGCGCAGAGCGGCAACAGCGAGTCGCTGACCATCAACAACCCCGCGGCCGGTCGGGTCTACATCAGCCTGCACGCCGTCCAGGGCTTCGCGGGCGTCACCGTCTCGACCCGGTTCGGGACGGCCCAGGTGGAGTGCGCGGACGCCGACCTCCGCGTGCTGGGCGCCGACTGCAGCCGTTCCAACGTCTCCGCGACCGCCGGGAACCACCGCTACTTCTACGTGAACGTCCCGGCCGGCACCGCCTCCCTCAAGATCACCGTCTCGGGCGGCACGGGCAACGCCGACCTCTACTACAGCCCCAGCAGCTGGGCCACCACAAGCAACTACACCGCCCGCTCGGCCCAGAGCGGCAACACCGAAACCCTCACCGTCAGCAACCCGCCGGCCGGCTACCTCTACGTCAGCCTGCACGCCGCCCAGGACTTCGCCGGAGCCACCGTCTCCAGCCGCTTCTGAGCGCGAGCCCGTACGGCACACCGGCCCCCACCCCTCTTCGAAGGGGTGGGGGCCGGTTCCGCACTACCCTTCGGGCCAGAACGGCCGGGCCCGCAGGGCCGCGGCGCGGACCGCGGCCCCGTCCAGGGGCAGGACGGCGTCCCGCAGCCCGCGTTCCGGCCACGCGCACGACAACGCGAGCGGGCCCGGCGGGGGCAGCGGCGAGATCCACAAGGTCAGGCGTACGTCCTCGCCGTCCTGCGGGCCTCCCCAGGCGGCCTCGTAGCCGCTGACGATCATCGCGTGCCCCCGCCCGTCCCGCAGACCGGCCTCGTCGTCCTGCACCACTTCCGTGCCGTCGGCGAGCCGGAGGCGGAAGCGGGGTTGCGCGCGCCCGGTGAAGTCGACGGACCCGGGCGGCGGTCCGCCGGGGTCCGGCGAGGATCCGCGGGCATGGGCTTCCACGTCGATCTCCAGCCCGCCCGGGTGGGCCAGCACCTGCCGGGCGACCACCACGACCCCGTCCGAGCGACCGATCACCACCGGCCCCTCGACGTGTCCACCGATCATCTGGGGCGGTGCCTGCCACTCGGGCGGACCGCCGGCGCTACCGTTCCCCGGATTCTCAAGCACGGCCGCAGCGTAGCCGGTTGGGGCCGAGCCGATGCGGCCGAGCAGAAGGCGCGCAGGCCCCGCCGCGGCCGCGCAAGTCTTCGATGTCTGTTCACTCCCCCGTGACCTGCACCTTCCCGGCGGGAGGCGGCGCGGCCGGTCGAATGATCAGAGCACAGGTCTGGACCACATGAGATGCGCCAATCCCGTGGCCGATTGGACGTGTTGGCCGCGCAGCAACAAATGGTCTATACCTCTGACGCTATGGTGGCCACCTGAAAAGGGCACATAAACAGCCGTGGGGGCTTTATGACCTTGTCTCATCTTCCACAACCTCCCTCCGACGAAGAGCTCTACTGGTACTTCGGCCCGCAACGACGCTGGGTCCTCATCAGCACGAGCCTCGCCTTCGTCTTCACCGCCGCCACCATGTTCACCTTCGCGCTGCGCACTCCGGCCCTCTGGGCCTTCCTCGCCGTCCTGGGGCTCAACCTCGTCGCCCTCGCCCTCTCCTCGGTGAACAGCCTGCGCCAGCGCAGGCTGACCCGCCCCTCCCACGAAGTGCTCGTACGCGCCTGGCAGCCCGCCCGACTGCCGGGCGTGGACCTCTACTTGCCGACCTGCGGCGAGCCGCTCCCCGTCCTGGACAACGCCTACCGCGCGGTCTCGGCCGTCGACTGGCCGGGCGCGCTGACCACATGGGTCCTGGACGACGCCGACCGGCCCGAAGTCGCCGCACTGGCGGCCTCGTACGGGTACGAGTACGTCGTACGGCCCGACCGGGGGCACCTGAAGAAGGCCGGTAACCTCAATCACGCACTGACCCTGAGCAGCGCCGAGTTCATCGCCATCCTCGACGCCGACTTCGCAACCCGCCCGGACTTCCTGCGCCATCTCGTGCCCTATCTGGCCGACCCGGCCGTCGGGATCGTGCAGAGCCCCCAGTGCTTCGACACCGACGGGACCATGGGCTGGATCCAGCGGGCCGCGGGCTCCGCCCAGGAGTGGTTCTTCCGCTGGATCCAGCCGTCCCGGGACGCGAGCGACGCCGCCATCTGCTGCGGCAGCAACGCCGTCTACCGGCGCGCCGCCATCGACCTGGCCGGAGGCTTCGCCCGCCTCGACCACAGCGAGGACGTGTACACCGGCCTCGCCCTGCACGCGCAGGGCTTTCGCACCCTGTACGTGCCGGTGCTCGTCGCCAAGGGCACCTCCCCCGACGAGGTCACCTCCTTCGTCAACCAGCAGTACCGGTGGGCCATGGGCAACCTCCACCTGCTCACCTCGCCCGTCCTGCGGGGGATGGGCGCGCCCTGGCGGATGAGGCTGTGCTTCTACGAGGGCGTCGTCGGCTACCTCGCCGCCGCCGTGAACACCTTCGCGGCGCCGCTGCCGCCCCTGGTGATGATGTTCTGGTACCCGGACGACATCCGGCCCTGGCACGTCCTGCCGCTGCTCGCCCCGCTGTGGCTCTGGCACGTGCTGCTGCCGCGGATCAGCAGGACCCGCTGGCGGGTGGAGGTGATCCGGGCGAACGTGCTGACGAGCGTCGCCGCCGCCACCGCCTTCCTGCACACGCTGCGCGGCCGCAGCGCGGACTGGGTGCCCACCGGCAGCCGGGGCTCCGCCCGTTCCGGCGGGATGGCCCGCCGGGTGGTGGGCGTCTCGCTGCTCTGGCTGGTCCTCTCCAACGGCGCGGCCGGGGCGGGTCTGGCGCTGGCCGTGGCCCGCAACGGCTGGGAGCCCAACTGGGGTCTGCTCCTCTACTTCCTGGTGCAGTGCCAGATCAACGGCCCGCTCGTCCGCGACCTGGTCGCCGAGCTGCGGCCGGCGGTTCCCTCCGGGCGGGAGGAGGCCTCCGGGCGGGAGAAGGCGTCCGCCGAGGCCCTCCCGGCACCGGCCGGCGGCCGCCCGCGCAGCCTCGTACGGGCCTTCGCCGGCCGATCCCGCACCGGCGTGCTCCCGCGCCGCTGGCCCGAGACCCTCGCCACTTCGGCGGTGCTCCTGCTCACCGGCCTGGTGGCATCCGGGTGGGTCAACCCCATGCTTCCCTGGCTGAGTTGAAAGGCTCCACCACCATGCACTCCCCCGTGCCACCTCCCTCGCCGTCCTCGCTGTCGCCCGATGCGCGGCGCGAGCCTCCGCGCGACGCCGCCCCGCCACCCGGGCCCCCTGCTTCTCCGGCCCCCTCCGGCGGCGAGTCCGGGCCCAGCCCGCACCGCTCGGCGTTCCGGCCCGACATCGAGGGGCTGCGCGCCGTCGCCGTCCTCGCGGTCCTGGCCTTCCACGCCGGGGTTCCGGGGTTCGCGGGCGGTTTCGTCGGCGTGGACGTCTTCTTCGTCGTCTCCGGCTACCTCATCACCGGCCTGCTCGTGCGCGAGGCGATCACCACCGGCCGGATCCGGCTCCTGGACTTCTTCTCCCGGCGGGCCCGCCGGCTCCTGCCGTCCGCCGCCGTCGTCCTCGGCGCGGTGGCCCTGGCCGGGGCCTGGCTGACCGTACCGCTGCGCCGTGCCGACCTGGAGTACGACGTGGTCGTCGCGGCGCTCTCCGCCGCCAACTGGCGGTTCGTCGCACAGCGGACCGACTACCTCGCCGCCGGGCACGAGCAGAGCCCGCTGCTGCACTTCTGGTCCCTCGCCGTCGAGGAGCAGTTCTACCTCGTCTGGGCGCCGCTGCTCGCCCTGATCGTGCTCGGCGCGGCCCGGGCCGTGCGCCGCGGCCGCGCCGTGCGCTCCGCCGTGGCCCTGGCGGCCGTACCGGTCGTGCTGGCGGCGTTCGCGCTGTCGCTGCGCTGGACGGACCACTCCCCCTCCCTCGCCTACCTCGCCACGCCCTCGCGGGTCTGGCAGTTCGGCGTCGGCGCGCTGGTTGCCCTGCTGCCCTGGCACCTCATGCGCGGCCCGCGCCCACTGCGGCTGCTGTGCGGCTGGGCCGGGGGCGCGGCGATCGTCTGGAGCGCCGTCGCGTACGACGCGGCCACGCCCTACCCCGGCTACGCGGCCCTGGTGCCGACCCTGGGCGCGGCTGCCGTGATCCTCGCCGCGATACCCGGCCGGGGCGAGCGCAGCACACCGGCGATCTACGGGGTCGGCCGGCTGCTCGCGGGGCGGGGCCCCCGGGCGGTGGGGCGGCTCTCCTACAACCTGTACCTGTGGCACTGGCCGGTGCTGGTCCTCGCCGAGGCCCGCTTCGGCGCCCAGGACTGGCCGGTGAAGGCCGCGCTCACCCTGGCGGCCGCCCTGCCCGCCTACGCGACCATGCGCTGGGTCGAGCAGCCGCTGCGCCGCAGCCGCACCGTCTCCGAACTCCCGCGCCGTGGACTGTCGGTGGGCATCACCGCCGTCGTCCTGCCGGTGGTCCTCGCGCTCGTGGTGGGCACCACGACGCTGAACCTGCTGGGTCCGGCAACGCCCGTCCACCTGGGCGGGCTGCCCCCGGGCGCCGCCTCCGGCCCGCACCTGCTCGCCCGTACGGGCTCCGCGCCGCCGGAGGCCGGCCCGATCGTGCCGGGCCCCGCCCAGGCGCGGGGGGACTTCCCCCCGGACGGGGAGTGCGAGGTGGCCCCGGCCGTGACGCGCAGCCCCGACTGCCTGTTCGGCGCGGTGGACAGTCCGGACCGGATCGTGCTGCTCGGCGATTCGCACGCCGGCCAGTGGTTCTCGGCGATGCTGGCCATGGCCTCGCAACGGGGCTGGGCACTCCAGGAGTTGGTGAAGCAGGGCTGCCCGCTGCCGCGGCTGGCAGTGGACAGTCCCCAGCTCGGCCGCGCCTACCGGGAGTGCGACACCTGGCGCGCCGACACCCTGGAGCGGCTGCGGGAGCAGCCGAAGCCCCGGCTCATCGTGATCTCCTCGCTCAACCGCTACACCGCCGATTCCGGGCTCCTGGCCGAGGGCTGGGAGAAGACCCTCGCGCCCCTGCGGGCGATCGGTGCGCCGATCGTCTACATCGAGGACACCCCCGTGCCGGGTGCGGACGTCCCCGCGTGCGTCTCCGGCAGCCCCGAGGAGCCCGCCGCCTGCGCGTTCAGCCGTGCGGACGCCCGGCAGCCCGATCCGCTGGCCCGCATGATCGCCTCCGGCACCCTGCCCGGCGTACGCGCCGTGAGCGTGAATCCGGTCCTGTGCCCGGGCGAGGGACCGACGTGCCCGGCCGTACTGGACCGCATCCTGCTCTACCGGGACGACGCCCATCTGACGAACGTGGCGGTCGTCGTCCTGACCCCCCGGCTCGAACGGCTCCTCACGGATTCCGGGGCGCTTCCCGCGGCGGGCGCAACCGGGTCCGCATCCGGGGAGGCGCGGCCGGCGGGGTGGACCGAGGTGTTCCGCGACGGGTTCGACGGTCCCGCGGGCAGCCCGCCGTCCTCCGCCAACTGGCTGTACGACATCGGCACTTGCTACCCGGGCTGCCCGGCGGCCCAGTGGGGCACGGGTGAGATCGAGACGATGACCGACTCGACCGACAACGTCCGCCTCGACGGCAAGGGCGCACTGGAGATCGTCCCCACCCGCACGGACGGCGCGTGGAGCTCGGGCCGCATCGAAACCCGGCGCTCCGACTTCGCGCCGCCGCCCGGCGGCATCCTGCGGATCGAGGCCGCGATCGCCCTGCCCGAGGTGACCGGGGCCGCGGCGGCGGGCTACTGGCCGGCGTTCTGGACCCTCGGGGCGCCGCTGCGCGACGGGTACACGGGCTGGCCGGGCATCGGCGAGCTCGACATCATGGAGTCGGTCAACGGCCGGGACAGCGTCTTCGCGACCATGCACTGCGGGACCCTCGAAGGCGGCCCGTGCCAGGAGCCGGCGGGCCTGAGCTCGGGCCCCCAGCCGTGCGGGGACTGCCGTACGGGCTTCCACACGTACGCCGTCGAGGTCGACCTCTCCCCCGGTGCCGAGGAGGTGCGCTGGTACCTGGACGGCCGGGCGCACCACCGGGTGGCCGCCTCCCGGATGGACCCGGACACGTGGAGGCGGGCGGTGGACCACGGCCTGTTCCTGATCCTCAACGTGGCCATGGGCGGCGCCCTCCCCCTGGCCGACGGCGCGGCCCCGGGCCCGGCCACCGAACCGGGCCACCCGATGCGGGTCGACCACGTGAGCGTGTCCACTCGGCCGTGAGGTGTCGGTCGTCGCCGGAGCCGCGGAAGGAAGGTCTTTGATCCATCGGCGACTTCAACCCTCGCCGGGCGAGCTCTGCCCCACCGCCCCGGGAAGGGTGGGACAGTGGAGGCATGTGTGGTCGATACGCCTCCTCCCGGGCACCGGAAGACCTCGCCGGCCTCTTCGAGGCCCGGCTCGGTCCCGGCCCGGCGCCGGGGCCCTCGTGGAACGTCGCTCCCACCGACGAGGTGTGGGCGGTCCTGGAGCGCGCCGACCGGGACACCGGCGAGCTCGGGCGGCAACTGCGCCCGGTGCGGTGGGGGCTGGTGCCGTCCTGGGCCAAGGACCCGGCCGTGGGCTCCCGGATGATCAACGCGCGGGTGGAGACCGTCCACGAGAAGCCGGCCTACCGGCGGGCCCTGGCCAAGCGCCGGTGCCTGCTGCCCGCGGACGGCTTCTACGAGTGGGTCGCCGTGCCCGCCACCGGGACGGCCAAGGCCTACAAGCAGCCCTACTTCATCCGGCCCGAGACCGGCTCGGTCATGGCCATGGCCGGGCTGTACGAGTTCTGGCGCGACCCGGCCGTCGCCGACCGGGACGACCCGGACGCCTGGCTCACCACGGCCACGATCATCACCACCGAGGCCACCGACGCGGCCGGCCGGATCCATTCCCGGATGCCGCTCGCCCTCGACCCCGGCGACTACGAGGCCTGGCTCGACCCCTCCCACGAGGACACGACGGATCTCCGCGCCCTGCTCCACACCCCCGCCGGCGGCCGGCTCGCGGTGACCGCGGTCTCGACGGCCGTCAACAGCGTCCGCAACAACGGCCCGCAGCTCATCGACCCCACCTCCTAATAACGTTGTCAAGCTGCGGTTGTGACGGGGAGTGCGCTTTGGTAGCACCGTCCGTCGCGGAGGAGGG
>NZ_JALGBX010000012.1 GCF_022808175.1 Streptomyces sp. AP-93 | reverse complement strand
GCTCGGGCGGGCCCGCTTCGCGGGCCAGGGCCTCCCCTTCGGGGAGGTAGCCCTCCGCTTCGCTCCGGGCTGGGGGCCGTTGGCCCCCAGGGACCTTCCCAAGCGCTGCGCGCTTGGGAAGGGAAACGTCCTCGCTGCGCTCGGGTGGCCCGCTTCGCGGGCTAGCCGCTTCGCTTCGAGCTGGGTTGCGTGTTGCGCTGCGCTCCACACGCAACGGGCCGGCTTCGCCGGCCAGGGCTTCCCGCGCTGCGCGCGGGAAGTGCGCCCGTTTCACGGGGTCCGGGCCTCGGCCCGTTGGCGTGTCCGCTGCGCTCCCACTCCGGCCCCTGCGGCTTCGCCTCCAGGACCAAGGCCCGCTCCGCGGGACAGCAGCAGGGACTACCCGCGCCTGGGCTCCCGCACCACCTTGCCGTCCCTCACGAACAGCCTCACCCGCTGCTCATTGAAATCCATCGTCACCATGCTGCCCTCAGGCACCACATGGACCGCAATCTCCGGGAACTCCGCCCCGATCTGCCGACGGGCCTCCTCCACCGGCCTCCCCATCAACTCCGGCCACACACTCTTCACATCCAACGTCCCCTCCAGGGTGATGATCGCTTCGCTTCACGCTCGACGCTACAGGCCACCACTGCACAGGGCTTGGGACTCCCGTGCTTCGCAAAGAGGTGACCCCGTTTCACGGGATCCGGGCCTCCGGCCCATTGGGCGGGTCCGCTGCGCTCCCGCACCCCGGGCCTTCCGGCTCCGCCTCCAGGACCAAGGCCCGCTCCGCGGGCTGGCTGGCTGGCTGGCCGTAGCAGGTGGCCCGGGTGGACTGTCCGATACGGGGGAACAGTCGATGAGGCCCAGGCCTGCTGGGCTGACTCCGCTCATGCTGGGTCAGTCCAGCAGGTTCAAACCCCTCGGACGTCAGCGGCTTGCGGGCCGCGCTGTCCCTGGGTCACCTCGAACTCGACCCTCTGGTTTTCCTCCAGGTTCCTGAAGCCTGTGCCCACGATCGCGCTGAAATGGACGAAGACGTCGGGGCCTCCACCATCGGGGGAGATGAACCCGAAGCCCTTCTCGCCGTTGAACCACTTCACAGTGCCCTGAGCCATAACCCACCCCTAGAAAGACAACGCCGTACGCATCGACCGCACCGGGCCGCACGCCGATCCTCCCCGGACAGTCAAAGATGAAAACATGATCACGAAGCCTCGAGGAGATCTCGTCGAAACAGGCCTCCAACTTGAATGCTTCAATCTGAGCTAGAGCTAGACTCTGGAAAGATCATCCCGTACCAGATCCACTGACCGGCGACAGCTCTGTCACCAGCCCATGTCGAGCGCGTCAGCGCAGATGGCGAAGCTCACGCAGGCCGTAGTCCGGTGGCAACCACCCCTTCTTCCGCCGCTCGATGGTCTTCCGCGTATGCGGAGGCGGGTACGGACAGCCCTGCATCCGATCGGGCTCATCCCACACCCACGTGAGCCTGCAATGGGCGGTACACACGGGCCAGACGGTCTTCACCGGATCCACCGGGCCCAATGCTGCCGCTCGCCGACCCCGGCGCAGCTTGGGCCGCGGTGGCTGGGGCGGGCGCAGCCTGCACTCCTCGGCGAAGGCCATCAGGGACGGCAGTCCCTCGCTTCCCAGCGGATCGGCGAAGAGCGGCCCGCTGGTCGTGGACCCGGTCTTCCACAGGAGAGCCGCCGCCCTCAGCAGCGCGCGGGCCCACTCGAGAACAGGGTGGGCCATGCAGCCCCCGCGCAGCCCCTGGTCGTGCAGGGTGATGGTCGTGGCGTCCCCGGAGAGGTCGCGGACGTGGGCGGTGGCGAGCTGGGTGGTGGAGGCCCCGGTGAAGGTGGCTGTCGCGAGCTGAGCCGCCAGGTAGGGGTGCGCCGTCGCGCGGTGAAGGCGCCACGCTACCTCCGCCTCGGTGACCGCCGGCATCACCGGCGGGAAGAAGTCCCGGTCCGCCGCCAACGGCGCGGCACACCGGCACGGGCCGGTCGACTCGTCGAAGGCCTTGAGGGTGGTCAAGGCCGGCAGGCCGATCCAGCGGTTCGCCAACGGCCGCGCGGCACGCGGGATCTGGCGGTCCAAGACGGCCTGCTCGGCCTCAGGCAGCAGAGCCGAGGCCTCGGCGACAACGTGGTCCACCTGGCGCAGTTCGCGCTCCAGGAACGCCCTCATCGACGGGCGGTGGCAGACCAGAACCAGACGGACCCCCGTGCGCCGGCGCAGGGCCAGGAGGCCTTTGAAGCCGTGCGGGGTGAGCAGGTGGGCGCGCAGCAGGGTCAGGTGCGTGATGAGGTTTGCCCCCGTTTGTGGACATCTCTTGAAGATCGGATCGTGGGATCCGAGACGGAGGTGTTCTGGTGGGTGTTGCCCGGTATTCGCAGGAGTTCAAGCGGGACGCGGTGGCGTTGGTGCGGTCCAGCGGGCGGACTGTCGGCTCGGTCGCCAAGGATCCCGGAGTCAACGCCGAGTCGCTGCGCCAGTGGGTCCACAAGGCCGATTCTGCGGCCGATGGAGGCGGTGACGTGCTGACGCCGTCAGAGAAGGAGGAGCTGAAGCGGCTGCGGAAGCAGGTGCGTGAGCTGGAGTTGGAGAAAGAGATCCTCCGGAAGGCTGCTCAGTATTTTGCGAAGGAGATGGGTCGTTGACCAGCCGCTGGCGGTTCATCTCCGACCACCATCTGGAGTACGGGATACAGCGGCTGGCCAGAATCCTGCGGGGCTCCCGGTCCGGCTTCTACCGCTGGCGCCTGGCCGAGCCGGCCCGCCTTGCCAGGACCGCGGCCAAGGCTGTCTTGACGGAGCGGATCCGAACTGTCCAAGCCGACGCGAAGGGTGCCTACGGAGTCCCGCGGATCACCCGCGAGTTGCGGGAATCGGGCCCGGTGGTGAACCACAAGCGGGTAGCCCGGCTGATGCGGGCTGCTGGGATCACGGGCCGTCACCTGCGCAAGGGCAAGCGCACCACCGTGCAGGATGCTCGGGCGCCGAAGGCCCCCGACCTGCTTGAACGTGACTTCACCGCACGCCGGCCGAACGTGCGCTGGTGCGGCGACATCACTTATCTCCCCGTTGGGAAGGACTGGATGTATCTCGCCACTGTGATCGACATTCATTCGCGCGGACCTGGTCGTCGACGCCCTCGAAGCGGCTGTCACAACTCGCGGCGGCTCCGTCGACGGCGTGATCTTCCATTCCGACCGCGGGACACAATATACGTCTTCCTCGTTCGCCGGCGCCTGCCGCAAGCACGGAATCCGCAGGTCAATGGGCCGTGTCGGGTCGAGCTACGACAATGCCCTGGCCGAATCGTTCTTCGCGAGCATCAAACGAGAACTCCTTCACGACGAGAGGTGGTCACAGAACTCCGAGGCCCGCATGGCCGTATTCTCCTGGCTGGCCTGGTACAACCACCGACGCCGCCACTCCGCACTCGGCCACATCAGCCCCGTCGAATTCGAACAACGATCGCTCAACTCGGGTAGCCTCAACCTGGCTACATAAGTCCGAGATGTCCATATAACGGGGCGAAGGTCATAGTGTCCTTGGCGAGATGCCTGGTCAAGGCCTCCCGCGTCACAGAGTCAGTGTCCGAGCCAACACCAGCCCCGACCCCGCCGCTGACGCCAGGGGTTCTCCGGCCGGAGCGCGTTTAAGACATTATTCCTTTTTGGATGATGGCCCAGAGGTCCAGGTGCTGCTCGACGGCCGACTCGGTATCCGTGGTGTGCGGGGGTATGCCGCACCCTCGGATGAAGAGTGCTGCCAGTGAAGCTGCCTGTTCGGGGCGGGTCGTGGGGGGTAGGTCGCCCGACCGGCAGGCCTCGGCGGCCAGGTGCAGCATCACCGGGTACCAGAGCCTGGACCAGGCGTCCGATGCGGTCGGCCGCTCCTGTTCCAGGCGGGCGGCTCCCCGCACCGTGTCGCTCTCCTGGAGCTTGCGGGCGAGGCCGGCCACGACCGCGTCGAGTTGGGCCAGGGGCGATTGCGCGGAGCCGACCGACTCCTCTAGGACGGCGCACACGACGGTGTGCGCCTCCTTTAGCACGGCGTCGGCCAGGTCGCTCTTGGAGTCGAAGTGGAAGGTCAGAGCCCCGACGGAAACTCCGGCCGTCCTCGTGATCGAGCTCACCGCGGTGCCCGCGTAGCCGCTGCGGGCGAACTCCACGGCCGCGGCCCGGATGAGGGCGGCGCGGGTTCTCACCGCCCTGTCCTGCTTGGCCATGTATTTCATTTTTGATGTGGCCGGCTCACCGCGATGGCCGACAGCAGTTCCTCCCGCTCGGCGATGGCCTTGCGCAGGCCGGTCGCGTGCAGCGAAGCCGCCACGGTGCGGTGCGAGATACCGAACCACTGCAGGTACGAGAGCACCCGGCGCGCGTCGGCGTAGTGGCGGCGCACGCTGTCGCCGTGGATCCGCGCATCGTCGAGGACGGCCCGCAGCCTGCCCTCGGACACCGTGTGGACGGTGCCGGGCGCGATGAGCTCCTCGACGTACCGGGTGTGCCGGTGCTCGGGGTGCCGGACGGCGGTGGAGGCCCACAGCAGCCGTGGCTCCGTGGCGCCGGCTTCGGCCAGCGCGCGCCACCGCGGGGAGGCGAACACCTGCTGGAAACTCTCGTAACCCAGCCTGGCGTTGGCGATCGCCGAGGTCCCCGTCAGCGCGCGGGCCTCCGCCGTGCCGGCCCGCTCCAGCACCCGGTCCACCTCGGCGTCCAGCTCGCTCACGGAGAAGGAGGCCACCGCGGACACCGCGGGCGGCCCGGAGGCCTGGTCCAAGCCGTCGAGGAAGGCCCGTGCCACCCTGGCGGCCCGGTCCGGCGAGAAGATCAGCGTGGCGTTCACGTTCATGGACTCGGCCAGACACGCGGTCATGACCGAGAGGTTCTCTACGGTCGCCGGAATCCTGACCATCAGATTGGGCCGGTCCACCGCGCTCCACAGCGCACGCGCCTCCGCCAGCGTGGCGCCCGCGTCCCAGGCGTTCCTCGGGTCCACGTCGACCGATACGAAACCCTCGCGCCCGGCCGTCGCCCGGTGGGTGGGCAGCAGCTGATCGCAGAGCTGGCGGGCGTCCTCGACGGCCAGTTCCCACAGTGTTTCCGCCGGGCTCGTGGAATCCGTCCACGCGTCAAGGCGTTCGTGACAGGCCGGGTCGGTGCGTACGGTCCGGGCGGAGGGCGACCAGGGTGCGGCGATCCCCGTGATCCCGCCCTCGCCGGTCAGGCCGCGCAGGTCGCCGAGGGCGCCGCCGGAACCGTCCAGCCAGAGCGACACCCCCTGTGCGGAGAGCCGGGCGACGGTGTTGTTCACTGCTCCCCCAGTGCGTGTGCGGCGGGGAGTTCCGGCAGCCGCTCGGGCAGCCGCCGTGACACCACGGCGGGCAGTCCGCGCACCACGACGAGGGCCGTGCCCGGCCCCTCGGCGTGCAGGGCGCCGGCGAGACCGTGCGGGAGCAGCAGCAGCCGGCCGGCCCCGGCGGAGACGGCGGGCTGTCCTTGGGCCCGGAAGACGACCGCGCCGCGCAGGACGAGTACCGCCTCTTCGGCGCCGTCCTCGGCCCGTACGGGCAGGGTGGCGCCCTCGGGCAGATCCCAGAACTCGACGCCCTCGCATTCGCTGAAGAGCATTCCGCGCCGGATCAGGCTCTGCCACCTCGCCGGCACGGACCCGGCGAGGACGTTCACATCGCCCACCGCGGTGGAGACGATCACTGTTCGTCCTCTTTCCGCACGACCGCGAGGGTGACCACTGCCAGTCGCAGGGGGCCGGTGGCGGAGAAGGAGCTGCGCGAACCCGCTGCCAGCAGCAGGCAGGTGTCCGGGACCAGGCGGACCCTCTCGGTGACGCCCGGGGCCGACACCTCTCCCTCGCCCGCGTGCACGAACACAGCGAGTTCGGCGTCGTCCCGGCCGAGCACCCGATCCTCGCCCGCGGTCAGTTCGACGACCTCGACGCGTTTGAGCGGACCGCTGAACACACCCGCCGTGTCGACGGTCTTCTCTTCGAACAGGTCGTGGACCACGGCCTTCGTCATGTCTGCTCCTTGGAGCGGCTGGGTTCCGGACAGCACCGCGGTGGTCGCCGGTGCGAGCGTTTCTATGACCCACCAGTCGAGGCTGCGGGAGCCCGTGTTGAGGAGTCCGTGGACATTGCCGACGCTGGTCAGCGCCAGCGATCCGGCTCCCACCGGGTGCGTCTCGCCGTTGAGCAGCAGTTCTCCGGTGCCGGACAGGATGAGGTAGATCTCCTCGGTGCGGGTGTGCCGGTGCTCGCCGCTCACCCCGCCGATCGGAAGCGAGGCCCATTCCACGGCCTCGCTCTCCGAGCGGAGCTGGCGCCGGGTCGCGAAGGCCTTCCAGTACGTCTTGCCCCGCGCGCCGTGGACTCCGTACACGGAGGCCTTGTGGCCGGTCGTGCCCACGGCCCTCCAGGGAAGGGGCCGGGTGGTGTCCTCGCTCACCTGACGTCACCCCAGTGCAGATCCGCGAGCGACTGCGCCGCGCGCTCCAGCTCGTCCTCGGTCAGGTCGTTGACGAAGACCGCGGAGCCGATGCCGACGGGCAGCGGCAGCCGCTGCTGTCCGTCGCGGTGGCGGACCGTGTCGCGCAGGGCCGGGACCAGCAGCTTGGGCGTGCACAGCTCGTGCCAGCTGGACAGGCCGAGCCCGGTCATCACCGAGAAGATCCGGCGGCGCTCGTCCGAGGTCACCAGACCGCGCTGTTCGGCGATCACGGTGGTGAGGGCCATGTCGACGGCCACGGCTTCGCCGTGCAGCAGCTCGGGGAGGGCGTGCATCTCGATGACCGGGCTGAAGGAGTGCCCGTAGTCGACGACCCGTTCCAGGACCTTCTCCCAGAGATTGGGCTGGAGTTCCTCGAGCATGCCGTGGATGGCCCGCTCCACGACCTCGGCGGCGGGGTCCGCGCCGCCGGGGGCGGGGGCCTGGAGCCGCTCGCTCCGCAGGCGTGCGCCGTGCTGCTCCAGCAGTACGAAGAGCCGCCGGTCCTTGACCAGGGCGATCTTGAGGATCTCGGCGAGGCCGTTGCCTATGTGGCGTTCGTCCAGAGTGGCCAGGAAGGACCTGTCGAGCAGGGTGCGGTCGGCGGAGAAGTAGCTGCCGATCCGGTTCTTGTGGCCGTCGTTGTTGACGCCGGTCTTCACGCCGACACCCGCGTCCACGAGGCCGATGAGCGTGGTGGGGATACGGATCCAGGGGGTCCCGCGCCGGTACATGCCGGCGGCGCAGCCGACGATGTCCATCAGGACGCCGCCGCCGATGGCGATGATCGGCTCGCGACGGCGGTCCACGCCGAACTCGTCGAGGGCCTTGACGACTTCGAGGACCTGTCGCATGTCCTTGTGCGACTCGCCGTCCGCCAGTACGAGCAGCTTGTACTCGACGCCGTGGTGCTCGAAGTACGCCCGGATGCGGGTTCCGTAGAGCTCGTCGACCACGGAGTCCACGACCACCAGGCGGCGCGCGTGCTTCCCCTCGGCGACGTCTTCGAGGATCGCCCGGTTGCCCAGGCTCAGCAGGTTCTCCTCTACGCGTACTTCGTAGTCGACCTGCTTGTAGGCCCGTACGGACCAGTGCGTGACGGGGTTGCCGCCCGTGAACAGACCACCGTCGCTGCTGCGTTCGGTCACCTGAAGATCTGACTGCATGCCTGTCTCCTCACTCGGTGCTTCGTCGGGAACAGTATCCGCGAACTCAATGCATCTGCAAGCAAATTATATAGATGTTCCCTACTGGGGAGCGACTAGTCTTGCTTTCAGATGCAAGTACTACTACGTTCGAGCACCTCGTAAGAAACGGCGAACGGTTTCGGAAAAGGAGTCGGGTATGCAGGCGGCAGCGCTCAGACGACGAGCGGCCCCGGCCGGGATACCGACCGTCCGGCGCGTGGACCACTTCGCGTTCACCGTGCCGGACCTGGACGGTGCCATCGCCTTCTTCGCCGAGCTGCTCGGCGGTGAACTCTGCTACGTGGAAGGGCCGGTCGAGGACTCCGAAGGCGACTGGATGACCCGCAAGCTGGGCGTCCACCCGAGGGCCTCGGCCAGGGTCGCGCTGCTGCGCGTGGGCCCCTCCACCAACCTGGAGCTCTTCCAGTACACCACCCCTGATCAGCGCACCCGCCCGCCCCGGCCGGCCGACATCGGCTGGCACCGGCTCGTGCTGCGGGTCGCGGACATCGGGGCGGCCGTCGCCCGGCTGCGCGAGCGGCCCGACGTGCGCGTCCAGGCGGACGCGACCACGCCGACCGTGCGGCCGGGGCACTCGCTGCGCCGGGTCTCCTTCGTCACCTCCTGGGGGATGGAGCTCCAGCTCTGCGGCGACTTCGACCCTCTCGCCCCCGCATCCGCCGGGGCGCCGGGGCCGGCCGTGGTACTCGGCGCCGAACGCCTGGCGCTGACCGTCGCGGACCTGGACGCCGCCGTCGGCTTCTTCGCCTCGGTGCTCGGCGCCACCCCGCTGCCGCCCCGCCGTCCGCCGGCGCCCGGCGCGCAGCCGCGCGTCACGCTGCGGCTGGGCCCCACCGACCTGATCGAGTTGCGGCGGGCTGGGCCCGGGGGCTCACCGCCCCCTCGCAACAGCGATATCGGCGGCCACCACATCGCCTTCCACACCGACGACGTGGACGCGGCCGCGCGGTACCTCGGGGAGCAGCCCGGCGTCCGCGTCATGGGCACTCCCGAGACCATTTCCGACGGCCCGATCGCGGGCAACCGGTGGGTGTACTTCACCACGCCCATCGGGGTGCAGATGGAAGTCCTGTGCATGCCCGACGGGCGACTGCCCTACGAGCGTCACACCACGGCCCGCCGCGCCGCCTCACACGGATACAGCTGGCGCTGAGCCGCCCCCGCCCGCACGCGGCGCCGGCCCGCACACCAGCGGTTTCACCACCACCACTCTCAAGGAGCGCACCACCACCATGCGTTGGAACGATCTCTACATAGCTGGAACGGGCGCCTTCCTGCCCAAGCAGGTCACCGTCGAGGAAGCCATCGACGCGGGACAGTACGACGAGGAGTCCGCGAAGCACAGCGGCCACCTGGCCCTGACGGTCGCCGCCCCCGAGGACAGCATCCCCGAGATGGCCGTACGGGCCGGCCGCCAGGCCCTGGAGCGCTCGGGGTACCTCCCCGAGGACGTCGCGGCCGTGACGTACTCCGTCGTGTTCCACAACGGCATCGACATCTGGAACTCCGGCTCGTACATCCAGAAGGGCATCGCCAAGGCCGGCGCGCTCTCCGCCGAGGTGCGCTCCGGCTCCAACGGCGGCCTGGTCGCCGCCGAGCTGGCCGCCGCCTACCTGTACGCCCACCCGGAGGCCAAGGTCGCCGTGTCCACCGCGGGCGACCTGTGGACGGACCCGTACTTCGACCGGTGGCGCACGGACCGCATCCTCTACGGGGACGGCGCCGCGGCCGTGGCACTCTCCCGCGAGGGCGGTTTCGCCCGGGTGCTGTCCATGGCCACCCACACCGACCCCGACCTCGAGGCCATGCACCGCGGCCACGAGCCCTTCGGCCCCTTCCAGCACGACGCCGAGCACCCCATCGATCTCAACCGCCGCCACCAGCAGTTCCTCGAGACCTTCGACAAGGACGAGGTGTGGCGCCGGGTGGAGAACGGTCTGCGCAAGGCCGTGCACCAGGCACTCGAGGAGGCGGACTCCTCGATCGACGACATGGACCACATCGTGGCCCCGCACTTCGGCGCCGGCCTGACCGTCCGCCAGTGCCTGGCCCCCATCGGTGTCCACGACCTGGACCGCACCGCCTGGGAGTTCTCCCGGCGCACCGGCCACATCGGCCCCGGCGACCAGTTCGCGGGCCTCAACCACCTGTCCGAGACGGGCGCGCTGTCGCCGGGCAAGCGGGTACTGCTCCTGGGCGTCGGGGGTGGTTTCAGCTGGACGGGCGCCGTTCTGGACGTCGTGGCCGAGCCTTCCTGGCGCGGCCTCCCCAGCTGACGCCCGTACCGCGCCCCCCGGCCTCCTCCTGTTCCGCCGGGTCCATCCGCCCCACCCCAGACAAGGAGTCAACCAGCCATGCCCGTCGGAATCGTCGGCGTGGGCGCCCATGCCCCGTCGCGTGTCATCGACAACGACCAGATCAGCCAGTGGGCCGACATCCCGAAGGAGTGGATCGCCGAGCGCACGGGCGTCCTCACCCGGCGGTACGCGGAGCCGGGCACCACGACGTCGGAGCTCGCCGCCCGGGCGGTGGAGCGGCTCTTCGAAGGTTCGCCGCACCACCACCGTGAGCAGGTGAGCCTGACGGTCCTGGCGACCTCCACCCCCGACCAGCCGCAGCCCGCCACCGCGGTGCGCATGCAGCGGCTGCTCCACATGCACGGCACGCCGGCGTTCGACGTCAACGCCGTCTGCTCCGGCTTCGTGTACGGGCTCTCGGTGGCCCACTCGATGCTGAGCACCGACCCGTCGGCGGGGACCGCGCTGGTCGTCGGCGCCGACATGTACTCCACGATCATGGACCGCTCCGACCGGCGCACGGTCTCGCTCTTCGGCGACGGCGCCGGCGCCGTGCTGCTGGGCCAGGTGCCCGAGGGGTACGGCATCCACGCCACCCGGCTGTACGCGGAGGGCGACGGCGCGGACCTCGTCGAGGTCGCCGCGGGAGGCACCCGGGAAGTCGCGGACGAGGCCGCGCGCGGGGCGGGCCGCCACTACTTCCGCATGCAGGGGAGGTCCGTGAAGGAGTACGCCCTGCAGATCATCCCCAAGGTGGTCGACGACGTGCTGAGCACCGCGGGCTGGACCGCCGACGACCTCGACCGGGTCTTCATCCACCAGGGCAACGCCCGGCTGGTCGAGTCGGTGGCGGCGGAGCTCGGCGTCGACATGGCCAAGGTGCCGCTGACCGCGCCGGAGTTCGGCAACACGGGAGCCGCGTCGATCCCCTTCACCCTCGCCCACTCCCAGCTGGAGCGGCCGCTGCGACGGGGCGACAAGGTCCTGTTCGCCACGGTCGGCGGAGGCATGACCGCCGGTGCGGCCGCCCTCACCTGGTACTGACCGAAAGGAGTTCTGCTGATGCGTCTGAAGGACAAGGTCGCCGTCGTCACGGGCGGCACCCGCGGACTGGGCAGGGCGATCGCCGAACGCTTCCTCGACGAGGGCGCCACGGTGGTCTGCGCGGCCCGCAATCCGTACGACATCGAGAACCTGGTCCGCCAGTTGCCGGACCGGGTGCTCTACCACGAGACCGATGTGACCGACCCGGACAGTGTCGAGGCGCTCATGGACGCCGCGGTCGCCACGTACGGCCGGATCGACGTCCTGGTCGCCAACGCCGGAGTCAACCGGGACGGCAAGGTGGAGCGGATCAGTCCGGAGGACTGGCGCGCCATGATGGACACCAACGTCAACGGCACCTTCCTCTGCCTGCAGAGTGCCGCGCGGCACATGATCGCGCAGGGCGACGGCGGCCGGATCATCACGCTGTCCTCCAGCATGTCCAGCCGGGTGGCCATCGGCGCGGCGGGCTACTCCGCGACGAAGGCGGCCATCGAGACCCTCACCAAGGTCTCCGCGATCGAGCTGGGCCGCAAGGGCATCCAGGTCAACGCGCTGGCCCCGGGGGTCCTGGAGGACGGGATGGGGCGCGAACTCTCCCAGAACCAGAAGGTGTGGGAGGCGTACCACCACCGCTTCTCGCTGGGCCGGGCGGGGACGCTCGACGAGGCCGCGCTCGGCGCGGTGTTCCTCGCCTGCGACGACAGTTCGTACGTCAACGGTCACGTGCTCGAAGTCAATGGAGGTCTGCTGTGGGCGTGAACCCGTCCGATCCGCGCGTCCGGCTCGTCGTTTCCGGGGGCATCGGGACGATCGAGGTGTCGCGGGCCCCGGTCAACGCGCTCGACCACCAGGCGCAGGCCGAACTGCGTGCGGCGGCCGAGGAGGCGGCCGTCCGCGCGGACGTCTCGGCCGTGGTCCTCTACGGCGGACCCGACCGGTTCTCCGCCGGAGCGGACATCCGCGAGATGTCGGGGCTGGAGCCCGTGGACATGGTGCTGTGGGCGGGGCGGCTCCAGGGCGCCTTCACCGCGGTGGCCGACATCCCCAAGCCGGTCGTGGCGGCCGTCACCGGTTTCGCCCTCGGCGGCGGCTGCGAGCTGGCGCTCACGGCGGACCACCGCATCCTCTCCCCCGAAGTGCGGATCGGGCTCCCGGAGATCAAGCTCGGGGTGATTCCGGGGGCCGGCGGCACCCAGCGGCTGTCCCGGCTGGTCGGTACCGCGAAGGCCAAGGAGCTCATGTTCACCGGGCGCGCCCTGACCGCCGACGAGGCGCTCGCCATCGGGCTGGCCGACCGGGTGGTGCCGCGGGACCAGGTGCTCACCGAGGCCAGGGCCTGGGCCGGCCAGTTCGTGGGCGGTCCCGCGCTCGCACTGCGCGCGGTCAAGCAGGCCGTCGATCTCGGGACGGGCACCGACATCAGGTCCGGTCTGGACATCGAACGGACCCTGTTCGAGGGGCTGTTCGGCACTCAGGACCAGCTGGCGGGTATGCGGACGTTCGTCGAGCAGGGACCGGGCAAGGCGGTCTTCGCCGGCCGCTGACCGCGCGTACGACGGGTGTGGCCCCGAGAGGATTCCTCTCGGGGCCACACCCGTCCTGCGTGTGCGGGCCGGGCACGGCGGCCCGGCCCGCGGGGCGTCACGGCGTGAGGATCAGCTTCCCACGCGTGCCGCCCGCGGCCAGCCGGCGGTGCGCCTGCGGACCGGCGGAGAAGTCGCTCACCTCGGCCACGCGCAGGGTCAGCACCCCTTCGTCGACCAGGCCCGAGAGGACGGCGAGCTGGTCGCCGTCCTGCTCCACGAAGGTCTGGAGCACGGTGATCCCACGCTCGGCCTTCGGCGGCTCGGGGGCGTAGATGGAGACCGCGCGCCCGCCGTCCCGTACCGCGCCGATGACCTGGGGTGCGATGCCGGCGGTCTCCAGCAGCACATCGGCGACGCCGGCGGGCACGGGCTCGTCGCTGAAGAGCACCGACTCGGCTCCCAGCTCCCGGGCGAGCGCGGCGTCCTCGGGGCGCGCCAGCGCGATCACCCGGACCCCGCGCGCGGCGGCGATCTGGGTGGCGAACCCGCCGACGGCCCCTACGGGACCGGTGACCAGCAGCGTCTCGCCGGGGCGGGGAGCGGCCTTCTCGAGCGCCTGGTACGCGGTGAGTCCGCCCAGCGGCAGCGCCGCGGCGTGCACGAGGTCGACGGTCTTCGGGGCGGGCGCCGCGAGGGCGGCGTCCAGCGCGACGTACTCGGCATGGGTTCCGACGCCGGTGGCGTACTGGGCGGACATGGCCACGATCCGGTCGCCGGGGGCGAACCGGTCCACGCCCTCGCCGACTTCCGCGACGGTCCCGGAGAGGTCCCAGCCGAGGATCAGCGGGAAGGGGTGGCTGATGCTCCCGGCCAGCTCACCGGAACGGACGAGCAGGTCAACCGGGTTGACGGCGGTCCCGGCGGTGCGCACGAGGATCTGGCCGGGACGGGGGGCGGGGACGGGGAGTTCGGAGACGGTCAGCAGGCTCGGGTCGCCGTACTGGGGCAGGGTCAGCGCACGCATGGGGTGCCTTTCATGGGAGATCGAGTCGAACACCAGCCAATATAATTGCTTGCGGATGCATATTAAACCTTCCTAGAATGACGGGACTGCCCCGCACTCACCCCGCACTCGTCCTCGCAGGAGGTTTCATCGCCATGCCCAGAACAACCACGCCGGTTTCCGTGGGCGGCAGTTCCCGGCTCCCTTCCCTGACGGGCATGCGCTTCATCGCCGCGGTCCTCGTCTTCCTCCACCACGGCATCTGGGTCAACGTCTTCTCGGACCAGGACGTGGTGTCCTTCTACCGGGAGCTGTTCATCAACGCCGGTCACGTCGGCGTCTCGTTCTTCTTCATCCTCAGCGGCTTCGTGCTCACCTGGTCGGCCAGGAAGAAGGACACCTTCGGCCGCTACCTGCGCCGTCGGGTGGCGAAGGTGTACCCCAACCACGTCGTGACCTTCGTGGCCGCCCTGCTCCTCGTGGCCACCACCACCAAGGCGTACCAGGCGGTCCCGAACCTGCTGCTCGTCCAGTCCTGGTTCCCGGCCTACGACGTGCTGTTCAGCGTGAACCCGCCCAGCTGGTCGCTGGCCTGCGAGGTGCTGTTCTACCTCTCCTTCCCGCTCCTGCTGAAGTACGTCTCCAGGATTCCCGCCGCACGGCTGTGGTGGTGGGCCGGTGCGGTGGTCGCCGCCGTCTTCGCAGCCGCCCTGCTGGCGCAGTTCGTCCTGCCGTCGGTCCCGGCCATGCCGGACGGGCAGCCGATCGGCCTCTACCAGTTCTGGTTCGTCTACGCCTTCCCGCCGGTGCGCGCCCTGGACTTCCTGCTCGGCATCCTGATGGCGAAGATCGTGATGGAAGGCCGCTGGATCCGGATCGGGCTGGCCCCCGCCGCCCTCCTGTTCGTCGCCTGCTACGCCCTGGCGAGCGAACTGCCCTACGTCTACGGGCTCAACGCCGCCACCATCGTCCCGCTCGCCCTCATCGTCCCGGCCGCCGCCGTCGCCGACTCGGAGGGCCGGCGCACACTGCTGCGCGGCCGGGTCGCGGGCTGGCTGGGCGAGGTCAGCTACGCCTTCTACCTGGTCCACGTGGTCGTCCTGATCTGGGCCCGCGCACAGCTCGGCAACCCGCAGGGCTGGAGCACCGCCGCCGGTCTGGGTCTGTTGCTGGCGGGGCTGGCCCTCAGCCTGCTGGCCGCCTGGGCCCTGCACGCCTGGGTGGAGCAGCCGGCCATGCGCCGCTGGAGCAAGCCGAAGGCCGACCGTGCCGCCCGCGTGCCGGGCCAGGGCCGGGCCCCGGCTGCTGCGCGCAGCGGCGCCGAGCCCGAGCACGAGCCCGAGAACGGGCCCAAGTCCGAGTCCGAGTCGGAGCGCGTCACGACAGCCGGAACCGTCTGACACCCGATCGACCGCCCCACCGGTTCCCGGTCGCGGAGCCCCGACACTTTGGAGACGCAACGATGAGCAGTACGACACTTGCCGGCCCACGATCGCCTGAATCGATCGGCTTCGGGGGCGAGGCCAACCCCTACGCCCTGTACGCCCGGCTGAGGGCCCAGGCCCCGGTCAGTCACATGTCGCTGCCGGACGGCGGCCAGTTCTGGCTCGTGACCCGGTTCGCAGACGCCAAGGAGGCGCTGTCCGACCCCCGCCTGAGCAAGGACCCGAACAAGGTCGGCCCCCAGTGGCGGGCCACCGTGGCCCAGCCGACGGACGGCGAGGACGCCTCCCTGGTCCGGCACTTGCTCAACGTGGACCCGCCGGACCACACACGGCTGCGCCGGCTGGTCCACAAGGGCTTCACCCCGCGCCGGATCGAGTCGCTCCGCGTCCGGATCCAGGAGATCACCGATGACCTCCTCGACGCCATGGAGCGCCAGGACGGTCCGCTGGACCTGCTGGAGCAGTTCGCCTTCCGCCTGCCGGTCACCGTGATCTGCGAGCTGCTCGGTGTTCCCCTCGACGACGTGGACCTCATCCACGACTGGTCGACCGCGCTCTCCACCCTCGTCGCCGACGAGGAGGGCCACGCCCGTGTCGCGGACGCTTCGCTGCAGCTCGGCAGCTACATCGCGGCTCTGGTCGAGCGCAAGACCGTGGAGCCCGGCGACGATCTGATCAGTGCCCTGATCGCGGCCCGCGACGACGACCAGCGGTTGTCGCAGGCCGAACTCACCGCCATGGCCTTCCTGATCCTGGTCGGCGGTCACGAGACCACCGTTCACCTCATCGCCAACGCGGTGCTCGCGCTGATGCAGCACCCCGACCAGATGGCGCTGCTGGTGAACGACCCGTCGCTGATCACCAACACCGTCGAGGAGGCGCTGCGGTACGAGGGCTCGGTGGAGGTCGCCACCTGGCGGTTCGCCGCCGAGCAGATCGACATCGGGGACGTCGTCGTCCCCGAGGGCGCGCCCGTGCTGATCTCGCTCGCTTCGTCGAGCCGCGACCCGGAGCGCTTCAAGGACCCCGACACCTTCGACATCACCCGCGGGGACTCGGCGCACCTCGTCTTCGGCCAGGGCCTGCACTACTGCCTCGGTGCCCCGCTGGCCCGGATGGAAGGGCAGATCGCCATCGGCAGTCTGGTGCGCCGGTTCCCGGGCATCAGGCTCGCGGTGCCCGCCGATTCCCTGCGGTGGCGACAGGGCCTGCTGATCCGCGGGCTCTTCGAGCTCCCCGTCCACGTGGGCTGATCCGTGACGCAGCCCTCCACGCGGGAGCCCTCCAGGCAGGAGTCCTCCCTGCGGAAACCCTCCACGATCGGGGACTCCGCCTCCTTCCGCAGCCGCCTGGCCATGCCGGCGCCCGTGTTCGCGCTCGTGCTCGCCGTGTTCGGTCTCGGGACCGCCGAATCCGTCATCGCGGGTCTGCTGCCGCGGCTCTCGGAAGACCTGCAGGTGTCCCTGTCCGACGCCGGGCTGCTGGTCTCCGGCTACGCGCTGACCGTGGTGGTCGGCGGTCCGCTGGTCACCCTCGTGACCAGCCGGCTCCCCCGCCGTCCGCTGCTCGTGGGTCTGCTCGCCGTCTTCACCGCGGGCAATCTGGCCGCCGCGCTGGCGCCCGGCTATGAAGCCCTGATGGCGGCGCGGGTGGCCTCGGCCCTGAGCCACTGCACGCTGTTCGCGATCTCGCTGGTCACCGCCGCGGAGATCGCGGGCCCCGAGAAGTCGGGGTCAGCGGTGGCGCGGATCATCGTCGGCGTCAACCTCTCGACGATCGTCGGGGTCCCGCTGGGACTGCTGCTGGCGCAGCAGTGGGGCTGGCGGGCGGCGTTCTGGGGGGTGGTCCTGCTCAGCCTGGTCGCACTCGTGGCGGTGGCGGTACTCGTTCCCCGGTCGCGTACGCCGGTCAGGGGGGACGTCGGCGCGGAGCTCCGGGTGCTGCGCGACCGCCGGGTGCAGGTGGCACTGCTGCTGACGGTGGTCGCCATGACCGGGGGGTTCGCGGCCTTCACCTTCCTGACCCCGGTGCTGGAGCAGGTCAGCGGGTTCGGTCCGCGGAGCGTCACCCTGCTGCTGTTCCTCTTCGGCCTCGGTTCGCTGGCCGGCGGCATGCTGGGCGGCCGGCTGGCCGACCGCGCGCTGATGGGGTCGCTCACGGCCTTCCTCGGCCTCCTCACGCTGGTACTGCTGGCCTTCGCCGCCTTCGCGGCGCTGCCCGTCGCGGCGGTGGCGGTCCTGGTCGCCTTCAGTGTGCTGTTCTTCGCGCTCAACCCCGGGCTGGGCGCGCGCATCCTCAACTCGGCGGGCGACCGGGCGCCGACCATCGCGGTGTCCGTGAGCATCGCGGCCGTCCAGGCCTCCATCGCCCTCGGCGCCTGGCTCGGCGGGCGGGTGCTCGACGCCGGGTTCGGGCTGACGGCCGTGTTCGCCGCCGGAGCGGTCCTCACCTTCGCCGCGGGCGTCATCGCCTGGTTCGAGTGGCGGGCCGGGCTGCGGCCCGCGGCCCCCTCCGGCTCCGCCTCCTCCCCTGACGTTCCCGCTGCGCACAGCGGGCGTGACGCCGTTCTCCCGACCGATTCCTAAGACTCCCAAGGAGCAGAAGTGACCAGTACCGTGACGCGCAGACGGTTCGTCGCGGGGACCGCCGCCGGAGCCGGAGCCGTGGCGCTCGGCACCGGCGCGGGTCTCCTCGCCGCCCAGCCCGCCAAAGCCGCAGAGGCCGCGGAGGCCGTCTTCGGCCCCGTGACGGTCGGCCCGTCCGACGTCCGCTATCCCGATCTCGTACGCGGCACGAACCAGCGCTTCGTCGGCAGCCCGGATTCGGTCCGGGTCGTCGGTACGACCGCACAGGTGGTCGCCGCGGTGCAGGGTGCGGTGAACGCCGGCAAGCGGATCGCCGTCCGCAGCGGCGGCCACTGCTACGAGGACTTCGTCGCCAACCCGGCGGTCAAGGTCGTCATCGACATGTCCGTGATGAACTGCGTCTCGTACGACTCCTCCCGCCGCGCCTTCGTGGTGGAGGCCGGCGCCAAGCTGGGCCAGGTCTACGAACGGCTGTTCAAGGGCTGGGGGGTGACCGTGCCGGGCGGCGCGTGCCCAACGGTCGGCGCCGGCGGCCACATCCAGGGCGGCGGTTACGGAGCCCTGTCCCGCAAGTACGGCCTGATCAGCGACTACGTGTACGCGGTCGAGGTCGTCACGGTGAACGCCGGCGGCACGGCGCGGGCCGTCGTGGCCACCCGCGAGGCGTCCGACCCCAACCGTGATCTGTGGTGGGCCCACACCGGTGGCGGCGGCGGCAATTTCGGGGTCGTCACCAGGTACTGGCTGCGCACACCCGACGCGACCGGCTCCAACCCTTCCCAGCTGCTGCCGCAGCCGCCCTCCGAGGTGTGGATCTCGACCGTCAACTGGCCGTGGGCCCAGCTGACCCGGGACGGTTTCAGCCGGCTGATGAAGAACTACGGCGAGTGGCACGAGCGCTTCAGCGGGCCTACCGCCCCCGAGCTGTCCCTGTTCAGCGAGCTCAAGCCCGCGCACCAGGCGGCCGGGGCCGTTTCGCTGACGACTCAGGTCGACGCGTCCGCTCCCAACGCCGAGCAGATGCTGCAGGCCTTCATCGACTACGTCGGTGCGGGTACCGGTGTCACGGCGCAGGTGGCCGAGCACCGCAAGGTGTCCTGGCTGCACGCCACCCAGTGGTCCGGGTTCACCGGCCCGGACCCGCTGTTCCGCTTCAAGGGCAAGCCTGCCTACCAGCGCAAGAACTTCACGGACAGCCAGATCGGCGCCATGTACCGGCACCTGACCCGTACCGACTACGCGCACCCGGGTGCGCTGATGCTGATCTCCGCCTACGGCGGCAAGGTCAACACCGTGGCCCCGGACGCGACCGCCGTGGCCCAGCGCGACTCGATCCTGAAGGTGCAGGCCGCCGCGCTGTGGACCGACCCGGCCGATGACGGGAAGCACCTGACCTGGCTGCGGGAGTTCTTCCGCGACCTCTACGGCGAGACCGGTGGTGTGCCCGGTCTGAACGGCGTGACCGACGGCATGTTCATCAACTATGCGGACGTGGACGTCAAGGATCCGGCCTGGAACCCCTCGGGCACCCCCTGGCAGCGGCTGTACTACAAGGACAACTACCCCGCGCTGCAGCAGGTCAAGGCCAAGTGGGACCCGCGCAACGTGTTCCGGCACGCACTCTCCATCGAACTCCCCGTCTAATTACATGCTTGCGCATGAAATTAATCCCAGGTAGGTTCGTACGTGTCTCCGGGTCGCTCCGGAACCTTTCTCCATACAAGGAATTGACTACCCGAAAGGTGTGACTCTTCATGAGCACGCAGACCTCTCAGCGCCTGCAGGGCAAGACCGCCCTGGTCACCGCGTCCTCCCGTGGTATCGGCCGTGCCATCGCCCTGCGCCTGGCCTCGGACGGCGCCGAGGTGGCCGTTACGTACCAGAGCAACGCGGCCGCCGCTCAGGAGGTCGTCGACACCATCGTCGCCGCGGGTGGCAAGGCCGTCGCGTTCAAGGCCGACTTCGCCGCCAAGGAGGAGATCGAGAACCTCTACAAGGAGGTCCTCAACTCCTTCGGCAAGCTCGACATCGTGGTGAACAACGCCGGCATTGCCGGCAACGGCCCGATCGCCGACCTGGACGACGAGACCTTCGACCGCGTCGTCGACGTCAACTTCAAGGGCACCTTCTACTCGCTGCGCCAGGCCGCCGCCAAGGTCGGCGACGGCGGTCGCATCGTGAACATCTCCACCGGGTACACCCACGCGTCCTACGCGGGAGTGGGCGCCTACGCCGCCACCAAGGCGGCCGTGGAGGCCCTGGGCCTGGCCCTCGCCAAGGAGGTCGGCGGGCGCGGCATCACCGTCAACTCCGTGCTGCCCGGCCTGATCGAGACCGACCAGACGGCCCCGATCAAGGATCAGTTCCCGGCCTTCGCCGCGATGATGCCGCTCGGCCGCATCGGCCAGCCGGAGGACGTGGCGGACATCGTCGCGTTCCTCGCGAGCGACGACGCCCGCTACGTCACGGGCCAGTACCTCGCCGCCGCCGGCGGCCTCGTCTGATCCTGCTCCCCCCGGCTGCGCGGGCGGAGGTACTCCCCCGCACCTCCGCCCGCGCACCCTCCCCACCCCGCCGCCCCTCGGCAACCCCCGACGACCACGAAGGACTGACATGGATTCCCTTGCCGAGGCAGTGCTGAACGGCGCCTCACCGGAGCAGTTGGAGGCGGCGCCGCTGCCGGGCGACTACCTCGCCGTCCACACCCTGGCCGAGGACGCGGACATGTTCCGCGGCGTCGCCGACAAGGACGTGCGCAAGTCCCTGCAGCTCGGCCGGGTGCCCATGCCGGAGATCGCACCGGACGAGGTGCTGGTCGCCGTCATGGCGAGCTCGATCAACTACAACACGGTATGGTCCGCGACCTTCGAACCCGTGTCGACCTTCGCCTTCCTGAACAAGCTGGGGAAGCAGGGCGGCTGGGCCGCCCGCCACGACCAGCCGTACCACGTACTCGGTTCGGACGCCTCGGGCGTCATCGTCCGCGTCGGCGCCGGTGTGCGCCGCTGGCGGGCCGGCGACCACGTGGTCGTCAGCTGCGTCCAGACCGACGACCAGGAACCGGCCGCGCACGCCGACGGCATGATGGCCAGCGAGCAGCGGATCTGGGGTTACGAGACGAACTTCGGCGGGCTGGCCCACTACACCGTCGTGCGCGCCAGCCAGCTGCTGGCCAAGCCGGCCCATCTGACCTGGGAGGAATCGGCGAGCAACCTGCTCACCGCCGCCACCTCCTACCGGATGCTGGTCAGCGAGCGCGGCGCCCGCATCAAGCAGGGGGACATCGTCCTCATCTGGGGCGCGACGGGCGGCCTCGGCGGCTTCGCGGTCCAGCTGGTGAAGAACGCCGGCGGGATCCCGGTCGGTGTGGTCGGTTCCGAGGCCAAGGCCGAGCTGCTGCGCCGCATGGGCTGCGATGTCGTCATCAACCGCAACGAGATCGGTCTCGGCGGCGACGAGGCACCGACCCCCGAGCGGACCATCGAACTCGGCAAGCGGCTGGGCCGGGCCATCCGCGAACGTGTGGGCGAGGATCCGCACGTCGTCTTCGACTTCATCGGGCAGGCGACCTTCGGCATCTCCGTGTTCGTCGTCCGCCGCGGCGGCGCCGTCGTCACGTGCGGATCGAGCACCGGCTACCAGCACACGTTCGACAACCGCTACCTGTGGATGAACCTCAAGCGCATCATCGGCAGCCACGCCGCCAACCTGCAGGAGCAGTGGGAGTGCAACCGGCTGTTCCGGCTGGGGATGCTCACCCCCATCCTCTCCGAGGTGCACGCACTGAAGGACACCGCCGAGGCCGCACGCCGGGTCCAGCTGAACCGCCACACCGGCAAGGTCGGCGTCCTGGCGCTGGCCCCCGAGGCGGGGCTCGGCATCACGGACCCCGGTCTGCGGGCCCGTATCGGCGAAGAGCGGCTGAGCCCGCTGCGCGCCCGCGGCGGCGCGGCTCCCGCCCCACTCGCCGGGTGACCGGCGCCAATGAGAAAGGCAGGACGGGCATGGTGAAGAAGGTGGGCATCGTCGGCTGCGGCACGATGGGCGCCGGCCTCGCGGAACTGACCGCGAAGGCCGGGCTGGACGTGCGGGTCGCGGTGAGCTCCGAGGAGTCCCGGCGGCGAGGACTGCACCGCATCACCCGCTCGCTCGACCGGGGCCTGGCCAGGGGCCGGATCTCCCACGAGGAGCGGGAGTCGGTGCTCGCACGGATCGACTTCACCACGGACCTCGGTCAGCTGGCCGACCGCCAGCTGGTGATCGAGTCCGTCCGTGAGGAGGAGGCGGCCAAGCTCGAGGTGTTCCGGACCCTGGACAAGGTCCTCGAGGACGACGAGGCGATCATCGCCACGAACACCTCCTCGCTGTCCGTGGCCCGGCTGGCCCGTGCCACCGGACGCCCCGGGCACGTCGTCGGGATCCACTTCTTCAACCCGGTCCCGGTGCTGCCGCTGGTCGAGCTGGTCGAGTCGGTACTGACCAGTGCCAGGACGGCGGCCCGCGCCGAGGAGTTCGTGTCCGTGACACTGGGCAAGACCGTCATCCGCGCGCCCGACCGGGCCGGATTCCTGGTCAACGCCCTGCTGTTTCCGTACCTGCTCTCGGCGATCCGGATGGTCGACAGCGGCCTGGCCACCGCCGATGTCGTCGACCGGGGTATGGAGCTGGGCTGTTCACACCCGATGGGGCCGCTGAAGCTCGCCGACCTGATCGGCCTGGACACCACCGTCTCCATCGCCGAGGCGATGTACGAGGAGACCAAGGAGCCGCTCTACGCGCCGCCGCCGCTCCTGCTGCGCATGGTCGAATGCGGGATCCTCGGAAAGAAGTCGGGCCGCGGCTTCTACACGTACGACTGAGCCAGGCCGTCTCTTTCGGATCTCGCCGGTCAGGCCCGCACGACCCGGCGGCCCCCGCCGGACCCGGAACCACCGGGTCACTCGGCGGGGGCCGCCGGGTTGTGCCGGAGGCGGGCCACCAGCGAGGCGGTCCGCTCGTCGAAGGAGGCCACGTCCAGGGCGGTGCCGAGTTCCTTCTTGAAGGTGTCGACGGCCTCGGCGACCACGCGCTCGCCCGTCTCGGTGATCTGGGCGTACGTGACCCGGCGGTCCTCCGCGCTGATGGTCCGGCCGGCCAGGTCGCTGTTCTCCAGCCGGACGATCAGACGGCTCATGGTGGACTGGCTCTGGCCGACGGCCTCGGCGAGGTCCTGCATCCGCACGCCGCCCGCGCGCTTGCGCTCGGCCAGCACGGTCAGCGCGGTGTACTCGGCGACGCTCAGGCCGTGGGCGCGCTGGAGCCTGCGGTCGAGCGTGTTGCCGATCCGGTTGGTGAGCGCGACCATCTGACGCCAGATGTCGACCTCACTGTCGCGTCGCCCCTGGACAGCAGCCATGTCTCTTCTCCCGAGCCCGTCACCTCGCCATCATTAACCCAATATTAATGCTTACGCAAACATTTACAAGGGTCCGGGGATGGCGATGTTCGGATTCCGGACCGACTCAGATTCCGTAGGCGGACCGGGCAAGTCCACGGACATTCTGCATCACGGCGGGAACGGGCTCGACCTCGAGGAATCCCATGACCCGGCGCACCACGCCCGCCGGGTCCGCCACCAGATCGACGTGGCGTACGTCGAGCAGGCGGCCGGGCTCCAGAGCGCCGGCGGCATCGTCCGCCCGCGCCAGGTGCCGCTCCAGGTGCCCGGACCATTCCCGGCCCACCTCGCGCGCGTCCACCCCGGTCGACGTCGCGGCGCGCAGGGTGGCGGACAGCCCGGCCGTGGCGTCGGCCACCTGCGCGAGATCGCGCTGGACGCGGATCACCCGCGCGTCGGGGTAGGCCCGCAGCAGACCTCCGACGTAGGCGGCGTGGAACGGGTCGCGCAGGAGGAGCGTGGCGGCGGGAATCCGCGCAGTGACGGCCTGGAGCTGCTCACGGTGGAAGCTGTACGCCTCGGTCAGCTCCCTGTCCTCCAGCCAGCGCAGGTACCGGGGAACGCGCAGGCCAACGCCGAACATCGGGCTCTGGAAGGCATTGGCCAGCAGCCGGTGGCAGCCACCGGGCCGGGTGGCCTCGCGAAGCCGGCCCAGCTTGAGCTTCGGGGCGGACTCGCGCGAGCGGTCCACGCAGGTGCGGGCGCGCTCGATGAGGGTGCGCCGGTGCCGGTATTCGGTGCCCGGCGAGGCGGGGTCGAGCAGCTCCCACAGAACGGGAGAGTCCACCTGCGGATGCTCCACCAGCAGGTTCTGGAGCAGCGAGGCGCCACTGCCCGGAAGCCCGGCGATGAACACGGGCCGGGCGATGGCGGTGGAGGAGATCTCCGGGGAGGCCTTCAGCAGGGCGCTCAGCCGTCGCTGATGCGTCAGCGCCGCCACGAGCCGGTCGTGGACGGCCGCCCGGCCCGAAGCCGTCAACCGGGACTCGGCGTTCACCGACTCGACCAGCAGCTCCAGTTCGGGCAGGAACCGGAAGGACCCGGAGTCCTCGGCCTGCGCCCCGGCGCCGGCTCGCGCGGCGGCGAGCAGCTCGCCCGGGTCGAGCGGCCGGACCCGTCCGCGTCCGCTCACCACGGTCTCGGGGTCACGCCGTGTTCGCCGGAACCCCGGGTCCTGCGTCGCGCTCCTCGACGGATCTTCCAAGCCTGCAAGTACCTTGGCCCTCACTGCGCTCCCCCAGCCACTGATCGTCCGATCCGGAGAGGCCGCTTCCGCACCCTTTCCGGTCACGCAGGACCCGCTTCGGCGCACCGGCGACTGCCACGGGACCCACGACTCGTTTAAAAGAATACAGAACGTTCTCAATGTTTTCCACGCCAAGTTGCCCGGGGAACCGTCGGGAACCCGCCAGTTCGCCCCGGCGACCGGCGCGCCGGGAAGGCGACCGGCCCGCCTCCAGTTGAGTTCGTGCCGGAAACACCAGGCTGGAGACTGCACATGGCGAAACAGGAGAGGGCCACCCGTACGAGGGAGGCTCTGGTACGGGCGGCCGCCTCGGCGTTCGACCGCGCGGGGTACGAAGCCACCACGCTGGCCCGGATCATCCAGTCGGCCGGGCTCTCCATGGGCGCCCTGACCTTCCACTTCCGGTCGAAGGAGGAGCTGGCGGACGCCGTCCACGCGCAGGGCGAGTGCGCCGTGCGGGCAGCGGTGGAACGGGCCGCCGCGTCCGGGGAGCCGCCGCTGCGGGCCGCGGTCTGCCTGACCCTGGAGATCGCGAGGCTGCTGGAGGAGGACACCGCCGTGCGGGCCGCGGCACGCCTCGCACGCGAGCGCGCCGACGGCTCGGACTCCTGGTCCTCCCTCTGGCTGCCCCTCGTGGAGCGGCTGCTCGCGCGCGCGACGGAGACGGAGGGCGAACTGCGGCCGGGGAGCGACCCCGGGGCGGTCCTCACCCTGGTGGCCTACCTCGTCGCCGGGGCCGAGGCCGACTCGCGCGTCCGCGCCACCACGCCCGGCGAGCAGGGGGATTGCGCCGAGCGGCGGCTGGGGCGGATCTGGGACGCGGTTCTGCCGGGCATCTCCGGCACGGACCGGCCCGCGCCCTGATCCGGGGCGCGGTGTGCGCGCCCGGCTCTGCGGACCGGCCCTACCGGCCGGCTCCGGCTCCCTTGTCGGCCCGGTACCCGAGGTGGCCGTCGAGGAGGGTCCGCAGCCGGCTGCGGCCGCGGTGCAGGCGGGAGTTGACGGTGCCGTTCGGAATGCCGACGAGGGCGGCGATCTCCTCGTACGGCAGGCCTTCGACGTCCGCAAGGTAGACGACGGTCCGGAATTCGCTGGGTATGACCCGCAGCGCCTCGCTGACCACCGGGTCCGGGATCCGGTCCATGACCTGGGACTCCGCCGACGGCAGCCCTCCGGACGTGTGCGAGGCGGCGCCGGCGAGCTGCCAGTCCTCGATGTCCGAGGCGGCCGCGAAGCGCGGCTGCCCCTGCTGCTTGCGGTAGTCCGTGAGGAAGGCGTTGGTGAGGATCCGCAGCAGCCAGGCCCGCAGGTTGGTGCCCGGGCGGAACTGGTGGAAGCTGCGGTACGCCCTCGTGTACGTCTCCTGGACCAGGTCCTCCGCGTCGGCCGAGTTGCGGGTCAGCCGTACGGCCTGGGCGTACAGCAGTGTCCGGTGGCCGAGTGCGTCCCGCTCGAAGCGGGTCGAGCGCTGCCCGTCCGTCTCTGCGGCGAGGACCGTGGTCGTGGGAGCCGGGTTCGACATGACGCAAGGTTACATAGAAAACGCTCTGTTTTCTTTGGCCCGTGGAACATCCGCCCCGGTTTGGCCACTTCACACCCCCGGGGTCAGACGGCTGTGCAGCCGCCGTCGACCGGGACCGCGCCGCCGGTGACGAAGGAGGCGCGGTCGCTGATCAGCCACGCGGCGGCCTGCGCGATCTCCTCGGGCTCTCCCATCCGCCGCTGGATGCCACGGGAGCCGGCGGACTTCTCCGCCTCCGGCCTGCCCCGCAGTGCTTCCTCCATCAGCTCGGTCCGTACCGTGCCGACCACCAGGGCGTTCACGCGGATGCCGCGGCCGCCGTACTCGGCGGCGGCGGACCGGGTCAGGCCGAGGACGGCGTGCTTGGCCGCGACGTAGGGGGCCAGCGCGCCCGTCGCGAACACACCTGCCGTACTGGAGGTGTTGACGATCGAGCCGCCGTTGCCGGACTCCAGCATCACGGGGATCTGCGCCCGCAGACAGTTCCACACTCCCCGCACGTTGACGTCCATGATCCGGTCGTAGAGCGCGTCGTCGGTCTCGTGGATGTCGGTGCCGCGGGCGCCCCAGCCGGCGTTGTTGAAGGCTCCGTCCAGCGCACCGAAGGCCTCGACCGTCGCGGCCACGGCCCGCTGGGCGTCGGCCGGCGAGGTCACGTCCCCGGTGATGGTCACGACCCGCCCGCCGTTCGCCTCGATCTCGCCGGACACCCGGCGCAGGTGGTCCTCCCTGCGTGCCATCAGCGCGACCGCCGCGCCCTCGGCGCTGAAGAGACGTGCCGCCGCGGCCCCGATACCGCTGGAGGCCCCGGTGATCATGATCGTCTTGTTCCGGAGCATCGCCTGCCCCTGCCCTGCGGGGTCCGCGGGAATCATGGTGCTCTCCACCTCGCTCGGTCGGTCGGACGGCGTGCCGTGCGCGGCCGCGTCCGGAGGGGTTCGTGTCAGCAGAAGTCGGCGGCGTGGTCGGCGGCCCAGGCGGCGAAGGCAGCCGGGGCCCGTCCGGTGACGGCCTCGACGTCGCCCTCGCCGTGTGCCGACGCACCGGTGGAGCGCCGGGCGGCCGCTTCGAGAAGGGCCTGCGCGATCGGCTCCGGGAGGCGCTCGCGCCATCGGGCGAGCGCCTGATCGGTGGTGAGCTCCTCGAAGCCGATCGGGCGGCGCAGCACCCGGGACAGCTCCTGGACCTGCTCGCGGGCGCTGATGGGCGCGGGGCCGGTCATGGCGTACGTGCGCCCTTCGTGGCCGGTCTCGGTCAGCGCCCTGACGGCCACGGCGGCGATGTCCCGGGGGTCCACGCAGGCGGTCCGGGCGGACCCGCCGAGTGCCCGGACCACACCTTCGCCGCGGATCGACGGGGCCCAGGCCAGGGCGTTCGACATCGGGGTGCGCATGCGCAGTACGGTCCAGCCGAGCCCCGAGCTCCGCAGGAGTTCTTCGCTGTCGCGGTTCCAGCGGGCGATCAGATCGTCCGCGGCCGGGTCGGCGACAGCGAGCCAGGACAGCTTGACCGCGTGCCGTACGCCGCCGGCCCGCGCGGCGGCCAGGATGTTCTCGTCGTCGGCGGGGCGCAACGGGTTCGCGGTCACCACGAAGACCGCGTCGGCTCCTCGCAGAGCCCGCTCCAGACTCGGCCGGTCCTGGCAGTCACCCGCAGCGAGCTCTCCCGGCAGCCCCATCCGGCGGGCCTTGTCCACGTCCCGGACCAGCAGGCGTACGCCGGTACCGGCGGGGAGGAGGCGGGCGACGTGCCGCCCCACGGCGCCGGTCGCGCCGATCACCACGATGTCCGGCGCTGCCGGCGTTCCCCGCATCAGGAGGCCGTCCTCGCCCGCGTGGGCCCGAACTCGATGAGCGCCGCACCGCTCGGAGTGGCGATCGCGGGGAGCAGGCACCGCCACATCTCCTCCACCCGCTCCGGCAGGTCGAGCCGTCCGCTCTCCATCTGGGCGTGCATCTGGGCGCCGGTACAGGCGTTGACCACCAGCCGGGACAGTGCCTGCACGTCGACCCCGGCGCGCAGCTCGCGCCGCTGCAGGGCGTCGGAGAAGACCTGGGCCAGCAGTTGGGTCCACTGGGTGTGCGAGTTCTCCTCGGGGGTGATGAACAGTTCCTGGTCCATCACCAGGCGCGCGCCCGCGAGCAGCAGCGGGTCGTCCAGCATCTGGTACGCCCAGGTGAGCGTGATGTCGACTGCGTGCTGCAGCCCCACCGCATCGTGCGGCGGGGCCACCAGGCCCGGTTGGGAGCGGACGATCTCGCGCGCGAGCGCTTCCTTGTTCTTGAAGTGGAAGTACATCGCGCCGAGCGTCAGTCCGGCCCGTTCGGCGATCTTCGAGACGCTGGCTCCGGCGAACCCGGATTCGGCGAACACCTCGGCCGCGGCCCGTACCAGGGTCGCGCGCGTACGCAACGCGCGCTCCTGCTTCACGTTGCGCCTACCGGTCAGTTCGGTCACTTGATTCTCCTCTGGGCTCGACAAAAAAAAGAATACTCTCTATTTTACTGGCGGGGTGGATCGGGTCTCCGGACCCGCGCCCCGGCACGGACAACACCGCTGTCCCACGGGGGGAAACCAATGAATTCTGCTGCTCACCGAAGTCTGCAATCGCACCACACCATGCCGCAGGGCGCCGAGCTCAGGCGCCTCGTACGCAAGGTCGACGCTTCCGAAGTCCTGGTCACCGGCTGGCGCGAACTCGATGACGCCGAGCACGTCGTCACCGTGCGCTGGCCCGCCGACCACTCCTTCTACCGCCCCGAGCCCGGGGCCTACAGCCCGCTGCTGTTCACCGAAAGCCTCCGCCAGGGCCTGGCCCTGCTGTCACACACCGCGTTCGGGGTACCGCTCGACCACCGGCTGGGCTGGGAGTACTTCAGGTCGCCCGTGGCGTCGGCGGCGCTGCGTGCCACCGGAGAGCCGGCCTCGGTCGACATACGCATCACGCACACCCAGGTCACCCGGCGCCGGATGGGGACGACCCATCTGACCGCGCACGTGGAGGCGTCGCGCGACGGCAGGCACGTCGGCACCGCCGAGGTCCGCTACGTGACCCACCCGGGGGTCATCTACGACCGGCTGCGCGGCGCATACGCCGATGCCGGGAGGGCCTTTGCCCGGACGCTGCCGCCTCCCCCGCCCGTCTCGCCGGGGCTGGTCGGCCGCACCGATGAGCGCGATGTCACGCTGGCCGCCACCGACCGGCCGGGGCTGTGGCAGCTGCGGGTCGACACGTCCAACACGGTGCTGTTCGATCACCCGCACGACCACATTCCGGGCATGGTGCTGCTGGAGGCCTTCGGCCAGGCCACCCAGGCGGTGGTCGCACCGCGACGCGTCTGCCCCGTCAACTTCGAAACGACCTTCCACCGGTACATCGAGCTCGACCAGCCGTGCTGGATCACGGCCGAGCCCGTCACCCGGAACGACGTGCGGCTCAGCGCGGTCCAGAACGGGGACGTGGTCGCTTCCGCCATCGTCACCTCCGCGCCGCACATGGGGCACTGACCCCCGCGGTTGGTGACCGTCGGCGGTCTGTGCGCCGGCGGTCACCACTGCGCAGGTCAGGTCGTGGGCGACATCAGGCGTTCGGCCCAGTGCCGGAACGGGCTTCTGCTCGCTGCGGTGTTCCTGTGCGTCCTGCCGTTGGGCCGCTCCGCAGCGCGGGCCGAGGAGGCCGGGCCCGGGCACTGTGCGGGCGGGGTGGTTTCCAGCCTGTCCGGTTCCGCGGACGGAGTGGCGCAGAGGCAGCTCGTTGCGCCTCAGCCGGACGCCGGCCCGCCGAGCGGCGGCAACCAGGTCACGTTGAACGGCGCCGGCCTCAGTACCTATACGTGACGCCGATAGGTCTCCGGCCGCTGCTGGCGCGTCGCAGGACACGGAGGCCGAGCTGGTCCGGCTGCGGGCGGAGAATCCCCGGCTGGCCAGGGCGGAGAAAGAATGGCAGTCGGAGCGGGAGATCCTGCGCCGGGCAGCGGCGTATTTCGCCCGGGAGATCAAGTGAAGACCGCCGCTTGGGGCTTCGTCTCCGCCCACGCCGAGAGGTTTGGCATCAAGCGGATATGCCGGGTGCTGGAAGTCTCCCGCTCCGGCTACTACCGGTGGACCGCCGGCGCGGAAACTCGAGCCGCACGGCAGGCTGATGAGGACGTCCTGGTCGCCGAGATCCGCGAGATCCACGCCGAACACCGCGGGAATTACGGCGCGCTGCGCGTCCATGCCGAACTGCGCGGCTTCGGCCACACGGTGAACCGCAAGCGGGTCGCCAGGCTGATGCGCAAGAACGGCATCGTCGGCCGTCACTTGCGGAAGAAGAAGCGCACCACCATCGCGGACCGTCTCGCCCCGCCGGTGGCGGACCTGGTCCAGCGGGACTTCGCCGCTGACGCCCTGGACGAGAAGTGGTGCGGCGACATCACATACGTGCAGGTCGGAGCCGCCTGGCTCTACCTCGTCTGCGTCCTGGACATCCGATCGCGCCGGGTGCTCGGCTACTCGATGGCCCCACACATGCGAGCAGACCTCGTCATCGACGCGCTCCAGGCCGCGGTCGCGACCCGAGGCGGTGACGTCACCGGGGTGATCTTCCAGTGGCTCACCTACTACAACGCCCGACGCCGGCACAGCGCGCTGGGCTACCTCTCCCCGATGGAGTTCGAACAACAGCACCACAAGACAGAGAGACTCCAACCCGCAGCATGAGCCCCTGTGTCCACACTCCGGGGGTCACCTCGCTTCCAGCTGACTGCATGGAACGGGACAAGCTGACTGCCGATGGACCGTCGAGAAGGGCCCTGCCGGTGAGGCAGGGCCCTTGGTGGTCGGTCAGAGGACCGGCAGGTCAGGTGGTGGGGAGGGCGGCCAGGAAGGCGGCGGGGACGCGCACGATGTCGGCGTCGCGGTAGCCGCCCGCGTTCCACTCCGCGCCGGTGAGGCCGTGCTTGCGGCCACCGGTCATCAGCCAGACGGTGGCGTCACCCGGGGCGAGCAGCAGGGTGCCCTCCGCGGGGGTGGTGCCGATGGCGGAGTAGGCGTGGGACGGGATGGTGCGGGTCTGGCTCAGGTCGTAGCCGAGGGCGTTGACGTCGTTCAGCGTCAGCGCGGCTCCGGCGCCTCCGGCGGCCACCTTGACGGTGGCGTTGCCGGGCTCCTTGAACAGGGTCTTGTTGGCCAGGGTGGTCGGCAAGGAGGTGAAGTAGGAGGGCGGTACCTCCACCGTGCGGCCGAGGTCGAGGCCCATCGCGTTGACATCGTCCATGGTCAGGGCGAAGCCCGCCGCGCCGACGAGGAGCTTCACCGTGGCGTCGCCCGGGGCCTTCACCAGGCTCTGGTCCGGCAGCGGGCGGCCGGTGGTGTTCGCGATGTACGAGGTGGGGACGCCCATCAGGGGGCGGGTGTCGTAGCCGTACGCGGTGAACTCCGCGCCGTTCAGGGGCAGGGACACACCGCTCGTGCTGGCGTAGACGGTGCGGTCGGTGCCGGACTGGTCGATGAGCACGGAGCCGTTCGGCAGGACGCTGGGCAGCGCGTTGAAGGCGGCGTCGGTCACCGGGACGATGGTGGACAGGTCGTACCCGTCGCGGGTCACGTCGTCCCCGGTGATGCTCAGGCCGGCCCCCGAGACGACCACCTTGACGGTCGCACTGCCCGGACCCTTGATCAGGGTGCCCGCCGGGAGAGAAGCCGGATTGGTGTTCGCGGGCGGGGCGGTCCAGACCGCGCCGACGAAGGCACGTATCGCGCCGGCGTTCACAGGGTTGCCGTTCGTCCGCCAGTTGAAGGTGGTCTTCTTCACGCTGTTGCTCTCGTTGCCGCCGATCGTGGTGATCGTGTCACCGCTGACCGCGACGACGACGTTGACGTGGTTGGCCCAGCCCGAGGACCAGTTGGCGGCGGTGGCGTAGACGACGGCGTCACCGACCTGCGGGGTGCTGTGGATCGTGCCGCGTTGCCTGCCGTAGGTGACGAAGGAGTACGCCGCCCCGCCCAGGCCGCTCGTCTGCGCCCCGCCCTGTCCCCACACCCAGCGGGCGAAGTCCGCGCACCAGGCGCCGGGGTGGGGGCAGCCGTAGAAGGAGGAGCAGCCCTTGCCGATCTGGGCGTTCGCCGTCGTGGCGACCTGCCCGCCGTCGGCGGCGGCCGAGGCCGCGCCGGTCAGGCCGAGGAGCGGGGCGGTGAGGACCAGGGCGAGGGCGGCGAGCGGACGGCGCCGCGAACGGGAACGGGAGGGGGAGGGGGAGGGGGAGGGGGAAACGGGCATGACGGGACTCCAAGGCTCGTGATGGGGGGTGTGGGTGTGGAGGGGGCGTGGCGAGGCCGCCGGTCAGGACCAGGTGCCGCCGTTGCCGTAGATGAAGGAGGTGTCGGCGGCGCCCGCGTAGCTGTTGCTCAGCGAGAAGGTGGCGTTGCCCGGCCGGTAGATGCCGTAGCTGCTGCGGCCCGCTCCGCTCCAGTCACCGATGACGGGCAGATCGCCCGGGTTGCCGTACTGCGCGTGCGTCACGGAGCCGTCGGCGTGCAGCGCTGCGATGGTGTTCGCGCCGCCGGAGGAGCTGCGCCGGAAGATGCCCGGGAGATCGCGGGCGCCCCCGTCCCAGTGGCCGATGACCGGCTGGTCTCCGCGGTCGCCCAACAGGACGGTGTTCAAGGAGCCGTTGGCATGGCGCATGATGAACTCGTTCGCGCCGCCCGTATTGCGGAACACGCCCACCTGGGCGCGGCCGGTGCCCTCCCAGTCCCCGATGATCGGCTGGTCGCCCGCGTCTCCGAGTGCGATCACCGAGGTCGAGCCGTCGTCGTGGCGCAGGATGAACTGGTTCGCACCGCCGGAGTTGCGGAACACACCTACCTGGGTGTGCCCCGTGCCATCCCAGTCGCCGGTGATCGGCTGGTCACCCGGATCTCCGAGTGCGATCACCGAGATCGAGCCGTCGTCGTGGCGCAGGATGAACTGGTTCGCACCGCCGGAGTTGCGGAACACACCCACCTGGGTGTGACCGCGGCCGTCCCAGTCCCCCGAGATCGGTATGTCACCCCGGTACGTCGACTGCGTGGGTGCGGGGGTGGGCGGGGCACCGAGCCCCTTGGGTCCGACGAAGGCGAGGGCGCGGCCGGCGCCGACGGGGCTGGAGTTGGTCCGCCAGTTGAACCAGCTTCGGGCCTGCACGGAGTTGCTCTCGTTCCCGCCGACCGTCTTGATCTGGGTGCCGTCCGCGGAGACCTCGACGACCAGGTTGACGTGATCGGCCTCGCCGTCGGCGAGGGAGCCGTCCGCGTCGTAGACGACGGCGTCACCGACCTGGGGGGTCGAGTGGAGCGTGCCGTTGCTCTTGCCGAACTGGTAGAAGCTGACCGCCCTGCTGTCTATGCCGGTCATTGGCGTGGCGCCGGCCTGGCTCCAGACCCAGCGGGCGAAGTCGGCGCACCACTGGCCGGGGTGCGGGCAGCCGTAGAAGGAGGAGCAGCCCTTGCCGGTCTGGGCCTTGGCTATGGAGGCGACGGCGGTGGAGTCTGCGTGCGCCGTGCCGGCGGTGGCCAGCCCGAGCAGCGGCGTGAGCGTCAGGGCGGCGAGAGCGGTGACGGCGGCGCGGCGGCGGGTGGTGGAGGGCGAAGAAGGCATGGCTGTGCTCCTTGACGGGGCTCCTCGCGGGAGGGGCGTGCGCGGCTCGGCGGGAGGCGGGCGGCGGGCCTGCGGCCGAGGGGGCTGGGACGTGCGTGGTGCCGACGGCCTGCGGGGGCTGCGCACGGCCCCGGCTCGGTCAGGCAGGTCAGGCAGGTCAGGCGGCGGTGGTGGCCGTCGGGGCGGTGTCCCAGCCGATCCCCGAGTCACCTGTGGTGGCTGCCGGAGCGACGTCCCAGCCGATGCCGGTGTCACCCGCCGGGGCCGTCGGGGCCGTGTCCCAGCCGATGCTGGTGGTGCCGTCCGCCGCTGCCGCCGTGGTGGTGGCGAGGCCTGTCATCAGCAGGGAGAGCACGGCGGTGGCGAGCAGGGACTTGGTCCGGGACATGGCGGTTCCCCCAGCGAGAGTCAGTGGTTTCGTGGACCGGACCGCCGCGTTTCCGCCGCCCTCCCGGTGAACCAAATCCTGCTCACTCGCCCCGCTCCGGAGAAGGGATTGCGTGTGTCACCAAGCGTCCTGACCTATTGGTGACGTCCGGGCGGTGGCGTCAGAGCCAGCCTCGCTGGGCCGCCTTCAGTCCCGCCTCGAAGCGGCTGCTGGCCTCCAGCCGCTCCATGAGGGCGGCCATCTGCCGCCGTACCGTCCGCATCGAAACGCCCAGGCGCCGGCCCGCCATGTCGTCCGTCATGCCCGAGGCCAGCAGTTTCAGGAGCTCCCGCTCCGCCGGGGTGAGTCCGGTCGCGGACTCCTGCGGCCGGTCCGCGCCGAGCGGTACGGCGGCGCTCCAGGTCTGGTCGAACAGCGCCGCCAGTGAGGCCACGATGCCCGGCTCGCGCGTACACAGCGCGCCCAGGCGGGTGTTGGCCGGGTCGATGGGGACGACGGCGGTCTCACGGTCGAAGAGGAGGAGCCGCGGGGGCAGTACCGGGCAGGTGCGGACCATCCCGCCCTCCCGGGTCATCCACTGGGCGTACGCGTGGGTGGCCGGGTCGTTCCGGGCGCTGTCCTGGTACAGCGTCAGCATGGAGATGCCGCGCCGCAGCGCCTGTTCGTCCAGCGGGCGCGAAGCGTCCAGGCTCGCCTGCGACTGCGCCCCGCCGGGCATCACCGAGAGACACTCCCGGCCGACCTCCTCGGCGAGCACCTCCAGCTTCGCCTGGATCGCGTCCAGCCCCACCAGCCGCTCGGTCCCGTCTCCGTCGGCCGTCCCCGGGCGCAGGTCGGCGTACTCGGCGACCGCGCGGGCCGCCGCGGCCTTGTTCAACTCCAGTTCCCGCTGTCTACGCAGCAGCTCTGTTTCCTGGCGGCGCAGCAGCAGTTCCAGCCCGCGCTCCGGGCTCACGGCCCGCAGGGCGCCCGGTTCGTCGCGGGAGGGGCGGACGAGGGCCAGGTCCGCGAGCTGGTCTAGGCAGGCCCGTACGGTCGCCTCGGGCAGCGCGAGGCGCAGCCCGATCTCGGCCACACCTCCTGTGGGATCGGTGAGGAGTTCCCGGTAGACGTTCTCGGTGTGCGGCTCCAGCCCCAGCATCTCCAGCACGTGCCCAACCCCCCAGATGGACGCTTGCGCAGCAGCTCCCGCGTGCTCGCTGCGCGCGATGGTCTCAGCAGGTCGCGGCCGCGACAAGGAACGTCGTCACCGGCGGCCGGTAATCATCCGGAAGTGGCCGGGTTGGTACGAGCCTTCCGGAAGGTGCCAGGCCGCTTGGTGCCAGGGGTGCGCACTTCCGAGCACCCCCGGGGCCGCGCACGCTGGAACCACCGTGTCCGGCCGGTCGGCTCCTCGGAAGGGAACCCTCATGCGCATGGTCCAGGCATCCTTGCTCCGCATGAACGGCGGCCCCGGTACGGCGAACGAGGCACACATCCTCGACGAACTGCTGTGGGCCCACGCCTCGGCGGACCACCACCTGGAACACCTGCGCGCGCGGCCGGCCCCGTACGGCCTGGGGCTCGTGGTCTTCGTGCGCGCCGACACGGAAGCCCGCGCTCTGGACCGGGCGCACGCACTCCTCGAGGCCGTCCGCCGGCCGCTGCACGCCCTCGGCTACACCGTGGGCACGGCGCCCTCCCCGAACGCCCACGGCTAGGACCTGGCCGGTCGATCACGTGATGACCGCGCGTCGCCGAGGGCGCGCATCCGCCGAGCCCGGAAGGGGGCCGCCTCGGCAGAGTGTCTGCCGGAGCGGCCCCCTTCGGGGTGGTGCGGGTGGTGGGTGACCGGCCGGGGATCCGTGGCCGGTCGGCGGATGATCAGGCGTTGGTCCAGACCGGTGCGGTCTGGCGGGCGATGCCGTAGACGAAGTTGGAGAGGGTGCCGTTCGCGTTCAGCACGATGATGGTGTTGTTGTCCTGGAGGATCACGGACTTGCCCTTGGCGAAGTAGGTCCAGTTGCTCCAGCTGCCGTGCGAGGTCATCTGGACGCCGTACAGACCGTCCTTCTTCACCAGGCGGACCTTCGTGCCGCCCGCGACCTTGTAGACGCCGAGCTTCGGGGAGACGGTGGTGGCACCGGTCCAGCTGTGGATCTCGCCGTCGGCGGTGAGGCGGACGTAGCGCTGGCCGACCTTGCGGACGTCCTGGTAGGCGGTGGCCGCCGGGTGCAGGAAGCCCACGCGCTTGCCGTTCTCGACGATGTGCGAGCTGAAGAGCTGCGGCCCGGCCTTGTAGGTCTTGACGGTCAGGCTGCCGTACTTCGTCGTGGAGTAGAGGCTGCCGGCGGTGTTGCAGTCCTTGGGCAGCTTCGGGAACGCGGTGGCGGTCCACGGCATGTCGCCGCCCTGGGTGCGCTGCTTGAAGACGGGCGCGGTGGACAGCACGCCGTCGATCCGCAGGCCGCTGGCCAGGTCCACCGGCTTGGACTGGTCGACCGTGCCCAGCACCTTGCCGCTCTCGTCGCGCAGCTGCGCCTTGGCGCCGGTGTGGGCGCTGTTGGTCAGCTTGACCGTCAGGCCGGCGAACAGGGACGGGATGACCTTGCTCTGGACGCAGTTCTCGGCGACCACCAGGGTGCGCGCGGGGGAAGCCTGCTGGGCCGGGGAAGAGGCCGCGAAGGCCGTGGCGGGGGCGGCGATCACCGCGCCGATGAGGGCGAGAGCGGTGGTGGTGGCGCGGAGGGCGGTACGCATGACGACTCCTTGGAGCTTTGGTGTGACTGAAGGAGAGCCGTATGCCGTGGTCTCTTCCGGTGGAGGCCGTTGAGTTCGGGCTGCTGGCTGCAGACAGAAAATTAGTGATCTTGTGTGGGTGGAATGGTCCGGTCCGCGTCACAGGCGTGTGACAGACCATCGGGGAGCACCGGCCGTACACACTCCCGCGCCGCCGTGTGGCACGGCACATGCGTGGCGGCGGGGCTACCGTCGAGGTCATGACTGCTGACTCCCTTGACTCCCTGCGCTCCGTCACCGTCGAGCGAACCGGTCCGGGCCTGTTCACCGCGACCAACTCCCGCGGTGACACGATCACCTTCGGCACCGGGTCCGTCGGGGGCTTCACCCCCGTCGAGCTCTTCCTCGCCGCGATCGGCGGCTGCTCCGCGGCCGACGTGGACGTCGCCACCAGCCGGCACGCCGAACCCGGCGAGTTCTCCGTCGCCGTCCACGGGCACAAGGCCGAAGATGCGGGCGGCAACCACATGACCGGCCTCGAGGCCGCCTTCACCGTCCGCTTCCCCCCGGGCGGGGCCGGCGACCGGGCCCGCGCGATCCTGCCGCGCGCCGTAAAGACCTCCCACGACAAGCTCTGCACCGTCAGCCGGACGGTGGAGGCCGGAACCCCGGTCACCGTCAAGGTCGCCGACGTGGACTGACCGTACAACCATGCCGCGGGCGCGTGAGTCTTGCTGCCGGCCGATGTGTGCGGGGCAGGAGCGCCCTTACGGAGGAACTTCATGCGTGTGCGTTGTGCAGTGGCGGCGGCTTTGTGCGCCGCCGTGTCCGCCGGACCGGCCTTCGCGCAGCCCATGGCTGCCTCCGGGGCCGTGCTGCCGGGTGATTTCAACAGCGACGGCTACCCCGACGCGGTGATCGGCGCCGCAGACGGGACCGTGAACGGGGTCGCGGGGGCGGGGTACATGACCACGCTGAACGGGTCGTCCCGTGGTCTGACCACGAGCGGGGGCAAGCTGCTCAGCCGGGCCAACCTTCCCGGGGATCCGCTGCCGGCCGAGAGGTTCGGCTCGGGGCTGGGCAGCTCCGGGGACCTGAACGACGACGGGTACGCGGATCAGGTCGTCATCGCGCAGGGGTCTCCACACATGATGATCGTGTGGGGCGGCAAGAGCGGGCTGTCCGGCGGCACCCGGGTGCGCGGCATCCATCCCCTGATGGTGCGCGTGGCGAAGTCCGACGTGGGCGACATCAACGGCGACGGTCACGCCGACATCGTCGTGGAGGGCGGCTTCGCCGACAGGGCCGGACAAGGCGCGGGCTTGGCTCTGTTGTACGGCCCGTTCAACCGCACCAACGGCTACCCGGCTTCCTCGGCCTTCCACCCCACCCAGAAGAAGGACGGCATCCTGCCCGGGCAGGTCACCATGGGGGACGTCAACCATGACGGCAAGGCCGACGTGGTGGTGCAGGGCATGACGGTCACCGCGGACGGCGCTGCCTCGAAGCAGACGGTCGCCCTCTTCTTGGGGAGCAAGGACGGTCTGGCCTACGCCGGCCAGCCCTTCGGTGAGGTCTACGTCGGCGACATCGCCATCGGAGACCTGAACCGCGACGGCTACGGCGACTTCGTCGGCGGCATGTCCGGTACCGACGGTGTGCCCGGCGGGCTCGGCGGGACCGTCGCCGTCGCCTTCGGCGGCCCGCAGGGGATGAGCACCACGCTGAAGCCCCGGCAGATCACCCAGGACACCCCCGGGGTACCGGGCACGGGCGAGGAATCCGACGCGTTCGGCCGCTCCGTCGCCGTGGGTGACACCGATGGGGACGGGTACGCCGACCTTGCGATCGGGGTCTCGGGAGAGACCGGAACCGACACCACCGCCACCAAGCGCGCGGGCGCGGTGACGATTCTCCGGGGCAGCGCCAGTGGCGTCACGACCGTGGGCGCCCGCAACTTCACGCAGGACTCCGCGGGCGTGCCCGACACTTCGCAGCCCTGGGACCACTTCGGCGCCGTGGTCTCGCTGATCGACGGCAACAGCGATGGCAAGGCGGATCTGGTCGTCGGGGCGTGGCACGACAACAACTACGCCGGGCGGGCCTGGGTTCTGCCGGCGGCGCCCGGCGGCATCACCGGCACCGGCTCCATCAGCTTCACCGGCACGACCTTCGGCGCCCCCGGGGGCCGCGCGTTCTACGGCGCTGCCGTGTCCGACTGACGTCGTGTCATTGCTCGCCGGTCCGGTGGGCCCGTACCTTCGTGCGCCCTGGGCTGTGGTGGCGGTGCTGGTCAGAGGCTGCGGGCGGTGATGTCGCCGTAGGAGGCGGTCGCGTGGATGTCGAGGACGGTGGCGATCGGGGCGGTGGTGGCCGCCGTCCTCAGGCCGGGAGGCCCGCGCGCATGCGGCGGTCTCGGGGGGCCTGGGTGCGTTCCAGGCGGGCGTCCAGGAGGCGGGCCGCCGCGTCGCAGCGGCCGTCCGCCGTCAGCGCGTACAGCAGGGTCTCCTCGACGACCTCGCGCTGCGCCGCGCTTCCGCCGACCCGGCGCAGGACGGGCAGGAGCGCGTCGAGGCCGCGGGCGGCGTCCCGGAAGCGTTCCTCGACGAGCGCGGCGAACGCGTCGCACAGGGGGGCGATGACCTCGCGCTGGACCTCGTCGGCGGCCGCCGCGTGGTCGCGCAGGCGGCGCAGGGCGGCCAGGTCGCCGACGGCGGTGAGGGTGATGGCGCAGTGCAGGGCGGTGAAGGCGGTCGCGGGGCGTTCCAGGATCTCCGCCTCCACCGCGTCCAGGACGTCCGCGACGGGCAGGTCGCCGCGCCAGCTGTCGCTGAGCCGGGCGCGCCACAGCAGCGACCCCGAGTCCACCAGGGCCCGTACGCCGGTCACCCGGGCCGGGGCGAGCTGGGTGAACCAGCGCTTGCGTACGGCGGCCGGGTCGTCGAGGGCCAGTTCGTGCAGGGCGATGTGCCAGGAGAAGTGGGCCCGGTGCACGGCGCCGCGGCCCCGCCCGGCGATCCACCGTTCCAGCCAGTCGCGGCCCTCGCCGTGCGCGCCGGTCTCGTAGTGGACGTGGGCGAGCGCGTGCACGGCGTGCCCGGAGGCGGGCTCCGCGGCCAGGGCGCGGTGGGCGAGTTCGCCGGCCTCGTGCAGGCGGCCCTGCTCCTGGCGAAGGAACGCCAGCAGGGAGGTGTGGAACCAGTGGCCGTCGTAGGCGGAGGAGGTGCGCTCGACCAGGCGCAGCGCGTAGTCGTCGTCGAGGTCGTCGACGCCGGAGAAGGCGATGGTGGGCACGGCGACGGCGAGGGCGAGCACGTCGGCCGGGTACTGCTCCAGGTGCCGTACGAGGGCTGCGTCGCCTCCGTCTCCGTGGACGCGGCGGGTGACGACCTCCACGAAGGAGCGCTCGCGTTCACACGCCCGCTCCCGGGCGCAGCGTTGCGCCTCCGCCAGGGCCCGGGGTACGTCGACGGCGGCTCCGCACTCGTGTCCCAGCAGGGCGAGGGCCGCGTGCCCGACGGCGAAGCCGGGGTCGAGGGCGACCGCGCGGCTGAGGGAGTCCTCGGCGCCCGCGCGGACCTTCAGGATCCGGTCGAGTCCGGTGCGGTAGGCGGCGGCCGCCTCGGCGTGGGTGGACAGGGCGACGCCGTGTCCGTCGAGCGGGCGGCGCGTGTTGCGGCGTCGGGGGACGAGCGGTGCGAGCAGTTGCTGGGCGAGGGCCGCCGCCTGTACGCGGATCTCGGGGATGGCGGTGGTCTCCCATAGCTCGCCGCGGCGCGGGGCGCCGAGGGTGTACAGGGGCAGGCCGGTGGCTCCCTGCTCGTCGAGCAGGCGCCCGTCGAGGGTGGCTACGCCCATGCCGAGCGGGCCGGACACCGCGGCGCCGGCTTCGAACAGGGAGCGCCACACGGGGTCGTCCGGGCGCGGACCCGGCCCTGTGCAGTCGATGACCCAGCCCACGTGCAGGTCGCGCCCGCCGGAGAGCCCGATGTCCAGGGATCCGTCGGAGCGGACGTCGGCGTGGGTGACGGTGCCGGCGTGGACGGCCAGGCGGCGCGAGGTGCGGGCGCGCAGGACGGACTCTCCGGTGGCGGGCGCCATGCGGTGGCGGTGGGTGTTCCACAACGCGCCGTCGCGGGCGAGGAATTCGGCGCGGTCCTCGGGGGTGAGGCGGCTCCACAGGTGCGCGGTGTGCGGGCGCAGGCTGTCGAGCGCGGGACGCCAGTCGCCGTGCAGGCGCACGGCGCGGGCGATGTGGCGGTAGACGGTGCGGCGCAGCTGCTGGAAGGACGTGTCGTAGAGGCCTTCGGGGGCGGGCATGGGGCCGGCCGGGGTCAGGGCGTGCGGCTGGGGCAGCAGGCCGTTGCGGGACACGGCGTGCACCGTGCGGCCGGGGCGTTCGAGGGTGAGGGTGAGGTCGACGGAGGTCAGGCCGGTGCCGACGAGGAGGACGTCGCTGTCGTCGGCGAGGGGACCGTCCAGCGCGCCGGCGTCCCAGGGCGCCGCGATGAAGCGGGCGGCGGCGCGCAGCTGCGCGGGAGCCCAGGCCGCGGTCGGCGCTACGGGGCCGGTGGCCAGGACCGCGACGTCGGCGGCGAGGCGCGTACCGTCGGCGAGCCGGAGGGTCACCCCGCCGGCGGGGGCGCCGGCGACGTGCTCGGCGCGTGTGGTCAGCCGGCGTACGGACACGATCCCGTGCGCGCGGACGACGGCCTGGGCCAGCGTGTCGGCGAGGTAGGCGCCGAAGCGGTGACGGGTCGCGAAGTCGGTGGCGGTGGCGGTGGGTTCGCCGTGGCGGCAGAGCCACCGGGTGAAGTGGCCGGGGTCGTCGGGGTAGCAGCTCATGCCGCCCGCGGGCACGTTGAGGCGGTGCCCGGGGTCCCGGGTGGTGTATGCGGTGCCGCGGCCCGCTTCGGGGGCCGGGTCGACCAGGACCAGGTCGAGGGGGGTCCGGCGGCGCGTGGCCGTCTCACAGAGGTGGACGGCGGTCAGCGTGCCGGCCGCACCCGCACCGACGACGGCCACCGTGTACCGCTTACGGACTGGACTCACGTAGGCCTCCGGCAGTGATCGGCGGCGGGGCCGGTGGAACGGGGCTCCGCCTTCGGGTCGCGCGCACTTTCCCGACCGGGGAGTAGGAAAAGGTGTCGTTAGAGGAATCCCACCCGGCGCTCGAGGACCGCTCGAAGACCGGTCGTCGCAGGCCTGATCCGGAACCGGGGCCCTCTCGCCCGCCGCGCGCCGGGCCGCCGCTCCCGTACTGGTGGCGCGGCGCCTCCGCCGGCTCCCGGCCGGGCGAGCACCGCAGACCGGTGGGGCGGGAGGGGCGGCCCAATGGCCGAAACGCACCGGGGCGTCGCGCGGGTCGGCGGGACGTCTGCTACGCCGGGCCGGTCGGCCGGATGCGTCGGCTCGCTGCGGCCCGCGCTGCGGCCCGCGGTGTGGACGCGGCGGCCGAGGGCCCCGTCGGCGAGGGGATGTGCGGCGGGACATGGCCGCACTCCGCGCCGGTGATGATCGGCGCGGTGAGGGACCCCACCCAGGGGGTCGAGGACGGGCTCGTGTCCACGCGGACGGCCTCGTGTCCAGGCGGACGGCCTCGTGTCCAGGCGGACGGTCAGGCCGTCCGGGGAAGGGGCGCACAAACGCAGCGGCCGTCCCTCAGCGCTTCGTTGCTTGACCCTCGAAGCGTGAGGAACGGCCGCCTGCTCACCGCAGATCAGTACGTCTGGTGACCTGCGAGGTCGTCACGAACTCAGACGGTGGACGGCACGTCGGCCCGGCTCTTCTCGGGCTCGCGCGGCGCCATCTCCTCTTCCGTCAGGCCCGGCCGCCAGAAGCGCGGCCCCAGGTCCAGGGCCAGCGCCGGAACCAGCAGACTGCGTACCAGGAACGTGTCGAGGAGGATGCCGACCGCCACCAGCAGACCCTGCTGCAGTGCGCTCACCGTGGGGATGGCCGCAAGGACGAGGAACGTGGCGGCCAGCACCACGCCCGCCGACGTGATGACACCGCCGGTCACGGTCACCGCGGTGAGGATTCCCTCGCGGTGCCCGCGCAGCCGCACCTCTTCCCGGGCGCGCGTCACCATGAAGATGGTGTAGTCGACGCCCAGTGCGACGAGGAAGATGAAGCCGAACAGCACCAGGCCTCGGTCGATCTTCGCGTGGTCGAGTGCGTGGAACAGCAGCGAGGCCGTGCCGACGGCTGCCGCGAACGACAGCACCACGGACACGAGCAGCACCACCGATGCGATGACCGCCCGCAGCAGGATGAAGAGCATGATCAGCACCACTGCGAGGATCAGCGGGATCAGCAGCTTCTCCTCGGCGCTCTGCCCCTCGGAGACGTCGAGCGCCACCGCGGTCTGGCCCCCGACGACCGCGTCGGCTGCCGGCCCGGTCGAGCCGTCCAGCGCCGTCCTGATGTCCCGGACGGTGTCCTTGGCGGCCGCGGAGTCCGGAGCGTCCTTGAGCACTGCGGTCAGGTGCGTCCAGCCGCCCTTGGCCACCTGGGTGCCGACGGAGGAGACACCGGGCACCTTGGCGATGGTGGCCGCCGCGGATTCGGCCCCGGCGTCGCGGACGTACACATCCGCGGGAGCGGACGAGCCCGCGGGGAAGTGCTTGGCCAGCAGCTGCTGGCCCGTGACCGAGTCGACCTTGCTGGTGAACTGCTCGGCCTGCGTCTGGCCGGTCTGGACGCCGGCAATGCCCAGCGCCATGACGCCCAGCACCAGCGCCGTGCCGACCCACACCGCGCGCGGGCGCCGGCCCACGGCAGCGGCGATCTTCGCCCACTTGCTGTGCCCCTGCGCCGAGTTCGGGTCGTAGCCCGCGGTGACGCGCGGCTTCACGGGCCAGAACACCCAGCGGCCGAGGATCACCAGCAGCGCCGGCAGCAGCGAGGTCATGGCGAAGAACACCAGGACCACACCGATGGCGACGACCGGTCCCAGACCCTTGGTGCTGTTCATGCTGCCGAACACCAGGCACAGCGTCGCGATCGCCACCGTCGCGGCGGAGGCGGCCAGAGCCGGCAGCGAGCCGTTCACGGCCAGCGCCATCGCCGTGTGGCGGTCTTCGTGCCGGTGCAGCTCTTCCCGGTAGCGGGCGATGATGAGCAGGGCGTAGTCGGTGCCCACGCCTACGGACAGCACCATCAGCACGTAGGCGCTCTGACCGTTGACCACCAGCCCCGCGTGCTTGGCGAGGAGGTAGACCACGCCGCTCGCCACCTGGCTGGCCAGCCCCACGGCGATCAGCGGGATCAGCCACAGCACCGGGCTGCGGTAGGTCACGAGCAGCAGCAGCGCCACCACGCCGAGCGCGGCGCCCAGCAGCGCGCCGTCCATGCCGGAGTAGACCTCGGCGAAGTCGCGGATGCTCCCGGCCTCGCCGGTGACCTTGACGTCGAGACCGGCGGGGGCGCCGTCGGCGGTGAGCTTGCCGGCCTCCTCCACCTTGTCGGTGAGCACCTTGTTGTCGCTGGGCGAGGTGCGCAGCGGAACGCTGACGAACGCCGCGACCTTGTCCTCGGAGACCACGGCGGGGGACACCTCGCCGACGGCCACCTTGTCGGCGAGCCCGGCGCGGTCGCTGTCGATCTTGGACAGGTCGGCCTGGGTGAGGCCGCCCTCGCGTGCGTAGACGATGACCGCGGTGCTGGAGTCCTTGTCGGCGAAGTACCGCTCCGCGAGCTGCACCGCCTTGGTCGACTGCGCGCTCGACGGCAGCCAGGTCTCCGGGTCGTTGTCCTGTACGTCTGCCAGGCCGGCGGCCAGCGAGCCACCGATGCCCATGAGCAGGAGCCACAGCACAAGCACGACCCACTTGGAGCGCCGGCCTGCGACGAAGGCGGCGTAGCGGCTCGCAACGGTGGGGGAAGGAGCGGGCGGTGAATCCGTTTCCGTGGGGGATGGTGCCGGGGTCTGGGTCGTCATGTGACTCTCGCTGAGGGTCAGGAGCCGTGGAGCGGGGGCTCGTACGGGACTGGACTTATATAAAGGTTCTTCACCAGAGGGGTGGAGCCCTGGTGGAGCCCCCCTCGAGTTGGCTTGAACCCGGATTCCCGTGCCCTATGGCAGTCCCGTTCTGGCTGATTCCCTACTCGAGTCCTGCCTCCTCGTTGCCGCCGGTCCCGTCGAGCAGACCGTACGACCGGGTGCCGACCGGGTGCCGCGACGGGTGAACGTCGTGGTGCATCGCGCTGGTGGACCGGTCGCCCCTCGGCTGAGCGGTGGTACAGGCACGCTCGAGGCTCCCTTGAGGAATGGCATGGGCACGCTTGAGGCTGCCTAATTTCCGCAGGTCGCCGGAGGGGTCGCGCCGCCGCTCGAAAGCTTGTTCCTGTTCGCCGGTCACATCCGTAGGGCAGGCTCGGTCAGTGTTGTGACGAACGGAAAACACCCCTGAGGGAGCACCCGATGAAGGCTCGTATGCAGAACCCCGCCAAGCTTCTGCCGGACGCCATGAACGGCATTCAGAACCTCTACAAGGCCATGCACCAGGGCGGGGTCGAACCGCGCACGCTGGATCTGGTGCACCTGCGCGCGAGCCAGATCAACGGCTGCAGCGCCTGTGTCCACGGCGGCGTCACGGGCGCCAAGAAGGGCGGGGAGACCGACGAGCGCCTGCACGCCGTCGCCGCCTGGCGCGAGACGCCGTTCTTCTCGGACTCCGAGCGCGCCGCGCTGGCACTGACCGAGGCCGCCACCCGGCTGGCCGACCGCAGCGGGCAGGCCGTGCCGGACGCGATCTGGGACGAGGCCGCCGACCACTTCACGGAGGAGCAGCTCGCCGCGATCATCCTCATGATCGCGACGACGAACTTCTTCAACCGGCTGAACGCCACCATCCAGGAGCCCGCGGGCACCAACTGGGGCTAAGACTTGATCCGCAATTCACCAGAGGGTGAGCTGCGGGTTGCGGCCGGGGCGGTGTCCGGGCTTTCCGGCGTGGTCACGCTTGGGGCGTGGCTCATCCGGGGTTGCTCGGGACCGTCGTCCGGCGGTTCGGGGAGCAGAGGTTCCACGGCGTTGCCGTGGAACTGCCACGCGACCAGCACCGCAAGCGGTGGTCTGGCTCGGTGCGGTTGACTCCCGCAGGGCTTCTTCCAGCCCTTCGGAGAATGTGATCTGTGCGTGCCGGGACGCGGTGGTGTCCAGGTACGCGGTGGTGGGGTCGTCCACGTCGGTGAAGCGGACGAAGGAGGCCAGCGCGGCGGACACGAGGTCGCGTTTCCCGGCGAGGCCGCAGGCGATGCACTTGTGCTCCCGTTCCCGCAGCGACTTGTTTACGCGCTCGCCGCACAGGCAGTGCTGGGACAGGGCCGTGGACCAGGTGGAGGCCCGTACGAGACGACCGCCCGCAGCCGTGCACTCACGCTCCAGAGCTGAGATCAGCAGACCGGGGGTGGTCTGGGAAAGCCGCTTGCCCCACAGCCGGTACCAGGTACGGATGTCGCAGTCCTCGACCACCAGCGTGGGGCCGTGGGCGGCGATGATCTGCCGGGCGAGGAGGCGGGCGCGGTGGCGTCGGTGCTCGGCGGCCGAGGCCGCGGCTTCGGCCTGACGGGCACGCAGTTCCCGGTAGCCGTACGAGATCCGGTCGCGGCGGAACGCCTGCTTCGGCACCCCGTCCGACCGGGCAGAGCGGGCGCCACCGGGAACGGTGACCGCCTTGGGCGTCAGGCCTTTGAGCCGGCAGTTCCGGGCCGCCTACGGCGAGTCTCCGTACGCCTACCTGATGACGCGTCGCATCGAGCGGGCGGCAGCGCTGCTGCGGCGGGGCGACCTCAGCGTCACCGAGGTCTGCTTCGCGGTCGGCTGCGCGTCGCTGGGCACGTTCACCACCCGTTTCACCGAGCTGGTCGGCATGCCGCCCGGTGCCTTCCGGCGCCAGGCGGCGGATGCGGCGGCCGACCATGCCGATGCCGCGGGTGCGGGTGCGGCCCGCGATGCCGGTCCGGCGGTCCAGGTGGAGGGGATGCCGGCGTGCGTGGCGAAGCAGGTCTCGAGACCGGTCAGGAACCGAGAAGCCCGCAGGAGGCCGTCGGCGGCTCCGTCGACGGCTTCGTCGGCGCCGCCGTGGGCCGTCGCGCCACGGTCCTGAAGCCCGCCGCCCAGTCGCCGTGGGGCTGAAGCGTCGTCCTCCAGGCCCCGGACGGGACGATCGAGGGGGGTCCGTACAAGCGCCGCGCCCCGGCCGAGGAGGCCGGCGTCCCCGCCGGCGGCACGGGCCTTCTCACCTGCGGCCGGGGCCACCGCCGCAGCCGCACGGCCCTCTCGGGCGCCGCCGGGGGCGGCAGGCGGTGCAAGCGGGCCGCTAACGGTTCTCGACCGGTTATGCATCGACGCGCTCGAAGCTGCAGACACAGGGCGAGGTGAGATCACCTCCGGTCGGCATGAGGAGTGCGTGATGCTCAAGGTCGTTTCGCGTGACGGCACGACGATCGCTTACGAGAAGTCGGGCGAGGGCCCCCCACTCGTGCTGCTCAACGGTGCGTTCCGCGACCACACGATCTTCTCCGAGCTCGTTCCCGAGCTGGCGCAGCACTGCACCGTGTACGCCTACGACCGCCGCGGGCGCGGCCAGAGCGGTGACGCTCCCGAGTACGCCGTCGAGCGGGAGATCGAGGATCTCCAGGCGGTGATCGAGGAAGCGGGCGGCTCAGCGGCCGTGTTCGCCGGGTCCACGGGCGCGAACCTGGCGATCCAGGCGGCGCTCACGGGCACGCCGATCACCAGGCTGGCGCTCCACGAGCCGTTCTTCCGGGTCGACGGGTTCCCGAAGACCCCGTGGAACGCCGCGCGGACGCTCCAGGTCCTCCTGGAGGGCGACCGGCGCGACGAGGCGGCCGAGTACTTCCTCGGCCCCGTCCTGGGCCTCACCCCCGACACCGTCGCGGAGTGGCGCCGGAGCCCGATCTGGGCCATCAACGAGGCGAACGCGCACACGCTGCTGTACGACGTCACGATCTGCGGCGACTTCACCGTCCCGGCCGGCCCGCTGGCTGGATTCGAGACGCAGGCGCTGGTCCTCAACAGCGACAGCACCAGCGCCTGGCTGCGTGCGGCGGCGCAGGCGACCGCGGCGGCCCTTCCCAACGGCCGGGTCCTCGAACTGCCCGGGTCCTGGCACCGGATCGACATGGACGTGCTCGGCCGGACGCTGATCGAGTTCGCCACCGCCTGAAAGGTCCCGCCAACCCTGCCCGCGCCGACGCCCTGCAGCGCGGGAGACGTGCTCGACCCATCCCTGAAAGTCCGCATCTACCTCCCGGGAGAACACCACCGTGACCACGGCTCACACCCTGGCCGCCCGGTACACCGCGGAGGCGGCCCCGGCCGCCGCCCCCAGCGAGCGCGGCGCCACCGTGTGGCTGACCGGGCTGCCCAGCGCGGGCAAGACCACCCTCGCCTTCACCCTCGCCGAGCGCCTGCGCGCCGAGGGGCACGAGGTCCAGGTGCTCGACGGCGACGAGATACGCGAGTTCCTCTCGGCCGGCCTGGGCTTCACCCGCGAGGACCGGCACACCAACGTACAGCGGATCGGCTTCGTGGCCGGGCTGCTGGCCTCACACGGCGTCAAGACGCTGGTACCGGTCATCGCCCCGTACGCCGAGTCCCGCGCCGCCGTCCGTGCCCGGCACGCCGCCGGCGGCACGCCGTTCCTGGAGATCCACGTGGCCACCCCGGTCACGCTCTGTTCCCAGCGCGACGTGAAGGGCCTGTACGCCAAGCAGGCGGCCGGCGAGATCTCCGGTCTCACGGGCGTCGACGACCCGTACGAGACACCCGAGAGCCCGGAGCTGCGCATCCAGACGCAGGGCCGCTCGGTGGCCGATTCCGCAGCCGAGCTGCACACCTTCCTGACCGAGAGGGGCCTGGCATGACGACCGCGACCCATCGCCTGATCGAGGCGTCGGGGAACCCCTTCGCGCTGACGCACCTGGACTCGCTGGAATCCGAGGCGGTCCACATCTTCCGCGAGGTGGCGGGCGAGTTCGAGAAGCCGGTGGTCCTCTTCTCCGGCGGCAAGGACTCGATCGTCATGCTGCACCTGGCGCTCAAGGCGTTCGCGCCGGCTCCGGTGCCGTTCGTGCTGCTGCACGTCGACACCGGGCACAACTTCCCCGAAGTCATCGAGTACCGGGACCGCACGGTCGCCCAGCACGGCCTGCGCCTGCACGTGGCCTCCGTCCAGGAGTACATCGACGCCGGCAAGCTCACGGAGCGCCCCGACGGCACCCGCAACCCGCTGCAGACCGTCCCCCTCACGGAGGCGATCCAGCAGCACACGTTCGACGCCGTCTTCGGCGGCGGACGCCGCGACGAGGAGAAGGCCCGCGCCAAGGAGCGCGTCTTCTCCCTGCGCAACGAGTTCTCCCAGTGGGACCCGCGCCGCCAGCGCCCCGAGCTGTGGCAGCTCTACAACGGCCGCCACGCGCCGGGCGAGCACGTGCGCGTCTTCCCGCTCTCCAACTGGACCGAGCTGGACGTGTGGCAGTACATCGCCCGCGAGGAGATCGAACTGCCGGACATCTACTTCGCCCACGAACGGGACGTCTTCCTGCGGGGCGGCATGTGGCTGACCGCCGGTGAGTGGGGCGGCCCGAAGAACGGCGAAACGGTCGAGAAGCGGCTCGTCCGCTACCGCACCGTGGGCGACATGTCCTGCACCGGCGCCGTCGACTCCGACGCCGCCACGCTCGACGCGGTGATCGCCGAGATCGCCGTCTCCCGGCTCACCGAACGGGGCGCGACCCGCGCCGACGACAAGATGTCCGAGGCCGCGATGGAAGACCGCAAGCGCGAAGGGTACTTCTAGGGATGACCACAACCACCGAGCAGCTCAGCGCCACGACGCTGCTGCGCTTCGCCACCGCGGGTTCCGTCGACGACGGCAAGTCCACCCTGGTGGGCCGCCTCCTGCACGACTCCAAGTCGGTCCTGGAGGACCAGCTGGAAGCCGTGGAGCGGGTCTCCGCCGACCGCGGCCAGGACGCCCCCGACCTCGCGCTGCTGACCGACGGCCTGCGGGCCGAGCGGGAGCAGGGCATCACCATCGACGTGGCCTACCGCTACTTCGCGACCGCCCGCCGCCGGTTCATCCTGGCCGACACGCCGGGGCACGTGCAGTACACCCGCAACATGGTCACCGGCGCCTCCACCGCCGACCTCGCGGTCGTGCTCGTCGACGCCCGCAACGGCATGGTCGAGCAGACCCGCCGGCACACCGCGGTCGCCGCCCTGCTGCGGGTGCCCCACGTGGTCCTGGCCGTCAACAAGATGGACCTGGTGGGCTACAAGGAGTGCGTCTTCGCGGAGATCGCCGAGGAGTTCACCTCGTACGCCGCCACGCTCGGGATCAAGAACGTCGTGGCGATCCCGCTCTCCGCGCTGGCCGGCGACAACGTCGTCGAGCCGTCCGCCACCATGGACTGGTACGGCGGCCGGACCCTGCTGGAGCACCTGGAGACCGTCCCGGTCGGCAGCGACCCGAGGGAAGAGCCCGCCCGCTTCCCCGTCCAGTACGTGATCCGCCCGCAGACCGCCGACCACCCCGACTACCGGGGCTACGCCGGCCAGATCGCCTCCGGCGTGCTGCGGGTCGGGGACGCCGTCACCATCCTGCCCTCCGGCCACACCACGGCCGTCGCGGGCATCGACGCGCTCGGCACGCAGACGGACGTCGCCTGGGCGCCCCAGTCCGTCACCGTCCGCCTCACCGAGGACATCGACGTCTCGCGCGGCGACCTGATCGCGGCCACGGGCACGGCCGGGGCGCCCACCACGGACATCGAGGCGAGCGTCTGCCACCTCAACGAGCGCCCCCTGCACGTCGGTGCCAAGGTCCTGCTCAAGCACACCACCCGCACCGTGCGCGCCCTGGTCAAGGACATCTCGTACCGGATCGACATCAGCACGCTCGAACGGCGCCCCGGCGCCGAGGGTCTGCAGGTCAACGACATCGGGCACGTCGTGCTGCGCACGGCCGAGCCGCTCGCGCTCGACCCCTACGCCGACAACCGCAGGACGGGCTCGTTCCTGCTGATCGACCCGGCCGACGGCACGACCCTCGCCGCCGGCATGGCGGGCGAGCCCTTCGGGACCGCACGGCCCACGGCCGCGGAAATCAACGAGGAGGACTGGCTCTGATGCACCACCAGACGATCGGGCGGGTGGCCATGGCGGCCGTCGCGGTGACCGCGGCCGCCGGACTGCTGTCGGGCTGCGGCTACGGTGCCAGTGCCGGCGAAGCCCCGGCGGGGCAGACCGCGGGCGTCGTCTCGGGTGCGAAGCTCTCCGCCGACACCGTGAAGATCGGCTACTTCCCGAACCTCACTCACGGGACCGCCCTGGTGGGCCTGCAGGACGGACTGTTCCAGAAGGAGCTGGGATCGACCCGGATCAAGTCCCAGTACTTCAACGCCGGTCCGGCCGAAATCGAGGCGCTCAACGCCGGTTCGATCGACATCGGCTGGATCGGCCCGAACTCGGCGATCAACGGCTACGCCAAGTCGCGCGGCACGTCCCTGCGGATCATCGGCGGCTCGGCCTCCGGCGGTGTCAAGCTGGTGGTCAACCCGGCGAAGATCGGCTCACTGGACGACCTCCGGGGCAAGAAGATCGCCACCCCGCAGCTGGGCGGTACCCAGGACGTCTCCCTGCTCAACTATCTGGCGGGCAAGGGCTACAAGGTGGACCCGGCCTCCGGCGCGGGTGACGTCAATGTGCTCCGTACGGAGAACAAGGTGGTGCCGGAGGCGTACAAGTCCGGCTCCGTCGACGGCGCCTGGGTGCCCGAGCCGACCGCCTCCAGGCTGGTCACGCTCGGCGCGAAGGTCCTGCTGGACGAGAAGTCGCTGTGGCCGGACGGCAAGTTCGTGACCACCAACATCATCGTCTCGCAGAAGTTCCTGACCGCGCACCCCGACGTGGTCGAGGCCGTGCTGCGCGGCGCGGTGGCGGCCAACGCCTTCATCAAGGCCGACCCGGAGAAGGCGAAGGCCGACGCCAACCTGCGGATCAAGGCCGACACGGGCAACGCGCTGCCGCCCGCCATCCTCGACCCCGCGTGGAGCAGCATCGACTTCATCGACGACCCGCTGGCCGCCACCCTGCAGACCGGGGCCGACCACGCGGTCGCCGCGGGCCTGCTCGACAAGCCCGACCTCGCCGGGATCGTCGACCTGACCCTGCTCAACAAGGTACTCGCGGCAGCGGGCCGGCCCGCCGCGGCGGACGCCGGGCTCGGCGTCAAGTGACGACCCGCACCCCGTAGCTCCGCGCAGCGCCCCGTCCACTCCCGCAGGAGGTGTCCGCAATGACCACGGCACTGACCATCCCGAAGTTCGCCCCCGTCGTCGAGACCACGGACGAGTACCCGGCGGTCCGGCTCTCGCACGTCTCCAAGGCCTTCGGCCGCCCCGGTGCGGACTCCGTCGTGCTCGACGACATCAGCCTGGACGTGGCCCCGGGGGAGTTCGTCACCCTGCTCGGCGCTTCCGGCTGTGGCAAATCCACCCTGCTGAACCTGGTGGCGGGGCTCGACGAGCCCAGCACCGGAACCATCGAGGTACCCGGCACCCGGCCGTCGCTGATGTTCCAGGACCACGCGCTGTTCCCGTGGCTGAGCGCGGGTCGCAACATCGAGCTGGCGCTGCGCCTGGCGGGCGTGCCGCGCGAGGAGCGCAGGCCCGAGGCCGAGCGGCTGCTGGAACTGGTCCGCCTCGGCGGCGCGCACCGCAAGCGGGTCCACGAGCTCTCCGGCGGCATGCGCCAGCGCGTGGCCATGGCGCGCGCGCTCGCCCAGGGCAGCACCGTACTGCTGATGGACGAGCCGTTCGCCGCACTGGACGCCATCACCCGGGACGTCCTGCACGAGGAGATCACCCGGATCTGGAACGAGCGCAGGCTCACCGTCCTGTTCGTCACCCACAACGTCAGAGAGGCCGTGCGGCTCGCCCAGCGCGTCGTCCTGCTGTCGTCCCGGCCCGGCCGGATCGCCCGGGAGTGGCGCGTCGACCTGCCGCATTCGCTGCGGGGCGAGTCCCGCGAAGTCGCGGCGCTGTCCACCGAAATCACCGAGCACCTGCGTGGGGAGATCCGCCGCCATGTCCAGCAGCACTGACACCCTGCCCGCGGCGGGCGGCCGCGCCGCCCGCCGCGACGGCGTGGGGACCGGCTTCGACACCCTGGGGGCCGGACTCGACGCGCTGGAGGCCGGCCACGCGCAGCGCGCCCCGTTCAGCCAGGTGCTGAAGAAGAAGGTGCTGCCGCCGATCCTGGGCATCGTGCTGGTCGTCGGTGCCTGGCAGCTCGCTTACAGCCTGCACCTGACCAGCCCCGAAAAGCTGCCGAGCCCGGCAGGCGTGTGGCACTCGCTCACGGTCCTCTGGGACGAGGGCACGCTGTTCTCCATCATCTGGACCAGCCTGTGGCGCGGCGTCTCGGGCTTCCTGGCGGCCGTCGCGATCGGTACACCGATCGGCCTGTTCGTCGCCCAGGTCAAGCCGGTACGGGCCGCCATCGGGCCGGTGCTGGCAGGCCTGCAGTCGCTGCCTTCGGTCGCCTGGGTGCCGGCCGCCGTCATCTGGCTCGGCATCAACAACTCGGCCATGTACGCCGTGATCCTGCTCGGCTCGGTGCCCTCGATCGCCAACGGCCTGATCGCCGGGATCGACCAGGTGCCGCCGCTGACCCTGCGGGCCGGCCGTACGCTCGGTGCGAGCGGTCTGCGCGGCGCCCGGCACGTACTGCTGCCCGGCGCCCTGCCCGGGTACCTGGCCGGGCTGAAGCAGGGCTGGGCGTTCTCCTGGCGGGCGCTGATGGCCGCCGAGCTCATCGCCTCCTCCCCCGAGCTGGGGATCGGCCTCGGCCGCTACCTGCAGAACCAGCGGGAGTTCTCCGACATGCCGGGTGTGATGCTCGGCATCATCCTGATCTTCGTCGTCGGCGTCGCCATCGACCTGCTGTTCTTCAGCCCGCTGGAGCGCCGGGTGCTGCGCAGCCGCGGGCTGCTGGCCGCGCGCTGAGGCGCCCGTCCTCCAGCGGAACTCGACACGGTCCCGATGTCCTGTTGAGCCACGTTGCACAAGATGACGTTGGGCGGTCCCCCTGCGAATGGAGATCGACATGGGCGCGAGGCCCAGGTCCGCTATGCGATCCCTGTGGAAGAAGTTCGGTGAAGGCCTGATGTGGACGGGGTTCGCGTGGCACGGCCTGTATCCCCCCTGCGCATGGAAGGAATCCGCCGCCCTGCCTGCCGGCCGGCCGTACCCGCCACCGCTGTCGGAAGCGGAGCTCGCCCAATGGGCGGCGCTGGTCAGGCAGCTGCAGTAGGCACGACCTGGATCGACTGGAACCGACCACATAGAGAAGGAGGCCAGGGTGGGCAGCGCCAGCTCGGGCATCACGCGTCCCCAGGCACTGATGAAAGACGGCCAGCTGCGACGCGTCCTCGGGCTGTTCCGCCCGTATCGCAGGAAGCTGCTGTCCGTCGTGTTGCTGGTCGCGGGCTCCGCCCTGGTCTCCCTCGTCAACCCGTTCCTGATCCGTGAGGTCATGGACACGGCGCTGCCGCAGGACAGGCTGGGGCTGCTGTCCCTGCTCGCCCTCGGCATGATCTTGGTGTCGGTCACCACCAGCTCGTTCAACGTCTGGCAGACCCACATATCGGCCAAGGTGGGCCAGCTCGTCATGCACGACCTGCGCACGGCGGTGTACGGCCACCTCCAGCGGATGTCGCTGGCCTTCTTCGCCCGTACACGTACCGGCGAAGTGCAGTCGCGCATCGCCAACGACATCGGCGGGATGCAGGTCACCATTACGAGCACCGCCACGGCGCTGCTGTCCGACATCACGATCGTCATCGCCTCGACCACCGCCATGTTCCTGCTCGACTGGCGGCTGACGCTCGCGTCCATGCTCATGCTCCCGGCGTTCGCCCTGGTGAGCCGTCGCGTCGGGAACGAGCGGCGGACCATCACCCGTGACCGGCAGAACCAGCTCGCCGGGCTGTCCTCGACCATGCAGGAGTCGCTGTCGATCAGCGGGATCCTGCTCAGCCACACCATGGGCCGTTCCCGCTCCCTGACCGACGACTTCTCGCGGCAGTCGCGCAAGCTCACCGAAGTCGAGGTGCGCGTCACCACGGCGGGCCTGTGGTACCAGTCCACGATCTGGATCGTCATCGCCTCCATGCCGGCGGTGATCTACTGGGTCACGGGGCTGACCTCGAGCAACGGCCACATGGCCATCTCCATCGGCTCCCTGGTCGCCTTCACGTCCCTCCAGCAGAGCCTGTTCCGCCCGGCGCAGCGGCTGCTGACCGTCGGGATCGAGATCCAGGGCTCTCTCGAGCTGTTCGGCCGCATCTTCGAGTACCTCGACCTGCCCGTCGACATCGCCGAGCCGGCGCGGCCGGTCGAGCCGGCCGCCTTGCGGGGGGAGGTGCGCATGCGGGGGGTCGGCTTCTCCTACGCGGAAACGGACCAGCCGACGCTGGCCGGCGTCGACGTGACCGTCCCCGCGGGCCGCAGCCTCGCGATCGTCGGGGAGACCGGCTCGGGGAAGACCACGCTCAGCTACCTCATCCCGCGGCTGTACGACGTCACGTCCGGTTCCGTCACGATCGACGGGGTCGACGTGCGCGACCTGTCCTTCGACACGCTCACGTCCGCGGTCGGCGTCGTCTCCCAGGAGACGTACCTGTTCCACGCCACGGTCGCGGACAACCTGCGGTTCGCCAAGCCGGACGCGACCGACGAGGAGCTGTTCGCGGCGGCGCGGATCGCCCACATCCACGACTATCTGATGCTCCTGCCCGACGGCTACGACACGGTGGTCGGCGAGCGCGGGTACCGGTTCTCCGGCGGCGAGAAGCAGCGCCTGGCCATCGCCCGCACCATCCTGCGCGACCCGCCGATCCTGGTGCTCGACGAGGCCACCAGTGCCCTGGACACCCAGACCGAGCTGGCCGTTCAGAAGGCCATCGACGCGGCCAGCGTGGGCCGTACCACCATCACGGTCGCCCACCGGCTGTCGACCGTCCGCAACTCGGACGAGATCATCGTGCTGGACCGGGGCCGGGTCTCCGAGCGCGGCACCCACGATGAGCTGCTCCTGCGCGGCGGCCATTACGCGACGCTCATCAACCGGGACAGCGAGCCGATCGCGGTCTGAACTCCTCCCCGGACGGCCCTGTCGAAGGGGCGGGGCCGTCCACCGGCGCCGGTCCGGGGCGGAAGGACACGTCCTAGAGCCGAGCACGAGTTCGACGAGAGCGGCCGCCCCTAGCCTCGGGCGAATGGATCCCACAGCCTCCGAAACGTTTGAGCCATCCGGGCCGGACCGCCGCACGCTGCTGCGTTACGGCACCTTGGCCGGCCTGGGCGCCCTGGTCACCGCGGCCCCCTTCTTCAAGTCGGATGGTGCGGCCGCCGCGACGGCCGGCGGGCCCGAGACCTCCGCGCCCGAGCTGAAGCTGACCAAGTTCCGGGATCCACTGCGGATCCCGCCGGTCATGCGCCCCCGCGACCGCGGCAACCACGACGAGCTGACCGTCCGCATGCGCACCGCCGACGTCACCGTGCACTCGCAGATGCCGCCGGTGAGGATGTGGACGTACGAGGGCGTCTACCCGGGCCCGACGATCAAGACGGTCAGCGGCCGTCCGCTGCGGGTCGTCTGGGAGAACCAGCTCACGGGCAGCATCCCCGTCAGGGCCGTCGACTTCAGCTCGCCCACGGGCCGCTCACCCGACCCGCTCACCAACTACCCCGGCACGGCGGGGACCCAGGTGGTCCCCGGTGTGTCCGACCTGGCGCCGTGGGCCGCGGTGCACCTGCACGGCATGCTGACCGGCGGCGGCAACGACGGCTGGATGGAGAACCTGATAGGTCCGGGCGACGTGCAGCTGTCGGCCTATCCGAACGACCAGGCCGCGACGACGCTCTGGTACCACGACCACACCCACCACGTGAGCCGCTTCAGCGTGTACGCCGGGCTCGCGGGCATGTTCCTCTCCCGCAACGAGGAGGAAGAGGCGCTCGGCCTGCCCGAGGGCGCCCGCGACGTGCCGCTGTTCCTCAGCGACCGCAACTTCGACGTGGACGAGTCCGGGGCCCTGGCCGGCCGGCTGGTCCACAAGGTGGAGATGATCGGCCCGCAGCGCCTCATGCGCACCCACTCGGCCCCCTACACCCTGGTCAACGGGGTGGTCTGGCCGTACCTGGAGGTCGCGCCGCGCTGGTACCGGTTCCGGATCGTCAACGGCGCGAACTCCCGCATGTACCGGCTGATGCTGCTGGCCGACGGTCAGCCCGTCCCCGGGGCGCTGCGGGTGATCGGGACCGACCAGGGTCTGGTCGGCAAGCCGGTGGCCGTCGAGGGGGCGCTCAACCTCTCCCCCGGCGAGCGCGTCGACGTCCTGGTCGACTTCAGCGCGTTCCGGGGACGGGCCCTGAAGCTGGTCAACACGCTGGAGGGCATCACGCCCGGTACCTCCAACAAGCTCAACGACCTGCTGGAGCCCGACGTGATGCAGTTCCGCGTCACGGACCAGAGGCCGTCCAACGGGTTCGTGCTGCCGCAGGCCCTCTCGCCCACGTTCAAGCGGCTCACCCACGACGACCTGCCCCACGACCTCGCCCAGAGGTGGGTGGTCGTGGTCGGTCCCGGCTCGACGAACATTCCCGAGCTGTGGGAGATGGAGGAGGTCGACGCGGCGGGGATCACGTTCCCGTCCGCCGGGATCGTTCAGGTCCAGGACGCCGAGGGCACCGTCAGGACGCTGCGCAGGACGGCGATGGCGTACGACGACGGCAAGACGTTCACTGCCGCGCACGGCAGCGTGGAGATCTGGAGGTACCTCAACCTCGCCGCGTCCCCGCACCCCATGCACATCCACCTGGCGCACTTCCAGGTGCTGTCCCGCGAGAGCTACGACATCACCGGGTTCCACCGGGTCACCCGCGGCTCGTCCAAGCCCATCGCGTTCAAGGCCGCGGGGGTGCTGGAAGCGCACGAGCTCGGGGAGAAGGACGTCATCCGGGTGGGTACGGCCGGCCAGATCACGCCGAACGCCACGCTGGGCGAACTGGTCACCGTGGCGGTCCGGTTCCCTGTCGTCGGCAGGGGCGTCCACCACTGCCACATGCTGGAGCACGAGCAGCACATGGTGCGGCCCCTGGTGGTGTCGCCGGGCGCCCATGTGCAGGCAGCCGCGCAGATGCACGCGGGCGGCCACCACTGACGCACAACAACGCCGTGGGCCCGCGCCGGTGAACGGCGCGGGCCCGCGGGGCGCGCTACGAGCCTCGCCGGCTCAGCCGGCAGGGACCGGCCCGGGGCCGGCGGCGGCCGCCTGGGCTATCCGCCGACGCATCTCCTCGGTGCTGTTGGCGCGCGGGAACTCCTCGTCGGGAACCTCGACCCCGAGGAACGCGCACAGCGGCTCCCACCCCTGCTTCACGTCGTACACGAGGACGTTGTCCGCGCCGAGGGCGCGCACGACGTCCTCGGTGTGCCGGTGGTAGACCTTGATGGCGTGGTCCTTGTCCGAGAACCGGCCGTCGAAGAGGCCGTCCCAGACCAGGGCGTTGACGACGCGGAACAGCCGGGCCTGCCGGGAGCCCGGCTCGGGCGGGTGCTCCGTGGTCCGCAGCGCGAACTGGTACAGCGTGTCGTACGTGCTCTTGTACCAGCCCTCGGCGTCGCGCACCGTGAGGACCACCTTGGTCCCGGGGAGCGCCTCGCTGATCTGCTGGTAGTAGACCGTGGAGGGGCCGTCCACCGCTGAGGCGAAGCCGTCGTACAGCGCGGCCCAGTCGGGGCGCTCGCCGTCGCAGATGATCCGCTCCCACTGGGCGAGGCGCTGCTCGTCGTCGACGATCTGGAACATGTGGAAGCAGGGCCCGAGGCCGAGCCGCTCCAGGGCCACCTGGAGTGATGTGGTGCCGGTCCGGCCCAGGCCGGCGTTGATGAGCTTCAACACGGTGATGGGTCCTCTCCCTCAGCGCCAGACCGCGTCGTCCTGGTGGGTGGCGACGTTCACCCGGTTCCAGAAGTTGACCAGGCTGATGTGCATGACCAGGGCGCCGAGCTGCACGTCCGTGTAGTGCTTGGAGGAGTTCGCCCAGACCTCGTCCGACGGCGCGTTCTGAGCGTCGGTCTGCAGGGTGACGGCTTCGGCCAGCTCCAGGGCGGCGCGCTCGGCGTCGGTGAAGGAGGGCTCGGTCCGCCACGCGTCCACCAGGGGCAGGCGCTTGTCCGCGGGCTCGGTCGGGAAGGTGTAGACCCGGCCGTTGAGCCCGGCGACGCGCAGCCGGATGAAGTCGAGGGTCGACTGCGGCACGCCGACCTTGCCGATGACCTCGGACAGGTCGAGCAGGGGCTGCAGGGCGCCGGGAACGACCAGGGAGGGGTTGCCCATCCGTTGAGCCATCGGGAGTTCTCCTGTGTGATAGCGGTGCGCTGGAAGGTGAGAGGACGTCGGACAGGGCCGTCGGTCGGGGCCGTCGGACAGGGCCGTCAGACCGGGATCGCCTCGATGATCGAGATCGGTGACGCGGTGGGGATCGCCCTGGTGATCTTGAAGCCCGCCCTGGCGAACAGCTCGGTGTACTGCGCGAGGGTGCGGTCCTGGGAGCCGATCATCAGCATCAGCCAGAGGTCGATGGTGTGGCCGATGTGGCGCTCGTTGTTCTCGGGGAGCAGGTACTCGATGCAGAGCAGCTTCCCGTCGGGGCCGATCGCCTCGCGCGCGTTGCGCAGGGCGGTCAGGGCGTCTTCCTCGGAGAAGTTGTGGATGATGCGCTTGTACAGGTACGCATCAGCGCCCTTGGGCAGCTCACCGAGGTAGCTGCCGTGCTCGACGGTGTAGCGGTCCGCGACGCCGGCCTCCTCGAAGAGCGAGGCGGAGTCCACGGTCGCGATCTCGAAGTCGTACAGCACGCCCTTGGCGTCCGGCGCCTGCTGGAGGACGCCCGCCAGGAGGTAGCCGCGGCCGCCGATGACGTCCACGACGGTGCCGAACCGGGAGAAGTCGTAGGCGGCCAGGACCGGGTCGGTCTCCGACTCGGAGACCTTGCCGAACGCCTGGAAGAACGCGGCGGCGTAGGCGTGGTTCGCGTGGAAGAAGTCCAGCGTGCTCATGCCGCGCAGTTTGGGCAGGTTGGCCTCGCCGGTCTGCACGGTGGTGAGCAGGTGGCCCCACTCCTCGTGCAGCAGGGGGTGGCTCATCAGCTGGGCGAACTTCCGCATCGAGTCCTGCGCGTCCTCGCGGAGCTTTTCGGACAGCGGCGTGTTCTCGTACCGGCCGTCCGGACGGACAGCGAAGACTCCGTGGCCGGACAGCGCGCGCAGGATCCGGTGGGTCGCCTGCGGGTCGGCTTCGACCCGCAGGGCGATGTCCCCGGCGGACAGCGGCGCGTCGGCGAGCACGTCCGCGATGCCGAGCCTGGCCGCGACGGAGATCGCCTGGGTGATGACGGCACCCTGAATCAATTCGAGCAGCGCGTAGGAATCCGACTGGTCGCGGACCTCGGCCGATGCGGGCATCGCTTTCCCCTCAGAGTGACTTTCTCGGATTCCAGACCATAGGTCGGCGCTTCTCCCCGCCGCAACCGGCCGAGTTTCTCAGATCATTGACAAGAAGGGTTCAACCGGGGAATTCTCGCGTTTGAACGGAGCCCAGCTCTACTAACACTCGACCGGGAATCCGACCCCGCTTGTCAGGCTGTGCCGACCGCGACCGTGCAGTCGCCTTGAGGAGGCCGACGTTGGCGCACGACACCACGACCCCGGTGGATTTCTGGTTCGACCCGACCTGCCCCTGGGCCTGGATGACATCCCGGTGGGTCCTCGAGGTCGCAGAGCGACGGCCCCTGGAGATCCGCTGGCACATCATGAGCCTGACGGTGCTCAACGAGGGACGTGCGGACCTGGACGAGCGCTGGCACCGGGACCTGGCCCTGCGCATGGAGCCGGTACGGGTCTGCGCCGCCGCCGAGGACGCGTACGGACCCGGGGTGCTGCTCCGGCTCTACACCGAACTCGGCACCCGGTTCCACCTCGGGAAGGCGCCCAAGGAGCGGGCCACTTACGAGGCGGCCCTGGCCGCCTCGGGCCTGGATCCCGCCCTGGCCGGCGCGGCCGGGTCCGACGCGTTCGACGGCGCGGTGCGCGCTTCGCACCACGACGGCATCGCCCGCGTCGGCACCGATGTGGGCACCCCAGTCATCGCCGTGGGGGACGTGGCCTTCTTCGGCCCCGTGGTGACGCCGACCCCGCGGGGGGAGGCCGCGGTGAAGCTCTGGGACGGTGTGCTCGCGGTGGCCCAGACCGACGGGTTCTTCGAGCTCAAGCGCACCCGGACCCGGGACCCGATCTTCGCCTGAGCCCCGGCGTCCGCCACGGCCGGCCCGGGCGTCAGCCGCGGGCCGCGGCCGCCGGGGCGGTCCAGTTGTCCTTCAGCCACGCCTCCACGGAGACCAGGTTCGGCCTGTTCTTGCGCAGTTCGGTCAGGTCGGCCTGGAAACCGTCGCGCTCGAACCAGTCGAACATGTTGGCGAGGTCCGGGCGGCCCGCGCGCAGCGGCTCGATGGGCAGCTGCTGGAAGCGGGTCGGGATGCCGGAGACGGCCTCGAACGCCGCGGCCATCTGCGGCCCGGTCAGCTCCTCGCTGGCGATGTCGACCGTCCGGCCGATCCATTCCTGGGGGTTCTCGAAGGCGTCCGCGGCGAAGGCTCCGATGTCGCTCGGCGCGATGACCTGCACCGAGGTCTCGGGGTCGAGCCACATGGCCAGGACGAGCTCGCCCTGCCTCGGGCGCGGGGCGATGTCCAGGAGGATGTTGTGGAACATCGCCGGCCGCAGCACCGTGACCGGCAGGTCGAGCGTCGCCAGGTACTGCTCGCCCACCAGCTTGCTCTCGAAGTGCGGGACGCGGGTGTCCCGGTCCGCACCGCCGACCGAGCTGTAGACGAAGTGCTTCACGCCGGCCCGCACCGCGGCGTCGGCCACCGCCTTGCCCTGGCGGATCTCGGCCTCGATGCCGCCGGGTCCCCGGAAGGTCTGCACGCTGAAGACGCCGTACGCACCCTCCGTCGCCGCCGCCAGCGAGGCCTCGTCGTCCATGTCACCGCGGACGAGGACCGCGCCCGCCTCCTCCAGCGCCCGCGCCTCGGCCTTCTGCGGGTCGCGGACCAGGGCGCGCACGGAGAAACCGCGCCGCAGCAGGTCGCGGGCGACCTCTCCGCCCTGCCGGCCGGTGCCGCCCGTCACCAGGATCGTCTCTCCAACCGCCACTGTCTGCCTCCATGTCGTGTGCCCGCCGGGCCTCGCCCGGCCCGGCTATCGGGTGTGATGGCCGCGAACGGCCGCGGTCCCTCGCGGGATGGTGACGTTCCGCGCTACCAGGGAACGGGGCCGTCGTCCGCCAGGCACTGGCCCGACGGGCCGGTCTCGTCCAGGGTGGCGAGCCGTACGGCGATCTCCGCGCCCTCGGCGGGGGTCCGGAACCCGCGGTGGTGGTTCATGTCGGTCGCCACCACTCCGGGGAGCGCCGCGTTGACCTTGATCGGGGTCTCCCGCAGCTCCTTCGCGTACGCGAGCGTCACCGCGTTCAGGGCGGTCTTCGAGGACTGGTAGGCGATCATGCTGAGGCCCGCCAGAGGGCCGCTCGGAGCCGATCCCAGGGTCAGCGAGGCCACGTGGCTGGACAGGTTGACGATGCGGCCGGCCGGGGAAAGACGCAGCAGCGGCAGCAGCGCGTGGGTCACGGTGACCACCCCGAACACGTTGGTCTCGAAGACCTCCCGCAGGTCGGCGGCGGTGGCCTCGCTGGGCGTCCCGGTGAAGCCGCCCGCGGTACCGGCGTTGTTCACCAGGATGTCCAGGCGCCCGTACCGCCGCTCGATCTCGCGGGCCGCCTCCTCCACGCAGGCCGGGTCCGTCACGTCGAGCCGGAGCGGCACGGCCGTGATGCCGTCTTGTGCCAGCGCGTCGGCGGCCTGCTTGCCGAGCACCTCGTCCCGGGCGCCGACGAGAACGGTGATCCCCTGCTCGCCGAGTTGCCGCGCGATGGCGAAACCGATGCCCTTGTTGGCGCCCGTGATGAGCGCGACCTTCTCGAACGGCACGTTTTTCCCTTTCGTGAGGTCCGGGTCCGCTGCCCCCGGAACGCCACTTCGCCGGATACGCAGAGGCGGCGAGCGGAACGTCGTGCGCCCGGTTTTCAAGCAATGAATTAATACGTTCACGGTACGAAACGCAAACGCCTGGGCACCTTCGATGATGCCGTCGGAACACTCTGTTCAAATGCGATGAGTCCGCAGTCGAACGGACGGCCTGCGCGCAATTGCGAGAGACGGGCCCGCCTTCTAGGCGTCCTCCACCCGGGTTCCGGGCCGCTCGGCCAGACTGCCCACGCCTGTCTCGGCGCCGACCGTACGGGCCTTACAACGCCGTAACCATGAAGGAGCTGGTGGAATGACTGGGAGCGAACAGGCTCAGGCGAGCGGTAAGCCCCACGTGGTCATCGTCGGTGGCGGGATCTCGGGACTGGCGGCGGCGTTCCACCTGCGGAACGAACCGGTGCGCGTGACGCTCCTCGAGGGCTCGTCCCGGCTGGGCGGAAAGCTGCTGGTCTCCGACGTGGCAGGGGTCGCGGTCGACGAGGGCGCCGAGTCGCTGTACGCCAACCGCAAGAAGACCACCGGCCTGATCAAGGAGGCGGGACTCGGCGAGCAGATCGTGTCGGCGGGCCCCGTCACCGCGTCGGCGATCTGGACCCAGGGCGCGATCAGGCACCAGCCCGACCGTCAGTTCATGGGTGTGCCCTGTGACATGGACGACCTCGCCCGGTCCGGGGTGCTCTCCGCCGAGGGCATGGAGCGGGCGCGGCAGGACCTCGTACTGCCCTCGTTCGACGTGGAGGGCGACCTCTCGGTCGCGTCCTTCGTCGGCGGGCGGTTCGGCCAGGAGGTCGTGGACCGCCTCGTCGAGCCGTTCCTCGCCGGTGTGTTCGCCGGGCGTGCCGCGGACCTGTCGTTCGAAGCCACCCTGACCCCGCTGGCGCGGGCCTCCCGCGATCACATCTCGCTCGCGGACGCGGCCGGCTCGCTGGTGCCGCACCTGCAGGAGGGCGAGAAGCCCCCGCCGGTGAGCGTCGCCACCCTCGAGGGCGGCTTCGGCACGCTGCCCGCGGCGATCATCCAGCAGGTGCTGGACGCCGCGCCGGACACCGCCCTGCGCACCGGGACCACCGTCCGGGAGCTGACGCGCAGCGGTGACGGCTGGCAGGTGACCGTGGGGTCGGCCACCGACCCGGAGGTCATCAACGCCGACGCGGTCATCATCGCCACCCCGGCCGGCCCGACGAGCAGCCTGCTCGCCGGGGTCCCGGGTACGGCCACCGCCGTCTCGGCGCTCACCGAGGTGCCGTACTCCAGCACGGTCATGGTGACGCTCGCCTACCCGAAGACGGCGTTCCCCGGCGGGCTCTCGGGCCGCGGCTACGCCGGTTACCGGGTGCCGGCGGAGGAGGGCAAGGCCGTCAAGGAGGTCACCTTCACCACGGTGAAGTGGCCGCACCTGGCGGGCGAGGTGGAGATCGTGCGCTGCTCGCTCGGACGGTTCGGCGAGGAGCACCTGCTCCAGCGCGACGACGCCGACCTGGTCGCGCTGGCGACGGCCGAGCTCGCCGAGGCCACCGGCGTGACCGGTGTCCCGGTGGCGTCCCGGGTGAGCCGCTGGGAGAGCGCCCTGCCGCAGTACACCGTCGGCCACGTGGACCGCGTGCGGCGGATCCGTGAGACCGTGGCGACCCAGTCCGGACTCGCGGTGTGCGGTGCGGCGTACGACGGCGTGGGCGTCGGTGTCTGCATGATGACCTCGCGCAGGGCCGTCGACCAGATCCTCCCCTTCGTGAAGAAGGCGGCGGCCGCCGCCTCCTCGGTCGCGGTCGGAGTGTGAGCCTCGAATCCACCGGAGTGATCCCGAAGTGGTCACTCCGGTGGATTCGGCATGTGTGCGCCCGGTTTCCGGGCAAGACGAGAAGGGGCCGTGCCCGATCGGGCACGGCCCCTTCTCGTCTTGCCCGTTCCGCGTCGCGGAAGCGGCGGTCAGCGGTCCAGGATCGTGGCGAAGACGTCCGCCAGCTCCTGCTCCGCGTCCGCGCCGGCATCGGTGCTGCGCCAGGCCACGTGCTGGTCGGGGCGGATCAGGAGTGCGCCGGCGCCGGTGATCTGCCGGACGGCCTCCCACCCGCCGTCCACGTCGGCGTACTCGGCGCCGTCGCCGATGCTGACCGCGTTGACCGGGACGGAGAACTTCTCCGCCACGCGGGCGGCCGCCTCGCACCACGCCGCCCCCTCCGGGCCGGTGATCAGCGTGAAGCCGGTCCTGCCCGTCAGGTCGAGGGTGGACAGCCGCTCACCGTCCCTGGTGATCCAGGCGTGCGGCAGCCGGTGGCCGGGGCGCGACGTCGGCGTGTGCTCGTCGCGCATGGGGACGCGGGCCGGGCGCTCGGTGCCGTCGGAGAGGACCGCGCCCTCCTCGTAGGCGAAGCCGATCTCCATCTCGAACGACTGGCAGCCGCCGCGGTGGGTGTGGAACACCTCCAGGGCCCGCGCCCGCACGGTGTCGCCGAGCGGGGACGGGTCGAAGTACGCCGCCAGACGCTGCCCGCGGCGCCCCGCGGGGATGTTGTGGCCGCCGCCGATGGCGTCGATGACCACCTGGTGGTGCTGGGCGGCGGAGACCGCCCAGTCGACGTTCTCGCGGCCGACGGGCCGGCGCTCGTCCTCGTAGGTGTCGATCAGGCTGTCGGGCGCGGTGCCGTTCAGCACCGCGGCCAGCTTCCACGCGATGTTGTGCGCGTCCTGGATGCCGGTGTTGAGGCCGAGGCCCACGGCGGGCGGCTGCTTGTGCGCGGCGTCGCCGGCGATCAGCACCCGGCCGACCCGGTACTTGTCGGCGAGGATCGCGTTCACGATCCAGTCGGTGACCTTGTGCACGGTCACTTCCAGGTCCGGCACCTTCAGCACTTCGCGGATGCGGTCGATGACCGTCTCGTTGTTCCAGCGGCCGGCCGGGCCGGGGGCCATGTGCAGGCCCCACTGCTCGCAGGCCTTGCCCCAGCTCGGACCCATCTCGATGAGGTTGACGGAGAGGTCGGGGTCCTCAGGGCTGAGGTAGTGCGTGATGAGCGTGCCCTCCTCCCACCACTGCGAGAGGTCCGCGGAGAAGTACACGGTGGTGGTGTTGATGTCGCTGGGCGGGCCCTGCATCTCGATGCCGACCTTGTCGCCGACGAAGCGGCCGCCGTCGGCGCCGAGGAGGTACTGCGCCTTGACCGTGATGGTCTCGCCGGTCTCGAGGTTGCGCACCTCGGCGAGGACGTGGTCGCCCTCGTCGGAGAAGTCGATCACCTCGTGGCCGAAGCGGATCCGCCCCGGATTGCGCTGCTCCGCGTGACGGCGCAGGATCGGCTCCAGCCACATCTGCGGCAGCTTCGCGGGCAGTTCCGGCCCGGCCGCCCCGTAGCGCTCCGTCAGTTCGCCACCGCCGAAGGCGTCCATCTCATGGATCTGGCGGGCGTCCAGCGGACCGTCACCGGCGAACGTCGTCGCCCAGCGCACCTTGCCGAACTTGTCCAGCGGCGCCGCCTCAGCGAGGACGTCATCGCGGATCCCGTGCTGGCGGAAGATCTCCATCGTGCGCTGATTGAGGTAGTGCGCCTTCGGCACCCTCGACGTGTCAGCGTGCCGCTCCACCAGCAGGTGGTCGACGCCCTGGTCGGAAAGGAAGACGGAGGCGGACAGGCCACACCCGCCGCCGCCCACGATCAGGACCGGAACCTCGATTGACGTCATGTTCGCCCTTCCAGAATTCAGATGGCTTTTCCCGCACAGCCTGACAACGTCATCCGCAACCCTGGTCAAGGACGACTCGACTCCGGAAGGCCGCCGGCCGGTCACGCGGGTGACCGGCCGGCGGCGTGCCTCGGGGAAGGGGTCCCTCCGGGTCTCCCCGGGGCACCTCCGATGCGCTTTTCAGGTGCTCAGCCGAGCCAGACGCCGTCCTTCATCAGCGTGCGTCCGGACAGCTCGTTGGCCTCCCGCCAGGCCTGGATGCGCCGGGGCAGTAGGCGGAAGTACTGGTAGGGCTGGTCGAGTTCGCGCGGGTCGAACCCGGTCTTGGCCGCGAAGGCGTCGGCCGTGGCGCCCAGTTCGGCGGCGTCCACCGGCTCCGCCTCGCCGTCGACGATCACGACGTCGCGCGTCAGGCCGAGGCCGACGCGCACCCGGCCGTCCGCCAGCAGGTTGCGACCGGTGACGGAACCGCGCGGAGTCGAGACGAGGAAGGCGGTCCCGTCCCAGAGGAACGAGAGGGGGATGAGGTAGGCACCGTCCGAGTCACCCGCCGAAGCGACCCAGAGATCGACGTCGTTCTCCAGCCTCTTGCGAGTGTCCTGCAGCCGCTCTTCGAGCCCACGCGGTGGCAAAGCCGTCATGCTTCCTCCGTCGATGTCGTGGAGAGTCCCCGTCCGAGGAGGTCTCCTCCGGTGTTCGTACGGGCCACCGGCGCGGTGGCCGCGACGGCCGCCAGCGCCCTGACGGCCGCACGCACACCGATCATGTCGTGTGCCCGGTGTACGGCGAAGCGCACGAAGCCGTTGGGCAGGGGCAGGACGCGCACCCGGTGGCCGGCGAGGCGGCCGGCGCATTCCTCCGGGGTCAGCCCGGCGACGCGTGCCATGACCATGTTGGTCGGCCGCGGCGGGTAGATCAGCCCGACGCCGGGCACCGTCTCGAAGCCGGCGGCGAGCGCGGCGGCCGTGGCGTGGTCGGCCGCCAGGTCGGGCAGGCGTTCCAGCGCGACGAGGGCGGGCGCCGCCACGACGCCCGCCTGGTGCATGGAGCCGCCCAGCGCGGCCCTCAGTTCGCGGGCGCGGGCGACGTACGCGCGCGTCCCGCACAGCAGCCCGCCGACCGGCGCGCCGAGCCCCTTGGAGACCGAGAAGGCGACGCTGTCCGCGGGCTCCGCCAGCTCCGCGGGGCGGACTCCGAGCGCCACGGCCGCGTTGGCGAGCCGGGCACCGTCGAGATGGACGTGGGCGCCGTACCGGTGGGCCAGGGCGGCCAGGGCGCGGGTCGCCGCGGCGTCGAGGGCGTTGCCGGAGCGCATCATGCTCGTGTTCTCGAGGCAGACCACGGTGGGCCGGCCGCCCCCGGTGGCGAGCAGCTTGTCCACGGCCTCGAGGTCGGGCAGGCCGTCGGGACGCTGCGCCACCGGCAGCAGCTCGACCCCGGCGAAGCGGCGCAGCCCGTCCGATTCGAGGAAGGCCATGTGGGTGTCTTCGCCGACGACCAGCCGTGGCGCGCGCGGTCCCGGGGAGCCGGCCGCGGCGAGCGGGGCGAGCAGGTTCGCCATGGTGCTGGTGGGCGTGAGCAGCGCGGCCTCGGTGCCGAGCAGCTCGGCCACGCGCGCCTCGAGGAGCGCGACCATGGGGTCGTCCCCGTACACGTCGTCCCCGACCTCGGCCGCGGTCATCGCCGCGCGCATCCGCGCATCCGGCACGGTGCGGGTGTCGCTGCGGAAGTCGAGCCGGGGCAAGTCGAGCCGGGGGGCGTCGGTCCGGGCCATCGCGGCCTACCCCTGCGCCCGGTGGGCCACCCAGACGGCGCGGGGCCTGGTGTAGCCCTCCACCGCGTGGATGCCCAGCTCGCGGCCGTATCCGGACTGGCCGAGCCCCGAGACGCTGACCGTCTCCTCGGTGTCACCCCAGGTGTTGACCCACACCATGCCGGCGCGCAGCGCCCGGCTGAAGCGCTCGACGCGGTGGGCGTCCGAGGTCCACACGGATGCCGACAGGCCGTACGCCGTGTCGTGGGCGAGTGCCAGGGCCTCGGCGTCGGTGTCGAACGCCGCCACGGACAGCACGGGGGCGAAGATCTCCTCGCGCCAGGCGCGGCTGTGGGACGGCGGGCCGTCCAGGATGACCGGGTTGACGAAGAAGCCGCCGCCGAGTTCGTGGCGGATCCCGGCCCGGCCGGGCGGCACGATGACCTTCGCCCCGAGGGTCTCCGCCTCGTCGACCACTTCGGCCGCGCGGTCGACGGCCGCCCGGCTGATCAGCGGGCCGAGGTCGGTGGCGGGGTCCTGCGGCAGGCCCACGCGCAGGGCGGCGGCCAGTTCGGCCACGCGGCCGACGAACTCTGTGTGCACGGCCCGGTCGACGATCAGGCGCGTCCCGGCCACGCACACCTGGCCGGTGTTGCCGGTGAAGCCCGTGACGACCGCGCGGGCGGCTTCGTCGAGGTCGGCGTCGCGGAAGACGACGACGGGGCTCTTGCCGCCGAGCTCCAGTGAGACGGGCTTGAGGCCGTCCGCGCAGCGGCGCGCGACCTCGCGTCCCGCCGCCGTCGAGCCGGTGAAGGAGACCATGCCGACGGCCGGGTGGTCGCACAGCCGTCGCCCGGTGTCGGCTCCGCCGTAGACGGCGGTGAGCACGCCTTCGGGGAGCACTTCGGCGGCGCGCTCGACCAGCCGGCGGGTCGACAGCGGTGTCTCGGGCGCAGGCTTGACGACGATGGTGTTGCCGTACGCGAGCGCCGCGGCGATCTTCCAGACGGCCAGCAGGAGCGGGAAGTTGTTCGGGGCGATGGCCGCGCACACCCCGACCGGCACGCGGTCGCTGTACGTGCGCATGCCGGGGCCGGCCGGGTGGGTCTCGCCGACCGGGTACCGGGCCGCCGCCGCGAACCAGTCGACCACCTGGGCGGCGAATTCGACCTCTCCTGCGGCGCGCGCCGTGGGCTTGCCCGCGTGTCGCTGCTCCAGGGCGGCGAGTGCGTCGCGGTCGTCGCGCAGCAGGGCGGCGAGCTCGCGCAGCCGGCCGGAGCGGTGGGCCGGGGAGGTGTCGGCCCAGCCCTCGTGGAACGCCGACGCCGCCCGGGCCACGGCGTCGCCGACGCCGGTCGCGGACGTGTCCGGTACGTGGTCGAAGCCGCGCCCGGTGGCGGGGTCGAGGATCGCGCGTCCCACCTCGGTCATCCGAGCGTCCCGGCGCGGCCGCCCAGCCGCAGTCCGGCGTCGATCTCGGTGACCAGGCCGAGGAAGGCCTCCCGCCCCAGGCCCGTGCCCGCGCTGCCCAGCAGCCTGAGCTCGTACCCGTCGGGGTGCTGCCACCAGGCGTCGCAGGCTCCGAACTCGGCGTCCGTGTAGCCCAGGTACAGCGGGCGGCCGTCGAGTTCCAGGAGCTCGTCGGTGGCGGGGTGCTTGTCCCGTTGCGGCGGGAACTCCAGGCGCCCGCCTCCGGTGCGCTGGGCCGTCAGGCGCAGCTCGCCGCCGGACGCCGTGGTGTAGACGACGTCCAGCTCGCGGACGGCGGCGCCGTCGCCGAAGGTCGCGGCGCTGTCGGCGTGGTATCCGCCGGCCGACACCGGCACCCCCTGCGCGGCGAGGAAGGCGGTGACTTCCCCGGACGCGACCCAGTCGCCCTCGTGCTCCGTCCCGCGCCGGTGGAAGGAGAAGACTCCGGTGGGCACCGACACCATCTCGGCCGGCTGCCGGGCCCAGTAGCTCAGTTCGGCGAACGGGGTGGCCGGCACCCGCGCCGCCGCCTGCGGTACGGCCGGCCGCAGCGCGGCGAAGAACGCGACGAGCTCGTCGTCGGTGAACTCGCCCTCCAGCACCGAGAGTTCGACCGTGGTACGCAGCATGCGGGCGCCGGCGGCCCGGTGGCCCATGTAGTCGGTGCCGAGCCAGACGACCCTGCCCTCGCCGATCTCGTACGCCCGTGTCTCGCTGCCCCACAGGCACGGGTGGTCCGCGGCGGGGAACGCCCAGTCGTACAGGAACTGCTTCAGGCGCAGCCGCCGTCCGCCGCCGGAGATCTCGGTGCGGTAGCCGGAGGGGTTGGCGTCGGTCCACGGGCTGCGGCCCTCGGCTTCGACGCGTCCGGGGGGCGCCTCGCGCCGGATCGTGCCGGTGCTGGTGTCGCAGCCCCCGGGCAGTTCGGACGGCCGCCACACCACGAAGTTGCACCAGTCCTGGGCGAGCTCCTCCGTGATCACCGGCGGTACCGGGTCAAGATCGGCCGCGCTGTCCAGGGTGTGCCAGCGCCAGTGGGGGACGGGACTGCTCACCATGACTCCTCGTGTCGGTTCGGAGCCCCGCGAGGTGGTCGAGCCAGGCGGAGCTTGAGGCAAGGAACATCCATTCCCCGACGCCCAGTTCGGCGCGGAGCCCGGCCGGCAGCTTCGGCAGCCCGAAGGGGGTGCCGAGCCCGTCGGCCAGGTCGGTCAGCCGGCGGACGTAGTCGGGGTCGGTGGGGGTCGGGAAACCCTGCTTGCGGCGGAGCTGCACCGATTCGGGCAGCAGGTCGGCGAGCGCGGCCTTCAGCAGCCCCTTGTGGGTGCCGGGCTTGTTGCTGTCCTTCAAGTGCTCGGGGCAGCGGAAGGCCAGCTCGGCGAGGGTGACGTCCTGGAAGACGGGCCGGTCCTCCAGGGTGAAGGTCGAGGACGTGGCGTCGACCATGTCGTTGACGTAGACCAGGAACCGCCGCATCAGGTGGTGCCTGCCGCGTTTGAGCGGCGATGCCGTCTTGAGCGCCCGGTACTCGGCCATGGTGCGCTCCCACACCATGTCGGTCACCGTCTTCATGTCGACGTCGAGCTCGTGCGCCATCCACTCGACGAGCCGGGACCAGACCGGGCGTTCGTCGGCGTGGAGGCTGTGCGTCAGGTAGTGGCGTCCGTGGATGAAGGTGGGCGCGTAGGGGTCGACGATGGGGAAGTACCGGCCGGCCTGGTACCCCCAGAACTCGTCGGCTCCGTGTCCCGAGTAGACGACCACCTTCCCGTCGGCGGCGATGGCCCGGTAGAGGTGGTGCATGGCCAGTTCGGCGCCGTGCAGCAGCGGCCGCATCAGCCGGGTGGGCAGGACCGGCAGCAGGTCGGCGGCGGCGTTGCGGTCGAGGTCGAGGACGGTCAGCGGCACGCCCAGGTGCTCGGCGACCTCGGTGGCGTACGTGACGTCGTCGCCCGAGCCGCCGATGCCGTTCTGGTAGCGCATGACGTACGTGTCGACGGGCAGTCCCAGGGCGGTCATGCCCGCGACGATCGCCGTGCTGTCGACGCCGCCGCTGAGCACCGCCGCCCGGGGGACGTCGGACACGGACCGCTGCTGGATCGCCCGGTCGAAGGCGGCCCTGATCTCCTCGGGCTCGATCGGGTCGTCCACCGCCCCGGGATGCCAGTAGCGGTGTTTGGTCGCGCGGGGCCGGTCGATGGCGAGGTACTGGGCGGGCGGCAGGACTTCGATGCCGCGCAGCCAGGTGCGGTCGTCCGCGGCGTCCATCCGGATCCAGGAGCGCAGCAGGAACTCCTCGCGGTCCACCTCGGGGGTGATGAGGCCGGTGCTGAGCAGCACCCCCTGTTCCGAGGCGAACAGCAGGCCGCCGTCGGTGTGGGCGTAGAACAGCGGCTTCACGCCGAAGTGGTCGCGGGCCAGCACCACGCGTCCGGTCCAGGTGTCGTGCCAGGCGAGCGCGAACATGCCGTCCAGCGGCAGCAGCGCGGCGGCCGGATCGCTCTCGCGGCAGACCTGCTGGAGCACGAACTCGGTGTCACAGGTGGTGCGGCGCGGCCACAGCGGCGGCGCGGGCGAACGGGAGCCGTAGACCTCGCCGTTGTGCACCAGGACGATCCGGCCGGTGGGGTCGGTCATCGGCTGGTCGCCGGCGTGGCTGCGATCGCGCACGGCCAGCCGCGTCGCGCAGAGCATGACGGTGCCGCAGGGCGAGACGTACGGGGCGCAGGCCGCCTCGCCGCGGTGCGCCATGGCACCGGTCATGGTCCGGCCGAGCGCGTCCAGCCAGTCGGGATCGCGCCGCCCTTCGAAGCTGATGAAGCCCGCTATGCCGCACATGCGTCACCCTCCGGTTCCCGCTCCCGCCACATCTTCCAGAGCCCCGCCAGAGCCTCGGTGTAGACGTACTCGATCCCTTGGTGCCCGCCCTCGTGCTCCAGGTAGTGGTGGGGGACCCGGTGTGCGTCGAGGGCCGCGTGCAGCGCGCGGGCGCCCCAGTGCATGCCGTACTCGTCGCGCCGGCCGACGCTGAGGTGCAGCAGGCCGAGTCCGGCGAGCCGGCCGGCGTACGCGGGGAGCATCCGTACCGGGTCGTGGGTGAGCCAGCGCTGCCACACCTCGTCGCGGAACACGCCCGTCACGGGGTCGCACGGCAGCGCGTCCGCGGCGGTGGTCCGGGGGTCGTCGGCGTAGCACATGCCCATCGCGATGATGCTCATCGCGACCATGAAGGGGGCATCGATCGGGCCGCTGTCGCGGCGGGCGAGCAGCGCGTCCATGCCGCCGGCCGCCCTGACGGTGTCGAGCGTGCCGGGCAGCAGCGGCAGGTAGCTGTGCTCGAACCCGGCGTCGGGCGAGCAGGCGATCACCGCCCCGAACAGCTCGGAGGTCATGCCCGCGACGAGCGCGCCGTAGCCGCCGCTGGACTTCCCTCCGATGGCGCGCCACTGCGGCTGCGGCCGGGTCGCGAACCGCCGGTCGATCTCGGCGACGACCTCGGCCAGGTAGCCGGCGTACGGGCCGGAGGCGGCGGAGTCGATGTACTGCGAGCCGCCGTAGGCGGTCGTGCAGTCGGGCACGACGAGCAGCGCGGGCGGCACGCGGCCGTCCGCCATCGCCTGGCGGAGGCGGTCGGCGACGGACGCGCCGAAGGCGAGCGCCTTGCCGGCGAGGCTGGGGTGGGCGCCGAACCCTGGCAGCCAGTACACGACCGGGAAGCGCCGGACTCCGTCGTACCCGGGCGGCAGGTGCACCTCGATGCGGCGCCGGTGGGAGTCGCCGAGCGGGTTGCCGCGCAGGCAGGTGCTCTCGTGATCGAGCACGACCAGGTCGCTCATGCCTCGTTCGCCTCCTGCAGCGTGCGCTCCACGTGGCGCGTATAGAAGGACGGGTGGTGGAAGACCGCGGAGAGCAGCAGGCCGTTGCTGGCCCACAGGCCGTAGGAGCTGCCGATCAGGAGGGCGGCGCCGAGCATGGCCTCCAGGGTGCTCGCCGCCATCTCGGTCCAGCCCTCCGCGCCGGTGACGTGGCTGCGGGCGGGGCCCGGGCCGAGCCGGGTCACCCGGTCCGCGACCGGGTCGAGCAGGAAGGAGGTCTCGGTGCCGTCGTCCTCGTGCAGCGAGACGACGTGCCGTCCGGCCCCGTCGTCCAGCGCGTGGTACCAGTAATCGGTCGCCACGAGCCGGTCCAGCAGGTCGCGGAGCAGGTCCTCGGCGCCGCGCGTCTGGCGGCCGTACCGGTCGAGGGAGGCGTCGAACGGTGGCACGGGGGTGGCCGGGTCGAGCGTGATCTCGGAGTAGACCTCGTCGAAGTCGTACGCGTCCGGCGAGACCGGCCCGTCGACCAGGGCGGCCTTGCCGTGCGCCACCTCCATCACCTGGCCGGGGCCCCACAGCAGGCCGTCGCGGCCCAGCTCGTCGAGCCGGCGCAGGGCCTGGGCCGGGGTGAAGGGGAACATCGTCTTGTTGCACCAGGAGTAGTCGCGCTCGCCGTCGCCGCTGATGCGCCAGCCGAACGAGGAGGGCACGGCCACGGTCGCGGGGATCGAGGCGATGTACCGGTCGAAGTTCGCGACGGCGCGGGCGCGGACCGCGTCGGAGTCGGTCAGCGGGCGGCGCTCGGTGAGCACGCCGGGCGGCGAGATGCTGTGCGCGGGGACGAACACGGCGTCGATGCGCGGCGCGTCGTCGCGCCCGAAGGCCGCGACGGTGTCCTCGTGGAGGAGCGCGTCGCCGCACAGCATGACGGCCGCCTCGGCCGTCTGCACCAGCACGCTCATCTCGGGGAACGACACGGCCGAGGGGAACGTCCGCAGGGTCGTCCCGCCCGGGGTGGTGATCGTGTCGCCCGGCGTGACCGGGCGCAGGCGCTCGAAGCCGAAGCGGCGCAGCGTCCAGGAGATCGCCTGGTGTCCGAGTCCCGAGGCGGTCAGCGTCGGCGGCACCGGTCCGGCGGGGTAGACGCAGGTGACCTCGGAGCTCTGGCGCGGGCTGTCGTCGAAGTCCACGTCGGCGCCGTCGGTCAGGCGGAGCAGGGAGGGGAAGTGGTGGTGGTCGTAGTGGTGGTGGCTGAGGACCACGTAGTCGACGCCTTCGTCGAGCACCGTGCGGACCAGGTCGTCCGGCAGCGGCGGGTGGTGTTCCCAGAAGCGGTCCAGGCGCTGGGTGAGCCACGGGTCGAAGAGGATCCGCTCCGTCCCCGTCTCGATGAGGACGGCGGCGTGGCCGAGCGAGGTCAGGCGCATCAGCCGGTCCCCTCGTACACGCAGCGGAAGCCGACCTCCATGTGGCGGTCGGTGATCAGGTCCTTGCCGCGGTAGAACGTGGTGAGGCAGGCGGGCGGCGAGGTGAAGGTGCCGCCGCGCAGCACGTGGAAGGCTTCCTTGCGGTTCATGAAGTCCAGCGGGTGGCGTCCCCTGAAGAAGGGGTCCATGTCCTCGCCGGTGTAGAAGTTGGTCCGGGTCAGCTCCCAGACGTTGCCCGACATCTGCAGGACGCCGTACGGGCTGGCGCCCTCCGCGAGGGCGTCCGCGGCCAGCACGGGGTGGGCGGGGTTCTCCCCCAGCTCGATGGTGACGAGGAGCGCTTCGAGGGAGTCGAGGTCGGCGACGGCCTGGCCGAAAGCCCGTTCGACGTAGTTCACCCGGTCGGGGTCCCAGTCCTCGCCCCACGGGAAGCGGCGGCCGTCCACGCCGCGCGCGGCCTTCTCCCACTGGACCTCGCTGGGCAGCGTGCCGCCGGCCCACTTCGCGAAGGCGTAGGCGTCGTACCAGTCGATGCCCACGACGGGGAGGCCGGGTGCGTTGAAGCGCGGGTCGTGCCAGTGCGCGGGGCGGTGCGAGCCTCCGAGCGGCTGGTCGGGGTGGTCGAACCGGCCGGAGTCGCCCACCTCTTCGAAGAACTCGCGGTAGCGGGCGTTGGTCACGGTGGTGCGGTCGATGAAGAAGGCGGGCACGTCCACAGCGCGCAGCGTGGTGTCGTCCTGCGCCATGCGGAACGCGTCGGGCTGCTCGTCCGCACCGATGATCGCCGGACCGGCCGGCACGAGGGCGACGTCGTCGTTGCGCCGGGGGCGCGTGCGGACGGCATCGACCCGGGCCCGCATGTCCGTGAAGTACTCGTCTTCCAGACGGCGCAGTTCGGCGGGGTCGCGGGTGCCGAAGACGGCGATCAGGGCGCGCTTGGTGAGCGCCGCGCCGCAACCGACGGGCTTGCGCGCCCAGTCGGGGCGGGTGAAGTTGCTGGGCCAGCCGGAGATGCGGATGAGGTCGGGCACGGCGGCGGCGATCCGGTGCTCCGTAATGACCTTGAGCGCGGTGAACGCGACCCAGTCGACCGTGTCGTGCGTCGCGGAGGCCACGGCGGTGTCGGCGGCGGGGTCGCCCGCGTGGTGCGCGGCCAGCAGCCGCACCGCGCCGGCGCGCACGGGCCACTCGGGGTGGGCGACCACGAGGCTCGCCAGCAGCGGTATCCCGTCGGCGGTCCGGCCCTTCTCCTCGGCCAGGTCGACGACGCGCTGCACCGATGCCCAGTAGCGGGCGTCGGTGGAATCGTCGATCTCCAGCAGGTCAGCGGGAACGTCGATGACGCCGGAAACCTGATTGCCTACCATCTCTACCTCTCTCGGACGACGAGCCGCCCGTACGGAATTCTTCCCGTACGGGCGGCTAATTCTCGGCTCAGCGGATTACCACTTGGAGCACTCCTGCTTGGCGTCACGGGTCTCGATGAAGTCACGGTCGCTCATTTTTTCTCCCCCCTTCTGCATAGGCGATTCGAGTGGGTGTTTGCGTGGCCTCTCGGCCTCACGACTCAAACACTGACAGGGCACGGAAGGCACCGCAACGGTGAACCAGGAAAAGAGCATTCCTCGATAACCTGAGGGTAAGTTCATATCGATCTTGACGTTCGGAGAAGGAGGAAAGAATGGTTGACACCGCTTCCCGGGACATACGGGAGAACGGGTTCACACGGCTCCCGGGGCTCGCGGCCGGCGACGCGCTCGTCCGGCTGCGGCGCGCGGTGGGCCGGATCGAGGAGCTCGCCGCCGACCGCACGGCCTCCAGCGGGGAGTTCGTCCTGGAGGCGCCCGGCGTCGGCGGATGGGCAGCCTGGCAGCAGGGCGCCGGCGCCCTCAAAGGGGTGCTGCGGTCGGCCGACCGCATCCATGAGCACGTACCGGAGTTCGACGCCGTGCAGCGCTCGCTGGGCCTGGCCGACGGGCCGGTCGCCCGGGGCGTCGGCGCCCCGGGCGAGCTGGTCAACGCGTTCCTGTGGGCCAAGCCGCCCGTCGTGGGCTCGGCCAAGCCCTGGCACCAGGACATCGCCTTCGCGCCGCCCGGCTTCGGCGCCGGGGAGCACGGCATCGTGACGATCTGGATCGCGCTCGAACCGGCGACCACGCGCAACGGCTGCCTCGAGTTCATCCCCGGTTCCCACGCGCTCGGGCTGTTCCCGCACACCGGGGACCGTGAGCGGCTGCCGGGTGAGGCCCCGCCGGAGAAGGCGGTCGAGCCGCACATCGCGGACGCGCACCTGCCCCGTACGGCCGAACCGGTCGCCGTGCCCCTCGACCCCGGTTCGGCCGTCATGTTCGACGGCCTGGTGGTGCACCGCTCGGCGCCCAACACGACGGCGACGGAGCCCCGTACCGCCGTCAGCTTCGTCTACAAGGTGCCGCGCCCGTCCTGGGCGCGGTGAGAGCCGGCCGCGGCTCCGGTATGACGTTCGACCGCGGCAGATCCTCAGTCGAACGTTGAGTTCCGGTGCTCGCCCCCGCGGTCGAGGGCGTAGAACCCGGTGCCGTCGAGGTGGCGGATGGTGTTCAGGTCGCGCTGCACGACCTCTTCGAGGTCGTGCAGCAGCACCACGATGACCGGGTAGGTGAGGTCGTCGACCGTCCGGCGGATCTGCTGACCGGGCTTCACCGGGGTCAGCAGGGTGCGGAAGCTCTCGAGCCCCTCGATCTCCTCGATGCCGCGGTACTCGCTGAGCACGCCCTCCACCGGCGAGACCATGCCGGCGATCGCGCAGTACTTGCGCACCTCGTACGGGGTTCCGGCGCGGGCGTGGAACCGCTCGGGACGCAGGTACGCGTCGACCGTCCACTCCAGTTGCGACTCGCCGATGCCGAGGCTGGCACCGGCCGGGATGCCGCCGCCGGCTATCCGGGCGCCGACCTCGACCAGGCACGGCCCGGCGGGGGTCATCCTGATCTCCACGTGCGCCGGGCCGTAGTGGATGCCGAGGGCGTCCAGGACCTGGAAGGCGTACTCCCTGAGCGCCTCCACGACCCGCTCCCCCGAATCGATCAGCAGGAGGGCGTCGCAGAGGTCGACGACGCCGTTGGCGCTGACGCGGGTGGTCCGCCAGACGTCGCACAGGTGATGGCGGCCGTCGTGGCTGACGGTGTTCACCATGTACTCGGTGCCCGGAAGGTACTCCTGCGCCACGGCCCCGTTGTTGGGCTGGGAGAAGACGTCGTCGGCGGGGGCCAGGGACAGGAACGCGGCGACGGACTCCTCCGGGGAGTCGCAGAAGGAGACCCCCTGGCTGCCGGCGCTCCGCGGCGGCTTGACGACGACGCGGCCGCCGAGCTCGCGGTGCCAGGCGGCGAGCTCGTCCGCATCGGTGGCCCGCAGCTGACGGGCCGCGCGGAGCCCGGCGGCGCGCACGGTCTCGACCATGAGGTGCTTGTCGCGCCGCGCGGCGCTGAGGCCGGTGCCGTTGCCCGGCAGGCCGAGCCGCTGCGCGAGCAGGTCCGCGAGTTCCACCCCGACCTCGCCGCCCGAGATCACCGCGATCGGCTCGAACGCCGCGACGGCGCCGGCCGTGGCATCGACATCTCCCTCGTGGATGATGTCGGCGATGAAGTCGTCCGGGACGTACGGTGACGCGAGGTATACGAAGGGCACATCGCGCGTGCTCTGCACCCGGACTACGGAACATCCCTGCTTCAGGAATTCCAGAACGAGCGAACGGGCCGCGGCGTAGGCATCGACCATCACGATGCACGGGTTGCTCTGATTGCTCTGATTGCTCTGATCGGCTGCTGTCATGAGTTCAACATAGACAGACCCACCGCTCGCCGAAATCCGTTCAGCTCTGCCATCCTCCGACCCTGGAAGGATGAGTGATGACATCTTATTTCGCGAGTGTTCGCTCGCCGCATATCACGCCCGTATTGCTGTTCGTCAACACGTGCGGCAATTTCCTGGTCCTCGTGGCCCTGTCCACGCACGTGGGATCGACCACCGGGTCGGGACTGCTCGCGGGAGGCGTGCTCAGTGCGCCGTGGTTACCCGCGCTGCTGCTGGCCGCTCCGCTCAACCGGCTGCTCAGCAAGCGTGCCCCCGAAGGCCTCGTCCGGCTGGCCGAGGCGGCGAGCCTGCTGGTGACCGCGGCCGCGCTCCTGGCGCCGGACCGCGCGCTCCTCGTGGTGGCCGCCTCCGTCCTGGTCGCCCGCGGGTTCTTCGAGTCGGTCACCCGCTCGGCCACGTCGGTCGTCCTGCGCAACGTAGTCCCGTCGCAGCGCCTCGACCAGGCCAACACCGTCGCCGAGATCTGCAAGTTGACCGGTGTCAGCGTCGGGGCGGCGCTGGCGGGGCCGGCCGCATCGGTCCTGTCGCTGCGTGGCCTGATCGCGGTGAACGTGGCCACGCTGGCGCTCTCGGCGCTCCTCGCCTGGGCTCTGCCGTCGGCCCCCGGAAAGTCCGTGGCCGACGCCAAGGACGGCGCGGCATCCAAGACCGGTGCACGCCTGCGCGTCCAGGACCCCGTACTGCGCCGGCTCTTCGCCCGCTTCCTCCTGGTGGCGTTCTGGCAGGGATTCCACACGGTGGCCGTCACCGTGATCCCGCTCCACTTGCTGGGAGGCGGAACCCGCCTGGTGGGGGTGTTCGTCGCGGTGTCGGCGGTCGCCATATTCGCCGGCTCGCTCGCCTCCCTGCCCGCCCAGCGGTACCTCGCGCACGTGCCCTCGACCACATGGCTGCTGCTGCCCATGGTGCCCTTGCTGGCGGCGGTGGCGGTCGCCCGGACCGCGGCGACGATCGTGCTGTACGCGCTGTTCCTGGTGCTCTTCGAGGTGGCGTTCGTCCACTACAACAACCGGCTGCTGGCCTCGGCATCCGACGAGGAGCTCCCGTCGGTGGTGACGCTGCGAGCCACGCTGCTGCCCTCGGGCGTGGCGGTGTCCATCCTCGCCATGGGCGCGCTGAGCGACCTGGCGGGCCCGCTGACCGCGGCCTTCGTGGTCGTCGGCATCACGGTCGTGGTCACCGCTGCGACCGCGGACACCGGGCAGGCCCGGAGAAGACGTCTGCGCAGCGCACGGTCGGGACGGAGTCGGCGGCCGGCCTCCGCAACGCGCTGACGGCAGACGACGACGGGCCCCGCATGGTGATCATGCGGGGCCCGTCCGACGTTGGGATCAGACCGTCGGCGGCACCGGGTCCGCGGCCGCCTGGCAGGTGGCGTCGATGCCCCACCACGAGGTGGGACGGGTGCCGTCCCTCAGGTAGTCGCCGACGTGGGTGTTGAGGCAGGCGTTGTTGTTGGCCGACAGCGCCGAGCCGACGTTGTGGCCGCCCAACTCCACGATGAGACGGGAGTTGGGGAACCGGATGCGCATGTCGAGAGCGCCGAACATCCCGTGTGCGTTGTCGTACTGCGGCTGCACCAGCAGGACGTTGACGCTGCTGTTTCCGACCTGCGCCGGGGCCTTGGCCTGCACCGGCCAGAAGGCGCACGGCGCGCTGTACCAGCCGTTGCTCCAGGTCAGGAGGTGGTTCCCGGCGGCGTACTGGCTGGCGAGGGTGGCGCTCCACACCTTCCAGTCCTTCGGCCACGGGCCGTCGGTGCAGTTGACCGCGTTGGTCATCGCGACGCGGTTCTGCTGCGGGAAGCCCGGGGTCGGGGAGTCGGCCCGCAGCGCCGTCGCGTCACCGCGCACCACGAAGTCGGAGAGTATCTTCGCGCGGCTCACCCAGGTCCAGTGGCGGTAGACGACCTGTTCGAAGACGTTCGCCCACTCGCCCGGTCCGATCTTGCCGTCGACCGGCGCCGCGCGGAGGGCGTCCTGGCCCTTGTAGTAGTTCGCCTCGACCGCGTCGGCGGTCGTGCCCAGGTGGTAGACGGAGTCGTACTTGGCGACCCAGGCGAAGAACGTCCCGGCGTTGTGCTCGGACGTGATGGCCTTGGACATCTGGTTCTGGTAGCCCACGCCGCTGGGGCTGGGCACGCTGTCGAGCACCATGCGCTTCACCCGGGTCGGGTACATGGTCGCGTAGACCGAGCCGAGGTAGGCGCCCCAGTCGATGCCGTAGTAGCTGATCTGCTCCTGGCCGAGCGCGATCCGCATCTGGTCGAGGTCGCGCGCGGAGTCCTTGGTGGTGAAGTGGCCCAGCACGTCGCCGTACTTGTCACCACAGCTCTTGGCGTACGCCTTGGCCTTGGCCACGGAGTTCTGCTCGTCCGCGGCGGTCTTCGGCACGGGGTCGGGCAGCATCTGGTTGATGTAGGACGGGTCGCAGACGAGCGCCGGCTCGCTGGCCCCGACGCCGCGGGGGTCGAAGCCGATCCAGTCGTAGGCGGCGCTGACGTCCGGCGCCAGCCCGGTCGTGCCCTTGGCGTACCGGGTGGGCATGTCGCGGCTGATGGGGCCGGGCCACTGGCCGCGGTGCAGCAGCACGACGCCCTTGTACTGGTCGTCGGTGACGGTGTGCTTGGCACGGGTCAGCGCCAGCTTGATCTTCTGGCCGCCGGGCTGGGCGTGGTCGAGCGGGACCTCCACCGAGCCGCATTCCAGGCCCTTGAGCAACGCGCCGAGGTTCGGGTCGGTGTCGGGACACGGCAACCAGGCGATCGTTCCGGCGGCCGTGGCGGCAGCCCCCTCGGCTGCCGCCACGGGGGTGACGGCCGGAACCAACAGGCCGGTCACGATCACCGTAGTGACCAATGCGAGCTTTTTCATGGATTCCCCTTCTGAATGCACGGCGCTCAAAGCGTGGCAAGGGGGTCTTTGAATCGGCTCGAAACCTGCTGGAGCAGCACGAGATCCTGGAGCGAATACGAGACGGACAGCCGATTTACGGGCGTCCGGCGGCGTGCACGAGTGCGTGGTGAAGTCGTTGATCGGGCGTGAAGCCCGCTTCCCATTGCACGCCGACGGCGAAGGGGTGATCCGTGACTTCGATGGCCTCGACGGTCCCGTCCTGCGCCCAGCCGGTGGCGGTGAGGCCGGCACCGAGCCGGTTGACGGCCTGGTGGTGATGGCAGGCCGTCACCGGCGCGTCCTCGTCGAGGACACCGGCGATCCGGCTGCCCGGCTCCAGCTTCAACGGGTGGGGGCCGAGGGTGAAGGACGGCGTGTCCGGGCGGTGGCCGTCGTGGCCCGTGATCTCGGGCAGGTGCTGGTGCAGCGTGCCGCCGTGCAGCACGTTGAGCAGCTGCATGCCGCGGCAGATGCCCAGCACGGGCAGCTCGGCGTCAAGTGCCGCACGGATCAGCGCCAGCTCGGCGCGGTCGGCGTCCGGGGTCATCGCCCGCGTGCCGGGGTGCGGGTCCTCGCCGTACAGCGAGGGGTCCACATCGGGGCCACCGGGGATCAGCAGGCCGTCGATCCGGTCCGCCATGGCCTCGACGCCGGGCAGCAGCGGAAGCAGCAGGGGCGTGCAGCCCGCCGCGGCCAGGAAGGCCAGGTGGGCCTGGAGCGCGAAGCTGACGACCATGTCGTCGCCCTGGAAGGTGACCGGCGCGGTCCGCGCACAGATCCCGATCACCGGCCGCCCCGTGCTCACCGAACCATTCACGAATGATTTCATAACCACCTTCACGGGTTTACGGGTTCAACTGAGGAAAATAGGCAGATGAAACAACCGCTTCCGCGGAGGGCCACCACGGCAATAAAATAGCCGTGCGCGTAAAGCGGCGGCCATCGTTCAAAACCCGGCAGGCCGACGCCTACTGAACGCGATGACCCTCCTGATACCACCGTCGACGCGGTGCCCTCCTGCAGCGCAGGGACGCCTGACGCGCGGCGCGGGGGCACTTCCCCGCCGCACCCGCAGCGGGTGTCCGCCTGACCGGCGGACACCCGCTGTCCTGCGTTTCCAGGAAGCGTCGATCTCTCCTCGACTGCTGCTAGAGCCCCTCCTGCGACGCTCATCGGCAGCGGCAGCAGAGAGGAAGTGAAGGAATGGCTCAGAGCAGCGCGCAGGCCATCTTGATCACGAACGCGTTCGGCTCCGTCGGAACAGAGAGCGCCGACGCGTCGGCCCGCAGCGAATTCGATCTGAAGAACCTCGAGCAGCTTCCCGCCTGCGACGTCCTCGTCAACGCTCTGTCGGCGGGCGTGCTTCTGCGCCGGAGCGGCACGGACGCCGCGCACATCCAGCTTCTCGTCGACGCGGCCGGCTCGACGGAGCTGCCGCCCGTTCTGGTCCAGATCGACGGCTACCGCATCATCGACGGCCTGCACCGGCTGGAAGCCGCCAAGCTGCGCGGCGACAGCAGCATCAAGGCGCGCTTCGTGGACTGTTCGAACTCCGAGGCGCTCGTCATCGCCATGCAGGCGAACGGCTCGCACGGGCTGCCGCTGTCGAAGGCCGACCGGGTGTCCGGAGCCCAGCGCGTCCTGAGTTCCCACCCGGACTGGTCCGACCGTGCCGTCGGCCGCATCACCGGGCTGAGCGCGAAGACGATCGCGTCGATGCGCGAGAAGTCGGGCGAGGGAGCACCGCTCGACGGCAAGCGCATCGGCCAGGACGGCAGGCGGCGTCCGGTGGGCCCGGGCGAGGGCCGTCGGCGGGCCGCCGAGTACATCGCAGCGCACCCGGGCGCCCCGCTCCGTCAGGTCGCCCGGGAGACCGACGTGTCGCTCGGCACGGTCCACGACGTGAGCGCCCGGCTGCGGCGCGGCGAAAGCCCCGAGCGCAACGGCAGCCGGACACCCGACGCGGCGCCGCAGCCCCTGCGATCCGTCCACCCCGCCCACCCCGTGCGGTCCGTACGGCCGGCCGGGGAACCGTCGCGGCCCGCACCGGCGGATCCCGGCGGCGCGGATTCCCGTGGTGCGGGTTCCGGTGGTGCGGGTTCCGGTGGTGCGGGTTCCGGTGGCGCAGCCCTGGTGTCACTGCGGGTGGCACCGACGAGCAGCATCAACAGCGCGCCGCAGCGCAGGAACCGCACCGACGAGATTCCGGCCTGGACGACGGTGGCGGCGAAGATGGCCACCGATCCCGCCGTCCGCTACACCGCGGGCGGCCGGGAGTTCCTCCGCTGGATGCAGCTGCACGCCGCCGAGCCGGACGACGGCTGGCGGGAGCTGATCGACGCGGTTCCGGCCCACTGGCTCGGCGTCATCGCCCCGATCGCCGAGCGCATCGGCAAGGAATGGAGCCTGCTCGCCGAGGGGCTCAAGACCAAGCAGGACACGATGCCGTGAACCGCGGGCACGCCCGTCACGGCACCGGTGCCGCGGACACCAGCCGGAGGTGGCCCGCGGCCTGGCGCCGGCCGTCGGCGCCCTGACCCGGGGCGGTGGAGGGACATCCGGGGGGCGGCACGAAGGTCACCGGGGGCACGAGCTCGGGCAACGCCAGCAGCACCGGCGGATCGGTCGGCCGGCTCGGGCGCAGCCGCACCGCCGCGCTCGTGACGCCGTCGGCGGTCACCGTCACGGGCGTCACGCCGCGCCCCCCGACGAGCGGGGTCCGGCGGGCCGTCCGGTCGGGCCCGAGGGCGTCGGCCACCGCCACCGCGAGCAGGTGCCAAGTCCCCTCGGGGACGTTCTTCAGGGAGTAGCAGGACGGCCGGCCGCTCGGTACGTCGAAGACGGCCGAGGCGACACACGGGTGCTGGACGACGGGCGTGGCGAAGGCGCCCAGGAACACGCGCGCGTTCCCGTGGCCCTCGGGCAGGCTGACGGTTCCGCCGACCGTGCCCTGTCCCGGCTGCGGGACGGACTCCGTTGCCGGGAGGCCCTCACCCCCGTCCCGCGCCTGGCGGCGGAACCGGCTGGGGGACACTCCGACGCTGGCCGTGAAGTAGTTCGTGAACGAGCCGATGCTGTTGTATCCGACCGCGCAGGAAACCTCGGTGATGCTCATCGAGGTCATCTCGATCAGCCGCTTGGCCTCGTGGATGCGGACCGCGGCCAGGAACCGGCCGGGGGTGAGCCCGGTCTCCTCCTTGAACAGCCGCGTGAAATAGAACCGGCTGAGCAGAGCGCTTTCTGCGATCCGTGCAAGGGCCAGGGGCTCACCGTGGTGCTCCCGCATGCACTCGATGGCCCTGTCTACTGCCGTATCCATACGCACCTCACCACGTGTAGGCCGACCAGCAGCCTGACGTGTGCACATCGCGCTCAGCTCGAGCGGCGCTAGCGATCCGGAGCCGCCGGTTCCACGAAGCGCGGCCGTTGCGGAGTCCCCCCTCCCACCGGACTCCGTCCTTCCGCTCGGTGTGACGCTCCAGCACGCCCCGACCGGGGTTCAGGAGTTGGTCGAGAGGAACCCCGGATGCTCGAAGCGTCCGTTCGAGCCGTCATCGACACGACGTCTAAGGGGTCCCATGCCCGTGGAAAGCAACGCTTCGTCAGATGTGCCGTCCGGGCGCCCTCTGAGGATCGCCACGCGCAGCCGCGCCGGCAACTGGACCAAGCCCCCGCGGCGCATCGAAACGTCCGAGTGCATCACCTGCGACACCTGCCTGCGCAGCTGTCCGGAAGAATTCGGCGCGATCTTCGACCGCGGGCTCGACGTCGTGATCATCCCCGAGCTGTGCTCGGGCTGCCCCCGTTGCGTCCTGGAGTGCCCGGTCGACTGCATCTACGTCGACGAGGACTGGACGCCCACCGACGACGCGATGTGGAGCCACATCGCACTCACCGGGGAAGGTGCCGCATGACCGCGCCCGTAGACCGCGAAGGCTCCCGTCGAGCCGCCAACGCCCGCAAGCGCCAGAGCCGGCGGCCCAGCCGCCTGGGCCTGGCGGCCGGCGCGACGCCCAAGCCGGACCGGGTACGCGAGGAGGACGCCGGGTTCCCCGGGCTGCTGGCCCGGGTGTGGCGCAAGGCCTCGGCCGCCGCCGACGTGCGCTCGGCCCTGGACACCCTGCTCACGCTCGACGGACACGTGCCCGCGGAGGTCCAGGCGGGCGGCCTGCGCACCGCGGACGCCGCCGCGCTGAAGGTCGTCGCAGGCCTGTCCGCGGGCGCCCGGGAACCGGCCGGGGCCGTCGCGGACCCTGCGGGCCCCGTGGACCCCGCGGAGGCCACCGTGTTCCTCGGTGAGATCGGTCTGACCACCGGCGGCCGGGTCGTCGTCCGCGTCCCCTCCCAGCAGCCGCTCGCCAAGCAGCACACGCTGGTCGGCGGGGTGCTGCGGGTTCCGTGGACCCAGCGGCACCTGGACGACTACCGGCACGAGGTGACGACGGCTCAGGAGCGCTTCGACCGCTACGCGGCCGACAGCCGCAGCTGGCTGGCGGAGCAGGGGCGCGAGGGCCGCGAGGCGCTGCTGGCGCAGCTGACCGAGGGCGCGCAGCGCACCGCCCCGTTCATGCTCTACATCGAGGACAAGCAGTACACGAACTTCCGCGACACCAACACGGTCGTGGGCAAGACGCTGTGGCCGGGCCACCCCGACTGCGTGTTCGGCAGCCTGGCCGGTCTGCCGGTGGAGCTGTGGTCGGACCACGACGCCCTGCTGGTCGTGGGCATCAGCCTGCTCATCCGCTCGGCCGGGTACGGCCGCATCGAGGAGGCCAACGGCTCGCAGCTCACCCTGGACAACGTGGGCCGGCTGCTGGAGCACACCCGCCGCAACTACAACGGAGCCCTGGGCGGGGAGCGGATCCCCGCGGCCGGTCCCGACGCCGGCCTCGACGCGCTGATGGCCCTGGCCACGGCGCTGGGCGCGCACCGCCCCGAGGTGACCCGCACCGTCCAGCTGTACCGCGAGATCCACGGCGCCCTGATCCACAAGGTGGAGAAAGTCGCGGCCCCGTACGGCGAGGTGGCCGCGGACCGGGACCGGCAGGTCACCGACCACCTGCGCGCCACGCTGCCCGTGACCGGCGACCGGCTGGCCGAGCTGCGGCTCGCCGACGACGCCGACCCGGCCTGGCTGGCCCGGCCCCACGGCGATTTCGGCACCGGTCTGGAGGCGGTCGTGTACGAGGCGGTCGCCGCCACCACCGCCGCGTTCAAGGCCGACTTCTCGATGAGCCGCGGCATCCGGTCGCTGCCGGAGCTGGTCCGCGCGCTGCGCGCGGAGGCCTGGGACGAGATCACCTCCTGGGGCATCACGGACTTCTTCTGCTGCGTGGTCCCCGCGCAGGAGGCCAGGCGGCACTACGGCGACTCGCTCGCCACGCTCGCCGACACCGCCTGGGCGATGTCCTCGCGCATGCAGTACAACTCCTGGCACTTCATCGCCGGCAACCTGCCGCGGACCCAGAAGGTCCTGGAGCGCGACCACTTCGTGCCGCCCACCATCCCCGACATCGCCCACTTCTCCGACCAGCACCACCACGGGCACGTCAACAACATGGTGCGCTTCACGATCCGCAGCCCCCAGTCGGTCGAGGTGTGCGGCCGGCCCTTCAACGGGTTCATGGACCTGCGCATCGTCCGCGCCGACGGCGAGCCGTACACCGAGCAGGAGATGCTCGCGGCGCACCAGGTGGCCGCCTTCATCGCCCGGATGACGCAGCAGGCCGCCGCGCTCGCCGAGCAGGGGGAGCAGGCCGAGGTGACGGCCTTCGACTCGGCCTGGCACTGGGAGTCCGTCACCGGCACCCCGGTCGAGGTGGCCTCCCCGGAGCCGGCCCGGCCCCGGGTCGCCTAGTGCCGGCGCCCCTGGCGCCCCTGACGCCCAGCACCCCGGTCGGCCCCCAGCCAGCCCCCTGTCGGCCTTCTGACGAAAGGACGCTCCCCGTCATGTATTCCAGGTCATGGTCGACCCCTGCCACGGAGGGCAGCGTCGGGAGCCCCGCGTTCGTCGCCGAACACGGGCTGTGGGACGACGCCCGGCTGGCGGCCGCCGAGCAGATCCGGGCGGGGCTGGACGGAATCGACTTCGTCCGTCTGGTGTGGGGCGACCCGCACGGCCTGGTGCGCTCCAAGACGCTGACCGCCCGCACCTTCCGCGGGGTGCTGCGCAACGGCATGAACTACAGCCCCGGCCCGTTCCTGAAGGACACCGCCTGCACCACGGCGGTGGACTACCGGGGCGAGCACGGCACCGGCGTCGACGAGATCGCCGGCCTGGGCAACTTCGTGCTGGTGCCCGACCCGCTGACCTTCCTGGTGCTGCCCGGCGAGGGTGCGCGCACGGCCTGGGTGATCGGCGACGAGTACCTGCGCGACGGCCGCCCCCACCCGCTGTCCTCGCGGCACGTGCTGCACCGGGTGCTGGCCGGGTACGAGGAGCGCGGGCTGACGCCCGTACTCGGCCTGGAGGTCGAGTGGTACCTGGCGCGCCGCCTGGACGACGAGCCGGGCAACGAGGGCAACGGCTTCGGCCTGCAGGGCCCGGCCCCGCGGGTGGCCGCGATGAACGCGGGCTACCAGTTCAACCTGGACGCCGCCTACGACACGGTCGCCCCGGTCACCGACCCGCTGGCCCTCGCCCTGCTCGAACTGGGGCTGCCGGTGCGGTCGATGGAGCACGAGATGGGCCCGGGGCAGGTGGAGACCACGTTCGACCCCATGGCGGCGCTGGACACCGCGGACGCGATGCTGTTCTTCCGCGTCTTCACCAAACGCTGGTGCGCGGCCCGGGGCCTGCACGCCTCGTTCATGTCGCAGCCGGCGATCGCCGGGGCGGACCCGAGCGGCTGGCACCTGAACCAGTCCGTCCTGGAGACCGCCACCGGCCGCAACGTCTTCAGCGCCGAGGGCCTCTCGGCGGGGCTGTCCCCCACGAGCAAGGCGTACGCCGAAGGCCTGCAGGACTGGCTGCGCGACCTGTTCCTGCTGTCGGTGCCCACGGTCAACGGCTACCAGCGCCTGGGCACGCGGCACGCCCTGTCCCCGACCCGGGTGGGCCTGAGCCTGGAGTCGCGCACGGCCATGCTGCGCGTGGTCGGCTCGGGGGCCGGCGCGCACATCGAGAACCGCATCGGCGAGCCGAGCGCGAACCCGTACCTGAACATCGCCGCCCAGCTCTTCGCCGGCCTCGAGGGCCTCGGGGCTTTCGACGGGGCCGCCGGGGGTGCGGCCGACGGGCCCCGCGAGGGCTCCGACACCGTCCCGCAGTCCCTGCGCGAGGCCTTGGAGGCCTTCCGCACCGGGCGCGCGGCCAAGCTGCTCGGCGACCCGCTGGCCATCGTCCTCACCAAGGTCAAGGAGAGCGAGGTGAGCCGCTACGAGGCCTGGGCGCGGGGCGCGTCCCCGGTGCCGGGCCAGGTCACCGAGTGGGAGCAGCGCGAGTACTTCGCGGCCTTCTGACCCCGCCCGGCGCTCCTGCGTCACGACGGCCGGCCCCGCGCCGCCGTCCGCCGGGCCGGAATCCCTCACCGGCCCGCCCCCCTGTTCCACCGTTCCTCCCTCCGACGAAGGCCTGTGATGATCCCCCGTTTCACGCTCCCCGAGATGGCGGCGCTCCTCTCGGACGAATTCCGCTACGAGACCTACGTACGCGTCGAGATCCTCGCCACCGAGGCCCAGGTCAAGCTGGGCCGGGTGCCCGCCGAGGTGCTCGACGACATGCGCCGGGCACCCGTCCCGACGCCGGAGAAGGTCATCGAGATCCAGCGGCAGCGCGACCACGAAGTGCTCTCCTTCCTGGCCGCCTACTGCGAGGACATGCCCGAGTCCTCGGCCCGCTGGGTACACGTCGGCATGACCAGCTACGACCTGGTCGACACCGCCCTCGGGCACATCCTGGCCCGGGCCTGCGACGTGCTGATCGCCGCCGTGAAGCGGCTGCGCAAGGTCCTCACCGACCGGGCCGCCGAGCACTGGGACACCCCGACCGTCGGCCGCACCCACGGCATCCACGCCGAGCCCACCACCTTCGGCCACAAGCTCGGCGGCTTCGCCTTCGCCATCGACCGCTCGCTGGCCCGCCTGGAGGCCGCCCGCGAGGCCGTCGCCGTGGGCACGGTCTCGGGCTCCGTCGGCACGTACGCGCTCATCGACCCGGCCGTGGAGAGTTACGTCTGCCAGGAGCTGGGCCTGGGCATCGAGCCCTGCCCCAGCCAGGTCGTCGCCCGCGACCGGCACGCCCAGCTCGTCCAGGCCGTCGCACTGCTCGGCGCCTGCGTCGAGCAGATCGCCCTGGAGTTCCGGCTGCTCCAGCGCACCGAGGTCCGCGAGGTCGAGGAGCGCCGCACCTGCGCCTACCAGGGCTCCAGCGCCATGCCGCACAAGGCCAACCCGTCCGGCAGCGAGATGCTGGTCGGCCTGGCCCGGCTGCTGCGCGGGTACGCCACCACGGTCCTGGAGGACGTCGCGCTGTGGCACGAGCGGGACATCGCCCACCAGGCGGTGGAGAAGGTCGTGCTGCCCGACGCGCTGACCGTCGCGCACTTCCAGGTCAGCAAGGCCGCGGACATGATCGAGAACCTGTACGTGGACACCGGGCGGATGCGGGCCGGCATCGACCACACCAACGGCCTCGTGTGGAGCTCGTCCGTGCTGGTAGAGCTCCTGGAGCGGGGCGTCGAGCGGGAGCAGGCCTACCGCGCCGTCCAGGCCGCCGCGCGGCGCACCGCCGAGCAGGGCGAGAACTTCGCCGACGCACTGCGCGCGGAGGGCATCGAGACGGCCCCCCGCCGCCCCGAGGACTTCCTCGTCAATCACCACGTCATCCACAACCGGCTGGAGGAGCTGCGCGAGCAGGCGGGCTGAACCGCCGGGCGACCGCACTCCCCCCGCCCCACACCCACCACCGGAGTCAGAGCATGAACTGGGCCGAAAACGCCGCCACCCGCCTGGAGAACGACCACGTCCTGTTGACCCCGCTCGGCGAGGCCGACCGCGAGGGCATCCGCGCCGTGGCCATGGACCCCGACATCTGGCGCTACTTCACGGTCGTCGTCGGCGACGAGGCGGACTTCGAGACGTTCTTCGCCTCGAACCTCGCCGAACACGCGGCCGGCCGCCGCGCCGTCTACGTGATCCGGGACAAGCAGAGCGGCCGGATCGCGGGCAGCATGAGCCTGCTGAGCTTCGCCGAGAAGGACCGCCGGCTGGAGATCGGGGCCTCCTGGCTGGGCCACGACTTCCGCGGCAAGGGCATCAACCACTGGGCGAAGCTGCTGCTGCTCCAGCACTCCTTCGAGGTGCTGGAGGCCGAGCGGGTGGAGTTCAAGACGGACGAGCTCAACGTCCAGGCCCGCAAGGGCCTGCGCAACATCGGCGCCACCGAGGAGGGCACGGCGCGCTCCTACAACTACATGCCGGGCGGGCGCCGCCGCGACGCGGTCTTCTACAGCATCCTGCGCGCCGAGTGGCCGCAGGTGCTGGGCGCCCTCTCCCAGGGCCCGAAGCAGGCGGTTGCCTCCGCATGAGCGTCGCGTACGTCAAGGCCGACGGCACCCCCTTCGAACTGGGCCGCGCCCACGGGGCCGCACTCGCCGGCCCGCTGCGCGCCTTCCTCAGCGACGGCATGGCGCGGCTCGACCACCTCGCCGACGGGCCGCTGACGCTCACGGGGCTGCTGCCGTCGATCTCCGCGTACCGGTCGGAGATCACGGCGGCGGCCCCGGACCTGGCCGAGGAGGTCGCGGGGCTGGCGGCGGGGGCCGGGATCTCCGAGGACAAGGCGTGGCTGCTGCAGCTGCGCCGCGAGGTGATGGGGTACACCGGCATGCCGAGCGCCGGGGACTGCACGGGGTACGCGCGCACCTGGCCGGCGGGCCGACCGGTACTGGCGCAGACGGTGGACCTCAACGCGTACATCGACAGCCACATCGCCGTGCTGTCGCTGGCCCGGGCGGGGGCGCCCCGCCGGGTGACGGTGCTCAGCTTCGCGGGCATGCTCGGCTACCTGGGCATGAACAGCGACGGGCTGGCCATCGGGGTGAACCTGACGACCGACGGCCAGTGGCGGCCGAGCCTCACCCCCTACCTGGCCATCCGTCACCTGCTGGACGGTGCCGGAAGCGTGGACGAGGCCCTGGAGATGCTGGCCGGGCTCACCCTGTCCAGCTCGCGGAACCTGATGCTGTGCGACCGGCGGCGCGCGGTGTACGCCGAGGTGTGCGGGACCGAGCTGCGGGTGACCGAGCCCGCCTCGCGGGAGGCCGCGCACACCAACCACTTCCTGCACGCGGACTTCACCCCGCTCGACCGGCAGTCGGCGCCCGACCGCGTCAACTCCGACGCGCGGCTGGAGGCCGTGACGAAGGGACTGACCCGCATCGGCCCGGTGGCCACGGTGGAGAGGCACTTCTCGGTGCTGTCCCGGCCGCCGGTGTGCATCGCCGACCACGGGATCTACAGCCTGGAGAGGACGGTGGCCTCCGTGGTCATGCTGCCCGGGGTGGGCGAGATGCACCTGCGGGCGGGCGACCCGAACCACGCCGTCACCGAGGTGTTCGCGGTGTAGGGGGCGGGCCGGCGCGGACCGGACCGGCGAGCGGCCGGGCGGACCCTGGACCGGCGCTGCACCAGGATTCGACCGCACACCGCTAGCCTCGGCGCGGCAGGCGGCCGAACCGGTCCCGCCTCGCCACGACCCCCCGGGGGAGGCATGAGTCAGGTTCAGACGCAGGCACTGCCGGAGCACCAGACGTCCGCTCCGCACCCCGAGCACGACGGGCCGCCGGCCCGCGCGCTGGTACGGGAGACGCGGCCGCCGCGCTCCGGATCCCCTGGCGTGTGGCCCCCCGGCCAGCACGCGCTCGGGCAGCACGCGCTCGGCCAGAGGAGCCCCGTCCAGAGCGTGCCCGGACCGGCCGCCCCGGGTCAGACGTCGCTCCCGGGCGGACTCGGCGTGGCCGCCCCCCGGCCGGCGCCCGCGGTCTCCGGCCGGCGCATCCTGATCGTGGGCGCCGATGCCGGGGACGGGCTGTCGCACCAGTTGCGCCGGCACGGCCACACCTCCAGCAGGGCGGCCCACGGCGGCGCGGCCCTGCAGGCCTACGGCAGCGCCGACCTCGTCCTGCTCGACCTCGAACTGCCGGACCTGGACGGGCTGGAGGTGTGCCGGGCGATCCGGTCGGTCAGCCGGGTGCCGCTCATCATCGTCACCTCCCGCGAGTCCGAGATCGACTGCGTCCTCGGGCTCCAGGCGGGCGCGGACGACTACGTCACCAGGCCCTTCGGGGTCCGCGAGCTGATGGCCCGGATCGAGGCCGTCATGCGCCGCACGCAATGGCAGCCGGCGGCCGCCGCGGGCCCGGCCCAGGAGATCCGGCACGGCCGGCTGCGCATCGAGGTCGGCTCCCGCGAGGTGACCGTCGACGGCGCGCCCGTCACCCTCACGCGCAAGGAGTTCGACCTGCTGTGCCTGCTGGCGCAGCATCCCGACACCGTCGTCCCGCGCAGGCAGCTGCTGCAGCAGGTGTGGGGCAACTCCTGGTCGCGGCGCACCGTGGACACCCACGTCAGCAGCGTGCGCGGCAAGCTGGGCAACCCCGGCTGGATCGTCACCGTCCGCGGCGTCGGCTTCCGCCTCGGCACCGTCTGAGTTCGGCACCGTCCGACGCCTCAGCACCGTCTGACGCCTCGCCCCCGCGCCCGCGCCCGTCCTCAGAACACGCAGGCGGTGCGGCCCACCGCCTTCCCGGGCGTCGGCGGCGAGGCGGCCAACGCCCCGTCGCCCGGCGGCCGGTCGGCCGGCGCCCGGTCGGCCAGCGCCCGGTCGACCAGCGGCCCGGCCGCACCGGTGTAACCGGCCGGGTCGAGCAGCGCGGTCAGCTCCGCGGGCGTGAGCACCCCCCGCAGCTCGTCGGACTCCGCCAGTACGTCGGCCAGCGGGCGGGCCGTCTCGGCCGCCCGCAGCGACGCCCGCGTGAGCAGTTCCTTCGCGGCCGCCCTGCCCAGTTTCGGGGCGAGCACGGCGCAGACCCGCTCGGAGACGAGCTGCCCGCCGGTGGCCGCCAGGTTGACCGCCATCCGGCCGGGGCACACGGTGAGCCCGCGGACCAGCTCCACGGCGGTGTGCGCGGCCCCGCCGGTCAGCCGCAGCGCCTCGCGCAGCGGCTGCCACTCGGCGTGCCAGACCCCCGCCGACCGCTCGTCCTCGTGCGGCAGGCACTGCGCGAGTACGGCTGCCAGCGCCGGGACCTGGAGGGCGGCGGAGCGGATCAGCGTCGAAAGCACCGGGTTGCGCTTGTGCGGCATCGCCGAGGAGGCTCCCCGCCCGGCCACCGCCGGCTCGGCCACCTCCCCGATCTCGGTGCGGGCCAGCACCAGCACGTCCGCGGCGATCTTCCCCAGGGCCCCGGTGGTGTGCGCGAGGGCCGCGCCCAGGTCGGCGACCGGCGTGCGCAGCGCGTGCCAGGGGAGCACCGGTGCGGCCAGCCCGGTCTCGTCGGCGAAGGCGGCCACCAGTTCGGCCAGGACGGCCGCGGGGTCGGCGTCGTCGCCCGCGTACTGGAGGTAGCCGGCCAGGGTGCCCGCCGCGCCGCCCAGGGAGACCGGCAGGCCGCCCCCGGCCAGCCGCTCCAGCCGCTCGGCGGATTCCAGGACCAGCTGGCGCCAGCCCGCCGCCTTCAGCCCGAAGGTGGTGGGTACGGCGTGCAGGGCGAGGGTGCGTCCCGCCATCACCGTGTCCCGGTGCTCGGCCGCCAGCCCGGCGAGGGCGTCGGCCACCGCATGGAGGTCCGCGACGATCAGCCGCAGGGCCCGGGTCGCCACCAGCATCGCGCCGGTGTCGAAGACGTCCTGGCTGGTGGAGCCGCGATGCACGTACTCGGCCGCCTCCGGCGAGCGGGCCGCGACCCTCGCAGTGAGCGCCGCGACCAGGGCCACCACCGGATTGGCGGTCTCCCGCGAGGCCAGCGCCAGCTCCCTGGTGTCGAAGTTCGAGGCCCGGGCGGCGGCGGTGATCACGGCGGCCGCCGCGGGCGGGACCGTGCCGCACCGCGCCTGGGCGCGGGCCAGCGCTGCCTCGGCGTCGAGCATCGCCTGGACCCAGGCGTCGTCGGCGACGGCGGCCTCGACGGGCGTGCCGGCCCGGACCGGGGACAGCAGCCCCGTGTCCGGGCAGGTGGTGTGGGCGGCGGTCCGGCTCACGCGACCGCTCCCGCACCCGCGTTGCCGGACAGCGCCGGCCCCGCCGCGACCGCCGGCGCCCCGGGCAGCCGCAGCGCGGGGCGCGGCTCCGGCAGTGCCAGCACCGCCGCCGCGATGGCGTCGGAGTCCTCCAGCGTCACCGAGCCCACGCCCGGCCGGATGCCGGCCGCGGTCACCCAGTGCACGGACTCGGTGGGAACCCCGTACGCGAACCGCCGCAGGTGCGGCACCCCCTGTCCGTAGAGCAGGTGGTACGGGCGCTGCGAGACGGCCAGGCCGCCGGTCTCGTAGGTCGAGCCGTCGGCGCCCGCGATGCGGTGGGTCCGGGCCTGACCGGTGCTCAGCAGCCGGTTCATGAGCGGATCGGCGGTGCGCCGCACGTCGATCTCCGGCAGCCGGGCCTCGATCAGCACCGTGGCCCGCACCCGCAGGTCGGCGATGTCCGAAGAGGTGCCGACGAAGGCCGGGCCCGCGGGGTCGAGGGGGTCGGTGGCCACCCGCAGCCCCGGACCGGTCACGTCGAGGATGCCCGCGTCGATCAGGGCGGCCATCTCCTCGATGCGGGAGGCCGGCGGACCGATCGACAGGAAGGCGTTGAGCGGCGTGTACCAGCGGTCGAGCTCGTCGCGGTGCGAGTCGGCGTCGAGGCCGCCGTGGTCGATCGCCAGGCGCAGCTCGTTGCGCAGGTCCCGCAGCAGGTCCAGGGCCGCTTTGTACGGGCCGCTGACGTTGCCCTCCCGGGCCCGGCGCACGTCCTCGTCGAGGTAGCCGCGCAGCCAGCCGCGGAAGGAGGCCAGCTCCCGGAAGACCTGCTCGCCGTACGGCCGGGCGACCGTGTCCCAGTCCCAGGTCTCCTCGTCGCCGATACCGGCCGCGGTGAGCAGCACGTCCTCGGCCGCGTCCCCCTCCGCCCGCAGGAACGCCTCCGCGAAGGCGGCCACCGCGGCCGGCTCCGCGCGCTGCGCGAGCAGCGTCTCGTAGTAGAGGGTGCGCACTTCCTTGGAGATCAGCGGCCACAGTTCGGCGCCGAAGCGGATCGGCTCCCCGCCGCGGTCCCGGGCGCGCAGGGCCGCAACGAATGCGGTGGTGAGCAGCCGCGGGTGGTAGCGGCCGTGCGCACCCTTCTCGTTCTCGCCGCGCGCCTGGTAGGGCACGCCGCGGCGGGATCCCGCGTACAGCCGTGGTTCGCGGCCCGAGGGGCGGTACACCAGGCGGCCGTCGACGCGCTCGAACAGCCCGCCGCGGGCGTGGGTGAACAGCGCCATGTAGTCGAAGAAGTTCAGGCCCAGGCCGCGCAGCAGCACCGTCTCGCCGGGGGCGACGGTGGACAGGTCGACGTCCGCCGGGTTGCTCGGCGCGATGTAGGTCAGCCCGTGCCGGGCGGCGTACGCGGCGAACTCCCGCTCCCTGTCGGTCGGACGCACCTGTACGTGGCCCTGCGCGAGCACCACCGCGCCCAGGCCCGTCAGCCGGGTGCCGTCCTCCAGGAGCACGGTCTGCGCCCCGGCGGGGCCGGCGCCGGGCTCGGCGTCCTCCAGGGCCACGGCGCGCGAGGCGTGCACGCGGATGGTGGTGTGCGCGGCCGCGCTCGCGGTCACCCGGCCGAACACCCAGGTCAGGTACTGGCCGTACAGGGCGCGGGTGGGGTACGTGTCCGGACCCAGGTCCCGGGCCTCGGCGAGGGTCTCGTCGTCGTACGCCGTGCCCGCTCCGGGCGTCAGCGCGCTGGGGCCCAGCGCCTTGGCCCACTGGTACAGGCTCGGGCCCTCTTCCAGCGGCCCTTCGATGGCCACACTGGCGTCGGTGTAGACCGTGACCTGGCAGGCGACGGTGTTCATCAGGAGGTGCCGGGACTGGGAGGGACGCCAGACCCGGCCGGAGCCCGGTGGGTCCGGTTCCACGATGTGCACGGTCAGCTGGTCCCAGCGGGGGGACCTCCGCTCCTGTGCACAGAGTCGTTCCAGTACGGACAGCCCGCGGGGTCCGGCGCCGACAAGGCACACTTCCATACGTCCGCTACTCACGAAGCACTCCGCTCAGGAGACGGGGGACGGCTGGACCGCGGCGCCGCAGCGTCGGCCCCGCCGGTGTGCCGGCCCGGCCTGCTCCCCGGGGGTCAGGGTGGTGTCCGCCAACGGTCGGTCCCGCCGCTCAACCAGGGCTCGGATTCGAGTGGAAGACCGGTCCTGGACCGGTTTCGGGCGCCTTCCGAAACGGTCGGGAACGCGTGACACGCGAAAGCACCGTTCCTAGCCAGTGTGCAGGAGTGAGTCTTGGACCCACTGGTGCGTACTGGGTGCATCCCGAACGGTTTTGGATGCACTGGGTCCCCGCTTTCTCTTCCCACTCGGCGTCGGCTCTCCGTGGAGCCGGTCCGTTGCGGGTGGGCGGTTTCCGTCACGCCTGCGGGTGCCTGGTGCGGCCTGGGCGGTCCGATGCCCCACACGATCGCTCTGGTCGTGTGGGGGCGGTGCCGTCCGACGCCGGATCGGGTTTCCGAGGGCGCGTCGTCCGATCGCGATGCCTGCGGCATCGTGACGGGACATCTTGCGGCGCGGGGTGACCAGCGGCTTTTGCCAGTGCCGGCCTCCCCACTTGGAGGTGTAGGCCGGGTCGACCGCGACGATGGCGAGGCCGTGTTCGGCGGCCATCGAGACGAGTCGGGCCTTGAGCTTGCCGGTCGGGATCCCGGAGATGAGCTGCCGGAAGCGTTTCCTGCTGCCGTGCTTCTCCCGGGTCTTCTCGGTGGTGAAGTCGAGGTCCTCGATTGCGATGGCGCGGACGCCGGTGTTCTTCGCCCAGTGCAGCAGCCTCGTGATGGCGTGCCGGATCTGGGCGTCCCGGTGATCAGCGGTGCCGGACAGGCTGTAGGGGAAGCGGTGCGGATCGCCGATCGGGTTGCCGTGCGGATCGAGCAGGTAGGCGGCGAAGTGGCCGGCGTTGGTATCGACACCGACCATCCCGTTCGCGCGGGCAGCAGCGAGTGGCACGGTCTGAACGACGGGGCGCTGCCAGGAGGCGGTCAGGTACCAGCGGCCGCGTGTGACGTCCAGGTGGATGCGGTAGGCCACGGCCTGATTCAGCGTGATGCGGTCGGCCCATTCCGCGCCTCGGTGCGCGAACGCGATCCGGCAGGCCAAGACGTACCGCCCGTGCCGACCGTTGGCCAGGTGCGCGAGCGGGGCGGGGAGTTTGATGCTGATCTCGCCGTCGGGGGTGACGCGGATCGTCTCGTTCCCGAACCGCTTCCCGGACTCGCCATCAGCGGCGAGAAACCAGCGTGCGGCTTCCCAGCGGGCACGCCACTGCTCCTCCCTGAGCTGGGCCTCGGCCAGGTTGTGCCGGGTGTTCGCCAGACGCTTCCCACCCCGCACCACCCGGACCCGACCCGCCCGCCAGTCGGCCACACCAGCCGCATGCCGCGCCTCTAGGGCTACGAGACGCCGGGACTTGTTGAACCACTCGCTCCTGGAGCGGTAGCCGCCCGCCGCACGCTTGCTGCCCTTCTCCCCGATGGACAGGGCGAGACGGTGCTTCAGCGTCTTGATACCGGCAGCCAGGTTCTGGATATGCGCGGCCTGGCAGCGGCGGGCGAGTGCCCACTGATCGTGGCTGGCCTTGGTGATCGCCCCGGCGATCCGCGACGAGGATGCCTTCGTCAGCCCCCGCTTCCGGGCCGCCCACGTGTCGGTGGAGTGGTCTGTGCCGTCCGCGCAACGCTGCTTGAGGTCACGGGAAGCCAGGGCGCCCTGATGCGCGCCCACCAGGTGGAGGACTTCCTCGTCCTCGGCAGTCAGGCGCTTGAGGCGGTCGCGTACCGCCACACCGGACGGACCAAGCGCCACAAAGGAGGGAGCGATCGTGCGCAACTTCTTGGCCGACTCAGCCATCTCCGGCCGCCGCCTCCAGCGCCCTGCGCGCCCGGTTCCTTGCGGAACGCTGTCCGTGCAAGGTGGCACAGAATACTGTCAGCCAACTGCCCTCACGGAACCAGCGATACGCACCTTGGGGACGTACACCCCGTACCCTCGCCGACTCCTTGAGATCCATACAGACGACCGTAACGACACTCACCCAAATGGACCATCACTCACAAGAGTGGACCCAAGAACCAACGGTTGCCCACCCCTCGCGTGAGGCGGGGGTGCTCTCGGGGTGCTCTCGGGCCGGACTGCGGGGCGAGCCGTCAGCCCCGCGCGCCGCGGCCCTGGCGGCGGGGCGTCCTCACCGGGGGAACGTCCCTCAGACGGCTCCGAACCAGCGCTCCAGCGCCTCGTGCAGGCCGGCCTCGTCCGGGGCGGCCCAGGCGATGTAGCCGTCGGGGCGGACCAGCAGCGCGTGCGGGGCGTCCGACGTGTACCCCTCGCCCTCGGCCCAGTCGCCGGTGACCGTGTCCACCCGGTCGCCCCAGCGCGCCGCGGTGGCGCGCAGCGCGTCCGCGCCGGCCGCCGCGGGGGTCACGAACAGCACGCCGCGGGCCGGCCCCAGCAGGTCCCGCACGGTGGCGGGGCTGCCGTCGGTGAGCTTGAGCGGGGTGTCGGGGCGCAGCCGCAGGCCGAGCCGCGGATGGCTGCCGGAGCCCATGTCGTAGCGCACGTCGAGGCCGGAGACCTGGCCGGCCAGGTGGCGGGCCACCGCGACGTCCTGGACGAATTCCTGCATGACCGCGCGCAGCGGCTCCATCTCCTCGCCGGAGAGGTAGAGCTTGGTCTGGGCGCGGGTGTTGCGCATGAGCAGTTCCCCGACCGGGTGCCGCTCGGAGTGGAAGGTGTCGAGCAGGCCCTCGGGCGCCCAGCCGTTGAGGGTGGCCGCCAGCTTCCAGCCGAGGTTGACCGCGTCCTGCACGCCCACGCTCATGCCCTGCGCGCCGGCCGGCATGTGGATGTGGGTGGCGTCGCCGGCCAGGAAGATCCGGCCCTTGCGGTACTGGGCGGCCTGGCGGGTGGTGTCGGTGAAGGAGCTGACCCAGCGGACCTCGGCGTCGTGCAGGCGCTCGCCGGTCATGTCCTGCCAGGCGTCGGCGATGGTCTCGAACGTGAGGCCGCTCTTGTCCTCCGGCGGGCGCAGCGACTCGTTGTGGATGACGATCCGGTGGACGCCGTCCTCCAGGTTGAAGGCCATGACCATGCCGCCGGGCACGCGCTCGCCGATGGGGCGCTGGCGTACGTCCGCCCCGACGATGTCGGCCATGTACATCCCGCGGGTGGGCTCCCAGCCGGGGAAGTCGATGCCGGCGAGCCGGCGGACGATGCTGCGCGCCCCGTCGCAGCCGACCAGGTAGCGGGCGCTCTCCTCGCCGCGGCCGGCGGGGCCCTCGTACTCGACGACGATCTCGTCCCCGGTCTCGCGGAAGCCGAGCACCTCGTGTTCGCGGCGGACCTCGACGCCCAGCTCCTTCAGCCAGCCTTCGAGGATCTCCTCGGTGCGGAACTGCGGTATGCCGCGGACGCTGAAGTGGTTGTCGTCCAGCTTGGAGAAGTCGATGTGGACCCCGCCGAAGTGGCCCTGGGCCCATTCGACGTCGCCGAAGCGCTCCAGCAGGCCGCGCTGGTCGAAGACCTCGGCCGCTCGGCGGGTGAAGCCCACGCCGCGGGACTCGCCGCTGGGGGCGGGGAGCTTGTCGAAGACGACGACGTCCACGCCGCCCAGTTTCAGTTCGCCGGCGAGCATCAGCCCGACCGGCCCGGCGCCGACGATGATCGCGCCCTTTGCCATGTCCTACTCCTCAAACATCAAAGCTGCGGGGTGGAGCGGGGTGTCGTGCGGCGGCCGTCAGAGGGCCGCGGGCGCCCCGAACCAACGGGTGAGGGCCGCTTCGAGGTCGTCGCCGGTCGGCGCCGCCCAGGCGATGTAGCCGTCGGGGCGGACCAGCACGGCCTGCGGGGCGTCGTGGTGGTCGGCCTCCTGGTCGGCCCAGGCGCCGGTGACGACGTCCACGCGGCCGGCCCAGCGGGCGGCGAGCTCGGCCGGGCCGCCGTCCCCGCCGGTGACGATGAGCACGCCGCGGCCTGCGTGCAGGAGCTCGGCGACCTTCGTGCGGCTGCCGTCGGCGCGCTCGACGGCTCGGTGCGGGGCCAGGCGCAGCCCCAGGAAGGGGTGTCCCCCGGCGCCCACGTCGTACTTGATGTGCAGGCCGGAGACGCGGCCCGCGAGCCGCCGGGCGGCCTCGGGCAGGGTGACGAGTTCGCGCACGACGGTGCGCAGCGGCTCCATCTCCTCGCCGGCGAGGTACAGCAGCGACATGGAGTGCACGTCGCGCATCAGCTCCTCGCCGATCGGGTGGCGCTCGGCGTGGTAGGTGTCGAGCAGGGACTCCGGGGCCCGGTCCCCGAGCACGGCGGCGAGCTTCCACCCGAGGTTGACGGCGTCCTGGAGGCCGACGCTGACGCCCTGGGCGCCGAGCGGGGCGTGGTCGTGGGCGGAGTCGCCGGCGAGGAAGACGCGGCCCTTGCGGTACTGGGCGGCCAGGCCGGTGGCGTTGGTCAGGGCGCACATCCAGGAGGCGGAGGCGCCGTGGATGTCCTCGCCGGTCAGGCGCTGCCAGGCCTCGGCGAGCTCCGAGAACTCCAGCTCGCCCTCGCCGTGGTGCGGGCGGACGCCGGCCTCGTGGATGACGATGCGGTCCACACCCGGCTCCAGGGTGACGGACAGCACCATGCCGCCGCCCTCGATGCGCTCGCCGATCGGCCGCATGCGCACGTCCGCGCCGACGACGTCGGCCAGGTACATGCCGCGGGTGGCCTCGTCGCCGGGGAAGTCGATGCAGGCCAGGGTGCGCACGGTGGACTTGCCGCCGTCGCAGCCGACGACGTAGGTGCCGGTGGCCTCGGTGTACCCGTCGGGGCCCTGGAAGCCGAGGACCACGCCGTCCTCGGTCTCGGTCAGGGTGGTCAGCTCGTAGCCGCGGCGCACCTCGACGCCGAGCTCGGCGACCCAGGCTCCGAGCGCGTCCTCGGTGACGGACTGGGCCAGGCCCATGACGCCGAAGTGGCTCTCGTCCAGGAGGGAGAAGTCGATGCGGACACCGCCGTAGTGGCCCTGCTTGCCCCAGCGGATGTCGCCGAGCCGGTCGAGCAGCCCGCGCTGGTCGAGGACCTCCGCGGTACGGCTGGTGAATCCGAGGCCGCGCGACTCGCCGCTGGGGGCGGGCAGCTTGTCGTAGACGACGACGTCCGCGCCGCCGAGCCGCAGCTCACCCGCGAGCATCAGACCGACCGGCCCAGCGCCCACGATGATCGCGCTCTTTGCCATTTTCGATTCCTCCATACAGACGGTTGATCAACAGGAAAGAACAGGGGGGTCGCAGGGCGGTGCAGCGGGACCGCAGGATCGCTCAAGCGATCCTTGAGGTCTCTTCCTCACCCGCGCGAGGCGACTGCCGGTGCGCGGTGCGCGGCGGGGCCGCCGCCGGGGCGGTGGGGGGGTCACGGCAGTTCCTTCAGGCCGTGCTCCGTCAGCAGGTCGCGGGCGAGGGCGAGTTCGGCGGCGACGGCGTCGACGAGCTGCTCCGCGGTGCGCGGGCGCAGGGCGGGCGGCAGCGCCTGCCAGGCGTAGGTCTCCACTTCCAGGTGCCCGGTCAGCGCCCGTTCGCCGCCGACCAGGTGGGCCAGCGCCTCGTTCACGACGGGCAGGGTGGTGGTCAGGGGCGCGGCGGGGGTCGCGTGCAGCGGTACGTGGAACAGGGCGCGCCAGGGCCGGATCTCGGGCAGGGCCCCGCCGGCCAGGGCGGGGCCGAGGTCGTCGGTGCCGCGCAGGCCGTCGGCGGCTGGGGTGCGGGTCTGGTGCAGGAACCGGGACTCCCCGCAGGCCGCGAAGTCCGCGAGGGCCGCGCGGACCTCGGGGCGGCCGGGGTGCTCGGCGTGGAGGGCGGCCGACAGCTGGCTCTTGACGACCGGGACGCCGGCCTCGGCCAGGGCGGCGAGCGCGGGCCCCGGCTCCTCGAAGGAGGTGGCCAGGTGGCAGGTGTCGACGCAGATGCCGATCCGGTCGTGGCCGATGGCCCGCAGGGGCGCGATGGCCTCGGCGGTGGTCTCGACGGCGCAGCCGGGTTCGGGTTCCAGGGCGATGCGGATGGAGCGGCCGGTGGCGTCGGCGAGGTCGTCCAGACGGGCGCCGAGGCCGGCCAGGGCCGTCCGGGCGCGGGCGGCGCGCTCGTCGTCGTAGACGGTGCGCCAGGCCAGCGGGAGGGTGGAGATCGTGCCCTCGGCAGCGTCCTCGGGCAGCAGGGCGGCCAGGATCCGGGCGAGGGCGAGGGTGTGCTCGTAGCGCTGGGCCTGGGCCCAGTCCGGGCGGTAGACCCGGTACTTGACCCGTTCGCCGCCGAAGCCCTGGTACGGGTATCCGTTGAGGGTCACGACCTCCAGGCCGCGCCGGTCGAGGTCGCCGCGCAGGGCGGCGAGCGCGCGAGGGCCGGCGTCGAGGGCGCGGACGGCGTCCGCGGCCAGCCACAGCCCGATGCCGAGCCGCTCCAGGCCCAGTCGACGGCGTACCGGCTCGCAGTACGCGCCCAGTTGGGCGAGGAGCCCGTCAAGGGTCTCGGCCGGGTGCACGGTGGTCGAGTACGAGAGGTGGACGGTGGTGCCGTCGCGGTGGCGGAAGCGCACGGGCCTACACCTCGGCGGGGGCGGTGGCCCGCTCGGGCGCGGCGCCGGCCCCGGTCAGCCACACAGCGGTCCGGTCTTCGGCGAGGGGGGGCTCGGTACGAACGGACACGGACGGCCTCCAGGTGCGTCGGACTGCGCAAGGCGATGCCGGGCCAAGGATGCCGAGTACTTCGTCCCGGACGAACCGGTCTCCGGCCCGCGTCGAGCGGCCGCCGAGCAGTTCTGGGCCGGCCGTCCGGCGTCCGCGCCGCTCCAGATGGCTCCAAGTCGCTTTCCAGGGCGGGTCCACTCCCCCTCCCTATGGTGGCGGGACGGGTCCCTTCCGGCGGTTGGGACAGAACTCTCGCTCTTCTGCCATGGAGGAAACTCATGCCCGCTGTGCCGCCCCCCGAAGTCGTCCGCGCCGCGGAGAAGACCCGGGCGGACCTGCAGAAGCAGGTCCGGGAGCTGGCCCCGCCCCCGTTCGCCCTCCTCGAACTGGCCATGGGCTCCATGGTGACCCAGGCCCTGTACGCCGCCGCCGAACTGCGCGTGGCCGAGGCCCTGCAGGCCGGTCCGCGACCGGTCGAAGACCTGGCCGCGGAGGTCGGCGCGAACGCCGAGGCGCTGGGCCGGGTGCTGCGCCTGCTCGCCACCCAGGGCGTGTTCACGCGCCAGGACGACGGCCTCTGGGCGCTGACCCCGATGGCCGACGCGCTGCGCGCCGACCACCCGATGACGATGCGCGACATCTGCGTGCTGATGGGCCACCCGACGCACTGGGACGACTGGAACGGTTTCCTGGAGGCGGTGCGGACCGGCGAGCCGAGCCTGCCGAAGCGCCGTGGAATGGGCGCCTTCGAATACCTCATGCAGAACCCGGAATACGGTGCGGTGTTCATCGGCGGGATGGGGAACATGTCCTCCACCGAGACCGTACCGGTCGTGGCCGCCTACGACTTCTCGCAGTTCGGCACGGTCCTGGACTTCTGCGGGGCCAACGGCGGGCTGCTGGCCGGCATCCTGGGCAGCGCGCCCGAGACCAAGGGCATCCTCTCGGACCCGCGCGTCGCCGGGAACGGCGCCGCGGAGTTCCTGGCGGCGCAGGGCGTAGCGGACCGCGTGGTCCTGGCCGACGGCGACCTGTTCGACCCGATGCCGTCGGGTGCCGACGCGTACGTCCTCAAGCACATCGTGCACGACTGGCCGGAGGAGCAGGCTCTGCAGATCCTGCGGAACGTGCGCGCCGCGATCAAGCCGGGCGGCAAGCTGCTGCTGGTGGAGATGGTGGTCCCGGAGGGCGACGAGCCGCACTCGGGCAAGCTCGTCGACCTGTGGCTGCTGCTGCTCGTGGGCGGCAAGGAGCGCACCCGGTCGCAGTACGCGGAGCTGGTGGCGAAGGCCGGCTTCAAGCTGGAGCGGGTCGTGGAGACCGCCGCGGCCGTCTCGGTCGTGGAGGCCGTCGCGGTCTGACGCACCCCCTGAGCAGCCCCGGTTCCGCGACACCCCCGACGCGGAACCGGGGCTTTCCGCGTGCCACCGGCGCGGCCGTGCACGCCGCAGCCCCCGCCCCGCCGGTCGGCCGGCGGGGCGGGGGCTGCGGCGCTCTGCGGAGGTCAGGCGGAAGCGGCTCCCAGCCACCGCTCCAGTGCGGCCGCGAGTCCTTGCGCGGGCTCGCCGGCCCAGGCGACGTACCCGTCGGGACGGACCAGCAGCGCCGGGACGCCGGCCAGTACGTCCGGGCCGTCGACCGGCTTGGCGGACACGGTGTGCACGTCGAGGCGGCCCTGCCAGCCGGCTGCCGTACGGCGCGCCCCGGCATCGTCGGCGAAGTCGAGCAGCACGGCCCGGCCCGCGTGCAGCAGTCGCGCGGTGCGCTGCTCGCCGTCGGCGCCGACCAGCAGCCGCGGTGGCATCCGGCGGCCGACCAGCGGGTGGGCGTCCTCCCCCGCGCCGAGGTCGTAGGCGATGTCGAGGTGGCTGACCGCTCCGGCCAGGTGCCGCTTGACGTCGTCGTACCGGACCAGTTCGGCGAACAGCTCGCGCAGCGGGTCCGACTCCGCGCCGCCGAGGAAGACGATCCCCTGGGCACGGGTGTTGGCCAACAGGCGGCGGCCGACCGGCCACCGCTCGCAGTGGTAGGTGTCGAGCAGCGCCGCGGGGGCGTCGCCGCGGACCACGGCGGCCAGCTTCCAGCCGAGGTTGGCCGAGTCCTGCACGCCGGTGCTCAGGCCCTGGCCGCCGGCCGGCAGGTGGATGTGCGCGGCGTCGCCGGCCACGAACACCCGGCCCCGCCGGTACTCGGAGGCCTGGCGGGTGGCGTTGGTGAAGGAGGAGACCCAGTCGGCGCCGCCGTGCGAGATGTCCTCGCCGGTGATGCTCTGCCAGGCTTCGGCGACCTCCTCGAAGGTGACGGTCCGCTCGCGGTCGTGCGCCGGGCGGCCGTCGGGGCAGACGATGATCCGGTCCACGCCCTCGGCGAGCGGGGCCGCCATCACCATGCCGTTGTTCAGGCGCTCGCCGAGGAACCGCGGCCGCAGGGCGCAGCCGGTGACGTCGGCGAGGTACATGCCCTGGGTGGCGTCGGTGCCCGGGAACTCCAGGCCGGCCGCCTTGCGGACGCGGCTGGAGCCGCCGTCGGCGCCCACCAGGTACGCGGCGCGCAGCCGCTGCTCGTCGCCCTCGGGCGTACGGACGGTGATCTCGACGTGGTCCCCGTCGAGGAAGCCGTCGGCGAGGGAGACGAAGTCCCAGCCGCGCCGGATCTCGGCGCCGAGTTCGGCGGCCCAGCCCTCCAGCACGGCCTCGGTCTGCCCCTGCGGGATGCCGCGGGCGCCGAAGTGGGCGTCCTCGAGGACGGTGAAGTCGAACTGGGCGCCGCCGAAGTGCCCCACGGGGCTGGTGGCGAGGGTCTCGCCCTGGCCGAACCGGGGCAGCAGCCCGCGCTCGTCGAACACCTCCATGGCACGGGCGGTGAAGCCCAGGCCACGGGACTGCCCGGTCGGCGCCGCCAGCTTCTCGATCACGACGACGCGGGCTCCGCCCAGGCGCAGTTCGCCCGCGAGCATCAGTCCGGTCGGGCCGGCGCCGACGACGATGACGTCGGTGTCCGCCGCGGTCCCTTCGGTCCCTTCCATGGGGGTGTCCTTCCTAGCAGTGAAGATCACTGGAGACTGGGTTGTGAGTGGGTGTGCGGCGGGGTGCGGACGTGCTCGTGGGGACGACCCTCAGGGGGCCGGTGGGCGGGCCGGGCCGAACCAGCGGTCGAGCGCCTCGGCCAGCCCGTCGCCGTACCGGCCCACCCACGCCACGTGGCCGTCGGGCCGTACGAGAACGGCTCCCGGCTCACCGGGGAGCGAGCCGGGCTCCGGGTCGCCGGCGACCGCGGTGACCCGGTCGGCCCAGCCGGCGGGCACCCGTACGCCGGTCCCGCCCACGTCGAGCAGCAGACCGCCGCGGGCGCGCAGCAGCTCGGCAGTGCTGCCGAGTTCGCGCCCGCCGGACCGCACGACGGTGTGCGGCAGCCGGGCGCCGAGCAGCGGGTGCGCGGGGCCGGGCACCGGGTAGCGCACGTCGAGTGCGCTGATCATCCCGGCCAGGTGGGCCCGTACGTCCTCCAGGCCGGTCAGTTCGACCACCAGCTCGCGCAGCGGCTCCACCTCGGGGCCGCCGAGCAGCAGCAGGGCCTGGGCCTGGATGTTGGCCAGGACCTGGCGGCCGATCTCGTGCCGCTCCTCGTGGTACGTGTCGAGGAGGCCCTCGGGAGCCAGCCCGCGCACGGTGAGCGCGAGCTTCCACCCGAGGTTGAAGGCGTCCTGGAGACCGAGGTTCAGGGCCTGGCCGCCGACCGGCATCTGCCGGTGGGCGGCGTCCCCCGCGAACAGGACGCGCCCGTGCCGGTAGGAGGCGAGCTGCCGGGAGGCGTCGCCGAAGGAGTTCACCCACAGCGGGGTACCGCCGCTGATGTCCTCTCCGGTGACCCGCTTCCAGACGGTGGCGACCTCCTCGAACGAGGCGTCCGCGGTGCGCGGGCCGGCCGTAGAGCCGAACTCGTGGACCATGACGCGGGTGACGCCCTCGTCGTTGCGCCAGGCGATGGCCAGGCCCCGTTCCAGGCGCTGGAAACGCCGGTTGGGGATGTCGATGCCGTCGACGTCGGCCCGCAGCAGTTCCCGGCCGGCGTCGTGGCCGGGGAAGTCCACCCCGGTCAGCCGCCGTACGGTGCTGTCCTCGCCGTCGCAGGCGACCAGGTAGCGGGCGCGCAGCCGCAGGACTCCGTCCCGTCCGACGGCCTCGGCCTCGACGTACTCGCCGACCTCGCCGGCGGCGGCCAGTTCGTGGCCGCACCGGATGTCGACGCCGCGCGAGATCGCCCACTCCTCCAGGACCGCCTCGGTCTTGGTCTGCGGCACCTTCCACTGGCCCGGGTGGGTGCTGGGCAGGGAGAGGTCGAGCGGGAGGCCGCCGAAGTGGCCGCGCGGCTCGTTGGGCGCAGTGCCGACGTCGGGCAGCAGGTCCCGCGCGTCGAGGATCTCCATGGTGCGGGCGTGCAGCGTGGAGGCCCGGGACTCGGTGGAGGGGGCGTGGCGCCTCTCGACCACGACCACGTCCACGCCGCCGCGGGCGAGTTCGGCGGCGAGCATCAGGCCGACGGGGCCGGCCCCGACGACGAGCACCTCGGTGTCGAGCCGGTCCGGGCGGCCCGCGCCGCCCGGTGCCGGCTCGGCGCCGCCCGTCACACGGTCGGGCGCCACGCTCAGGAGGCCTTCGACTCGGCGTAGGCCTTCGCGTGCGCGAGGGTGGCGGAGCTGTTGGTGGACAGCGCCGTGTGCACGTACGCGCGGGCGTCGGCGACGGTGGCCTCGTCGCCGAGGATGCGCGCGATGTTCTCCGTGTTGATGGTGACGGTGTGCTGCGAGGACGCGGCGGTGCCCTCGTCGGTCTCGGCGAAGATCCACTCGCCGGTGTGCAGGGTCATCAGCGCCGGCAGGGTGACCTGCTTGTAGGCGATCTTGTCGTGGGGGAAGACCACCCGGTACGACTTGGTGGTGTGCACCGAGCCGTCCTTGGCGCGGGTGTCCATCTCCAGCTCCTGCAGGCCCGGGGTGTCCTCCTCGAGGCGCACCACGGCCACGTGCGGGAGCCGTTCGGCCCACAGCTGGGCCTCGTTGATGAAGTCGAACACGTCCTTGGCGGAGCCCGCGACCTGGACGGTGTCGGTGAACGAGAAGGTCAGCTCCTCGGTCTCCGCGGCGTGCGCCGCCTCGACGTTGACCTTGAGCGCGGCCAGCTCGGAGGTGCTGTTCTTGTCCACCGCCCGCTGGATCCACAGCAGGTCGTGGGGATCGTCGTTGATGGCGCTGTAGTCGTGCAGCAGCCGGACGCGGGACTGCGCCTCGCCGAGCGGCTCGATGATCCAGGTACCGCCCATGTGCTTGACGGGCTCCGCCGGGACCTCCTGGCGGAAGGTGATGCGCAGGCCCTCCGGGTCCAGGGTGCGGCGCGAGGTCCAGTTCTTCGGCTGGCCGTTGGCGGTCGCCCAGATCCGGATCTTCTCCTCGGCGCCCTCGGCCTCGACCCGGTCCACGTGGATGGTGGGCGGGAAGATGCGCGGCCAGTTGGTCACGTCCGCGAGCAACTGGTACACGGCGGCGGCCGGGGCGCCGACGGTGATCTCGTGCTCGACCTCACGCGTGGTCATGGCGGGTTCTCCTCAGGTGGTGTGCGGTGGGTGCGTGGGGGCGGGCCCTGCTAGAAGTTGCCCAGGCCGCCGCAGACGTTGAGCGCCTGCGAGGTGATGGAGGCGGCGGTGTCCGAGGCCAGGTAGCCGACCAGGCCGGCGACCTCCTCCGGGGAGGAGTAGCGGCCGAGCGGGATCTTCGACTGGAACTTCTCGAGGATGGCGTCCTCGGAGGTGTCGTAGGCGGCCGCGTAGCCCTGGCGGACCTTCTGGGCCATCGGGGTCTCGACGTACCCGGGGCAGACGGCGTTGACGGTGATGCCGGTGGGGGCCAGCTCGTTGCCCAGTGCCTTGGTGAAGCCGACGACGCCGTGCTTGGAGGCGGAGTACGGAGCGCCGAGGACGACGCCCTGCTTGCCCGCGGTGGAGGCGATGTTGATGATCCGGCCGCGGTCCTTGCCCCGCATGCCGCCGGTGGTGAGCACGGCGCGGGTGACGCGGAAGACGCTGTTGAGGTTCGTCTCGATGACGTCCTGCCACAGCTCGTCGGCGATGTCGGCGGTCGGTCCGCCGCCGGACCGGCCGGCGTTGTTGACCACGACGTCGACGGTGCCGAAGCGGTCGACGGCGGCCTGGACGAAGGCGTCCACCGAGGCGGTGTCGCGGACGTCGACGACCGCGCCGTCCACGTCCAGGCCCTCGGCCTGGAGCTCCTTGACGGTGGCGGCGATGTTGTCGGCGTTGCGGGCGCCGATGAACACCTTGTGGTTCTGCGAGGCGAGCAGACGCGCCGAGGCGAGGCCGATGCCGCTGGTGGCGCCGGTGACGACGGCGACCTTGGGGGTGGCGTGCTGGGTCATGTCCGGGTCCCTTCAGGCTGCCGTGGCCGGGGCGGCCAGCTGCGTGTTGACGACGTCGATGAAGGTCCGCGGCGTGTGGGCGTCGTTGACGGCTTCCTCGTCGAGGGATATGCCGAACTCGCGCTCGATGAGGCTGCCGGCCTCCAGCAGGGCGAGGGACTCGTAGCCGAGCACGTCGAACTCGGTGTCGAGGATGTCGCCGTCCAGGTCGACGCCCTCGGTCACGCCCGCGGCCTCCTTCAGGATGCGCTTGAGGTCGTCGAGGGTGAACGCCTTGGTGGCCATGGTGGATGTCCCTTTCATCATGATGCTGCGTGGGTGGTGGCGTACGTGCGGACGAGTCCGCCCTACTCGGCGGCGCGCACGACCATGGCGGAGTTGAACCCGCCGCTGCCGCGGGCCAGGACCAGCGCGGTGCGCACCGGTGCCGGGCGCGGCTGGCCCAGGACCAGGTCGAGCGGGTAGTCCGGGCACGGGTCGACGTGCACGGTGGGCGGGATGACCCCGTCGCGGATGGCGAGGAAGGCGGCGGCCAGGTCCAGCGGGGCCGCGCCCGAGTACAGGCGTCCGGTCATCGTCTTGGGCACGGTCACCGGGACGGCCCGGGCTCCGAGGACGGCGCTGATCGCCTCGGCCTCGATGCGGTCCAGCGCGGGGTCGCCGGCGCCGTCCGCGAAGACGACGTCGACGTCGCCGGCGACGGCGCCCGCGTCGGCGAGGGCGAGCTCGATGGCCTTGCGCAGGCCCGGCTCGCGGCCGCTGCCGGGCCTGGGGTCCATCGTCGAGCCGTGGCCGGCGACCTCGCCGTAGATGCGGGCGCCGCGGGCGCGCGCCGCGTCCGCGTCCTCGGTGATGAGGATCGCGCCGCCCTCGCCCGGCACGAAGCCGCGGGCGTCGCGGTCGAAGGGCAGGTAGGCGCGGGCGGGCTCGTCGCTGGTGGACAGCTTGCCGGTGGACAGCTGGGCCACCCAGCCCCACGGGCAGATGGAGGCGTCGACGGCTCCGGTGACGATCAGCGCGGTGCCCTTGCGGATCTGGCGGCGGGCGTGGGCGACGGCGTCGAGGCCGCCGGCTCCCTCGCTGACCACGACGCCGGCCGGGCCCTTCATGCCGTTGCGGATCGAGATCTGCCCGCTGTTGACGGCGTAGAACCAGGCGAAGGACTGGTACGCCGAGACGTACTGGCTGCCCCGGCCCCACAGGTTCTGCAGCTCGCCCTGGCCGAACTCGAAGCCGCCCGCGGCCGAGGCCGTGATGACGCCCATGTCGAACTCGGACATCTGCGCGGGGTCGACGCCCGCGTCCTGCAGCGCCCAGTCCGTGGCCACCAGCGCGAGCCGGGTGACCCGGTCGGTCTGCGGCAGGATGCGCGAGGGCAGGTGGTCCTCGGCGACGAAGCCGGGGACCTCACCCGCCAGACGGGCGGGGTAACTCGACGGGTCGAAGCGGGTGATCCGGCCGATGCCGTTCTTGCCGCCAAGAGTCGCCGACCAGTAGTCCTCGACGCCCAGCCCGTTGGGGGAGGCGATACCGAGGCCGGTGACCACCACCGACGCGGTCATACGAGGCTCCTCTCGGGGCTGGCCAGCACCATGGCGCTCTGGAAGCCGCCGAATCCGCTGCCGACCGTGAGAACCGCGTCGACCAGCTGGTCGCGCGCGTTGACCGGGACGTAGTCGAGGTCGCACTCGGGGTCGGGCGTCGTCAGGTTGGCCGTGGGGGGTACGAGGTCGTACTCCATGGCCAGGGCGGACGCCGCGATCTCGATGGAGCCGATCGCGCCGAGCGAGTGCCCGACCATCGACTTGATGGAGCTGACCGGCGTGCGGTAGGCGTGGTCGCCGAGGCTGCGCTTGAAGGCGGCCGTCTCGTGCCGGTCGTTCTGCTTGGTGCCCGAGCCGTGCGCGTTGATGTAGTCGATCGCCTCGGGGTTCAGGCGGGCCTCGCCGAGGGCGATGTTGATGGCCTCGGACATCTCCAGGCCGTCGGGGCGCAGGCCCGTCATGTGGTACGCGTTGGAGCGCGTGGCGTAGCCGGCGATCTCGGCGTAGATGTGCGCGCCGCGCTTCTTGGCGCTCTCCAGCTCCTCCAGCACGAAGAAGGCGGTGCCCTCGCCCAGCACGAACCCGTTGCGGGTGCCGTCGAAGGGGCGCGAGGCGCGCTGCGGATCGTCGTGGCGGGGGGTGGTGGCCTTGATGGCGTCGAAGCAGGCCATGGTGATCGGGGAGATCGGGGCGTCCGAGGAGCCGGCGATCACCACGTCCGCCGAGCCCTCGCGGACCAGCTCGACGGCGTAGCCGACCGAGTCGAGGCCGGAGGTACAGCCGGTGGAGACCACGGTGGAGGGGCCCTCGGCGCCCACGGCCCAGGCGACCTCGGAGGCGAAGGAGCTCGGCACCATGTGGTTGTAGAGGTGCGGGACCGCGTAGGTGTGGTCGACCAGGTCGAGCCGGCCGCCGTCACTGACGACCCGGTACTCCTCGTCGAGGCCCATCGTGGCGCCGACCGCGGAGCCCACGGTGACGCCGATGCGGTGCGGGTCGATCCCGCCCAGCTCGATGCCGCTGTCGGCGACCGCGCCGCGCGAGGCGACCACCGCGAACTGCGCGGCCCGGTCCAGGCGGCGCACCTCCTGCGCGGTCAGCCCGTGGGCGTACGGGTCGAAGTCGATCTCGGCGGCCACCCGGGAACGGAAGGGCGAGGGGTCGAAGAAGGTGATCCCGCGCGTGGCGGTGCGGCCCTCGCTCAGCAGGTTCCAGAACTTCTCCTTGCCGACACCACCGGGGGCGATCACCTCGATTCCGGTGATGACAACGCGTCGGCGGGTCACGCGGGCGTCTCCCAGCTGTAGAAGCGTGTGGCCATCGCGTCGGCCGGTGAGCGCCAGGTCTTGGGGTCGTAGGCCTCGATGAAGGGCTTGAGGTCCTCGCTGATCCCGACGAAGCGCGGGTCGCCCTTCGCCTGCTCGATCAGCTCGCCGCCGTTGTCCTCGTCGAAGTCCTGGAGGTGGAAGTACAGGCCCCGGTACGAGAACAACTGGCGGCGCCGCGTTCCCATGCGCTGGGGCATGTCCGTCGCGTCGAATTCGGAGAACAGCTTTGCCACATCGGCGGACGAGGCTGCTGCCATCCGGGCGACAATCAACGTGCTGTGCATACGATTTGGCTCCTCAGCGTGTGCGCGGGAGAGCGCGGTGCAGGCGCGGCCTGCGTGGCCTGAATTCGCCACCGACCTCGACGGTCCCGCCTGGCGATAGCGCGCCGCACGGGGGATTCTCGAATTCCGCCGGAGCGGGTGCGCCGCGCGCCTTCTCATGGATGGGGGGCATGTACGCGGGACGCCCGGCTCCCCGAGCGGGGTGCCGGGCGTCCGGGGCATTGCGGTCCCGTCTTGCCGTGGGGAACGCTCCGGTTCACTCGCCGGCGGAGCGGGAGTGCACCACGGTGTACGAGTTGATGTACGGGGCGCCGGAGGAGACGGCGGCGACGCGGTTCTGCGCCTCCTGGCGCGCGGCGGACTGCTGCTCCGAGGCCCGGTCGCGGTAGGCCTCGTAGGCCTCCTTGCTGTCCCACTGCGCGTAGGAGACGACGAACTTTCCGTCCAGACCGCGGGCGCGCAGGCCCTTGAGGACCACGTGCGAGCGGAAGCCGGGGACCTCGGCGAAGAAGTCCTGGCCCTTGCCGAGGGCGTCGATGGCCTCGTCCTGGCCGTCGTCGGTCACGGAGTAGACGCCGAGGACGGTGTAGTCGTCGCGGTGCGGGCCGATCTCGACCTTGCCGCCGAGGGCGTCCGAGGTCAGCGTGTAGGCGACCTCGTTCTGCAGCAGCTTGATCGAGGTGGTGATCTCGCCGAAGACGGGGAGGGTGCGGTGCTTGAACTCCTCGCCCTCGTAGCGCCGCTCCAGGTCCTCGCCGCTGCGCCACTGGATGAAGTTGCAGGTGCCCAGGCTGTCGACGCCCGCGTGCACGGTGCTGTTCATCCAGCCCTCGTACGTCGCCGCGTCGACGATCTTCCGCATCTCCTCGACCAGGCTGTCCTGCTTCTCAGGCGCGTCGGTGGTGAAGAGGTTGAGGACGGTCAGGTGCTTGTCCTCGAGGGAGATGAAAGCCATTTTTGTTCGCTTCCTATGGAGGGTTCGGACGGGCGGGACGGGGCGCGCTCAGTTGGCGGGACCGAACCAGCGGTCGAGAGCGTCGGTGAGGCCTTCGGAGCCGGCGCCTTCGGGCGCGAGCCAGGCGACGTAGCCGTCGGGGCGGACGAGGATGCCGGCCACCGGGGCGTCGCAGTCGGGCTGGTCGGCGCGGACCACCTCGACGCGGTCGGCCCAGCCGGCGGCCGTCTCGCCCAGGCCGTGGTCTGCGCCGATCTCGAGGAGCACGGCGCGCCCGGCGTTCAGCAGCGCGAAGACCGAGGTCTTCTCGCCGTCGACGACGAGGGCCCGGTCGGGCAGGCGCCGGCCGAGCAGCGGGTGGTCGCCCGCGCCGACGTCGTGGCGGATGTCGAGGCCGGTGACCATGCCGACGAGGTGGCGGCGGACCGATTCGTGGTGGTCCACCAGCTCGGCGAAGACCTCGCGCATCGGGGTGATGTCGTCGCCGCCGAGGTAGAGGATGCGCTGGGCGAGCGTGTTGGTCAGGATCCGGGCCCCGACCGGGTGCCGCTCGGCGTGGTAGGTGTCGAGCAGGCCCTCGGGCGCCCGGCCCTGGATGTCCAGGGCGAGCTTCCAGCCGAGGTTCACCGCGTCCTGGACGCCCGCGCTCATGCCCTGCGCACCGATGGGCAGGTGGATGTGGGCGGCGTCGCCGGCCAGGAAGACCCGGCCGCGCCGGTACTCGGCGGCCTGGCGGCTGTTGTCGGTGGTGGAGCTGACCCACAGCGGCGTGGCGCCGCTGATGTCCTCGCCCGTCAGGCGCTGCCAGGCTTCGACCACCTCGTCGAAGGTGATCGCCTCGGGGCTCTTGCGCAGCGGCTCGGCGCTGTCGAAGTAGATGACGCGGCTGCGGTCCGGGCCCATGGGGATGACCATCACCATGCCGCCGGGGACGCGCTCGCCGCTGAAGCGCGGGCGCAGCGGTACGCCGGCCACGTCCGCGAAGCGCAGCTCGAGGGACGGCTCGGTGCCGGGGAAGTCGATGCCGGCGAGCTTGCGCACGATGCTGCGGGCGCCGTCGCAGCCCACCACGTGGCGGGCGCGCAGGGTGAGGGTGCCGTCCGCGCCCTGCGCGGTGACCGTCACACCCTCGTCGTCCTGGGCCAGGCCGGTGACCTCGACGCCGCGGCGGATCTCGGCGCCCAGTTCGCGCGCCCAGCCGCCGAGGATGCCCTCGGTGCGGGCCTGCGGGATGCCGCGGGCGCCGTACGAGCCGCCTTCGATGACCTGGTAGTCGAGCGGGACCCCGCCGAAGTGGCCGACCGGAATGACGCCGACCTCGCCGAAGCGGGCTATCAGGCCGCGCTGGGCGAATTCCTCGATGGTCCGCGCAGAAAAGCCGAGAGCCCGGGATTCCCTAATTGGCTCGGCAAGTTTGTCAAGGACTATCACCGAGGCTCCATTGAGCCTCAGCTCGCCTGCGAGCATGAGTCCGGTGGGCCCGGCTCCCACAACAATGGCATCTACATCAAAGCTGCTCATCCCGCCTCTTCCCACTGGTGTTCGGCTAGTATCGCGAGGGGCCGGGCGGGGCGTAAAGAGCGAGTGATACAGACCTTCGACAAATCAATGACAGAAAAGCGTCGGCAATGTCAGATCTTTGTCAGGCGGGCTTGCCCGGACGGGCCGGGCCGGGCGAATCCTCAGGGATGACCTCCACCGAAATCCTCGAAGAATCCGGCACCGCAAGCCTTCTTGTGGCAGCCCTTTTGAACCGCTATCTGGTCTCCCTCGACGACGAAGAGCTCGACGACGCCTGGGCGGCGGAGCTGTTCACCCCGGACGCGGTGGTGGCCTTCCCGCCGATGAGCCGGCACGAGGGCACCGAGGGCATGGCCGGGTTCCACCGCAAGGCCCTGTCGGCCTTCGCCGCCACGCAGCACCTGGGCTCCCCGGCCGTGGTCGTCCTGGACGGGGACCGGGCCACCCTGCGCGCCAACCTGATCTCCACGCAGGTGCACCACCCGCGCCACGTCCCGCCGCAGGGCGTGCTCGCGCCGCTGTTCACCACCGGCACCTTCGTCAACGGCGAGGCCCTGCGCACCCCCGCCGGGTGGCGGCTGACCCTGCTGTCCTTCCGCCTGCTGTGGGCGGACGGCACTCCCCCGCCGGCCGCGTAGGCGCGCGGTACGGGTGAGCGCGCGGCGCAGGCGGGAAGGCTGCGGCCGCGCGCTCGGGTGTTGCTCAGGGTTGCTCAGGGTTGCTCAGGTGTTGAGGGTCAGTACCCGGTCGACCTCGATCTCGATGACCACCCGGCCGGGCGGGTTCGGCGGCGCCGACCAGTACCGCTTGGCGTACCGCTTGACTCCCTCGGCCACCCGCCCGGGCTCGCGCACCACCGTGCCGGGGCCCTCCAGCGTGACCCAGGCGAAGCCCTGCACCTGGCAGATCGCCACCCGGCCGCCGGGGTCGGCCAGCAGGTTGCGCGCCTTGCGCGAGGAGGCGACGGTCATGACCCGGACGAGGCCGGCCGTGCCGTCCCAGGTGAACCGTACGGGCGCCGTGTGCAGCGTCCCGTCGGGCCTGACGGTGGTGAGCACGCCCACGTGCTCGGGGTCGTTGAGGAACGCCTCGACCGAGGGCGACACCTGCGGTGCGCCGGCGCGCTGCTTCGACAGCGGCATCGATTCCTTCTTTCGCTGGGACCGCCCGACCGGGGCTGGAGCGGAGCTACGCGAGGGGTCGGTTTCCGCTCGGAACCGTCTGGTTCCGGCCATGGGTCGCCCAGGGGGCCGGACCGACGGGGCGGCCGACGGCCGGATCCGCACCCCGTACGGCGAGCCAGACGACACGGCGCAGCCGCGCGACGCGAACGGCCAGGTGAGCGGGGAGGTGGGTGGAGAGCTGAGTGGAGAGCTGGGTGGAGACGGGGTCGGCAAGCCGGTCGACCGGTGGGGTTCCGTAGGACACGGGCTAGTCGATACCGCGGACGATGCTGAACTCCTCGTGGAACTCCGCGTCGTCCTCGTCCGCTCCGGCCAGCCGCAGCGGCGGCGCGACCCCCACCGGGACCAGGCCGAAGAAGTACATCTCGACCTCCCGGAGATCTTGCCTGATGTCGTAGGTGAACATGGGCGGCTCCTTCACGATGAGTCGCCCCACGGTGTCAAGACCCGCTAGGGATCCGCTCGACGTCGGATCGATCACCGATCGAGTGAAGGCGGAAGCGGGCCGCCCGCTGGGCGGCCGAGCCGCGCCGCTGGGCGATCCGCGGCGGCTCGTCCCCTTCGAGGATGGCGAGCACCTGGGCGAGCGTCGTCTCGGCGCTGGTGGCGGGCAGTTCGCGCAGCAGCCGCGCGCAGTGTCCCACCAGGCGGCCCGCATCGGCTGCCGACATCCGGGACCGGTCGTGTGCGGCGGTCAGCGTCAGCGAGCCGTCGGGGCCGCGGTGCGTGAGCAGGGCGACGGGGAAGGCGGTGTGCGCGCCGCTCGCGTACAGCGGCTCGATCCGCACGCCGTGATCGGCCAGCCCGGCGCGCAGCTCCCGCGGCGGGCGCGGCACGCTCCCGACGGCCACCAGGCTCGCCAGCAGCGGCCCGCCGCCCGCGGCCCGGCCGGTCCACTCGTGGATCTGCCCGGCGGAGACCCATTCGTACGCCGCCATGTCCAGCGCGCGGTCGCGCAGCCCCGTCAGCAGGCGCCCCAGCCGGTGCGCCGGATCGACCTGGACGGACATCGGCAGGCAGTTGCGCATCGGCGCGGGCAGCCGCTCAACGGCCTCCAGGGCGATGCCGCGCCCCGAAACGGTGACGCCGAATCCGACCTGCGCGGGGCCGCTGACGCCCGCGCCGCGGTACAGCAGCATCGCCCAGACCGCCTGCAGGGCAGTGGAGTCGGGCATCGCCAGGGCCGCGGCCCAGCGGTGCAGCCGCTCGGCCTCCCGGGCCGACAAGCGCGCCTCGGCGCGGCCGCAGCCGCTCTCCAGGGTGTCCGGGCCGGGCGCGGCGGGCAGCACGGCAGGCGCGCCCTCGGGTACCGTCCGGGTCCAGAACTCCCGTGCCGGGCCCGGGTCCTGGTGCTCCAGCCAGCGCGCCCAGTCGCGGATGTCGGGCCGCCTCTCCCCTCCGGGCAGCGCGCCGCCGGCCAGGTAGGCCCGGTAGAACTCGTCCAGGAGGACGAACACGCTCCAGGCGTCCAGCAGTCCGTGGTGGAAGGTGAGCAGCACGCGCGTGGCGGGGGCGCCGGGCGCCGGGTCGTCGACGAGGGTGACCCGCAGCGGTCCGGGGCCGCGCAGGTCGAAGCCGCGCAGCCGGTCGTGTTCCACCAGCTCGTCCCAGTCGACGCCGCCGGCCCGGTGGTGCACGACCTCGGCGGCGGCCCGGTCGTGCAGGACCACGCGCGGCCACGGCTCCCAGTCGACGGCGGCGCGCAGCACCGTCTCCCGGTCGGTGACGGACTGCCAGGCCGCGGTGAACCGCTCGGTGTCCAGCGGTCCGGTCCAGCGCCAGGACAGCTGCTCCACGTGGCGGCCGGTGCCCCGGTGCTCCAGTGAGTCCAGCAGCAGGTCGTGCTGCCACCAGGTCAGCGGCAGGGCGGAGGCTGCCTGGCGGCCGCCTCGTCCCCGTCCCGTGCGCGGGCGGCTCGACCTGGCCATGCGGTCGCCCTCCTCCGGTCCTGCTCATCCCGTACGGGGCCCGGAACGCCGGACGGCCCGGGGAGCGGGGCGCCCGAGGGCGCGGTACTCCCGGGCCCACCGTGGAGCAACCCGCTGCCGGGCACCTGTCGATGCGCTGACGCGCCTCGAAGTCCGCCGCAGAACGGCTCAAGGCCCGGATCGACCCGGGCCGCAGACCCGGGCCGCAGGTCAGCTCGCGCTCTGGTTCATCGCCGACAGGAACCCCTGGTCGAGCATGGTCCCCACCGACGTGTCGTTCGCGGTGGACAGCCCCGCGTCGTGGCAGGCGGTGCTCAGCAGGTAGCGGCCCATCACCGGGTGCGTGGCGAAGCCCCACTCCCCCCGGGTCGCCGCGCTGCCGTCCGGGGCGTGCAGCCGCGCGCCCCCCGAGCCGGACTCCTGGAAGCCGAACTCCTTGAAGCCCAGCCGCAGCCCCTGCCCGAGTGCCTTGCTGTACGCCTCCTTGAGGGTCCACAGCTTCAGCGCGTACGGGACCCGCTCCGCCTCCGGCATCCCGGCGATCTCCGTCATCTCGGCCGGGGTCAGGATCTGCGCCTCCAGCAGCTCCAGCCGTACGTTGCGGTTGGCCGGCTCCACGTCCACGCCGATCCGGCCCGTGCGGCTGAGCCCGACGGCTATCAGGTCTCCGGTGTGGGACAGGCTCAGCTCGATCTGGTCGAAGCCGCGCAGATAGGGGCGCCCGCCCAGCCGGTAGGCCAGGTCGAGGTACTCGGGCGGGATGCCGAGCGCCGCCGCCGCCGTGTACTTGATGAGCAGCCGGGCGGCCGCGAAGCGGTAGCGCACGGTGGCGTCGGGGGTACGCCGGTAGCGGTCCCAGTCCGGCCCGAGCAGCTCGCGCAGCCGGGGTGTGGTCAGCACGCTGGGCAGCCATTCGCTCCAGGTCGTGTGGACCACCGCGTTGCCGAGCCCGGTCAGGTTCTCCTTCACCCCGTCCCACGGACCGTGCGGCCGCGGCACACGAAGGGGGGCGGCGCATCTCACCTGGTCCATCGTCGTCTCCTGCGTGTAGTGCCGCCCGTCCCGGTCCCGCGGGGCGGACGGCGATCTGGCCGGGGCGTTCGTCCACCGCCCCGACACGTCTGCGGCGCCCTGACCGGAAAGGCGGGTGGTCAAGCGGTCGGCCGGTCGGGCGGGGTCATCGCACGCCTCAGCCCGCCAGCGCCGTCCCGTACAGGTCGAGGCTCCGTCCCTCCCGGCACCGCCCCAGCACTTCACCGAGCACCGAGCCCACCACGCCCTCGGGAAGGTCCGGCACCACCGCCCCCAGCCGCCGTGCGATTCGGCTCAGCGCGAGCACGGCCCAGGCGGGCTCCTCCAGGAACGATCCGGTCCCGGCCTGCCCCTCCCACATGCCGAGCACCGCCGCCGCCGCGAGCACCAGCGCGTACCGGTCGGCCAGCGCGCAGGCCTGCGCGTCGAATCCGGTGCCGCCGGCCGGCGCGCTCAACGCGGCGCACCGCGCCCTCAGCACCCGCAGCTCCGCCACGAACGTCTGCGCGAGCCCCGCCAGCACCGCGTGCGGCGACCCGTCGGCGTACCCGGAGCGCCCCTTCGCCAGCCGGCTCGCCGCGCCGACCAGAGTCGCCGTCAGCAGGTCGTCCGTACCGGAGTGCGCGAGGCGCCGGTGGTCGAACGGGGGCAACGGCGCCCCCGGTTGGAACAGCCCCGCCGGCGGCTCCGGTGTGCGGAACCACGCCGTGCGCGCCAGCGCCGGCAGCTGCGGCACCAGCACCGCCTGGCACACGGCCGTCCCCGCGTGTCCGAGACCGGCCACCGGCAGGTCCCGTACGAGCTTCTGGAAGCCGCCGTACAGCGGCCCGCGGTCGTATCCGCGGGCGCCGAGCACGGTCGCCAGCTCCTCCAGGTCCTCACGCAGCAGGTCCGGCATCGTGTACTTGACCGCGGCGGCCAGCAGGTACGCGTCCTCCGGCAGCAGGCTCATCGCCCGCAGCCCGGTGACGGCCATGCTGTCGCAGGCCAGCAGGTCCGCGAAGACCCCGGCGAGCACCTTCTGCCAGCGGCGGGCTGGCCATCCGTCGGGCCGGTTCTCCACGGCCGCGTGCACGGCCTGGCGCAGCACGCTGTCCACGCCGGCCAGCACCACGCCCGGAATCAGGCAGTGGCTGATCTGGAAGCTGCGCAGGGCCAGCGACACGCCTTCGCCGGCCTCGCCGACCAGTGCCTCGGGCCCCGCGGCCACATCGGCGAATTCGAGTCCGGAGAAGTGCGCGCCGCGCATGCCCGGCATCTCGACCCTGCCGAGCCTGCGCACCTCGCCGGAGGCGGGCGGCTCGGGGCCGAGCAGCAGCACGGAGTGGCTGCGCGGTCCGTCCTCGCTCGCGGTGCGCGCGTACATGACGAAGGCCTCGGCGCGGTGGGCGTTGATGACCACGTCCTTGTGCCCGTTGAGCACCCAGCCGCCGTCCGGTCCGGGCCTCGCCTCGACCTCGTTGCGCAGGATCGCGTTGGCGTGCGCCACCTCGCGGTGCACGATCGTGACCCGGCCGCCGCCGAGGAGGTGCGCGGCCAGCGCCCGGCGCTGCGGCTCGTCCCCCGCGGTCCACACCGCGCAGGCGGCGAAGAGCGAGGTGATGCCGAATCCGTAGCCGAGCGCGAGATCGCGGCGGAACAACGGGCGTAGTACCCGCGCGAGTTCCTCCAGGTCGGTGAGCCGGCCGCCGAGGTCGTACGGGACGAACTCGGCGCCCAGGCCCGCTTCGGCGAGCAGCGCCTCGGTGGCCGCCGGCGCCTCGCGGGCCTCGTCGGCGCGCAGCAGCGCCAGGTGTCCGTGCGGGTTGTCCGGGTCCAGGGGGTCGCCGAGGGCCGCCTCCAGCCGGGCGGCGCGCTCGGACGCGGCGGCGGGCGCCGCCTCACCTTTGTCCCGTACGGGTGCGTGGGTTTCCCGTACGGGGGCCGTGGTGTCCTGGACCGCGGTCACAGGACTCGGACCGAGTCGATGGCGTACTGCGCGGCGTGGCGCAGTACGGACAGGCCTGCCTGGCCCATCGCCTCGCGCAGGTGCCGGCCCGCGGCCACCGCGTCGGTGCCCTCGCCCAGCACGCTCTCGATGTTCTCTTCGCACAGCAGCACGTTGTGCCGGGCCGTCAGGGTCACCCCGGACTCGTCGGGTTCGACCGACCACTCCCCTGTGTGTGCGGTCAGCAGGGGCGAGGTCCGGGTCTGCTTGTAGCAGATGTGCTGGGCGCCCGGGAAGCAGATGCGCACCGATTCGGTGCTGTGCGCGCTGCCGTCGACGGACAGGCTGCCCATGGACAGGACCTGTACGCCCGGCTCGTCCTCGACCAGGTCGAGGCGGTTGACGTGCGGGAGTTCGGCGGGCCAGTCCCGCACCCGGTACAGGAAGTCGAAGACCAGCTCGCTGGGCGCGTTGACCCGTACGGTGTCCTCGAAGGACCACACCAGGTCGTCCAGACGCGTCCAGCGCTCGGCGAGCTCGGCCAGCCGGTCCAGTTGGGCGCGGCTGTTCTCGAGGGTGACCCGCTCGACCCAGGCCACGTCCTCGGGTACGTCCCCGGCGACGGTGAAGGAGTGCTCCAGGGTCACCTTGGCGGCGTACTCGCCCAGCGGCACCACCGTCCACACGCCGCTCATGGACTGCGTGGGCGCGGCGGGCAGGTCATGGGTGAACGCCACGCGCAGCCGCTCCACGTCCAGGTGCCGGCTGGACACCCAGGACTTGACGCTCTCGCCCGCGGTGACCCACATGCGCAGCCGCTCCCGCGTCCCGTCGAAGTCGAGCTGCTCGACGTGGACACAGGGCGCGAAGAACAACGGCCACCGGGTGGCGTCCGCGATCAGCCCGTACATCACTCCGGCCGGGGCCGCCGCGATCACTTCGTGGACCGTGCGGTGCACGCGCGCATCCGACATCTTCCACACCCTCCTCATTGGTACGCCGGCCGGCTCCGACCGGCGGCGTCCGGGCTGCGGGGTCCGGGCTGCGGTGCCGCCGTACCGGCGGGGCTCCGACCCCCGCCCGGCACGGTGCCACCACTGCGCCGGTGCCCTCACACCGGCGAACCCGTCCGCCTGCCGCTGAGGGCCGCCGGCAGACGCTGTCGGGCGGCCCTGGCCGACGGCCGTGCCCAAGACACTGTCCGGAACGGCTCGCAGACCGCACGGGCTTGACTGGAGCGCGGATCGAGCCGCCCGCTGCGTCCGCCTCGATCCGAAGGCCCGGCCTCCCCTTTTGGACGTGCGCCGGCTCGGACGTACCTCGCCCCGGGAGGGTCCGCCCCCTCCGCTTGAGCGGCCCGCGAGCCCGGCCGCCGAGACTCTGCGGGCGGAAGCCCGGGCGGCGTCGAACTGACGCACCACGCCTCCGGCGTCCCGGGGCGGCTCCGTTTCCCCGGCCCGGCTCGCGACCGCCGCTGCCGCCCACCCGGCCACCCCCGTCCTGGTGGGCGGCTCCGGTCTGCGCGCCAGCGGGGTCCGTACGGCGGTTCGGCTCGAGTGGAGCCCCGCTGCACCGCGCCGGGGCATGCACCCGGGATCCACCCGTGTTCCGGCCGTCCGCGTCGGCTCCTCGACCACGGGGGCGCATCGTGACCGCACATCCCGCCCGCCCGCCGGTCGGCGGCCGTACGACCTGGAGGCGACATGCACGCCCTGACACCCTTTGTGCGCGCCGTGTGGGAGGGGTTCATCGCCCTCGGGCGCCTGCATGCCGTGGGACAGATCGGTACGGACGACTGCCCGGCCCCCGGCCCGATGTGGGACGCGCCCCCTCCGGGACACCCGGACCGGATGCGGCCCGATCTGCCGCTGACCCCGCTGGAGCGCCGGCTGCGGCGCGAGCTGAACCGGTCCGCCTGTGCGGACGGACTGGCGTAGCGGCGCCCCCGCCGGCCTCAGGCATCGGCCGGCTCAGGCATCGGCCGGCTCAGGCATCGGCCGGCTCAGACACCGGCCGGCTCAGACACCGGCCGGCTCAGGCACCGGCCGCCCGCAACACCGCGGCCGAGTTGAAGCCGCCCCACCCGCGCGCCAGCACCAGCACGGTCCGCATCCCGGGCAGCTCCCGCGCCGCGCCCGTCACCAGATCCAGCGGGCAGTCCGCGGCGACCCGCCGCGTTCCGGTGGTCGGGGGCACCACCTTGTCGCGCAGCGCGAGCGCCGCCGCCGCCAGGTCCAGCGAGGAACCCCCGGCGCCCAGCCGGCCCGTCATCGACTTGGGCGCGGTCACCGGCACCCCGCACGGCCCGAACAGGGCGGCCAGCGCCTCGGCCTCGGCCCGGTCGGCGGCCCGCTCCCCCGCCCCGTCGGCGAACACCACGTCCACCTGGTCCGGGCTCACCCGGGCGTCGGCCAGCGCGAGTTCGGCGGCCTCCTTGAGCCGCTCCTCCCCGGGCCCGCCGTCGAAGGTCGCCGCGCACCCGGCCACCACGGCGTACCCGCGGACGCCGCGCGCTGCGGCGGCCGCCGCGTCCTCCAGCACCAGCAGCGCGCCGCCCTCACCCACGACATGGCCGCGGGCCTCCGCGTCGAAGGGCAGGTAGGCCCGCGCCGGATCGGGGTGGGTGCTCAGCCGGCCGTCTGCCAGGTGCGCGGCCCAGCCCCAGGGGCAGAGCACCGAGTCGACGCCTCCGGTCACCATGAGGGCCACGCCCTTGCGGATCTCGCGCCGGGCGCGGGCGAGGGTGTCGATCCCGCCCGCCTGCTCGGTGACCACGGCGGAGGCGGGGCCGCGCAGCACGTGCCGGATGGAGATCTCCGCGGTTCCCGCCGCGTGGAACCAGGCGAAGGACTGGTACGCGCTGACGTACTGGGCGCCCTTGCCCCACAGTGCCTCCAGCCCTCGCTGGCCGAACTCGGTGCCGCCCGCGGAGCTGGCCGTGATCACGCCCGCCCGGTGGCCGGGCAGCGCGGCCGGGTCGGCGCCCGAGTCCTCCAGGGCCTCCTTGGCCGCGACCAGGCTCAGGCGGGTGACCCGGTCGGTGGAGGGGAGCAGGCGGCTGGGGATGTGTTCCTCGTCGACGAAGCCGGGGATCTCGCCCGCGATCCGCACCGGGTAGCCGGAGGCGTCGAAGCGGGTGATCGGGCCGATGCCGCTGCGGCCCTCCAGCACGGCGCTCCACCAGGCCTCGGTGCCCAGCCCGTTGGGCGCGGCCACGCCGATGCCGGTGACCAGCGCCCGGCCCGCGGCCAGGCTGCGCACGCCCCCGCTCGCGCTGTTGACGCCGCTCATGCCGTCTCCCGCAGCCGGGGGCGGGTCAGCACGGTGGCGGCGTGGAAGCCGCCGAAGCCGCTGGCGACGCTGAGGACCGTACTGGTGCGCTGCTCGCGGGCGAACAGCGGTGTGTAGTCCAGGTCGCAGGTCGGGTCGGGCTCGTGGAGGTTGGCGGTCGGCGGCACCGTACTGTGCTCGATGGCCAGCACGCTGGCCGCCACGTCCAGGGCCCCGGCGGCGCCGAGCGCGTGTCCGATCATCGATTTGATGGAGCTGACCGGGACGCGCCGGGCGTGGTCGCCCAGTCCCTGCTTGAAGGCGTTCGTCTCGTGCCGGTCGTTGTGCCGGGTGCCGGCCCCGTGCGCGTTGATGTAGTCCACGTCGACCGGGTTCAGCCGCGCCTCGTCGAGTGCCGCCCGGATGGCGTCGGCCATTTCCTGGCCGCCCGGCCGCAGCCCCGTCATGTGGTGCGCGCTGCTGTACGAGGCGAAGCCGGACAGCTCCGCGTACACGCGGGCGCCCCGGCGGCGCGCGTGCTCCAGCTCCTCCAGGATCAGCACGGCCGCGCCCTCGCCGAGCACGAAGCCGTCGCGGGTGCGGTCGAAGGGGCGCGAGGCGGTGGCGGGGTCCTCGTTGCGGGGGCTGGTGAGGCGGATGCGGTCGAAGCAGGCCATGGCGATGGGGGAGATCGGTGCCTCCGCCCCGCCCGCGATCATCACGTCGGCGCTGCCCTCGCGGATCAGCTCGGCGGCGTGCCCGATCGCGTCCAGGCCCGAGGTGCAGCCGCTGGAGATCAGGCTGACCGAGCCCTGCGCGCCGCTGTCGCGGGCCACGGCGGCCGCCAGCGAGCTGGGCACGAAGTAGTCGTAGAGGCACTCGGCGGCCCGGCGGTGGTCGACGGTCCAGGTGCTGCCGAAGTCGCTCAGCAGCGCGTACTGGGTGGCGAGCCCGGTGGCGCAGCCTGCCGCATTGCCCAGACTGACCCCGGTGCGCAGCCGGTTCCCCGCGGCCAGTACGGCGTGCAGGCCGCTGTCGGCCACCGCCTCCCGGGCGCTGACCAGGGCGAACTGGGCGGCCCGGTCCAGGCGTTCGGTGTCGGCGAGGGTGAAGCCGTGCGCGGTGGGGTCGAAGTCGACCTCGGCGGCGACCCGCGAGCGGTAGCTGGAGGCGTCGAAGAGGGTGACGCCCCGGGTGGCGGTACGGCCCGAGGTCAGCAGGGACCAGAAGTTGGCGGTGCCGACGGCTCCGGGGGCCACCACGCCGACCCCGGTGATGACGACGCGCTTCACCGCACACCCCCCGCGCTCGCGCCCGCCGCGGCCCCGGCGGCGGCCGCCGCCTCGTACTCGCGGCAGGCCGCACCGACCAGGGCCGGCAGTACGTCTCCGCCCGCGAAGAAGTGGTCGCCGTCGACGGAGCGTACGGTGATCGGCCCGGTGGTCCACTGCCGCCACTCCTCGAGGGCGGCGGGCACGGCGAGCGGATCGTCGCTGCCCGCGAAGACGAGCAGGGGCAGATCCACGGATCCTCCGGTGACGGGGTCCAGGGCCGCCTGGCGCAGTGCCCGGGCCAGGCGCAGGTCGTCGCGCAGGACGGGCAGCACACTGCGGTGCCACAGCCCGCCGGGGCGGGCGGCGGCTCCCTTGGGCAGCGAGCCGAGGTCGCCCAGGAGGGGCAGCAGCACGTCGTCGGGGAGTTCCGCCGCGGCCACCAGGGCGGCGCTGACGTGCGGCGGCAGGCAGGCGCCCACCGCGAGGAACAGCGGCGCCGGCACCCCGGCGTCCGCCAGCGCCCTGGTGAGCGTGTACGCCACCAGGGCGCCCAGGCTGTGGCCGTACAGCGCGTACGGTCCGGACCGGGCCGCCTCCAGGAGCGGGGGCAGCAGATCCTCCAGGAGCCCTGCGCGCTCGGTGACGCGGGGCTCGCGCCGCCGGCTGTCACGGCCCGGCAGCACCAGCGCCGCGACGTCCACGCCGGGCCCGGCCGCGACGGGCCAGCGACGGTAGCTGGCCACCCCCGCGCCCGCGTGGGCGAGGCAGTGGAGCCGTACCCGCCGCCCCGCCGCCCCCTCTACCGCCGTCAGCGAAGCCATCGGTCGCCCTCCTCCGTGAAGCTGTGCGGGCACGTTCGTCCTACGGCGCCTTCGCGGCCCGAGCCTCACCCGTGGGCCTTGAGTGGTACTCGATTCAGGCTGCGTACAGATCGAAGGTCGAGCTGCGCCGCGGCCCGCAGGCCACGTCCAGGCGCGGGTCGACGGCGAGCATCGCCTGGTGCAGCCGCTGGAGTTGCGGCGAGGGCTCCACGCCGAGCTCGTCGATCAGCCGCTGGCGCATCCGGCGGTAGACGTCGAGCGCGGAGGCCTGCCGGCCCGACCGGTAGAGCGCGACCATGGCCTGCGAGTGCAGCCCTTCGTGCTGGGGGTGGCGGGCGATCAGGTCGGTGAGCTCGGCGATGAGTTCGATGTGCCGGCCCAGCCGCAGGTCGGCGTCGATGCGGCGCTCGCGGGCCACGAGCCGGCTCTCCTCCAGCCGCATCACCTCGATGTCGAGGATCGGGCCGACGCGTACGTCCACCAGCGCGGGACCTTCCCACAGGTCCAGTGCCGCGCGCAGACACTTGGCCAGCCGCTCGTCCTCACCGTCCTCGAACGCCTGCTGCCCCTCCGCCACCAGGCGCTCGTACGTGCGCACGTCGACCGCCTCGGCCGGGACCTGGAGCAGGTAGCCGCCGTACCGGGTGGCGAGCACGTCCTTGGCCGAGCCGGGCGCGTCCGGGCCCATGGCGGTGCCCAGTCTGCGGCGCAGCTGGAGGATGTAGGTCTGAAGCGTGGTCAGCGCGCTCTGCGGCAGGTGGGTGCCCCAGATCTCTTCCATCAGGGTGGGCACGGGCACCACCCTGCCCGGATAGAGCGCGAGCAGCGCCAGGATCTGGCGCGGCTTGCCCGCCGTCGGGACGACCGATATACCGTTGACTTCGACATTCAACGGACCCAGGACCTTGATCTTCATGATTCCCCTCCGCGCCTTGCCGGCCAACGTCGGCAACAAGCCGGTGTTCGAGTTATTCGATACTGTCGCCTTCTGGCCCTTCTTGTCTTTGCCGTCGACGGCGGACGAGGGGCACCTTATCCTTCTCCGACCGTGTCATATGCAGGAATTGAGTGCGTCTTGAGCGCCTCTCCAATGGGACCGCCCCATATCTGCCGAACGAGTTCTCTTTCGGCGCTCTAGGCGGCGCTGCTACGTTTCCGGCCATGCCAACGGATTCGACGGCGCCGAGCGCCGACCCGCTCACCCGCGGGCTGCTGAACCGACTCGCCCGGGACCAGGCGGCAGGCCCGCCCGGGCTGCAGGGCCTGCCCGATCCGAAGACCCTGCTGCGGCTGCTGAGCGCCTGGCACGGGCGCGGGGTACAGGTGGGCTTTCCTGACCTGACCGGCGACCAGCCGTGAAACCGCGAGGCACCTGAATCCCCCTCAAGGAATACTCCACGAATCCCCACATACGGCCGATAAATCCTCCACCGACACCGAGAAGCGCCTAGGATCTGATAAGGACGGAAGGATCCTCGGCCATTTTCGAGTGAATGCCGAGTACGGATCTTCGGCCGCGTACCAGCCGACTCTCCCCGTGCGAGGATGAGATGGAGTTTCGAATCCTGGGCCCCGTCCAGGTCTTCGACGATCGCGCCGATATTCGGATCACACCGGCCGGCGCCAAGCAGCGTGCCCTTTTGGGAACGCTCGCCGTGAAGGCCGGCCAGGTCGTTTCCGCGGACCGGCTCGTGGACGAATTGTGGGGCGAACATCCGCCCGCCAACGCCGCCAATGCCCTGCAGACCCATGTCGCCCGGCTGCGCCGGATGCTGCTGCCCGCACCCGCACTCGCGCCCGGTTCCGGTTCCGGCGGGAGCCACCACGAGTGGCTCGTGACCCGCCCGCTGGGCTACGTACTGCGCCTGGGCGGGGCCGGCACCGACGCCCAGCGCTTCCACCGCCTCATGGCCCGGGGCCGCTCGCTGGCCGCCACCGAACCGGCCCGTTCGGCCGAGGTCCTGCGCGAGGCGCTGGCGCTGTGGCGCGGCCCCGCGCTGGAGGGAGCGGGCCGCGGCACCATCTGCTCGACCGAGGCGTCGCTGCTGGAGGAGAACCGGCTGATCACCCTCGAGACGCTGTACGACGCCTGTCTGCGGGCCGGCCGGGCCGGGGAGGTAGCCGGCGAGCTGGCGGAGCTGACGGCTTCTCACCCGCTGCGTGAACGCTTCTACGAGCTGCTGATGACCGCGCTGGACCAGTGCGGGCGCCAGGCCGAGGCACTGGGCGTCTACGACCGGGCGCGAAGCCGGCTCGTGCACGATCTCGGAGTGGAGCCGGGGCCCGTACTGCGCGGCCGCATGGAGTCGATCCGCCACCGGCAGGCCCCGGCACCCTGGGAAACGGGAGAAGCGCAGGGGGCGGAGGGCATGCACCCGCTGCGCGCCGAGGTGGCCCGGCTGCGCCACCAGGTCGAGGTCCTCAGCCGGCAGCAGCGGGAACTGGCCGACCGCTTCGAGCAGCTGGCCATGGACCGCGCTGCGAGCCGCTGACGGCCGTCCTCGACGCCCCGTACACAGCACTGAAGCCCTTCCCCCGGCCCTCGTTCGAGGGCCGGGGAGAAGGGCTTCGGTGGTCATGTCGCCGGCTGCCGCGAGGCCCGGGCGGTCAGGTCGTCCGCGCGACGAGCCGCCCGCCGCCGGGTCCCGCCGGCGCGGTCACCGGGAGAGCCGTCTTGGGGGGTGCCGCGCTCTCGGGGTGCGCCATCAGGATGGAGCGCTGCAGCCTGCTCAACGCGGCCGAGGGCTCGAGGCCCAGCTCGGAGACGAGCATGGTGCGCAGCCGCTGGTAGACGTTGAGCGCCTCGCCGCGTCGGCCCGAGCGGTGCAGCGCCAGCATGAACTGACCGTGCAGGCTCTCGTGCAGGCTGTACTGCTTGACCAGGACGGTCAGCTCCGACAGCAGCTCGCGGTGGCGGCCCAGTCGCAGATCCGCCTCGATGCGCTGGTCGAGCGCGCACAGGCGCAGCTCCTCCAGGCGCCTGACCTCCGTCTCGATCCGGCTCCCGGCCTGTACGTCGGTGAGCGCGGGACCGGTCCACAGCGAGAGCGCGTCCGCCAGCCGGCGCGCGGCACCCTGGTAGTCGTCGGCGTCCATCGCCCGGTAGCCGGCGCCGGCCCTGCGCTCGAACTCCCGGTAGTCGACGCTTCCGCCCCGGGTCTCCAGCCGGTAGCCGCCGGGGAGGGTGGCCAGGATGTCCTTCGGGGTGCAGCGCTCGTTCTCGCCGTAGGCCAGTGCCACGCCGATGAGCTCGCGCAGTTGCAGGACGTACGTCTGCAACGTGGTGCGCGCACTGCGCGGCGGGGACTTCTCCCACAGTTCCTCGATCAGCGTGGCCACGGGCACCACCTGGTCGGCGTGGAGCGCGAGCAGGGACAGGACCTGCCGCGGCTTGGGTGCCGTCGGTGTGATCGACACCCCGTTCTCATGAACGGACAGCGCACCGAGCACTTCGATGTCCACGTTCTCCCCAAATGTCGCTTGGAGGCCGGTTCGCGGCCTGCGCGTTTTTTTCCCGCGTTTTCCGCTGCCGGGGCCCGGGTGCACAGACAACCGGACCCCTTGATAACAAAACAGCGCAGTCGGTTTGTCAATCCCAGCCAGCCGCCCAGAGGGCCTGGACGTCTATTTCCAGCCACTCTTTGGCTCCACGACCACCCCGGCCGCTCCATCCGTGCGCCCAACGTCCGCTGTTCCCAAGCGAGTCGGTGCATCGATCCACCAGAACGCCGACGAAAGAGGGTCGCGGCGACATGGCCGAAAATATTCCCGGCCGCCACACACAGGTGGCCCCGGCCCCTCGCGTCTTCGCGAAGAGCCGAGGCCACCTTCCACACCTGCCCTCACCCGCCCCCACCTGCTGAAACGTGGTCCGCGGGCCGCCGGGGGCCGGGATTTCATCCAGCAGACGGAAACAGACCGGCTGGTCTGTCCTATTCGCCGGATGATCCTTCCGGTTCCAACGCCGCGAGGCGGTCCCCTGCCGCCAGCGTCGGCAGCAGCAGCTCCCAGAACCGGGTGATCGTGTGCGGCGCGAGCCAGACCTCCTCCCGGGAGCCGAGCACCTCGAAGCCCACGGTCGCGGCCACCACCGCGGTCACGGCGCTCTCCGGCACCACCCCCGGCCGCAGCTCCCCCGTCTTCTCGGCCTCCGTCACAGCCTCCTCGACCCATCGCCGCCACTGCTCGCGCAGCTCACCCGGCGTCACGCGGGCCGTGTCGCCGCACAGCCCGAACCCCGCCCGCAGCACCACGTCGCCGCGCAGCCCCAGGGCGAGCCCGTGGGTCACATCGACCAGGTACTGGAGCCGGCCCGCCCCCTCCCGCGACGCCGCCCCGGCGATGATCCGCAGCCGGTCCAGCGCGGCGCTCTCCACGGCGTCGGCCAGGGCCGCCTTGCTGGCGAAGTGGAAGTGCAGCGCTCCGCTGCTCACTCCGGCCTGTGTGCTGATCATGGAGAGGGACGCCACCGCGAAGCCCTCTCGGTCGAAGATCTCGGCCGCGGAACTGATCAGGCTCTCCCGCGTCCGCACCGCTCGTTCTTGTTTGGCCATCGAGTGCTCCGTTACTGCGGGGGATTGCCGTGCTTGCGGGAGGGCAGGTCCGCGTGTTTGCTGCGGAGCATCGCCAGCGAGCTGATGAGGACCTCGCGGGTCTGGGCCGGGTCGATGACGTCGTCGACGAGGCCTCGCTCGGCCGCGTAGTACGGGTGCATCAGCTCGGCCTTGTACTCCTTGACCATGCGCTCGCGCATCGCCTCGGGGTCCTCGGCCTCGGCGATCTGCCTGCGGAAGATGACGTTGGCGGCGCCCTCGGCGCCCATCACCGCGATCTCGTTGGTGGGCCACGCGTAGGTCAGGTCGGCGCCGATGGACTGGGAGTCCATGACGATGTACGCGCCGCCGTAGGCCTTGCGCAGGATCAGCGAGATCCGCGGCACGGTCGCGTTGCAGTACGCGTACAGCAGCTTCGCGCCGTGGCGGATGATGCCGCCGTGCTCCTGGTCGACGCCCGGCAGGAAGCCGGGCACGTCCAGCAGCGTGATGATCGGGATGTTGAAGGCGTCGCACATCTGGACGAACCGCGCGGCCTTCTCCGAGGCCTCGATGTCGAGCACACCGGCCAGCGACTGCGGCTGATTGGCCACCAGGGCGACCACCTGGCCGCCCAGCCGCCCCAGGGCGCAGATGATGTTGCGCGCCCAGCGCTCGTGGACCTCCAGGTAGTCGCCGTCGTCGACGAGCTCCTCGATCACCTTGGCCATGTCGTACGGGCGGTTGCCGTCGGCCGGAACCAGGTCCAGCAGCACCTCGGTGCGCCGGGTCTGGGGATCCGTGCACGGCACGCACGGCGGGTACTCGCGGTTGTTCTGCGGAAGCATGGAGAGCAGGTAGCGGACCTCGGAGATGCAGGTCTCCTCGTCGTCGTACGCGAAGTGCGCGACGCCCGAGGTGCCGGCGTGCACGTCGGCGCCGCCGAGGCCGTTCTGGGTGATCTCCTCGCCGGTCACCGCGCGGACCACGTCCGGGCCGGTGATGAACATCTGCGAGGTCTCCCGGACCATGAACACGAAGTCCGTCAGCGCCGGGGAGTAGGCCGCGCCGCCCGCGCAGGGGCCCAGCATCACCGAGATCTGCGGGATGACACCCGAGGCCTTGGTGTTGCGCTGGAAGATGCCGCCGTAACCGGCCAGCGCCGAGACGCCCTCCTGGATACGGGCACCCGCACCGTCGTTCAGGGAGACCAGCGGGGCACCGGCCGCGATGGCCATGTCCATGATCTTGTGGATCTTCGTCGCGTGGGCCTCGCCCAGCGCGCCGCCGAAGATCCGGAAGTCGTGCGCGTAGACGAAGACCGTACGGCCCTCGACCCTGCCCCAGCCCGTGATGACACCGTCGGTGTACGGGCGCTTGTCCTCCAGTCCGAAACCGGTCGCCCGGTGCCGGCGCAGCTGCTCCACCTCGTGGAACGAGCCCTCGTCGAGCAGCAGCCCGATGCGCTCACGGGCGGTGAGCTTGCCCTTGGCATGCTGCGCCTCGGTCGCCCTCTCGCTCGGTCCGGCGAGCGCCTGCGCACGGACCGCCTGCAGTTCGGCCACACGCCCGTAAGCGTCCGCCGTCTCCGCAGAGGCCCGAGGAATGTCATTCACAACGGTCACGACACGTCCCTCCCAGGGTGCGGCCCGATCGACGACCCTCACCGTAACAAACCGCTCCTGCGGTTTGTATAACGGGAGCATGGCGGGCACACAAGATCAGCCATGGATTGATGCTGCCTCGCTGGCGCCTACCGCCAGTGATAAGGAGAGCGATAGGCCGCGCTGGACCGCTCGGGTCGCCACGGCGGGACATCGGGCAACTCCTCCCCGCCCGCCTCGTCCCGTTGCGCCATTACCGAGCACAACACGACGGTGAGCGCGGCCAGCTCTTCTTCGCTGACCGACCCGCGCTCGATCCGCAGTTCGAGCTTCCCGGTGTCCGACTCGACCATTGCCCCTCCTCAGGTCTCGGCCACCGTCGGACACCCGGCTCAAGGACCGCTCTCGCCCCGCTTGAGACGTGCTCAGGACCGGTTCATCGACGCCGCCGAAAGACCACGAAGCACTGAACAAACCGTCTGAGCGGGTTTATGGGAGCGGCCGGCCAGAAGCGGAGCGCGTGTGCGGACGCCTTCGTCGACGTCGCTCAAGAACGGCTCGCAGCCTGCTCAACGCAGTTCTGTCCGGCATATGCGTACCAGCGGTCGCCAAAATCGGGGGGACGGCACCCCACCAGGACGAACAGATGAATCGGAGTAAATGGCTCCGCCAATTCTTGGCTGAGGCACATGAGAAACACTAGAGATTAAACCGGTTGGTATATATGTTCCCGGCCAAAGGGCGAATCCAAGCACGACTCCAAAACGCCCTGCCGTGCAGCGTCGTCGCCCTGGGCCGCTCGGACACCCGGTCCCGCGCCTCCAGGAGCACCGCGTCGATCCGTACGCGGCCGAGTCGGCCGCGCCCAGCAGTCCGACGGGGCACGTCGTTCTGCTCGGTGTGCGCGGGTGTGGTGGGGCACGGAAACCGCAGGGACCAACCGAACGGAGTGCACAGATGGACATGGCTGTTTGCCCGTACGCACTGGACGTGGCGGGGCGGGACATCGCGGGTGAGGCCGCGATGCTCCGGGAGCAGGCACCGGCGGTCGAGGTGGAGCTCCCGGGCGGGGTCCGCGCCTGGGCCGTGGTGGGCCAGCAGTACGTCGAGCGCCTGCTGCTCGACCCGCGGGTGTCCAAGGACGCCCGGCGGCACTGGCCGGATTTCGCCGACGGGCGGATAACGCCGGAGTGGCCGCTCTATCCCTGGGTGGCCAACGAGAACATGCTGTTCGCCTACGGCGAGGAGCACGGCCGGCTGCGCCGCCTCGTCGCGGGGGCGTTCACGGCGCGGCGGGCCGCGGCCCTGCGGCCCCGGGTCGAGGAGCTGACCGCCGAGCTGCTCGGCGCACTGGACTCCGTACCGGCCGGCGAGCCCGTCGACCTGCGCTCCGCCTTCGCGGAACTGCTGCCCCCCCAGGTGATATGCGAGCTGTTCGGAGTCGAGCGGGGCGCCGGGCGGGACGCGCTGTCGGCCGCGCTGGGCACCGTGTTCAGCACGACGGTCCCGGCGGACGAGATGGAAGCCGCGCGCATGACGGCCTTCGGGCTGCTGGCCGGGCACGTGGCGGCCAAGCGGGCCGAGCCGGGCGACGACCTGACGTCCTCGCTGATCGAGGCCCGGGACAACGGCGAGGGGCTCACCGAGCCCGAACTGCTCGGCTCTCTCTTCCTGTTGATCGCGGCGGGCCAGGACACCACGTCCACGCTGATCACCAACGCCGTGGGCGCGCTGCTGTCCCGTCCCGCGCAGCTGGCGCACGTACGGGAGGGACGGGCCGGCTGGGAGGACGTGGTCGCCGAGACGATGCGGGTGCACAGCCCCGCGAGCTACTCGCCCATGCGCTTCGCGGTGGAGGACATCGACCTGGACGGGGTCAAGATCCGGCAGGGCGACGCCATCCTCGTCTCCTTCGCGGCCGGCGGCCGCGACCCGGAGCGGTACGGGGCGGACGCCACGGAGTTCGACCTGCTGCGCACCGGGCGCGACACCCTCGGATTCGGCCACGGCGTGCACCGCTGCCTGGGCGCCCCGCTGGCCGTGCTGGAGGCCACCACCGCCCTCGCCGCGCTCTTCGAGCGCTACCCGGACATGACCCTCGGCTGCCCGGACCGGGACCTGAAGCCGCTGCCCACCTTCCTGCTGAACGGCTACGGGGCCCTTCCCGTGGTGCTCCGCCAGGCCTGAGCGGGCGCCGGGCACGGTGTACGGGACAGGGTGGTGACCCGGGCCGCATGCGGCCCGGGGCACCACCCTGTCCCCGACCCGGAGGTCAGAGCGCGAAGCTGCTGCCCGCCTCGGGAACCACCACCTTGCGTATGGAGCCGAAACTGTGGATTTTGGCCGTCGAAGTAGCCGGAATCCATGGAGGGTTGGCGCCGACGGCGGTGCAGGGGGGCCGCTACGAGGGGAACCTCACATGGGTGGCGGACGACGACATCGGCCCGCCCTCGGACCGCTCGGTCTTGTGCCCCTTGCCGCCCGGCGACAGCGTCCGCGCGTCCACGGCCTCCGCCGGCGCCCCCGTCGCGTACAGCCCGTCCGGGGCGGTGTCGCGGTCGTGCGGCAGCAGCCAGAACACCCTCCGGCGAAACGTCCCCGAGGAGCGGGACGGCTTGGCACCCGGCCCCAGCAGCGCGTAGCCGACCATCCGGCCGTCGCGGTGGTACGCGGGCCTGCCGCGCCGGGTCGGCAGCCGGTCCAGGCTCTGTCGGACGTAATCGAGCCGGCTGATGTCCTCGAGCCAGACGAAGTCCACTTCGTGGACGATCTCGTCCTCGGCGATGAGAGCGCTCATGCTGTCTCCTCGTCCGCGAGCAGGCCGATGCCCGGGTAGTACTTGCGCTGGTTCGACAGGATCATTTCCTTGGGCGACGCCAGCCCCACCACCTCACGGACGCGCGCCGCGAAGGCCCGGGAAGAGATCGCCGGGGCCCCCTCATGCTGACACCAGCCCCTGTAGGCCGCGTAGAGCAGCGCCTGCTCCGCCCGCAGGGTCGGCTCGAACCGGCAGGTCTCGCCGATGAAGCGCCCGGTGTGGTCCTCGGTCTCGGCGTACGCCGTGGTCGCGATGCGGACCCGCTCGGGGCCCGAGAGGTCCTTCTCGCCGCCGAGGTAGCGGCGGGCGCCCTCGATCAGCCAGTTGAGGATTCCCGGGCCCTCGTGGGTCACCAGGATGTCCGCCAGGTTGTCGATCTTCCGCTCGTCGGAGACGACCCGCTCGAACGGGATCAGCCGCATGCGCCGCCAGAACGCGAAGCCGCCGGTGCCCACTTCGGGCCGGTGGTTGCCCAGCAGCCACAGCTTGTGCGTCGGCTCGAAGCTGAAGAAGTCCTGACGCATCCGGCGGGCCTTGATGCGGTCGCCGCCCGTGAGCAGCTTGACGCGGGCCTCGTCGAACCGGTCGCCCGGCTTGACCTCGCTGCACACGATGACCCGGCGCCCGTGTAATTCGGCGAGGTCGGTCGGGTGGCCCTCGTACGGCCGCGCCATCAGGAACCCGGGGGGCGCCGCGTCGGCGTAGTCGCCGAGCAGCTTCATCAGCACGTCCAGCAGTACGGACTTGCCGTTCTTGCCGGAGCCGAAGAGGAACGGCATCACCTGCGCGCCGACGTCCCCGGTGACGGAGTAGCCGAGCAGCAGCTGCAGGAAGTCGATCATCTGCGCGCCCTCGGGCCCCTCGCCGAAGGTGTCGGTCAGGAAGCGGTTCCAGCGCGGCGTGGGCATCGGCTGCGGCGCGGCCGACGTGGAGCGGGAGTGGAAGTCCGTCGCGGGTTCGGCGGGGCGGATGTGACCGGTGCGCAGGTCGACGACGCCCGCCGGCGTGCACAGCGCGTACGGATCGGCGTCCAGCAGCGCCGCGTTGAGCACCATGCCCGGGGCGGACTTCGCCTGCGTGAGCATCGCGTTCATCCCGCTGGTGCTGAGCGCGCGGCGGCGGTGCTGCGCGAGCGAGACCGGGGTGTACACCCCCTGGGGGTCGGTGGTGGCGATGCTTTCCGCCAGGTCACCCGCCGCCCACACGACGGTGTCGTCCTCGTCGATCTGCCAGCGGGTGCCGTCCCAGCGGTACCAGCCGATGCCGGGGACGTGCCGGTAGTCGTTGCGGTAGAGCTTGACGAACAGTTTGGCGTTGCCGCGGTCGGTGAGCGTGTCGGGCAGCAGTCCTTGCGCCGTGGCCTCACCGTCGGAGCGCGAGGCACCGCCGGCGCCCGCGCTCCCCGCCTCCCCGGACTTCGCCTGCTCCCCGGACTTCGCCTGTTCCCCGGACTCCCGGGCCGCCGGGACGGGCTGCGCGAGGATCTGCGCGGCGACCGCCTGGACGTCGAAGCCGGACAGCGTGCTCTCGTCGTCCACTCTCATACGCGGCCTCCGGGGGACAGCGGGCGCGACCGACCCGCGTGCAGGCCACCACGGATGATGGCGCGGCAGCGGCCCTCCTGCCCGGGACGGGCGTGCCCGGCCGCCTCCCGCAGGGCCCGCGTGGCAGCGGCCTCGGTCACGTGCCCCGCGGCGACCAGTCCGCCCGCGGTGTACGCGGCCCGGTTCAACTTCTCGGAGAAGGCCGCCCCTTCGGGCACCGCCGCGCACGCGGCGACCTCCGCCAGCACTCCCGCCAGGACCCGCTCCGAGACACCGCGGCCGCCGCCCGCCGCGATGACCGCCTGCCGGGCGCGCGGCGGTACGGGCCGGGGCCCCGCGGCGGCGCGAGCGGGAGCGGCGGGCAGGTGCCCGGTGCGCTCCAGCTCCCGGGCGAGCCAGGACGGCAGGGGGGCGGGTTCCCGGGCGGGTCCCACGGGCCGGTACACGCCCGTGCGGGTCACGGTCCCGGGAGCCACGATGTACCCGCCGCAGGCGCGTACATCGACCTGCCAGGCGAGGGCACGGGCCCCGCCCGAACCGGTGGAGCACTGCCAGCGGCGGCCGTCGTCGGCCCGGTACCAGACGTGCATGCCCCCGGACGGAGTGCGCACGCGCAGGGTCGAGGAGTCGTCCGCCGGGCTGGCGACGCCGCGCAGGGCGGCCAGCACGCCCAGGGTGTGGAATCCGTTGGCCAGTCCGGTCAGGTCGATCCCCGCGGAGATCCCGACGCCGGGCAGCAAACGGTCCCGGTCGGGCAGCTCCCGCTCGTGCGCATCGATGTCGATGACGACCAGGCCCGCGGGCCCGCAGGCCACGCCGACGCCGGGCCGGGGGCGCGCGCCCCACCACTGCGCGATCCGGTCGAAGTCCAGCGTGGCCGCGTGGAAACCGTGACACCAACGGCCCGCCCGCAGACAGTCGCACGCTGCCCGGTCGTGTCCGGACGCACGGCACGCGTCGCAGTTGCCCACTGGCGTCTTGCGGCCCGGGGCGAGAGGGTGGACCGGCCAGCCCTGGCGCGCACACCACTGGGCGACCGCCGCAGCACTCGTGAACTGCCCTGGGTCACTGCGCGAAACCCGTAGCTCAGCTGCCATTACTTCCCCCGTCAGCGACTGAAGCGACTCACGCCCAAAATCACATTAGCGAAACTCTCGTGGGACAAGAGACATATGAGCAGGAACAGCCGTACGCATTCACTCGGCACTCCAGCGACCGAGCGACCCACCGCACAGCGATCGAGGTTCGTTCAGTCGCTGCTGGAGTCGCCCATAAACCCCCAGGTCACAGGCCTTCATAAAGCAGAACAGCGACTGAAGCGACTCAAGGTTGCTATATATGACGCACACACGCACACACGCGCACGCGCCAATGTCTCCATATACTCGGACCTTGAGTCGCTTCAGTCGCTGTCAGGCCCATGCCATCAATCTGACCTGGGGTTTTCCTCATTCCGCACACAGCGACTCAACGGTCGCTGAGTCGCTGCGCTTCAGCTGTTCCCCGTCGAGCCCCTCTGTCCCCGGGCTTGAGCGGGAAACGAGCAGCGACTCACCGCCCCCGTCGGGGTTCCGCTGCCGGGGGTGTGGACACCCCGGCTGGATCCGGCTTCGCCTAAACCCTGGGAAAAACAGCGTAGCCGGTATATTTTCGCTGTCCTACGGTGGCCGGGCGAAGGGGGTACCGCCGTGCGGGAGTCGTGCGCGGTGCGGGCACGGGTCGTGGTGGTCGGGGGAGGTGCCCCGTTCCGGCGGTCCGCTTCCGGACCGCCGGTCATCCGCCGGCGCTCAGGCCGCCTCGCCCGCCGCCTCCGCCGCCGCCTGGGCGGCTTGGGCGGCCTGGGCGGCCGCGGCCTTCTCGTCGCGCAGCCTGACGGCCGCTTCGTACACGCGCTCCGCGCGGTCCGGGGCGAAGTCGAGGCGCACCAGCACCCCGGGCATGGCGATCGCGGTCAGCAGCGTCCGCATCAGGTCGGTCACCCGTTCCACCATGTCCGCGTGCCCGGTCATGATCTTCGAGAGCACCTGGACGCCCGTGAAGCTGCCGGTGAACATCTTGGCGGTGGCCTCGATGTCGACGTGCGGAAGGAGTTCCCCGGACTCCTTCGCACGGGCGAGCACCGCCGTGTTGTGGTTGTTCCAGCCCTGCATGGGGATGCGGCGGTCCAGGCCGTCGATCGGGGAACCCTGGTCCACCGTGAGCCGCACGCTCCCCCGGACCATCGGGTCGCCCTTGTACAGCAGGTGGGCGAGGACCAGCGCCTCGTCCAGGCTCTGCTGCAGGAACAGGTCCGGCTCCGGCACCGGCGGCAGGGCTCCCACCTGTCCGGCCAGCACGGCCTGGGCGAGCTCTTCCTTCGAGGTGAAGTGGAAGTAGAGCGCTCCCTTGGTCAGCCCGGATCTCTTGAGCACCTCGGAGATCGTCGCGGCCTCATAGCCGACCTCGTCGAACAGCTCAGCCGCCGCTACAAGGATCTTCTGCCGTGTACGAATGGCTCGCTCTTGCCGCGCCATACACCCTCCGCTGCCATCCGAGCCAAGAACAAACCGCGAGGTTCGCACTCTCCCCGTGCTCACATGACGTGACCAAGAGGCCACCGTCCGATATCATCCCTGGTCAGTCTAAATCTGACTAGGCCCCCCTGACTATAGCGTCAACATTTCGCGAGAACAAAACCAGGTCACCGGTTTTTACCCCAACCCCCTTGAAAACAAAACCGGTTAGTTCGTATCTTTGCCCCTGCCGCAACCTGTACTTCGGTTCCTGATGGGGGATGGTCCGATGTCCGTACTGACGCTTGGGTACGCGGAAACCTTTCGAAGCAGCGCGGGCGGTGGGGGTGACCACCCCACCACCCAGATCGGCGCTCTGCCTGTTCAGCCGGGCTCGACCAAGCCCGGACCCAGCTCTGCCGCCCAGGAGCTGACCCACCTGCTCTTCGACCGCGACGACCGTGAGCAGGTCCACGGGGGCTGGCGAAGACTCCTCGCCGGCACGCTCTTCCCCTACCTCCCGGACCTGACTCCGGCTGAGCGGACGGCAGTTTCCTACGACCGTCTGCGCCTGGTCAACAGCACCGTCGACGATCCGGCGGCGCTGGCGCACGACGCCCGCCGGCTGGCCGGGCTCCACGAGTGGGCCGGGTTCGTGGACGGCGGCCTGTGCACCCTGGCGAGCATCCACTACAACCTCTTCCTGGGGAGTCTGCTCGACCACGACCGCTACGGACGGGACCTGTCCGCCTTCACCTCGATGGAGCGCGTCGGGACCTTCCTGTGCACCGAGATGGCACACGGCAACGACGTCGCCTCACTGCAGACCGTCGCCGTCTTAGACCGGGCAACCGGCGGTTTCATCCTGAACACACCCCATCCGGGTGCGCGCAAGTTCATGCCCAACACCAGCCTCATCGGCGGCCCGAAGAGCGCCGTGGTGGCGGCGCGGCTCCTCGTCGACGGCGAGGACCAGGGCATCTTCCTGTTCCTGACCCCGCTGAGCGACCACGACGGGCACCTGCCGGGGGTCACCGTCCGCCAGCTGCCGCCCCGCACGGGAACGCCGGTCGACCACTGCCTCACCTCCTTCGACCACGTACGGCTGCCGCGCGAGGCCATGCTGCAGGCCGACCACGGCCGGCTGGACGAGGACGGCACGCTGGCCAGTTCCCTGGGAAACCGGCGCAAGCGCTTCCTGCGCTCCGTCAACCGCGTCACCATGGGCAAGCTCTGTATGAGCGCCGGGACCCTGGGCATGGCACGGTCCGCGCTGGCCATCGCGGTGCGCTATGCACACCACCGGCACGTCGGCGGCCCGAAGTCCGGCCAGCGCATCCCGGTGGTCAGCCACCGCAGCCACCACGGCCGGCTGCTGCACTCCCTCGCGAACGCCTACGCCATGACCTTCCTGCACCGGACGGTGATGGACCGCTTCGTCGCGCACGAGGAAGCGGAGCGCGAGGAGGTGGAGCGCCTGGTCGCCGTCGCCAAGGGCTGGATCACCTGGCACGCGCGGGAGATCACGACCGAGTCCCGCGAACGGTGCGGGGCGCAGGGCCTGTTCCCGGTGAACAGGATCTCGGACCTGCCCGGGAACATAGAGGGCGGGATCACCGCGGAGGGCGACAACCTGGTGATCTGGGTGAAGGCCGCCGCCGAGATGGTCTTCGGGCACCAGGTGGACCCCCTCGCCTCGGACTCCCTGCCGGCCGCCGAACGCGACCTGACGGACCTGCGCTTCCTGCGCGACCTGCTCGCCTCCGTCGAGCGGACCTGGCAGACACGCGCCCGCACGGCGCTGCGCCAGGGCCCTTCCGGGGACCCGGTCGGCCGCTGGAACGCGTCTTCCGGCGCCGCGCTGGAAATGGTCTCCGCCCATGCGGGCCGGCTGGCGGCCGACGCCTTCCTGGAGGCGGCCGGGCAGGCGGCCGAGCCCGCGACCCGCAAGCTGCTCACGAACCTGTGCTGGCTGTTCCTGCTCCAGCAGCTGCGCCAGCACACCGGTGACCTGCTCGCGGAGCAGCGGCTGACGGTGCAGCACGTACTCGGGCTGCACCAGACGATCGACGCCGTCCTCGCGGAGCTCGCCCCGCACATGATGACGCTCGTGGACGCCTTCGACCTGCCGGACGAGTTCCTCGCCGAGGTCCCCATCGCGAACGCGGACTACCTCGACCACTACCGCAAGAGCGCCACCTCCTGACCCGGCCGCCGCGAGTCGCGCCGCCGACTCGCTGCTCGCGGCGCACGGGTGCAGGCGAAAAGGTTCCAGGAACACGGGCTCACCGCCGCCCGGCAGCCCCAGGCTTCGTACTCGATGGACCGGTCCTGTGGGACGTGGCCCGGCTCGACCTGAAGTCTGACCACCGTCCCGGCGTCAGGCTGTGGCTGCCGGCGGCCGGTTGCCCGGCAGCCAGCCCTCGGCGTAGCCGACCGCCTCGGCCAGGTCGAACAGCCGGACTTCCGCGCCGCCCACCCTGCCCCGTACCACCGGGCGCTCCTTCTCGAAGGCCGCGCCCAGCTCCTCGAAGTCGTCCGAGGAGACCGACGTGTCGCGCACCGTGCTCCAGCGTCGGCCCTGCGATGTCATGACCGCGAAGGAGTTGTCGACCCGCGGCGCCGAAATCCGGTATTCGGCCAGGTGAAAGGCCGTGCAGGAGTCGAAGCCCGCGCCCAGCAGCAGGATCCGCGCCCCGGCTTCCTCCAGCCGGGCCAGCGGGCTGCGCTCGTCCATGGTGCAGACCCTCGCCGCCGGCACGCTCCAGGCGCTCGCGGACGTGGGCGGCGGCGCCTGACCAAGCTGGACCTGAGCGACCGGGTGCAGGTCGTGGTCCTGGCGTACGGGACCGGACTGGTCCGCGCGGGTGGCGGCGGGGCGGCGTAGTCCCCCGCCGCTACCATCCCCGCCGGGCCACGGAGGGGGCTAGAAGCGCTGCACGAACTCGCACGTGCTCGGGACGACGGCGTCCAGGGTGGCCGAGTCGGCCAGCAGCATGTCGAAGTCGCCGGAGTTCTCACCGCAGTTGATCCGGTCGAATCCGCCGTTGCGGCTGAGGATGGTGTCGTTGCCACCCCGCCCGTCGAAGGTGAGGGTGGTGCCGGGCGAGGCGTTCCAGCCGTCCGAGTCGGTCAGCCGGTCGGCGCCGCTGCCGCCGATGAGGATGTCGTCGCCCTCGCCGCCGGCGATGTCGCTCGGGATCGTGGTGTTGTTGGTGGCCACGTCGTCGCGGTCGCCCATCGAGGCCTGGATACGGGTCACCCCGCCCGCCGAGCCGCAGCGGACGGTGTTGGGGTTGCCGAACTGGACACAGCCCTGGCCCGGGGTCAGGGGGTTCGCGGCGTCGCTCACCGTGAGGAATCCGCTGCTGACGCTGAAGGTGACGTTGTTCGACTCTCCCGGCAGTGCGGCGAAGTTGATCTGGCTGCCGCTGCGCATCACGAACGCGGGGGCGGCGGACGCGGGGCCGGCGAACGCCAGCGTCAGCGTGAGGGCGGCCAGCGCGGGGGCGGCGACGCGTGCCGTGCGGAGGATGTTCATGGGTGCTGTCCTTCGGTTGCCGAACGCGGACCGGGTCGAGGGTCCGTCGGTCATGAGCGATACCCAGAGCAACCGTCAGTTTCATATCATCTACCCGCAGTTACCTCGTCTGCCGTACACAAGCCCCCTTCCGGCCGCCGCCGAGCGGGCTAGGCGGCTCCGCCCGCGCTCCGATCCGGTGCGCCGTGGAGATCAGCAGATCCACCCGCGTGTCGGTCGTAGAAACGCAGCTCAGACGAGTGAACTGCACCTGCCCAGACAAACGATCAGTCAGCCACGGTCATCGTGGGCGCCGAACGCGTCGGGTCACGGCGTAGGCCGCCACGCCGGCGGCGCCCAGGGCGGCGGCCGTACCCGCGAGCCACGGTGCACGCCCCGGGGCCGGTTCGGCGGCCCGGTCCCGGCATGCGGGGCGGTTCGGGTCGGCGGGGCCAGCCACCCGGTAGCGGGCCCAGACCTCGTCCCTGCCCGCCCAGCGGACCTCGTACAGCCCCGGCCCGGCGTCGCAGCGGATCGTCGCGGTGGCCGTCACGACCGCCTTGGCCCCGCGCATGACGGCCTTGCCGGTGAACCCGGGCGAGGTGAGGGTGTCGCCGTATCCCGCCGACGCGTCCGAGGCCGTCGGCGTCACCTCGTCGCCGGGCCCGAACGTCCGTACGTCCCAGGGCGACTGCGGCCAGGAGCGGCCGGCGGGCCAGTGCTCCTCCGGCTGTTCGGGGGGAAGGGACGCGACCTTCCCGGGGCAGGCCCCGCGCTCGGCCGCGCCGATGTCCGCGACCTCGACGGTCACCCAGGCCTCGCCCCGGGCTCCCTCGGTGGGCCCGCCGGGGCCGGTCTGCCGGACCGGGTAGATCCCCGGAGGGGTGTCGCAGGCCACGGTGGCCACGGCGGTGATGACCCGATCGTTCATCCTCAGCGTCCCGGGTTCGACGAAGATCTCGGAGACCACCCGGTTGCCGTTCTTCCCGGGCAGGGAGGCGGGGAGCGTGAACGTGAGCGGCTCACCGGGGCGCGCGGACAGCCGGGCCCCGGCGGGCAGCGGTGTGGGCTGATCCGCCGTCCGGACCGCGAATGCGCTTCCCGCCGACGGCATCAGGAGCAGCGCCAGCGCGGCGACCCCACCCGCTGCGATCTTCGTCCTGCCCATGTGATCTCTTTTCTCGTCTACCGACGATCTTGCGGCACGGATGGTCCGGCGCTTCAGATTTCGCGCTTCGCGCGGTCACCCCGTACAGAAAGTAGGTTCTTTGAGATCCAGATGGTTCACCGCCTTCGCCGTCGGCGTGATGGCGGCTGCGGTGAGTACCGGTCCCGCGCTCGCCGCGACCGTCTCTCCGAGCGCCACCGCCGAGCCCGGCACCAGCCCGCTGCCGCCGTCGTCCTCCGCCAGGGTCAGCGCCGAAGAGGCGTTCTGGACGGCCGAGCGCATGGCCGCCGCCGTGCCCGTCGACGACGCGCGGGGACGGGGTACGGTCGGCGGGCCGGCCGGCCCGCAGAACCGGACCCTGTCCGCCGCTCCGTCCGGCACCCCGTCCGGCACCTACTTCGACGGCATGCCGATGGTGGGGACCTTCTTCTACCAGGCGTCCAAGGTCGGCAACGCCGACACCTCCTGCACCGGCAGTGTGGTCCGCAGCGCCGGCAAGAAGATGGTGCTCACGGCGGGGCACTGCGCGGACGACATGGCCGAGCCGGCGAACCACGCCATCTTCGTGCCGCAGTACCGACACGGCAAAGCGGCCGGTGCCCAGCCGTTCGGGATCTTCCCGGTCAAGGCCAACGGCGTCTACACAGACCCCCGCTACGAGTCGAACAGCAAGGCCGCCATCTCCGACCTGGACGTCGCCTTCGCCCTGGTCGAGCCGAACGCCAGGGGGAGCGTCGAGAACGTCACGGGGGCGCTGACCTTCACGCCGGGGAGCAGCTACCAGCACGACGTCACCGTCGTCGGCTACCCGTCCGCCTCCAGCGTCAACAAGGGCCACAAGGCCATCCGCTGTGACGTGCCCACCACCCGGCTGGGCGGCTTCCGCCAGATGCAGATGCTGTGCAAGGGCTTCTACGGCGGCGTGTCCGGCGGCCCCTGGATCAAGGACTACAACGCGGCCGCCCGCACCGGCAAGGTCGTCGGGAACACCGGCGGCTACTACGGCGGCGGCAACGACGCCAACGACTCCTGGGTGACGTACGCGCCCGTCTACGGCAAGGACGCGCAGGACCTGTACAACGACGCCAACGCCGGCCGCGATCCCGGCGGCATCTCCCGGCCGCCCTACCAGGGTTCCGCGGACAGCCCCCTGCTGCCCGGTCTCGGAGACCTGTGGACCCATGCCAGGCAGATCGCCTCCGGCGACTTCACCGGCAGTGGCCGCAGCAGCCTGCTCGTCGTCTGGACCGACGGGGAGGTGACCCTCTTCCCGGGTGACGGGAACGGCGGCTTCCTGCCCGAGCGGCGGCTCGCGGCACCGAACGCGGGCTGGAAGCCGGTCGCCACCATCACCGCCGGCGACTTCACCGGCTCCAGCCAGTTCGACCTCATGGTCCGCTGGGACGACGGCCGGATGACCCTGCACGCAGACGTCGGCTCCAACGGCCTGGGATCCGTCTCCGAGATGGCCCCCTCCGGATCCGTCTGGAAGTACGCCACCCAGATCGCCGCCGGACGCTTCAACGCGACCACCTACGTCACCGACCTCATGGTCCGCTGGTCCGACGGCGAGCTCAGCCTCTACACCAACGTCGGCGCCGGCACCCTCGGTCAGGAGTACAGGCTCAAGGACCCCGACGACACCTGGAAGGGCGCCACCCTGCTCACCTCCGGGCAGTTCTCCGGCCATCAGAAGTGGGACCTCATGGTCCGCTGGTCCACCGGCGCGCTCCACAACTACGTCGGCACCACCACCGCTGGCCTGGGCAGTGAGCGGCCCGTCCACGGCCCCAACGGCACCTGGACCCACAGCGTGATCATGACCACCGGTCAGTACACCGGTGACGGCCTCACCAACGACCTCGTCATCCGGTGGAGCGACGGCGAGACCACCATGTACAAGGACACCCGCACCAACGGTCTCGGCACCGAGCGCATGCTCGTCCCGCCGCGGGCCTGACCCGGCCCGGACAGGGGCGTGCACCCGCAGGCCGCTTGTGGGGGAAGAGCGGCCTGCGGGTGGTCGGGGAGCGGCGGCGCGTCAGCCGCGGATCCAGCCGGTGAAGGCCGGGGCCGACAGGACGGTGTCCAGGGTTTCGAGGACCACCGGGGCCCGGGTGTCGTCCGGGGCGGTCAGGGACAGGGTCGCGGAGCGGGTGGTCATCGAGACGGGGACCACCGTCCACGACGCGGGGAGGCAGGACACGAGGCGTACGGCCGTGGTCTCGGGGGCCGCCGAGGACGGGGCCTGCGCGGTCATGCTGATGCTGACCGTCAGATGGGTGGGCATACGGGGCTCCGTAACGTGCCGGGGGTGGACTTCAGCGGGCGGCCGGGGCGGGCGCCGCCGCCGGGACCGGGGCGGGCAGGTAGGGCAGGACGGCCGTGCGGGGCGCGGTCAGTGCGGCCAGGACGCCGGCGGAGCCGGTGGCCAGGTCCGTGGACAGGCGCAGCAGGTGGTCACCGAGGAAGCCGGTGGCGTACGGGTCGTTCTCGTGGGCCACCGCGAACGGTTCCAGGCCGGAGCGGAGTTCGGCCAGCGCCCGAGCAGTGGCCGCCGAGCCGTCGTCCGTGCAGGTCAGCGCGGCGAGGGCGCCGGCGCGGCCGGTGAACAGGCCGCAGGCCGGGTGGAACTGGGACGTGAGGTCGATGAGCAGCGCGTCGTGGACGGCCGTCAGGTACGGGTCCCGGTGCGCGGCGAGGTAGTGGTGGACGGCGATGGCCTGCCCGGCTCCGCCGTGGGCGAGCTGGACCCGGTGCCAGGGGGTGGGCAGCGGCTGCCGGGACAGTTCGAGGTCGTGTACGAGCGCCACGCGGGCGGCGTCGTCCCGGCCGGCGGCGAGCAGGAAGAGGGCCTCGCCGCTGGCTCCGCGGAGCAGGCCGGGGCGTTCTTCCAGGGTGGGGCTGTTGACGAGGGCGGCGGCCAGTTCGCGGGCGGCCGCGTCCTCGCCGAGGTGCAGCAGGGCCAGGCCGACGCCCGCGATGCCGCCGGAGAGGCTGCGGTCGGGGCTGCCGTCGCGCAGGGTGGCGGTGGACAGCAGGTCTTGGGCGCGGTCGAGGAGGGCGGCGGCCTCGTCGGTGCGTCCGAAGTCGTGCAGCACGCAGGCGATGCCGGCCAGTCCGTCGTAGAGGCCCGGGCGCGGGCTGGTGACGGCCCGGGCGGCGTCCGCCAGCCAGTCGAGGTGCGCCGCGGGGACGCTGATCCCGGCGCCGAGCAGGGCCCACAGGACCCCGGCCGCGCCGTTGGCGATGTTGAGGCCGCCGTCGCCGTGCAGGAACTGGTCGGCGTCGCCGGGGAAGAGGCGGTCTTCGCGCTCGGGGGTGGCGCAGGTCAGGATGCCGGTGGCGATGCGCTCGGGGGTGGCCAGCGGGCCGCCGGCGGGCGCCGGGGCGTGTCCGAGGTCGGCGCGGACCTGGTCGGCGTACCCCTCGGGCACCGGGAAGAAGGCGGCGATCTGCGCGAGGAGGTCCTCGGAGCGGTGGCGGGTGAAGGACATCACCGGGGTCAGCGGCAGGAACAGGCTCAGCCGCAGGCAGCCCAGGGCGTAGCGGTCGACGGCGGTGCCGGTGGTGCCGGCGGGGGCGCAGAATCCGGGGGCGCCGATGGCCTGGCCGGTGTGCCCCTCGATGGGGAGGGTGGTCTCCAGGTCGATGAAGGCGACGGTGCCGTCGGGGCGGATCAGGACGTTGTTGGGGTGCAGGTCGCCGAAGACCAGGCCGCGTTCGTGCATGGCGGTGACGGCGGCCTCGATGCGGTCGAGGACGTCCAGGGCCCAGGCGGTGTACTCGGCCACGGGCATGGCGGTGTCGCGGGCGGTGACCGGGTGGAGCAGAGGGTTGCGCTCGGCGGTCTCCTTGGTCAGGGCGTCGCCGTCGACGAACTCCCGTGTCAGGAACCAGTGTTCGGCGCCGCGCCGCCAGTCCAGGACCCGGGGGAACCAGGGCAGTCCGTCGAGGGCGGCCAGCGCGTCGTGTTCGCGGCGCAGCCGCTCCACCGCGTCGGCTCCGGCGTCGTCGAGGCCGGCGTGCGGGCGGCCCTCCTTGACCAGGACCTCGTGTCCGTCGCGGGTGTCGGTGGCGCGGTAGACGCCGCCGCCGTTGGAGAAGTGCAGGGCCTGGGTGATTTTGAAGGGGAAGTCCCCGAGGGAGCCCCCGCGGCTCCGTTCCGCCAGCGCCCGCAGCACGCACGGCGGCAGCTGCAGCCAGGCCGGCGGGCGGAAGGAGGGGCCGCGCACGTCGGGGACGAGGTTGCCGTCGGGGTCCTCGATGCACGGCACGGGGGCGCCGTTCGGGCCGGGGCCCAGCTTCAGCTTGAAGCCTCCGTAGCGCAGGTAGAGGGGGCCCGCGCCCCAGCGCAGGTCGCTGAGGACGGCCGGTCCCGGGCGGCCTTCGAGGAGGGCGTCGAGCTCGGTCAGTACGGTCTCCAGCTCCGCCTCGTCGCGGGGGTAGAGGGTGATGAACTTGCCGCTGCTGCCCCGGTCCCCGTACTTGCTGTTGCGCAGCATCAGCATCGAGGGGCTGGTGAGGAACTTGAAGAGCAGGGAGCGGGAGGTGCAGTACGCGCTCACGATGTCGAGGACCTCGGGGGCCGTCCGCTCGGTCGCCGAGACGTGGATCTTCCAGCCCTGGCCGGGGAGTTCGAGTCCCGGCGGGGTCAGGACCGTCCACTCCCCCATCGGCTCACGGGTCCACCCGGCGGGGGCGTCGGCGGTGGCCGCCGGGAAGGCGTCGGCGCCGGTGATCGCGGCCGGACGGTCGTAGAAGGGGGTGCCGGGCGGGCAGTGGGCAACGTGTCGCAGGGACATGGCGGGCCTCCGTGGGCGGCGTACGGGAGAAGTCAGGGGAGCAGCGGGCCGAGGTAGGAGACGGCGAACCACTTCCAGAGCGGGTGGTCGCCCGCCTGGACCTCGGCGACGCCGGTGCGGTCCGTGCCGTTCGGCGCGGGGGTGGCGGTCACGCGGTGCAGCGGGTACGCCTTCATCTCCAGCCAGGGGCGGTCACTGGCAACGGGGAGCATGGCGGTGACCGGGGCGAGGACGTCGTGGCCGGTGGGTTCGCCGAGGGTGGCGGTGCCGGTCTGCGGCCGGGAGAAGAGGCCGGACCGGCGCAGGGTGACGGTGGTGCCCTCGGTGAGGTCGAAGCCGCCGCCGCCCCGGGGGACGAGGAGGCTGAGGCTGCCGCCCGGTTCGGTGGTGTAGCCGGCCGAGACGGTGGCGGGGATCTGTACGAGGGTGGCGGCCAGGGCCAGTCCGGCGGTGGCGAGCACTCCCGCGGCGGCGATGCGCGAAGGCCGGGCGCCGGCCGAGGCGGCTTCGCGGACCAGGGTGGCGGCGCCCTTGCCGAGGCGCCACAGCAGGTAGCCGAGCGCGCAGACCATCATGCAGGAGCCGGCGATGCCGAGGCGCTGCAGGATCCCGGACCAGAGGGTCAGGGCGGTGGAGACCAGGTACAGCGGGAAGAGCAGGCAGGCGATGCCGTACGGGACGGACCAGCCGCGGCCGGGCAGTTCGCGCTGGTAGCCGCGGCCGCCGAAGACGACGCGGGCGATGGCGCGGCGGGCGTCGGTCATGGCCTTCTCCCGCAGGTGGGAGATGTCCAGGTGGCTCATGAGGGCGAGGTAGCCGTCGAGCTTGACCAGCGGGAGCAGGTTCACCAGGCAGGTCATGTAGTTGACGAGGCCCACCAGCAGCAGGGTCTCGCGGACCGGTCCGGCGGGGACGGCGAGGGCCGCGAGGGCGGCGGTCCCGGCGGCGACGGCCTGGATGGCGATGCCGGCGAGGGCGACCTGGACGCGCTGGCGGGCGCTGGGCAGCCGCCAGCCGTCGGAGACGTCGCAGAAGAAGGCCGGCGACATGTAGAAGAGCATGAAGCCCATCCGGCTGGGCGTGCCGCCGTGATGGGTGAGGACCGCGCCGTGGGCCATCTCGTGGACGGCGGTGGTGGCGACCACGCCGAGCATCACGCAGGCGTACGCCCACAGGGGCATCGGGCGGGAGAGCGCCTCGCCGAGGGTGGCGCCGCTGGCGGCGAGGGCCAGTACGCCCAGCAGGACGACGGCCGCGGCCGCGCCGAGGACGATGCGGTGGCCGAGCGGGCGGACCAGCGGGGCGAGGCGGCGCAGCATCCGCTCGGGCTTGACCAGGGTGAACTGGATGGTCAGGGGGCCGGCGAAGCGGACCCTGGCCGGCTTCTTGACCGGCCGGCCGTCTTCCAGGAGGTCGGAGTCGGCGAGGCTGCGGACCGCGCGGCCGATGTGGCCGGGGGTCCAGGGGGAGCCGAGTTCGGCGGCGAGCTGGTCGTGGTCGCGGCTTCCGTCGAGGAGGCGGACCAGGCGGGCGAGGTCCTCGCCGGTACGGAAGTGCTTGTGCTCCCCGCGCTGGATCACCCAGGGGGCGTCTTCGGTGAGCGGTTCGCGCACGGCCACGTCGTCGGCGGTGCGGGGCCGCTCCAGATCGGGTGCGAAGGCGGTTTTGGCGGACATGGTGGAAGCACCTCGGATCAGGGGGGCGGTGAGGACGTGTCCGGTGGGCCGGGGCCGGACGGACCGGTTCTGCCTGGGGCGCTGGACACGCCCTTACGCGATGTCGCGGGTGCGGACCAGGTGGCGGCCGGCGACCAGGGCGGCGGCGAGCCAGGCGGCGATCACCGCGTACGCCCAGGGCAGCGAGAGCAGGTCCGGCTTCACGTCGCGGTAGACGGAGCTCATCGCGATGGTCAGGAGGTACTTGGAGACCTCGGGGACCAGCCGCTGCAGCCCGGGGTCCACCAGGAGCGTGAGGCCGATCAGGGTGGCGACGGCGCCGGTCTGGTTGCGGACGATCCAGCCGATGAGCGCGCCCCAGGGGGCGGCCAGGGTGCAGCAGGCGAACACGCCGACCAGGATGAGGGCGGTCTCGCCGTCGGCGGCGGCCTCCAGGCCGAAGGGCAGCGGGCCGAGGTAGACGCTCACGGCGCCGAGCGCGGCGGCGATCAGGCCGAAGGCGGCTCCGGCGGCGGTGGCGACGGCGAGCTTCGCGCCGAAGAGGCGGGAGCGGGAGCCGGCCAGGAGCGCGGAGCGGACCATGGTGCCGGAGGCGTAGTCCCGGGTGACGTGGACGGCGCCGAAGACGGCCGCCAGCAGGAACATCATCATCCAGGAACGGGCCACGTCCTGGCCGACGGCCAGGGAGGTGGACCCCTCCGCGATGGCCTTCTCGCCTCCGGAGACGTATCCGAAGGTGGTGATCAGGCACAACCAGGCTCCCGCGAGCGGCAGGGCCCACCAGGCGCGGCCGGTCAGGGCCTTGCGGGTTTCGCCGGCGATGAGGTTACGCACGGGAGTAGTTCCTTTCCGGGGTACGGGTGCCTGCGGCGGCGGTGACGGCGGGAACGGCGGTGGCGGCCGGGTCGACCAGCTCGAAGAAGCGGTCCTCCAGGCGGGCGGCGCCGTGGCCGGTGAGGTCGTCGAGGGTGCCCGCGTAGCGCAGGGAGTGCTGCATGATCACGACGTCGTCGACGGTCTGCTCCAGCTCGGCGAGCTGGTGGCTGGAGACGATGACGGTGCGGCCGCCCAGGGCCAGGGTGCGCAGGGTGGCGCGCAGCCAGCGGATGCCGTCCGGGTCGAGGCCGTTGGCCGGCTCGTCGAGGATGAGGATCTCCGGGTCGGCGAGCAGGGCGGTGGCCAGGGCCAGGCGCTGGCGCATGCCCGTGGAGCAGCCCTTGACCGGGCGGTCGGCGGCGTAGTCGAGGCCGGTGTACTCCATGACCTGGTCGGCGCGGCCGGCGGGCAGGCCCAGCACGGTGCACCAGATGCGCAGTTCGCCGCGGACGGTGGCGCCGGTGACGCCGCCCATGCCGTCCATGCTGACTCCGATGCGGTGGGCCGCGTCGGGGAGTTCGGCGTACGGCTTGCCGAGGATGGTCGCGGTGCCGGCGGTCGGGGTGGCGAGGCCCAGCAGCATCCGCAGGGTGGTGGTCTTGCCGGCGCCGTTGCGGCCCAGGAGGCCGGTGACGCGGCCGGCGCGGATGTCCACGGTCAGGGCGTCGACGGCGCGCAGGCCCTTGTACGTCTTGGTGAGACCGTTCAACGAGACGGCCGGGTCGCTGCTGCTCATCGCTGCCGCGTCCTTTCCGGGGTGTGCCGGGTGTGTGGGTGGTGCGGTGGTTCGGTGGTGCGGTGGTGCCGAGGGCCGGGCCCCGGCCGGGGGTTTCCCGGCCGGGCCCGGTCCGCATCGATCCGTTTCAGGCGCCGCTCACGTGCGTGCGGGGGCGCCGGGGCGGGGATCAGGTGGCGATCGTCACCGTGGAGATGGCGATGCCGATGGACACGCCCTCCCAGAAGCCGGGGGCCTCGAGGCCCTCGAGCTCCTGCAGGCCCAGCTCCAGGCCGTCCTGCGCGACGACCGCGGTGTTGTCGAACTTCTGCTCGCTCATGGCTGTTCTCCTTCTGAGTGATCGGTGACTGACGAGTGGTGCCGTGTGGGTGGTGGGGCTGGATCAGGTGGCGACGATGGAGACGATGGAGATGCCGACGACGACACCGCCGGTCGTCCACCAGCCCGGGGCCTCCATGACCTCGAGCTCCTGGAGACCGAGCTCCAGGTGGTTCACGTCGGCCGCGGGGGCTTCGAACTTCTCGTTCATGACGAACTCCTTCTTTGACGGATGTACGAGGGGTGGAGCGGGTGGCGCTGATCAGGGTCGGATCAGGTCATGACCACCGAGACGAGGGAGATGCCGACGACGACGCCACCGGTCGTCCACCAGCCCGGGGCCTCCATGACCTCGAGCTCCTGGAGACCGAGCTCCAGGTGGTTCACATCGGCGGCAACGTCGAACGTGTTGTTGTCCATGACGGTTTTCCTTATCCGGGAAGCGAGTGGTGCGGTCCCCGCGCCAAGCCGGCGCGGAAGTCTGTGGGTGCGGCGCGGGAGTTCAGGCCGCTTCGCTGAGCAGGGCGTTGACGTCGGCCGCGCGCAGGCCGCCGAGCATCGGGAGGCCCGCGCCCCAGGCCCGTACGGTCCTGCGGGCCACCGCGTCGAGCAGCTGCGGGGTGACGGCGATGTCGCGGACGATGCCCCAGCGGTTCATCAGGGCGCTGATGCCTGCAACCGGCTCGGCGGGCAGCGGGTCGCCGCTGCTGTCGGCCGAGCGGAGCAGTTCCCAGATCCCCCGCAGGCGAGCGGCGGAGCCGAGCCGGGTGTCGCCGGCGAGGACGGCCCGCCACAGGGCCGGCAGGATGGCCGCGACGGCGGTCATCTTGCGGATGCCCAGGGCGCTGGAGAGTTCGTTGGCGATCATCCAGCCCTCGGTGCTGAACAGGTCCCTGCCGTAGCAGAGCCAGGTGGACTGGGTCAGTCCGCTCAGCCGGGCCAGGTCGGTGCGGAGCGTGGCGTCGGGGGCCTGTCCGTCGGCCAGTTGCCGGGCCAGTGCTCCGCCGAGGCGGACCAGCTGGGTGGCGGCGGTCTGGGCGAGGGCGTCCTCGACGGCTCGGTCGGTCAGGTTGCCGACGTAGGGGCCGACGGTGCGGAAGACCGCTTCGAGGGCTCCTTCGATCAGCAGCTCGCCGGGCAGCGTCTCGGTGGCGGCCGGGTCCAGCAGGGCCGCGTCGGGGGCGAGGGCGTCACCCATGACGAGCCGTTTGCCGCTGTTGTGCGGCAGGCAGGCGACCCGGCTGAGTTCGGATCCGGTGCCGACCGTGGTGGGTACGGCGAGCAGCGGGCGGGTGCGGCGGGTGCGCGGGTCCAGGGTGAGCAGTCCGCTGCGGCCCGTGGTGCGCAGGGCCGCGCGGGCCCGCTCGTCCTCGTGGGCCACGGACAGGAGCTTGGCCCGGTCGAGGAGGGCTCCGCCGCCGATGACGGCGACGAGTCCGGCGCCGGCGGTGGCGGCGGCCAGGGCGAGGATCTCGTCCGGGCCTCCGTCTCCGTCGGGGACGATGGTGTGGGTGGTGTGTCCCGCCCGGTCCAGTTCCGCGGTCACCAGGGCGGTGATGCGGGAGTTCGCGACGGCCGGGTCGAGGAGCAGGGCGGTGGCGGGACGGCTCCCCCCTGCCGGGTGGGCGTCGTCGAAGTCCGCCAGCCAGTCGCTGAGCCCTTCGGGGCCGATGAGCAGCCGGGTGGATCCGGACCAGGCGATGTTCACCGCAGTCCTCCGGAGAAGCTTTCGACTCCGGTGCGGACGGCTTCCATGAGGGCGTCGATCTCGGCGTCCGTCGCGGTGAGCGGCGGCATGATCTGGATGCCGTGGACGCCGGCGTGGACGATGGCGCCCGCCGCACGGATGGCGGCGATCAGGTCGAGGACCCGGGCCTGCGGCAGCGGTTCGCCGTCGGCCGTGAGGAGACGGAGGGAGCGGAAGAGGCCGCGGCCGTCGTGGGAGTCGAAGAGGGGGTGTTCGGCGACGAGCCGGTCCAGGTGGGCGCCGAGGGTCTCGGCGGCGCGCCGGCCCCGGGAGACGGCGTCGAGGCGGCGCATCTCCTCGATGGTGGCGATGATCGCGGCGCAGGTGACGGGGGTGCCGGCCTGGGTTTCGCCGTGGGTCAAGGTGGCGTCGGCTTCGCGGAAGGCGTCGGCGATCGTCCGGGAGACGATGACGGCGGCGGCCGCGCAGGTGCCGTTGGTCAGCCCCTTGGAGGTGACCAGCAGGTCGGGGCGTTCGGGCCACAGCTGTGAGGCGAACATCGATCCGGTGCGGCCGAATCCGGTGGCCACCTCGTCGGCGGCGAGCAGGAATCCGTGTTCCTCGCGGAGCCGGAAGAGGGTCTGGAGGTACTCGTCGGTGAGGGGGACGGCGCCGCTGCCGAGGACGGGTTCGATGACGACGGCCGCGATCTGGGAGCCCTGGGCCCGCATCAGCTTCTCGATGTCGGCGGGGTCGTTGGGGGTGACGTGGCGCACCAGGCGCTGGTCGACTCCGTAGAGCTGCTGGCCGAGGTTCTCGCCGGTGAGGGCGAAGCCGCCGAAGGTCAGGCCGTGGTAGCTGCCGCGCAGCCCCACGATGATCTTGCGCTTCTCGGCGCCGCGCAGGGCGTGGTAGTGCCGGGCGGTCTTCATGACCAGGTCGTTGGCCGCGCCGCCGGAGGTGGAGAAGAGGACGCGGGCGAAGTGGTCGGCTCCGCAGAGCTCCACCAGGGCCTCGGCTGCCTGCCGGGCGTAGGGGTGTTCGTAGCGGAAGACGCTCAGGTACGAGGCGTCCAGCAGGGCCTGGTGGCAGGCCTCGGCGATGTGCCGGTTGCCGTGGCCGAGGTTGGCGTTCCACAGGCCCGAGTCGCCGTCGAGGAGTTCGCTGCCGTCGGCGAACCGTACGTACATCCCCTCGGCGGAGACGGCGCAGATGGCGTCGTCGCCGTGGGCGGAGGGCGGGAGCAGGGAGGTCCACAGGGCCGGGTGGCCGTGGTCGGGAGCCTCGTCCTGTCCGGTCAGGGTGGGCAGGGCGGTGGTCATCACAGGGCCTCGGCTTCCAGGAGGACGTCGTGGTGGCGGCCGCCGCCGGGGATGGGCGTGGTGGAGCGGATGTCGAAGCCGGCGGCTTCGAGCTCGGCGACCAGCAGCGGTGCGGGCATCACGCCGATGGTGGTGGTGGCGACGTGGACGGGGCCTTCGGCCGGCGGGTCCGCGGGGATGACGGTGACCGTGCGGGAGCTGTTGCCCGAGGTCCACTGTTCGATCATCCGGTAGGAGCGGCCGGTGATCTCGCCGGGGGCGAGGATCTCGCTCTCGTCGCTGCCGTCGTCGGCGGCGTCCACCTCGACGGTGGTGAGCAGGAACCTGCCGCCGGGCGCCAGGTGTTCCCGTACGCACCGGTAGAGGCCGGGGCGGGCCTCCGGCGGGAGGAGGGAGATGGAGGTGGTGCCGAGGACGACGGCGCCGAAGCGGCGGCCGAGCGAGAAGTCGCTCATGTCGGCCTGGACGGGGGTGCAGCGGCCCCGCAGCGAGGCCGGGGTGGCGGCGAGCCGTTCCCGGAGCAGTCCGATCATGTGGCCGGACAGTTCGAGGGCGGTGACCTCGCGGCCGAGGGCCAGGAAGGGGAAGGTCAGCCGGCCGGAGCCGGCGGCCAGGTCGAGGACCGGGCCGGGGATGCGGCGCAGGGTGGTGAGGAGTTCGCGGACCTCGTGCGGGGTGGTGCCGGCGATGTCGTGGTAGACGGGGGCGCCGGCTTCGTCGTAGAGGTCGCACAGGACGGCCCGGTCTCCGAGTTCGGCGACGGCCTCGGCGGCGCGGCCGGCGAGGCCGGTGCCCGCGGCGGCGGGGCTGAGCAGCATGGCGCCCATCAGCGGGTCGCTCCTTCCGTGGCGGCAGAGGTGGCGGCGGCGGCCCGGGCGGCGGTGCGGGTGGCCGTACGGGGGGCGGCGGACTCGGTGAGGGGCAGTCCGATGCCGGAGAAGTAGGCGGCGACGGCGTCGACGGTGGCCGGGTCGGCGTAGTCGGCGGCGGCCCGGGCGGCGCCGGTGACGAGCAGGGCTTCGGCGGCCTGGGCGGCGCCCGGGGAGAGGGCGATGGTGCGGCGGTCCCCGGGGTGGTGGATCAGGGCCTGTTCGGCGTTGAAGAGCAGCACCGGGGTGTCGCCTGAGGTGTCCTGAGGGGCGGCGTGGGCGGCGAGGGCGGGGACGAGGCGGCCGCCGAAGCCGGAGACGCGGGGCTGTTCGAGGCCTCGGGTGACGGCTTCGCGGATGGCGCCGACGGCGGCCAGGTAGCGGGAGATCCAGGGCCGGGCGGCGAGCTGCTCGCGGCGCAGGTCCTCGTCGAGTACGCCGGCCAGGGCGCCGGTGGAGTCCTCCCAGGCCCGGTGCAGTTCGGCGGCGGGGGCGCCGACGGGGCCGAGGGGTGTGGCGCCGGGGGCGACGCTGACGGAGCCGTCGGCGGCGACGTAGAGGCGCAGGGCCGGGCCGTCGCCGGCGCCGGCGCCGCCGAGGGATCCGAGGTCGGCGAGCTGGACGGAGGGGTGGGTCAGGAAGGCGGAGAACTCGCCGTCGTTCAGGGCCCGGTCGGCGTCCTCCAGGAAGGCCTGGAAGTCGGCTTCCTCGACGATGCGGACCAGGGTGGGTCCGAGGACGGAGAGGTAGGGGGTGATCGAGTAGGCCTGCACCTGGAGGTAGAAGTCGGGGTGCAGTCCGGCCTCCGCGCCGGGTTCGCCCAGCGAGCCCTGCCAGACGATGACCTGGGCGCCGGTGGCCTCGTGCGGCTCGGGCTCTGCGGTCGGTTCGTCCCCGGGGACCAGGACGACGGTGCCGGGGCCGGCCACTCCGCTGCCGAGCAGGGCGTCGAGGTGGGCGGCGTCCTCCAGGACGACCGTCGCGGTGAACGGCGGGCGGGGGGCGAGTGCGGCCAGGGGGCGTCCGGTGCCCCACTGCAAGGCGTGGGCCTTGACCGAAGTGAGTGTCATGAACATGCCTAACGTGAGTGCGTGGGTGGACGCGGGCGCCTGATGACGCGGAGCTGGAGGGGGATCGGCCGGGCGGCCGGAAGTCTGCGGGGGTGCGTGCGGGCAGAGGGTGCCGGCGAGCGGAGGTACGGGAGTGCGGGCACGGGGCCCGGGCCGCCTCGGGTCAGGAGGCCAGTCCGAGGACCGTGAGCAGCGTGCGCAGTTCACGGCTCGCGACCTGGGCGCCGTACAACTGGGCCACGCCCGTGACGTTGAGGACGATCTCGTCGACGCCCGCCTCGCGGAAGGCCTCCAGTTTCGCGAGGAGTTCGGCGGGCTCCCCGTAGAGGAAGGCGTCGCCGGCGACCAGCGCCGCGCCCCGCGCCCTCTCGTCGTCGGCCTGCGAACCGGTGGCGGCGGGGAGTTCGACACCGCCGCGCCGGAGCATGTCCTGGTAGTGCGGTGCCTTCAGGTGGTGCCGGTTGGAGGCGAGGGCGAGGCTTACGGGGTCCCGGTCGGGCGCCGCCAGGGCGATCGGCACCATGGCCACCACCTTGGGCGCCGGCCGGTCCGCGCTCTCGGCGCTCTTGTGCACCTCGGGCACGATCGTGTCGGCCAGGTAGCGGGCCGGGGTGAGCCAGCAGATCGCCGCGTCGGCCACCTCGCCGGCCACTCTCGCCATGCCGGGGCGCAGGACACCGAGCCCGATCTCGACGGGCGGTCCGGGCACCGGCGGGAGCAGCGCCTCCTGGTGCAGGTACTCCCCGTCCAGGAGCGTGTCCGTACCCTCGAGGGCGGCGCGTACGGCGGTCAGGTACTCCCGGGCGGCGGTGAGCGGGCTCCGGTACGGGGCTCCGAGCAGGGCCCTCTGCACCGCGGGGGCTCCCGGCCCGTAGCCGGCGAGGACCGGCGAGCCGGTCACCAGCGCCAGCGAACGGGCTTGGAGGGCGGCCTCCGTGGGGTGGCGCAGCGGCATCAGGGTCACTCCGAGCCCGACGGGGACCCGGAATCCGGCGCCGGCGGCGTGGGCGAAGGCCTGGTGGGTCTCGGTGACCAGGCTCTGTCCCTGCCAGAGGCGTTCGGCCCCGGTCCAGTGGACGAGCCCGGCGAAGGGCAGGAGCTGCTCGGGGCGGCTCGGAACGAAGGGGACGAGCACCGAGTAGGCGGTCATCGGACTTTCTCTCCTTTGTGCTCGAGGGCCGGGAGTTCGTTTCCCGTGAGCCGGATGATTGAAGATCATGAATTCTGAGGACCGGATACCGCGAGGAACGCGAGGGCCTCTCCACCGCGAATTCCAGGAGGAAGATCATTTGATGATCTTTTCCGGAAGGTCCCGGTGGCCGGGTGCGCTAGTCCCAGTTGTAGGTCTCCCGGCCCGGGATGATCACGCAGACCGCGGGGACCGGGAGACCCGCCGGAATCGGCAGGCAGACCTGGGCGGGAGGGGAGGGAACCGGGACCGGGGTGTCGGCGTGCGCGGTGCCGGCACCCGCCAGACCGATAAGAGCGGCGGCGGCGAGAGTGACGCTGAGGCGCTTCATCATGGTGGTTCCCCCTCGTGTGCGGTCCGACCCGGACCCGATGTTTCCTGCTGTCCGGTTCCGGTGGCCTCCGGTGTTTTCCCCGGCGGCTCCTTGTGACCACAACTCTGCCGTTCGAGAACCTTTCGTTCGAGGGCTGTCGCGCGCAGCTTGCTGCGTTGTCCGAGGACACTTACTGCACCGGCCCGGCGCCGGCCCCGTGGGGAACCCGAAAGCGGAATGGATCATTGCCGTAGCCTCAACCCGGGGTAACAGGTAGATCTAGGCCATCTAGTGACAGGCCGACGTGTTGGGGGAATCCATGGCGGAACCGGATCTGGCGTTTCTCGACATCGATCCGGAGGACGAGCGCTTCTACCGCGTCCTGCTCAGGAGCGGCGGCGCCGGGCCCGAACAGTTGGTGCGCCATGCCGATCTGGACGAAGAGGCGGTGCAGGTCCTCCAGCAGCGGGCGATCGGTCTCGGCCTCGCCGCGATGACCGACGGGCTGCTGCGCCCGGCCAGTCCGGCCAAGGCGGTGCAGCAACTGATCGACGCCCGGCTGACCCGGATCCGGCAGGAGCTGGAGAGCAAGGCCGCGGCGGACGCGATCGTGGCCTCGCTGCTCGCGGAGCGGGACGTCGCGACCACCTCCGACGCGATCGCGGGCGCCGACCGGCCGCCCATGGAGCGGCTGGTGGGCATCGAGCAGGTACGGGCCGCCATCGACGAGCTGACGTTCTTCAGCCGGTCGGAGGGCATGACCACCTGGCCCTCGGGGGTGATGCGGCCCGAGATCATCGAGACCTCCCGGCCGGCCGACGCCCGCATCCTGCGGCGCGGCATCCGGATGCGCAGCCTGTTCGGGGCGGCCGCGCTGGACGATCCGGCCACGATGGCGTACCTGCGGGAGCTGGTCGGCAAGGGGGCGGAGGTACGGGTGTCCCGCCTCGACCTGGAGCGCATCCTCATCTTCGACCGGGCGGCGGCGCTGACGCCGATCGACCCCTCCGACAGCAAGCGCGGAGCGCTGCTGACCCGTGAACCGGGCCTGGTGACCACGCTGGTGTCGCTCTTCGACCGGATGTGGGGCCAGGCGCAGGAAATACCGGCGGCGGCGGACGAGGAGGGGCCGGCGGCGGAGGGCGAGCGCCCGACCGAACTGGAGCGCCGGATCCTGGAGTCGCTGTGCACGGCCGACAAGGACGAGAACGGGGCGCGGGACGTGGGGATCTCGGTGCGGACGTACCGCAAGTACGTGGCGACGCTGATGCACCGGCTCGACGCGTCGAACCGGTTCCATGCGGCGCTGCTCGCGCGGGAGCGCGGCTGGATCTGAGCGGGGCGGCCTCGGCGGCCGCCCGGTAAGCACGGAGTCCGCGTCGGAGGTGCTCCCCCTTCGCGGACTCCCGGTAAGACGGCCACGGCTACGCGCGGGACCGCTGCAGCGCGCGGGCGCAGGAGAGCACGCCGACGGCGAGCACACCCATGACCACGTATCGCGCGGTGCCGTCGAACAGCACGGTGGACGAGGCCAGGAGGGCGATCAGCACACCGGTCGTGACGGCGAGCGGGTTCTTCTGGGTCTGGGTCTGGGCCATGGTGGTGGCTCCTTCGGAAGCGGGGATGGCCATTCCACTCTGACAGCGGGTCCCGTCCGCCCGGCCCCGTTACGGGTGCAGCTTCCGGCATCCCGGCTCGCAGCATGCTGCGAGCCGGCCACGGGAAAGCACCCTCACGGCGCGGTCGCCGCGCGCGGTCACTGCACCATGGCGAGCCGGTCCACCAGCAGCTCCACCCTGCGCTCGGCGTCCTGCGGCGGGAGCCGTCGCGCCCGGGTCAAGGTGGCCAGCCCGTGCAGGGCCGCCCAGAACGTCTCGGTGAACAGTCCCGGGTGGACGCCGTCCCCGGCGACCTCTCCGAGGCCGTCCTGCAGGGCGGCGAAGCCGTCCTTCAGAGGTTGCGGGGTGTCCTCGTCCGCGAAGGCCAGGCCGCCGTCGAGCTGGAACATGGCGTCGTAGACCGCCGGGTTGCGTGCGGCGAAGTCGAGGTAGGCGCGGGCGAGGGCGGCGACCCGGGCGCGGGGGCCGTCCGCGGCGGAGGTCGCGGCCCGCAGCGCCGCGGCCATCTCGGTGGCGCCTTCGAGGGCGACGGCGCCGATGATCTCGCGTTTGCCACGGAAGTGGCTGTAGAGGACGGGCTGGCTGTACTCGATGCGCTCGGCGAGCCGGCGGGTGGTGACCGCGTCCCAGCCCTGCTGCTCGGCGAGTTCGCGGGCCGTCGCCACGATGAGGCGTTCGCGCTCCGCCCGTTCGCGCTGCTTGCGTTCCTGTACCGACATAATTGGATCCTAGCACCGCTAGACAACCGAGCGGCAGTAGTACTAGCGTTGCCTCATCACCTAGCAACGCTAGATACCGAGAGGGTCAATCATGCTCAACGCACTCGAGGTCATCACCACCGTGATCGTCGGCGTGATGGTGGGGGTGGAGTTCGCCGTCGCCTTCGTCATGAACCGGATCCTCGACGCCCTCCCGGAGGACAGCGGCCAACTCGGCAAGGCCCACGGGGGCCGGATGCTCGGCGCCGTGATGCCGGTCTGGTACATCACCTCGCTGATCCTCGTCGCGGTCTGGGCCGTCGCCGGATGGGACCACCACGGCACCGGCCTCGTCGTCACCGCCGGCGCGCTGCTGCTCCTCAGCGTGGTCATGTCGCTCCTGCTGCTCGTCCCGATCAACAACCGGAACAAGACGTGGACCCCCGAGAACCGGCCCGCCGACTGGAAGGAGCAGCTCAACCGCTGGGAGCGCTTCCACTACGCCCGCGTCGCCGTCATCATCGGCGCCTTCACCCTGCTCGTCGCCGCCCTCGCCTGAGCCTGCGGTCCCGACCGCCCTCGTACCGCAATCCGTCTGCCAGCGAACTGGGGAGCACCATCATGACGAGGCATCGCCTGACCACCCTGCTGTGCCTGATCGCCGGGGCCGCACCGTTGTTCTTCGGCCTGAACTTCCTGCTCAATCCCGGCGGCGCCGCCAGTGGCTACGGCATCGACCCCTGGCCGACGGGCAACGCGGACGGCTACTTCATCGTCAAGGGCGTGCGCGACATCGCCACGGCGGCCGTCACGTTCCTCCTGCTCGGCCTCGGCCGGCGGCGCATCCTCGGCTGGTCCGTACTGATCAACGCGGTCATACCGGTGGGCGACGCGCTGGCGGTGGTCACACACGGCGGCACCCTGACAACGGCGCTGACCGTGCACATCTCGGCAGCCTCCTTCCTCGTGCTGACCGCCGCCCTCCTGCTGACGGAGCAGCCGCACTCCGCGGGACCCGCCGCTACCGCCGCCCCGTCCCGTAGCTACGTCACTCGATGACCTGCGCCGCCCAGCGGTGAGGCCGCCGCCGGTTTCGAGGGAGACGAAGCCGTGGGCGGTGGCGCGCAGACAGCGGGCCGCGTGGACGGCCGCGGAGTCCTCCAGGCCGTAGGCGCGCAGGGTGGCGAACAGGATGGTGATCAGCCGTTCCCCGGCTTCGGCCGTCCGAGCTTCGGGGTGGGGCTGTGCAGCAGGGCCGCGTACTGGTGGGGGTGGCGCAGGGCGTAGCTGCGCCGCCGCGATGGTGGCGGCGCCGCCCGCGAAGGAGTGGCCGACGATGACGGCCGGTCCGCCGAGGTGCCGGATCAGGGCGAGCAGGTCGCCCGCCACGTCGGTGCGGGTGTACGAGGCCCAGCCGGTGCTCGATGCCCCGTGTCCGCGCAGGTCGGTGGCGGCGACGCGGTACCCGGCGGCGACGAGGAGGAGCGCCGTCTGGGGGTAGGCCGCGCGGTTGTCGCCCATGCCTGGGCGAGCACGATCAGGGGACCCTCGCCCGTGACCTCGTACGCGAGCCGTCCGCCTTCGGTGTTCAGAAACACCCCACGCCGTCACTTCGGGTCACTGTTGAACTTCGCGGCCGACCAGAAGTAGCCGAGGACCGCGAGGCCCAGGCACCAGGCGACCGCGATCCAGCCGTTGTTGCCGATCTCGCTGCCCAGCAGCAGCCCGCGCAGGGTTTCGATGGCCGGGGTGAAGGGCTGGTACTGGGCGATGGGCTGGAACCAGCCCGGCATCCCCTCGACCGGAACGAAAGCACTCGACAGCAGCGGCAGCAGGATCATCGGCAGCGCATTGTTGCTGGCAGCCTCCGCGTTCGGGCTGATCAGCCCCATGCCGACCGCGATCCAGGTGAACGCCAGCGCGAACAACACGAGCAGCCCGAACGCCGCCAGCCACTCCAGGGCCGTCGCGTCCGTGGACCGGAACCCGATGGCCACCCCGACAGCGCCCACCAGCACCACACTCGCGATCGACTGCAGCACGCTGCCGATGACGTGCCCGATGAGCACCGACCCGCGGTGGATCGCCATCGTCCGGAAACGGGCGATGATGCCCTCGGTCATGTCATTGGAGACCGACACCGCCGTACCGATCGTGGTCGAGCCGATCGTCATCAACAGCAGGCCCGGCACAAGGTAGGCGATGTAGTCGGAACGACTGCCGCCACCGATGCCCGCACTCATCACATCACCGAAGATGTAGACGAAGAGCAGCAGGAGCATGATCGGTGTGAGCAGCAGGTTCAAGGTGAGGGACGGGTAGCGCCGGGCGTGCAGGAGGTTGCGGCGCAGCATCGTCGACGAATCACGGACCGCGAGGGACAGGGAACTCATCGGACGTTCTCCTTCGACTGGGCGGGAAGGGTGGCGAGGGTGGACTTGCCGGTGCGGGGGTCGGTGCCGGTCAGGGCGAAGAACACGTCATCGAGATCAGGGGTGTGGACGGTCAGTTCGTCCGCCTCGACGCCGGCGGAGTCCAGCCGGTCGAGGATGGAACGCAGCGCGCGCTGGCTGCCGTCGCTGGGAATCTGCAACGCCAGCGCCTCGTCATCCCGGGCACCCTCGCCCAGCGCGATGACCGCCGACCGGTAGGCCGCCGGGTCAGCGAACCGCAGGCGCACATGCCCACCCGGGATCAGCCGCTTCAACTCCTCGGCACTGCCCTCCGCGGCGATCCTGCCGTCGTTCAGCACCGCGATCCGGTCCGCGAGCTCGTCCGCCTCCTCCAGATACTGGGTGGTCAGGAAGACCGTCACACCGCCGGAGACCAGCTCACGGATGATCTGCCACATGTTGTGCCGCGAACGGGGATCCAGACCGGTCGTCGGCTCGTCGAGAAAGATGATCCGCGGATCACCGACCAGCGTCATCGCAATGTCGAGGCGGCGCTTCATACCGCCCGAGTAAGTCGAAGCAGGCTTCTTCGCCGCCTCCACCAGGTCGAACCGCTCCAGCAGTTCGGCAGTGACCCGCCGCCCCTCCCCCTTCGACAGGTGATGCAGATCCGCCATGAGAAGCATGTTCTCCTCACCAGTGATCAGCCCATCGACGGCGGAGAACTGCCCCGTCACACCGATCGCCGCCCGCACGCCGCCCGGGGAGGCCGCGATGTCGTGGCCCGCGACCTGGGCCTGACCGCCGTCGGCGGTGATGAGCGTGGACAGGATCTTCACGACGGTGGTCTTGCCGGCGCCGTTGGGGCCGAGCAGTGCGAACACGGAACCGGCCGGGATGCTCAGGTCGATGCCGTCGAGAACGGTCTTGTCGCCGTAGGACTTGCGCAGACCGACGGTGGAGACGGCTGCCGGAGACGGGTGACCGACTCCTCGATGTGATGTGGGCATGACAGAAGAAGGCATGAGGCCCTCCATTCGAAGGCTGAAGTGACGGGGAGGGAGAGTCGGGAGGAAGGGACGGTCAGGCCCCGGCGGCGATGGCGCGACGGATGTCGATGTTTCCGTACTTCGTCCGGGCGCGGACCTTGACGGTGTCCGCGCTCGCCTCCGGGCTCCCGGACGCGGTGAGCGTGTTGCGCACCTGGCCCGAGCCCGAGCTGACGTCGAGCCAGGCGGCCGTTCCCTCGCGGACGCCGACCTCGATGGCCCCGTAGGAGGTCTCCAACTCCACGGTGCCGCGGGCGACTTCACCCACCCGCAGGGTGCCGTGGGCGGTCTTGGCGGTGACCGAGTCCTCGGCGCGCCGGATCTCGATGTCACCGTTGGCACCACTCACCCGCAGCTCGCCGATGGCGGCGCCGACGGTCGTGGTGCCGTGCGAGTTCTTCAGGACGGCGGGGCCGTCGACGAATCCGAGGCGCACGCTGCCGGAGCTGGTGGTGATCTCGGCCGCGCCCTCGGCCCGGTCCACGGTGATCGAGCCGTGCGACGCGGTCAGCTTGAGCGGGCCGGTCGTGTCGAGGCGGACGTCGCCGGACGAGGTCTTCACCCGGACCTCGCCGAGCCGGCCCTCGCCGAGCACCTGGGTCCAGGAGCCGGTGGTGTCGACGTGTGAGCCCGTGGGCAGTTCCACCGTCACGTCGACGATGCCGGGGCGGCCGAACGGATTGGACTTGGGCGTCCTGACGGTCAGCACACCGCTGCGGTACGCGACCTCGGTCTGCTCGGCCGCCCGTACGTCCTTGTCCCGCTTCGGGTCCCGGGGCTGCACCGCGACGACGGTGTCGAGGCGGTCGCCCGCGGTGAACTGGATGGAGCCGGCCTCCACGTGTGCGGTGACCGAGATCGCTTCGGAGGTGTCGAAAGAAGGCATGACTGTCCCGTCCTCTTGGGTCTTCCGGGCGTCCCCGCTGGTGGGACGTGGTGTGGGCGAACTGATGCGGTGCGGATGGGGAGCCGGGCGGGGCTAACGCACCCAGCCGGTGAAGCTCTGCCCCACGCTCTGGGACTTCTCCGTCGTACGCGGCCTGGCGCCGCCGTCGACCGCGGCCGACACGGCGCGCACCAGCCAGGCGTTCACCGACAGCCCCTCGCGGCTCGCGGCCTCCTCGGCTCGTGCCTTGAGGTGGGCCGGCAGCCGCAGGTTGACGCGGGCGGTGCCGCCCTCGTCGCCTTCGGCGGACGCATGCGGCGCGAGCGGTTCGGCGTACGCCGCGGCGGCCGGTTCCGCCGCGGGGGCGCGGCCCTCGGCCGCCGCCGGTGTCACCACGAACTCGGGGTCGAGCCCTCGCAGTCGTACGTCGACCGAGCCGGGGGCGAGTTCGAGGGTGATCTCGTCCATCGCGGCGGAGAGCACATTGAGCAGGGTCAGCCGGGTGGCCGACTCCAGGGGAGCGGTGAGCCTCTCGGCCAGCTTGCGGGCTTCGTCGCCGCCGGCCTCGGCGGCGACGGCGAGCTCCTGGCGGAGGGTGGTGACGTAGGGCGTGAGGTCCATGACGCCTAGCATGGCACAGGGATGGCGCCATGTCGAGCCAATCTGGCACCACGCGAGGGACCTGGGTGGATCACCTTTGCAAAACTCCAGGTCAGAGCACATATTCTTGCGGCGCCACAGTGTGTCGGAGCGTGTCGGAGTGACGAAAGACCGCCGGTGGTGGACCTCATGGCGCCAGTGGCGCACGCATGGCGCCAACCTTGAGCCACATTGACGCAGCGCACCCGCGCACCCCGGACCCGGGCCGCACCCCCGGACCCGGGCCGCGCGGACGGGCCTCAGCCGCGCAGGTAGGCCAGGACGGCCAGGACCCTGCGGTGGGTGTCGCCGGCCGGGGGGAGGTCGAGCTTCGCGAGGATGTTGCCGATGTGCTTGCCGACGGCCGCTTCGGAGACCACGAGTTCGGCGGCGATCGCCGTGTTGGACTTGCCTTCGGCGACCAGGCCGAGGACCTCGCGCTCGCGCGCGGAGAGGCGCTCGAGGGGATCACGGCGGCGGCGCAGCAGGTGGCGCACGACCTCGGGGTCGACGACGGTGCCGCCGTCCGCGACCCGGCGCAGGGCGTCGGCGAACTCGGCGACCTGGCCGACGCGGTCCTTGAGGAGGTAGCCGATGCCCGAACCGTCACCGGTGTCGAGGAGGTCGGCGGCGTAGCTGCGCTGCACGTACTGGCTCAGCACCAGGATCGGCAGGGTCGGCTGTTCACCGCGCAGCCAGACGGCGGCCCGCAGGCCCTCGTCGCTGAGGCCGGGCGGCATCCGCACGTCGGTGACGACGATGTCGGGCCGGTGCTCGGCGACGGCCGCCTTCAGGGCCTCGGCGTCGCCGACCGCGGCGACGACCTCGTGCCCGAACCGGCCCAGCAGCCCGATCAGGCCCTCGCGGAGCAGAACGCTGTCCTCGGCCAGCACCACGCGCAGTGCTCGGTCGTCGTGCACGAAATCTCCCTGCTAGGCCGACGGGAAGGCTCGGTCCGGGCCGACAGTCTCGCAGGTCGCGAAGGCCCGCGGCGTACGGAGGCCCTGAGCGGCTCCCGGCAGTCCACGGCCGGACGTCGTCAGGCAGGCGGGAGTGTGACGGCAGGCCCTATGCCGGCGCTTCCCCGGCCCAGGGGATCTCGACGCGCAGCAGGGTGGGGCCGCCCGAAGGGCTGGACAGGGCGAGGCGGCCGTGGAGGACGGAGACGCGGTCGGCGAGGCCGAGCAGGCCGGTGCCCGCGTCGGCCCGGGCGCCGCCCCGGCCGTCGTCCTGGATCTCCATGACCAGCAGGTCGCCGCGGTGCCCGCCGCTGACCCGGGCGCGGGTGGCCCCGCTGTGCTTGGCGACGTTGGCGAGCGCTTCGCACACCACGAAGTACGCGGCCGCCTCCACGGCCTCGGCCGGCCGCTCGGGCAGTTCCACGTCGACGTCCACGGGGATCACCGACCGGTCGGCGGCGTCGTTGACCGCGGCCTCCAGTCCGTGGTCGGCCAGGACCTGCGGGTGGATCCCGTGGATCAGTTCGCGCAGCTCCGCCAGGACCTGGCCCGCCTGCTCGTGGGCCTTGGCGACGAGGTCGGCGCCCGGGCCGGGCGGGACGTCGAGCTTGGCGAGGCCGAGCGTCATGCTCAGCGCGACGAGGCGCTGCTGGGCCCCGTCGTGCAGATCGCGTTCGATGCGTCGGCGCTCCGCTTCGAAGGCGTCCACGAGGCGGACCCGGGAGCGGGTCAGCTCCACGATCTCCGCGCCGAGTTCGGCTTCCTTCGGGGCGATCAGCAGCCGGGTCAGTGCGCCGCGGGCGCCGGCCAGTACGCCCACCCCGTAGCCGCAGGCGACGGCCGCCAGGAGTCCCGCCAGGGAGAAGGCGGCCGCCTGCGGGTAGGAGGTGACCGACCAGACCTTCAGGACGTGGTACTCCGTGCCGCGGCCGACCGTGGCAAGAAGCAACGGCGACAGGATCATGCCAAGTGGCACGGTCACCGCGAGCGCGACCGCGAGCAGTTCCAGCGGCCACAGGACCACCGAGAACACCAGGGCGTACGCCAGCTCCCGCCAAGTGGCCTGCTCCCGGAACCGGGTGGCGGTCCAGGCCCACACCCCGCGGCGGCCCGGCGCCCGGTGCGGATCGGGCGCGGGCTCCTCGTCGACCAGCCGCAGCCGCCGGCGCTCCACCGCCGCCAGCGGCACCCCGACGAGCACGAAGCCCGCCAGCACCGGCAGCCCCACCAGGACGACGGCGAGGACGCCGCCGACCACCACGAGGACGGCCATCGTGACCAGCGCCGCGGCGCCGACGGGCGCGCTGCTGAGCAGATAGGCGGCCGACCGCCAGGGCCAGGGCGACAGCAGGTAGCCGGGCTGGGGCAGGGCCTGCCACACGTTGCGAGAGCGCATGGCCTCACCGTAGAAGACGTTTCCGTCACCGCACCATCCGTCCCGGCCGCCCTCCGGGGGTAGGGCAGGCCCTACCCCCGGAAGTCGGTCCTGTGCTCCTGTGCGGCCTTCGCGCCGCTGGTTGGCTTGGGGCCTGGCCGGACGAACCGGCGGACGAGGCCGGGAGAGACGATGACCACATGGTTTGCCGATCACGCCCTGGTACTGGGGAGTTGGGGCGTGCTGGCCATGGTGCTGTTGCTGCCCGCCCTGGAGGCGGCGATCCCGCTGATCGGGATGCTGATGCCCGGTCAGACCGCGGTGGTGGCGGGCGGGATGCTCGCCTACCACCAGCAGGTTCCGCTGTCCGCGACCATGGTCGCCGCTCTGGTCGGGGCGGTCCTCGGCAACACGGCCGGCTATCTGGCCGGACGGCGCTGGGAACACCGGTTGCTGGACCGGATGCCCCGCCGGCTGCTGAAGCCCCGGCACACCGCCAAGGCGCTCGCACTGGTCGAACGCCACGGCGGCCGGGCCATTCTCATCGGCCGCTTCACCGCCGGACTGCGCACCCTGGTGCCCACGCTGTGCGGAATCTCCGGCATCCCGCTGCGCCGCTACCTCCTGTGGTCGGTGCTGAGCTGCGCGCTGTGGGCCCCCACCTTCGTGCTGATCGGCTTCGCGATCGGCGGCGGCGGACCCCTGTAATTCCGGCCGCTCCCCCACTCGATCCGGCGGCGAGACGGCAGCGAGACAGCAGCGGGACGGCGGTGAGCCCGCGGTGAGACGGCAGTGGGCCGGCCGGCGGCAGGGGCGCTCACGCGGGCAGTCACCTTGCCCCTTCATCGGCCGTCGTACCGGCGTTCGCCGGATGTGGCAGCCTCCTGCCACCGCATCGTCCTGACAGTCCCGATGACCGAGATCCCACTTGACCTGGGCAAAGAATGGTCAGGCCGGGGAGGCCCGGTGACCATCACGCGGTCAGGGGGAAAGTGTGGACTTCCAGATTCTCGGTCCGGTCGAGGCCAGGCGCGGTCAGGAGCGCGTCGGCTTGTCGGGTACCAAAGTGCAGACCGTGCTCGCGGCGCTGCTGCTGGCCCGCGGCCGGGTCGTCTCCGACAGCCGGCTGATCGCCCTGCTGTGGGGGTGGGATCCACCCGCGACGATGCACGCGCAGATCTACACGTACGTCTCCCGGCTGCGAAAGCTCCTGGGCCCCGACGTCGAGCTGGTCCGCCGCCAGCCCGGCTACCTGCTGGACCTGGGCGGCGCGCGGGTGGACGCCGTGGAGTTCGAGCGGCTCGGCCGTACGGGCCGCGAGGCGCTGCGGGACGGCCGCCACGAGCAGGCCGCCGACCTGCTGCGCGACGCACTGGAGCTGTGGCAGGGGCCCGCGCTGGCGAACGTCACCACGCACCTGGCCGAGGCCGAGCTGCCGCAGCTGGAGGAGGCCCGGGCCGCGGTGCTGGAGCACCGGATCGAGGCGGACCTCGAACTGGGCCGCCACCGGCAGCTGGCCGCCGAACTGACCGGCCTGGTATCGGAGTTCCCGCTGCGCGAGCGGCTGCGCGCCCAGCTGATGACGGCGCTGTACCGGTGCGGCCGGCAGGCCGACGCCCTGCGCGCCTACCACCAGGGCCGCAGCGTGCTGGCGGACGAACTGGGCGTGGATCCGGGGGCCATACTGACCTCCACCTACCACGCGGTGCTCAACAGCGAGCTGGACCAGGTACGGGTACCGGCCCAGGCCGTGCGCACCGCCCGTCCGGACGTGCCCGCGATGCTGCCGCCGGACGTCGCGGACTTCAGCGGCCGCACGGGGCAGCTCGCCGATCTCTGCTCCCGCCTCGGCGCGGCCGGGGCCGAGGGGCGCTCCGCGTTCCAGCCGCGCCGACTGCTGCTGACCGGCATGGCCGGCGTGGGCAAGACCGCGCTCGCCGTGCGCGCCGCGCACGCCTGCCGGGAGTCCTTCCCCGACGGGCAGCTGTACGCGGAGCTGAGCCACCCGGACGGTTCGCCGAAGGACCCGGCCAAGATCCTCCTCCAGCTGCTGCGCGCCCTCGGGGAGCCGTCGGCGGTCGCGGGCGGTCCCGGCAGCGACGACATGGACGAACTGGCCAGCCGCTACCGGGCCCGTACGGCCGGCAAGCGGCTGCTGGTGCTGCTCGACAACGCGGCCAGCGACCTCCAGCTCGTACCGCTGCTGCCGACCGGCCCCGAGGCCGCCGTACTGGTGACCGGCCGCAGCTCGCTCGCCGCCGTCAACGGCAGCCACACCATGACGGTCGTGCCCATGGACGAGGCCGACTCGCTGGGCGTGCTCGCCGCCGTCGCCGGACACGAGCGGATTTCGGCCGAACCGGCCGCCGCCCGGGAGCTGGCCTCCCACTGCGCCGGACTGCCGCTCGCCCTGCGCATCGTGGGCGCCCGGCTGGTCGCGCGGCCGCACTGGCCCGCCGCCCGGCTCGCGCACCGGCTGGCGAATCCGGCGACCCGGCTGCACGAACTGCGCTTCGGCGACCTCGATGTGCGGCGGGACCTGGCGGCCTGCGTGTGGCGGCTCGGCGAGATCAGCCGGGCCCTGCTCCCCGAGCTGTCCGTGCTCGGCGCGCACTCCTTCCCCGCGCTCTCCGCGGCCGCTGTGATCGACGTACCGGAGCGGCTCACCGAGGAGGTGCTGGAGGAGCTGGTGGACGTCTCGCTGATGGACATGGCGGGCATCGACACCTGCGGCCGGCCCCGCTACCGCTTCCACCCGCTGGTCCAGCTGTTCGCCGCCTCGATGACCGGGACGCACGGCGCTGCGCCCACCCCCCACGACCCGGTGCCCGTGCCGGTTCCGGGCCCCGTCCGGGCCCGGCTGACGGGTCCGCGCGGTGCCCGCTACCAGCAGCGCGACCTCGCCGGGTAGGGCAGGGCATACCCCAAGACTCCGTGCGGACCCCCTGTGCGGAACCCTGATCGACGATTGAGTGGGACCCATGGAAAAAGATGCGATTCAGCTCCGTTCGGTCACCCGGGCATACGGCTCGGGTGACGGCGCCGTCACCGCCCTCGACGACGTTTCCCTCGTGTTCCCGCGGAGCACGTTCACCGCGGTCATGGGCCCCTCCGGCTCGGGGAAGTCGACCCTGTTGCAGTGTGCCGCGGGTCTGGACCGGCCGACCTCCGGGTCGGTCGTGGTGGGCGGGACCGAACTGACGGGCCTGAGCGAGCGCAAGCTGACACTGCTCCGCCGGGATCGCATCGGCTTCGTCTTCCAGGCCTTCAACCTGCTGCCCGCGCTCACCGCCGAGCAGAACGTGGCGCTGCCGCTGCGCCTCGCCGGCCGCAAGCCCGGCAAGAGGGAGGTGCGGGAGGTACTGGCTCGGGTCGGCCTGGGGGACCGTGCCCGCCACCGCCCGACCGAGATGTCCGGCGGCCAGCAGCAGCGCGTCGCGCTCGCCCGGGCCCTCATCACCCGCCCCGACGTGCTGTTCGGCGACGAGCCCACCGGTGCGCTGGACTCCACCACGAGCCGCGAGGTGCTCACCATGCTGCGCGGCATGGTGGACACCGACGGCCAGACCATCGTCATGGTCACCCACGACCCGGTCGCCGCCTCGTACGCGGACCGGGTGGTCTTCCTCGCCGACGGCCGGGTCAACGGCGAACTGCTGTCTCCGACCGCCGAGGCCGTCGCCTCGCGCATGACGCAGCTGGAGGCCGTCCCGTGCTGAGCGTCGCCCTGCGCACGATGCGGACCCGCTGGGTCACCTTCGTGGGCTCCTTCATCGCACTGGCCCTGGGCGTGGGCCTGCTCGCCACCATGGGCCTCACCCTCGCCTCGACCTTCGACGCGCCCGAGCGCAGCCCGGAGCGGTTCGCGTCCGCGGCCTCGCCCGTGGTCGTCCGCGGCCCGGACACCCTTCGGGTGCCGAGCCCGATCGGCGACCGGGTCAAGCCGCTGACCCAGCCTCCGGGCCTCGACCCGCAGGTGTCCGGGAAGCTGGCGGGCCTCGGCCGGACCACGGTGGACCGCACCTTCGACGTCCACGTGGGAACCGGGCCCAAGGCCCTGGACGGCCACCCGTGGTCGGTGGCCGCGTTCGCCCCGTACCGGCTCCTCGACGGGCGGGCGCCCGCCGCGGACTCCGAGGTCGTCGTCGCCAAGGGCACCGCGAAGACCGGCGACCGCGTCGAGGTCCGGACGGACTCCGGTTCGGCCGCGCGCACCGTGGTGGGCACCGTGAAGTCCACCGGGTTCGAGAACCCGGTGTTCTTCTCCGACGCCGAGGCCGCGCGGCTCTCGCCGCGCATCGACAACATCGTGGTGGACGCGCCCGTGGAGGCCGTCAAGTCCGCCGTCGCGGGCACGGCCGGAGTGCAGGTGCTCTCCGGTGAGAACCGGCGGCTCGCCGACCCGGACCCGGACCGCGAGAAGGAGGCGCTGCTCGGCGTCAACATCCTGATCGGCACCGCGGGCGGCGTCACCACCTTCACCGCCGTCTTCGTCGTCGCCTCGACGTTCGCGTTCGCGGTGGCGCAGCGCCGGCGGGAGTTCGGTCTGCTGCGCACCGCCGGGGCCACCCCCGGTCAGGTGCGGCGGATGGTCTTCGCCGAGGCCACGGTGATCGGCGTACTGGCCTCCGCGGCCGGCTGCGTCCTGGGTGCCTACGGTGCGCCGTACCTGGCCCGGGTGCTGGTGGACAACGAGGTCGCACCGTCCTGGTTCGCCATCAAGGACGCGAGCTGGCCGTACTGGATCGCGTTCTCCACCGGTCTGCTGGTGGCCATGGCCGGCGTGTGGGCGGCGAGCCGCCGGGCCGGCAAGGTGACGCCCGCCGAGGCACTGCGCGACGCGGCGGTCGACACCCGCACGATGACCCCCGGACGCTGGGTGTGGGGCGGCCTGCTGCTCCTCGCGGGGACGTACGTACTGGGTTCGCAGCTCATCTCGGACCCGCAGGACGCCATCCACCGCAAGACGTACACGATCCAGCCGATGTGGTGGATCACCGCGTTCGCCTGCCTGGCCCCCGTGCTGGTGCGTCCGCTGACGCGGCTGCTGGCCTGGCTGCCGGCCCAGTTGCCGGGCGCGGTCGGCATGCTGATGCGGGAGAACGCGGCGTCGTCGGTGCGCCGTACCGCGGCGATCGTGGCGCCGGTACTGGTCGCCGTGGCGCTGGCCGGCTCCCTGCTCGGTGTCACCGGGACCATCAACGAGGCCAAGGCCGCCGAGACGAACTCCCAGCTGAGCGCCGACTACGTGATCTCCTCGGGCGGCGGCATCGACGACCGTTCGGTCGAGCGGGTCAAGGAGGTCGCGGGGGTCACCGCGACGGGCATCGCCTCCAGCGGCATCTACACGATGGAGGACGGCGTCGCCCTCATCCAGGACGAGGCCCGTGCGGTCGACCCGGCGGCGCTGCCGCTGGTCGCCGACCTGCCGGTCATCGCCGGCCGGGCCGCCGACCTGGACGACGGCTCGATCATCGTCACCGACGAGTGGGCGAAGCACACCGTCGGCGAGAGCGTCGACGTCTGGCTGGGAGACGGCAGCAAGACCTCGCTGAAGATCGTGGCGGTGATGCGGACCGGCACGGGCAACAACGGCGTGTACGTCACCCCGCACAACGCTCCGGGGGCCACGGCCTCGCGGATCGACGTGAAGCTGCGGCCGGGAGCCGATGCGGCGGTCGCGGCGGCGGCGCTCAAGGCGGCCGCCGAGCCGTTCGGCGGCAAGGTGCTGACGAAGCAGGAGTGGGAGGAGGCCACGGCGCCGAAGACCAACCGGCAGACCCGGGTGGGCTTCGCGGTGGTCCTGGGCATCGCCCTGCTGTATTCGTGCATCGCGCTCGCCAACACCCTGGTCATGGCCACGGCCGACCGGGTCCGGGACCTGGCGGTGCTGCGGCTCGCCGGCGCGACGAAGGCGCAGGTGCTGCGGCTGGTGGCGGCCGAGTCGCTGATGGTGGTGGTCGTCGGCGGAGCCCTGGGGCTCGCGGTGACCGGGCTGTACCTGTTCGGGGTGTGGGCCTGCCTGGCCGTCATGTCGGTGTGGTCGCCGGTCGCGGTCCCCTGGCAGGCACTCGGGGGGGCACTGGGAGTGTGCGCGCTGCTCGCGGTGACCTTCTCCACGGTGCCGGCCGCGCTCGCCCTGCGGACCCGCCCGGTGGAACTGGCCGGCATGCGCGAGTAGCGCGGCCGGACCGGGAAGACGCGAGGGGAGCCCCACCGGACAGGTGGGGCTCCCCTCGGGGTGCGGCGGGACCGCTGCGCCGCGCGTGCGGGAACCCGCGGGCGCGCGAAAAAGGGCACGAAAAAAGGGCCCGGGAACGGACGTCCGTCAGGCGGACGGCTCCGCCATCGCGACCGCGATCTTCCGCGGTCCGGTGAAGGGCTCGCGACCATGGGCCGCCAGCATGTTGTCCACGATCAGTACGTCGTCACGCTCCCAGTCGAAACGGGTGGACGCGGCCCGGTAGGCGGCCCGCAAGTGGTCCATGACGTCGTCGGGAATGACCCCGCCGTCGCCGTAGTAGGTGTTGGTGGGCAGGTCCTCGTCCTGGAAGATCTCCCGCAGTCCCTCCTGGACGTCGGGGGCGAGCGAGGTGACGTGGAAGAACGTCGCGTGGTTGAACCAGACGGTCTCGCCGGTCACCGGGTGGGTGTGCACGGCCTTGCGCACCGCGGTGGTCCGCAGTCCGCCGTCCGGCCGCCAGTAGGTCTCCAGTCCCTTGCCGCGGCAGTACTCCTCCACGGCGGCCCGGTCCTCGGTGGCGAAGGTCTCCTGCCACGGCACGCCGAAGTCGGCGTGGAAGTTGCGCACCACGCGCCAGCCGCGGCGTTCGAACTCCGCACGTATCGCCGGGTCGATCCCGGCCAGTACCTGCCGGATGTCGGCGAGCGGGGTCGCGCCCCGGGTCAGCGCCGGCTCTATGCAGTAGAAGTACAGCGTCCTGGGCCAGGCGGCCTGGTAGGAGTTCTCGTTGTGCAGGAAGATCTCCTCGTCCGGCGGGTAGTCGGTCGAGGTGTACACCTGCCCCTTGATGGTGCTGCGCGGGGAGGACCGCTCGGCGTAGGTGAGCGGCGGGGTGCCGGAGAAGGCGCGTACGACGCCGTCGAAGCCGTCCACCGATCCGACGCCGAAGCCGCGCAGCAGCACCGCTCCGCGCTCCGTGAGCAGTTGCCGCAGTTTGTCGCGGTGTTCCCCGATGTAGGCGTGGACGTCGGTGTCGGCCGACGGCGCCGTGATCTCGGTGATCGTCATGAGCTGAGGACTCCTTCGTCTACGCGGCGCAGTACGACCGGGCCGGTGCTGCCGGCTTCCTGGGCGACCGCGGCGAACAGCGGGGCGGCGACCGGGAGGTCCTGCACGGTCCAGGTGTCGGGGCCGGAGGGCTCGACGTGGGTGACGGTGACCGGTCCCCGCTCGGTGAGCCGTACGTCGATCGACCGCAGGTCGGTGATGATGCCGACGCCGCAGGCCTTGACGACCGCTTCCTTGCGGGTCCAGCAGCGGAAGAACACCTCGGAGCGGGCCTCGTCCGATCCGGCCGCCGCGAGGCGCTCCAGTTCGGAGTCCGACATCACCAGCGCGGAGGATCCGTGCAGGTCGAGGTGGCGGCTGTCCTCGATGTCGACGCCGACCTGACGGCCTGCGACGACGGCGAGCAGCCAGTGCGGGCCGGACCTGGACAGGTTGAAGTCCAGGCCGGTTTCCGGCCAGTCCACGCGCGGGCGCCCGTGTTCGGGGTGCTCGCAGCGCGGGCAGGGCCTGCGGCCCAGCCGGATCGCGTCGGGCGCCACGTCCAGGTAGCCGGCGAGGATGCGGCGCAGTGCGGCGTGGGCGCTCGCGTAGCGGGCGCCGGCCTGTTCGGACCTGCGCTCGACCACGCGCAGCTCCTGGTCGGACAGCAGCAGCAGGTCGGCCGGGTCCATCTCGTCGGGCGCCCGGCCCTGCCAGATGTGGACGGCGTCGGCCTCGAGGAGGCTCTGGTAGTCGTACTTCACGGTGTTCATGGGCTCAGTCCGACATCGCCACCAGCACGCGGCGGTCGCCCGTGAAGGGCCGGCGGCCGTGTGCGAGCAGCACGTTGTCGATGACCAGGAGATCGCCGGCGCGCCAGTCGACGTCGACGGCGGCTTCCAGGCCCCGGTCCCGGATCTGCAGGACGTACTCGCCGGGGATGGGGCTGCCGTCGGCGAAGGTGACGGTCTGCGGCAGCTCGTCCTCGGGGAGGATCTGGGCGAGGGCCGCCGCGGTGTCGTCGCCGAGCCCGGCCGGGTGCCACTGGTCGGCCTGGTTGAACCAGACCTCGACGCCCGTAACGGGGTGGCGGGTGGTGGAGGGGCGGACGGAGCTGATGCGGATGCCGCCGTCGGCCTTCCACTGCCAGGTGGCGCCGGTGCCGTCGAGGAACGCCTCGACGTCCTGGCGGTTGTTGGTCTCGAAGGTGTCCTGCCAGCTCTTGCCCAGGCCGTAGCCGTCGTGCAGGTTCTGCACGTAGCGCACGCCGCCGGCGAAGGCCTCGCGGACCTCCGGGTCCAGGGCCTGGAGCCATACGGCCGCGTCCAGGACCGGTGTGGCGCCGCCGCCGCCGGGCTGGATCTGGCAGAAGAAGGCCAGCCTGGAGGGCCAGGCGTGTGCGTAGCTCATCTCGTTGTGCATCGAGATGGTGAATTCCTGCGGGTACTCGGTCGAGGTGTAGACGTTGCTGCCGACCTTGGTGCGGGGCGAGTTGCCGTGCACGTAGGCGAGCCGGTTGGGCAGCAGCAGGTCGAAGACGGGATCGAGGGTTTCCCGGGTGACGCCGAAGCCGCGGAAGACCACGGCCTTCTCCGCGGTCAGCAGGGAGCCGAAGTCCTCGCCGAGGGCGGTGAGCCGCTCGGTCAGTTCCTCGGCGCCGCCGATGCCCTCGGTCTCGATCTCCAGCGGTGACCAGGTCTGGGTGGGTGTCATGTGCTCATGCCTCCAGGTCTTTGATGACGTCGGCGACCAGCGCGGCTTCCTGTCGCGCGAGGTAGAAGTGGTCGCCTGGATAGGTACGGAAGTCGAAGGCGCCGGGCGGGGTCAGGTCCGACCAGGCCAGTACGTCATCGCGTACGCAGCCGGGGTCGCCGTCCCCCACGTACGCGGTGACCGGGCAGCTCACGGGCGCCGGCCGGGCCGGCCGGTAGGCCTCGATGAGCCGGAAGTCGGCGCGCAGTGCGGGCAGCAGCAGTTCGCGCAGCTCGGGGATGTCGTAGGCCTCGGATCCCAGGTCGCCCAGCCGTCGGACACCGGCGATCAGGGTTTCGTCGTCCTGCTCGTGCAGCCGGGAGGGCTTCGGGCGGTGCGGTGCGGACCGCCCGGAGACCATCAGCCGGATCGGCCGGACGCCGTAGCGCTCCTGGAGCCGCAGGGTGCTCTCGTACGCGACGGACGCGCCCATGCTGTGTCCGAACAGTGCCAGCGGCTGGTCCAGGAAGTCTCCGAGGGCCCCGGTGACGGCGTCCACGAGGGCGTCCATGTCCTCGAAGCAGGGCTCGGCGAGCCGTTCCTGGCGGCCGGGGTAGCGGACGGCGAGCAGTTCGACTCCGGCCGGCAGCAGCGCGGCCCAGCCGTGGTAGAGCTGCGCGGTGCCGCCCGCGTGCGGGAAGCACACCAGCCGCAGCCGGGCCGGCGGGCCGCCCGGACGCTGGTAGCGGCGGAACCAGACGGCCGCGTCGGCCGGTCGGCCCGGTCGGCCCGGTCGGCCGGGCATGCTCGGTCGGCTCATAGGGGCTTCTCTCCCTTCAGTGCGGGGGCGACGGCGACGACAGCGGCCATGGCCGCCATCACGAGGCCCAGGATCAAGGTGGTGCGGGACGCGCCCCACGCGGTCAGCAGGAGGCCGCCGCCGAGGGCGCCCAGCGCGTTGGTGCCGGAGCCGATCAGGTTGGCCGCGGCGGCCACCCGGCCCTGGAAGGCGTCCGGGGTGGTGCGCACCTGGTAGACGGCGGCGGCGACGTTGAAGACCGCGCCGACGCAGCCGGTGCCGGCGAACAGGGCGCCCAGCAGCAGCGGGTCGCGGGCGAAGGACATCGCGGTGATGAGGACCGCCCACAGTGCCGCGCCGCCGACGAGGATGGCGCGCTGGCTGAACCGGCGCTGCCACCAGCCTCCCCACAGCGCCCCGGCCAGCCCGCCGACACCGCCGATGGCGACGATGACGGCGAGCACGCTCTTGGGCTGGCCCTCCTCCTTGACCAGCAGCACCAGGGCCAGTCCCAGTGCCTGGAAGAGGATGTTGCTGCCCGCGACGAAGCCGAGCGCCGCCCGCAGGAACGGCTCCTTCCACAGCCAGCGCAGTCCCTCGGCTATCTCGCCGCGCAGCTTCCCGCGCGCTCTGGTCCGCTCCTCCTGGAACCGCGTGCGGATCAGCAGCAGCGTGACCAGCGAGGCCAGGTAGGCCACGGCGGAGAACAGGAACGGCGCCCATCGCGTCAGGGACTGGAGGAGGATGCCGCCGGGCTGCCCGAGCATTCCGGCGGCCCGGCCGCGCGCCTCGTTGCGGGACAGCGCGGTGGCGAGGTGGGCGGGGTGGACGACGTTGCGTACGGCGCCGCGTTCGGCGAGCCGGTAGAACACGGTGAAGGTCGCCTCGGTGAACGCCACCGCGGTCAGGTGCGCCACCGAGAACCGGTCCGCCGCCAGCGCCGCCACCACGCTCGCCAGGGCGAGCAGACGGCCGGCCTCGCAGGCCAGCATCACCCGGCGGCGGTCCCAGCGGTCCACGAGTGCTCCCGCCGGGAGCTGCACGAGGAGCAGCGGGAGCAGCGCCGCGAAGGACACCGCCGCCATGGCCATCGGCGAACCGGTGTGCCACAGCACCAGCAGGGGGTAGGCGACGCCGCTGACCCGGGTTCCGAGGAAGGACACCGCGGCGCCGGACCACAGCAGCAGGAAGTCCCGGTTGGTGCGCAGCGGTGGCGGCGCCTCGGGGGGCGCCGCGTTGACGGTGCTCACAGGGTCCGCCCCGCCTCCGGGGGCGTCCCGCCGCGGACCCACTCCAGGACCGCCATGGCGCTGTGCATCTTGTTCTCGGCCTGCTCGAAGGCAATGCTCGCCGGCCCGTCGAGCACCTCGGCGGTGACCTCGTCGCCGCGGTGGGCGGGCAGGTCGTGCATGAAGGCGGCCTTGGGGCTGGTCTCCCACAGCGCGGACGTGACCTGGAACGGGGCGAAGATCTCCCGCCAGTTCGCGTCCGGCTTGCTGGATCCGGTGGTTTGCCAGCGCGTGGTGTAGACGACGTCCAGTGCGCCGGGCAGCTCGTCCATGTCGTGGCGCTCGCGGAAGACGGCGCCGTGGCGGGCGGCCTGTTCGGCCGCCTGCCGGACGAACGGCTCGGCCAGCCCGTAGCCGGGCGGCGTGCGCAGTTCGAACTCGACGCCCGGGAAGCGGGTGAGGGCCAGGGCGAGGGCGGAGGCCGTGTTGTTGCCCTCGCCGACGTACAGGATCCGCAGGCCCGCGATCCGCCCGAAGTGCCGCAGCAGGGTGGTGAGGTCGGTGAGCGCCTGGGTGGGGTGCTCGTCGGCGCTCATGGCGTTGACGACGGCCATGCGGTCCTGGAGGGCCCAGGCCCGCATCTCGGCCGGGTCGCCCGCGGTACGGGCCACCAGTACGTCCAGCATCCTGGACATGACCTTGCCGGTGTCCTCGCTGGTCTCCCCCGTGTTGAGCTGGAGGTCGTCGGGCCCGTACGAGACGATCTGGCCGCCGAGCCGCAGCGCCCCGCTGGAGAAGGCGGTACGGGTACGGGTGGAGGTCTTGCTGAAGTAGACGCCGACGACGTCCCCGTCGAGCGGGCGGGCCCCGCGTGCCGCGCCCGAGGAGAACTGGGCGCCGCGCTCCACGACGGCGCGCAGGTCCTCGTCGCCGAGGTCGTTGATGGAGATCAGGTGGCGGACGGTGGTGGTCACGGCGTTCTCCTCGGTCGGCGCGGGCGGGCGGGACGGCTGGGCCGGGTGGGGCGGATCGATGTGGTCGTCGAGCCACACGAGGGTCATGAGCGCTCCTCGTCGGTGACGACGGGGGCGAGGACGGCCGGGGCGGTGGTGTCCCCGCCGGCCGCGGTGCCCCAGGCGGTGGCGAGGCGGCCGTGCCCGAAGGTGGTGTCCTGGCGGCCGAGGAAGGCCGTCAGGTACTTCACGACGTCCTTGCCGGAGTCGGCGTTGGTGAGCGCGACGAATCCGGTACCGCCGTGCAGCCGGCTGATCGCCATGTTCCAGTAGCCCGCGGGCTCTCCGCCGTGGCCGAACTCCTGGTCGCCGCCGGTGTCGTCGACGATGGTGCCGAGCCCGTAGAAGGTTCCGGGCTCCCCCGCCATGAGCTCCTCGGCGATCTCGCGGGGCAGCAGCGCCCCGGCCTCGCCGAGCAGGGACCGGCGTACGGCCACCGTCAGCCGGCCGATGTCGGCGGCGGTGGTCCACAGGCCTGCGGCTGCCAGGTGGGCCCGGTCCCGCCAGCCGCCGGCGAGCTCGTTGCCCCGGGCGTCGTGCCCGTGGGCGACGGGCAGTTGGGCGGTGAGCGGGAAGGTGGCGGCGAAGCTGCTGTCGCCCATGGAGAGCGGGTCCAGGACCAGGCGGCGCGTCAGCGTCTCGAAGTCCTCGCCGGTGACGTCCTCCAGGAGCTGCTGGAGGACCCAGTAGTGGGTGCTGCTCTTGCGGAACTCGGCGTCCGGCACCAGGTCCCTGCGCACCCGGGGGGTGGCGACCGGCGGCCGCCCCTCCAGCAGGTCGAGGAGGGTCGGGAGCTGCTCGCCGGGCTTGAAGCCGACGCTGCGGTGCCGGGCGAGCCCGGCGCGGTGGCCGAGCAGCTGCCGTACGGTGACGGTTCCCGGAGCCTGTGCGTCGTCGGCCAGGTGCCAGCTGGTGAGGTAGCGGTCGATGTCCTCGTCGAGGTCGATCCGTCCCTCGGCGACCAGCCGCAGTACGGCGACCGCGGTGACGTGCTTGCTGATCGAGCCGACCTGGAACAGGGTCCGGGCGGTGACCGGTTCCCCGGATCCGGCGGCCAGGACGCCGAGGCCGTGGACCTCGGCGACCTCGCCGTCCTGCAGCAGGGCCACGCAGACGCCGGGGACGTGGTGCTCCGCCATGACCTCCTCGATCTCCCGCAGGGGCAGCCCGGTCGCCGGGGCCTGGGGGGCCGCCGGGCCGACGAGCGCCGCCAGTTCGGCGAGCGGTCCCTGTGCCAGCCGGGTCCGGTCGCCGCCCGCGGCCTGCTCCAGCAGGCTCGCCAGCAGTTCCGCGGAGACCTCCACGGTCGCGCCGGCGGCGGGTGCCGGCTCCACCGCCGGTGCGGGGACCGGCGGCGCGGGTTCGGCTGCCGCCGCCGCTGCCTCGGCCGCGTCCTCGTCCACCGCCGCGGCGAGGCCGATGAGGGTGTCGTGCTGGTACATGCGCCAGACGGAGACGGCCAGCCCGGCCTGCCGGGCCGCGGCCAGGACCTTGATCATGAGCAGCGAGTGGCCGCCCAGGTCGAAGAACCGGTCGTGGACGCCGATCTGCTCGACTCCCAGCACCTGGGACCAGATCCCCGCGAGCACCTTCTCGGTTTCGGTGCGGGGCGGCACGAAGGCGTCCTCGGAGCGCAGCGCCGAGCGGTCGGGGGCGGGCAGGGCCCGGCGGTCGACCTTGCCGTTGGCGTTGAGCGGGATCGCGTCCAGGCCGATGACGGCGGACGGGACCATGTAGTCCGGCAGCCGCAGGGCGCAGTACGCGGCCAGCTCGGCCGCGCCGGGCAGTTCCCCGCCGGGAGCGGGTACGGCGTAGGCGACCAGGCGCTTGTCGCCGGGGGCCGGTTCGTGGACCGTGACGACGGCGTCGCGGACGGCCGGGTGGCCGGCCAGGACGGCCTGGACCTCGCCCAGTTCGATGCGGTAGCCGCGGATCTTGACCTGGTCGTCGATCCGGCCGAGGAACTCCACGTTCCCGTCCGGGAGTTGGCGGACCAGGTCGCCGGTCCGGTAGAAGCGGGCACCGGCCGGACCGTAGGGGTCGGGCAGGAAGCGCTCGGCCGTCAGGTCCGGGCGGCCCGCGTAGCCGCGGGCCACGCCCGTCCCGCCGACGTACAGCTCACCGACGACGCCGACCGGGACGGGCTGGAGCAGCGCGTCCAGGACGTACATCGTCATGTTCGGCAGGGGGCTGCCGATCGGGACCACGTCGAGGGAGGTCTCCTCGGTCACCGGGTAGATGCAGGTGCCGACGGAGGCCTCGGTGGGGCCGTACTCGTTGATCAGGCGGCCGGGGCCCAGTACGTCCAGGGAGCGGTTCGCGGTGGTGCCCGGGAGCGCCTCGCCGGCGACGACGATCACACCTGCCAGGGCGTCCGCCTGCTCCGTGGTGAGCTGCTCGGCGAGCACGTCGAGGTGGCCGGGGGTGAGCTTGATGAAGCTGTACGGGGCTCCGGCGAGCAGTTCGGTGCCGAGTTCGCCCGCGGGGGTGTCCTGGGCGACGGTGTGCACGCGCTGTCCGGTGACCAGGGGGGCCCAGAGGTTCGGGACGACCAGGTCGAAGGCGACCGAGGAGAAGAGCGGCGCGCCGCCCGTGCCCTGCGATGCCAGCTCCCGGGCGGCCCAGGCGACGTGGTTGACCAGGCCGCGGTGCGTGACCTCCACGCCCTTGGGCCGGCCCGTGGAACCCGAGGTGAAGATGACGTACGCCAGGCCGTCCAGCTCACCGGCCCGCCGCTCGGGAGCCGTCGCCGGCCGCGCCGCGACCGAGGCGCGGTCGCCCTCGCCGTCGACGAGCACCAGCCCGGCGCCGGTGAACCGCTCCGCGTACCGGTCCTGCGTCAGGGCGGTGTGCGCGCCGGCGCTGTCGAGCATCGAGGCGATGCGGTCCGCCGGGTAGGAGGGGTCGATCGGCACGTACCCGCCGCCGGCCTTCCACACGCCGAGCAGGGAGGCGATCAGCTCCGGACCGCGGTCCAGCAGCACACCCACCCGCGACTCCGCGTCCACGCCCAGCGAACGCAGGTGGTGCGCGTACCGGTTGGCGCGGGCGTCGAGCCCGGCGTAGGTGACGCTCTCGCCGCCGAAAGCGACCGCTACGGCGTCCGGGGTCTTCGCCGCCTGGGCTTCGAAAAGCTCCAGCACCGAGCGGGTCTGCGCCTCGTGGCCGTGGTCGTTCCATTCCACGAGCTGGCGGTGGCGCTCCTCCTGCGGCAGGTACGAGGCCTGCGCGTCACCCGCCGGGTCGGCCGCCATGGCCGTGAGCACCGCCGCGTACAGGGCGGTCAGCCGGTCGGCGGCCTCGGGGGCGAGGGCGTGGGTGTGCGTGGTCATCAGCAGGTAGCCGGCGACCGCCGACACGGCCAGGCCGAACTCGGTGGCGCCTTCGCCGGAGCTGTCGCCGACGTCGACCCGGTCGGTGTCGACGTGGTCGAAGTCCTGGTAGCTGAACCGGACGTCCAGCAGCCGGTCGGTGCCCGCCTCTCGCTGGATCTCCGGCATCGGGAAGCGCCGGTGCTCCCAGATCCCGGCCTCGCGGCCGAAGACCTGCTGGACGAGCTCCTCCCAGGTGCGGGCGGTGCGCTCGAACACGAACGGGAGGGTGTTGAGGTACATGCCGTAGACCTGGTCGGCTCCCGGCGCCTCGGGACGGGCGCTGAACACCAGACCGCTGTGGAAGGACCGCTCCTCGGTGAGGGTGCTCAGCACCTTCAGGTGGGCGGCGAGCAGCACGCTCTTGAGGGAGACGCGGGCCCGGGTGGCCAGTCCCCGCAGTCCCGTCTCCAGGTCGCGCAGCGGTACGGCGACGCGGTACTTGCGGCGCGGCGCGGACAGGTCCCCGGCCCAGGCGGCGGGGAGCGAGAAGCGCGCGTTGGCGCCGACGACGGCCCGCCAGTGGTCGCGGTCGGGGCCGCCCGTGAGGGATTCCTGCTCGGCGGCCACGAAGTCCGCGTAGCGCACCGCGGGGCGCGGCGGCCGGACCCGGTCCAGGCCGTCGCGGACGCGCCGGTACTCCTCCAGGAGTTCCATGAGCAGGGCCCGGTGCGACCACCCCTCGGTGATCGCGTGGCAGACGGTGAGGCCGAGCCGCCAGGCTTCGTCGTCCTCGATGTGTGCCGTCATCCTCAGCAGCGGTGCCCGTTCGAGGTCGAACAGGTCGGCGCGTTCGGCGGCGATGAACTCCTCGACGGCCCGGCGCCGGTCCTCCTCCGGCAGGCCGCGCAGGTCGGTGACGGCGACGGGGATCTCCGCCGTGGCGTGCACGACCTGGAGCGGCTCGGACCAGGCGTCCAGGTGGAAGGAGGTGCGCAGCATCTCGTGGCGCGCGGCGACCTCGGCCGCGGCGGCCCGCAGGGCGTCCGCGGAGAAGGGGGTGTCGTCCTTGATCCGGAACGAGGCGACGTTGTGGTAGGCGTGGGCCTCGCGGTCCGCGAGCATCTCCAGCACCATGCCGAGCTGCACCTGGGTGAGCGGGTACGCGTCGACGGCGTCGGCCGGCAGGCCCGCCCGGTCGGCGGCCCCGACCATCGCGAAGGGCTCGACGGGCACGTCCACCTCGGTCCGGGCGGGGCGCCCGGTCAGGAACTCGCTGAGCTCGGCCACCGTGCGGTGTTCGAACACATCGCGCACGCCCACGTCGAAGCCGGCCTGGCGCAGCGCGCCGACCAGGGCCACGGCCCGGATGGAGTGGCCGCCGAGCTCGAAGAACCCGTCTTCGACGCCGACCCGGTCCAGGCCGAGGACCTGCTGCCAGACCTCGGCGACCCGCTGCTCGGTGACGGTGCGCGGGGCGACGTACCCGTCGGCGTCCTCGCCGGTGTCGCGGTCGGGGGCGGGCAGGGCCTTGCGGTCGACCTTGCCGTTGGCGTTCAGGGGCAGGGCCTCCAGGGCGATGAAGGAGGCGGGGACCATGTAGTCGGGCAGGGTCAGGGCGCAGTACCCGGCCAGGTCGGCCGCGGCCGGAGCCTGGGCTCCCGTCCGGGGCACGTGGTAGGCCACGAGCTGCCTGTCGCCGTCGCCCGCGTCATGGACGGCGACGAACGCGCCGGACAGGTCCGGGTGTTCGGCCAGGACGGCCTGGACCTCACCCAGTTCGATGCGGTAGCCGCGGATCTTGACCTGGTCGTCGACGCGGCCGAGGAACTCCACGTTCCCGTCGGCAGCCCGGCGGACCAGGTCCCCGGTCCGGTAGAAGCGGGAACCGGCCGGACCGTACGGGTCGGGCAGGAAACGCTCCGCCGTCAGGTCCGGACGCCCCGCGTAACCGCGGGCCACACCCGTCCCGCCGACGTACAGCTCACCCACCACGCCGACCGGGACGGGCTGGAGCAGCGCGTCCAGGACGTGCATCGTCATGTTCGGCAGCGGCAGCCCGATCGGCATCACCTCGAAGGCGGCCGTCTCGGGCACCGGGAAGACGCAGGTGCCGACGGAGGCCTCGGTCGGGCCGTACTCGTTGATCAGCCGCGCATCCGGGGCCAGGGCCCGCCAGCGCTCCAGCGTGGTGCGGGTGAAGGCCTCACCGGCGACCACCCACACCGGGGCGAGGTCGCTCGCCTCCTGGGCGGTCAACTGCTGGGCGAGCACGTCCAGATGACCAGGGGTCAGCTTGACGAAGCTGTACGGGCCTCCGGCGACGAGGTGCGCCCCGAGATCGGCCATGTCGGTGTCCTGAGCGACGGTGTGGACCGCCTGCCCGGTGACCAGCGGAGCCCAGAGGTTCGGGACGACCAGGTCGAAAGCCACCGACGAGAACAGCGGCGCACCGCCCGTACCCTGCGCAGCCAGCTCACGCGCAGCCCACGCCACATGATTGACCAGACCCCCATGAGTGACCTCCACGCCCTTCGGCCGACCTGTCGAACCCGAGGTGAAGATGACGTACGCCAGTCCGTCCGGGTCACCGGTCCGGCGCTCGGGAGCCGTCGCCGGGTGTCCGGCGAGCAGCGTGCGGGCGGCGTCGCCGTCGACGCGCACCGGTTCGACGCCGGCGAACCGCTCGGCGTACCGGTCCTGCGTCAGGGCGGCGTGCGCGCCGGCGCTGTCGAGCATCGAGGCGATGCGGTCCGCCGGGTAGGAGGGGTCGATCGGCACGTAGGCGCCGCCCGCCTTCCACACGCCGAGCAGGGAGGCGATCAGCTCGGGACCGCGGTCCAGCAGCACGCCCACCCGCGACTCCGCGTCCACACCCAGGGCGCGCAGGTGGTGCGCGATCCGGTTGGCCCGGACGTCCAGCTCCGCGTAACTCAGCGACTCGCCCTCGTGCAGCACCGCGGTCGCACCCGGCGCCGCCACCACCTGCGCCTCGAACAGCTCCAGCACCGACGCCGTCTGCGCCGGGTACTCCGTGTCGTTCCACTCCACGAGCTGGCGGTGGCGCTCCTCCTGCGGCAGGTACGAGGCCTGCGCGTCACCCGCCGGGTCGGCCGCCATCGCCTCCAGGACCAGGCGCAGCAGGGCCGCGTGCCGGTCGGCCCCGGCGGGGCTCAGCGCGCGCGGGCTGGCGGTCAGGACGAGGTGGCCGATGCGGGCGGAGATGCCGAGCGGGAATTCGGTGGGGCTGTCGTCGATGCTCGCCAGGTAGTCGACCTGGTCGCGGTCGACCTGGTCGAAGTCGTGGTAGCTGAACCGGACGTCGATCAGCCGCTGCCCGTCGCCGAAGTCGCGCTGGATGACGGGCATCGGGAAGGTCCGGTGCGGCCACAGCTCGATCTCGCGGGCGAAGACCTGCCCGACCAGCTCCTGCCAGGTGCGTGCGGTCCGGTCGTAGGCGAACGGCAGCGTGTTGAGGTGCATGCCGTAGACGCGGTCGGAGCCCAGGGCCTCGGGGCGGGCGTTGCAGACCAGGCCGGCGAAGAAGGACTCCTCCTCGGTGAGCATGCTCAGCGTCTTCAGGTGCGCGGTGTGCAGGACGCTCTTGAGCGAGGCCCCGGCCTTGGTGGCCAGGGAACGCAGCCGGTCCTCCAGGTCGTGGAAGGGCACCGCGACCCGGTACGGGCTGCCGGCGGTCTCCCCGGAGTCCGTGACCCAGGCGTCCGGGACGGCGAAGCGGGCGTGGTCCGAGACGATGCCCTGCCAGTAGCCGCGGGTCTCCTCGGAGTCGAGCGCGTCCAGCTCGGCGGCGATGAAGTCGGCGAAGCGGACGGCGGGCCGCGGCTGCTCCGACGGCTCGTCGCCGTCGCGCACGCGCCGGTACTCGCCGAGCACCTCCATCAGGAAGGAGTGGTGGCTCCAGCCGTCCAGGATGGCGTGGCACTCGGTGTTGGTGATCCACCAGCTGCCGTCGTCGACGACGTGGGCGAACAGCCGCAGCAGCGGCGGCTCGGCCAGGTCGAACAGCTCGGCCCGCTCCTGGTCGCCGAAGGCGCGCAGCGAGGCGTGGAGTTCGTCCTCGGTGAGTCCGGTCAGCTCGCGTGCGCCGACCGGCATCACGGCGTCCTCGCGGACGAGCTGGAGCGGCACGGAGTACGTGGTCAGGTCGGCGCAGGTGCGCAGGACGTCGTGGCGGGCGACGACCACGCGGGCCGCCTCGCGCAGTGCGTCGAGGGAGAACGGCACCTCGTCGCGGATCCGGAAGGAGGTGACGTTGTGGTACGGGTGCCGGCCGTCGTCGGTCAGCATCTCGACGATCATGCCGAGCTGTACCTGGGAGAGCGGGTAGGCGTCGGCCAGGCCCTCGGGGAGCCGGGCGCGGTCCGCCTCGGAGAGCAGGGCGAACGGCTCCACCGTGCGGTCCACGTCCTCGGGCGCGGGACGGCCGGTGACCAGTTCGGCCAGCCGGGCCACCGTGCGGTACTCGAAGACGTCGCGGACGGCCAGGTCGTAGCCCTCGGTGCGCAGCCGGCCGACGAGCTTGACGGCGCGGATCGAGTGCCCGCCGAGCTCGAAGAACCCGTCGTCGACGCCGACCTGGTCCAGTCCGAGCACGTCGGCCCAGACCGCGGCGATGCGCTCCTCGACGACGGTACGGGGCGCCACGAACGCGGCGGCGGACCCGACGGCGCCCTGGTCGGGGGCGGGCAGCGCGCGCTTGTCGAGCTTGCCGTTGGTGGTGAGCGGGATGCTGTCCAGGGCGGTGAAGGAGGACGGGACCATGTACTCGGGGAGCGTCGCCGCCACGTGGGCGCGCAGCTCGCCGGGGGCGGCGCCGGAGGCGGCGTCGCGGGCCACGTAATAGGCGGCCAGCGTGCGGTCGCCGGGGGTGTCCTCGCGGACCACGACGACCGCGTCGCGCAGCGCGGGGTGCGCCGCGAGGGCCGTCTCGATCTCACCGAGTTCTATGCGGAAGCCGCGGATCTTGACCTGGTCGTCGATGCGGCCGAGGAACTCCAGGCTGCCGTCGGACAGCCGGCGGGCCAGGTCGCCGCTGCGGTAGAGGCGCGCGCCGGCCGGACCGTAGGGGTCGGGCACGAAGCGTTCGGCGGTCAGGTCGGGGCGGCCGAGGTAGCCGCGGGCCACGCCGGGGCCGCCGACGTGGATCTCGCCGGGGACGCCGATCGGGACGAGCTGTCCGTGCGCGTCCAGGAGGTGGACGGTCAGGTCGCTCAGCGGGTGCCCGATCGGGTTGCCGGACGTGGCGGCCAGGTCGGCGTGGGTGAGGCGGTGGAAGGTGGTGTGCACGGTCGTCTCGGTGATGCCGTACATGTTGAGCAGTGCGGTGCGGTCCAGGCCGCGCCGCTCGACCCACGGCCGCAGTTCGGCGACCTCCAGCTTCTCGCCGGCGAAGACGACGGCGCGCACCGCGAGCCGGTCCACGCGCGGGTCGCCCTCGGCGGCGGCGGAGACCAGGGAGCGGAACGCCGACGGGGTCTGGTTGAGGACCGTGACCCGCTGCTCCACGAGCAGGTCGAGGAACTCCTGCGGGGATCGGGTCACCGCGAAGGGGACGACGATCAGGCGGCCGCCGTTGAGCAGCGCGCCCCACATCTCCCACACGGACACGTCGAAGGCGTAGGAGTGGAAGAGCGGCCACACGTCGCGCTCGTCGAACCCGTAGTGCCGCTGCGCGGAGGTGAGCAGACGCAGCACGTTGGCGTGGGTGAGGGCGACGCCCTTGGGGCGGCCGGTCGAGCCGGAGGTGTAGATGGTGTAGATCAGGTTGTCCGGGCTGCCCGGCACGGCCGGGTCGGTGTCCGGGTGGGCGTCGATCAGGGCGGCGTCGCGGTCGAGCAGGAGCAGCTCGCCGTCGTAGCGGCCGTCGAGGACCGGGGCCTGTGCCGAGGTGGTCACCACGACGGGCGCGGCGGCGTCGGAGGCGATGTAGGCGAGGCGGTCGGCGGGGTTGGCCGGGTCGAGCGGCAGGTAGGCCGCGCCGGACTTCAGCACGCCGAGCAGGGCCGGCATGAGCTCGGTGCCCCGCTCCAGGCAGATGCCGACGAGGGACTCCGGACCGATGCCCTTGGCGCGCAGCACGTGGGCGATGCGGTTGGCGCGGGCGTTGAGCTCGCGGTAGGTCAGCGCGTCGTCCTCGAAGACGACGGCGACCGCGTCGGGGGTCCGGGCCACCTGCTCTTCGAAGGCCTCGTGGACCCGGCGGGTCACCGGCTCGTCGGTCTCGGGACCGCCGGCCAGCACGGCCACCTCCTCGGCGGCGAGGATCGGCAGGCTCCGTACGGGGGCGGCCGGGTCGGCGGTGACGGCGTCGAGCAGCCGCAGCAGGTGCCCGGCCATCCGCTCGATCGTGGAGCGGTCGAACAGGGCCGTCGCGTACTCGAAGTGTCCGCCGAGCGTGCCGTCGGCGGACTCGCGCAGCTGGAGGTCGAGGTCGAACTTGGCGACCCGGCCGCTGCCCTCGTACGGGGTGACGAGGACGTCCGGCAGGTCGAAGCCCGAGGACCGCTCGCCGTGCAGGGTGAAGGAGACCTGGAAGAGCGGGGTGCGCGAGAGGTCTCGCTCGGGCTGGAGCTCCTCCACGAGCCGGGCGAAGGCCAGGTCCTGGTGGTCGTAGGCGTCCAGCACGGTGGACCGGGTACCGGCCAGCAGGTCCGCGAAACCGCGATCGCCGTCCCAGCGGCCCCGCATGACCAGGCTGTTGATGCCGTAGCCGATGAGCTGCTGGAGCTCGGGGCGGCCGCGGCCGGAGACGACGGTGCCGACTGCGATGTCCTCACGGCCCGTCCAGCGGGCGAGCAGGCTCTGGTAGGCGGCGAGGAAGACCATGTAGAGGGTGGCGTCGTGGCGGTGGGCCAGATCGCGGATCCGTGTCGCGAGCTCCGCGGGGACGGTGAACGGCACGGCGTCGCCGGAGCCGTCGCGCAGGGCGGGGCGGGGACGGTCGGTGGGCAGCTCCAGGGGCGTGAGGCCGTCCAGCTGCTGCGTCCAGTAGCCGAGGTGGCGGTCGATGACCTCACCGGTCAGCTCGGAGCGCTGCCAGGCCGCGTAGTCGGCGTACTGCGCCGGCAGCGGGGCCGGCAGGTCCGCCTCGCGGCCGCTCAGGAAGGACCCGTACAGGTCGCTCAGTTCCTGGCTGAAGACGCCGACGGACCAGGCGTCGCAGGCGATGTGGTGGAAGACGACGGACAGGACGTGCTCGTCGTCGGCGAGGCGGATCAGGCGGGCCCGGACCGGCCAGTCGCGGGCCAGGTCGAACGGCGCCCGAAGGCCTTCCTCGACCAGGGCGCGGACGCGGGTCTCCGTTGCGTCCCGGCCGTCCTGACCGTCCTGGCCGGGCAGCTGGTCGACGGTCAGCGGGTAGGGCTGCGGGGCGTCGATGACCTGGACCGGGTCCTCGCCGTCCAGGGTGTAGCGGGTGCGCAGGATCTCGTGCCGGTCCACCAGCGCCTGCCAGGCGCGGCCGAGGGCATCGGTGTCCAGCAGTCCGCGCAGCCGTACCACCAGCGGCACCAGGTACTCGGTGCTGCCCGGGTCGAGGCGGCTGAGGAACCACATCTGCTGCTGCCCGTAGGACAGGGGCAGCGGGCCGAGCCGGTCCGCGGTCGGGATGCCGGTCGCCTTGCGGACGCCCCGGCGTCCGAGAAGTCGGCGGCGCAGCAGTTCCTCGCGCAGCTCGTCGGTGTCCGCGCCGGGCGCGGTCCGTGCGATCTCACCGGTGCTCATGCGTTGCTCTCCTTCACCAGCAGTTCCTCGTCCAGCTCGGAGTCGGTGAGCGCGGCGATCTCCGCCTTGATGCGCTCCTCGACGGTGGCCGCCAGCCTGGCGACCGTGGGTCCTTCGAACACCGTGCGTACGGCGAATCCGATCTCGAACTCCTCCTGGATCCGGGAGATGAGCCGGATCGCGAGGATCGAGTTGCCGCCGGAGTGGAAGAAGTTGTCGTGCGCTCCGACGCGCTCCAGCCCGAGCAGCTCGGTCCAGATCTCGGCCATGCGCTCCTCGACGGGGCCGTCGGGGGCGACGTGGCCGTCCGTGCCGTCTCCGGTGTCCCGGTCGGGTGCGGGCAGGGCCCGGCGGTCGACCTTGCCGTTGGCGTTGAGCGGGATCGCGTCCAGGGCGGTGAACGTGGCCGGGACCATGTAGTCGGGCAGGGTCAGGGCGCAGTACCCGGCCAGTTCCGCCTCGTCCGGCGCACCGGCTCCCGCCCGCGTCACGTGGTAGGCGGCGAGCTGCTTCTCCCCGGTGGGGGTTTCGCGGACCGTGACGAAGGCGTCGTGGACGGCCGGGTGGCCGGCCAGAACGGCTTGGACCTCGCCGAGTTCGATGCGGTAGCCGCGGATCTTGACCTGGTCGTCGATGCGGCCGAGGAACTCCACGTTCCCGTCGGCGGCGCGGCGGACCAGGTCGCCGGTCCGGTAGAAGCGGGTGCCGGGCGGGCCGTAGGGGTCGGGCACGAAGCGTTCGGCGGTCAGGTCCGGCCGGCCGGCGTAGCCGCGGGCCACGCCCGTGCCGCCGACGTACAGCTCGCCGACGACGCCGACCGGGACGGGCTGGAGCAGCGCGTCCAGGACGTGCATCGTCATGTTCGGCAGCGGCAGCCCGATCGGCATCACCTCGAAGGCGGCCGTCTCGGGCACCGGGTAGACGCAGGTGCCGACGGAGGCCTCGGTGGGGCCGTACTCGTTGATCAGGCGGGCGTCGGGGGCCAGAGCCCGCCAGCGCTCCAGGGTGGTGCGGGTGAAGGCCTCACCGGCGACCACCCACACCGGGGCGAGCGCGCTCGCCTCCTCGGCACTCAACTGCTCGGCCAGCACGTCCAGGTGACCGGGGGTCAGCTTGACGAAGCTGTACGGGGCTCCGGCGACGAGGTGCGCGCCGAGTTCGGCCATGTCGGTGTCCTGGGCGACGGTGTGCACCGCCTGCCCGGTGACCAGGGGGGCCCAGAGGTTCGGGACGACCAGGTCGAAGGCGACGGAGGAGAAGAGCGGCGCACCGCCCGTGCCCTGGGAGGCCAGCTCCCGCGCGGCCCACGCCACGTGGTTCACCAGCCCCCCGTGCGTGACCTCCACGCCCTTCGGGCGGCCCGTCGAACCCGAGGTGAAGATGACGTACGCCAGTCCGTCCGGCTCACCGCCCGCACGCTCCGGAGCCGTCGCCGGCCGTGCGTCGACGGAGGGGCGGCCGGCGTCCAGGAGGACCTTGGCTCCGGCCGTCTCCAGGATGGAGGCCACCCGCTCCACCGGGTAGGAGGGGTCGATCGGCACGTAGGCGCCGCCCGCCTTCCACACACCGAGCAGCGAGGCGATCAGCTCCGAACCGCGGTCCAGCAGCACGCCCACCCGCGACTCCGCGTCCACGCCCAGGGCGCGCAGGTGGTGCGCGATCCGGTTGGCGCGGACGTCCAGCTCCGCGTAGCTCAGGGACTCGCCCCCGTGGAGGACCGCGGTCGCGTCCGGCGTCGCGGCGGCCTGGGCCTCGAAGAGCTCCAGCACCGACGCGGTCTGTGCCTCGTACTCCGTGTCGTTCCATTCCACCAGCACCTGCCGGCGCTCCTGCCCGGAGAGCAGTTCCACGGACGCCAGCGGTACGTCGGGGCGGTCGGTGACCTGCTCGGCGAGGCGGACGAAGTGGGTGGCGAGGCGGGCCGCGGTGCTGGTGTCGAAGAGCGCGGTCGCGTACTCCAGTACGCCCTCCAGCGCGCCGTCCGCGGTCTGCCGCATGAAGAGCGACAGGTCGGTCTTGGCCACGTGCCAGGAGGCGGCGAAGGCCTCCATGTCCTCGTCCAGGGTGGCGACGCTGGTCACGCCCTCGCTGTGCAGGTCGAAGGCGACCTGGTAGAGCGGTGTGCGGGAGAGGTCCCGGTCGGGCTGGAGCTCGTCGACGAGGTGCTCGAAGGGCAGCTCCTGGTGGGCGAAGGCCGCCCGGGAGGCGTCCTTGACCCGGTCCAGGGCCTCGGAGAAGCTCACGTCGCCGTCCAGGCCGCAGCGCACCACCAGCGAGTTGAGGAAGAAGCCGACGGTGCCCTCGGTCTCCGGCCGGGCCCGGCCCGCGACCGGGGTGCCGACCGGCACGTCCCACTGTCCGGTGTGCCGTGCGAGGAGCGACGCGAAGACGGTCAGCAGCGTCATGAACGGGGTCGCGCCGTGGGCGCGGCCCAGCTCGGTGAGGCGGTGCGCGAGCGAGGGCTCCAGCCTCACCGGGACGACCGCGCCGTGCGGGTCGCGCTCGGCGGGCCGCGGCCGGTCGGTGGGCAGGTTCAGCGGTGCCAGGCCGGCCAGCGCGGTGCGCCAGTGCTCCAGCTCGGCGCCCACGTACTCCTCGGTGAGCCGTGCGTGCTGCCAGGCGCCGTAGTCGGCGTACTGCACGGCCGGGGCCGCGAGTGCGGGCTCGCGGCCCGCCTCGTAGGCCGCGCACAGCTCGCGCAGTTCGCGCTCCAGGACGACCGTCGACCAGCCGTCGCAGGTGATGTGGTGCAGGGTCAGCAGGACGACGTGGTCCTCGCCCTCGACCCGGGCCAGCAGCACCCGCCACAGCGGGCCCCGCTCCAGGTCGAAGCCCTGCCCGAACTGCTCCTCGAACAGGCGCGGGAGGTCTGCGCGGGCGGTGTCCAGGACCCGCAGGGCGACCCGTCCGGCGGCGGGCGCGTCGATCACCTGGCGCGGCTCGCCGCCGCCGTCCACGTATCGGGTGCGCAGCGATTCGTGACGGGCCGCGAGGGTGTCCAGGGCTCGGCGGACGGTGTCCGCGGAGGTCGCGGCGGGCAGCCGCAGGAAGAGCGGGGCGACCCATTCGGGGCTCGCGGGGTTCATCCGGTCCAGGAACCACATGCGGCGCTGGCCGGAGGACAGCGGCAGTTCCCCGTCCCGGGGCACCGGGCGGATCGCGTCCTCGTCACCGTCCGGCGTCCGGATCAGTTCGGCCTGCGCCGCCACCGTGCTGGCGGCGAACAGGCCGCGCAGCGAGACCTTCTCGCCGGAGGCCGCGCGCAGCCGGGCGGCGAGGCGGGTGAGCTGGAGGGAGGTGCCGCCGAGGGCGAAGAAGTCGTCGTGCGCGCCCACCTTCCCGGTCTTCAGGAGGTCCTCCCACACGTCGGCGACCAGCTGCTCCGTGGCGTCGCGCGGCGCGGTGTACGAGGCGGCGCCGGTGGCCGCGAGCTGCTCGGGGCCGGGCAGGGCCGCCCGGTCGACCTTGCCGTTGGCGGTGAGCGGGAAGGTTTCCAGGACGTGGAAGTACGCGGGCACGTGGCTGTCGGGCAGCCGGTCCCGCAGGAAGGCGCGCAGGTCCTCGGTGGTGAGTGCGGCGCGGGCGGTGAGGTGGGCGGCGAGCCGCTTGCCCTCTCCCTCGCCCTCGGCCGCGTGGGCGGTGACGACGGCGCCGGTGACGTACGGGTGAGAGGCGAGCGCGGACTCGATCTCGCCGGGCTCGATGCGGACGCCGTTCACCTTGACCTGGTGGTCGAGGCGGCCGAGGTACTCCAGGGTCCGGTCCGCGTTCCACCGGACCTGGTCCCCGGTGCGGTAGAGCCGCGAGCCGGCCGGACCGTAGGGGTCGGGCACGAAGCGTTCGGCGGTCAGGTCGGGGCGGCCCAGGTAGCCGCGGGCGACGCCGGGTCCGCCCGCGTACAGCTCGCCCGGGACGCCGATGGGGACAGGGACGCCGGCCGGGTCCAGGACGAGCACCCGCATGCCGGGCAGGGGGCGTCCGATCGGGACGGGGCCGCTGGTGCGCGCCGGGTCGGCGAGCTGGGCGGTGATGTCGATGGCGCATTCGGTGGGCCCGTAGGTGTTCCACACCTCGAGCTCCTCCGGGGCGCGTTCGCGGATGCGGGCGACGAGTTCGAAGTGCAGGGGCTCGCCGGCCGAGAACAGCAGCCGCAGGGCCTTGGCGCCGGCCCAGGCCTCGGCCGGTTCGTCGGCGAGCAGGCGCAGCACCGAGGGCACCACCTGGAGGACGGTCACCTCGTGCTCGGCGACGGCGCGCAGCAGGGCCGAGGGGTCGCGTTCGGCTCCGGCCGGGGCCAGGACGACGGAGCCGCCCGCGACGAGCGGTCCGAAGATCTCCCAGCCCGCCGCGTCGAAGCCGATCGAGGTCTTGTGCAGGATCCGGTCGTCGGGGCCCAGGCCGTGTTCTGCGACCGTCCAGCCGACCCGGTTCGCGAGGCCGGCGTGGGTGACGGCGACCGCCTTGGGCCTGCCCGTGGAACCGGAGGTGAAGATGGCGTAGGCCAGGGAGTCGGGGTCCGTGCCCGGGCCCTGCGGTGCGGTGTCCGGGAGGGCGGCGAGCTCGGCCGCGAGTGCTCCGGTGTCGATGGCCCGGGCTCCGGCCGCCTGCACGGCGGCGGTGAGCGCGGGACCCGCGAGCACGAGCGGCGCGCCCGAGTCCTCGATCAGGCCGGTGAGCCGGGCGTGCGGGTGCCCGGGGTCCAGCGGCACGTACGCGGCGCCCGCCTTCCACACGCCGAGGAGCGCCACGACCAGGCTGACGCCCCGGTCCAGGCTCACCCCCACCACGGTGCCCGGGCCGGCGCCCTGGCCGCGCAGGAAGTGTCCGAGGCGGTTGGCCGCGCGGTCCAGTTCCCGGTAGGTCACGGGCCGCCCGGCATCGAGGACGGCGACGGCGTCCGGTGTCCGGGACGCCTGAACGGCGAAGCGTTCCGGCAGCAGTTCGGCGTTCACGGTTTGCTCCTGTCGAGGACCTGGTCTTGGTGGTTCCGGTGGTGGCGGGGAGGGAGGGGTGTGGGGGGTGTGGCTCCTCGCGGAGCGGAGAAGGAGGAGAAGGCGGAGGAGGCGGAGAAGACAACGGGGGAAGCGGGGGGGAAGGGGGGCGGCCGGGCGGCTCCCCGGGGGGCGGGACGCCGCCCGGCCTCGGGGGTGGCTCAGGCCGCGGCGGACTCGTCGGCCGTGCGCCGGCGCAGAGAGGCCGGGCGCAGGTCGGTCCAGACCTCGGAGATGCGGGCGAGGCAGGTCTCGCGGGGGCCTTCGGTGCCCTCGGCACGCCAGCCCGCGGGCAGGTCGCGGTCGGCCCACCAGATCGAGTACTGCTCTTCGTCGTTGAGCACGACGCGGAAGACGCGCTCGTCGGTCTGCTGGGTGGTCATGGTGGCTCCTTGGCTCGTCTTCGATGGGGTGTGCTGGGTGGTCGCAGGAGGGCGGGGGCGCCCGCCGCCCGGGACGGGTCCGGCCGTGGGGATGCGGCCATCGGGTCCGTCCGTGGGGTGCCGGGCGGCCGGCGTAGGGTCCGGGGGTCGCGGGGGCTGCCCGCGCGGCCGGCTACGCGGGCAGGAAGTCGTCGACGCGGACGCCGAGGCCCAGTTCGCCGGCGCGGCGCGCGGCCATCGCGGCGAGGGCGATGTCGAGGACTCCGAGCCCGAAGGGGGAGTAGACGACGGGCCGGCCGGGCTCGCGGGTGACGGAGGCGGTGCCGCGCAGCAGGGCGCCGATCGGGGCGGCGATGAAGCCGCGGTCGCCGGTGCGCTGTTCGGCCAGGTGCAGCGAGGTGCGCTCGCGGCACACGTGGTCCGCGTCGTCGACCACGTTGACCGCGGCCAGGATCGCCTCGGGGGTCAGGTCCCTGAGCGATACGTGCAGGACGGTCGTGTCCGGGCCGCAGGCGGCCAGGTCCAGGTGCGGCTCGGCCGCGGTGGTGGCCAGCGAGACCAGCCGGTGCTCGCCCAGGGCGGCGGCCAGGTCGGTGACGGGGTGGGCCTTGACGCCGGGCACCTCACGGGCGCACTGCTCGGCGAACGCCTCGGCGCGGGCCGGATCGGTGTCGTAGAGCGCGGCCTCGCGCAGGTCCGGGAGGGCGGCGTCGAGGAACCGGAGGATCTCCAGGTTGATGACGCCGCAGCCGATGAGGAGGACCGAGACGGGCGGGGCGTCGGTGGTCAGTTCGCGGGCGGCCAGTGCCGCGCTGGCGGCGGTGCGCTTCGCGGAGATGACGGCGCCTTCGACGAACGCCACCGGGTGGCCGGTGTCGAGGGAGTTCAGGACGACGGCCGCGCTGGCCCGCTCCAGGCCGGAGTCGATGTTGCCGGGGAAGGAGGAGATCCACTTCATGCCCGCGGCGGGGGCGCCGCCGCCGACGTAGGCCGGCAGGCCGATGATCCGGTCGCGTGCGTGCTCCTCCTCGGGGAACCTCAGGAACACCGAGTGCGGCAGGGAGGTCTTCCCCTCGTCGTGGAGCTTGTAGGCATCCGCGACGAGGTCGATGATCTCCGACTCGCTGCCGGACAGAATTTCCGACACGTCCGCCCGCCGGAGTATCAGCATGGGGTTTCCTCTCGGTCGTATTTCCTTTCTTGGATCGTCGAGTCGGTGGCTATACCAGGCCTATACGTTTCATGCCGCGCCACTGCCCAGGGCCAGCAGGAACGCCAGGTCGTCGGCGTCGACGAGCGACGCCTCGGCGACCGGGGCGGCGGGGTCGTCCAGGCCGGCCCGCAGCAGACGCGCGTAGGTGTCCGCGAACCGCTCGACGGTGGCGGCGTCGAACAGGTCGGTGTTGTACCGCAGGAGCGCGGTGAACCCGGAGGCGCTCTCGAGCACCTCCACCGTCAGGTCGAGCTGGCCCTCCTGCTGCGGGACGTCGCACAGCTCCAGGCGCAGTCCGCGGTGCTCCACGGGGCCCTGGAAGAGGCCCGGGACGGGCAGTCGGTCGGCGGCGACCGAGGTGAAGGACACCTTGAACAGTTCGCCCCGGCCGATGAGTTCGAGCGGGTACGCGATGTGGGACATGCCGCGCAGCAGCTGCAGGTGCGCGCCGTGCGCCAGCTCCCCGAGGGAGGTCGACGGGCCGATCCCCGCGGTGACCGGCAGGGCGTTGACGTAGTAGCCCACGGCTTCGCGGGTGCCCGGCTGCAGGCGGGTGGTGGCCGGGCAGCCGATGAGGAAGCGGGGGCCGCTCCCCGATCTGTACAGGGCGGCCTGGAAGGCGCCGAGCAGCCATGCGAAGGGGGTCAGCCGGGATTCCTTGGCGGCGGCGCGCAGCCGCGCCGCGTCGTCCTCGTGCAGACGCAGTTCGTGGGTGGCTCCGTTGAGGGTGCGCCAGGCGGGCCGGGGCCGGTCGGCCGGCAGGGTCGCCAGGGGGACGTCCGCACACACCTCGCGCCAGTAGTCGGCGGCGCGCAGGCCGCGCGGGGAGCCGGCCAGGCGCCGCTCGGCCGCCACGTACTCGTCCCAGGTCGCCTCCAGCGGCGGCCAGTCCGGGCGGGTGCCCGCCGCGGCGGCCTCGTACGCGTGGAGCAGGTCGCGTACGAGGATCCACTGCGAGGTGGCGTCGCTGACGATGTGGTGGGTGGCGGTGAGCAGCACCGCGTCGTCCGGGGCGCGGCGCAGCAGCACCGCGCGGAACGCCCCTTCGGAGGCGAGCCGGAAGGGTTCCTCGCCGGCCCTCCGGGCGAGGTCGAAGAGGGCCTCGTCGTCGGCTCCGGGGACGTCCCGCACGTCGAGGCGCACCTCGTCCGCCGGCACGGTCCGCCGGACCGGCCGGCCGTCGTCGCGGGCGTCCTCGCCGTGGCCGTCCCCGTCCCCGTCCGCGGGGAAGCGGGAGCGGAGCAGCTCGTGACGTTCCACGAGGAAGGTCAGCGCCCGCCGCAGCGCACCGGTGTCGAGCGCGGTGCGGATCCGGACGGCGAGGACGACGTTGTAGGCCGGGCTCTGCGGATCGAGCTGGTGGGCCAGCCACAGGCCCTCCTGGCCGGCGGACATCAGCATGGGGTTCAGTCCTTCCAGAGGTGGGATATCTCTCCGAAGTTGCGCTGCACCCACGCGTCGGAATAGATGGTGTCGAGATAGCGGTCTCCCCCGTCGGGGAAGATGAGTACGCAGTTCGATCCTTCGGGAACGCGGTCCCGGAACCTCTGGAGGGCCGCGACGGTGGCTCCGGAGGAGCCCCCGGCGAGGATGGCCTCACGGCCCACCAGCCGGCGGCAGGCCGCCACGCAGTCGACGTCGGAGACGTGCACGATCTCGTCGGGTGCGTCCGGGTCCATGAGCGGCGGCACGACGGACGCGCCGTGCCCGGGGATGAGCCGCTGTGTCGGCTCCAGACCGAAGATGGCGCTGCCCAGCGCGTCCACCGCGACGACCTTGGTGTCCAGGCCGGCCTTGCGGATGTGGTCGGCGCAGCCGCGCAGGGTCCCGAAGGTGCTCACCGAGGCGAAGAGGAAGTCGACCTGCCCGTCCAGGGCGTCGTCGATCTCCCGCATGGTGACTTCGTGGGCGCGCGGGTTGAGCGGGTTGGCGTACTGGTTGGGCCAGTAGGCGTGCGGGACCGTCGCGACCAGTTCGCGCACCCGCCGCAGGCGCATCGGCAGGTACTCGCCGGTGGCCCGGTCCCGTTCGGTGATGACCTCCACCTCGGCCCCGAAGGCCGCGAGGATGGCGAGGTTCTGCTCGGTGGTCTTGCCGTCGACCACGCAGATGAAGCGGAACCCGAAGTAGCGGCAGATCTGGGCGAGCCCGACCGCGAGGTTCCCGGAGCTGGACTCGACGACGACCGACCGGCCCGGTTCCAGCTCTCCGCTGCTCACCGCGTCGATGAGCATGCGCAGTGCGGACCGGTCCTTGATGCTGCCGCCGGGGTTGAACCGCTCCACCTTGGCGAAGACCCGGGAGCCGAATCCCGGGAGCAGGCTCTTCAGTTCGACCAGGGGAGTGTTCCCTATGGTCGCCAGGATCCCTTGGTACGGTTTACGGCCTTCGCTGTTCACAGCCGCTCCAATTCGCCCGCCAGATAGACGGTGATGGCATCGACCGTGGGGTGGTCCCAGGCCATGGTCGGTTCCACGAGGAGACCGAACCGGTCCTCCACGTCGCCGCACAGGGTCAGCGCGTAGACGGAGTCCAGCCCGATCTCGACGAGATGGGCGGTGGCGTCGATCTGGCTCACGGGGCACTCGAGGAAGTAGGCGACGCGGTGGACGAGCCAGTCGCGGATCTCCTGCGGATCCGCCTTGGTGGTTGCTGCGACGGTGACTTCGGACATGGTGCGGCTCCTTTGTGAGGCGGAGGGCGGAGGCGAGGGGGGCGGAGGAGGGGGGAGGCGGAAGGGGGGAGGGAACGGCGGAGAGGGAACGGGGCCGTGGGAGGCCGGGTCACGGCCGGGTGAGCCGCCCGCGGTTCAGGTCGTACGTGAGCCCGTGGTCGAACCGCTCGTCGATCTCCCCGGCCAGCCGGTCGGTGACCTCCCGCTCCAGGGGCCCCGGGCGCAGCCCCATCCGGCCGGCGAGGCGGTGCAGGGCGCCGATGACCCAGGCCGGGTCGGCCGTGAAGCCCTCGCCGTGGCGGTACGTGCCCAGGCAGGCGGCGGCGGCCAGCAGGTAGGTGTAGCGCTCGGCGAGGACGAAGCCCCGGCGGCCGGCGATCACGGTGCGGTCCCGGGGCGGCAGGGCGGCCGCCCGGCGGCCCAGGTCCCGCAGCTCGTCGGCGAACATCCGGGCCAGTGCGTCGACCCGCGGGTCCTCGTAGGAGGCGGACAGCAGCCGGGTGAGGCTGTCGCGGCCCCGGGAGTTGAGCTCCAGGCGGCCGAGGTCGAGCGGCGGCAGGGCGGCGCCGGGCCGGAACAGCGCTTCGGGGGGCTGTTCCCCGGTGGTGTCCGGCCAGGCGCGCTCGGCCATGCGGGGCAGTTGCGGCACGATCGTGGCCAGGCACACGGCGCTGCCCGCGTGCGCGAGGGCGACCACGGGCAGGTCGCGGGCGGCCTTCTGGAAGATGGCGTACGGGCCCTCGCGCAGGTAGCTGCGGGCGCCGAGCAGGACCGACAGCCGGTAGGAGGAGTCCTGGAGGAGCTTGGGCACCAGGTACTTCACGGCGGCCGACTGGATGCTGGTCTCCTCGGGCAGCAGGTGCAGCGAGCGCGCCCCGACCGTGGCGAGCGCGTCGCAGACCAGCAGGTCGAGGAAGCTCGCGATGAGGGTGGCCCGCGCGTGCGGCAGCCCGGCGACCGGCCGCCCGTAGAGGATCCGGTCGCGGGCGAAGCCCACGACGGTGCGCAGCTGGGTGTCTCCGACGCCGACGACCATGCCGGGCAGCACGCTGCGGGTGACCTGGAAGGCGCGCAGCACGGTCTCCGTCGCACCTCCGCTCTCGCCGACGACGGCATCGGCCGGGACCGGGCACCGGTCGAAGTCGACACCGCCGAGGAGGCAGCCGCGCACCCCCGAGGTGGGGTAGCGGCGATCCCGGCGCATCCGGTCGGGCGGCAGCGAGGTCAGGTCCACCAGGAGGTGGGATTGGCTGCGGCTGCCGGGCCGGTCGTCGGTGCGTGCGAACAGCAGGGCCGCCTCGGCGCGGGAGACGTTGTTGACGAGCTGTTTGCCGCCGTCCAGGACGAGGCCGGCGCCGTCGGCCGAGGGCGTGGCGCTGAGCGTGGTGCGGGAGAAGTCGCTGCCGTGCGCCAGCTCGGTGTACGCGGCGACGATGCGGCCGCCGGACGCGAGCAGGCCGGCGACCCGGCGCTGCTGCTCGGCGCTGCCCGAGGCCCAGACGGGCAGGGCGGCGATGAAGCTGGTGATGCCGTAGCCGATGCCGAGCGCGCAGTCCCGGCGGAACACGGCGCGCATCAGGTGGGCCAGGCCGTCGGCGCGGTCCAGGCGGCCGCCGAGGGCCGTGGGCACGAACTCGGAGCCCAGCCCGTAGTCCGCCAGCATCCGTTCACCGGCGGCGAGCAGCTCGCCGCGTTCGTCGGCGGCCAGTACGGCGGCGTGCCCCAGCGGGTTGGCGGGGTCGAGGGGGTTCCCGAGCCGTCGTTCCAGGTCGGCGATCCGGTCGGCGGTGGGGACCGCCTCGGCGGGCGGCGCTGCCACGGGGGTGAGGGCGGTGGTCATCGTGCCTGCTCCTGGTTCGCGTCGGCGTCGGTGCGGCCGCTCTCGGCCAGTGCGCAGGTCAGCAGCGAGAACAGCAGCCCGCCGTCGTGCTGGGCGCGCAGGATCGGCAGCAGCCGGTCCAGTGCGGGCCCGTCCGCGTCGTCGAGGTCCGCCTCGCCGGTGAGCCTGCGCAGCAGCCGGGCCAGTACGGCCTCCAGCCAGGCGCCTTCCGTCCAGAGCCCGCCCGTCACGGGGCCGGTGTCGGGGGCGCTGTGCAGCCACAGGTGCAGGCTCGCGGCGGCGGCGTACAGGACGCAGTAGCGGCCGGCGAGGTCGAAGGCGTGCTCGGGGACGTCGCGGGCGGACGGGCGGTATGCGGCGAGCTCGGCGTGCAGTTCGTCGGCGAGCAGCCGCAGCCGGCTCGCCTGGGCGGCGACGGCGGCGGGGGCCTCGCCCCGCTCGGCGCGGCGCAGGACGGCCTCGACGGCTTCGGGCAGGCTCTGCACGACGCTGCAGCCGGACCGTGAGTACAGGGTGAGCAGGCCCGGGTCCAGCTCGGGCGTGGGGCCGTCGAGCCGTGCGGCCCCCTCGACCCCGGGCCGGTCGGCGAGGCCGGCGCGGTAGCCCCGTACCAGCATCGGGAAGTGGTTGATCAGGGAGTTGAGGTTGACGACGGTGCTGCCGTCGAAGATGCCGACGATGCGGTGGTTGCGCTCGATCTCCTGGAAGGTGCCCTCGGCGTGGTCCTCGACGAGCATCGCGCGGGCGCCGAGCACCTGGCGCAGCGCGGCGATCGCCTGGTCGGCGACGGTGGGCACCAGGTACTTCACGATGGCGGACACGGCGCTCTGCTCCGCCGTCAGCGTGTGGATCGAGCGGGTGGCGACCAGACTGACCGCCTCGGCCGCGAGCAGGTCGGCGTACGCCTCCGTGAGGGTGCGCGCCGCGTGCGGCAGGTCGGCGAGGCGCCGGCCGTACAGCTCGTGGGCGCCGGCGAAGCCGACGGCGATCCGCAGGGCCTGGTCGGCCATGCCGAGCGACATCGCCGAGCAGAGGGTGCGGGTGATCTGGAAGCCCTTGAGGATGATCTCCAGGCCCGATCCCTCGGCGCCGATCCGTGCGTCGAGGGGCACTTCGGCCGCGTCGAAGGCGATGCCGCTGATGTCCGCGCCGCGCACGCCGTGGGTGGCGACCGCGTCGAGGTGGTGCCAGCTGCCGGGCGCCAGTTCCTTCTTGTCGGCGAGCAGCAGGCTGAACCCGCGGGCTCCGCCGTCCGGGTCGGTCCGCGCCAGGACGCAGACGACCTCGGACCGGGTGGCGTTGTTGATCAGCCACTTCTCCCCGTCGAGGCGGTAGCCGCCGGGGGTGCGCACCGCCGCCAGTTCGCCGGCCAGCAAGTCGCTGCCGTGGGACTGTTCGGTGAGCGCGAGCGCGACGACCGCGCCCGCGTTGACCCGGGAGGCCAGCCTGCCCGCCTGTTCGGGGGTGCCCGCCACCCAGGCGGACACCGCCCCGAGGTAGGTCTTGATGTGGGCGAGCGCCACGGTGAAGTCGCGGCGGCCGAGGGTGCGGATGATCTGGAGGAGTTCCTCGCTGCTGCGCAGCGCTCCGCCGTGGGCGGCCGGGGCGAACCAGCGCGGCAGACCCATCACGTCGAGTGCGGCGCAGATCTCGTCGGGGAAGGCTTCGGCCCGGTCGAGTTCCGCGCACCGTGCGAAGGAGAACGCCAGGCTGCTGTCGCCCGGGTCGCCGAGGAGCCGTTCGAGTTGTTCGGTGAGGGCGAGCGGCCGCCGGGCGGCCGTCTCGGGGAGGGTCAGCTCCATCAGCGGTGCACTGCCTCTCGGTTCGTGGCCGGCAGGGGAGCGGACGCGGCCGGCTGTGCGAAGGCCGCCGCCAGCTGCGCGTCCAGTTCGGCGTGTACGGGAGCCAGCCCGCCCTGTTCGAAGAGCTGCCGCATGCGGGTGCGCTGGATCTTCCCGCTGGTGGTGCGGCGCACCTGGCCGACGCGTACGAGGACGATGCCGCCGACGCGGACCCCCAGTACGGCCGAGAGCCGGGACTTCGCGCCGCGGGCCAGGGCGCGCAGCTCGTCAGCGCCGAGCCCGCGGGCCCGCAGCTCCTGTACGACGACGATCTCCTCGTGCGCGCCGGGCCGTACCGAGAACACGGCGGCGGGCAGCTCCGCGAACGCCTTGTCCAGGGCCCGGACCTCGCGTTCGATGTCGTGCGGGTACAGGTTCCGGCCGTGCACGATGATCATTTCCTTGAGGCGGCCCGTGACGTACAGCTCGCCGGCGTCCAGTGCGCCCAGGTCCCCGGTCCGCAGGAAGCCGCCCTCGCCGGAGGCGGTCACCGCGCCGAACGCCTGCGCCGTCTGTTCCGGACGCCGCCAGTACCCGTGCGCGACGGAGTCGCCGCGGATCCAGATCTCGCCGACCTGCCCGTCGGGCAGTTCCCGCGCGGTGCCCGGGTCCACGATGCGTACGTCCAGGTCCCGCACGATGCCGCTGCTGACCAGGTCCTGGGCGGGCTCGCCCGGTTCCGCGGGGGTCAGGGAACCCGCGGCGAGCCCGTCCGCGGACACGCGCAGCACCACGGGGGCGCTGTCCGCCCGGGTGCCGGACACGTACAGCGTGGTCTCCGCCATGCCGTAGCCGGGCAGCAGTGCCTCGGTCCGGAAGCCCGCGGGCGCGAAGCGCTTCGCGAAGCGTGCCAGGGTGCCCGCGTCGACCGGCTCGGCGCCGTTGCAGGCGTACCGCCAGCGCGACAGGTCGAGTCCGGCGATCTGCTCGTCGCTCAGGAGGCGGGAGCACAGGTCGTAGGCGAAGTTCGGCGCGCAGCTCACGTCGGCGCCGTACTGGTCGATGAGCCGGAGCCAGCTCACGGGGCGCTTGAGGAACTCGGTGGGCGACATCAGCACCGCGGTGCCCCCGAGGTGGAGCGGGGTCAGCATCATCGCGATGAGGCCCATGTCGTGGTAGGCGGGCAGCCAGCTGCACCAGGTCATGCCGGAGTGCCAGCCGTGACTGCGGCGCATCAGGCCGATGTTGTGGACGAGCGCCCCGTGCGGGACCATCACGCCCTTGGGATCGCTGGTCGAGCCCGAGGTGTACTGGAGGAACGCCAGTGTCCCGGCGTCGGCGGCGAAGGGCTCCAGGTCCCGGCCGTCCGCCGTGAGCGCCTCGGCGAGCGTCTCCTCCGCCAGTACCAGGCGTGCCCCGCTGTCCGCGGCGATGCCGTCGGTACGGGCCTCCTGCTGGCTGTGCCCGCCCTGCGCGGGCACGGGCACCGGCACGACGCCGGCGTAGAGGCAGCCCAGGAACGCCTGGATGAACCCGGTGCCGGGGAAGAAGGACAGCAGGGCCCGGTCCCCCGGTTCGGCTCGGTCGGCGAGCCATCGCGCGACGGAGCGGGCCGCGGCGTCCAGCGCCTCGTAGCTGAGTTCCTCCCGGTCCTCTCCCGCGCAGAACCGTACGGCGGTGCGCCGCGGTGTCTCCATGACTCTGCGCCGGAAAGCGCCTACGAACCCCTCGAAGCCGGCCACGCCCAACTCCCCACCCTCTTGGTCCACTCGGTCCAGGTCCAAACCGGCCCACATGTCCGGATCGCGGTCGGCACCGCCCGCCCACCCTGCGCAGCGCCCCTATGTCGCCCCTATACGCCCCGGGGGGCCGCAGCAGGGGTCTCGAAAGGCGGCCGCGAAGCCGCCGGAGAATGCCGAAGAGCCGCCGCGCACCGTCGGGGGACGTCGCCGCGCGGCGGCCTCGGTGGTGCGGCCGGCGTCAGCCGCACCCGCCCGCGTGGCCGTCGTCGACCGACGAGCCGGTGGGCAGCCCCAGAGCCTGTCCCGATCCCGGGGAGGGGACGGTGACGGCGTCGGGGGTGGTCGTGGGGGCCGGGTCCGCGCCCGCCGGGTCCGCGCCCGCCGGGTCGGCGAGCACCGCCCCGGCGAAGGCCGGCAGCCGGTCCAGACCCCAGTACTTGTCGTAGCCGCGGACGAAGAAGGGGACTCCGAAGACCCCGTCGCGCTCCACTGACAGCAGGGCCCGCAGGCCCTGTGCCCGGGCGTCCGGGTCGTCGGGCGCGCCCGACAGTTCGGCCGGGTCGATCCCCAGGGCCGGGCCGAACGAGCCGATCACCTCGGGATCGCAGATGTCCAGGCCCTCCTGCCAGCGGGCGCTCGCGGCCCGGGCGATGAACTCGGCGCCCTTGCCGTGGCGGAGGGCCACCCAGTAGCCGAGGTGGGCGGGCTCCCACCAGGGCGCGCGGTCCACCGGCCAGGCGAAGTCGAGTCCGCGGTCCGCGGCGAGGCGCTTGACGTCCTGCAGGATGTACAGGTGCTTGGCCCGTGACATGGCCGTGTACGGGAACGAACCCCCGGCATCCGCCAGCAGTTTGGCGCTCGTCTCGTCCGGCTCGCAGAAGGGGATCCACTCCAGCCGGGCGGCCAGTTCCGGGTGGTCCTCCATCAGGTCCCGGTAGGCCAGCCACGAGTAGGGGCTGCGCAGCGAGAAGTAGAACTTGGGCCGCTTGACCGCCTTGGGACGCCGGGCCCCGCTCACAGCTCGATGCCGCCGTCCACCTGGAGGACCTGTCCCGTGATGTAGCCGGCCTGGTCCGACACCAGGAACGCCACCAGGGCGGCCACGTCCTCGGGCTGTCCGAAGCGGCGCAGCGGGATCTTGCCGATCATGTCCTTGGCGGCCTTCTCCGTGAGGACGGCGGTCATGTCGGTCTCGATGAAGCCCGGCGCGACCGCGTTGGCACGGATCCCGTGCCGGCCCGCCTCCTTGGCCAGCGACCGGGTGAAGCCGAGGATCCCGGCCTTGGAGGCGGAGTAGTTGGTCTGCCCGGCGTTGCCGGCGACGCCGGCGACCGAGGAGATGGTGACCACGGCGCCGCCGCGCCGCTTCATCATGGGGAAGACCACGGAACGGATCACGTTGTACGTGCCGTCCAGGTTGGTCCGTACGACCGCGTCCCAGTCCTCGTCGGGCATCAGCACCAGCGGGTTGTCCCGGGTGATGCCCGCGGAGGTCACGACGGCGTCCACCGGGCCCAGACCGTCCTCCACCGCCTCGACGAAGGCCTTGACCTCGGCCCGGTCGGTGACGTCGACCTTGCGGGCCAGGGCCCGGCGGCCGAGCGCCTCGACCTCCTTGACCACCAGCGCCGCCGACTGCTCGTCGGAGCGGTAGCAGAAGCCGATGTCGTAGCCCTCGCTCGCCAGCCGGGCCACGACGGCCCGGCCGATGCCGCGGGAGCCTCCGGTGACCAGGGCGATCCTGGCGGACCCGGTGTCCTGCTCGGTCGTCGCGTTCATGGTGTCGTCCCCTCTCAGACGCTCTGGCCGGCGGGCAGCAGCTCGGTGACGTCGCGCAGGGCGACGACGAAGGTTTGGAAGCTCATCACCGGGCGGCCGCCGGCCAGCGTCTCGCCGGCCAGGATCGCCGTGTCATCGACCGCGCGGACCAGCCGGACCCGGTGCTCCAGGACCTCGCCGGGGTGGACCCGGCCGGAGATCTCGACGCCGTTGATGGCGCCCGCGAGCTCGACCTTTCCGGCCAGCACGTCCGGGTTGGGCTGCTCCCACACCGACAGCAGGACCGCCGCCTGCGCCCAGGACTCGATGACCAGGGCGTTCGGGTAGGCGTAGGCGGAGGCCGGGGCGTCCGCCGGGAGGGCCGCGTAGCAGGGCTCGTTGCCCGATACGGCCTTGTAGGCGGTCAGGTGCTCGCCCGGTACCACCTCGCCGACCCGGTCCACGAGCAGGATCGGCGTGCGGTGCGGGATGGTGGACTTGATCCGGTCGACACCGAACTCCTGTGCCTGCGTACTCATTTGGCGTGCTCCTTGCGGTATCGCAGTCGGATGTCGGCGATCTTGCCGCGGTTGGTGGCGAGGGATCCCTTGGCCACCAGCCCGTCCTCGGTCTCGGTGATCGCGGCTTCCACGAAGACCCGGTCGCCCGGGTACACGGGCTGGTGGAAGCGGCAGCGGTCCATGGCGGTCAGTTCGACCTGGGTGGTGGGCTCCGCCCAGTGGCGGACCGTACGGTCCACGGCCTCCACCAGGTACACGCCGGGCAGCACCGGGAAGCCCGGGTAGTGCCCGGCGATCACCGGGTCCCGCTCGTCCGCGGTGAAGGCGGACGCCGCGCCGCCGCTGTTGCTGCGCAGCAGCTCGACCTCCCCGTACAGGGCCACGGCGGCGCTCACTGCGAGGATCCGAGCTTGCTCGCGAGCAGCTGGTAGGTGCCCTCCAGGGTGGTGATCGCGGCGAGCTCGGTCTCCTTCATCTTCACGCCGTACTCCCGCTCCAGGCGCACGGTGATCTCCAGGGCCATCAGCGAGTCGACGTCGAGGTCGTCCGTGAAGTGCGCGGTGTCGGTCACCTCGGCCGGGTCGAGGTCCAGGACGTCGGCGACGAGGAGGCGCAGCTCCTCACGGTCGAGCGTGACGGCGGTGGTGTTGGTCATGACGGTCCATCCTTTGTCGTGGTGGGGGCGGTGCGGTGGGTCGCTCCGCTTCGGTGGCGGGCGTTCACGCGGCGGCGGATCCCAGGCGCAGCAGGCTGCATCCGGCGGTGCCGTCGGGGTCCACGGAAGTGACGAGGGCCAGTCCGCCGTCGCCTTCGCCGACGGCGAGCGCGGAGGCGAGCTGGAAGGCGGCCGAGGCGGCCGTCGCGTCGCCCAGCAGGCGGCGCAGCCGAAGCCGGTGCGGCTCCAGGGGGCCCAGTACCTCGGTCAGGGCGGCTTCCTCGCGGGCGCCGAGCGGTCCGCCCGCGTCGGACGGCACCACCAGGGTGACGTCGGCGATCTCGACGCCGGCCTCCTTGAGCACCTCGGTGACCGCCCGGGCGACGGCCCGCTGGGCGCCCTCCGGCTCGGGGAAGGCGATGAAGCGGGAGCCGAGCACGGTGGCGAGGGCGGGCCGGCCGTTGGCGGCGGCGCGGGCGGCGGGCTCCAGCAGGAACAGTGCGCAGCCCTCGCCGAGCGGTCCGGCCGGCTGCCTGCCCGCGCCCGAACGGGCGTGGTACTCCAGCCAGCTGCGGGCCACGGAGAACTCCTCCACCGCACCGACCAGGACGGCTTCGGCGTGGCCCTGCTTGAGCAGCCGTGCCGCGTAGTTGAGGGCCAGCAGTCCGGTGAGCGCACCGCCCGAGATGGTGGTGTTGGGGCCCTTGAGGGTGTGCCAGATGGCGCTCTGCCCGGCCGCGCGGTTCATCACCGTGTTGGGGAAGAGCGCGGGGTCGACGTGGAAGGGCTTGTCGCCGGTCAGCGAGTCGCGGGTGAAGTCCATGATGCTCTGGACGCTGCCGTGGCCGGTGCCGAGCACCATGCCGACGGCCTCGGGCCGGTCGTCGGCGAGGCCGGGGCCGGCCGTCTCCAGGAGCATTCCGGCGGTCGCGACGGCCAGGCCGGTGGCCCGGTCCATCGACCGGGTGCCCTTGCGGCCGAGCACCGTCTTGATGTCGAAGCCGGGGACGATCCCCGCCCGGTCGTACGGGCCGTTGCCGCGGACCTGTTCGTCGAGCGGTGCGACCGCTTCCCGGCCGGCCCGCACTCCTTCGGTGAACGCGGCCGCTCCCAGCCCGTAGGGCGACGCGGTCGCCCATCCGGATACCACCAGCGCCCCGCCGTCCACGGTGGCGGGTGCGTCCGTTGCGGTCATCGTTGTACTCCTGACGTCTCGGTCGCCGCGCGAGCGGCGTAAGGGGGGCCGACGGGCCGGTGCCTCGGAAGGAGGCCGGTGCCTCAGCGGGAGGCGGGTCTCTCAGAGGGAGGCGGGTGCGCCCCAGGCGCCCGCTGCCGCGTGCAGTTCGGCGCCGTCGACGCCGATGGTGTTGCCGCTGATCCAGGAGGAGTCGGTGCGGGAGAGCAGGGCCACGGCGTCGGCGACGTCCTCGGGCCGGGTGAGCCGGCCGTGCGGGTTGTTCTGGCCGGCCTTGGCCACGTAGTCGGCGTGCTCGGGGATGCGCTGGAGGGCGGGGGTGACGGTGGTGCCGGCCCGCAGTGCGTTGACCGCGATGCCCTGCGGCGCCAGCTCGCAGGCGAGCTGGCGCACATGGGACTCCAGCGCGCTCTTGGCGGCCGACACCGATCCGTAGCTGGGCAGCGCCTGGGAGGTCCCCGCGCTGGTCAGGGCGAAGATCTTGCCGCCGGGGCGGAGCAGTCCGGCCTCCACCAGGTCCTGCGTCCAGTAGACGAGGCTGTTCGCCATCACGTCGAGGGTCATCTCCAGCTGGCGGGAGGAGACCGGGCGGTCCCAGCCCTCGCGGGGCAGGAACGGCACCAGCGTGCCGAAGGCCAGCGAGTGCACCAGGATGTGGACGCCGCCGGTGTGCGCGGTCAGTTCGGCCAGGTCCGGTACGACCTGTTCGCGGGTGGCGCGGCGGGCGGCGTTGGCGTTGTAGAAGTGCGCCTGGACGCCGTTGGAGCGGATCTCCTCCTGGAGGGCGGCGACCTCCTCGTCGCGCGAGGCGGTGTCGAAGTGCACGCCGGCCACGTTGACGCCTTCGCGGGCGAGGCCCAGGGCGATGGCCCGCCCGATGCCGCTCGATACGCCGAGGACCAGGCACCAGGTGCCCTCGAGGGACTTCAGCATGGGGGTATCTCCTTGTCTACGAGGGCGAAGGCGACGTGCCCTTCGCAGGTCGCGGTCACGAGCAGCCGGTCGGGGGCCGCTCCGGTGAGCATCCGGGCCAGGTGGAGCGCGGGTCCCAGGCAGCCGGCACCGGCCGGCGAGACGCTGCCGGGGGCCGGCGGGGTCCCCTCCCCGAGCGCCTCGGAGACGGCCTCGGCGACGGCGGCGGCCGCGGCCGATCCGTCGAGTACGTAGTGGACGCGCGGGACGGGTGCGCCGGCCTCCAGGAGGCCGGCGAGGGTGCGCCGGGTCAGCGCGGCCAGCCTGCGCCGGCCGTCCGGTTCCGCGAGGGCCCGCGGCGGCGCGAACAGCGAGGCGGTCCGGCAGACACCGTGCACCCGGGCCCCGCGTGAGCGGGCCGCGGCCGGGCGCTCCAGCACCAGTGCCACGGAGCCCTGTTCGGCGCCGCCGCCCGGTCCCCGGGGGGCCTGCTCGCAGGCCCCGACCACGAGCGTGTCGGCGCGGCCGGCGGCCAGCGCGCGGGCTCCCGCCTGCACCGCTTCCAGGGCCGCGGTCCGCGGGGAGCCCACGGTGAGGGCGAAGCCCTTCAGGTCCTGTTCGGCGGCCGGCCGGCTGCCGAGCACGTTGACGGCGAAGTAGGGGGCGAGGGCCGGTCCGAGGCCGTCGGCGCCCGTCTCGGCCACGGTGCGGTCCATGCTGTCGAACAGGTCGGCGAGGCCGCCGTTGGTGGCGAGTACGAGGCCGCGGCGCGCGGGCGGCGCGGGGTCCGGCCCGCCGCGGTCGGCGACCGCGGCGCGGACCGAGGCCAGCAGGTACTGGGCTCCGGACGGGAGGTACTTGAAGCCGCGCGGCCCGAGTCTGGTGCGGTGGTCGAACCAGCCGGCCGTGCCGTCACCTGCCCCGGCCCCGACTCCGGCCCCGGCCGCGTCTTCGGGGACGACGACCCCGATGCCGGTGACCGCCAGGTCCGTGGTCCGCACCGGGGCGGGCGGGCTCCGCAGGGCGGTGCTCATGCGGCCTCCTCCAGGACGAGAGAGGCGTTGTTGCCCCCGAAGGCGTAGGCGTTGACCAGCACCCGGCGCGCTCCGGCCGGCAGCGCCGTCGCCGAGCCACCCGGCAGCCGTACCTCGCACTGCTCGTCCGGGTCCTCGACGGGCACGTTCGGCGGGATGCTGCCGTGCCGCAGGATCAGCGCGGCGGCGACCGCGCCGAGGGCGGCGGACGCGCCGCCCGCGTGGCCCAGGAGCGCCTTCAGGCTGTAGAGCGGGAGGTCCGCCGCGGCCGCCCCGAACACCCGGTGCAGCACGCGGCTCTCGATCACGTCGTTGAGCTGGGTGCCGGTGCCGTGCGGGATCACGCAGCCCACGGGCCCGGCGTCCGGGCCGACGGCTTCGCGCATGGCCCGTTCGATCTGCTCGCCCTCGGACTCCGGCGCGGTGGGGTGGCCTGCGTCGCAGCTCCAGCCCGCGCCGGTGAGGCGCAGCGCGGACCGGGCGCCCCGGGCCGCGGCGTGCGCCGCGGACTCCAGGACGAGCAGGCCCGCGCCCTCGGCGAAGACCGTCCCGGCGCGCTGCCGGTCGAAGGGGCGGCAGCGCACCGGATCGACCGCGCCGAGCCGGTTGAAGCAGCCGAGCGCGACCCGCGAGTAGGCGTCCGAGCCGCCGGCGAGCACCACGTCGGCCTCGCCGGAGCGGATCAGGTCCGCGGCGGCGCCCAGGGCGTAGCCGCCCGCGGCGCAGGCGTTGGCGATCTCGTGCGCGGTACCGAACAGGCCCAGTTCCGCGGCGACCTGCGAGGCGAGGCGGAAGGGCGGCCGCCACGTGCCGTCGGCGCCGCGGCCGCGTTCGTTCAGTCCGGGCTCGCCCATGCAGCTGCCGAGCACGACGGCGCTGCCGGCCGGCAGCCCGTCGTGGAGCCCCGCGTCGGCCAGCGCCTCGCGGGCCGCCGTGAGGGCGAAGCCCGACGCGCGGGTTTCGGGGTCGGCCTGGCCGGCCGACCGGTCGGGCACCAGGTTGATCAGCGGACGGTCCATCCGGGCGTGCGGGTCCGCCGGCCGGTCCGGCAGACGGACACCGGCCGCCGTCATGGCCCGCCACAGCGCGTCGGTGCCGTTTCCGTGGCACGTGACGGCGCCGATCCCGGTGACCACGACCTCGTGGGTCATGCCGACCGGCCCTCCAGCGCGGCGTTCATCCGGTCGTCGAAGTTCACCAGGCTCCAGTCGCGGCGGTTCTCGATCACCGCGTAGCCGTGCGTGATGAGCCCGGTGGACGTCTGCAGGAGCTTGCCGTCGCGCACCACGTAGGTGTCCATGCGGGAGGTGTAGGTGATCCCCTTGAAGATCTCCTCGACGGTGAAGACCGTGTAGAGGTCCTCCTCCATGCGGGCCTCGTCCAGGACGGTGATCCGCGAGTGCGGCACGACCGGGATCCAGTTCTGCTCGTCGAGCAGGGTCTTGATGGACACGCCGCGGTCGGCGACGAACCGGTCCTTGGCCTCCTCCATCATCCGCAGGTAGCCGGACATCTGCATGCGCTCGGTGTAGTGGCAGTACCAGTACGGGATGCGGAACTTCCAGGCGTAGGCGTTCTTGCCCGCGGTGAGCTCCTTGACCAGGTCGTCCGCGTTCACGTCGGCGTCCGGGGTTCCGGGCTCCCAGGCGGGAACGGCGCCGAGCCGCTCGACGGCGTACGGGGCGAGGGTGGCCGGCACCGGCTCGCCACCGCCGCCGCGCGGGTCGTGGCGCAGCTGGACGCGGACGGTGGAGGTGACGGCCTTGAGCAGCGTCTCGCGCTGGACCTGGAGGACGACGGAGAAGAGCAGCTCGCCGTCCTTGGCCTTGCGGGCCGGCTTGACCTCGGCGATCGCCACGTCGTCGATGTGGAAGGCGTGCAGGATGCGGGTGTCGATGTCGACGATGTCGACGCACAGTCCGTAGACCTCGTAGAGCGTGCCCGGGGGCAGGCCGCCGGAGCGCAGGTGGTTGTTGACCGCCTCCTCCACCAGGTAGTTGACGTGCTTGAAGCCGATCCAGGTGCAGATGTTGGAGCCCTCGTAGCGGGGGCGGATCTCCAGCCGGCTGGGGGTCAGCAGGTCCGGGGAGGTGTTGAGGGACGCGGTCACGGTCAACTCCGTACGTAGCGGGAAGGGTCGGTGAGGGTGGTGCCGGGGCGTCCGGCGGTGAAGGAGCGCACCGCTTGCGCGAAGCGGTCGGGGTGCTCGGCCATCGGGAAGTGACCGCAGTCCTCGAAGACGTCGAGGACCGCGTCCGCGAGGGAACCCGCCTGCGCGCGTGCGTCGTCCGGCGGGGCCGCGAAGTCCCGGTCGCCCGCGACGACGAGCACCGGCAGGCCGAGTGCGGTCAGGTCGGTGAAGGGGCTGCGCAGGTAGGCGTCGAAGAACCGCATCCAGCCGTAGGGGCCGATCCGGTCCCGTACCCGCACGGCCATGGCTTCCACCAGGTCGGGCGGGAGCCGGTCGCCGGCGGTGACGCGCAGTCCCTCTTCGAGGATGCGGTGGAAGCCGTTGAGGTAGTAGGAGAGGGTCTCCCAGTCGAAGTCCGCCGGCGCAGGCCGGTGGAACGGGGCGACCAGGACGGCCGCGGCGGGCAGCTCCGGGCCGCCTGCCGCGAGCACCTCCAGGGAGATGTTCGCCGCGAAGGAGTGGGCGATCAGGACGTCCGCGCCGCCCGGTACGGCGGCGAGGGCCGCCCGCACCCACGGCGAGGGGTCCACCGCGTGGCTCCACCGGGTGTCCCCGGCCGGGCTCCACGGCAGTTCCGCCTCCCACACCTCCAGCGACGGGCCGGCCCGTTCGGTGAACGGGCCCCACACCGAGGTGCTGCCGGCCAGTCCGTGCAGCAGCAGGACGCGCCGCGCCGCCGCTCCGCCGGGCTTGCGCAGCCGCACCACCGGCTCCGGTCCGGTGTGGGGCGCGGCGGCACTCACCGCGGGTCCGCGGCGACCGGGGCCAGGATGAGCGCGGCCGCCGCGTCGTCGTGGGGGGCCTCGCCGGTTCCCGCGGTGGCGAGCACCAGGCCCCGGCCGTCCTGTGCGGCCAGCCAGGCTGCGCCGGCGGCGGCCTGCAGGACGCCCAGCGCGCCGGAGGACGAGCCGAGCCGGGCCGTCAGGTCGGAGGTGACGGCCGCGTGGTCCGGGCCGTCACCACCGTCCGGCCGGGCGGCAGCGGCGCGCTCGGGGACGTACCAGAGGCCGACCCGGCCCGGCGCGGCCCCGCGGACCGCGGCGGTGGCCGCCTCCCGGTCGGCGCGCCGGGCGTACGGACCGACTTCTGCCAGGGGCCTGGCGCCGCGGGCCCGCGCCGACTCGGCGGATTCGATCACGAGCGCCGCCGCTCCGTCGAACGGACCGGGGTCGGGCGCCGTCCCCGCTGCCGGGGTTGCGTCCGCTCCGGCGTCCAGCAGTTCCCGGACGGCGGAGTTGTCGGGCTCCACGCCGACCACCAGCACCCGCTCCAGCCGGCCGGACTCCAGCAGCAGCCGGGCCCAGCCGATCGCGTCGAGCCCGGAGGTCGGACCGTTGCACAGGGTGAGGTTCGCGCCGCGCAGGCCGTGGGTGATGGCCAGCCAGGAGGCGACGACGTTGCTGGAGGTGGCCGGCAGCATCATCGGGCTGGTCCCGATGTAGGTCTCCGCGGCGATGGTGCGCACCGTCTCGGTGACGGTGTCCACGTTGCCGTAGTTGGTGCTGACCACGACCCCGAAGGAGTCGCCGGGCACCGCCAGCACGTCCGGTCCGTCGAGCAGTCCGGCCGCTTCCAGCGCGTCGCGGCCCGCGATGAGGCCGAGCTTGGTCGCCCGGTCCTTGTAGCGCAGGCCCCGACCGGTCAGCCGGGACACCGGGTCGGTCCGGTCGCCGTCCGTGACGGCTCCCGGGAGCAGTCCGGCCGGCCCGTCCACCCCGCGAAGCGCGGTGCCGAGCCCGGTGATGACGACAGCGGTCACGGCCCGTCCACCTTCTCCACGATGGCCACGGCGTTGAGTCCGCCGAAGCCGAACGAATTGATCTGGGCCATCCGCAGGTCCGTCTCCGGCCGTGCCGCCTCGCCCGTGACCAGCCGGAAGCCCTCGACCGCGGCCACCGGGTCGTCGAGCCCGACGATCGGCGGGACGATCCGCTCCCGCATCGCGTCCACCGCCGCGACCAGGCTGTGCAGCCCGGACGCGCCGGCGGTGTGACCGGTCATCGACTTGATCGCCGTCATGTAGGGCGACGGTTCGATCCCGGCGAACACCGCGCTCAGCGCCTCGGACTCGGCCTCGTCGTTGAGCGGGGTACCGGTGCCGTGCAGCATCAGGAGGTCGACGTCGGCCGGGTCGATCCCGGCCCGCCGGTGGGCTTCGCGCACCGCCGTGGCGATGCTCTTGGCCTCGGGGGCGGAGGGGTGGTGGGCGTCGCAGTTGACCGCGACACCCCGTACCCGGGCGTGCACCCGGGCCCCTTCCGCGGGACCGTCCGACTCCCGCCGCAGGACGACGGCGACCGCGCCCTCCCCCTGCAGCATGCCGCGCCGCGCCCGGTCGAAGGGCCGGACCCGGTCCGGCGCCTCGGGGTAGCAGCGGTCGAGGAGCCCGTACGTGGACTCGGTGATGGTGTCCACGCCCGCGACCACGACGGTGTCCGCGTGCCCGAGCTCCAGCAGGTCCGTGGCGAGCGCCAGGGTGTACAGCGACGCGGAGCAGGCGTTGGCGACGGTGTGCGTGTCGGCCGCGCCGAACCGGCGCCGCAGCATGGTGCCGAAGTGCAGGTCGGCCGGGTCGAACGGGATGCCGTCGCGGGCGGCCAGTTCGACCGAGCGCAGCTCCCGCAGCGTGGTGCCGACCAGGACGGGAATCCCGGACAGGTCCTCACCGATCGAGGCGTCGGCGACGGCGGCCGCGACCGCCTGCTCCAGCCACCGCGTGGCGCGCAGCGGCTCGTCGACGCCGGGCGCCGGCCGGTCGTCTATCTCGTAGGCGACCTGGGCACGGAACTTCGAGCGGTCGTAGCCCCGCAGTTCGCCCAGTCCGCTGCGCCCCGCGGCGAGGGATCCGAAGATCTCCCCGACGCTGCCGCCGATGCTGGCGACGGCGCCCATGCCGGTGATGATCCAGCTCATGCGGCGCTCCGGTACTTGCCGAGGATGAGGACCGCGTTGTTGCCGCCGAACGCCAGGGCGTTGTTCTGGACGATTTCGAGGTCGGCCTCGCGGGCCTCGTTGGGTACGCAGTCCACGCCGCATTCGGGGTCGGTGACGTGGTGGTTGATGGTGGGCGGGATGAAGCCCTCGGTCAGGGCGATGGCGCAGGCCGCCGCGGCGACGGCGCTGGCCGCCCCCATGCTGTGGCCGATCATCGATTTGATGGAGATCGTCCGCGGCATGGCGTCCTCGCCGAAGACCTTCCGGATCGCTCCGGCCTCGGTGATGTCGTTGGCCTTGGTGCCGGTGCCGTGCGCGGAGACGAAGTCGATCTGGTCCGCCGTCACGCCCGCGTTGCGGTGGGCGATCTCGATGGTGCGGGCGATGCTGTCGCGGTCCGGTGCGACCGCGTGGTGTGCGTCGCAGGCCAGTCCGTAGCCCAGCACCTCGGCGTAGATCCGTGCACCCCGGGCGAGTGCGGAGTCCAGGCTCTCCATGACGAGGATGCCCGCGCCCTCACCGGTGAGGATGCCCTGCCGGTCCCGGTCGAACGGCTGGCACACGTCGGGTGCGATGGTTCCCAGCCGGTAGAACCCCGTGAAGGTCTTGCGGCACAGGGCATCGGCTCCCCCGCACAGCGCGATGTCCACGTCGCCGCTGCGCAGCGCGTCGTACCCGTAGCCGACCGCGTAGTTGCCCGCCGCGCATGCGGTCGGGATCGTGACGGCCTCCACGTCTTCCAGGGCCAGATCGCGGACGATCCCGGAGGAGAGCCGGCCCGCGGGGATCCGGCGGGCGACCGCCGGGGCGTACTCCTCCGGTCCGCCGTCGAGCCCCACCGCGACCAGGTGGTCCAGGTCCCGGGATTCACCGTCGGTGGTTCCGACGGACACCAGGGACCGCAGGGCCCGTACGTCCTCGTCGGCCAGTCCCGCGTCCGCCAGCGCCATGCGCGCCGCGGCCACGGAGAACTGGCTGGCCCGTCCCAGTTCCTCCGGGTCCACCCGGTGCAGCCACTGGGCCGGGTCGAAGTCGGTGACCTCGCACGCGTTGGCGTGTGCGAATCCTTCCGTGTCGAAGGCCGTGATCGGCTTCACGCCGCTGCGGCCTTCCTTGAGCCCGGCCGCGAACGCGTCGACGCCGATGCCGATGCTGGTGACGACCCCGAGTCCGGTGATGACCACCCGGCGTCGGGGTGCGCCGGGGCCTGGCAAAGCTGTGTTCATGGACAATCACCCATCTAACGCACTGCGGACGGGATGCGGGTCAGTTGCCGGCCGCGGCCTCGGCGACCACGACGTACACGCCGGCCAGGTTGACCATCCGCGCCAGCTCGCCCTGCTCGATCGTCACGTGCTGGGTGCGCTCCAGGGCAGCGAGGATCTCGATCGCGCGGAGCGAGTCCGCGTCGTGGTCCTCCTTGAAGAGGCTGGTCTCGGTGACCTCGTCCTCTTCGATTTCGAGGATGTCGCAGACGATCTCCTTGATCTCCTGCTTCTGGGCAGCATCAAGGCCGGACGTCAGGTTCACGTTGCTCATGTCGACTCCACACGTGTGATCGGGGCATACGAAGTCCCGTGACTCCGTCTTCCGTTCGGTGGGTCGACTTTGCGATCCGGGGCTATACGAGCCCTATACGTGTCCCAGGTCCGCGTCCTGCCGGCTTCCCAGCCAGCCGAGTTCCACGGCGCGCAGCCCGGCCTGGAAACGGCTCCGCGCGCCGAGGCGGGCCATCAGGTCGGCGGTGATGCGGCGGCAGGTGCGGACGGAGACGCCGAGCTTGCGCGCCACCACCTCGTCCGTGTAGCCCTCGCCGAGGAGTTGGAGCACGGTCTGCTCCTGGCCGGAGAGCTCGCCGTGCTCGGTCTCCCTGCGGTGGGGCCGTCCTCCGCTGATCGGGGCGGCCTTCTCCCACACCTGCTCGAACAGGTTGCACAGGGTGGCCATGATGCCGGGTCCGCGGAACACCAGTGCCCCGGCGGCCGAGACCTCGGGGTCGATGGGGATGACCGCGCGGGCGCGGTCGTAGATGAGCATGCGGGGCGGCAGCATGGCTGTGGTGCGCACGTGTGCACCGCGTTCGGCCAGTCCGCGGGCGTGGTCGACGGAGGCCGGGTCGTTGTAGATGCTGTCGAGGTAGACGGTGCGCATCTCGACGCCGCGTTCCAGCATCAGTTCGTTGACGGGGCGGCTGGCGCTGCGGTGCGAGGAGGTCAGGCCGCCGCCGGGATGGAAGGACATCATGGTGTGCTCGCACTCATTGGCGAGCTCCTCGATGCGGCAGCGGATCTCGTCGATGCCGACGAGACGCTCGACGTCGGTGCGGCGGCGTTCTTCCTGCGCGGCGGCGTACTCGTCGATGAGGCGTGAGACTTCGACGCGGCTTTCCGCGATTTCCTGCTGCCGGCGCTGGAATTCCGACTCGCGGCGCACGAGCAGCGCCTGCAAGCCGACCTCCGGCCCCACGAGAAGAATGCGCGTGTTGTCCTCGGGTGAGCAACGGATCAGCGACAGACGCTCGCATTCATCCAGCGCCTCGCGCACCTTTTCGAGGGGCCATTTCAGGAATTGAGCAAGTTCCGCCGGGGTGAACTCCGGATGTCGGAGCAACACACGGTAAGCCTCGGCCACATGACATGCGACCCCGAGGGGTTCCAGCACAGTAACCCCCCCGAGTCAGAACCGTGACTACGCGATTATGCGTAGATGCCAGGGCGTTCGCAATATCGATCTCACGAACTCACGGGTAACCGATCCATGCCGGGGAAAACACGAAAAAGGTCTGCCTCCGAACCTTTGTCTCGGCCGGTCGTGACGACCGGCCGTGACCGCCGCCGGTTGACCTGGCGGGGCCGCTTCAGCCGACGGGCTCCCTGCGCCGACATGCCGATGGCCCGACCGTGACATCGGTCGGGCTCCGGGCAACACGCTTCGCGCAAGCGCCGGGTCGGGGGCGGACTTCACCCGACCCGGCCGCTCGGGTGGTCACCGGTCACGCGACCGGTGACCACCGGGACGTACTAGGACCAGCCGTTGTCGTCCTTGGTCGGAGGGGGCGTGGCCGCGGCCGTCACCGTGACGGTGGGCGACCCGCCGTCGGCGAGGACCCCGGTGGTCGTGGGGGCCGCCGGGTGGGCCGTAGCGGCCGCGGCGCCGGCGAGAACGGCGACGGTGAGGGCGAAGGCGGCGAAACCAGCACGAACGACGTTGGCCTGCATGGAATGAATCCCCCTGGATCGGCTGACTGGACTGGTTCTCTGTACCGGTCGGCCTCCCCGCCTTCCGGTGATCCGATTCTTGCCGCCGACCACCCGCTCCAACAGGCAACACCCCTGTCAGGGTCCTGCTCTGGCAAGGTGCTGTCACCGGATCAAGCCACTCCGAATATGCGTGTACCGGCCGGTGTAGGCCGGGCAGAGACCGCTCGGCTATTCCTGCCAGGCATGACCGTGCTCATCGAATCCCCCCAAGTGACCGAGGTCCCCCAAGCCCTCCGCCCCTCGCTGCGGACCAGGACCGCCGAACTCGACTCCGTTCACGAGCTGGCCCGGGGCGGCCCCGGGTCCCAGGCCACCGAGCGGCAGCACGCCAAGGGCAAGCTGACCGTCCGGGAACGGATCGACCTGCTCTTCGACCCCGGCTCCTTCACCGAGGTCGAACCCCTGCGCCGGCACCGCGCCACCGGTTTCGGCCTGGAGGACAAGCGCCCCTACACCGACGGCGTCGTCGCCGGCTGGGGCACCGTGGACGGCCGTACCGTCTTCGCCTACGCCCACGACTTCCGCATCTTCGGCGGCGCGCTCGGGGAGGCCCACGCCGAGAAGATCCACAAGGTGATGGACCTCGCCGAGTCCGCCGGGGCCCCGCTGGTCTCCCTCAACGACGGTGCGGGCGCCCGCATCCAGGAAGGCGTCACCGCCCTCGCCGGCTACGGCGGCATCTTCCGCCGCAACACCCGCGCCTCCGGCGTCATCCCGCAGATCTCCGTCATGCTCGGCCCCTGCGCCGGGGGCGCCGCGTACTCCCCGGCCCTCACCGACTTCGTCTTCATGGTCCGCGAGACCTCACAGATGTTCATCACGGGCCCCGACGTCGTCCAGGCCGTCACCGGCGAGAAGATCAGCCAGAACGGCCTCGGCGGCGCCGACGTCCACGCCACCGTGTCGGGCGTCGCCCACTTCGCCTACGACGACGAGGAGAGCTGCATCGCCGACGTACGCCACCTGCTGTCGCTGCTGCCCTCCAACAACCGCGAGGTCCCCCCGTACGAGCCCACGGGCGACCCGGCCGACCGGCTCTGCGAGTCCCTGCTCGACCTCGTCCCGGCCGACCCCACGCACTCCTACGACATGCGCGCCGTGATCTCGGAACTCGTCGACGACGGAGAGCACTTCGAGGTCCACGAGCAGTGGGCGACCAACATCATCTGCACCCTCGCCCGGATCGACGGCCACACCGTCGCCCTCGTCGCCAACCAGCCCTCCGCCATGGCCGGCGTCCTCGACATCAACGCCTCGGAGAAGGCTGCGCGCTTCGTCCAGCTCTGCGACGCCTTCAACATCCCGATCGTCACCCTGCTCGACGTCCCGGGCTTCCTGCCCGGCAAGGACCAGGAGCACGGGGGCATCATCCGGCACGGCGCCAAGCTGCTGTACGCGTACTGCAACGCCACCGTCCCGCGCGTCCAGCTCATCCTGCGCAAGGCCTACGGCGGCGCGTACATCGTCATGGACTCGCGCTCCATCGGCGCCGACCTGTCCTTCGCCTGGCCGGCCAACGAGATCGCCGTCATGGGCGCGGAGGGCGCCGCGGGCGTCATCTTCCGGCGCGAGATCGCCGCCTCCGATCGTCCCGAGAGCGTGCGCGCCCAGCGGATCGAGGAGTACCGCCAGGAGTTGATGCACCCGTACTACGCGGCCGAACGCGGTCTCGTCGACGACGTCATCGACCCGCGCAGCACCCGGTCCGTCCTGGCCCGGTCCCTGGCCATGCTCCGCACCAAACACGCCGACCTTCCGCACCGCAAGCACGGAAACCCGCCCCAGTAGGCCCGCCGTGGATCACTCCGACCCCCTCTTCACCGTGCTGCGCGGCGTCCCCGACGCCGCCGAACTCGCGGCCCTCACGGCCGTCCTCCTCTCCCGTTCCCCCGCCGCCGGCCCCCCGGCCCCTCCCCCGCGCCGCGCCCCCTGGATCCGGCCGCACCGGCACGTCGCCGCCGGCTCCTGGGTCCGTGCCGCCGGCCCCTGAGGGCCGGCGGTCCCGGGCGCTCAGCCGTTGCCGGCGGTCCGCCGCGCGTGCTGGCGGGCCGCCTTCGGCCCGTCGGTGCTCGCCGGTGTTCGTCGGTCCCGTCCCCTACGTGGGCACGGCCTCGCGCATGGTCCGGTAGCCGCGCGGGGTGAGGCCGTACCGGTCGCGGGAGGTGGAAGGGCCGGGTCAGCAGGAGGCGGTACGGGCGGCTGGTGTCGCAGCAGATGATCTGCGGGCCGCTCGCCCGGCCCCGGCGGCCGTCCTGGTGGACGTGGATCTCGCCGGCCAGCGCCCGGAACACCCGCAGCGACTCGGAGGGGTCGGGGCGGATGTGGCGGCCGGGGCGTACCGCCTCGTGGAAGAGGGCGTCCGCATCACGATCGGCACCCCGGACGCGAACGACCGTCTCCTGAAAACGGCGACCGCCTGGCACCAGTGACCACGGGCTCAGCCGCTGATGACCCTCAGCCGGGCGGCCGGCTGCTCACGCTCCGCCTCGATCGTCGGGGTCAGCCGGAAGACCCGCACCGGGCCGACGCTGTCCACCTCTTCGAGCCACCCAAGAGCCTCCAGCTCCTTGCGCGTCCGAGAAAACACCGGGGCGCTCATACCCGCGGTCTCGGCGAGCTCGGTGGCCTTGATCCAGACCGACCCGTCCGGCCGCTGCTCAGAGGCTGCGTACAGCATGACGACGATCCGCTGGTTCGGGTTCAGGACGCGTCCCGTGCGCTTGAGGACGTACAGCACGTCCTCACTGCGGTGGACCTTCATGTCGCGTCTCCCTTGATCTTCCTGCGTTCACGGTCGCCCGGCTTCGGGATGCGCATTTCCGGGGGATTCCAGTCGGAAACCGCCTCACGATGTTCGAAGCCCGTCCCGATGAACGCAAGGTACGGGGTCGTTCGGTAGAACGTCGTACGGCCGATCCCGCCGGACTCGACCAGCAGGCGAGCACCCTTGAGGACCTTGATGGCCCTCGACAGCGCGTCAGGACTCATGTCGAGCTCTGATGCGACGGCCACGCCGGTCATCTGAACTGGCCCCTGTCGCTCCTCCGTCGCGAACCAGTACCAGACCAGCACGCGGAACTCACGGTCACTCAGTCCCGAAGCACCGGAGGCAAGCTGACGGCCTCGCCGGATCCCGACGTTGATGTGAGGTCCGTCGAAGGCGTACGGGGCACGGGGGACTTCTTTGCTCATTGCTAATAAAGTTCGACTCCGGATCCCCCACCTATCCACCCAGTCAATAATGTGCACATAGCTAACCAACCCGTTCTCAGGATCGGGTAACCCGCTTCCAGGATCGGGTTACCCGATCCCAGGATCGGGTTGTGGTCGACGTTTATGCAGGTCAAGAGGGTGCGGGGGCTGCGCGTTCTTAATACATGGAAAGGTAGTGAGTACCTGCCGGCCCTGGTCGGCGGCTGCTCGCCCTGTCGCTCCGCGCCAGCGCTCCCAGGTTGGGTCCACCGCAGGGACCCCGCTGCACGGATCGTCGTGGTCACTGCCCGAAACAAGCAGCAGCGTGGCTGGCACCGGCTGGGGCTGAGCGAATCCGTGGGCGCCGGTGACCGAGGTGACGGGCTTCGTCTGGGCACACCTTCTGTGGCCGGGGTTCAGGATGGGGGCGGATGCGTTGCCCTCATGGCCGGCTTCCTGGTCGTGGTCGCGACCGTGGATCGCCCGGGACACCGCGCGGAGTCATCGCGATCGACGGTGGAGGCAGTCCCTTCCGGCTTCGGTCAGGTGACCGGCCTCATCGAAACGACGTACCGGCGGCTCAAGCAAAGGCCCCTGTGGGAACCGAACGACAGGTGCGTCCCGCAGGACCGGAGACCAGCGCAAAGACCTGAGAAGGCCAGGATCGACGCCGGACTCGTTCCTGCGTGTGCACGAGAAGGAGCGGCGCTGTGGCGCGACGGGGGCCTCTCTGTCACGCCAAGACGACGCACCCCCGCCGTTCCAGCTCGCTGAGGAGCGGTAGGGAGCGATCGACCTCGTTCCACCGTAGATCCAGCTTCTCCAGCGATGGCATCTCGGCGAGCCAGTCGGGCAGCCGGCAGAGGCGGTTGCTCCGCAGGTCGATCTGACGTAGCCGGCGGAGGCCGGCCAGCGACTCCGGCACCCCGGCCAGGGAGTTCTCGCGTAGGTCCAGGTGTCGTAGTTCGTGCAGCTCGGCGGCCGACGAGGGCAATCGCTCGATCGAGTTCCCTCGGAGCCACAGTTCGCGCAGGCTGCGGAGCTCGCCGATGGCATCGGGCAAGGTGGTGAGTCGGTTGTGCTGCGCCCTGAACTCAATGAGGCTGCCCATCCCACCGATGGTCTCCGGCAGGGTGGTGAGGGAGTTCTCGCCCACGTTGAGGTAACGCAACCTGGTCAGGTTTCCCACAGAGTCCGGAAGCCGCGTCAGCCGGTTGTCGTGCAGGTAGAGGCAGTCGCTGAGCCCTGCCAGCTTGCCGAGTTCTTCGGGCACCGAGGTCAGCGCGTTGTGGCCCAGGTCCAGGGTATTCAGCTGGTGAAGCTGACAGATTTCCGGCGAGAGGGACGTCAGCCCGTTGTCCGCGAGGATCAGCACGTGGAGCCCGGTCTCATGCCAGACCGACTCGGGTACCTCTCCGAGCTCTCGACGCCACAAGTTCAGCGTGTACCTCACGACCATCCCCCTTCGCCAACAGCCCCGGACTCGATTCTCGCTCGGCCCAGATGCGGTCAGTAACGGTGGGCGATGCAGTCGATGACCTCCCTGGCGCCCTGTCGGAGGAGGGCGGCCGCACCCTGCATCCGGCGTGCGGGCACTACTCCGCACCACAGACGGCATCAGCCACCGTGCTGCTTGCCTGAGAGGGAAGCCCCCCTCGGCCTGCCCCCGGATATCCGACCCGTACCGACGAAGCGAGCACCGGCGCCAACACGCAAAAGTCACACCGGCTGGGAGAATTTGCCCCAGCGCACTGGGACAACCCACTAGGCGGCGTGACGACTTCCCCCTTGAGTGAGGACGGAACCCACGCACATGGCGCGTCCCCAGCCCATCCGTCGAGCGTCAGGCGCGCAGCCTCCGCTCGTCCCCGTCTCCGACACCGGCGAGGAGTTCAGGGAGACGCTGACCGAGAAGTTCGCGGACCTCATCGGGAAGACCCCGGTGCGGGGCCGGCCGGTCCAGCAGGTCGACGTCAGTGTCCGGGTCACACAGCGGGCCCCGCACGAGATGTACGGGACGGTCGGCTTCAGCGCCGTCAGCAACGAGTTCCTCAGCGAGGTCCTCGCCGTCCTCATGGGTCCGCCCCGGGGTCCTCTTCGTGAATCCCCTGATCGGCTTCATGGGCAACGGGGATCGTCGGCAGGAGATTCTGGCTAAGCTGCGGCAAGGGACCCCAGAGGGCGCGTTTCCCCTGCTCAACGCCCCACCCGCCCCACGAAGCACGCAGCTGGAACTCGGTCCGGACCAGGAGGAGGCATCATGCTGATCCAGGCGACCTTCGGGCACGGAATGCTCCACAAGCTGGAGCTCTCCCGCGGCGCCCAAGACCTTCTGAGCGCGCTGGTCGACCTCCAGGAGCCGGGCGGCGAGGTCCGGATGTCCCAGCAGGAACTCGCGGCTCGCGTGGGCCTCAGCAAGAACGCCGCGTCGACCGCTATGGCCTCACTGGTCGACCGACACCTCGTCCTGCGGCCGGAGCACAGCTACCGCACGTACATCTTGCATCCCGACATCGCGGGCTACGAGACCGTCGAAGCCCTCGTGGCCGCGGTACGGGAAGCAGCCCGCAGCATCCAGAACGGCACGCTCGGCGAACCGTCGGCCCCCCACTACGAAACCGCGCCTCCCAAGAGGCAGCACCGAGAACTCCGCGCCGTCAGCGGCGCGTAGCCACCGCCGGCATCCGCTCAGCCCGGTCAAGAACCCGACGCACAGTCCCAATCGGCAAGGGAGGCGGCGAAGGCCTGGTCCGCCTCAGGCGACTTCCAGCTTCGGACGGCCGGTCGCAGTGGGCGGGGCCTGATGGTACGTCGGCAGCTTCAGGTTGAGGAGGTCCCCCGCCTGGATGCGGACCAAGGCCTCACGGAAGGCAACCTCCATGGTCTCGGGGTTCTCGTACTTCGCCGCGAGCGGGTGGAGCCGGTACGAGTTGCCTTTGCGCTCCTCGCTGCGCGGTCTGAGCACGATGTTCAGCTCGCACAGGGGCGCCATGAGCGCGCTGACGGCCTGGGGCGTGACCCCGTACTCGGCCGCCATGTCCTTCTGGCGGACCGGGAGCACTCCTCCGAAGTCACTGCGGGAGACGAGGTACTGGAGGAACTTGACGGCAGCCCCCGAGAGAGGCAGGGCCCAGATGCGCTCCGCGATGATCGGGGACATGACGTTAGCCATGGGACAGCCTTCCTCTGGAGCAGATACCCGCACGGGGGACCGGCGGCACGCTCACCCGGTACGCCGCCTTCCGCGAGCAGTCTGTTCGATGACGACGCCGAGGTCGAGCTCCTCCTGATGGATGCCTTGCGGACCCACCGAGTGGGGGAACCTCCCGGTGTCGTGGTCGTGGCGCTCGGCAATCTCGGCAAGCACCTGCTGCTGAGCCGTGCTGTTGCCGTGGAACCACAGGCGCACGTTGATCTGGATGCGGCCGTTGCCAGCCTTCTCGACCCAGTTGTAGCCGCACAGCGCCTGCACGGCGCGGTTGACCGTGGACCGCGTGATCATCTTGCCGCCCTTCTGCACGGCGATCCTGTTCAGCCCGTCTGTGATCTCCTGCTGGGTGTACTGGGCGATACCGGTCCCCGGCACCTGCCCGCCGGCCACGAAAAGGAAGACGCAGAGCTGGGACTTGGTGATGCTGTTCGCGACGGCGAGCTGAGCCAGCAGCTGCGTGAACCAGTTGCTCGCCAGGCTGTAGCCAGTGTCTCCGGCCATGTCGTGGACGGCTTTCGGCTCCGGCACGTACTCGAAGTGGACTCCCGTAAGCCGACGGCGCCCCCCGGAGTCAGCGGCCTGCGCCGCCTGCTCCCCAAGCTGTTGTCCCAGGACGGCCAGGATGTCTCCGTACTCCGCTTCCTCTCCCGCGAGCGTGGGAGCAGGAACGGTCCGGGGCCCGCGCTGCCGATGACGGGCGGGCGGATCAGGTGCCACAGAGCCTCCTCGTTGCTCAGACGGTCCGAGGCTATCCAGAAAATCAACGTGTAGTTGTCTTTTGGCGCACAGGCGCAGCAGAAGTCACCCCTGAGAGTGCCCGGTTCGACCGGGGCAGCCGCCCAAAACTCAAGAGTGCATGGAGTTTCCTCGCAACACAGCGCCCAAAAAGTCCACAACTGCTTGTCTTTCACATGCCCACACCGGCCCATCGGCGCGCCGGCGACCTTCTGACCTGCATCGATGGGAGATCGATCGCCGTCGCCAGAAAATCCACTGGGACTTGATTTTCCCGCGAAATGTGCTCGCCAGCGCTACATTTCGAAGCTCCAAATGTGTCCTGGGGGACACATCCCACCCAACAAACCAGCAGGTCAGAGGCTTAAGTTCGCGGCGCCCCTCTTACTAAGAGCAACCTGGCCGACGGCAGCAACGGGCACCGTCTTCCCCCCGCAGTGACCCGGGCCCCGAACACCTTCCGTCTGACCCACCGACAACGGGCGGCTGACATCCGGTCTCCCTCCCCCGGACATCAACCGACACACCGTCACCCCCTCCGGCCCGTACCTCCGTTCGGACCCGCATCCCCCCTCCTCAGCCCGATCCGTGATGTGTCGTCTTTACTCCACGCCCCTCATGCCCAGTGAGGGCGCCCAGCGCCCGAGGGGTGCCCCGGCGACCGTCAGGGAGCTGGGGCAGGGCGTGAGGGGGAGCGGGTCCAGGGCGCCCGAGCGCCTGGCGAGGGGGTCTGGGGGGCGAGTAGCCCCCCATCCCGCGGCCGGTCCAGCGCGGCCAGGCGCTGGCGGGGTCCAGGGGCTGGCCCCTGGGATCCACGGTCCGCGGCCGAGGACGTACGAGAACCCTGATCGGGGACTCCTCGTCCCGGTGACGGCGACAGCCTTCAGGCGGCCGGCCGACAAGAACCGCGAGCGGGCCACCGTGGAGGACATACGAACGAGGCGGCGCACTCCGACGTGTTGTCGGGGTACGCCGCCTTGGGGCGGAGCGGGGGTGCGGGAGGGGGCCTGTGCTGCCTCGGCCGCTACTTCGGGTCACTGTTGAACTTCGCGGCCGACCAGAAGTAGCCGAGGACCGCGAGGCCCAGGCACCAGGCGACCGCGATCCAGCCGTTGTTGCCGATCTCGCTGCCCAGCAGCAGCCCGCGCAGGGTTTCGATGGCCGGGGTGAAGGGCTGGTACTGGGCGATGGGCTGGAACCAGCCCGGCATCCCCTCGACCGGAACGAAAGCACTCGACAGCAGCGGCAGCAGGATCATCGGCAGCGCATTGTTGCTGGCAGCCTCCGCGTTCGGGCTGATCAGCCCCATGCCGACCGCGATCCAGGTGAACGCCAGCGCGAACAACACGAGCAGCCCGAACGCCGCCAGCCACTCCAGGGCCGTGGCGTTCGTGGAGCGGAACCCGATGGCCACGGCGACGGCTCCGACGAGGACCACGCTCGCGATCGACTGCAGCACGCTGCCGATGACGTGCCCGATGAGCACCGCACCACGGTGGATCGCCATCGTCCGGAAACGGGCGATGATGCCCTCGGTCATGTCGTTGGAGACCGACACCGCGGTGCCGATCGTCGTACTCCCGATGGTCATCAGCAGCAGGCCCGGCACGAGGTAGGCGATGTAGTCGGAGCGGCCGCCGCCGCCGATGCCCGCGCTCATCACATCTCCGAAGATGTAGACGAACAACAGCAGGAGCATGATCGGCGTGAGCAGCAGGTTCAGCGTCAGCGACGGGTAGCGGCGGGCGTGCAGGAGGTTGCGGCGCAGCATCGTCGACGAATCACGGACCGCAAGGGACAGGGAACTCATCGGACGTTCTCCTTGGACTGGCTGGGGAGGGTGGAAGAGCCGGGGCGGGAGTCGGTGCCGGTCAGGGCGAAGAACACGTCATCGAGATCAGGCGTGTGCACGGTCAGCTCGTCCGCCTCGACGCCGGCCGAGTCCAGCCGGTCGAGGATCGAGCGCAGCGCACGCTGGCTGCCGTCGCTGGGAATCTGCAACGCCAGCGCCTCGTCATCCCGGCTGACCTCGCCGAGTACCGCGATGGCGGACCGGTAGGCGGCCGGGTCGGAGAACCGCAGGCGCACATGCCCACCCGGGATCATCCGCTTCAACTCCTCGGCACTGCCCTCCGCGGCGATCTTTCCGTCGTTCAACACCGCGATACGGTCCGCGAGTTCATCCGCCTCCTCCAGATACTGCGTGGTCAGGAAGACCGTCACACCGCCGGTGACCAGCTCACGGATGATCTGCCACATGTTGTGCCGCGAACGGGGATCCAGACCGGTCGTCGGCTCGTCGAGAAAGATGATCCGCGGATCACCGACCAGCGTCATCGCAATGTCGAGGCGGCGCTTCATACCGCCCGAGTAAGTCGAAGCAGGCTTCTTCGCCGCCTCCACCAGGTCGAACCGCTCCAGCAACTCGGCAGTGACCCGCCGCCCCTCCCCCTTCGGCAGGTGATGCAGATCCGCCATGAGAAGCATGTTCTCCTCACCAGTGATCAGCCCATCCACCGCCGAGAACTGCCCCGTCACACCGATCGCGGCGCGGGCCGCCCGCGGGTCGGCGGCCAGGTCGTGGCCGCCGACCCGGATCTCGCCGGAGGCGGGATCGGGAGAGACAAGGGTGGAGAGGATCTTGACGGCGGTGGTCTTGCCCGCACCGTTCGGGCCGAGCAGGGAGAAGACGGTTCCTTCGGGGACGGCCAGGTCGATGCCGTCGAGGACGGTCTTGTCGCCGTAGGACTTGCGCAGCCCGTTCGCCGTGATGGCCAAGGTGGTCATGAGGAATGCTCCTTTACGGATGTCAGAGGCTGCGGGCGGTGATGTCGCCGTAGGCGGTGGTCGCGTGGATGGCGAGGGCGGCGGCGCCGTCGGCGTTGTGCAGGGCGTTGTGGATCCGGCCGAGGGAGGTGCCGGCCTCGAGGGTGGCGCTGACCCCGCGGGCGGCGCCGACCGAGATCTCGCCGTACTCGGTGCGCAGTTCGACCGTGCCGCGCAGGGCCTCGGTGATGCGCAGGTCGCCCTTCTGGGTGCTGATCCGGGCGGGGCCGCCCAGGCGGCCGATCGAGACGTCGCCGGCCGCGAGGGTCAGCTGGGCGCTCGCGGCCTCATCGAGCTTCACCGAGCCCTGCGCGCCCTCGAAGAGGACGTCACCGAGGCGTCCGACGCCCCGGAGTTCGGCGCTGGCCGCCTTCACCTCGACGCGGGAGCCGGCGGGCAGCTGGACGGTCACCTCGATGGAACCGGAGGCGCCCAGGTACTGGTTCTTCACCGAGGCCTCGATCCGCAGGACCCCGTCGGCGTACTCGACCCGGGTCTGCTCGGCCGCCTTCACGTCGCGGCCCTTCGAGGCGTCGGCGGGCCGGACCTCGACCGCGGTGTCCGCGCGGTCCGCGGCGATGAAGCGGACGATGCCGGCGGGGATGTCCAGAACGGTGGAGATCGGGGCGGTGGTGGCGAACTTCTGCATGATCTTCTCCTGCGACTCGTTGTTTCCGATGAGGGAAAAGCTACGTTGCTTTCCAATCCTCGGCAAGCAGTTCGTTGCGATGAACCTCAATATGTGCAGGTCAGAGCCATTCAATCGTTGCGAAAGCCTGAAATCAAATGCAACGACCGCACGGCGTTGCGTTGCAATGAGATGGAAGTGAACGCTATACTGGGGGCACGACAACCCACGAAGGAGACCGCGATGCCGGGAGGCAGGCTCACCCAGCAGGAACGCCAGCAGATCGCCCTGGGAGTGGCTGACGGCCTCGCCTACGCGGAGATCGCCAGGCAGCTGGACCGACCGACCTCGACCATCACGCGCGAGGTCATGCGCAACGGCGGTCCCGGCGCATACCGCGCCGACCTGGCCCACCGCGCCACCGAAGCCCGTGCGCACCGGCGCAAGCAACCCGTGCCCCGCGGACCGCAGGCGGCCCCGCAGGCCTACGGACGGGACGCCGAGGCCGTGCGCGCCTACGGGGAGGTGTTCACCACCGTCATGATGGCTTCGGGCATGCCCGGCATGGCGGCCCGGGTGATGGCCTGCCTCAACCTCACCGACACGGGCAGCCTCACCGCGTCGGAACTCGTCCAGCGCCTCCAGGTCAGCCCGGCGTCCGTGTCGAAGTCGATCACGTTCCTGGAGGAGCAGGGCCTCGTCCGCCGGGAACGCGGGGAAGGCCGCCGCGAGCGCTACGTCGTCGACGACGACATCTGGTACCAGTCGATGATGGCCAGCGCCCGCTCCGCCGCCCAGATCGTCGAGACGGCACGGCAGGGCGTCGCCGTCCTCGGCGCCGGCACCCCGGCCGGCACCCGCATGGAGAACATCGCCCGCTTCCTCGACTTCGTCTCCGAGAGCATCGCCCGCGCCGCCGAACAGGCCCGCGAGATCCTCCACACGAAACCGGAAGCACCCTCGGACGCCGCCGAACCGAGTGCGGACCGCGGCTGAGGACGACTGAGGACGACCGAGGACGCACACCGCGGGAGGACTCACACCTGTGCCGAAAGAAATTTCGCAGGGACCGATGAGTTTCCCGGGGGACCATGGTCTTAGATCATGAAAGGTGCGCCGCGGCAGCCACGCAAGTGGTCGCGGGGGCGCGCCGGACGGACCGCCGAGAGCCCGACACGAGATTCCGAGGAACCCCCGATGCGCACCCTGATCAGCTCCGCCTTCATCTCCCTCGACGGCGTCATGGAGGCCCCGGGCGGCGAGCCCGGGTACCGCAACTCCGGCTGGACCTTCAAGAACATCGAGTTCCTGCCCGAGGCGTTCGAGATCAAGGGCCGGGAGCAGAAGGAAGCCTCCGCGATGCTCCTGGGCCGGACCAGCTACGAGGCGTTCAGCCCGGTGTGGCCCGGCATGGAGGACTTCGCCGACTACAAGGAGATGCCCAAGTACGTCGTCTCCACCACCCTCACCGAGGACGACCTTGTGTCGAACTGGGGCGAGACCTCGATCCTGCGCTCGCTCGACGAGGTCGCCGCGCTGAAGGAGACCGAGGGCGGCCCGATCATCGTCCACGGCAGCGCCACCCTGAACCTGGCCCTCTCCGACGCCGGCCTGATCGACCGCTACCACCTGCTGGTCTTCCCGCTGCTGCTCGGCGCGGGCAAGCGGCTCTTCAGCGCCACCGACAAGGACGCGCAGAAGCTGAAGCTCGTCGAGCACGAGGCGTACGCCAACGGCCTGCAGCTGAACATCTTGGACGTCGTCCGCTGACCCGCGCCCGTACCCCCTGGCCCGGATCGACCAGATCCTGGCCCGCTCGGGCAGCGTGAACCACGTCCGTACGCTCCCCGCCACCCCCAGCGATCACCTGCCCCTCACCGCCGACATCCGGTTCGATTAACGTACGTTCATGACTGAATTCGTACTGGTGGCAGGCACCTGGCTGGGAGCGTCGGCATGGGACGAGGTGGCCGCCGAACTGCGCACCGCACTGCGCACCACGGGCGGCGGCGACCACGAGGTCCACGCGTTGACCCTGTCCGGCCTCGCGGACAAGCAGGGCGTCGCGGCCGGCCAGCAGACGCACGTCACGGACATAGTCGACGCCATCGACGGGCTCGGTCTGCGCGATGTGGTCCTGGTGGGCCACAGTTACGCCGGCATCCCGGTCGGCCAGGCCGCCGAGCGGATCGGCGCCCGCCTGAACCGGGTGGTCTTCGTCGACGCCAACGTCCCCACCCACAACGGCTCCTTCGTCTCCGCCTGGCCCGAGGGCCGCTCGGCCGTGGAGTCCTCCATCGCGGCGAACAACGGCTTCTGGCCACCCCAGCAGGCCGCCGACTACGAGGGCCAGGGCCTCACCTCCGAACAGATCGCCAGGCTCCTCGCGGACGCGACCCCGCACCCGGGCGCCACGCTCACCGAGCCGGCCGTACTGACCCACCCGCTCGCCGAGCTCCCCGCGACCTACGTCAAATGCCTGCTGGACGGCGCCGAACCCCACCCCGACGTGGCGGAGCTCCTGTCCACCGGCCCGGACTGGCAGCTGGTCACCCTGGACACGGGCCACTGGCCGATGTTCTCCGCCCCCTCCGCCCTGGCCCGCGTCCTCCTCGACGCCGCCGCCCAGGACACCCCGCCGCCGGCTTCCGCCCTCCGCATCCACCCGGTGCACGCCGCCTCCGAAGCGGCCCTGCACGACTGGCAGCACGTCCACAACACGGTCATCCCGACGGCCGTCCTCTCCCTCGAAGAGATACGGGAACGCTCCGCGCGCCACGTCCTGCACATCGCCCACCTCGGCGACACCCTCGTCGGATGCACGACGGTCCGACCCCCCACCGCCGGCTCCACGACCGCCACCGTGATCGCGCGCGTCCTTCCCACCCACCGGGGACGGGGTTTCGGCCGGGACCTGTACGCATACGCCCTCGCCCAGGCACGGGCCCTGGGCGCCGAGGTGATCGAGACCGTGGTCCTCGCCTCCAACCCGGAGGGCCTCACCTTCGCGCGACGAGCCGGCTTCACCGAAGTCGACCGCTACGTCCTCCCCGGCGACACCGTGCCCTTCATAGACCTGCGCCTCACGTGAGCGTCGACTGGGTCCGCCTCGAACTCACGGTCCGCACCTTCGACTCCGCCCGGTTCACGCGGTACGTCGACCGGTGCCGCGCGGCGGGCTTCAGCTTCACGACCCTCGCCCGACTCGGCGACGCAGAGGACGAGCGCCGCAGGCTCTACGACCTGAACAAGGAATGCTCGGCCGATATCCCCGAGCGAGGCGCCTTCCACTCCTACGACGCCTACACACGCCTACGCTTCGCAACGCCCTCCTACGACCCGGCCGGCATCATCGTCGCCCGGGACGAGGACGGCACGTGGATCGGCATGGCGGCGACCTCCCTCCATCTCGCCGACGGCTTCGCCTTCAACGAGATGACCGGCGTCCGCGCCTCCTACCGGGGCCGCGGCATCTCCCTCGCCATGAAGACCCTCGGCATCGCCTTCGCCGACCACCGCGGAGCCCCCGTCATCCGCACGATGCACCACCCCGCGAACACCGCGGCCATCGCCATGAACCGAACCCTCGGCTACGTGGACAGGCCCTAGGCCGGGCCCCGTCGCCGCCGGGAGACGGCGACGCCTGCGAGGCAGACCGCACCGCCGAGCAGGGTCAGCGCGGCCGGGATCTCATCGAGGGCGATCCAGGCGATGAGCACCACGACGGCGGGCACCGCGTAGGTGGTCGCGCCCATCTTCCCCGCGGTGGTCCGCGACAGCGCGTACGTCCAGGTGGTGAAGGCGAGCGCGGTCGGGAAGAGCCCCAGGTAAAGCATGTTGAGGACGGCGTCGAGCGGGGCCCCGGGAAGCTGGTCGACGAGCTGCCCGACGAACGGCAGGGTGACGGCCGTACCGACGAAGCAGCCGTACGTGGTCACCTGGATCGGGCTCGCGTACGCCAGCGCCGGCTTCTGCGCGACCACCCCGGCTCCGTACGTGAGCGCGGCGACCAGGCAGAGGAGGACCCCTCCCAGCGAGGCGGTCCCACCGTTCGAGGTGGACAGTCCGACCAGCACCGCTCCGGCGAAGGAGACCGCCATGCCCGCCAACAGCATGGGCGGGAAACCCTCCTTCAACAGCCAGCCGCTGAGCAGAGCGATCACGATCGGGCCGATGTTGACGATCATGGCCGCGGTGCCGGCGTCCACGAGCTGCTCGCCCCAGTTCAGCGTCACCATGTAGAGACCGAACCAGAGCACCCCGGAGACCAGGATCCCGGGCCACGCCTGCTTCGGCGGCGGTGGCACCCGTTTGAGGACCAATACCAGCCCGAGCGCGGCCGAGGCTGTCAGCAAGCGTCCGAACGCCAGCGCTCCGGGCCCGAAGTGCGCCGCCGCCGAGCGGATGGAAACGAACGCGGAGGCCCACAGCACGACGGTCACTCCGGCGGCTATCAGCGCCCGCCGGTCGGTCCTGACCTGATCAGACGTCTTGTCCATGCGAGCAAGCTACCGGCCCCGCCCGAAAGGCCCGCTGCCCTTTTCCGGGCGCCCCCTACGCTCCGCCCGCGCCGAGACACATACTGTCAGGCGTCGCCCAGCAGCAGCTTCTTCTGCGGCTTGCCCATCGCGTTGCGCGGAATCGCCGCCACGAACCGCACCTCGCGCGGCCGCTTGTGCACCGACAGGTGCGCGGCGACGAAGTCCGTCAGTTCCGGACCCGTGACGCCCTCGGCGACCACGAAGGCCACGATCCGCTGCCCGAGATCCGCGTCCGGCAGCCCCACCACCGCCGCCTCGCTCACCTTGGGGTGATCCAGCAGAGCGTTCTCGATCTCGCCGGCGCCGATCCGGTACCCGCCCGACTTGATCATGTCGATGGAGGCCCGGCCGACGATCCGGTGGACTCCGTCGGCCTCGTCGACGGCCGCGATGTCGCCCGTACGGAACCACCCGTCCTCGGTATAGGCGGCCGCCGTCGCCTCGGGCCGGCCCAGGTACCCGGAGAACAGCGTCGGCCCGCTCACCTGCAGCTCGCCGATCTCGGCGCCCGCCTCGGCCACGATCCGCGTACGGACGCCCCGGATCGGAGTACCGACCGTTCCGGGCCGCACCGCCCCGCCCGCGCGCCCGCTGACGGTGATCAGCGTCTCGGTCATCCCGTACCGCTCCACGGGCCGCAGCCCGGTCAGTCGCTCCAGGTCCCGGAAGACCGGCGCGGGCAGCGCGGCACTGCCGGAGACGAGCAGCCGGGCCCCGCCCAGCGCGGCGGCGGCCGCCGGCGCCCCGGCGATACGGGACCACACGGTCGGCACCCCGAAGTACAGGCTGCCCCCGGCCTCCGCGTAGGCCTCGGGGGTGGGCCGCCCGGTGTGCACGAGACGGCTGCCGGTCCGCAGCGCTCCGAGCACCCCGAGAACGAGCCCGTGCACATGGAACAGCGGCAGCCCGTGCACGAGGGTGTCCTCGGCGCTCCACTGCCAGGCTTCGGCGAGGGCGTCGAGATCGGCGGCCACGGCCTCGGCGGTGAGGACGACGCCCTTGGGCGGCCCGGTGGTCCCGGAGGTGTAAAGAATCAGCGCCGGCCGCCCGGGGCCCGCCACCACCCCCGCACCCGCGCCCCCGTCTCCACGCCGTTCGAAGTCCACGTCGACGAGCACCGCGCCGGAGTCCCGCAGGATGTGCTCCCGCTCGGCGGGCCCCGCGTCGGGCGGCAGCGGTACGAAGGGCACCCCGGCCAGCAGCCCGCCGACGACGGCGGCAACGGTCTCCAGCGAGGCCGTCGCGGTCACCGCGAAGGCGGGCGCCCCGGCGACATCGGCAGCCACGGCACGCGCCGCACCGAGCAGCTCCTCATAGGAGGCATCCCGCCCGGCCACCCGCAGGGCATCGGGCCTGTCTCCGTACACCCCGGTAAGCGCGGTCAGCACTGGTCCCCCCACGGAGTCCGATCACCCATCAACCGCCCCACCCTACGACCACCCCCACCCACCCCAGCCCCACCAAGGTCTCCCCACCCCAACCCACAAAGGTCCGCCCACCCCAACCCCACCGGCGCTTGCCCACCATTGCCCCACCAGCGCCTGCCCACCCCAGCCCCGCCGGCGTTTGAGGCGCAGGGTCCGGGGCGGAGCCCCGGGAGCCCGGGCGCAGCCCGGGCTCCCAGCGGTCCGGGCGCAGCCCGGGGAACGGAGGAAGGGCGGGTAGGGGACACCCCCGCGCAGCGGCACCCCGACCCGCACCCAGCCCCCTACCTCAACCCATCAGCGCATCAGCGCATCAGCGCGTCAACCCATCAGCGCGTCAGCGCATCAGATCAACCCCTGCGCCAACATCGCGTCAGCGACCCGCTCAAACCCAGCGATGTTCGCCCCGGCCACATAGTCCCCGGCGGAGCCGTACCGCTCGGCGGTCGCGTACGACACCGCATGGATGTCCCGCATGATCCCCGCCAGCTCCGCCTCGACCCGCTCCGCGCTCCACGCCACGCGCCCCGCGTTCTGCGCCATCTCCAGCGCGCTCACCGCGACCCCGCCCGCGTTCGCCGCCTTGCCGGGCCCGAAGGACACCCCGGCCGCCTGCAGCAGGTGCACCGCCTCCGGCGTGGTCGGCATGTTCGCGCCCTCCGACACCGCCCTGACCCCGTTGGCGATCAGCGTCCGCGCGTCATCGGCGTTCAGCTCGTTCTGCGTGGCCGACGGGAAGGCCACCTCCGCCGCCACGTCCCACACCCGGCCGCCCGGCACGAACCGCGCCGACGGCCCGCGACGCTGCGCGTACTCGCTCACGCGCCCGCGCTCGACCTCCTTGATCTGCTTCAGCAGCGCGAGATCGATGCCCTTCTCATCCACCACGTAGCCCTGCGAGTCGGACGCGGTCAGCGGGTTCGCCCCCAGCTGCTGCAGCTTCTCGATCGTGTACAGCGCCACGTTGCCCGAACCGGAGACAACGGCCGTCAGCCCGTCGAGCGACAGCCCCTTGACCGCCAGCATCTCGGCGGCGAACAGCACGCTGCCGTAGCCCGTGGCCTCCGGGCGGATCAACGAGCCGCCCCAGCCCTGGCCCTTGCCGGTCAGGACGCCGGCCTCCCAGCGGTTGGTGATGCGCCGGTACTGACCGAACAGATAGCCGATCTCACGCCCGCCGACACCGATGTCACCCGCCGGAACGTCCGTGTGCTCACCGATATGACGGTAGAGCTCGGTCATGAAGGACTGGCAGAACCGCATGACCTCGGCACCGGACCTGCCACGCGGGTCGAAGTCGCTGCCGCCCTTGCCGCCGCCGATGCCGAGCCCGGTCAGCGCGTTCTTGAAGATCTGCTCGAAGCCGAGGAACTTCACGACGCCGATGTCCACGGACGGGTGGAAGCGCAGGCCGCCCTTGTACGGGCCCAGCGCGCTGTTGAATTCGACGCGGTAGCCACGGTTGACGTGGACGCGACCACGGTCGTCCTGCCACGGCACCCGGAAGATGATCTGCCGCTCCGGCTCGGTGAGCCGCTCCAGCAGGGCCACACCCGGTTCCGCGTATTCGGGACGTGCCGCGAAAACGGGGGCCAGGGTGTCCAGGACCTCCCGTACGGCCTGGTGGAACTCGGGCTGGGCGGGGTTGCGGCGCTCGATGTCGCCGCGCAGCGCGTCCAGCCGGCCCTGCGGGTCCTTGGGGTCCGTCACGGTCTGTTCCTCCTGGTGTCTACGCCGGGACCGGCTCCGAGATGCGGCTCGGAGCTCCGGACCAGACTTCCGCATCGCGGAATCCATTATCCGAACACAGCCCCAGCCGGAGGGTACCCCGCCCGCCGACCACGACCACGAGCCTTTCCGGCCTGCTCGGCTCGGCCCCTACTCCACCGTGGACCACTCGGCTCCCACTCCACCATGGACAGAACCAGGAGGAAGGACATAGACAGGCCGTATGGACATCGCACGGCTCGCCGCCCTCGTTGCCGCGACGCTCACCACGGGCCTGATGGCCGGCCTCTTCTTCGCCTTCGACGTCTCGGTGATGCCGGCCCTCAAACGCTCCGACGACCGGACCCTCATCTCCGTCATGCAGCGCGTGAACACCTCCATCATCAATGGCTGGTTCATGCTGGCCTTCCTGGGCGCGCTCCTCTTCACCGGCCTCGCCCTGGCCCTCCACCTGCCCGCCGGCGAGCACGCGCCGCTCCCCGCGCTGGCGGGCGCCCTCGTCCTCTACGTGCTCGCCGTCGCGGTCACCGGCCGGGTGAACATCCCGCTCAACAACGCCCTGGAGGCGGCCGGCCCCGCCGAGCGGATCGCCGATCCGGCCGCCGTGCGCGCGGCGTTCGAGACGAAGTGGGTACCCGCCAACCGCTGGCGCACCGCCCTGTGCACGGCCGCCCTGGCCTGCCAGTCCTGGGCCCTCCTGGCGACCGCCGCCTAGCCCGTCAGCGGCCGGCCCCGGCCGCCGACGCCGACGCCGCCCCTGTCGCCCGCCCGTACAGTACGAGCGCCCGCGCCAGGGCGGTCAGCGCCGCCGCGCAGAGCAGGGTGCGCACGATGTTCGCCGTCTCCCAGGTGCCCTTGAACTTCTCGACGGCCGAGAAGTCGGTCAGCTCCGCTGCGTCACCCAAGTCGGCGAGCTCGTTGTTGAGCGGGATGTTGACCGCGAAGGTGACGACGAGCACGACGAGGTACGCCGCCGCGGCCACCGCGGCCCACAGAGCGACCGCACGGCGCCCCGCCTTCGCCTCGACGAACGCCGCGGCGAAGGCGGCGAGCAGCGCGACGACGAAGACCGTCCCGAAGAGCGGGTTGCCGTCGATGACGGCGTTGAAGCTCTGCATCGCCGTGACGTACGTACGGTCGTCGGTCTTCGCCAGTCCCGGCATCACCGAGACGTCGAAGGCGAAGAACAGCCCAGCCATCAGGCCGACCAGTACGGTCGACAGCACGAGCAGTGCGGTGGAGAGTCTGGTGCCGGTGGATCCCATCAGCTGTGCCCCCGTAAGTCCGAAACCCGAAACCCGAAACCCGAAATCCGAAACGCGGGAGGCTCCCACCGCCCCCCGACGGCTGTTGATCGTGCCACCACCCCCGCCATCGGGCCAGTGAACCTCCGGTGCCGCACCCAGCCCCCGCCAACCCACATGTAACGCACACGTAGGCTGCGCGAATGAGCACACCCGTCAAGTCCCTCCGCACGTCCCTCCGCCTCGCCCCGGTCACCCCCGACAACTTCGCCACCGTCAGCGCACTGTCGGTCCGCCCCGACCAGGAGCACCTCGTCTCCCCGGTCGCGAAGTCACTGGCGGAGGCCGACGCCCACGGGGAGACGGCCTGGCCCCGGGCGATCGTCGACGGCGACGAGGTCGTCGGCTTCGTGATGGCCTTCCTCGACATCGCCTGGAACCCGGCCGAGGACCCCCACGACATCCGCTCCGGCCTCTGGCGCCTGAACATATCGGCCGCCCACCAGTCCAAGGGCTACGGCCGCTTCGCGGTCACGGCGGTCATCGCCGAACTCCGCCGCCGGGGCGCCTCCCACGCCTACGTCACCTGGCACCCGGGCCCCGGCACCCCCGAACCCTTCTACCTCTCCCTCGGCTTCCGCCCGACGGGCGAACAGAGCGACGGCGAAACGGTGGGCGTCCTGGACCTCCGGGCCCCCTGACCTCCTGCCCCCTCTGCCCCCTACCCCGCGGCCGCCGCCCCCGCCCCCGCCCCCGCCCCCGCCCGGTACTCCCGCGGGCTGACCCCCCGTACCCGCTTGAAGGCGGTCGAGAGCGCGAACGCCGAGCTGTAGCCGACCCGGTGGGCGGCCGCGGCGAGCGTCGTGGACGGGTCGCGCAGCAGGTCAGCCGCCAGGGCCAGCCGCCAGCCCGTCAGATACGACATCGGGGGTTCGCCGACCAGCTCGGTGAAGCGGCGGGCCAACGCGGCCCGCGAGACGCCGACTTTGCGGGCCAGCGACTCCACGGTCCAGCCGTACGCGGGGTTCTCGTGCAGCAGCCGCAGCGCCGGACCGGTGACCGGGTCGTTCTCGGCGCCGCCCCGCTCCGCGAGCCAGCCGCGTACGACGCCGATCAGCAGCAGGTCCAGCAGCCGGTTCAGAACGAGCTCCTGGGCCGGCTCCGTACGGGAGATCTCGACGCCCAGCAGCCCGACCAGCGTCGGGTCCACCGGGCCGACCAGCACCGGCGGAAGCGCGGTGAGCAGGCGGCTGCCGATCTCGCCCGGGTCCTGGTAGGTGCCGCTCAGCAGCACCGCCGAGCCTTCCGCCGCGCCCCACGTCCGTACTCCCAGGGCCATGGAGTCGGACACGTCCTCCCCGCCGTCCACCCTGCTGCACCGCTGGTCCGGACCCACTCTGATCTGCGGGGGCGTGTCCTGGGCGTCGGCGAGGGTGTACGGACCCGGTCCCCGCACCAGGACCGCCTCACCCGGCGCGACGAGCACCGGCTCGCCCCCGTCCGGCAGCAGCCACGCCGATCCGTGCACCATCGTCATCACCGACAGCGGGGCCCGGTCCTCGATCCGGACCGACCAGGGCGGGTCGAACGCGCACTTGATGAGGAAGGCGGATTTGGCTTTGGGGCCTTCGAGCAGAGCCGTCAGCGTGTCCATCGGCCCATTCTCCCCACCCGGTCCCCGCCCGCCCACTCCCCGCCCGCCGACTCCCCACTCGGCCACTCCCCAACCGCCCACTCTCGAACGGCCCATCGCCTACACGTCCCAGACTCCACGGGCCGCCGCCTCCCGCGCGAAGTCCGCGAAGTCCCGCGGCCCCCGGCCCAGCACTTCCTCGACCCCGTCCACCAGGTGCGCGTTGCGCCCGTCCGTGATCAGGGTGAACAGGTCCACGAACTCCTCCGGCAGCCCGTTCTCCCGCAGCACCTCCCGGTAGGCCTCGGCCGAGACCGGGACGTACGAGATCTCGCGCCCGGTCGCCTTCGACAGCTCGGCCGCGATCTCGGAGAAGCTGAGCAGCCGCGGGCCGGAGAGCTCGTACGTCCGGCCGATGTGCCGATCGTCGGTCAGCGCGGCCACCACCACGTCGGCGATGTCATCGACGTCGACGAACGGCTCGACGGAGTCGCCCGTCGGCAGGGCGATCTCGCCGGCGAGCACCGGCTCCAGGAAGAAGCTCTCGTCGAAGTTCTGGTTGAACCAGGCCGCGCGCACCACGGTCCAGTCGGCACCGGACTCCTTCAGCGCCTCCTCGCTCCGCTGCGCCGCCTCTTCGCCGCGCCCCGAGAGCAGCACCAGTCGGCGCACCCCGGCGGCCACCGCCACCCGGGCGAAGGCTCCGACCTGCTCGGCGGCGCCGGGGAAGCCGAGGTCGGGGTAGTACGTGACGTACGCGCGGTCCACGCCCTCAAGGGCCGGTCCCCAGCCCTCGGGCTCGTTCCAGTCGAAGGCCGGCTCACCGGAGCGCGACCCGATGCGGACCGGACGGCCCAGGGCGGTGAGCTTCTCCGCCACGCGCCGGCCCGTCTTGCCCGTGCCGCCGATGACCAGCGTGCGGAGGTCGGTGTCGTTCTGCGTCTGCTGCGTTGTCTTCGTCATGGGGACCAGTCAACTCCCCCGGCATGAGACGGAACATCGCCGAGAAGCTCAGCCGCATACGCGTGCGTCCACAAGCCCTCGCCCACTCCTCCGGGCGGCTCCCCCTACCGCCCGTCGAGCGTGTGCTTCACGAGCGCGTTGGCGTGCCCGTGCCCGATCCCGTGCTCGCTCTTGAGCCAGGCGACGAGTTCCATGTGCTTGGTCAGCGGCGAGGCGCGGATGAGCTCCTGCCACTCCGCGACCGGACGGCCGTACTTCTTCTCGATGGAGGGGAAGTAACTGGCGGGGCCCTTCACCGGCTCGCTCATGACGGTCCTCTTCCTCACGTGCCTGACGTTCCTGCGGTCGGCATACGAAAGGTAGACCCGGACCTCCGCGAAAACTCATCGGCCCCGCCGCGAAAATGTCGGATGATCTCCGCATGATGTGGACCGAGCGCACCGTCACCCGAGCCGGTGTCCGCTTGACCTGCCGCGACTGGAACTCCCACCACCCCTCATCCGCGCCCCCCGTCGTCCTCCTCCACGGCCTCGCGGGCCACGCGGGCGAATGGGACGCTGCCGCCGCACACCTGGCCCCGCACCACCGCGTGGTGGCGGTGGACCAGCGGGGTCACGGAGCCAGCGAGCGCCGTCCCGCCGACGTCTCCCGCGCCGCGTACGTGGCGGACGTGCGGGCCGTCTGCGAACAGCTCGGCGTGCACCGCCCGGTGCTGGTGGGCCAGTCGCTCGGCGGCCACACCGCGATGCTCACCGCCGCCGCCCACCCGGACCTCGTACGGGGCCTCGTGCTGGTCGAGGCGGGCGCCGCCCGCGCCGACCCGGGCACTCCGGACGAGATCGGCGGCTGGCTGGGCTCCTGGCCGCTCCCGTTCCCCACCCTCGCCGAGGCGCGCACCTTCCTCACCGGTCAGGGGCTGAACGGCGATGCCTGGGCAGCGGGCCTGGAGCAGCGCGCGGAGGGCTGGTACCCGCGCTTCGAGCGCTCGGTGATGGTCGCGGCCATCACCGAGAACAGCACCCGCGACTGGTGGCCGCAGTGGCGTGCGGTCCGGTGTCCGACCCTGCTGGTCATCGGGGAGAAGGGCATCGTCCCGCCCGAGGAGTCCATCCGGATGCTCGAGTCTGCCGACCCGGCCGACCCAGCCGACCCGTCCACCCTGACAACGGCGGTCTCCGTCCCTGGCTCCGGCCACGACGTCCACCTGGACCGCCCCGCCGTCCTGCACGCCCTGCTGTCAGCGTTCCTCACGGAGTTCCGGCCGGAGTTCCGGCAACCGGGTGGCCGTAGTGACCCACGTTCGGCGACGTCGTTCACCAGGACATGATCAAGCGCATCGTCACCACGGCCCTCATCGCAGGTACCGCGGCCCTCGCCGTCGCCGCCCCCGCCATGGCCGCCGAGCCTCCACTCGCCGACGCCGTCACCAGCACCGTCGCAGACGCCCCCCGGGACACCCAGGACATCACGGGCCTGGTGCCCGGCCAGGCCGGCGACGACCTGACCGACTTCTCGGGCGCCTTCGACGCGTTCACCGCGGGCAACGCCCGGCAGACCGTCTCCAACGGCTGACCCACACGCTCACCCCGGCCCCCAGGACCCCCGGACCGACCCCGGTCCGGGGGTCCGTCACGTCCCGGTACCTCGAGTACGCCACCCGCGCCCCAACCGCGCCTACGGTGCGTACCGCGACCTCGGTCAATCACAGGCCAAGCAATATGATCACATTGCGGTATGACCACGACGAAGACCCTCTACCTGCTCTGCTCCGCCGCCCCGCCCGTCTTCGACGTGGCCCGTGTCATCGAGGACGCCCAGTCCCGGGGCTGGGACGTCTGCCTCGGCCTCACCCCCACCGCCGCCCACTGGCTGTCCGGCAGCCTCGACGGTCTCGCCGCGCTCACCGGCCACCCCGTCCGCTGGCAGTACAAACTGCCCGGGGAGCCCGACGTGTGGCCGACGGCCGACGCCCTGCTCTTCGCCCCGGCCACGTTCAACTCCGTCAACGCCTGGGCCCTCGGTCTGACCGACCGGTTCGTCGTCGGGGTCGTCGCCGAGGCCATCGGCAAGGGCACCCCCGTCGTCGCCATGCCCTGCGCCAACGCCGCCCTCGCCGCCCACCCGCAGTTCGACCAGTCCCTGGCCGTCCTGCGCGCCGCCGGCGTCTCGGTCCTCTTCGGCGAGGGCGGATTCGTCCCCGGCCCGGCCGGCCCGGACGCCCCGGCACACTTCCCCTGGGCTGCGGCCCTGGACGAGGTGGACCGCACCACGGCGTCCGCCGCCTAGGGCCGCCGCTACTCCCCCGTGGTCCCGTCGATCGCCTCGCGCAGCAGGTCCGCGTGCCCGTTGTGCCGGGCGTACTCCTCGATCATGTGGGCCAGTACGTAGTGCAGGGAGTACTTCTGGTCCCCGTAGGAGCCGGTCACGTCCAGGGACTCGGCCGCGTCCACGATCTCCCGCGAGCGCGCGCAGGTGTCCTCCCACATCTTGAACGACCCGGCGACATCGGCGTCGTCCACGTGGAACTCGGTCCACTCCCCCGCCTCGTTCTTCGGGAAGTACCCGCGCACGTCCTCGCCGCCCACGACGTTGCGGAACCAGCCGCGCTCCACCTCCGCGAGATGCCGTACCAGCCCGAGCAGACTCAGCCCCGACGGAGCCACCGCCCTGCGCCGCAGCTGCTCGTCCGACAGGCCGGCGCACTTCATCATCAGGGTGTCCCGCTGCCACTGGAGAACGCTGGTCAAGGTGGCCCGTTCGTCGCCCACCAGCACGGGCGGGGTCCGCTGTTCGTCGATCATCGGATGATGATCGCAACCCTACGGCGGCCCTGGCGCGGCCATTTCACATCCCGGACACCGCGTCCACGGGCCGACCCGCCAGCCCGGCCACCTTCTCCGGGTTCACCTGCAACCGCAGGTTCACGACCCGCCCGTCCACCACGTCCAGGTCGTAGGTCACCGCCGCACACGCGGCTCCCCCGTACACGAACACCACCGACTCCTCCCCGTTGACCCGCGCGGACTCCAGGGTCACCGCCTGCAGCGACGGCTTGGCCAGCATCCCCAGCAGCCAGCGCGCCACGTGGTCGGCCCCGTGCAGCGGCCGCCGGGCCGCCGTCACCTTGCCGCCGCCGTCCGACCAGGCCGTCACCTCGGGGGCGAGCAGCTCCATCACCGCGTTCAGGTCCCCGCCCGCACACGCCGCCAGGAACCGCCGGGTCACCTCACCGCGCTGCCCCGGCTCGGTGGCGAACCGCGGCCGCCGGGCCTGTACATGGGCCCGTGCCCGGTGCCCGGTCTGCCGTACGGTCGCCTCCGCGCGGTCCAGCACCCCCGCCACCTCCGCGTACGAGTACCCGAACACCTCCCGCAGCACGAACACGGCGCGCTCCAGCGGGCTCAGACTCTCCAGCACCACCGGCATCGCGGTCGACACCGTCTCGGCCATCTCCGCCGCCTCCGCACCATCGGCCACGGTCGGCAGGGTCTCGGTCAGCAGCGGCTCGGGCAGCCACGGCCCGATGTAGGTCTCACGGGCGGCGCGGGCGGAAGTGAGCCGGTTCAAGGACAGATTGGTGACCGTGCGCACCAGATAGGCCCGCGGGTTGAGGACCGCCGACCGGTCCGCGCGGTCCCAGCTCAGCCACGCGTCCTGAAGGACGTCCTCGGCGTCGACGACGCTGCCGAGCATCCGATAGGCGACATCGAACAGCAGCCGCCGATGGGCGGTGAAGGGACCGAGCGCATCGAAGGAAGCTCCCGGGAGGTGCTCAGCAGTGCTCACAAACGATCATGCTGCCGCCGCCCCCGCGGCTTCCGCAAGCGCACCCGCCCCGGCCGCGCTGCTCGCGTACGTCGGAGCCCAGCCCAGCTCACGCCCGGCCTTGGCGTTGGACAGCCGCAGGTCCGTTCCCATGATGGTGTGTGCGAGCGGAGCCGCCTTCAGCACCCACATCGGTACGGTCATCGGCGCGGGCGCCCCGAACGCCGCGGCCACCGCCCGCATGTGCGCCTCCCACCCCAGCGGCTCGTCGTCGACGATGTTGTACGCCTGCCCCGGCCGCCCCGACTCCACGCCGCCCACCACGGCGCTCGCCGCATCGGCCACGTCGACCCAGCTCAGCGCCCGCCCCTTGGCCGCCACCACGGGCAGGGCACGCTTGCGCAGCATCGGCAGCACGTGGACATCGGTGATACCGGCCCCGTAGAACAGGCCGAAGCGCAGGCTCACTCCCTCGATCCCGTCCGCGGTGAAGGCCAGCTCCTCCTTCGTCCGCATCGCGCCCACGTGCCGCTCCAGCCAGACGTTCGCCCCCTGCGGCCCGAAGCCGTCGTCCTCGCCGAGCACGGCCCCGCCGTGGTCCCCGTACCCGTAGCCGAACATCATCGACTCCACGACGAACCGCCGCGCCCCGGTCTCCCGCGCGGCGGCCAGCAGGTTGACGGTCCCCTCCGTGCGCAGGGCGTTCGTCCCCGCCATGTCCTGGTGCCGGGCCATGGTCTTCCCCGACAGTGCCGTGGCCGCGTGCACCACCACGTCGAAGCCGAGCCCGTCGACGGCGCGCAGCAGGCCCTCACGGTCGAGCAGGTCGGCCCGTACGTCCATCCCGGCGCCCCGGCCGAGACCGGCGACCTCGTGCCCGGCCGCGCGCAGAGCCCGTACCGCCTGCTGCCCCAGAACCCCGCTCGCACCCGCCAGCAGAACCTTCATGGCCGTCTCCTTCTTCTTCGCTCGCTCTTCGCTCTGTCATCCATGGGACAGACGGGAGGCCCGGAACGTGACACGGCACCAAAGCGACCTGGGTCACAGGGAGCGGAAGAAGGCCCGGACGTCATCCACCAGCAGCTCCGGAACCTCCATCGCGGGGAAGTGCCCGCCCTTCTCGTACGAGGTCCAGCGCACGATGCGGTCGGTCCGCGCAGCGATGTGCCGCAGCGGCACGAAGTTGTCCCGGGGGAAGTCGGCGAGCGCGGTCGGGGTGCTCGACACCTCGGGCGCCGCGCCCTGGTATTCGGCGTGGGCACGCTCGTAGTAGATGCGGGCGGCGGAGCCGGCGGTCCCGGTCAGCCAGTACAGCGTCACGTTGGTCAGCATCTGATCGCGGTCCACGGGGCTGCGCGGGTCCGCCCACTCCGTGAACTTCTCGCCGATCCACGCGAGCAGCCCGACCGGCGAGTCGTTCAGCCCGTACGCGAGCGTCTGCGGCCGGGTCGCCTGGATGTCGGCGTAGCCCTGCCGCTCCCGCGCCCAGACCCGGTAGCGTTCCCAGGAGGCGAGCGTGCGCTCTCGCTCGGCCGGGCTCAGCGCGGCCAGCTCCTCCGGCCGGGGCTCGGCGGTGGCCCCGCCGCCCGGGAGCAGGTTCAGGTGCACCCCGCGCACGTTCCCCGGCCGGATCCGCCCCAGCTCCCGCGAGACAGCGGCGCCCCAGTCGCCGCCCTGGACCCCGTACTCCTCGTACCCGAGCCTCTCCATCAGCACGCCGAAGGCCCGCGCGACCCGCTTGAACTCCCACCCCCGCTCGGTGGTCGGCCCGGACAGGGCGAAGCCGGGGATGTGCGGCAGCACCAGATGGAAGGCGTCACCTGGATCCCCACCGTGCGCCCGCGGATCCGTCAGCGGACCGGCGACCTTCTGGAACTCCACGAAGGAACCCGGCCAGCCGTGGGTCATGAGCAGCGGCGTCGCGCCCGGCTCGGGCGACCGCAGGTGCGCGAAGTGCACCCGTGCCCCGTCGATGACGGTGGTGTACTGCGGCCATTCGTTCAACCGCGCCTCGGCGGCCCGCCAGTCGTAGCCGGTCCGCCAGTACCCCGCGAGCTCACGGAGCTCCCCGAGCGGCATCCCGTACGCCCGGCCCGCCCCCGGCAACTCATCGGGCCACCTCGCCAGCTCCAGCCGCCGCCCCAGATCGTCCAACTCCGACTGCGCCACGTCCAGCCGGAACGGCGCCGCCCACTGCCCCACACCACTCATGCCCTCACCCCTTCCACCCACTGCCGACCACACCCACCCCCACCCCGTTAACGCCGTTAACGCCCACCCCTCCACCAAGCCCGACCCCCCTCCGGCGTTAACGCCGTTAATGCCCCGCCCCACCACCACGCCCCACGCCCCACGCCCCACGCCCCACGCCCCTAAGCGTTAACGGCGTTAATGCCCCCGCCCCCACCACCGAGACGCACGTACCTCCGGCGTTAACGCCGTTAATGCCCCGCGCCCGCCCCACGGCCCACGCCACCGATGCCTAGGCCCCGCCGGCGTTAACGCCGTTAATGCCTCGCGCGCCGCACCGTCGACGCTCTCACCCCACCACCGAGGCGTTAACGCCGTTAATGCCTGACTAACCCCGCCCGCCCACCCGCTCCGCCACCAGCAGCCCGAGCCCGTCGAGGATCCGCTCCAACCCGAAGTCCAGCGCCTGGTCCTGCCCGCCTGCCTCCGCCACAGAGGCCAACGCGGCCCCGAGCGCCGGGTACTTCTCCCCGTGCACCCGCATCACCTCCCCGAGCACCGACGTCAGCTGCGCGTCCGGCCCCTCCCCCGCGGCCCCGCCCGCCACCGCACGCTCCTGCTCCGCGATCCCGCGTACGTGCCCCGACACCAGCACCACCGCGTCGATCGCCTCGGCCCCCGTCAGCCCGCACCCGTCGAGCGCGGCGAGTGCCCGCTCCATCCACCCGACCTCGACCGGCCCCATCACCCGCGCCCCGACCGTCGCCTCCAACAGCCACGGATGCGCCCGGAATCCGGCCAGCAGCTCCCGCGCCCACGCCGCGAGCCGCTCACGCCAGCCCTCCCCCACCGGACGGCCGTCCAGTACCGAGGAGTCCGGCATCGCGGCCTCCACCATCAGCGAGACCAGTTCCGCCTTGCCCGGCACGTACCGGTACAACGCCATCTTCGTGACGGCCAGCCGCCCGGCAACTCCCTGCATCGATACCCCGGCCAGCCCCTCGGCGTCCGCGAGGGCGACCCCCGCGCCGGCGATTCCCTCCAGCGTGAGCCCCCGTTTGGGCCCGCGCGCGGGCTTCACCGGCGGCCCCCAGAGCAGCCGCACGGCCGCGCCCCACTGCTCGTCCGCGTCCGTCATCGGATCCCCTCGCACTCCACCCACCACAAAACTGCGTCTACCGTACACGTTAACGGCGTTAATGCCGGCCCGGCGTTAACGCCACCCCTCACCCACCCCTCACCCACCCACCTCCCCACCTGCCTTCCCCGCTCCCCGCGTTAACGCCGTTAATGATCCACTTCCATAAAAAGTACTGGTCGACTGGTTTTCTTCAGGACCATCTGCCTAGATTGGACCTGGCCGAATCACGGTGACCACTCCCCGGTTCCGCCCAACTACCGCGACCCCGAGGAGAACCCGCATGGCCAGGGCCAGACAGGAACGAGCCGAGATCACCCGGCAGGCGATCCTCGACGGCGCGGCCATCGCCTTCGACCGGACCGGTTTTCACGGCACCAGCCTGACCGACGTCGTCGGACACGCCGGCGTCACCAAGGGAGCCCTGTACTTCCACTTCTCGTCCAAGGAAGCCATCGCCCGGACCTTGATGGACGAGCAGTTCCAGATCTCCGAGGGTCTGCCCGCCATCGTGGAGCCGGGTCTCCAGACCGCCATCGACCTGACCCACCGGATGGCGTTCGGCCTCCGTTCCAACGTCCGGGTCCGCGCCGGTATCCGCCTGGTCATCGAGTTCGGCTCCTTCACCGACCCGGACCCGAGCCCGTACAACACCTGGATCGACACCTGCCATAGCTGCCTGGCACCGGCCCAGGAGCGCGGCGACGTCCTGCCCTCGGTCGACACCCACAGCCTGTCGACCATGCTCGTCGCCGCCTTCTCCGGCATCCAGGTGACCTCGCACGTACGTACCGGCCGCACGGACCTGCACGCCCGGGTCGTCGACCTGTGGAACTTCCTGCTCCCGGGGATCGTGCCCGCGGAGCGCATCTCCCGCTTCGACCCGGCCGGCTCGCCCGAGTGCCGCTCCGAACTGGGCCTGTCGGCCACGGCCTCCGTTCCGGCCTCAGGCTCTACTCCGGCCACGGACTCCTCCCCGGCCACAACCACCTGACGACGCGTCCAGGGCGGCCTCGCACACGCCGTGGTGAACCACGGGGGTGCTCGCCACGGCGCGTGCGGGGCCGCCCTGTCCCAACACCCCGCCCCCGCCTCGAAGGCGATTCCGGGGCCGATCCACACCACTTCGTTAGCAAAACTCAAGCGTGGCGCCCACAACCTCCCTTGAACGTTAGTAAAGTCCCTCGCATGACTTCACCCTCGTCACCGAGCGACCGTGAGAAGGTCGTCTCCAAACTCCCTCCGTGGCTGCGCCAGGAGCTCAAGATCCGCACCGCCCAGCTGCGGGTGGACATCCAGGACGCCGTCCACCAGGGCATCGCCCACTGGAGCGCGCTCGCCTCCTCCCCCTCCCCCGTCGACACCTCCGGTGCCGAATCCTTCTCCACCTGGCTGCCCGCCGGCCAGTGGGAGTCCTTCCGCACCGACTCCAAGCACCGCGGCGTCTCCCTCATCCAGGGACTCGCCCAAGCCGTCTCCCTCTGGCTGGAGATGAACCCGGCCCCCACCGTGAAGCGGCCCTCGGTCGTCCGCCGCATCGTGGTGTGCAACCAGAAGGGCGGTGTCGGCAAGACCGCCATCACCGCCGGCACCGCCGAGGCCCTCGCCGAGGACCCCGACAGCCTCCACCCGGTCCGCGTGGCCCGCCAACTGGTCCGTCTGTCGGCCGTCGAGGACAGCGACGAGACGGAGGCCATCGCATCCGCCGCATCCGCCCCGCCGGTCGACCTGGAAGACCTGCCCGGCCTCGGCATGCGCGTCCTGCTCGTCGACTTCGACCCCCAGGGCCACCTCACCAAGCAGCTCGGCCGGCAGCCGCTGCCCATCGGCGGCGACAGCCTCACCTGCCACATGGCGGGTGAGGCCAAGGGCCCCCTCGCCGACCTGATCGTCCCCATCCCGGACGAGCGCTTCGGCGACCGCCTCCACATCCTCCCGGCCTGTACGGACGCGTTCCTCCTCGACGTCCGCCTCTCCACGGTCCGGGCCCGCGAGGCCGCGCTCGAACGGGCCCTCGCCCCCGTCGAGGCCGACTACGACGTCATCCTCATCGACTGCCCGCCGAGCCTCGGCCTCAGCATGGACGCCGCCATCTACTACGGCCGCCGCCGCGACGCCGAACAGCCGGGAGCCTCCGGCGCGCTGATCGTGGTCCAGGCGGAGGACTCCTCGGCGGACGCCTACGACCTCCTCACCTCCCAGATCAACGACCTCCGCGACGACCTCAGCCTCGACATCGACTACCTCGGTCTCGTCGTCAACCTCTACGACGGCCGGCGCGGCTACATCGCGACCTCCTCCCTCCAGGCCTGGATGGACATAAAGGATCCGCGCGTGGTGGCCATCGTCCCCGACCTCAAGGAACAGCGCGAAGCAGTCCGCGTGAAGCAGCCGCTGTTCGTCTACGCACCCAAGGGCGAGCAGGCGGTCGCCCTGCGTGCCCTCGCAAGGGAGATCTCATGAGCAAGGCCGACAAACTCGGAGTCTCGAGCTCCTTCGCCCGCGCCCAGCCCGTAGGCGTCAGTTCCCGCCGCGCGGCCATCGCCGAAGCCACCGGCGCCCCCACCTCCGGTGTGGTCCCTCCCTCGGAGGTGCCGATCGAGGCCCTCGCCCACAACCCCTTCAACCTCCGCGAGGACCTCACCGAAATCCACGAGCTGGCCGCGTCCCTGACGACCCGGGGTCAGCTACAGCCCCTGGCGGTCGCCACCCGCATGGCCTTCATGGAGGCGCACCCCGGCAACACGGACGGCCTGGGCCGCGCCCCGTACGTGGTCATCGACGGCAACCGCCGCCTGGCGGCGGCCCAGCGCGCCGGCCTTCGCACCATGCAGATCCACGTCAACGACTCCCTCGCCTCCTCGGCGGCGGACATCCTGGAGTCGGCGCTCATCGCCAACGTCCACCGCGTCGACGTCGCGCCCATGGACCAGGCCCGCGCCCTGCAGCAGCTCGTCGAGGTCCACGGCTCACAGGCCCAGGTCGCCAAGCGCCTCGACAAGACCCCGGCCTGGGTCTCCCAGCGCCTGACCCTCCTGAACCTCACCCCGGAACTCCAGGACAAGGTGGAGACCGGCGAACTCAAGGTGGAACCGGCCCGCCGCATCGGCCGCCTCCCCCAGGAGGACCAGGCCTCCGCGGCAGAGGAAGCCGTTAACGCCGTTAACCCCCCGCGCCAACGCACCCGCCCCACCCCGGCCCCCGAGCCGTCCCCTTCCCCTTCCCCTTCCCCTTCCCCTTCCCCTTCCCCTTCCCCCTCGCCCTCGTCCTCCCCCCGCCGCATCACCATCACGGCGGACTCCCCGGACACCATCGCGGACGCCCTCACCGCCCACCTCACCCCGGACGACTTGAAGGCAGTAACGGAACTCCTCCTGACCCGCATCTAACCCAAACCAACCCCGACCCCACCCGACACGAAGGGGGCGTTGGCCCGGTCGGACCACCACGCCCCCACGTGTGTTTCACGTGCGTTCCATGGTGCGGTTCGCATAAGCTGCGCCTGGAGGTGCCCATGCCCAACGCGCACGAAAACGAACAGACCACGCTCTTCGCCGCGGTCGATGCCCTTTTGGAAGAGGCCGCGGCACAGGACGCCCTCCCGCACCCGGACGAGCGCAAGCGCCTCCGTGAGGCCGCGGGCCTGAGCCAGGACCAGATCGCCCAGGCCCTGGCCGTCCGCCGCGAAACGGTCACCTCCTGGGAAACCGGCCGCACGGCCCCCCGTCCCCCCAAACGCGCCGCCTACGCCCGCCTCCTCAACGGCCTGGCAGACCGCCACGGCATTAACGCCGTTAACGCCCCGCAGGGCACCGAACCCACCCCCCGTGGCGAAGCCGCACCCGTTAACGGCGTTAACGCCGTTAACCCCACCCCCCACGCAGGGGACGCCGGCCCGCAGACCGCAACCCCGCACCCGGGGCCTGGGGCGGAGCCCCAGTTTCGGGAAGGGGCGGGGAGGGGAACAGCCCCGCAGGGCCCCACCCACCCACACCCCCGAACCCCCCGCACGGGTGCCCCCACCAAGACCGCCTCCCCCCTCCCCCCAGAGGGCAACGGCCCCCTGGCCGTACTGGACGGCACAGGAAAGGCCCACGCCGCCCGAGGCGCAGTCCTCACACCCCCCACCACCCTCCCGGCCCTCATCGAATGGGCCCTCACCCCCGCCGCCGACCTCCGTTCCCCCCGCCTCCACCACAACGGCAAGGACGGCGACCCCCTCCTCGTCCTCACCCCCGCCGCCACCGAGGCACTCGGACTCCCCCTGGTTCTCGAAGACCGCCGCGGCCTCCGCCTCCCCGACGACCACCCGGTCATCAAGCAGCTCACCAAATCGAAATGGCAGCTGACCCGCCGCGGCTTCGGCCCCTGGCCCCGCATCTACCGCCCCGCCACCCCCACCACCGGCCGCCAGTGCGTCCAGCTCGCGATCCTCCCCTGGGGCGCCCTCGACCCCCGCGCCTGGGGCGAGCACACCGCGGACCTCCCCGCACCAGAACTCGCCGAGCTGCTCACCTCGTACGCGACCCGCGTCCTCACCCCCCGCGGCTCCACCGCCGTCTCGGGCCTGGAGCTGATGACGGCGCTGCGGCCGCCCACCCGCGCCGCCCGCGACGCGTCCACGAACACCTGGGTCTCCGCCCCGGTCCCCGGCTCCCTCACCCGCCCCGTCGATCCCGCTCCCCCGGAGGCCCCCGACGAGCACCCGGTCGTCGCGGCCCTCTACCCCCGCTCCCACCAGCGCACGCCGGACCAGGTCCTCGACGAAGAGGCGTACGACTGGATCCGCGACCCGCAGCTCCTCACCGACGCCGAGTGCACCCGCACCCACGCCGTCGGCATCGACGTGAACATGGCCTTCGCCGCCGCCGCCAACCGCCTCCTCGTCGGCACCGGCCCCGCGGTCCACACCGACGGCCCCCGCTTCGACCCGAAGTTCCCCGGCTGCTGGCTCGCCGACCTCTCCGCCGAAGCCGCCGCCCTGGACCCCCGCCTCCCCAGCCCCTTCACCCCGCACGGCCGCCCGCCCACCGGCCCCGCCTGGTACGCCACGCCGACCCTCGCCTACGCCCAGGAGCTCGGCCTCACCGTCCAGCCCACCGAAGCCTGGCTCCGCCCGGACCATGGCCCGTACCTCGACGCCTGGTACACCCGCCTGCGCGACGCGTACATGGCGACGATGGCCGAACTCGGCGTCCACACGTCCCTCACGGACGCCGCCTTCCTCCAAGCAATGGCGGAGTGCAAGGGCGACCCCGACCACCCCCTCCCCCAGACAGCGGTCCTCTCCGCAATCAAGTCCACCGTCAAGGGCGGCATCGGCAAGCTCCGCGAACGCCCGCAGGGCGCCGGCTACCGCCCCGGCGAAAGCTGGCCCGCCCTCGAACGCCCCACCTGGCGCCCCGACATCCGCGCCGCCGTCATCTCCACCGCCCGCGTCAACATGCACCGCAAGATGCAGAAGCTCGCGACAGCGGCCGGCCTCTACCCCATCGCCGTCCTCTCCGACTGCGCCGTCTACCTCTCGGACGGCCCCAGCCCCCTCGACTTCCTCCCCCGCACCCCCGAGGGCAAGCCCCTGCCCGGCGGCTTCCGCCTGGGCGTCAGCCCCGGCATGGTCAAGCACGAGGGCACGCAACCCCTCCTCTGGGCCGTTCAACTCCTCGACGAACGCCACAACCCCGCCCGCCACATCAAGGGCCACGACGCCGCGGCCGACGGAGAGTAAGAGCCACCCATGTCCGAGATCAGCGACAGCCTCGACCGCGCCGACGAGCAGAACTTCACCCGCCCCATCCCCAAGTCGGCGGGCGCCCAGATCCGGTACCTCGTCAAACAGCTCAAATCGACCAAGGCCGTAGCGGACCTCCTCGCCATCTCCCGGCGCACGGTGGAGCGCTACGTGAAGGACCAGATCAAGCAGCCCAAACCTGCTCTCTCCGCCCGCCTGGAGCGCGAGGTACGCCGCCGCTGGCAGCCCCTCGTCCGCAAGCGGGCCCGCGCCAAGGCCGCGAAGCAGACCGGCCTCGTGATCGAGACCCGCGCCCGCTTCGGCTTCAGCGCCGCCCCCGGTACGACCGACGACGGACGGATGCGCCGCATCACCCAGCACCTCCCGCCGGAGTACGCCTCCCGCCTCTTCACCGCCCATGAGGCCGGAGCCACCGAAGCCCAGCTCCGCGGCATCACCGCCGAAGGGCTCCAGGAGATCTACTTCAAGGACCACGGCGCCCGCGCCCAGGGCCTCCTCGTCGAGTTCACCGACATCGACTACGTAGAGCTCAACTTCTAAGCCGCCGGGCCGCTGAGGGCCGACTCACGACCGCCCTGCCCCGCGAACCCCCAGACGCCCCCCTGAGCCCCTCAGAAACCACAAAGGGCCCCGGACTGCTCCGGGGCCCCCGCAAGCCCCTGAGCACCCCTCAGAAGCCCTACAAACACCATCCACTCAGCCAACCGCGTGCAGCGCCCTACGCCGCTTCGATTCAGCCGCCTTCTTCGCGTCGGCCTGAGCCGCCCGCTTCTTGCGCTGCTCGGCGAGCTGGTCCTGATACGCCGCCACCGCCCGGTGGTAGCTGGCCACATAGCCCCGCGCGTCCAGCCGCTCCTCCGAGTCCATCTCGTTCACGGCCGCGACCGCGTCCTCGAACGAGGTGTACCCGGCGAGCATCGGGTTGATCTGGTAGACCCCGTTCCGGATCTTCCTGACCAGCTTCGCCAGCTCCAGGCTCCGCAGCGCGGCGTTCACGCTCGGCCGGCTCAGGTCCAGCATCCCGCCGACCGTCGCCTGGTCGATGAGGATCCGCCCGCCCGGCTCACTGAGCGAACGCAGCTTCAGCAGTACCCGGTACGCCGCCGGCGGCAGGTCGAGGTCGGAGAGCAGCCCGTCGGCGTTGACCGCAGCGAATCGCAAGGTGCTCACTGAGCCGTCCCTTCTCCCGTGCGCTTCGTCCGGCTCACCCGACGCGCAGCGCGCTCTCTTGCCCGTTCGGCCCGCAGTTCCGCGATGGCCTGCCTCATGTGGTCCAGCGAGGGGAAGCGCACCAAGTCCGGCAGGCTCGTATCGCTACGAATCTGCGAGATGGTGCCGTGCTGCTCCACCTTCACGAACTCACCCGTCATCTCGGTACCCGGGATGAACTCCGCCACCCGGTAACTGTAGGGCGGGTTGAACTGATACACACCCCGCCGCACCTTGAAGACGATCCCATGAGACATCACCGTGTGCAGAGCTTCCGACGTCTTCGTCCGGCTGACATCCAGGATGGTAGCCATCTCCTCCTGGGTAAGTGGAATCCGCCCCCCCGCCCGCTGACAGGCAATGAGCAGCAGGATCAGCCGCAGAGGCAGCGCTTCCCTGAAGTACTGGGCGATGACGAGGAAGAACTCGAGGCTGTCCATCGAGAACGCATTCGGCTGATTCTCGGTCCCGTAGAACTCCAGCGGCTTGCGCTCGCCGTCCAGGGTCAGCTTCCGCGTCGGGTACCGCTTCGCGAGGCTGTCCAGATCCTTGACCGGAGCCAGGGGCTGACTCCACGCGGAGATCGCGTCGTCCACCGGCAGATCGGGACGCGGGGCCCCTACCGGATTGCCCCGGCGGCGCTGTGGCTCTGATGACACGAGGCTGCTCTCCACTCCGTTGATCTGCGGAGATCAGTATGTCAACAAGGGTGACACAAGTGTCACGCTCGTTGACGTTCGGCGTGTCTTGTGTCCCCTCACAGGTGACATATCTCAGCCACACCACTCCCCGAGCCCCCTCCCGACGCTCCCCCGCCAACCCCACCCGCCCCGCCACCAGTTAGCCGGCACATCTCCCCCCATACGTCAGCCCCCCTGACGTTTTAGCGCATATTACGTCAGCACCAATGACATTTTGCAGCCGTTGTGTCCCCCTAGCAGCGACACAACCCCCGAGATATGTCCCTCCTGAGGGGACATATCTTTTCCACCGCACCCCATCTGACCTGCGACAACGCATCTCCGTACCTTCTATAGGCCGGTGGTCGCTCCCGCCCAGGCCTTGAACGCCGTCCCAACCGGCACGTAAGACCCGCCTGACGCCCCAAAAAACAAGCTCCTCCGAACCTCTCTAACCCCCCATCACAACCCCCTACCCCCAGCCACAGCCCCGCAGAATCTGACTGATTCCCATCTCTATCCACGCCAAATTTTGAATCAGCCCCCTCGCCCAACCCTTAACGCCGTTAACATCCTCAACCCCCACCCCCGTTAACGCCGTTAAGACCCACACCCGAAACCCCAGCTCAAGAGCCCCCAGACCAACCCACATCACCCAACGTTCCAAGAATCTCCCTTCACTACTGCGAAGACCACACCTCGTCTCAAGGAACATCCCCAAACCCACAACGAACGCCTGTGGCTGATTCCAATCAGCCCAGAGCAGGCTCAGCGAAACTGCTTCAGCTCAAAACCAGGAGGCCTTCCACACTTCTAAGAAGCACCGGTCTCCAGCCCTGGAGCGAAGGACAGGCCAACCCTCAAGCCAAGGAGAAAGGCACCTACTCAAAGAGCCGGCCCAAGGGCTTCAGAAGCGGCCTGGGGCCAAGCACAGCAGTAGTCGTTCCAAGGCCCAGCGAGCACCGCTTCCGTACTTCAGCGATCAGTTGACCCCTAGCCTCGAACGAGGCCTACCTCCCCAAAAGGACACCCTGGCGCTCGAATCGGCTTGCTTGCGCACAGCCCTTCTGTCAGCCCAGTGATGGCATTGACGCCCTAACCCCGAAACCAAACGCAGGCACACTTCTCCCGAAAGAAAAGGCCTTGGGCTGCAAAGCTGCCCTCCGCCTGAGCGTAGCGAAGGTGTTTCATCCCCAGCGCGCAGGGCTGGGAAGCTCACTGCGGGCCGTTGGCCCCAGGCCCGGAGCGAAGCGAGGGGCCGCCTCCTCCGAGGGGAGGCCCTAGCCCACGAAGCGGTCCGCCCGAACGCAGCAAAGGCGCTCGTTTCCCCAACGCCCAGCGCTGGGGAGACCCTCTGAGGGCCAACAGCCCCAGGCACGGAGCGAAGCGGAGTGCTACCTCCCGAAAGGGGAGGCTCTAGCCCGCGAAGCGGGCCACCCGAGCGCAGCGAGGACGTTCCCCTTCCCAAGCGCGCAGCGCTTGGGAAGGTCCCTGGGGGCTGTTGCCCCCAGCCCGGAGCGAAGCGGAGGGCTACCTCCCCGAAGGGGAGGCCCTGGCCCGCGAAGCGGGCCCGCCCGAGC
>NZ_JALGBX010000011.1:115080-276055 GCF_022808175.1 Streptomyces sp. AP-93 | reverse complement strand
TGTCTATCTCGGTCGTCACAAACTGAGAGTGGGCACCCTCGCGTCCGTACAGCTACCCCTTGGAATCAATCATCTAGGCGGGCCGCCGGGCGGCAGCGAACGGACAGCGAACGGCCTAGGCGGCGCCGTCGGGGGCCGTCGGGAGGGCGAGGACGTACATGAACGCGAAGGCGAGCACGCCGATGGCCGCGATGACGACGGCGGCCCAGGACACGGAGCGGACCCAGGCCGGGAGGGTGCGGCCGGGGGCGCCGAAGGCCGGGCGGGCGAGCACGAAGACGGCGATGAGCAGCGCGATCGTCGACAGGACGCCGTTGACCAGGGCGGTCATGTGCCAGGCGTTGCCGTACAGCGCCTCGATCTTGTCCTCGGTGGTGGTGGCGGTGGCCGAGCTGATCTGGCCCTTGAGGGTCTCGCGCTCGCCGATGACGCGGGAGGTCCAGCTGCCGCTGAGGGCGATCAGGCCGAGACCGGCGGCGACGATCGCGGAGGCTCCGGAGGCGACACCACTGCTCTGCTGCTCGTCGGCCGTGGCGTCGAACTCGTCGAGCTCGTCGTCGAGGTCGGTGGCGAGCTCCTCGCCCGTGACCTCCTCGGTGGCGGCGGTGTCCGCGGCGGCCGGGGCGGTCGTCTCGTCGGTGGCGGCCTTCTTCAGGTCGGCCGGGGAGTCCGCCTCGGGAGCGGTCGGGGCGGGGGTCTTGGTGGTGTCCATGCGGGGCACCGTAGGCGGCTTTTCTGAGAGGTTCCTGAGAATCCGGCCGGGCAGCGGCCAGCGCCCCGCCCCGGCCCCCCGGGATGCTCGGGGCGGGGCGGGAACGGGCGGGTGCGCGGGGTGGGAACGGGCAGGTGCGCGGCGCGGGAACGGGCGGGTGCGCGGCGCGGGAGCGGGCGGGTGCGCGGCGCGGGAGCGGGCGGGTGCGCGGGGTGGTCAGGCGGGGCGGGCCGCGGACCACTCGTGGGCGAGGAGCGCCCAGATCTCGGTGTCCTGACGGACCCCCCGGTGGAGGTGGTTCTGGCGCATGACGCCTTCACGGGTCATGCCGAGGCGCTCGGCCACGGCGAGGCTCTTCTTGTTGCCGGAGGCTGCGTGCCACTCGACGCGGTGCATGCCGCGCTCGCCGAATGCGTAGTCGATCAGGACGCGGCAGGCCTTCGTCACCAGACCGCGGCCGGCCGCGGCGGGCTCCAGCCAGCAGCCGATCTCGCAGTTGCCCGTCCCCGCGTCGAACGCCGGGAAGAGCACGCCGCCCACGAGGGTGCCGCCGAGCCGGATGCCGAAGAACCGCGCGCCGTCCTCCCCCGCCGTGAGCGCGTACTTGGCCAGCAGGGCCCGGGCGGACTCAAGGTCGGACGACCGGTCCGGGAAGCCGACGTACTGGCCGATGAACTCGCGTCCGCGTTCGATGTGGGCGAAGAACTCCTCAGCGTGCCGGGCCTCCAGCGGGAACAGCTGGGCGTCGTCGGCGAGGTCTATCGAGAACATGCGCGTTCTTCCTTGGCTGTCGAGCGGCGGGTGGCGGGTGGCCGGATCACCGGGAGCTGGTCGCGGGCTCGGCCGCGTCCTCGCTCGTGACGGGGTCCGCGCCGGGCCGCTGCAGGGGAAGTTTCGCATGCGGACGGCGCTCCGGGGGCTCGATGCTGATCTTCGGGAGCCGGCGGTCCAGCCAGGCCGGCAGCCACCAGTTGGCTCCGCCGAGCAGGTGCATCAGGGCCGGGACGAGGAGGGTCCGCAGGACGAAGGCGTCGAGGGCGACGGCCGCGGCGAGCGCGATGCCGAACATGGCGATGAGCCGGTCGCCGCTGAGTACGAAGGCCAGGAAGACGGAGATCATGATGACGGCCGCCGAGTTGATCACCCGGCTGGTCTCGGCGAGGCCGACGCGCACCGCCCGCTGGTTGTCCCCCGTCTCCAGCCACTCCTCGTACATCCGGCTGACGAGGAAGACCTGGTAGTCCATGGACAGCCCGAAGAGCACCGAGACCATGATCACCGGGAGGAAGGGCTCGATCGGCCCCGCGCTGCCCAGCCCCAGCGCCTCGCTGCCCCAGCCCCACTGGAAGATCGCGACGACGACTCCGAAGGAGGAGGCGACGGCGGCGACGTTCATGGCGGCCGCTTTGACCGGGATGCCGATGGAGCGGAAGGCCAGCAGCAGGAGCACGCAGCCGAGTGCGATGACCACCCCGACGAAGAGCGGCAGTTTGCCGACGATGACCTCGGCGAAGTCGTCGTACCCGGCGGTCACGCCGCCGACGTGCACCTGCATCGAGTTGTCGTGTCCGGCGCGCGGGATGACGTCCTCGCGCAGCCTGTCGACCAGCTCGCTCGTGGCCCGGGACTGCGGGGAGGAGTCCGGTACGACGTTGACGACGGCGGTGTCGCCGCTGCGGTTGAAGACCGCCGGTCCGGCCGCGGCCACGCCCCTGGCCGTACGGAGCGACTCGGCCAGCGCGTCCACGGCGACCCGGTCGCCGGCCCCGCCGAGGCGGGCGACCACGGTCAGCGGGCCGTTCATCCCCGGGCCGAAGCCCTCCGCGAGCAGGTCGTAGGCCTTGCGGGTGGTGGACGTAGCCGGGTTGTTGCCCTGGTCGGAGGTGCCGAGGTGCAGGGAGAGCGTGGGCAGTGCCAGCACCACCATGACCACCGTGGCGACCAGGCCGAGCAGCTTCGGGTACCGCTCGACGAAGGCGGACCAGCGGGCGGCGAAGCCGGTGACCGCGTCGGGCTGCGGACCTTCGGCGGCCAGCTTGCGGCGCTCGCGGCGGGACAGCGCGCGCATGCCGATGTACGAGAGGAGCGCGGGCAGCAGGGTCACCGAGGCGGCGACGGTCAGGACCACGGTGAGGGAGGCGGCGATGGCGACGCCGTTCAGGAAGTTCAGCCGGAGCACCAGCATGCCGAGCAGCGCGATGCAGACGGTCGCCCCGGCGAAGACCACGGCCCGGCCGGTGGTGGCGACGGCGCTCTCGGCGGCCTCCGCGACCGGGAGTCCGCGTTTGAGGCCCTTGCGGTGGCGGGTGACGATGAACAGCGCGTAGTCGATGCCCACCCCGAGGCCCACGAGGCTGCCGAGCATCGGGGCGAAGTCGGCGACCGGCATCGCGTGACCGAGCAGGGCGATGCCGAAGTAGGCGGTGCCCACGCTGACCAGGGCGGTCGCGATGGGCAGCAGGCTGGCGGCCAGTGACCCGAAGGCCAGGAACAGCACCAACGCGGCGATGGCCACGCCGATGACCTCGGCGAGGTGCGCGGAGGGGGCCTCGGTGAGGCCGATGGCGCGCCCGCCGAGCTCGACCTGGAGCCCGTCGGCCTGGGTCGTGGGGTTCCGCGCGGCGTCCACGACGGCCTTCGCCTCGCCCTTGGGCACCGAGTCGGCCTGCCGGTCGAAGGTGACCACGGCGTAGGCGGTACGCCCGTCGCGGCTGATCCGGGCCCCGCTGTCGGGCCCGGGACCGTAGGGGCCGGCAACCGATCCGACACCGGGCAGCCCGGCTATGGAGTCGAGGGCCCGCGTCATGCGCTCCTGCACGGCCGGCGTCCGCACGCTCTGCCCGTCCGGGGCCCGCCACACGATGGTGTCGGTGTCGCCGCCCTGCCCGTGGAAGCCTTCCCGCAGCAGGGCGTGCGCCTTGGCGGACTCGGTGCCGGGGACCTCGTAGTCGTTGGAGAACGCCGTCCCGGCGCCGACCGCGGCAGCCGCGGTCCCGCCGAAGGCGAGGAGCCAGAGCAGGACGGCGACGAGTCGGTGCCGCATGCACCAGCGTGCGAGGGCTGACAACGGACGGGCTCCCTGGTGGTTCGGATCTTTACCGGGGAAGGGCCCGTCGCAAAGAACGTGTGAACACTGAAAACTGAACGCTGGGCGTCTGGAATTGGCGTCTGGAATTTTAGTGGGGCGGTTGGTCTACACCTCCACGATCGCAGCGTCGCGTGATCGTTGGCGGCCATCGTGGGCAGCGTCACAGGTGTTCGGGCAGGTCCGGGACCATGGTCACAGGGGGTTCGGAGCGGAGGTCCGTCCGGACTGGTCGTGGGGGTGGTCGGCCGGGTGGCCGTGGGGGCGGTCTTGGGGGTGGTCGGCCGGGAGGTCGTGGGGGCGGTCGTCGGGCTCTTCGTCGGTGCGGTAGCCCGGCAGCGAGGGCCAGCGCACGGTGAGCACCACCGAGTCCTCCTCCGCGTACCAGGAGTGGTCGACTCCGCGCCCCCACACGACGTAGTCCCCTTGGTCGGCCAGTACGACGCTCCGGCCGGGGAACTCCAGCCGGAACCGTCCGCTGATCAGCACCTGCAACGCCGTACGGGACTCTCCGCGCACCCAGCTCGCCCGCTCCTCGCCCTTGGGGTGGACGCCCCACTTGATCTCCACGTCCTCGCTGTGGCGGGGATCGCCGGACTCCTTGAAGTGGCCCAGCAGCCAGCCCCGGTCGACGGCGGCGTCGGGGGCGGCCTTGCCGGTGTAGACGGAGGGGTGGATGGGGGGTGCGGAGGAGTGTGCGGAGGGGTGGATGGGGGGCCTGTGGTCGCTCACGGGCTGAGGTTAATGCAGTTGTCGGACCCGTCGGCGGCTGGTGAGCTGGCCGGATGACGATGGATCCGGATGACCTGCTGAAGGTGCGCGCCGAGTTCGACTCCGTGATGCGGCGGGATGCGCGGCCCGACACCAGTGACGCGCGCGTGGAACGGGCGGGCGCGGTCGTACGGCAGATCGTGCCCGGCCCCGGAGGGAACATGGTGCTCTGGTCGGACCTCGACGAGCACACGGCGGACGCGGCGATCGCGGAGCAGGTGGCGTTCTTCACGGAGCTGGCCGATCGGGGCGAGGTCCCGTCGGCGGAGTTCGAGTGGAAGCTGTACGGCCACGACCGCCCCGCCGACCTCGGGGACCGGCTGCGCGCGGCCGGCTTCGTGGCGGAGCCCGCGGAAACACTGCTGGTGGGGCGGGTGGAGGACCTCGCCACGCTGTCGGTGGAACCACCGGAGGGCATCACGCTGCGGGTGGTGACCGACGAGGTGGGAGTGGACCTGATGATGGAGGCCCACCGCCGCGCCTTCGGCGCGGATCGCCCGCGCATCAAAGACCTGATGCTGAACCTGCTGAGGGACGAGCCGGACACGATCGAAGCCGTCGTCGCCATGGCGGGCGACACCCCGGTGAGCGCGGCCCGGATGGAGATGCGCCCGGGAAGCCCCTTCGCCGGCCTGTGGGGCGGCGGCACCGTCCCGGAATGGCGAGGTCACGGCATCTACCGCCTCCTGGTGGCCCACCGCGCCCGCGTAGCGGCGGACCGGGGCATCCGCTACCTCCAGGTCGACGCATCGCAGGACAGCCGCCCGATCCTGGAACGGCTGGGCTTCGATGTCCTGGGCGTGACCGTGCCCTGGGTCTGGGAGGGGTAGCCCCCGACCCCCTACGCCGCCAGCTCGATCCCCCTGCGCGCCAGCTTCAGCGTGTACACCGTGTGCTCGTCGCCAGGATCTTGCCCAGCATCAGGAGCAGCAGCAGGCCCAGGGCGTACTTCCCGTGGACCGCGCCCTCAAGGACGGGGTAGCCGACTCCGTACATCTGGGGCAGTGCCGGCAAGCAGCCCGCCCACCGCCGGGCGCAGCCATTGCGGGCCGCGCCACAGCCGGTCGCACAGGTCCTCGGCCGCGTACAGGAAGCGCATGAAGCCGATCCCGACGGTGCCCGCGAGGACTCCGAGGGCCGCGAAGAGCAGGTACTGCCCGGCCTGCCCCACCCGCATCGCCTCGAGGACCAGGAACGGCCGGTCTCCGAAGACCGCGCGGGCGATGGCGCAGGCCGTGACGGAGGCGAGGGCAAGCAGGACGAAGTACGGGCCGAGGAGGCGTGCGCCGGGGTGCGCGGCGTGGCCGGCGGCCGCGTAGTCGGCGTGGCCGGACAGCAGCTCTGTCGCCCCGATCAAAGAAGGGTGCCCAGATAGGGGCGAACGCCTTCCACCGACCGGGACCAACGGGGCAAGATCTCAGCCATGGCAGCAACACCAGAATCCGCCCACCGCGTCGCCCCTCCCCTCGCCGGGGGCGAGCGCGAGACGCTCCGCGCGTACCTCGACTTCCACCGGGCCACCCTCGCCTGGAAGTGCGAGGGCCTCACCGACGAGGAGCTGCGCCGCCAGTCGTCCCCGCCCTCCACCCTGTCCCTGCTCGGGCTGGTCCGGCACATGGCGGAGGTGGAGAGGCACTGGTTCCGGCGCACCTTCGGCGGGGCCGAGGTCCCCCACCTGTGGTCGGACACCCACGACTTCCAGGCCGCCTACGACGCCTCCGGCTCAACCCGCGCCGAGGCCTTCGCGGCCTGGCGCGCGGAGGTCGAGCACGCCCGTGCGGTGGAGGCGGCCGCCGAGTCCCTCGACGCGACGGTGCGCGTCGAGAAGTGGGAGGAGGACGCCTCGCTGCGCCTGCTCATGCTGCACATGATCCACGAGTACGCCCGCCACAACGGCCACGCGGACTTCCTCCGCGAGGCCGTCGACGGCGCCACGGGCGCCTGAGACCGGCCGCTCGGCCCCGGCCACCGGGTCGGGCCGGTTTTGTACGGGTGCTGTACGGGTCGACGGTGCGTCAGCTCCGTTCCGCACGGGGATGTCGCAGTCATGGCAGACAACAACAAGCCCCAGCGGAACGTCTCCTGGCGCGTCCTGGGCGCGATGGCCGCGCATTTCCGCAAGCAGGCGGGCTACACGCAAGCGGCCCTGGCCGAGGGGCTGCACACCGACCCGGAGACGATCGCCTCCATGGAGCAGGGCCGTCGCCTGCTCCAGCCGCGCATGGCGGCGACGCTCGACGAACTGTTCGGAACGGGCGGGCTGTTGAGCAGCTCGCTCGACAAGATCCCGAAGCGGGAGCGGTACCCGGCGTTCGCGATCGACTTCATTACGCACGAGCGGGACGCGGAGAGTCTGTTCTCGTACGAGAACTCGGTTATTCCGGGGCTGCTCCAGACACCGGAGTACGCGGCGGCCGTCTTCGGCTCGCTGTACCCCCCGCTCACCCCTGAGGAGGTCGAGGTCCAGACGGCTACCCGACTGGGCCGCCAGTCGATGCTGGCCCGCAAACCCTGGCCGCCGATGATGCACTTCATCCTGGAACAGTCCGTCCTCGAACGTCCCGTCGGAGGGCGGGAAGTCCTCCTGGCCCAGCTCCGCCACATGCGGGAGATGGCCGAACTCCCGTTTCTGGGACTCCAGATCATGGCTACCGCCCGGGAGACCCACGCTGCGCTCGACGGACCGATGGTGCTGCTGGAAACGGGCGACCACGACCAGCTCGCGTACATCGAGGGGCAGGGCGTGAGCTTCCTGCTGGACGACCCCGAGGAGGTCCATCCGCTGACCCTCAAATATGGGATCCTGCGGAACCAGGCGCTGTCCATGGAGGACAGCAAGCGCCTGCTGGACGACCTGCTAGGAGAGTCATGACCCGCGCACTGACCTGGTTCAAGTCGAGCTACAGCGGTAGCGAGGGCGGCAACTGCCTCGAAGTCGCCTACCACTGGCGGAAGTCCAGCTACAGCGGTAGCGAGGGTGGCGACTGCGTAGAGGTGGCCGCCCACCCCGCCGCCGTGCACGTCCGCGACTCCAAGGTCACCGAAGGCCCCGTCCTGACCGTGGCCCCCTCCGCTTGGTCCGCATTCGTAACCTCCGCAGCTTGACCACCACCCTCCCGCGCCGGGAAGCTGACCCCCACTCAAACAACCGGCGCTGGGGGGAAATTGACCAGCCAGAATCTGCACATCGGGCCGGACGCGGCAGCGGACCGCTACCGCTTGCTCCGGTCCATCGGGCGCGGCGGGGAGGCCGTGCTCTATCTCGCGGAGATCGAGCTCGCGGGAGGATCCGAGCCCGTCGTCGTGAAGGTCCTCGACTCCAAGACCACGATCACCCCGGACGTCTTCGACCGGATCAGCCAGAAGTGGAACGAGCAGGCGGAACTGCTGCGCTTCGTCCACCGGCCCGGCGTCGTGGGCGTACGGGAGCATTTCGAGGGGCCGCCGATCCACCGGCCCGGGGAGTCCTCAACGCTGACCGGGCGGGCGCTGGTCCTGGTCATGAACCACGTCGACGGTCTCGACCTGCGGGACTGGCGGGCCGAGCGGACCCTCGCCACGGCCGCCGAGCGGCGCGAAGTGATGCGCACGCTGGAGCAGTTGGCCGACGTACTGGACTGGCTGCACTCGGGGAAGGCCACCCCCTCCGGGCGTCAGGTGATCCACGGTGACCTGTCCCCCGGCAATGTCATGGTCGACGTGCACGGGCAGGCCACCCTGGTGGACTTCGGCCTCAGCAAGCTGACCGCGGACCACCAGACGGCGGAGGTGTGGTTCACCCAGGGCTACGCGGCGCCGGAGGTCTTCGAGGGGAAGCGGACCCCGGGCGCGGACCGGTACGCCTTCGGGGCCATCGCGTACTTCCTGCTGAGCGGAGAGTCCCCGCCCTCGACGCCCGAACTGCTGGCGGGGGCCCTCGTACGGCTGCCGCAGTTCGCCGTGCTGGACGCGGAGCAGCGGGAGCGGATCGCCTCCATCTACGCCGCGGACCCGCTGAAGCGGCCGTTGAACCTGGCGGGCTGGATGAAGGACATCCGCCGCGCGGTGGTGTCCACCACCACGTCCACCTCCCAGCGGGTGGTCCAGGACGCGGTGCCGGCACCACCGGCGACTCCCCCGGCCGCGGCCCCCGTCCCCGCTCCGGCAGCGGCCCCGCCGAAGCCCGTGGCCCCGCCCCAGCAGCCACCGGTGGCCCCGGCGGCTCCGGTGGCGGCTCCCGTGGTGGCGGCTCCCACCGGCCCCCCGGCCGGTCCCCCGGCCGGTCCCCCGGCCGGTCCCCCGGCCGGTCCCCCGGCGCAGCCGGCGTACGCACCGCCGCCCGCACAGCCCGTGTACTCCGCGCCGCCCACCGAGCCCGCGTACACCCCGCCGCCGGTCCAGGCGAGCGTGCCGCAGGGGTACGGTCCGGCGCCCGTGGCCGTGTCCCCCACGGAACCGGCACCGGCGCCTGCGCCGCCCCCGCGCAAGAAGCGGCGGACCGGGCTGGCGCTCGGGGCGCTGCTCGCCGTTCTGGTGGTGGCGGGCGGCGCCGTGGTCGGCGTAAAGCTGCTCGGGGACAAGAAGGACGCGGACGGCTCGAACACGGCGTCCGGCGGGGACAAGGCGGCCTCGTCCCCCTCGGCCCCCGGCAACCCGGCCCCCACCCCGACGCCGACGCCGAGCCCGTCCGAGTCCGCGTCCGCGTCCGACGACCCGACGGCCCAGCCGACGGCGACCGGCTCCCAGCCCCCGTCGGGGGTCGCTCCGGGAGTCAATGCCGCCGATCTGACCGTCATGAGCCCGGTCACGGACCTGGGCGGGTTCGAGGTCCGGCCGGCCAAGATCGACACCAAGGAGTACGGGGCGGCGTTCGTCGCCGAACGCCGCTGCTACAGCGACACGTACACCGAGTTCGACCTCAACCGCGCCTGGAAGAAGCTCGACTTCATCGTGGGCATCGACGACGGCTCGACCAACGAGAAGGGGCGGATCAGCTTCTCCCTCGACGGCCGGCCCGCAGGCTTCTCCGAGCTCGTGCAACTGGGCAAGCCGATCACCCACACCCTTGACGTGAGCGGCGCCCTGCGGCTGCGGATCAAGGTCGACAAGGGCTGCGACAACGGCACCGTCGTCATCGCCGCCCCTGTACTGGGGCGCTGAGACCACGAAGGCCCCGTACCGGATCCACCGGTACGGGGCCTTCAGGCATGCGCAGATCGACTCCGCCGACTACTCCGTCGACTACTCCGAGACGCCCAGGCGCTCCAGGATGAGCTCCTTGACGCGCGCCGCGTCGGCCTGGCCGCGGGTGGTCTTCATGACCGCTCCGACCAGTGCGCCGACGGCGGCGATCTTGCCACCGCGGATCTTGTCGGCGATGCCCGCGTTGCCCACGATGGCCTCGTCGACGGCCGCGCCGAGCGCGCCCTCGTCCGAGACGACCTTCAGGCCGCGCTTCTCGACGACCTCGTCCGGGGTGCCCTCGCCGGCGAGCACGCCTTCGAGGACCTGGCGGGCCAGCTTGTCGTTGAGCTCACCGGCCGCCACCAGGGCCGCGACGCGCGCGACCTGGACGGGGGTGATGGGCAGCTCGTCGACGACGACGCCCTGCTCGTTCGCGTTGCGCGCCAGCTCGCCCATCCACCACTTGCGGGCGGCCGTGGAGTCGGCGCCGGCCTCGATGGTGGCGACGATGGAGTCCACCGCGCCCGCGTTGAGGATCGACTGCATGTCGTGCTCGGTGACGCCCCACTCCTCCAGGAGGCGGTTGCGGCGCACGCGCGGCATCTCCGGCAGGCCGGAGCGCAGCTCCTCGACCCAGGTGCGGGCCGGGGCGATCGGGACCAGGTCGGGCTCCGGGAAGTACCGGTAGTCCTCGGCGTTGTCCTTGATGCGGCCGGCCGTGGTGGAGCCGTCCTCCTCGTGGAAGTGCCGGGTCTCCTGCACGATCGAGCCGCCGGAGGAGAGCACCGCCGCGTGGCGCTGGATCTCGAAGCGGGCGGCGCGCTCGACGGAGCGCAGCGAGTTGACGTTCTTCGTCTCGCTGCGGGTGCCGAACTCGGACTCGGGGGTCGGGCGCAGCGACAGGTTGACGTCGCAGCGCATCTGGCCCTTGTCCATGCGGGCCTCGGAGACGCCGAGCGCCTTGATGACCTCGCGCAGCTCGGCGACGTACGCCTTGGCAACCTCGGGGGCGCGCTCGCCGGCGCCCTCGATCGGCTTGGTGACGATCTCGATGAGGGGGATGCCGGCGCGGTTGTAGTCCAGCAGCGAGTGGGACGCGCCGTGGATGCGGCCGGTGGCGCCGCCGACGTGCAGCGACTTGCCGGTGTCCTCCTCCATGTGGGCGCGCTCGATCTCCACGCGGAAGATCTCGCCGTCCTCCAGCTGGACGTCGAGGAAGCCGTTGAAGGCGATCGGCTCGTCGTACTGGGAGGTCTGGAAGTTCTTCGGCATGTCCGGGTAGAAGTAGTTCTTCCGGGCGAAGCGGCACCACTCGGCGATCTCGCAGTTCAGCGCGAGACCGATCTTGATGGCGGACTCGATGCCGATCTCGTTGACGACCGGCAGCGCGCCGGGCATGCCGAGACAGACCGGGCAGGTCTGCGAGTTGGGCTCGGCGCCCAGCTCGGTCGAGCAGCCGCAGAACATCTTGGTCTTCGTGCCGAGCTCGACATGGACCTCGAGGCCCATGACGGGGTCGTACGACGCGAGGGCGTCCTCGTACGACAGCAGTTCAATGGCAGTCACAGTGGAAATTCCCTCTCAGCCCAGCAGGACGTCGTCGTCGCCGAGACGCTTCAGCTCGCGGTACAGGATCGCGAGGCCGGTGACGATGGCGGCGGCGGACACGACGGCGTCGATCAGCTTCAGCGTGTCGTGCTCGGTGCGGGCCTTCTTGGCCTGCTTGACCACGCTGAAGGCACCGAATGCGGTGGTGCCGATCGACAGGTACGTACCGGACTTGGACTTCTTGAAGCCCTTGGCCTTGGACAGCGCACTCGTACTCGAACTCACAGCGACGGAGCCTCCTCAAGCAGCGGGTGACCCCAGCGCTCGACGAAGGCGGCCTCGACTGCGGCACCCACCTTGTACAGGCGGTCGTCCTTCATCGCCGGGGCGATGATCTGGAGCCCGACCGGGAGACCGTCCTCCGGGGCCAGGCCGCAGGGCAGCGACATGGCGGAGTTGCCGGCCAGGTTGGTCGGGATGGTGCACAGGTCCGCGAGGTACATCGCCAGCGGGTCGTCGGTGCGCTCACCGATCGCGAAGGCGGTGGTGGGCGTGGTCGGGGAGACGATCACGTCGACCTGCTCGAAGGCCTTCTCGAAGTCCCGCGTGATGAGCGTGCGGACCTTCTGGGCGGAGCCGTAGTACGCGTCGTAGTAGCCCGAGCTGAGCGCGTACGTACCGAGGATGATGCGGCGCTTGACCTCGTCGCCGAACCCGGCTTCGCGGGTCAGGGCGGTGACGTCCTCGGCGGACTTGGTGCCGTCGTCGCCGACGCGCAGGCCGTAGCGCATGGCGTCGAAGCGGGCCAGGTTCGAGGAGCACTCGGACGGCGCGATGAGGTAGTACGCGGCCATCGCGAGGTCGAAGGACGGGCAGTCCAGCTCCACGATCTCGGCGCCGAGCTCCTTGAGGAGGGCGACGGACTCGTTGAACCGCTGGACGACGCCGGCCTGGTAACCCTCACCGGCGAACTGCTTGACGACACCGACGCGCATGCCGGCGACGGAGCCGCTGCGGGCCGCCTCGACGACCGGCGGGACCGGGGCGTCGATGGAGGTCGAGTCCATCGGGTCGTGACCGGCGATGACCTCGTGGAGCAGGGCCGCGTCCAGGACCGTACGGGCGCAGGGGCCGCCCTGGTCGAGGGAGGAGGAGAAGGCCACCATGCCGTAGCGGGAGACGCCGCCGTACGTGGGCTTCACGCCGACGGTGCCGGTGAGGGCGGCAGGCTGGCGGATGGAACCGCCGGTGTCCGTGCCGATGGCCAGCGGCGCCTGGAAGGCGGCCAGCGCGGCCGCGGAGCCGCCGCCGGAGCCGCCGGGGACCCGGGTGAGGTCCCAGGGGTTGCCGGTGGGACCGTAGGCGCTGTTCTCGGTGGAGGACCCCATGGCGAACTCGTCCATGTTGGTCTTGCCGAGGATGACGACGTCGGCTTCCTTCAGCTTGCGCGTCAGGGTGGCGTCGTACGGCGGGATCCAGCCTTCGAGGATCTTCGAACCGACGGTGGTGGGGATCCCGACGGTGGTGAAGATGTCCTTGAGGGCGAGCGGTACGCCGGCCAGCGGGCCGAGCTTCTCGCCGCGCTCGCGCTTGGCGTCGACGGCCGCGGCCTGGGCGAGGGCGCCTTCGCGGTCGACGTGCAGGAAGGCGTTGACCTTCTCGTCGGTCGCCCCGATGCGGGCCAGGTGGGCCTCGGTGACCTCGACGGCCGTGAGCTCGCCGGAAGCGATCTTCTCGGCGGTCTGGGCGGCCGTGAGCCTGATGATGTCGATGGTGCTGTTGATGTCAGCCATGGTGATTAGTCCTCCCCCAGGATCTGCGGCACCTTGAAACGCTGCTGCTCCTGGGCGGGAGCGCCGGAAAGCGCCTGCTCGGGGGTGAGCGACGGACGGACCTCGTCCGCGCGCATGACGTTCGTCAGCGGCAGCGGGTGGGAGGTCGGCGGGACGTCTTGGTCGGCGACCTCGGAAACGCGGGCGACCGCGCCGATGATGTCGTCGAGCTGTCCAGCGAAGTGGTCGAGCTCTTCGCTCTTCAGCTCCAGACGTGCCAGCCGAGCGAGGTGGGCGACCTCCTCGCGCGTGATGCCAGGCATGCAGCGATCCTCTGGGGGTTCGAGTGTGTAGGTTTCGGCCCCAATCCTATGGGGCCCCGCCCCCGCCCGGCGCCCCGGTTTCCCCCGGGGGCGGTACGAAGCCCCCGCGCGGGCCGATTCCACCGTGCGGCGGGGCCGTCCGCGGCGGCTTGCGCGGAGCCCGCGCCCAGCTGCGACCCTTGCCGCTGCGCGGGGCGAAGTCCCCGCAGCACCCTTTGCCGCTGCGCGGGGCGAAGTCCCCTACCCACCCTTCGCCCGTTCCCCGGGCTCCGCCCGGACCCGGTCCTCAAACGCCGGACGGGCTGGATTTGCCGCTGCGCGGCAAAAACCAGCCTCGCCGGCGTTTGAGGCGCGGGGTCTGGGGCGGAGCCCCAGGGAACGGTGGAAGGGTGGGTAGGGGACAGCCCCGCAGGGCAGTCGTCAGGCCGGAACGGTCAGCTCGGCGCGGGCTGCAGCCACCGCTTCGGGGAGAGTCGAGTGGACCGTGAGGTCCGGGCGGGACAGCCCCAGCTGCGTCACGACGTCCGCACGGCGCGGATAGCCGGGGTCGGCGCCGACGACCAGGCGCCGGCCCGGGGTGGCCACGGCCGCGCCGAGTTCGTACAGGGTGATCGGCTGGACCGTGAGGGCCGCATCGCATGCCGGGAACCAGAACAGAGTGAGCTCCGCCCGCAGCAGGTGCGCGTACTCCCACGCGATCTGGACGTCCGTCTGCGACGGGTCGGACACGTCGAAGTCCGCCCGCCGCGGGTTGAGCACGACGAAGTCGGCCAGCTCCCGCGCAGCCTGCGGCTGCCAGGGCGGGCAGTGCGTGATGCCGCCCGCGAGGAAGACGGACGGCGGGTCCCCCGGCGCGGGGCGGTACCGCGCCGGTGCCTCGACGTACCTCACGGCGTCTGGGACGCCGCCGCCGCGGCGGTCTCCGCCGCCAGCTCCGCCGTGATGTCCGCGGGCCGCCGCCAGCCGCGCTCGCCGCGGGCCAGCAGCCAGGCCGTCGCCTCCTGCGGAGGCATCGCGGCGGCGACCAGCCAGCCCTGGACGGCGTCGCAGCCCAGGTCGCGCAGCCGCTCCCACGTTTCGTCGTCCTCGACGCCCTCCGCGACGACCAGCAGGCCCAGCGAGTGGGCGAGGTCGACCGTGCAGCGGACGATCTCCGCGTCCTGGGCGTCCACCGCGAGCCGCGCCACGAACGAGCGGTCGATCTTCAGTTCGCTGACCGGCAGCCGCCGCAGGTGGACGAGGGAGGAGTAGCCCGTACCGAAGTCGTCCAGGGACATCTTCACGCCGTGGCCGGTCAGCCCGGCCATGGTGTCGGCGGCCCGCTGCGGGTCCTCCAGCAGGACGTGTTCGGTTATCTCCAGCTGGAGCCCGCTTGCCGGGACCCCGTGCCGGGCGAGGCGCGCGGCCACGGCGCCGGCGAAGCCGGGGGTGTGGACGTCGCGCGGCGACACGTTGACGGCGACCGGGACCTTGAGGCCCTGGGCCCGCCACCGGGCGACCTGCGCGAGCGCGGTCTCCAGTACGTACTCGGTCAGGTGGGGCATCAGCCCGGAGGTCTCCGCGATCGCGATGAACTCGTCCGGCGGGACCCGCCCGCGCTCCGGGTGCACCCAGCGCACCAGCGCCTCCAGCCCGGCGACCTTGCCGTCGAACCGGACCTTCGGCTGGTAGTGCAGTTCCACCTCGCCCGCGTCCAGCGCCCGGCGCAGGTCGCCCAGCAGGCCGAGCCGGTCGGGGGTGTTGCTGTCGCGCTTGGACTCGTAGACCTCGACTCCGGTCCGGTCCCGCTTCGCCTGGTACATGGCGACGTCGGCGCGGCGCAGGAGTCCCTCCGCGTCCAGCGCGTGGTCGGGGAAGACGGCGAGGCCGGCGCTGGCTTCCAGCACCAGGGTCAGGCCGTCCAGGTCGAGGGGGGAGCTGAGTTCGGCGACGAGGTTGCGGGCGATCCGCTGGGCGCTGGTGGTGGAGTCGGCGACGGGCAGCAGGACGGCGAACTCGTCGCCGCCCAGGCGGGCCGCCTCGGCGTCCGGGGGCAGGGCCTGGCGCAGCCGGTCCGCTATCTGCAGGAGCAGCCGGTCGCCCGCGAGGTGGCCGAGGGTGTCGTTGACCGCGCGGAAGCGGTCCAGGTCGATCAGCACCAGCGCCGCGCGGGTGCCGGAACGTTCGGCCTGGTCGAGCGCGCTCCAGGCCCGCTCCAGCAGCCACTGCCGGTTGGGCAGTCCGGTGAGCGGGTCCCGCAGCTGCTCCTCGGCGCGGGCGCGGGCGATCCACAGCGTGGAGTCCAGGGCGATCAGCGGTACGGCGAACAGCGGCAGCAGCACCGGCTGCGATTCGGCGACCACGCAGATCAGCGGGGCGATGCCGAGGAGGGCGACGGCGACCAGGGCCTGGCGCAGCAGTGCGGTACGGGCGACCGTGGGCAGTCCCCCGCCGCTCGGGGCGAGGGCGAGCCACAGCAGGACGCGGGTGACGAGCAGGTAGGCGAGGGCGACCAGGATGACCTCGGGGACCGCGTCGAGCTCCCAGCCGGTGGGCTGCCACGGGTGCTCGACGGAGGGCGACTCGCCGAACGCGGCGAGGACGAGGGCGCCCGCGCCGATGCCGAGGATGTCGGTGGCTCCGTGCAGCAGGCCCTGGCGCCAGCGGTGCCGGCGGGCGGCGCCGACGAGGGAGACCACGGCGAGGGAGACCAGGCCGGCGGGGACCCATCCGTAGAGGATGAGGACGCCGAGGGTGAGGGCCGCGCCCGATCCGGTGCCGCCCCACCACCGGTCGCGGCCGAGGGCGACGAGGTGGCCGACGATGATGCCGGTGAGCAGGGCGAGCGCCCAGCCGACCGGGCCGCCGGGGAACAGGGCGTGACGGCTGGTCAGCGCGGTGATGACGCCGACGCCGAGCACGACGGCGGCGAGCCCCACGATGAGAGAGGGCAGCACGGCGCTGCGGCCCGCCCGGCCCGTGCCCGCTCCGGTGTCGAGCGGTCGCGATTGCGGTGTCCTGGACCCCAGGACACCGAGCCGGCCCGTCCGCATGGACGGGAACTCCCCGCCGAAGTCTGGTGACGGGTCGGCGCTTTCGGTGGGTTTCATGCCCGTCCCTCTCACAGCCGGCGATGCCGATGCCACGCGATGGCCCCGATGTCATGCCATCACGGCTGGAAGCGCGTCAAGCAGCCGTGCACGACAGGCGCACCCCTCAACAGTAGGACGCGGGAGGCACCCAGGGGCAGCGGTCGGCGGCGGTTGCCCGAATACGACCCAGCCATCCTCATCAGTACGGTATCCGCCGAACGGGTGAGTTTGGACCAGGCCCCCCCGGCCGCCCGTCCGATGATCCGACAGGTCATGGGCCCGCCACCAGCCTTGTACCGGCCTCGCGGGGGCCCGGTACCAGCCGTGCCCCCGCGGGTGCCACCGCCGTCCGCGCCCGGCGCGCGCCCGCTCGTACGGCCGCCCGCCACGCATCCGTTCGCCTTCGCTACTCCGCTGCGGCGTCGCCGTCCACCGGGAGCGCGGCCGCGCGCGCCGCGTCCGGGCCCTCCTCCAGCAGGACGGCGAATCCGGCGTCGTCGAGGATCGAGAGCTTCAACTGCACGGCCTTGTCGTACTTCGAGCCGGGGTTGTCGCCGACCACGACGAAGGAGGTCTTCTTCGAGACGGACCCGGTCACCTTGGCTCCGCGGCTCTGCAGGGCCTCCTTCGCGCCGTCCCGCGTGTGGCTCTGCAAAGTTCCGGTGACGACGACGGTCAGCCCCTCCAGCGGGCGCGGCCCCTCGTCCTCGCCGGAACCTTCCTCCTCCATCCGGACACCGGCCGCCCGCCACTTGCGCAGGATCTCCTGGTGCCAGTCGACGGCGAACCATTCCTTGAGGGAGGCGGCGATGATCGCGCCGACCCCGTCGGTGGCGGCCAGCTCCTCCTCCGTCGCCTGCTCGATCCGCTCGATGGAGCGGAACTCCCGGGCCAGTGCCTCCGCCGCGACCGGCCCGACGTGCCGGATCGACAGGCCGTTGATGATGCGGGCCAGGGGGCGGTCCTTGGCGGCCGCGATGTTCTCCAGCATCGACAGGGCGTTCTTCTTCGGCTCGCCCTTCTGGTTCGCGAAGACCGTGACGATCTTCTCCTCGCCCGTCTTCGGGTCCCGCTTGGGCAGCCCGCTGTCCGGGTCGAGCACGTACGCCTTGATGGGCAGGAGCTGCTCGATGGTGAGGTCGAAGAGGTCGCCCTCGTCCCGCAGCGGCGGCTCGGCCGGCTCCAGCGGGTGGGTCAGCGCGGCCGCGGCCACCGCACCGAAGTTCTCGATGTCCAGGCACTGGCGGCCGCCGAGGTAGAAGAGCCGCTCGCGCAACTGCGCGGGACACGTCTGCCCGTTGGGGCAGCGCAGGTCGATGTCGCCCTCCTTCATCGGCCGCAGCGGCGTCCCGCACTCCGGGCACTCGGCGGGCATGACGAACTCCCGCTCGCTGCCGTCCCGCAGGTCGACCACCGGCCCGAGGATCTCGGGGATGACATCGCCGGCCTTGCGCAGGACGACGGTGTCCCCGATGAGCACGCCCTTGGCCTTGACGACCTCCTGGTTGTGCAGGGTCGCGAACTCGACCTCCGAGCCCGCCACCGTCACCGGCTCCACCTGGGCGTACGGGGTCACGCGCCCGGTGCGGCCCACGCCGACCTTGATGTCGATCAGCTTGGAGTTGACCTCTTCGGGGGCGTACTTCCAGGCGATGGCCCAGCGCGGGGCGCGCGCGGTGGAGCCGAGCCGGCCCTGAAGGGCGATCTCGTCGAGCTTGACGACGACGCCGTCGATCTCGTGCTCCACCGAGTGGCGGTTCTCTCCGAAGTACGCGATGAACTCCCGGACCTCGGCGAGCGTGGAGACCACCTTGTTGTGCTGGGCGGTGGGCAGGCCCCACTCGTTCAGCAGCCCGTACGCCTGCGACTGGTTCTCGATCTCGAAGCCCTCGCGGGCGCCGATGCCGTGGACGACCATGTGCAGCGGGCGGCTCGCGGTGACCTTGGGGTCCTTCTGGCGCAGCGAACCGGCCGCCGCGTTGCGCGGGTTGGCGAAGGGCTTGCCCTCGGCCTCGACGAGCCGGGCGTTGAGCTCCTCGAACTTCTCCATCGGGAAGTAGACCTCGCCGCGGATCTCGACAAGGGCCGGGATCCGGTCGCCCTTCAGCCGGTCGGGGATGTCGGCGATGGTGCGGACGTTGGGCGTGATGTCCTCGCCCGTGCGGCCGTCGCCGCGGGTGGCGGCGCGGGTCAGGCGACCGTTCTCGTAGGTGAGGTTGACGGCGAGGCCGTCCACCTTCAGCTCGCACAGGTAGTGGTAGTCGGAAGTGTTGGCGTCCCGGGCCACGCGCTCGGCCCAGGCCGCCAGTTCCTCGTCGTCGAAGGCGTTGTCGAGGGAGAGCATCCGCTCGCGGTGCTCCACGGAGGCGAAGTCCGTCTCGTACGCCCCGGCCACCTTCTGGGTGGGCGAATCGGGCGTGCGCAGCTCCGGGTACTGCTCCTCCAGCGCCTCCAGCGAGCGCAGCAGCTTGTCGAACTCGGCGTCGCTGACGACCGGCTGGTCGTTCACGTAGTACCGGAAGCGGTGCTCCTCGACCTGCTCGGCGATCAGCGCGTGCTGCTCGCGCAGTTCCGCCGGTACGGCCGTATCGCTGCCCTGCTTCTGTTCGGCTGCCATGCCGTGTCCTCCCGTGACCCGTCTCGATCCATCACTCAGGGTTGTCGGCGAGCGACCTCGCCGCCCTGACGCAGTGCGCCTGAACCGCCCGTGCGTAGGCGGGCGAAGCGCCCGCCAGACCGCACGCCGGGGTGACCACGACGGACTCCGCCAGAGTCCCCGGGGTCAGCCCCAGCCTGCGCCAAAGCTTCCTGACACCCATGACGCTACCGCCCGGGTCTGACAACGGGCCGTCGGTCCCGGGCACCACTCCGGCGAAGAGTTTCGTACCGGCTTCGACCGCTTCCCCGATGGCGTCATCCTCGCGCTCGGTGAGCAAGGAGAAATCGAACGACACGCCCGAGACCCCGGCGCGTCGCAGCAGCCCGAAGGGCACCTCGGGGGCGCAGGAGTGGACGATCACCTCACCGTCGTGGACGGCGAACAGCTCGCGCAGCGTCCCCTCGACGACCTGCCGGTCGACGGCGCGGTAGGTGCGGTAGCCGCTGGCGGAGCGCACCCGGCCGAGCAGGACCGCGGTGAGCGAGGGCTCGTCGTACTGGAGGACGATCTCGGCGCCGGGGATCCGCTTGCGTACGTCGGCCAGGTGCTCGCGGACGCCCTCCGCGAGCGACCCGGCCAGGTCCCGGCAGGCGCCCGGGTCCTGGAGGACGGCTTCGCCGCCGTGCAGTTCCAGGGCGGAGGCCAGCGTCCACGGCCCGACGGCCTGGACCTTCAGCCGGCCCTGGTATCCCTGGGTGAACTCCTCCAGGGCGTCCAGGTCTTCGCCGAGCCAGGAGCGGGCCCGCTTGCTGTCGCGGCCGGGGCGGTCGCTGATCCGCCAGCCGCTGGGCTCGACGTGCGCGTACATGTCCACGAGCAGCCCGAGGGAACGGCCGATCATGTCCGAGCCGGGGCCGCGGGCGGGCAGCTCGGCGAGGTACGGGAACTCCTCGAAGGAGCCGGTAACGGTCTTGGCGGCCTCGCGGGCGTCGCCGCCGGGGAGCGAGCCGACTCCGGTGGCTCCGCCGGTGCGGCTCGCGCTCATCGGCCGGGCCTGACGGTGAGGTCTGTGACCACGGCGTCGCGGGGCAGGTCGACGGCCATCACGATGGTGGTCGCGACGGACTCGGCGTCGATCCAGTCGGCGGCGTCGTAGGACTCGCCCTCCTGCGAGCGGACCTTGGCCTGCATGGGGGTGGCGGTGCGGCCGGGGTAGACGGAGGTGACGCGGATGCCGTTCTCCTTCTCCTCCGCCCGGAGCGAGTCGGCGAGGGCCTTCAGCCCGTGCTTGGAGGCGGCGTACGCGCTCCAGTCGGCGTGGGCGGCGAGGCCGGCGCCGGAGTTCACGAAGACGATGGTGGCGTGGGAGGCGCGCAGGGTGGGCAGCAGGAGCCGGGTGACCTCGGCGGGGGCGATGAGGTTGACGTTGAGCTGCTGGTGCCAGGTCTTGGGGCGCAGCTCCCCCACCGGGCCGAGGTCCACGATGCCGGCGATGTGCAGGAGCGAGTCGATCCGCTCCGGGATGGCCTGCTTGGAGAAGGCCCACGACAGCCGGTCGGGGTCGGCGAGGTCCCCGACGAGCGCGCCGGATCCGGGGAACCGGTCGGTGAGCTGCCGGGCGCGGGCGGCGTCGCGGGCGAGCAGGACGAGGTCGTCGCCGCGGGCGTGGAGCCGCGCCGCGACGGCGGCACCGATGCCGGAGCCGGCGCCGGTGATGAGGTGAGTGGCCATGCCTCCCATGCTCGCAGGTACCCCACCCCGCCCACGCCGCGCCCGCATCCGGCTCCGGCGACGCGGCCGCGAACTCAGCCCCGCCGGGTCAGGGCGGAGCCCTGGGAACCGTGGAAGGGCGGGTAGGGGACCCGCCCCGCAGGGCAATCACCGTCCCCGCCCGGGGGCCGCGTCAGAGGCCGGCGGCCTCGCGGAGGGTTGCCGCCGTCTTCGAGGCGTCGTAGCCCTCGGGGACGCCGTCGACCAGGATGATGTCTCCCGCGATGTGATCCGCGCGGAGCGGGATCAGCGTCTGGTAGGCCTCCGACGCGTACCATCCCCGCGCGCGCTCGAGGTCAGGGAAGCCGATCATCACGATCGTACCGGGCCAGCTGCCCTCCACGACCTCGACCTCCTTGCCGTGGACGAGGAAGCGGCCCTCGAAGGGGTCCATGGTGGACGGGATCTCCTCGATGTAGCGGAGGATGTCCTCGTTCATGGTCTCGGGGCGTATGTGGGCGATGGCGTAGGCGGTCATCTCGGGCCTCTTCTTCCCTGCGGGATCGGCTTGTTGCTCCGATCCTGCCCGCCGGTGGCCCCGGAGGCGATTACCTCCCGGGTCATCGGCGGGCGGCGGGCGGGCGGCGGGCAGGCGGCGGGTCGGGCGGCGGGTCGGGCGTCAGCCCGCGAGGTAGGCGCGCAGGACGGTCACCTCCGACTTGTTGCCCGACCGGTCCGTGACGGTGCCGCGCAGGGAGACCGTGCCGCCCTTCGCGGGGGTACGGACCTCGACCCTGCCGTGGCGGACGTGGAGCGGGCGCCAGGTGCGGCCCTCGTCGTAGGAGACCTGGACCCGCAGGGTGGCCGGGGCGGTGGCCGCCGGGCCCTGGACGGTTACCGGGAAGTTCGCCGTGCGGCCCGCGGGCAGGGTGCCGTCCAGGGCCGGGCGGGCGTCGAAGCGGACCACCGAGACGGGGAGCGGGGTCGGTCCGGCCGTCTCCTTGGAGCGGAACCACCAGGTGGCCGTGGTCTCGGAGGAGGTGGCGGAGAGCTCCGGGCTCAGCCGGGTGGTCGTGGTGAGCTCGTAGGAGGCTTCGCCCGGCGGGACCGGGAAGGGGGCGCTCGACTCCAGCGGGGCGTCACTGCGGCCCGCTGCGACGCCGTCGCGGCGTTGGGCGTCGTACGGCACGACGCTGGTGCGGCCGTTCTCGGTGCGCACCGAGAACGGTATGTGCGCGCGGCCCTCGCCGCGTTCGAGGGAGACGGGCCTGCCGTCAGCGGCGAGGACGACGCGGTCGCCGGTGACGAGGGTGATCCGGGTGGTCGGGGCGGGCCGGGCGGCCGATCTCGCGCCGGCCGGGGGTGTCCGACGAGCCGGTCCCGGGCGGCGCTGCGGCGGCCGGGGTGGTCAGCCCCGCCGCGAGCGCGAGGGCGGCGGCCGCCGCGACCGAGGCCGCCGCCCCCGCCCTGCTGTGATGGTTGCGCACGTGGTTCCCCCTGAGAAGAAGAGTGCAGGGCCACGCAGTATGCCGATGTCCTGACGGGGCATCAATGATGCGCAGGGAAAGAGGAGTTGGGCTGGAAGGTGCGCCGGTAGGCAATCGGGGAGATACCGAGTGCGGAACGCATGTGCTGGCGCAGCGAGTTCGCGGAGCCGAAGCCGGAGCGGTGGGCGACCAGGTCGACGGGGAGGTCGCTGGACTCAAGCAACTGGCGGGCGACTTCGAGGCGTTGACCGGTGAGCCACTGGACCGGGGTCATGCCGACCTCATCACGGAAGCGGCGGGTGAAGGTGCGCAGGCTCATCCGGGCGTGGGCGGCCAGCTCGGCCAGGGCGATCGGCTCGGCGAGGCGTTCCAGGGCCCAGGCCCGGGTGGCGGTGGTGGTGGCGACGGTGGGTTCGGGGACGGGCCGGTCGATGTACTGGGCCTGACCGCCGTCCCGCCACGGCGGTACGACGCACAGCCGCGCGGCACGGTTGGCGACGGCCGTGCCGTGGTCCTGGCGGATCATGTAGAGGCAGAGGTCCACGCCGGCGGCGACCCCGGCGGAGGTCAGGATGTCCCCGTCGTCGACGAAGAGCACGTCCTCGTCGAGCTTGACGCGCGGGAAGGCCCGCTGGAAGGCCGGCGCCTTGATCCAGTGCGTGGTCGCGGGCCGGCCGTCGAGCAGGCCGGCGGCGGCGAGCACGTAGGTGCCGGTGCAGATCGACACCAGCCGGGTGCCGGGACGGATCGCGGCGAGGGCGTCGGCGAGCGGCCGGGGCAGGGGTACGCCCTGCTCCAGCGCCATCATGACGTTGGCCGGCGGGATGATCACCGTATCGGCGGCCGCGAGGGCCTCGGGCCCCGCCGAGACCCCGACCGTGAAGCCCGCGTCGCTGGTCACGGGCTGCCCGTCGACGGTGCAGACGGTCACCTCGTAGAGCGGCTTCCAGGAGTCGTCCACGGCGTTGCCGAACACCCGGGACGGCATCCCGAGCTCGAACGGAGGGACGCCTTCGAGGGCGAGTACGGCGATCCGGTGCATGGCCAGATCCTGTCACATGGTGGCCGTACGGCCAATACCGCGGCCTCGCTCCGGAGCCGAAGCTGGTCCAGCAGCAACACCGGACACACCTGAGGAGAAACACATGCGCGCCATCGTCGTCAGCCAGTGGGGCGGGCCCGAGGTACTGACCGAGACCGAGCTGGACCGGCCGGAGCCGGGCATGGGCGAGATCCTGGTACGGGTCCACGCGGCCGGGGTGAACCCCGTCGACTGGAAGACCCGGGCCTCAGGCGCCCTCATCCCTTGGGGGCCGGTCCCGGCCGTCGGCTGGGACGTGTCCGGCACGGTCGAGGCCGTCGGACCCGGCGTGACGGTGTTCCAGCCGGGCGACGAGGTCTTCGGCCTGCCGCGGTTCCCGGTCCAGGCGGGCGGCTACGCCGAGTACGTGACGGCCACGGCCCGGCACTTCGCCCGCAAGCCGGAGACGCTCGACCACGTCCAGGCGGCGGCCCTGCCGCTGGCCGCGCTCACCGCGTGGCAGGCGCTGACCGACACCGCCGGCGTGCGGCCGGGCCAGCGGGTGCTCGTACACGCGGCGGCCGGGGGCGTCGGACACTTCGCCGTCCAGATCGCCAAGGCGCTCGGGGCGTACGTGATCGGCACGGCCAGCGCCGCCAAGCACGAGGTGCTCCGCTCGCTCGGGGCGGACGAGCTGATCGACTACCGGACCACCGCGTTCGAGGACGCGGTGTCCGAAGTCGACGTGGTGATCGACGCCATCGGCGGCGACTACGGGACGCGCTCGCTGAAGGTGCTGCGCCCCGGCGGTCACCTGATCACCCTGAACGGCCCCGACGAGGTCCCGGCCGCCGGCACGGAGGGCTTCCGCACCGGCTGGACCCTCGTCGAGCCGGACCACGCGGGCCTGAAGGCGATCGCCGCCCTGGTCGCAGAGGGCAAGCTCCGCCCGCTGATCGACACGGTCCTGCCCCTGGCGGAGGCCGCGAAGGCCCACGAGATCGGCGAGCGGGGCCGCACCACCGGCAAGATCGTCCTGACGGTGGTCTGACCGGGAAGGCGGCCCGGCTAGGCGGAGGCGGCCGCCGTCGCCCGGGTCGTCGCGGAGATCGTGGCGGAGCCGACCACGCGGGTGCCGTCGTAGAGGACGATCGCCTGGCCGGGGGCCACACCGCGGACGGGCTCGGTGAAGCGGACGCGCAGTTCGCCGTCCACCAGCTCGGCGAAGACCTCCGTCTCGCCGCCGTGGGCGCGCAGCTGCGCGGTGTACGTACCCGGGGCGGCGGCGGTGGATCCGCACCAGCGGGGGCGGATCGCGGTGAGGCCGGTGACGTCGAGGGCCTCGACGGGGCCGACGGTGACGGTGTTGTTCACCGGGGAGATGTCGAGGACGTAGCGCGGCTTGCCGTCGGGGGCCGGGTGGCCGATCCGCAGGCCCTTGCGCTGGCCGATGGTGAACCCGAAGGCGCCCTCGTGGGTGCCGACCTTCTCGCCGGTGGCCTCGTCGACGATGTCGCCCTCGGCCTTGCCGAGGCGGTTCGCCAGGAAGCCCTGGGTGTCGCCGTCGGCGATGAAGCAGATGTCGTGACTGTCGGGCTTCTTCGCGACGGCCAGGCCCCGCTCCTCGGCCTCGGCGCGGATCTCTTCCTTGGTGGTGAGGGTGTCGCCGAGCGGGAAGAGGGCGTGGGCGAGCTGCTTCTCGTCGAGCACGCCGAGGACGTAGGACTGGTCCTTGGCCATGTCGGAGGCACGGTGCAGCTCGCGCGTGCCGTCCTCGTTCAGGACGACGGTGGCGTAGTGGCCGGTGCAGACGGCGTCGAAGCCGAGGGCGAGGGCCTTGTCGAGCAGCGCGGCGAACTTGATCTTCTCGTTGCAGCGCAGGCAGGGGTTCGGGGTGCGCCCGGCCTCGTACTCGGCGATGAAGTCCTCGACGACGTCCTCGCGGAAGCGCTCGGCGAGGTCCCAGACGTAGAACGGGATGCCGATGACGTCGGCGGCGCGGCGGGCGTCGCGGGAGTCCTCGATCGTGCAGCAGCCGCGGGCTCCGGTCCGGAAGGACTGCGGGTTCGCGGAGAGGGCGAGGTGGACGCCGGTCACGTCGTGCCCGGCTTCGACGGCGCGGGCCGCGGCGACGGCGGAGTCCACACCGCCGGACATGGCGGCCAGGACGCGGAGGGGGCGGGGGACGCTCGGCAGGTTCTCAGTCATAGCACCGTCCAGGGTACGGGGGAACCGCGCGGGGTCACAGCGCGTTCTCGGTGGCAGGGGGTGGATCACCTTGGGAAGCAAGGGCGACAGGGGCGGTAGTACGGGGAGCAAACGGCCCGGGCGGACCCGCCGGGCGGTCCTTTTCGGCGGGCTGGGGATCTTCGGGGTGGCGGCGGTCGCCGGGCGCGAGGAGCTCGGGCGGGCCTGGTGGCTGGTACCCGGGGTGAACAAGCCGCGGCAGGAGGGTGCGCTGGACCACTCGGGGGCGAGGTGGACGTCCGCCTCGCCGGCGAACTGGCGGATGGCGGACCGGCCCGCCGACTACCGGGTGGACCGGATCGTGGTCCATGTCACCCAGGGCGGCTTCAAGTCCTCGGTGGACGCCTTCAAGAATCCGTTCCACCGGGCGTCGGCGCACTACATAGTCGGCCAGGACGGCCACATCGAGCAGATGGTGCGCGAGCTCGACGTCGCCTTCCACGCGGGCAACCGCTCCATGAACGAGCGCAGCGTCGGTATCGAGCACGTCGGGTTCGTGCACCGGCCGCAGGATTTCACGGACGCGATGTACGAGGCTTCGGCGCGGCTCGCCGCCGGCATCTGCGCGAGGTACCGCATACCCGCCGACCGCAAACACATCGTGGGCCACTCCGAGGTGCCGGGCGCCGACCACACGGACCCGGGGCGCCACTGGGACTGGAACCGGTACATCCGCATGATCGGTGAAGCCCTGCCCTCGTGACGGGGCCCGTGTCTTAAGACTTGATCGGTAATTACGGGTTGTCGATCTTGAGGTTGTGGAGGTCGGCGACGGCACGGGTCGGGGCGTTGATCGCGGTGCCGCGTCGGCGGTGCTGGCGCGGGGCAAGGCGGGATGCCGTGTTCGGCTCGTGCCCGCCGCTTGGCGAACAGCTTGCTCTTGTTCCGGCTGGTGGTGATCTCGGGGGCGTTGCGGTATGCGCCGTCTCCCATGGTGAGGCTATGTCCGGCAACCTGCTGGGCCATGGTGGCACGGAAGACGACGATGTCGTTGCGGTTGCCGGGCCAGGCGGCCGACGGCGACGACGCGCCGGTCACGGACACGGAAGGCGATCTGGACGTTGACGCTGCGGCGGTAGTTCTTGGAGCAGGAGGTCATCGTCTGGTCTTCCACGGGGATGAGCGTTCCGTCCACCACCCACAGGTCCGACCGCCGCCCTTCGGGTGGTTCGAGGAGTCCGGCGATCAGCGGCGTGAGATGGTCTAGGACGCGGCGCACGGTGGCCACGCCGATATCGAAGAGGTCGGCGAGCTGACGGTGGGTGAGGTTGGTGCGCCACGCGATGGCCGCCAAGAGGACCCGGTTGTCCAGCAGCACCCATGGGAACCCTCGCCCTGATGCCGGCAGGAGCACGGCGACGTGGGCGACCAGGGCGAGGAACGCTTTGACGGGGAGCCGGTCTAACGCGGCAGGGACCAGGGGCGCAGGCCGATGATGTTGATCTTCGACGCGAACAGGCAGAACGACCCATTAGGTCAATTACTTCCCGTTCTGGAATAAGTCACTTTAATCCCCACGTTTCGGGTGGGCTTCCCGCCAGGCGTTCAGGCGGTCGATGGGCCACAGCGGAGTACGGCCGACGTAGACCGGGGCGGGGAAATCATCGCGGCTGCTGTTGAGGTTGTAGACGTGCTGGACCGTCACCCCGAGCTGTTCCGCTGCCTGCCGTGCGTCTGCATATCCAGGAATCATTGCTGCCATGCACTACATTCTACCTCGCTTGTCATAGCTCACATCATCCCCTAGCATTTCTTAGGTCAGCTAATTAGTGACGGGGGGTGATGGCAATGTGGGCTGCCCAGACGCGGAAGTTTCGGGGGAAGAGCAAGGCTCCGAAGTGGACCAAGCCCGATGACGGGATGGTGTCGGTGATGGTGCTGCCGCTGGCCGTCACCGACCCCGGCGACCTTGCCCGGCTGAACAAGCTGTACGGGGCGATGTGGACCATCAAGCGGGCGGTGCTGCGCGACGCCTGTAGCAAGGTCGACGCGTTGCGGGCTGCGAAGCATGAGCGTGACCGCGACGGCATGAAGGTCGTCCGGCAGCGCCTCGGCCTGTCCCGCGAAGCCCTGGAACGCTCCGCTTACCGCCATCTCGAAGACGCCGGGCACCTCAAGCACCACGCCTCCAAAGCCCTCGCGATGCACATGGCCGACGAGGTGTGGAACGGCGTCCAGCGGCACCTGTTCCCCGACGCCACAGGACAGCGGCACGGCCGCCCGAAGAGCGGCCGCTGGCACGACTTCACCCGTATCCCCGGCCGCGCCCGCTCCCACACCGCCGAGAAGAAGTGGGAGACCTTCCGGCTCGTCGGCACTCTCCACGGTCACGCCATGGTCTACACCGACGGCGGCCAGCACCCCCTTATGCAGCCCCGCCATATGCCCAAGCCCGCACTGCCGACCAGCAGTGTGCCCACCGGCAAGACCTCCCCATCCGGAAAGCCGCTGATGCGGAAGGCCACGTGGTGGGACCACACCGGCCCCCTCGCCGTCGTGTTCGCGGGCGGACCCGACTCCAGCGCAGGTGACCTGGTGCTGCCCGTACGGGTGCCGCAGCACCCCGGCCAGTACGCCCGCGCCGAGCATTTTCTCGCCAACCCGGGCCGCTGGCACAAGGTCGATCTCGTGCGCCGCCGCAAGGCGTCTGCGCCGGGTGGCTGGATGTATGAGGCGCACCTGATGATCCTCGGCCCTGGTTACGCCGCCCCCGCTGTCCGCCAGATGCGGGACCAGGCCGCCGCGCTGGACCGTATCGGCGGCGTGGACGGCAACGTCTCCAACCTGTCCGTCGTCTCCTTCCCAGCCAATCTCGTCCCCGCCGCGGGCGCCCCGGCCTCAACCGAGATCGTCCTGACCGACTCCGAGCGCGTCTTGCTGGAGAAGCATGCGAAGAAGATGCGGGGCCGGGCGCGGGCACTGGAACGATCCCGACGTGCCACGAACACCGCACAGTACGGGACGTCGAAGAAACAGACCCGACGTGCCGAACGCCGCGCCGCCAAGGGCCTGCCGGAGAAGACCGTCACGGTGCCCGGTGGTGCCCGCGTTGCCCGGTCTGACGGGGTGCCCAAGCAGGCATTCCGCCGGGACAAGTTGTCCACGGCCTACCGGCACACGCGTGCCCGCCAGGCCGAACACGCAGCCGGCGCGGGCGAACACCGCCGCCAGCGCGCCCGGAACCTGGCCCGGCAGATCATCGCCATCCACGGCCCCGTACTCGTGGTGGAAGACTGCGACATCCGGACCTGGTACCGGCTGTGGGGCAAGCGCCTCTCCCAGACCACACCTGGCCTGCTCATTGCCGCCCTCGACCGTGAATGCTCGGCTGCGGGCGGACGGCTGATCAGGGCCTCGACCTGGTCCACCGCCCTGTCGCAGCACTGCTTGTGCGGCGAGCGCGTCAACAAGACTCTCCGCGACCGGGAACACAAGTGCCTCGCCTGCGGCCTCGCAGGCAAGCGCGACCTTGTGTCCGCCGCGCTGGCCGCGTTCGTCCGCCTCACCGACGTGGACGACCCCAAGACCGCGTACCTGGACACCACCATGTCCCGGCACGCACAGATCACGTTTTCCGAAGGGCTACAAGAAGCCCTGCGTGAGTCAACCACACCGTGCCAGAACACCCCTCGGGGTGCTGGTCGCGTGGCAGTTCCGCCCCAGCGCGGAACCTCTGCTCACCGAACCGCCGGACGACGGCACCGAGCGACCCCGGATGAGACACGCCCCGTGCGTGACCACGCCGGAAAGCCCGATGACCGCCCCGGCTGCAATCCACAGCTCACCCTCTGGTGAATTGCGGATCAAGTCTTAGCTCAGGCCCGCCGTGCGGGCGCGGGCCACGGCCGGGCCGATGGCGGCGGCGACCGCGTCCACGTCGGCCTGCGTGGAGGTGTGGCCGAGGGAGAAGCGCAGGGTCCCCCGGGCCAGGCGCGGGTCGGTGCCGGTGGCCAGCAGCACGTGGCTGGGCTGCGCCACACCGGCCGTGCAGGCGGAGCCGGTGGAGCACTCGATGCCCTGGGCGTCGAGCAGGAGCAGCAGGGAGTCCCCCTCACAGCCGGGGAAGCTGAAGTGGGCGTTGGCGGGCAGCCGGCCGTCCGGGTCTCCGCCCAGGACCGCGTCGGGGACCTCGCGGAGCACCGCGGCGACGAGCCGGTCGCGCAGGGCGCCGATCTCGGTGGCGAACCGTTCGCGCCGCTCGGCGGCGAGGACGGCGGCCACCGCGAAGGCGGCGATGGCCGGGACGTCGAGGGTGCCGGAGCGGACGTGCCGTTCCTGGCCCCCGCCGTGCAGGACGGGTACGGGGCTCTGGTCGCGGCCGAGCAGCAGCGCGCCGATCCCGTACGGTCCGCCGACCTTGTGGCCGCTCACGGTCATGGCGGCGAGTCCGCTGTCGCCGAAGCGGACGTCGAGCTGGCCGAAGGCCTGGACGGCGTCGGAGTGCAGCGGGATGCCGGACTCGCGTGCGACGGCGGCCAGTTCGGCGATCGGCATGACCGTGCCGATCTCGTTGTTGGCCCACATGACGGTGGCGAGGGCGACGTCCGCGGGGTTGCGCTCGATCGCCTCGCGGAAGGCCTCGGGGTGCACGCGCCCGTGGCGGTCCACGGGCAGGTACTCGACCTGCGCGCCCTCGTGTTCGGCGAGCCAGTGCACGGCGTCGAGGACGGCGTGGTGCTCCACGGGGCTGGCCAGGACGCGGGTCCGGGCGGGATCGGCGTCGCGGCGGGCCCAGTAGAGCCCCTTGACGGCGAGGTTGTCGGCCTCCGTGCCGCCGGCGGTGAAGACCACCTCGCTCGGACGGGCCCCGAGCGCGTCGGCGAGGGCCTCGCGGGCCTCCTCGACGGTGCGGCGGGCGCGGCGGCCGGCGGCGTGCAGGGAGGATGCGTTGCCCGTCACGGCGAACTGCGCGGTCATCGCCGCAGCGGCCTCCGGCAGCATCGGGGTGGTGGCGGCGTGGTCGAGGTAGGCCATGATCCCCCGATTCTACGAGTCCCCCACACCCCCGGTCCCCCGCCGGGGCCCGGGAATCGCCCGCCGGGGCCGGCGGGCGCTCCGTCCCCGGTGCGTCAGGAGGGCTTGGCCGCCACGCGCGGAGCCCTCGCCAGTTGGCGGGACTGGGCCACCAGGCGGTCCGCCGAGTCCCAGACCTCCGCGTCCTCCTCCAGGAAGCCGCCCGCCAGGTTCCGCGTGGTGATCGACACCCGGAGCGGACCGGGCGCCGGGCGGTGGCGGATGTGGGTGGTGAGTTCCACCGTCGGGGTCCAGCCGAGCAGGCCGAGGTCGAAGGAGGTCGGCGGGAGCGCGTCGACCGCCAGGAGGAGGGAGAAGGGGTCCGCGTCGCGGCCGTCCGCGAGCTCGAACCAGGAGCGCATCTCCCCCTTGCCCGAGGGCTGCCCGACGGCCCAGCCGGCGGTCGCCGGGTCCAGGCGCAGCCGGAGCCGGTCCACGATCGCCGAGCTGCCGGGGATCGGGGCCGGGCCGGCCTCGGGGCCGAGGCAGTCCTCGTAGGCGGGGATGACGGGCGGGAGGGCCGTGGTGTGGACGGAGTCCGGGAGCGCCGCGAGGTCTCCGTAGGAGGCCAGGACGCGGATCCGCTCGATCTCGGCGCCGCTCTCGTCGAACTGGAACAGGGAGGCCTGCCCGGTGGAGAGCGTGCGGCCGACACGTACGACCTCGGTGCGGATCACGGCGGGGCCGGGGACCGACGCGGTCAGGTAGTGAGCGGAGACCGTGAGGGGGTCCGGGTGCGGCAAGGCCGACGACAGGGCGCGGCCGACGAGGGCCAGGAGGTAGCCGCCGTTGACGGCGGTGATGATCGTCCACCCGGCGGAGAGGTCCGCGTCGTACACCCCGGGCTCGCCCGCACGGGCGGTGACGGTGGTGTCGCGGTCGAACTCGCTGTCGCCGATGGAGGCCTTGGCAGCTGCGTGTGACATGGAACGACCGTACACCCACTACCTACTAAGCGGTAGCTTTGCTTTGGGCGAGGCGCGGCAAGGCGAGGCGCGGCGAGGCGACCCGGGCTACGGCTCCTCCGCCACCGACGAGCGGCGGTTCCACGCGAGGGGCGCCCGCCAGTGGTAGCGGATGGCCAGCAGCCGCAGCACGAAGGTGGTGACGATCGCCAGGCCCGTCGTGATGGCGTTCAGGTTGTCGAAGCTGATGAAGAGCGCCACCATCGAGGCGCCGATGACGGCCGGCACGGCGTACATCTCGCGGTCCCGCAGCAGCGAGGGCACCTCGTTGACGAGGACGTCGCGCAGCACGCCCCCGCCGACGGCGGTCGCCAGGCCGAGCGCGGCGGATGCGGTGAGGCCGAGGCCGTACTCGTACGCCTTGGTCGTGCCCGTCACGCAGAACAGCCCGAGGCCGGCCGCGTCGAAGACGTTGATGGCGCGGTTGATCCGCTGGACCTCGGGGTGCAGGAAGAAGACGAACGCGGCGGCGACCAGCGGCGTGACGAAGAACCCGAGATCGCTGAAGGCGGCGGCGGGGGTGGCGCCGATGACGATGTCGCGGAACAGGCCGCCGCCGAGGGCGGTGACGAGCGCGAGGACGACGATGCCGAAGACGTCGAAGTTCTTGCGTACGGCGAGCAGGGCGCCGGCCGTGGCGAAGACGAAGATGCCCATGAGGTCCAGGGTGTGCTGGACTCCGGGCGGGAAGAGATCGTGGATCACGGGAACATTCTGCCGGTCGCCTGCGGCGTGCCCGGACGGGTGCGGCGCGGCCCCGGCGCCGACGGGCGGCAGAGCCTGCCAGGTCGGGACTGCACCCCGTGGGGCTGCGGACCGTGGCCGGGTGCGGCGCCGCCGTCAGGGGCTCCGCCCCCGAACCCCCGCGCCTCGAACGCCGGCGGGGCTGATGTTGCCCGGCGGCGCCGCGAAGAGGCGACGGGTGCCGGCGGGGCCGATCCTGCCCCGCCGGCGTCCGTCAGTCCGTCGGCGTCGCCGTCGCCTCCGCCGCGCCCGGGAGGGCCGGGTCGCCCGGGGCCTGGTCGGGGGCGTTCTCCGGGTGGTGGCAGGCCACCTGGTGCCCGGTCTTCAGCGCGACCAGCGGGGGGTCCTGCGTGGTGCAGATCTGCGTCGCCTTCCAGCACCGCGTGTGGAACCGGCAGCCGCTCGGCGGTGAGATCGGCGACGGGACATCGCCCTTGAGCAGGATGCGACCGCTCTTCGCGCCGCGTCGCCGCGGGTCCGGGACCGGGACCGCCGACATCAGGGCCGTCGTGTACGGGTGCATCGGCGCCGTGTACAACGACTTGTTGTCGGCCAGCTCGACGATCTTGCCCAGGTACATCACCGCGATGCGGTCCGAGACGTGCCGGATGACCGACAGGTCGTGCGCGATGATCACGTAGGTGAGGCCGAGCTCCTCCTGGAGGTCGTCCAGCAGGTTGACCACCTGGGCCTGGATCGACACGTCCAGCGCGGACACCGGCTCGTCCGCGACGACCAGCTTCGGCTTGAGGGCGAGGGCCCGGGCGATGCCGATGCGCTGGCGCTGGCCGCCGGAGAACTCGTGCGGGTAGCGGTTGTAGTGCTCCGGGTTCAGGCCCACGAGGGAGAGGAGGCGCTGGACCTCCGCCTTGAGGCCGCCCTCGGGCTTGACGCCCTGGAGCTTGAACGGGGCGCCGACGATGGTGCCGACCGTGTGCCGCGGGTTCAGCGAGCCGTACGGGTCCTGGAAGATCATCTGCACGTCGCGGCGCAGCGGGCGCATGCCCGACACGCTCAGGTGCGTGATGTCCTTGCCCTCGAACTCGACCTTTCCGCCGGTCGGTTCGAGCAGCCGGGTGATCAGCCGGCCCATGGTCGACTTGCCGCAGCCGGACTCTCCCACGATGCCGAGGGTCTCACCGCGCCGGACGTCGAAGTCGATGCCGTCGACGGCCTTCACGGCCCCGGACTGGCGGCGCAGCAGCCCCTTGGTGATCGGGAAGTGCTTGACCAGTCCGGTCACCCTCAGCAGCGGCTCCGGGGAGTCCACGGCCTGGGCGGGGACCGCGACCGTGTCCGTCTTCTTCATATCGGTCACAGCTTCGGCGCAATCTCTTCGGTCCAGATCCGGTCCCGCTGCTCCGGGGACAGGTGACAGGCGGCCCAGTGCCGGCCGTCCCCCTCCGCGGACCCGTCGACCAGGGCCAGCTCGGGCCGCACGGTCCGGGTGACGTTGCCCTTGGGCAGGTCGGCGTACGGGCAGCGCGGGTGGAAGGCGCAGCCGCTCGGGATGTTGATGAGGCTGGGCGGCGAGCCCTTGACCGGGATGAGCCGGTCGGTCTGTTCGCGGTCGATGCGGGGCATCGAGCCGAGCAGACCCCAGGTGTAGGGGTGCCGGGGCTCGTAGAAGACCTTCTCGGCGCTGCCGCGCTCGACGCACCGGCCTCCGTACATCACGAGGATGTCGTCGGCCATTTCGGCGACCACGCCGAGGTCGTGCGTGATCATGATGACCGCGGAGCCGAACTCCTTCTGCAGGTCCCGGATGAGGTCCAGGATCTGCGCCTGGACGGTGACGTCCAGGGCGGTCGTCGGCTCGTCGGCGATGAGCAGTTCGGGGTTGTTGACCAGCGACATCGCGATCATCGCGCGCTGGCGCATACCGCCGGAGAACTCGTGCGGGTACGAGTCCACGCGCTGCTGCGGCTCCGGGATGCCCACGCGGTCGAGCATCTCGACCGCCCGCTTGCGCGCGGTCTTCTTGTCGACGTCGTGGTGGGTCCGGTAGGCCTCGACGATCTGCTTGCCCACCGAGTAGTACGGGTGCATCGCGGAGAGCGGGTCCTGGAAGACCATCGCCATCTTGCGCCCGCGCAAGGTGCGGACGTGGTCCGCGTCGGCCTGGACGAGGTCCTCGCCGTCGAGCACGACCTCGCCCGAGATCTGCGGGCGGTTGCGGGCCTGGCCGGTGCGGTGCAGGCCCATGATGGCGAGCGAGGTCACGGACTTGCCGGAGCCGGACTCGCCGACGATGCCGAGGGTCTTGCCGCGCTCCAGGTCGAAGGAGAGCCCGTCGACGGACTTGACCAGTCCGTCGTCGGTCGGGAAGTGCACCTTGAGGTCGCGCACCGAGAGGAAGGCCCGGTCCCGCACCCCGCCCTGCTCGGGCACGAAGAGCGGGGCCGAGGCGGATGCGGCGGCGGCGTCGGTGGTGTGGTTCTCGGTCACGTCAGCCTCACGCGCGGGTCGATGACGGCGTACAGCAGGTCCACGATCAGGTTGGCCAGCACCACGAAGAGCGCGGCCAGCAGGGTGACGCCCATGATCACCGGGAGGTCGCCCGCGCCGATCGCGGCGACGGCGGCCGTCCCCAGGCCCTGGAAGTTGAAGGTCGTCTCGGTGAGCACCGCGCCGCCGAGGAGTCCGCCGAGGTCGAGGCCGAACATCGTGACGACAGGGGTGAGGGTGGAGCGCAGGGCGTGCTTGCGGATGACCACGCCCTCCTTGAGCCCCTTGGCGCGGGCGGTGCGGATGTAGTCCTCGCCGAGCACCTCCAGCATCGTGGCGCGGGTGATGCGGGCGTAGGTGGCGGCGAAGAGGAAGGCCAGGGTCACCCAGGGCAGGATCAGGGCGTTGAGCCAGGCCAGCGGATCCTCGGTGAGCGGTTTGTAGTTGGAGACGTCCAGCCAGCCGAGGCTGTAGACGAAGACCGCGGGGGCCACCATGCCGGTGAAGAAGATCGGCAGCGAGACACCGGCGAGCGCGCCGATCATGACGGTGCGGTCGACGACGGTGCGGCGCTTGAGCGCCGAGATCACACCGGTCGCCACGCCCGCGATCAGCCAGATGACGGCCGCGCCGAGGGCGAGCGAGAGGGTGACCGGCATGCGGTCCACCATGGTGTCCCAGACGGGGACCTCGGTCTTGAACGAGTAGCCGAAGCACGGCGCCGCGCAGTGCGTGATCTCGGCGCCGCCGTCGTAGTCCCGCCCGGTGAAGATGCCCTTCATGAAGATCAGGTACTGCTCGGAGATGGGCTTGTCGAAGCCCATCTTCACCCGGATGCCCGCCAGGGCGGTCGCGTTGGTCTCGCGTCCGGCGTACATGAGCGCCGGGTCGCTGCCGGTCAGCTTCGGGACCGCGAAGAAGATGGCGAAGGTGACCGCGGAGACCACCAACAGTGTTGCGGCGACGTTGAAAAGTCGCCGTATGAGGTAGACGAGCACTGCAGTCGGCCGCTCGGGCCGGCGCCCACCGCCCCTTGTGGGGACGGCAGTCGCCGCCTGCGGCCTTCACCTGCCCTTCGGACTAGCGCATGTGCGGTGAAGGCGAACCAGCTGGATCTGACGGGTCGCGGGCCCGGGGCCGCCCGGCTCGGCCGGGCGGCCCGGGCTCCGCGACGGTCGCGACTACTTCATGACGCCGATGGTGGCAAGGTCGATCTTGCCCATCGAGTCGTTGAAGTAGACGTTGGTCAGGCGCGGGTTGTGGTAGACGAAGGCCTTGTCGAAGTTGATCGGCAGGTAGAGGGCCTTCTCCATGACCTTCTGGTTGATCTGGGTGTAGAACGGCGCTGCGGCTTCCGGGGTGGCGGCGGCAGCGGCGGTCTTGAACAGCCCGTTGATCTCAGGGTCGTTGATCATGCTGAAGTTGTTGTTGGCGTTCGGCGCGATGAACTTTCCGTCGACCAGCGGCTGCAGGAAGCCCGAACCGGAGTTGTAGTCGGCGCCCCAGCCCATGACGATGATGCCGTAGCCCTTGTTCTTCACGTTCTCGGGCGAGCCGATGACGGAGGAGGAGAGCTTGCCGTCGTACTGGTCGATCGTGACCTTGATGCCGACCTTGTCGAGCGCCGCCTGCAGGGACTCGGCGGTCTTCACCTCGGGGGCACGGTTGTTGCGGACCGCGATGGTGGTCGTGAACCCGTCCGGCTTGCCGCAGGCCTTGAGGGCCTCCTTGGCCTTCTCGATCTGGGGCTCGCCCTTGGTCAGGTTGAACGGGTCGTACTTCTTGTCGGCGCCGGGGATGCCGGGCGGCAGCATGTTCGCACCGAGGTCACCGCTGGTCGGGCCGCCGCGAGCGGTCTGCAGGGACTTGGGGTCGGCCGCGTAGATGACGGCCTTGCGGCACTCGATGTTGTCGAACGGCGCGACGGTCGTCGGGAAGACGAAGTAGCGGATGTAGCCCGTGAACGGGTTGTCCGCGTTGGCCTTGAGCGCCTCGTCCTTGAGGACCTTGTTCTTGCCGGCCGCCTGCATGCCCGTGCCGTCGACCGCGAGGTCGATGTCACCGGAGAGCAGACGCGCGTCCATGTCGTCCGGGTTGGTCGTCACCGTGAAGGAGACCTTGTCCGGCAGGCCCGTGCGGATCGTGTCCGTCTTCGGGTCCCAGTTCTCGTTGCGGACGAAGGTCGCGCCCTTGCTCGCCGTGAACTCCGACACCTTGTAAGGACCGGTGGAGACCGGCTTGTTGGTGTAGGTGGCGCCCGTGTCCTTGCCGGCGGGGACCGGGGAGGAGGAGGGCATGGCCAGCAGGTACTTGAAGTCGGAGTTGGCGCTCGCCAGGTTGAAGACGATCGTCTTGTCGTCCGGCGTCTGGACGGACTTCAGACCCATCTTGTCCGGGTCGGTGTCCTTGTACGGGCCGGGGTACTTCTGGCCCTGGTCGAGGATGTCGATCAGGTACGTGGGACCGCCGGACAGCACGTCCTGCGCGAAGACGCGCTCGATGCCGTACTTGAAGTCCTTCGAGGTGATCGGCGTACCGTCCTCGAACTTCACCCCGTCCTTGATCTTGACGGTGTACGTCTTGCCGTCGTTGCTCAGGACCGGGTCGCCCGCGGCGAGGTCCGGGACCAACTTGGTGCCCGCGGCGCCCGGCTTGCTGTCGTAAGCGAACAGCTGGCGGACGTAGAGGCGCTGCAGGTTCCAGACGAAGCCGTAGTAGGCGCGCGCCGGGTCGAGGTAGTCGACGTCCTGGGGGGACCAGAGCTTGAGCTCTCCGCCCTTGGTGGTCGACGGGTTCACGACACCGGTGGTCGCGGCGTCGAAGCCGGCGGCGCCGGCGGCCGGCTTGCCCTTGGACGGGGTCTTGGCCTCGTCCTTGCTGCACGCCACGGCGGACATCGACAGGGCAGCGACCACCGCGGTGATCGCGAGCGCCTTCTTTCTGCGGATCACGTTGTTCAACCTCCGTTGGTGGGTGAATCGTTGAAGTGGTTCAGCTGCCCTTGGGGTCGAGTGCGTCACGCAGCCCGTCCCCGAAGAGGTTGAACGCCAGGACGGTGATGAAGATCGCCATACCGGGGACGACCATGAACATGGGGTCGTCCTGGTAGATGGGGATGGCGTCGGACAGCATCTTTCCCCAGGAGGCGGTGGGCGGCTTGACACCGGCGCCGAGGAAGCTGAGGGCCGCCTCCGTCAGGATGTTGGTCGGGATGATCAGCGTCGTGTAGACGAGGATCGGCGCGATCAGGTTCGGCAGGAGCTCCTTGATCAGGATGTAGCCGCGGCCGGCGCCGAGGCTGCGCGCGGCCTCGACGTACTCCCGCTCGCGCAGCGAGATCGTCTGGCCCCGCACGATGCGGCCGATGTACGGCCAGCCGAAGAAGCCGATGACGACGACGAGGACACCCATCCGAACGCCCGAACCCGTGAATCCCCACAGGGAGTTGGGAACGACCGAGACCAGCGAGATGGTGAAGAGCAGCTGCGGGAAGGCCAGCAGCAGGTCCATGGTGCGGCTGATGATGCCGTCGACCCAGCCGCCGAGGAAGCCGGCCAGCGCGCCCAGCAGGCTGCCGAGGACGACGGAGACGAAAGCGGCGAGGAAGGCGACGACCAGGGATATGCGGGCGCCGTAGACGATCCGGCTGAACACGTCGCGACCGTTGGTCGGCTCCACGCCCAGCAGGAAGTCGGAGCTGATGCCGCCGAAGGATCCGAGCGGCGTGCCGAATTCCGGGTCGAGCAGATCCTCGTGGAACTCGTTGGGCGGGTGGCCCAGCAGGCTCACGATCAGCGGGGCGAAGACCGCCACGAGGATCAGGAGGATCACGATCACGCCGCCCGTCAGCGCGACCTTGTCGCGCTTGAGCCGCGTCCAGGCGATCCGACCGGGTGAGCGGCCTTCGATGGCCTTGGCGGGGACGTCGGCTACGGACACGGGTGCGGGTGTCTCCGCGCTCATGTCGTGCAGTGGTGCCGTCATCGTGGTGGGGACCCCTCTCGGCCGACGGGTGGGTCGGCCCATGCCCGCCGCTGTGGCGGCGTTGGTGCGGAGTGGCGCTCGGAGTGCGAGGTGCTGCGGAACGGGCAGTGCTGGTGGTGCGCATGGTGCTGTACGAAACAACAGGCGAAGTTCCTGTGACGGGCTCGCCCTTGGAGGACTGACCCGCTCTTGGGTGGGGAGTCTTCATCGGGCGCTCGATCAGCCGCCAGACCCGCAGGTGAATGGATGCGCAACCGTGATCTGAGGGCAGAGTTCCCGTTATCCGGACTTCACTGTCGTCTCAGCGGAGCAAGACATCCCGTTCGGTACGGAATCGGACATGGCACCCAACTCGGCCTACGAGCATGTCTATTGGGCGTACATCAGCGTCGAAATCAGGACAACGCAAAGGCCGCACGGAACGACTGTTCCGTGCGGCCTCGGGTGGCTTGGCCCCTATGTCTCAACGAGCGGGATGCCTCAACGAGCGGGACGTCCCGGCGAGCGGGACGTCTCAGTAGGCGGGCGCCTGTCCCTCGCGGTCGTAGAAGGGGCGGGTCCGCGCCCGCAGCCACATCGCCACCGGGTCGTGTTCGTCCGCGAGCGCGACCGTGCAGACGGGCACTCCCTCGGGGACCGCGCCGACCGACTGGCGCATCATCTCCCGTACGGATTCCAGCGCGTGCGCGGAAGCGTCGTACAGGTCGAGCCCGACGGCGAGGTACGGGGACCCCAGGGCGGGCTGCACCCAGGCGCGGCGCAGCGAGCGGACGGCGGGCGTGCGGTGCGCGTGCTGCGTGAGCAGCCCGTAGAACTGCGGCAGCTCGATGGCGGGCTCGGACAGCCGCAGCGGGCCGGCCGGCATCCGGTCCAGCCCGGTGGCGATCCGGCGCAGATCGGCCCAGGGAAGGCCGACGCCGCCGCCCTGGGCGTGCGGATTGAGCCACAGCCCCCAGCGGTCGGGGTAGAGGGCGCGGGCGATGTCCCGGCCGGTGACCACCTCGTACCCGCGGTTCCAGCCGCTGGCGGCCAGCTCCTGCGGGGAGGTCACGCAGGGCGCGTACCCGAGGCCCTCGACCTCCATGCCGCCGTACTGCGCCTCGGGGGAACCGGGCTGCCCCTGCCAGAGGAGCATCCACAGCCGTCCCTCGGCCAGGGCGTGCAGGAGGGACTCGTAGCTCTCGTAGCGCCCGGGAGTCACCTGGCGCAGCATGTGCTCGACCTGCCCGACCGCGGCCGTGCCTGACGCACTCACCCGGTACCCCTCTTCGTCTGTTCGTCCGCCCGTCGTCCACGCGTGTCGGCCACCAGCTTAAGCGTCACTACGGCAGGTAGAAGGGGCGTACGCGCGTGGTGATGAAGTCGACGACCGGGTCTTCCGCGGCGTCGAGCAGGATCAACTGCACCGGCCAGGGCGGCGGTACGCGGGTCAGGGCCCGGCCCAGCGCCTCCATCGGGGCGTTTCGCATCCCGGGCTCCCATCCCACCATTCGGACGCCGACGTAGAGCTCCGGCGAGCCGCCCTCGACGCTGGCGAGGCAGCGGTGCGCGGCCGCGACGACTCCGGTCGCCCGGAACTCCTCCGCGGCGGCGGTCAGGAACTCGACCGGGTCCTCCTGCCAGTCGGGCTCGAAGAGCCGGACCCGGCCCCCGGTGGCGGGGCCGTCGAGCGGGCCGCGGCCGGCGCGGCAGAGCTCCGCGACGGCCGGCGGGGGCAGGGGCACGCCGACGGAGCCCTCGGGATTGACCGCGAGGCCGAGCTGCGGGGGCAGGCCCCGGGCGAAGTCCACGGCGGGGGCGACGGCGAAGTCCATGGCGGGTCCGGCGCAGGCGCGGAACTGCTCCTCGGAGCTGTAGACGGGCACGTACGCGGCGCCGTCGATCTCCATGGTGGGCAGGCTCAGGCTGTTCACCCCGCCGGGCAGCGGGATCCACAGGTGGCTCCGCCCGAGGACCTCGACGATCCGCCCCCCGGCGTCCGCCTGCCCGAGCGCCGCCCCGAGCACCTGCTCCAGCTCGTTACCCGGCCACATGTACGTCTCCGCTCGCTTGCGCTTGGTCTCGCCCCGAGGTTAACGGGCGCCTGCGACACCGCGGCCGGGGGCCGCCCGCACGGGGGCCCGCCGCCGCTGCCGGCCGCCGCCGCCCGCCGCCGCTAGTGGAAGCCGATCGAGGTCAGCCGGGACGCCGCCGGGCGGTCCAGCAGCGTCACCGACGCGCAGCCGGCCGGCGGGCGGCCCGCCTCGGCCTCGCGCAGCAGCCGGGCCACCGCGCCCCGGTGCCGGGCGAAGGCGTACGCGGAGACGCCCCGGCCCCGCGCCGCCTGACCGGCCCGCGCTTCCTCCGGGGTGGTGTCCAGCAGCACCAGGTGCAGCGCGCGGCCGCGCCGCCGGGCGGCCGAGGCCAGCAGCGCCCGTACCCAGCTCTGCGTACCGCAGTCGTGGACGACGGCCGGGGCCCCGGAGCGGAGCACCCGCCACAGGCCCCAGTAGTGCGCGATCCGGACCGCCGGGCGGTACACCGCGTAGGGCAGGGCGGCCGGCATCCGGCGCTCCCACCGCTCGCGGGCGTCCTGGGAGTCGATGCCGCCGCCCTCCGCGGCCCGCTTGATCAGGGTGCTCTTGCCGCCGCCGGGCAGTCCGGAGACCACCACGACGTCGCCCTCGGCGAAGCGCAGCCGCCGCGGGCCCTCGGCCCCGCGCAGGTCCCGTACCGCCGCGGGCTCCCCCGCGGCTCCGCCCGCCGCGGGATCCCGTACGACGCCGCGCTGGGACGGCACCCCTGCCACCGCCTCCTCGACGGTGCCGGTGCTCGTCGCCGCCAGTAGTCCGAATCTCCGCACAGTGTTCGCCTCCCCCGCGACGGGTCGCCTGGACCCTGTCCCCCTGAGTGTAAAGAGACGGTAATCCGGGGTCTCCGGTTCCGCTCCCGGTCCGCTGCGGTCCGCTCCGGGTCCGCTCCCCTTGTGGACCCCCTCCCCCATTCGGCCGCACGTCGTGCAATGATGTGCGCCATCTGGACACCTAACTGCATACCGGCCGCTTGAATCCGCGCGGGAGAGTCCCGGGGTACGCCGCAAGGCGGTGCCCGGGCGCCGAAGGAGCAAGTACCTCCCTTGAATCTCTCAGGCCCCGTACCGCGTGGATGAGGCAGATCTGAAAAGCGAGCCGCGCCACCGCCCGTAAGGGCCCCGGCGACGGTTCCACCCAAGGTGCAAGTCGATGGCCTTCCCCTGGAAGGGGGGAACTCTCGGCGAACCTCTCAGGTTCCGATGACAGATGGGGAGGAACTCCTCCTCGTCATGTCATGCCCTGGGACCCGGGAGCCACACCCATGAGCACTGCCCCCCGCCTGACCGCCCTCGATGCGCTGCACCGTTCCCTCGGTGCGACCATGACCGATTTCGCGGGCTGGGACATGCCCCTGCGGTACGCCAGCGAGCGCGACGAGCACAACGCCGTCCGCACCAAGGCCGGTCTGTTCGACCTCTCCCACATGGGCGAGATCACCCTGACCGGCCCCGAGGCCGTCAAGGCCCTGGACTACGCCCTGGTCGGCAACATCTCCACCGTCGGCGTCGGCCGCGCCCGCTACACGCACATCTGCCGGGAAGACGGCGGCATCGTCGACGACCTGATCGTCTACCGTCTCGGCGAGACCGAGTACATGATCGTCGCGAACGCCTCCAACGCCCAGGTCGTCCTGGACGCGATCACCGAGCGCGCCGCCGGCTTCGACACCGAGGTCCGCGACGACCGCGACGCGTACGCGCTGCTCGCGGTGCAGGGCCCGGAGTCCCCCGGCATCCTCGCCTCCCTCACCGACGCCGACCTGGACGGGCTGAAGTACTACGCCGGCCTTCCCGGGACCGTCGCCGGGGTGCCCGCGCTGATCGCGCGTACCGGCTACACCGGCGAGGACGGCTTCGAGCTGTTCGTCGCCCCCGAGCACGCCGTGGAGCTGTGGCAGGCGCTGACCAAGGCGGGCGAGGGCGTCGGCCTGGTCCCGGCCGGCCTGTCCTGCCGCGACACCCTGCGCCTGGAAGCGGGCATGCCGCTGTACGGGCACGAGCTGACCACCTCCCTCACCCCGTTCGACGCGGGTCTGGGCCGGGTCGTGAAGTTCGAGAAGGAGGGCGACTTCGTCGGCCGCGCCGCCCTGGAGGCCGCCGCCGAGCGCGCCGCCTCCAACCCGCCGCGCAAGCTGGTCGGCCTGATCGCCGAAGGCCGCCGCGTTCCGCGCGCCGGCTTCTCCGTGACCTTCGACGGCCAGGTCGTCGGCGAGGTCACCTCCGGCGCCCCGTCCCCGACGCTGGGCAAGCCGATCGCGATGGCCTATGTCGACGCGGCGCACGCCGCGCCCGGCACCTCCGGCGTCGGCGTGGACATTCGCGGTACGCATGAGGCGTACGAGGTCGTGGCCCTGCCGTTCTACAAGCGGCAGAAGTAGCCCCGTACCGCACCGCACCGCACCGCACTGCTCATCGGCGCGTCGCGCCGGTCCGCAGGACCACCGTTCGTATCCACTCCCCCGCATCCAGGAGAATCAGGTCATGAGCAACCCCCAGCAGCTGCGTTACAGCAAGGAGCACGAGTGGCTGTCGGTCGCCGAGGACGGCGTCTCGACGGTCGGCATCACGGAGTTCGCGGCCAACGCGCTCGGTGACGTCGTCTACGCCCAGCTTCCCGAGGTGGGCGACACGGTGACCGCGGGCGAGACCTGCGGCGAGCTGGAGTCGACCAAGTCGGTCAGCGACCTGTACTCCCCCGTCACCGGCGAGATCGTCGAGTCCAACCAGGACGTCATCGACGACCCGGCCCTGGTGAACTCGGCTCCGTTCGAGGGTGGCTGGCTCTTCAAGGTGCGCGTCACGGAGGAGCCGGCCGACCTGCTCTCCGAGGACGAGTACGCCAAGCTCACCGCCGGCAACTGACCCAGGGAACCCTGATGTCTGTACTGAACACTCCCCTCCACGAGCTCGACCCCGACGTCGCCGCCGCCGTCGACGCCGAACTCGTGCGCCAGCAGTCCACCCTGGAAATGATCGCGTCGGAGAACTTCGCTCCGGTCGCCGTCATGGAGGCCCAGGGCTCGGTCCTGACCAACAAGTACGCCGAGGGCTACCCCGGCCGCCGCTACTACGGCGGCTGTGAGCACGTCGACGTGGTCGAGCAGATCGCGATCGACCGCATCAAGGCGCTCTTCGGTGCCGAGCACGCGAACGTCCAGCCGCACTCCGGTGCGCAGGCGAACGCGGCCGCGATGTTCGCGCTGATCAAGCCGGGCGACACGATCATGGGCCTGAACCTGGCCCACGGCGGTCACCTGACCCACGGCATGAAGATCAACTTCTCCGGCAAGCTCTACAACGTGGTCCCGTACCACGTCGACGAGACCGGCGAGGTCGACATGGCCGAGGTCGAGCGCCTCGCCAAGGAGTCCAAGCCGCAGCTGATCGTCGCGGGCTGGTCCGCCTACCCGCGCCAGCTCGACTTCGCCGCCTTCCGCCGCATCGCGGACGAGGTCGGCGCGTACCTGATGGTCGACATGGCGCACTTCGCCGGCCTGGTCGCCGCGGGTCTGCACCCGAACCCGGTGCCGCACGCCCACGTCGTGACCACCACCACGCACAAGACCCTCGGCGGTCCGCGCGGCGGTGTCATCCTGTCGACGCAGGAGCTGGCCAAGAAGATCAACTCCGCGGTCTTCCCGGGTCAGCAGGGCGGCCCGCTGGAGCACGTGATCGCGGCCAAGGCCGTCTCCTTCCTCGTGGCGGCCTCGCCCGAGTTCAAGGAGCGCCAGGAGCGCACGCTGGAGGGTGCGAAGATCCTCGCCGCCCGCCTGGTCCAGGACGACGTCAAGGCCGTGGGCGTGGACGTCCTCACCGGCGGCACCGACGTGCACCTGGTCCTGGTCGACCTGCGCAACTCCGAGCTGGACGGCCAGCAGGCCGAGGACCGCCTCCACGAGGTCGGCATCACGGTCAACCGCAACGCCATCCCGAACGACCCGCGGCCGCCGATGGTCACCTCGGGTCTGCGGATCGGTACGCCGGCGCTGGCCACCCGCGGTTTCGACGCCGAGGCCTTCACCGAGGTCGCCGAGATCATCGCGCAGGCGCTGAAGCCCGCCTACGACGCGGAGGACCTGAAGGCGCGCGTCTCGGCGCTCGCCGCGAAGTTCCCGCTGTACCCGACGCTCTAGGCACCGGCTTGGGAGGGCCCGGCCTTGTTGTGCACAGGGCCGGGCCCCTTTCATGACCAAAGCCCCAGGCGGATGCGACCTATTGCCGCTGATTCTTCCAATAAATGGCAAATAGGCTCCGAATAAGGAACGACCGCACCCCCTGGCAGGACGGACAGCAGACCTCATGGACATGAGCGCAGCGAACAAGAAGGGACTCAGTCTCTTCGCCCTGATCATGATCGGGCTCGGCTCGATCTTCGGATCGGGCTGGCTCTTCGGGGCGGGCCAGGCGGCCGCGGTCGCGGGACCGGCGGCGATCATCGCCTGGGTCATCGGTGCCGTCTTCATCGGCATGATCGCCATGTCCTACGCCGAGGTGGGCGCGGCCTACCCGCTGCCCGGCTCGATGGCCCGCTTCGGCACCATCTCGCACGGGCCGGTGCTGGGCTTCATCACCGGCTGGGCGGTCTGGATCGCCATCGCCGCGCTGATCCCGATCGAGTCCATCGCCGGTACGCAGTACATGTCCTCCTGGAACTTCGGCTGGGCCAAGGGCCTGGTCGAGAACGGCGGCCTGACCACCTCCGGCATGGCGATGGCGCTGTTCCTGACCGTGGCGCTGTGGCTGGCCTGCTACTGGTCGGTCGCGCTGCTCGCCAAGGCGAACAACCTGCTCACCCTGGTCAAGTTCGCCATCCCGGTGCTCGCCGTGATCGCCCTGATCGCCTCCGGCTTCCACACGGGCAACTTCACCGACCACGGCGGCTTCGCGCCCAACGGCTGGTCCGCGGTCATGACCGCCGTCACCACCTCCGGCGTGGTCTTCGCCTTCAACGGCTTCCAGGCCGTCGTCAACCTCGGCGGCGCCGCCAAGAACCCCGGCCGCGCCATCCCGCTCGCCCTGGTCGGCGCGCTCTCCCTCGGCCTGGTCATCTACCTGGCCCTGCAGATCGCCTTCATCGGCGGTGTCCCGCCGGAGAAGCTGGCCGAGGCCGGCGGCTGGAGCGGCATCAACTTCTCCTCTCCGTTCGCCGACCTCGCCAAGATGCTGATGCTCCACTGGGTCGTCACGATGCTCCAGTTCGGCGCCTTCATCTCCCCGTCCGGTGCCAACATCGGCAACGTCGCCTCGGCCTCGTACATGGCGCAGAACCTCGCGGACACCGGCTTCTTCCCGAAGAAGATCCGCGAGGTCCACCCCAAGTACGGCACCGCGCGCCCCGCGATGTGGCTGAACCTCGGCTTCTCGATCCTGCTGCTGGTCACCGTGGGTCACAGCTGGGAGGCCCTGGCCAGCGTGGTCTCCGCCGCGATGGTGGTCTCGTACCTGATCGGCCCGATCGCGGTCGGCGTCTTCCGCAAGACCAAGCCCGAGCTGCCGCGCCCCTTCCGCCTCCCGGCGGCCAGCATCCTGTGCCCGATCACCTTCGCCTTCGCCGCCTGCGCCCTGTACTGGTCCAAGTGGCCGGACACCGGCAAGGTGGTGCTGCTCACCCTGGTCGCCGCCCCGATCGCGGCCGTCGTACTCAAGCGCAAGGGCGAGAAGAACCTGGCCAGGCAGTTCGCCCCGGCCTGGTGGATGATCGCCTTCCTGCTGTGGCTGGGCACCCTGTCGGCGCTCGGCAGCAAGGAATTCGGCGGTCACGGCCTCATCCCGGGCGGTGTGGACATCGCCCTCGTGGGCCTCTCGGCCCTGGGCTTCTACTTCTGGGCCGTACGGTCCGGGGTCAAGGCCCACTACGCGGGCCTGCCGGGCCCGGACCCGGTCCTGGACGCCGCTCCCGCCGAGGAGGCCGACGCGGCCGACGCACCGGAGCGCGAACTGAGCCACGCCTGAGCATCCCCTTCCCGACCCGTCCGGCGGCCAAGCTGTTCACCTCACCGCGTTAAGCTCGGCTGCCGGACAAAATCCGCAGATCACCACCGATCAACCCGATCACCCCTCTCCACCCCTCCTGCCCACGCTTCCCACCCACGAGCAGACATAGGAGTCCGCAACCGTGGCCATCTCCGTCTTCGATCTCTTCTCGATCGGCATCGGTCCCTCTTCCTCCCACACCGTCGGACCGATGCGCGCCGCGCGCATGTTCGTGACCCGGCTCAAGAAGGACGGCGTCCTCGCCCAGACCGCCTCGGTCCGCGCCGAGCTCTTCGGCTCGCTCGGCGCCACCGGGCACGGCCACGGCACCCCCAAGGCCGTCCTGCTGGGCCTGGAGGGCCACTCCCCCCGCACCGTGAACGTGGAGACCGCCGACGCCGAAGTCGAGCGCATCCGCCGGAGCGGCCGCCTGCGCCTGCTGGGCACGGAAATAGGCGATGGCCACGAGATCGACTTCGACGAGCCGAACCAGCTGATCCTGCACCGCCGGCGCTCGCTCCCGTACCACGCGAACGGCATGACGCTCTTCGCGTACGACGAGGCGGGCACCCCGCTGCTGGAGAAGACCTACTACTCGGTCGGCGGCGGTTTCGTCGTGGACGAGGACGCGGTCGGCGAGGACCGGATCAAGCTCGACGACACCCCGTTGAAGTACCCCTTCCGCAGCGGCGACGAGATGCTCCGCCTCGCGAACGAGACCGGCCTGTCGATCTCCTCGATGATGCTGGAGAACGAGAAGGCCTGGCGCACCGAGGAAGAGATCCGCGAGGGCCTGCTGGAGATCTGGCGCGTCATGCAGGCCTGCGTCTCGCGCGGCATGTCCCGCGAGGGCATCCTCCCCGGCGGCCTGCGGGTCAAGCGCCGGGCCGCCTCCACGGCGCGCCAGCTGCGCACCGAGGGCGACCCGATGATGCACCGCAGCGAGTGGGCGACCATCTACGCGATGGCGGTCAACGAGGAGAACGCGGCCGGCGGCCGCGTCGTCACCGCTCCGACGAACGGCGCGGCGGGGGTCCTGCCCGCGGTCCTGCACTACTACATGAACTTCGTGCCGGGCGCCGACGAGGACGGTGTGGTCCGCTTCCTCCTCGCGGCGGGCGCGATCGGCATGCTCTTCAAGGAGAACGCCTCGATCTCCGGCGCCGAGGTCGGCTGCCAGGGCGAGGTCGGCTCGGCCTGCTCGATGGCGGCCGGCGCGCTGGCCGAGGTCCTGGGCGGCACCCCGGAGCAGGTCGAGAACGCGGCCGAGATCGGCATGGAGCACAACCTCGGCCTCACCTGCGACCCGGTCGGCGGCCTCGTCCAGATCCCGTGCATCGAGCGCAACGGCATGGCGGCGGTCAAGGCCGTCACCGCGGCCAAGATGGCGATGCGCGGCGACGGCACCCACAAGGTCTCCCTCGACAAGGTCATCAAGACCATGAAGGAGACGGGCGCCGACATGAAGGTCAAGTACAAGGAAACCGCCCGCGGCGGCCTGGCGGTCAACGTCATCGAGTGCTGACCCGGCATTCCGCGTAATCCCGCTGCCGTCACCCACGCAGAAGCCCCGCCAGGCGTCACCTGGCGGGGCTTCTGTTTGCGCGTGTTACGGCGTCATCGACGCCCTAGGCCTCACGAACCAGAGCCGGAGGGCCAGTACGCGCGGGTCTCATGCACGACGCCGCCAACCGGCTGGTACGTGTCCGCCTCCTCCCGGTTGTCGGGGTCGATGGGGCTGCGCAGCGTGAACGGGATCGGAATCACGAACTCGGCCCACGCGACACGCCCCGCGATGATGTAACTCTCGATCGAATCCGGTTCGAGCAGGAAGACCCACGCGTCCCCGATCGGTCCGATGCGGGATTCCAAGGTGGCACGCTCCGCGGCGTCCGCGGCCCGGAGATGAAGAGGACCGATGTCCTTCCCGCAGGAGATCCGCTCGACGCCGACGAATTGCAGGTCGAGCACCTCGCCTTCGCCGCTCTCCACCACAGCGTCGTCGAACGGCGGGAATCCGCGCAGGATCACCTGCGTGTGACTGTGTCGGTAATCGATCAGGCTGAAGCTTCGGTCGTCGAAGAATCCCATTGTCGAGGGAACTGCCATCACTTCACCTTCCCGTACGAGCCCAAGCGCCTGTTCCAGCGGTAGAAGTCGACCTTGTCCATCAGCCCCGCGTCGGCGATCTGGATGAGCTCCCACTGGGTGGCCATCATTCCGCCCTTGCCCGCGGCAGCCTCCCTCGCGAGCTTCAGAGCCTGGCTACGGCGAGAACCAGATCTTCGACGTCCGGAGCGACGGAACCATCCGCGTCCAGGGCATGTGCCTCGACGCCACCGGGGCGGGCACGGCCAACGGCACCCTGATCGAGACGTGGACCTGTAACGGCGGACCGAACCAGAAGTTCCTCACCCGCGCGAACGGCTCCCTCTACAACCCGGTCTCCGGCCGGTGCATCGACCTGTCCCACATGAACACCACACCGGGCATCCAGCTCTTCCTGTGGGACTGCAACGGCGGTGACGGTCAGCGCTGGGCCATCCCCACGCTGGCCACCGCGCCGCTGCCCCTGCCGACTCTCGACGCGGCACCCTGACCCACCCGCAACACCAGCAGCACGGCACTACGGCGGCCGCTCCTCCCACCCGGGAGGGGCGGCCGCCTCCGTAGGGGCGGGTGGGAGGGTTACGCCAGTAACTTCGTTCGAGATTGGGTGGGATGTGAGGTTTGGCGGGGAGTTGATCACGCTTGAGGGGGAACAAGGCACTCTGGGCTGGTTTCTTGATGATCACCTACGCAAGGGTGGGGGCACGACGTCGCGTCCACACCCCCGGCGGTCGGCCAACCGTCTTGGACCACAGCCGTTTTGCTTAACTGGAGGACTTGAAACATGGCAAGCACCCGCAGCATCCGCGTGATGGCGGCCGCCGCATCGCTCCCCCTCGCCTTCGCGCTCCTCTCGGGCGTCGCGCAGGCCGACAACGGGGCCGGTGCGGCCGGGACCGCGTCGAACGCGGCCCTCGCCGACATCCTCGGCAGCGGGGTCGGCGGCAGCAACCTCGGGAACTCCTCCACCGCCCAGCAGGTCGCCTCGGGCTTCGGCGCCTCGAACCAGAACAACGGAGCCCAGTCCAACGGTTCCGGCTTCACCGCGATCGGCCAGTCCAACTCGCACGAGTCCTTCATCTTCAATCCGCTTCCGTAGTTCCGGCCGGGGCCCCCGCCCCGGTCACGCACGTCCGCCGAGCCCCGCCCTCCCCCCGGAGGGCGGGGCTCGGCGCATCGGGCGAAGTCGGGCCGAGTGGCCCGGCCGGACGGGACCTTTGGCGGCGGAAAGGCGGCCCGGGGGTGGGCTAGCTTGCCCGAGTGGGCATGTCGCGCGTGCGCCGGCGAGACCCACCCCGAGAGAGAGGCGCCCGCATGACCGGCACCGAACACCGCGTCCTCGCGCTCCGGCTCGAGGCCACGCCCGCGCCCGTCCCGGTGCGGGGCGTCTTCGTGTACCGCACCGAGCGGCCCTACGAGATCTCCCTCGACTTCGAGGGTGCCGGGATGCACCTCGCGCACTGGGTCTTCTCCCGGGAACTGCTGCTCGACGGCCAGATCTGCGCCACCGGCGAGGGCGACATACAGGTGTGGCCGCGCTGGAAGGGCACCGAGCCCCGGATCTTCCTCGCCTTCAGCAACGGCGAGCAGTCGTGCGTGGTGTCCGCCCGGGCCAAGGACGTACGGGAGCTGTGCCGCCGGATGACGGAGCTGGTGCCGCGCGGCCAGGAACACCGGCACTACGACCTCGACGCCGAGCTGAGCGCCTTCCTGCCCAGCTGAACCGGGCGAAGACGATCAAGCGGATGAACCCGGTGAACCATGTGAACCCGGTGCAACCACGACCGTACCGGGCGCGTCTTCACGGGTGACACCGTTCCCCGTCTCTCGGAATCGAGGGGACGCCATGAACCGTCCACGCCGCCGGCAGGCCACCGCACTGGGGTTGGGCGCACTGCTCACCGCCATGCTCGCCTTCGCCGCACCGGCCTCCGCCGCAGCCACGACCGCCGCCACCACCACCACAGCCGCCACCGCCACCCCGCTCGTCGTCAATGCCCGCTGGGGCGGGCACTGCACGTACGACCGCGTGGTCATCGACCTGCAGGGATACGTACCCGCGGTCACCGTCACCCGCGTCCCGTCGCTGGTCTACGACGGGTCCGGCAAGCCCGTCCCGCTGGCCGGGCGGTACTTCCTGGAGATCCGCCTGAACCCCGCCGCCGGACACGACGACGCGGGCCGCAACGTCTACCGCGGGCCCAAGCTCCTCAAGATCTACCTGCCCAAGCTGAAGGGCCTCGCCCTGACCGGCGACTACGAGGGGTACGTCACCTTCGGCGCCGCCTTCAACACCAAGCCCGCCTACACCTCGTTCAAGCTGCACTCCCCGGAGCGATTCGTCCTGGACATCGCGCACCCGAACGTCTGCTGAACACGCCGACGGGAGGCGGCGCTGGCCGAGGTGCCGGTGCCGTCACGGCCCAGGGGTCGCCGGTACCGCGAAAGTCGAAACGGCAGCCATTACCCCCAGAGGGAGCACTGACTGCCGCGTGCTGATATCCCGCCCGCTTGAGCAGACAGGTCAGGCGCATCCGATTCCACAACACGAAGGCCGTAGAGGATGTTCGTGACTCCTCCCCCTCATGAAACGAGAGGGCTTCTCACTCGGGATCAAGATCCGTCATGACGGCCAAGCCCTGACCGCTGCCGAAACAGGCGTACAGCATATCATTTCGCTACGCAACTCCGGTTTCCAGGAGCCACCTTCCCGCCAACGCGTCCGTAATAGGCGTACTGGCCCTGCCTGTTCAGGATCGAGGAGCAGGCGTAGAGCCGCTCGATGACCTGCTTCATCACCGAGCTGTTGTCTCCGAGCCAGATCGGGCCGCACAGCACGAGGATGTCGGCGCCCATGATCTGGCTGTAGAGCACCGGCCACTGATCGCTCTCCCAGCCGTGGTCGGTCATGTCGGGCCAGACACCGGTGGCGATGTCGTGGTCGACGGCCCGGATGAGCGAGGTCCGGGCCCCGGCCGCCTCCATCACCGCGCGGCTCTTGTCGATCAGGCCCTCGGTGTTGCTGGGCTCGGGCGATCGCTTGAGCGTGCAGTTGACGTAGACGGCGGTGAGGTCGGAGTAGTCGAAGGCCTGCGCGGTGTCGGTAGCCACCCGACCAGCCTCACCGGGACCCGGCGCTGCCGCCACCGGGCCGCAGCCGTCCGGGCGACCGGCGCGGGCGATGAGGCCCTTGCGGCCGGGGGTGCCGGTGCCCGCCCCCGTGCCCGCCCCCGCCGGACCGTACGCGCGGAAGGGCGCAGCGACACGGAACAGCCGGGCTCCGGTGGTCGTGGATCCGCGGAACTCCGTTTCCACCCGGGGCCATTGAGGCAGGCAGCAGCGGTGCGGACACGCGGCGTGACGCACAAGCGGAATCCGGTCACCACCCGGCGCGATTGGGGCGGGTTGTTACCGGTCCGTGCGGCCGACTAGGGTCATCGGGCCTTGGTGTTCGGGAAACCGGTGGGAAACCGGTGCGGCCCTCGCCACTGTGATCGGGAAGTCCGGCTCCACTCCTGCGGGAAAGCCACTGGGCTGCGCGGGAGGTTCCGCGCTGCCCGGGAAGGCGGAGCATGGACGTCAACCCGTGAGCCAGGAGACCGGCCGGGGCGCGTTGTCCATCCACGAGGTGCTGGAGAGGTCTCCCTACTCATGCATATAGCCGAGGGGTTCCTGCCCCCTTTGCACGCGGTCGCCTGGGGCGCCGCGTCCGCCCCCTTCGTCGTCCACGGCGTCCGCTCGCTCACCCGCGAGGTGAAGGCCCATCCGGAGAGCACGCTGCTGCTCGGTGCCTCCGGAGCGTTCACTTTCGTTCTGTCCGCCCTGAAGATCCCCTCCGTGACGGGCAGTTGCTCGCACCCCACGGGCACCGGGCTCGGGGCGATCCTGTTCCGGCCGCCGATCATGGCGGTGCTCGGCACGATCACCCTGCTGTTCCAGGCCCTGCTGCTGGCGCACGGCGGGCTCACCACCCTCGGCGCCAACGTCTTCTCGATGGCCATCGCCGGCCCGTGGGCGGGCTACGCCGTCTACCGGCTGCTGCGGAAGTTCGGTCTTCCGCTGATGGTGACGGTCTTCTTCGGCGCCTTCTTCGCCGACCTGGTCACCTACTGCGTCACCAGCCTGCAGCTCGCCATGGCCTTCCCGGACCCGGCCTCCGGATTCCCGGGTTCGCTCGCGAAGTTCGGGGGGATCTTCGCGGTCACCCAGATACCGCTGGCGGTGAGCGAGGGACTGCTGACCGTCCTGGTGATGCGGCTGCTGATGGCGTCGAGCAAGTCGGACCTGGTCCGGCTGGGCGTCGCGAAGCTGACCTCCGCCCGTACCGAAGAGAAGGCGGCGGCCTGATGAGCGGGATGTCCAAGAACGCGAAGATCAACACCCTGCTGCTGCTCCTGGTGGCGGCGCTGGCCGTCCTGCCGCTCGCCCTGGGGCTCGGCGAGGGCAAGGAGGAGCCCTTCGCCGGCGCCGACGCGCAGGCGGAGGCGGCGATCACCGAGCTGAAGCCGGATTACGAGCCCTGGTTCTCCCCTCTGTACGAGCCCCCGTCCGGCGAGATCGAGTCCGCGCTGTTCGCCTTGCAGGCGGCACTGGGCGCGGGCGTGCTCGCGTACTACTTCGGCGTCCGCAAGGGCCGCCGCCAAGGAGCCGCCGCTGCCGCTGCCGCCACCGCCCCGGAGGCGTAGGCGGTGCTGCCGATCGACGTGGCCGCGCACAGCAGTCGCTGGCGCGGCCGGCACCCGCTGGAGAAGGCCCTGCTCGGGATCGGGCTGACGGTCACCGCCGTGTGCCTGCCGCCGTGGCCGGGCGGGCCGCTGGTGGCGGCCGCCACCCTCGCCGTGCTGCTCGGCCCGGCGGGGGTGGCGGGGCGGCAGCTCTGGCGGGCCTTCCGGATCCCGCTCGGCTTCTGCTTCACCGGGGCGCTGCCGCTGCTGTTGGCCGTCGGCGGCCCGGCGGGGCCGGTGTCCCTGGCCCCCGACGGTCCCCGGCTCGCCGCCGAACTGCTGCTGCGCACCTCGGCGGCCTCGCTCGGGCTGCTGCTGTTCGCCTTCACCACCCCGGTCTCCGACGTACTGCCCCGGCTGGTCCGGGCCGGGGTGCCGGCCCCGGTGGTGGACGTGGCCCTGGTCATGTACCGGATCGGCTTCCTGCTGCTCGACTCCATGGCCCAGGTCCGCCGGGCCCAGGCGGCCCGGCTCGGGCACACCGGCCGGGCGGCGGTGTGGCGCTCCCTGGCCGGGCTCGCCGCGACCTCCTTCGTACGGGCCTTCGACCGTGCGGCCAGGCTCCAGGCGGGGCTGGCCGGACGCGGCTACGACGGCGCGCTGCGGGTCCTCGTACCGCAGGCGACCCTGTCGTGGCGCTTCCTGACGGCCACCGCCGGGCTGCTGGCGGCCCTGATCACCCTGACCCTCACCCTGAAGGGGCTCCTCCTGTGAACCCGTCGCTGAACCCGTCGCTGAACCCGGTGGTGGAACTGTCCGGCGCGGGCTACGCCTACGAGGACGGCCCGGCGGTCCTGACCGGCGTCGACTTCGCCATCGCGCCGGGCCGGGCGCTGGCCCTGCTGGGCCGCAACGGCAGCGGCAAGACCACGCTGATGCGGCTGCTGAGCGGCGGCCTGCGGCCCGGCGCGGGATCGCTGCGGCTGGACGGCACGGAGGTCTCGTACGACCGGGCCGGCCTGACCCGGCTGCGCACGTCCGTCCAGCTGGTGGTGCAGGACCCCGACGACCAGCTGTTCGCGGCCTCGGTCGAACAGGACGTGTCCTTCGGCCCGATGAACCTGGGGCTCCCCGCTCCGGAGGTCCGCGCCCGCGTGGACTCGGCCCTCGCCGCGCTGGACATCACCCACCTCCGGGACCGGCCCACGCACCTGCTCTCCTACGGCCAGCGCAAGCGCGCGGCGATCGCGGGAGCGGTGGCGATGGCTCCGCGGGTGCTGATCCTGGACGAGCCGACGGCCGGCCTGGACCCGGACGGCCAGGAGCGGCTCCTCGACGTCCTCGCGGGACTGCGCGCCTCCGGCACGACGGTGGTCATGGCCACCCACGACGTGGACCTGGCGGTCCGCTGGGCCGACGACGCGGCGGTCCTGACCCCGGCGGGCATCCGCTTCGGCCCGGCCGAGCCCCTCCTCTCGGACCCGTCCCTCCTCACCTCGGCGGGCCTGCGCCCGGCCTGGTCCCCGGCGGTGACGGCCTTCCTCCGCGCCCACGGCCACCTGTCCGCGCACACCCCGGGCCCACGCACCCCGGAGGCACTGGCCGCTTGGGGGTAGGCAGGGCGGCGGGACGCCGGGCCCCGGTCTCCGCAAACCTAGGATGGCCGCATGTCGCTCCCGCACGCCATCCTCACCGCCCTGCTCGAGAAGCCCTCGTCGGGGCTGGAACTGACCCGGCGGTTCGACAAGTCGATCGGGTACTTCTGGTCCGCGACGCACCAGCAGATCTACCGCGAGCTCGGCCGGCTGGAGGAGGCCGGGCTGATCCGGGCGCTGCCCAGCGAGGGGCCCGTGCGGGGGCAGAAGAAGGAGTACGAGGTGCTGCCCGCCGGGAGCGGGGAGCTGGCGCGGTGGGTCCGGGAGAGTCAGGATCCCAAGCCGGTGCGGGATCCGCTGCTGCTGCGGATCCGGGCGGCCGCGGTGGTGGGGCCGCAGGGGCTGGCCGCGGAGCTGCGGCGGCATCTGGAGCTGCACCGGGCCCAGTTGGCCGTGTACGAGGGGATCGAGGAGAAGGACTTCCCGGCCGGGCGGGACTCCGGGGAGGACCGGCTGCGGCGGGTCGTGCTGCACGCGGGAACCGGGCTGGAGACCTTCTGGCTGCGCTGGCTGGAGGAGGCCCTCGCCGAGGTGGAGGGCATGACCGACGGGCCGCGGCAGAACTGACGCGCACCCCCGGCCCGGCAGGGGCCGGGGGCGGCGCGGGGGCTTACTTGTTCAGGGAGGCCCAGAACTCGTCGAAGCTCAGCAGGCCGTCGTCGTTCGAGTCCTTGGCGGCTATCACGGCCTCCGCGACCGGGCCGGTGACGAACGGGTCGCCCATCTCCGCCATCGCCGAACGGAACTCGTCGGCCGTCACGAAGCCGTCACCGTTCACGTCGAACTTGCCGAACGTCGTCCGTGCGCTCTCGATGTCCGCCACTGGGTCCACCCCTTCTTGGTGCTTGTTGACCGGCTCAGGGTAGCGGCATGCCCGGACCCCTCACGCCCCGGGTCCCGTTCGAGCGGCAGATAGATATTCAATTACTCTTCCGTAGTGCGGAAGCGATAATTCCAGCCAACAATTCAAGCCCCCACTTGTCACGCTCCGGGACCACGGCATAACGTAGCGACATTGCCGCCACACCGGGAGCGCAGGGCTCCCAGGGACAAGCGGCAACAAGGGCGATCACACAGGTGACGATCACAGCTGACGCATCATTCGAAGTTCTGCCCTTCACCCGCACTTGCCACCACATCTGGGAAGACGGCGACCATGTGCTCATCGGAGTGAGTCCTGGAAACAGCTACTTCAGCTCCGAGCGCATATCCAGCCTCACCCGATGGGCCACGACCCGCTTCGCACAGGTCGACTTCGTGTACGCAGACCTCCACGTGGACCGGATGTTCGCCGCATTCGGCTACACCCAGGAACACGCCGAGAAGCGTGCTACGAAGGAAATCAAGGCAGTCCGGCGAAGGATTCTCAAGGGCGTGGAGGAATCAGGGCCTCAGCATGCCGAGATCCGAGTGAGGGCACTTTCGGAGTTCCAGACGAACCCCGTCTACCAACTTCTGCACCGACGCGTACTCCATTTCCTGGAGACCGACGACGAATTCCGCAAGGGCTGCGAGGAAATGGCCCTGCACTTTGTCGGATCCAAGTTGCCGGAAGGTGAATCCATCACCGACGCACAGTTGCAGGTGTGTTTCGATTACATGGCAGCCGAGCTGCCGTTCTTCATCGACACCCCGAGCATTCTCGACGTGCCGTCCTCCGTGGCGGCCTACCACGTCAAGATGCCGATGACCGACGTCCTCTTCGCGCGCGGTGGGGGACTGCGCGCGACGAGGAACCAGGCATACGCCGTGGTCCGCCCCGAGGCGGCCGAAAAGGCGCAGGGCAACCCGAACCGCGCGAGCACGAACCCGCACGCGCACACGCACACGCACACCGCACCAACCGAAGGGACCGTCGATGAGCGTCGAGCAGCTTGAGGGCACGGGACAGACCGCCGAGCCCCTCATCGACTTCCCCCTCTCGCGGCGCGGCGACGTGCTCCCCGAGGAGTGCACCTGGCTGCGCGAGAAGGCGCCGGTCGCGAAGGTCCGTACCCTCACCGGGGATCCGGCCTGGCTGGTGAGCAGTTACGCGCTGGCCAAGCAGGTGCTGGAGGACGAGCGCTTCAGCCTCAAGGACACGGCCAATGCCGGCGTCCCGCGCCAGTACGCGCTGACGATCCCGCCCGAGGTCGTCAACAACATGGGGAACATCAACAGCGCCGGACTGCGCAACGCGGTCATGAAGGCGCTCAACCCGCGCCAGAAGGGCCTGCAGGACTGGCTGCGCGCGAAGGCCGGCGAGCTCATCGACCAGCTCGTCACCGAAGGGGGGCCCGCCGACCTGCGGGCCGGGTTCGCCGATCCCTTCTCGGCGGCCATGCACTGCCAGGTGCTGGGCGTGCCGTTCGAGGACTGGCGGCGCCTGATGTCGGGGCTGGACGTCGCGTTCATGACCGCGCGCGAGCCGTTCGCCGACTCGGCGCTCAACTGGTACAAGGACGTCGGCTACTTCGAGGACCAGTTGAAGGCGCAGCTGGCGCTGCCTGCCGAGGAGCGTACGGGGCTCCTCGGCAAGTTCGCCGAGCTGAAGGAGGCGGACCCGGAGTCGGCGCACCTGACCGACGACATGTTCGCCACCGTCGCCGTCTCCCTCTTCGGGGCCGGCGCCGTCTCCACCTCCGCGTTCCTGACCCTGGCGGTCCTGGCGCTGCTGCAGAAGCCCGAGCTCATCGGGTACCTGCGCGCTCACCCGGAGCGCATGGGCAAGGCCGTGGACGAGCTGCTCCGCTGGAACCTGTCCGTGGGCGACGGCCTGCCGCGCATCGCGATGGCGGACATCCAGGTCGGGGACGTGCTGGTCAGGGAGGGCGAGCTGGTCCTCGTCCTGCTGGAGGGGGCCAACTTCGACCCGGAGGCCTTCGAGAACCCCGACGAGCTGGACCTGGAGCGCGAGGGCTCCCACGCCAACCTCGCCTTCGGCGCGGGCCGGCACTTCTGCCCGGCTTCCGCGCTGGGCCGGGCGCACGCCGAGATCGCGCTGGAGGTGCTGGTCGAGCGGCTGCCCGAGCTGCGTCTCGCGGTGCCGGCGGAGAACCTCGTATGGCGGACCGGCTTCATCAAGCGCCTCCCCGAGCGGCTCCCCGTCGCCTGGTGAGGAGGCGTCGGTGAGCGGTTGAAAGTGCCCCGGGAGCTGTGCGAGCTCCCGGGGCACGCCCGCGTTCTCCGCGTGAAGCAGTCTCCGCGCGAAGCGGTGTCCGCGCGCTCGCGCCCTACCGGAAGATGCCGGTGTGGCCGAGGGAGTAGCGGCCGGGCTGCGGGTAGACGGCGAGGCCGTGCGGTCCGCCGCCCACCGGGATCCTGGCGAGCTGCTTGCCGGTGGTGGTGTCGATGGCGTAGACCTCGGAGTTGTAGCGGCCCGAGAGCCACAGCACCTTGCCGTCGGCGGAGACCCCGCCCATGTCGGGGCTGCCGCCGTCGGGCAGCTCCCACTTCTTCGTCAGCTTGTTCTGCGTGAAGTCGAAGACGGAGACGGACCCTTCGCCCCGGTTGGAGACGTACATCTCCTTGGAGTCGCGGCTGACGTAGAGGCCGTGGCAGCCCTTTCCGGTGGGCAGCAGCTTGGGGGTCTCGAACTTGTCGCCGCCGAGCACCCACATGCCGTGCGCCATCATGTCCGCGACGTAGAAGGTCTTTCCGTCCGGCGAGACCTTGACGTCCTGTGGCATCGCGCCCTCGAAGGGCAGTTTCTGCTGGCCGACGACCTCCATCTTCTCGGTGTCGACCTTGAGCAGTTCGCCGGAGAACTCGCAGCTCACGATGAAGTAGCGGCCGTCCGCGGAGAAGTCCGCGTGATTGACGCCGAAACAGCTCACGGGGACGGTTTTCACGCGGTCCATCGTGTGCGGATCGCGGAAGACCAGCTCCTTGTCCATCGAGGCCATGACCACCGCGTACTTGCCGTTGGGCGTGAAGTACAGGTTGTACGGGTCGTGCACCTCGACGGGCTTGCCGGCCTCGCCGGTGGCCGGGTTGATCGGGGTGAGCGTGTGGCCCCGGTTGTTATTGACCCAGAGGGTCTTCATGTCCCAGGACGGGACCACGTGCTGGGGCTGGACGCCGACGGGGATGGTGTCGATGACCTTGTACGTCACCGGGTCGATGACGGACACCGTGTTGGAGGTGGTGTTCGGCACGTACACGCGGGACGGGAAGTCCTTGACCACCGGGGAGAGTTTGTTCGGCCGGTCGGCCGCGTACACGTCGTTCGGATCGAGGAGCGGCGGCATTCCGGCCAGGCCCGGAGGCGCGGCCGGTACGGCCGGTACCGCCTTGGCGGGCGCGGCGGGCCCCTTCGTACCGAGGGCCTCGGCGGGTCCCTTGTCGGCCGCTCCGCAGCCGGTCAGGGCGGCGAGGACCAGACCGGCCAGCAACGCGGTGGCCTTCCGGGGAAGGCGGGTGGTCGTCATGGGGTCAGCAGCTCCGTGGTGGTCACCGCGCGCAGTTTGCGGCGTGCGAGTTCTTCGAGGAGGGGTGGCATCGCGTCGACCGTGTCCGCGTAGCCGAAGTGCAGGCTCACCACCGATCCGCCTTGGATCGGGCCGATGACGGTGCGGACGACGGCCGCGGCACCGGGCGAGGTGAAGTCGAGGGAGTCCACGTCGTACGAGAGGACGTGCGGGTAGCCCGCCCGCTGGGCCAGTTTTCGCACCAGGGGGGTGGCGTACTGGGTCTGGGACGGGCGGAACCAGGTGCCGATGGAGCCGGTCAGCCGTTTGAGCCGGTCGGCGCAGCCGGTGATCTCGGCGTACGCCTGCTCCTCGGGCATGGCGTTGATCGCGAGGTGGCGCTGGGTGTGGTTGCCGAGCTCGTGGCCGCCGTCCAGGATCCGGCGGGCCATCTCCGGGTGGGCGTCGAGCCAGGCGCCGATGGCCAGTACGGTGACCCGCGCGCCCGCCCGTTCCGCCTCGGCGAGCACCGCCTTGGCGATGGCGGGGTCGCCGTTGCCGTGGAAGGTGAGCGCGACGCCGGGCCGGCCGCGGGGACCGTGCCCGATCTCCACGGGCTGACCCGCGAACCGGCGCGGGGCGGGGGCCGCCTTCGCCCGGGCCGCCTTGGCCGGGGCCGCCGGTTTGTCCGGGGCGGCCTTCGCCGGGGCCGCGGGGCCGGCGGGGGCACTACAGGCGGCGGCGAAGGCGCCGGCGGCGACCGCCGCGCCGGCACGGAGAGCGGATCGGCGGTCCGGGTAGCAGAGCACCCGCCCATTTAAGGGGTGGATGCCCGTGTAGGCATTGATTGACCCCATTCGGGACCTTCGGCCGAACCGGTGCCACCCGGCCACTGTCCGCTACGTGATCAACGATTCACGCAGAGCGGTCGATCTTTATGCACTGATTACGAGGCCGGTGGCCCATCTCACCTAGGATTTAGGTAGAAAGTCTTAGGATATGCACACTTATGTCCAACTTGGGACTTTTGGCATTTGGCCCCTCGTCTGCCATAGTCGGAACCACGGCTTCCCGTTGACCCGAGCGAAGTCCCTGCCGAGGATCACACCCCTTCGATCCTCGGCACACCCATGAAACCCCCACAGCGCCCCACAACGGCGACAGGGGGTTTCTGGCGTTCGGGGGGTTTCTGGCGTTCGGGGGGCTCCTAGCGGTCCGCGACCCGCATCTCGAACCAGGTGATCTTCCCGCGCGGCAGCAGGTCCGCGCCCCAGCGGTCCGAGAGCTTGTCGACGAGGAACAGCCCCCGGCCGGTGGTGTCCATCTCGTGGACCGGCATGAGACAGGGCAGTCCGCGCGAGGGGTCGCGCACTTCCACGCGGATCCAGCCGCGCCGCCTGAGCATCCGTAAACCGAAGGACCGGGCTCCCGTGTGGCGGACGGCGTTGCCCACGAGCTCCGATACGAGCAGGACCGTGTGCTCGGCGATCTGCGGCGAGAGCCCCCACAGGCGGACGACCACGCACTGCGTGAGCCGGCGGGCGGTGCTCGCCGACTCGGGCATCGACGGCAGCGTCACCTCCGCCTCGGCCGGATTCCCGTACAACTCCAGGGCTTTGAGGCCGAGTTCGTCCTCCAGGGCCGCCGTGAGCCGTACGGCGGAAGCGCTACTGCGCTGCCGCGGCTGTTCCACACCCTCCAGACCCGCCATGCACCCATCATGGAGGGCCGGTACGGCCGTTCGGGCCGTTCCGCAGGAAAAGACCCCCCGGGATCTTTGATTCCGAGGGGTCGTCCTGGCATATGCAATCGGCAACCCGGGGGCCATCGCACCCCGCTGACCTGCGGTGACGCACGGCACAACGCTGGTCACCCAGAGTGGATCACCGGCTCGCCTTAAGGCTGCCTTAAGGCCTGGCTAATCCACCCACAGGAATGACGCCGGGGAAGACCCGGCGAAGACCCCGGCGCGGACCCGGCGAGGATGCCGACAAGAGTGCCGTCCCTAAAGGAACTTGGCCTTGCCCGGCCCCTCCTCGACGAAGCTGCGCATCCCGCGCTCGCGGTCCTCGGTGGCGAACAGGCCCGCGAACCAGCCCCGTTCGATGGTCAGCCCGGTGTCGATGTCGGCCTCCAGCCCCGCGTCCACGCACTCCTTGGCGGCACGCAGCGCGAGGGCCGGGCCCTGCGCCAGCTTCGCGGCCCACGCGTACGCCTGCTCGTAGACCTCGGCGGCCGGTACGACCCGGTCCACGAGGCCGAGGGTCAGTGCCTCGTCCGCCTTGACCATGCGGCCGGTGAAGATGAGGTCCTTCGCCTTGGAGGGGCCGATCAGCCGGGACAGCCGCTGGGTGCCGCCCGCGCCGGGGATCAGGCCGAGCAGGATCTCGGGCTGGCCGAGCTTCGCGTTGTCGGCGGCGATCCGGTAGTCCGCGCAGAGGGCCAGCTCGCAGCCGCCACCCAGGGCGTAGCCGGTGACGGCCGCGACCACGGGCTTGGGGATCCGGGCCACGGCGGTGAAGGCGTCCTGCAGTCCGCGGGACCGGGCGACCATGGCCGCGTGGTCCATCGTCTGCATCTCCTTGATGTCCGCGCCGGCCGCGAACACCTTCTCGCCGCCGTAGATGAGAGCCGTGCGGACGTCGGCCCGGTCGGTCGCCTCGACGGCGAGCTCGCGCAGCCGGTCCTGGGTGGCGATGTCCAGGGCGTTCATGGGCGGCCGGTCCAGCCGGATGACGCCGACGCCTTCGGAGACTTCGAGAGAGATGGTCATACGGGAAGGTTAGCGCCGGTTAACGGCAGGTGGCCCGGTGCTGTGGGTCACAGCACCGGGCCACCGGACTAGGCGACGATCAGGGTTACTTGATCCACTCCGCCCAGTCCATGTTCCAGCCGTTGAGGCCGTTGTCGGGGGCGACGGTCTTGTCCTTGGAGTTCTTCACGATGACCACGTCGCCGATCAGCGACTCGTTGAAGAACCAGGCGGCGGGCTGGGTGCCGTCGCCGGCGCCTCGGACGTCCTTGAGGCCCACGCAGCCGTGGCTGACGTTCGCGGAGCCGAACGTGCCCGACGAGGCCCAGTAGTTGCCGTGGACGAAGGTGCCGGAGGTGGTCAGCCGCATGGCGTGCGGGACGTCGGAGATGTCGTACTCCCCGCCGAAGCCGACGGTGGCGCCGTTCATCCGGGTCACCTTGTACTTCTCGCTGATGACCATCTGACCGTTGTACGTGGTCGTCGACGGGGCGCCCGCGGTGATCGGGACGTTCTTGAGCACCTGCCCGTCACGGACCACCTGCATCTGCTTGCTGGAGGCGTCGACCGTGGTGACCTGGGAGCGGCCGACCTTGAAGGTGACCGTACGGGTCTGCTTGCCGTAGACCCCCGGGCGGCCTTCGACCCCGTCGAGCTCGAGCTTCAGGGTGACCTTGGTGCCCGCGGCCCAGTACTTCTCGGGGCGGAAGTCCAGGCGGTCGTTGCCGAACCAGTGGCCCTCGACCGGGACGGCCGGCTCGGCCGTCACCGTGATGGCCTTCTCGACGGCCTCGGGGTTGGTGATGCCGCGGGAGAAGTTGATCGAGACCGGCATGCCCACGCCGACCGTCGATCCGTCTTCGGGGGTGTACTGCCCGATGAAGGTGTTGGCGGGCGTGAGGGTCGTGAAGGTGGTGTCCTTCGCGGACTCGCGGCCGGCCTCGTCCTTGGCGACCGCGTGCACCTTGTACTCGGTGGCGGCGGCGAGGTGGCGGGCGGGCTCCCAGCTCGCGCCGTCCGCGGCGACCTTGCCCTCCACCGCGTTGCCCTTGGTGTCGGCGACCGTCACCGTGGTGAGCTTGCCGCCGGTGCTGGTTATCTTGAGGATGCCGCTGGTCGCGACCTCCTTGGCCCCGTCGTCCGGCTTGACGCTCACGACGGCCTTCGACGCCTCGGTACCGGTCGTACCGGTACCCCCGTCGCCGCCCCCGCTCCCGCCGGCGCCGCCACCCTTTCCGCCACCGCTGCACGCGCTGGTGAACAGCAGCGCCGCACCCAGCAGGAGGGCCGGCAGACCGGTGCGGGCGCGCCCGCGTATCGGCTGCAGCTTCACGATCGTTCTCCCCATGTCCCCCGCGCACGGACAGTCGCGCGCTTAATCGCCAGGAAATCACATGGGGGATCACGAGACAGTACGGCCGTGTCACCGTTCCGTCCCAAGAGTGGTCCGTGCGCCGGGAGTCAGCCCTCCGTGCCGGGCTTGGTGCCCCACACGTAGACGGCGTCGCCCTCGGTGAGCAGGTCCCACAGCCGCCGCGCGTCGGGGACGGTGAGGTTGACGCAGCCGGCCGAGCCGCCGTGGGCGTACAGGTAGCCGGTGCGGCCGTGGAGGGCCTGGCCCCCGTCGAAGAACTGGGCATAGGGCATCGGGGAGTTGTCGTAGAGCGTGGACCCGTGGTCCACGCTCCGCCAGTAGACCTCGTGCCAGCCGGGGCGGGTCTCCTGGTCGTCACGTCCGGTACGGACGGGCACGGGCGGGAAGACCACCGTGCGGCCGCGTTGCACCCACAGGAGCTGGCGCTCCATGTCCACGCAGGTCACGCGGTGCGGGCGGACCGGGCAGTCGCCCGCGGCGTTGGGGTTCGCACGGGCGGCGACCGCGACCACGGTGCGGAAGGTGAGCAGTCCGGCGTAGCCGTCGGCGGGCCGGATCCCGTTGTCCCGCTGGAAGGTCCGGATCGCCTCGCAGTCCCCGGCGTCCTGTGTCCCGTCGGGCGTGCGGCGCAGGTGGTCTTCCAGCTCGCGCTGGTAGGGCCCGGTCCCGGCGTCGCACGCCTCCGCGGCCGGGGCCGACGGCGACGGGGCCGGGACCGGAGCCGCCGAGGCCGCGGGGGGCGGGGCGAGGGCGGCCGCCGCGAGGATCGCGGCCGTGACGGCCGCCCTGCCTATGACGCCTGCCGTGTCCCGTCGGGTCGTACGGCTCATACGGGCCTCCTCGTGCCCGCCGGCCGGGCCACCGGATCCGAGCCAACCGGATCGGCCCGGCCCCGGCGCGCCGGGTGGGCCGGCAGGGTCACCGGCCCACCCGGGCGGCCTACTCGCCCGGCCGCGGCTTCGGGCCCTTGCCCTTGCCGCCCTTGCCGTGGTGGTCGCGCTTGTTCTCCAGGGTGACCACCAGGCGGTGGTCCGGAGTGCTCTCGTCCAGGTGGAGCGGACCGGTGACCCGGTTCCGCGGGAGGACGTAGCCCTCGGGGACGGCCGTTTCGACCACGTAGTACCAGCCCTCCTCCAGGCCCGGGAACGTGCACGCCCCGGCCCGGTCGGTCGCGCAGCCCGCCGTCGCCCTGCGGTCGGCGTTGATGCCGCGCGTCTGGAGGCCGATGATGCCGTTGGTCTCCTTCCACACCTCGAAGACCGCCCCGCGCAGCGGGTTCTTCGTCTTCGCGTCCTTCTTCAGCACCGTGATCGATCCCTCGTAGTCCGGCTCCCCGGTCCGCTCGTCCGTGACGGTGACGACGAGGCCCGTCGTCACGTGGCTCGCGTCGAGGTCGAACGGCGTGACCGGGTCCGCGGGCAGGTCGTAGCCGGCCGGGGCCTGCGTCTCGCGCCAGTAGTAGCGCTCACCGACGGGCAGCTGCACCGTGCAGCTGCCCTGCGCGTCGGTGGTGCAGGACCCGGCGAGCTGCTCGTCGGGTCCGGTTCCGCCGGTCTGCAGGCCCGTACGGTCGTTGGCCTCGCGCCACAGCTCGAAGCGGGCGCCGGGCAGGAGCGCCCCGCCGTCCGCGTCGGACTTGCGCAGCACCACTTCGGCGCTGCCGGGAAGCTTCGCGTTGCTCATGCTCGCGCTCGCGCCCGCGGCGGCGTTCTGCTCCGTCAGCGTCAGTTCGGCGACGGGGTTCTCCGCGAGCTCGTAGCCGTCCGGAGCCTGGGTCTCGCGCCAGTAGTACGTACCGAGCGGGACGGTGGCGGAGCAGACGCCGCTCGCCGGGGTCACGCAGTCGGCGACCTTGGTGTCCGCGCCGGGGTTCGTGAACTGGGCTCCGGGGGTGCCGTTGGTCTCCTGCCACAGCTCGTACGCGGCTCCGGCCAGCGGGTTGTCGGCGTCGTCCCGCTTGGTGACGGAGACGGTGCCCGTGACCGGCCCCGTGTTCCCGCAGTCCGGCAGGTCGCCGTCGAAGGGGTACGCGTGGAGCTCCTGGCCGCCACCCCCGGTGCTGGTGTGGACGAGCTCGCCGGTGGTGAAGAAGCGGCCGTTGGTCCCGGGCAGGGTGACGGTGGTGCGCGAGGTCTGCTCGCCGACGAGCACGCTGCCCTGGAACTGCCCGCTGCCGACGAGCTGGACGGCGGTGGCGTCGGGGAAGTTCCACAGGAGCCGGGTGCGGTAGCCGTTCCAGGGATCGGCGCCGGCGCCGGTGTCGTTGATGGTGCCACCGTAGGTGTTGATCGTACGACTGGCGCCCAGGACGTTGACCAGGACGGTGGCGTCGGCCGGGATCCGGTCGAAGCGGATGCCGACGGCGCCGTTGCTCGCGCTCACCAGGTCGAAGTTCACGTTGAAGACCTGGAGCGGGGAGGTGTTGTCCCCGGTGAAGACGGTGGTGCCGTCCTGGTTGACGGCGGTGCCCGTCGCCGGGCGCGGGCTGCCGTCGACCCGGGCGTAGCACCGGCTGGCCGAGGTGAGCTGGTCGCGCAGGCCGGCGTACGGGGTGATCGCGGCCGGGTCGGCCACGAGCGGGCCGGTGACGGTGCCGGGTCCGGGGGCGGTGCCCGCGTGACGGACGACGCCGCCGTCCGAGATCAGCTGCTGCTGGGCGGCGATCGTGACGTCGCGGCCGGTGGTGAGGAAGTCCGAACCCGCCGGAGGCCGCACGAGCGAGCCGGCCCCGACGATTCCGATGTTGTACCCGCCGCCGGTGACCGCCAGGTTCTTGTTCTGGTCGAAGCTGCCGAGGACGACGACCTTGCCCTCGGCCTCGGCGGCGCGCTCGCGGACCAGGAAGTCGGCGCCGACGAAGATGTTGATGCCCTCGTCGTAGCCGTTGGGGTCGTTGCTGACCTCGATCGGCGGGAACGGGTCGGGGCACCGGGACCCCAGACAGGGACCGAGCCCGCCCGGCAGCGGTGCTCGCAGGGCCGCGGCGGCCTGCCGCGCCGGAGCCGGCTGCTGCCCGCCGGGGCCCGGTGCGGCCGGCGCCGCCAGGGCCGCCGGGGCGCCTGCGGCCAGTACGGCCCCGAGGGCGAGCCCCAGGGGCCCGAGGGTCCACTTCCTTGCAGACATGACGCTCCGTCCGTTGCCCGCCCGCCGCGTGCGGGTGGGCCCCGTACAGGCTGGCGGCGGGCTCCGGTGCGCCGGGCGGACCGACACTCCCCCGCTACGGCATTCCGGTACGACAATCACCCGGCTGGGGTGTCGGGGTGAAGGGAAGCGCGGGCGAGCGGGTGACGGAGGGTCAGCCGATCGCGGAGCCCGCGACCCAGGCGGTCCAGGACATGTTCCAGCCGCCCAGCCCGTTGTCCGGGGCGACCGTCTTGTCCTTCGAGTTCACGACCTCCACCACGTCGCCGACCAGGGTCCGGTCGAAGAACCAGCCGGCCGGGGTGTCCGAGCCGCCGCCCTTGTCGTCGCGCAGTCCGATGCAGCCGTGGCTGACGTTGGTGGAGCCGAAGGTGTCCGGGCTGGCCCAGTAGTTGCCGTGCAGGAAGGTCCCGGAGCGGGTGAGGCGCATGGCGTGCGGGACGTCGGGGATGTCGTACTCGCCGCCGAAGCCGACGGTCTGCCCGTTCATCCGGGTGACGTCGAAGAGCTCCATCACCACCATCTTCCCGTTGTAGGTCATGTTCTTCGGCGCCCCGGCGGTGATCGGCACGGTGGACAGCAGCTCGCCGTCGCGCCGGACCTCCATGGTGTGCGCGGCCGCGTCGACGGTGGAGATCTGGGAGCGGCCGACGGTGAAGCGCAGGGTCTTGTCCTGGATGCCGTAGGAGCCGGCGGCGCCCTCGACGTCCCGCAGGTTCAGCTTGAGGGTGACCTCGGTGCCGGGCTTCCAGTACGTCTTGGGCCGGAAGTCGAGGCGCTCGTCGCCGAACCAGTGGCCCACCACCTCCACGGCCGGGTCGGAGGTGATCGTGATGGCCCGCTCCACGTCGGCGCGGCGTTCGATGGACCGGCTGAACCCGAAGGAGATGATCATGCCGGTGCCGACGGTCGAGCGGTTCTCGGGCTTGAAGTAGCCGATGAACCGCTCCTCGGGAACGTAGGTGGTGAAGGTGGTGTGCCGGGCCTGGCGGCGGTTGTGCCCGTCGAGCGCGACCGCGTCCACGGTGTACTTGGCCGCGAGCGCGAGCCGGCCCGACGCCGGGTCGGGGCTCCAGCTGAGCCCGTCGACGGCGATGGCGCCGGGCACCGTCTCCTGCTGGGCGTCCTCCACCTTGGTGACCACGACCCGCTCGAGGCGGCCCTCGGGCACGGTGATCCTCAGCGGCCCCTCGGCCGGCACCCCCTTGGCGTTGTCGTCGGGGGTGATCCTGATCGCCTCGTCCGGTGACCGGGGTTTGCCGGGCAGCTGGATCTCGATCGGGGAGCCGCCGTTCTCGGTGCATCCGGCCAGGCCTCCGAGGAGGCCCGCCCATACCGCCACGGCGGCCAAGCCCGCCCCTGCCCGCCTCGTCAGAAGAGTCACGTTCCTCCAACGACCGGGCCCCTCCGGGGGAAACGTGGGCGCGGGCCACGTTCCAGGCAGGACAGTCCGGGCAGAACAGTGGGAAGGACCGGACGGGGGCGGGCCGCGGCAGGGACGCCGGGGCCGCAGTTCCCCCACCCCCGCAGGTACCGAGAGCCGTGGAGGCGGGCAGTGTCGAGCGCAGCCGAGCAAGAGGCGGTGGAAGCCGTCACGGGGACCGGGCATCCGAACGGGGCCGGGCAGCATCCCACAGTGACCGGAAACGGAAGCGGGAGCGGGAGCGGGAGCGGGAGCGGAAACGGGAGCGGGAGCGGAAACGGGGCCGGGCACGGGACCTCGACCGGAACCGCGACCGCGACCGCGACCGCGACCGCGACCGCGACGTCGAACGGCCTGGCCAGAGGCCATGCGGCTGCGGTGGAGCGGACCCGCCCCGGACCGCCCGTGTGGCCCGGCTCCTCGCATCCGCTGGGGGCCCGGTTCCACCAGGGGCCGGACGGGACGGCCGGTACCAACTTCGCGCTGTGGTCCCAGGGCGCGGAGGCGGTGGAGGTCTGCCTCTTCGCGGAGGACGGGTCCGAGAGCCGGTGCATGCTGACGGAGCTGACGCACGAGATCTGGCACGGCTTCCTGCCGGGCGTGCGCCCCGGGCAGCGGTACGGATTTCGGGTGCACGGGCGCTGGGACCCGTGGACGGGGGCCCGGTTCAATCCGGCCAAGCTGCTCCTGGACCCGTACGCACGGGCCGTGGACGGGGCCGAAGGAAATGATTACGGCCTGCTGCCGCCGGAGGTGTACGGGCACGTCCGCGACTGGCCGCAGCAGTACATCGCGGACACCGTGCGCGACGACCGCGACTCGGCCCCGCACGTCCCGAAGGGGGTCGTGGTCCACGATGACGACGACTGGGCGGACGACGTCCGGCCGAAGACTCCGTGGGCCGATTCGGTCATCTACGAACTGCACGTGCGCGGCTTCACGATGCGCCATCCGGGCATCCCCGAGCACCTGCGCGGCACGTACGCGGGCCTCGCCCACCCGGCGGCGATCGAGCACCTGACCGGGCTCGGGGTGACGGCGGTGGAACTGCTGCCGGTCCATCAGTTCGCGCACGAGGACCACCTGCTGCGCCGGGGCCTGCGCAACTACTGGGGCTACAACTCGGTCGGCTACTTCGCCCCGCACGCCGCGTACTCCTCGAGCGGTACGGCCGGCCAGCAGGTCGGCGAGTTCAAGCGGATGGTCAAGGCGCTGCACGCCGCCGGGATCGAGGTCATCCTCGACGTGGTCTACAACCACACGGCGGAGGCCGGCGAGCTGGGCCCGACGCTGTCGCTGCGCGGGATCGACAACCGGGCGTACTACCGGCTCCAGTCGGACCAGCGCCGGTACGCGGACTACACGGGCTGCGGGAACACCCTGCACGCGGGGCGGCCGCACGTGCTGCGCCTGATCACCGACTCGCTGCGGTACTGGGTGACGGAGATGGGGGTGGACGGCTTCCGCTTCGACCTGGCGGCGGCGCTGGCCCGCTCGATGCACGACGTGGACATGCTCTCGCCGTTCCTCGCGGTGATCGCCCAGGACCCGGTGCTGCGGCGGGTGAAGCTGATCGCCGAGCCGTGGGACGTGGGCTCGGGCGGGTACCAGGTGGGGGCGTTCCCGCCGCTGTGGACGGAGTGGAACGACCGGTACCGGGACGCCGTACGGGACTTCTGGCGCGGCGCGCTGCCCGACGTACGGGACCTCGGGTACCGGCTGTCGGGGTCGAGCGACCTGTACGCGTGGGGCGGGCGGCGGCCGTACGCCTCGGTCAACTTCATCACCGCGCACGACGGTTTCACCCTGCGCGACCTGGTGTCGTACGAGTCCAAGCACAACGAGGAGAACGGCGAGGCGGGCCGGGACGGGACCAATGACAACCGGTCCTGGAACTGCGGTGTGGAGGGCGAGCCCGAGGAGGGCACGGATCCGCGGATCGCGGCGCTGCGCCGGCGGCAGCTGCGCAACCTCCTGACCACGCTGCTGCTGTCGACCGGGGTGCCGATGCTGGTGGCGGGCGACGAGTTCGGCCGGACGCAGGGCGGCAACAACAACGCGTACTGCCAGGACAACGAGACGAGCTGGGTGGACTGGTCGCTGCTGGAGGACCCGTCCTGGCAGGCGCTGCTGGCGCTGACCCGGCGGCTGCTGGCGCTGCGCCGGGCCCATCCGGTGCTGCGGCGCCGCGCGTTCTTCTCGGGGCGCTCGCAGGGGGCGGACGGGCTGCGGGACCTGGCCTGGTTCACCCCGGCGGGGATGGAGATGACCGAGCGGGACTGGTACGCCCCGGCCGGGTCGGTGGGCCTGTACCTGTCGGGGCAGGACATCCCGGGCCGTGACGAGCGCGGGCGGCAGGTCACCGACGACAGCTTCCTGGCGCTGCTGCACGCCGGGGACCGGCCGGTGGCGTGGGTGCTGCCGGGGGCGCCGTGGGGCCGGGCGTACGAGCTGGTCCTGGACACCTCCCGGGAGGACCAGGCGGCGGCGCCCGCCACCGTGCACCGCGGGGGCGAGAGCGTGACCGTCCCGGCCCGCGCGGTGCTGCTGCTGAAGGTGGTGGGCTGAGCAGGGGGGTGCCCCGTCGGCCGGCGGGGCTCGAGACAGGTGACCGGCCGGCCCACGTCCCGCACGTGGTCTGCGGCGTGCGAAGACCTCGCGGAGCCCGGGTTCGCCGTCGGGGCGGGAGGCGGGCGCCCTCGAACGCCCTGCGATGATGTGCCCTTCGTACGCACGCACGCATACACGGATGATTCGAGGGGTTGTGTCGATGGCGAGTGTCGGGACCGCGCTGCGGGAGCTGCGCGGGGCGCAGAAGTCGGCGAAGGGGGTGTCGCTCTACTCCCGGTTCGTCAACCGGCCCGTCGGGCGGTACCTGGCCGCCGGGTCGTACGCGCTCGGGCTCACCCCGAACCAGGTGACGCTGATCAGCGCCGCCCTGAGTTTCGCGGGCGCGGCCGTCGTCGCCCTGGCCTCGCCCTCGTGGGCGCTGGGCATCGCGGTGTGGGCCCTGCTCGCCGTCGGCTTCGCCTTCGACTCCGCCGACGGGCAGCTCGCCCGGCTGCGCGGGGGCGGCAGCGCGGCGGGCGAGTGGCTGGACCACGTCGTGGACTGCGCGAAGCTCACCTCGCTGCACACCTGCGTACTGATCGCCTTCTACCGCTTCCCCGAGGCCTACGGGGTCGGCGGCGGCGCGGACGGCGGCGGCGCCTCGGCCGGCTGGCTGCTGGTGCCCCTGGGCTTCCAGCTCGCCGCGGTCGTGACCTTCTTCGGAGGACTGCTGACGGAGAAGCTCAAGCCGAAGCCGGCGCCGGGGAGCGCGGCCACGGCGCCGTCGACCCTGCGCGCGGTGGCGCTGCTGCCCGTGGATTACGGGGTGTTCTGCCTGGTGTTCCTGTTCCTCGGCGGCACCGGGCTGTTCCGCTGGGTGTACGCCGGGGCGGGCGTGATGGCCGCGCTGTTCCTGGTGGCGTTCCTCGCGAAGTGGTTCCGGGAGCTCAGCGCCGTACCCCGGTGACCGGGGCCGGCGCCCGCCGCCGCGCCGCTCAGCCGCGCTGTTCCGTGGCGAGCGGCTCCGACAGGACGTCCAGGGCCCGGCGCAGCTGGGTGCTGGAGGTGTGGACCGTGTAGGGGAAGTAGACGACCTCGACCCCGTGGACGGCGAAGTCCTTTTCCAGCTGGTCGCCCTTGGGGGTGCCGCGCCAGTCGTCGCCCTTGAATATGACGTCGAAGCGGACTTGCTTCCACGTCTCGACCTTGTCCGGAACGGTCTCGACGAAAGCGGCATCGACGTACTGGACGCTGCGGACGATCTCCAGCCGCTCGACGAGCGGGATCACCGGGCGGCGGCCCTTGGCGAGTTCCGCCATTTCGTCGGATACGACCCCGGCCACGAGGTAGTCGCACTGACTCCGGGCGTGCCGAAGGATGTTGAGGTGTCCGATGTGGAAGAGGTCATAGGCACCCGGCGCGTAGCCGATTCGGTGAGGTCTACGCCCAGGCTCGATAAATTTGGACATATCCTTCTCCGTCACGTCATATCCCCCATAAGCCGCCCACCCCGGTGTGGCGGATTAGCAGACAATAGCGTGCACGTTCCCTGTGTTGCCGGTGAACGAATAGGGTGACGTGCGCATCATCCAGGTGAGAGGGGGACGTCGAGTGTCGAAATCCGGTCAGCGACGCCTACTGCTGGTTTCCACGAATTACGCCCCCGAGCACACGGGCATCGGCCCGTACGCCACCCAGATCGCGGAGCACTGGGCCGGTCTCGGTCACGAGACCCACGTCCTGGCGGGCATGCCCCACTACCCGGCCTGGTCCGTCGAGCCGGAGTACAAGGGGGCGCTACGGCGCACGGAACAGCGCGCGGGTGTGACCGTGCACCGGCGCGCGCACACCGTGCCTCCGCGTCAGACCGCCCTCCGCCGGGCACTTTTCGAAGGATCGATTCTGCTGCACGGCTCCGTGGCCCCGCCCCGGATGCCGAAGCCGGACGCGGTCCTCGCCCAGATGCCGAGCCTGGCCGGCGGCCTGCTGGCCGCCCGTCTCGCGGCGCGCTGGAAGGTCCCCTTCGTTCCCGTCGTCCAGGACCTGATGGGCGCCGCCGCCGCACAGAGCGGGATCAGCGGCGGGGACAGGGCCGCCGCGTTCGCCGGGCGGGCCGAGGCCCACGCCCTGAAGCGGGCCGCCCTCGTCGGCGTGATCCACGAGACCTTCGTCGACCGGGTCGTCGGCATGGGCGTGGACCCCAAGCGGATCCGGCTCGTCCCCAACTGGTCCCATGTGGCGTTGCCCACCAAGCCGCGCGGGCGGACCCGCAGCCACCTCGGCTGGGCTCCCGGCCAGACCGTCGTCCTGCACTCCGGGAACATGGGGCTCAAGCAGGGACTCGAGGTCCTCGTGGGCGCCGCCCGGCTGGACCCGAGCGTCCGTTTCGTCCTGATGGGTGACGGCAGCCAGCGCTCCGCCCTCGCCGACCTGGCGGCCGATGTTCCCAACCTCGACATCATCCCCCCTGCCGCCGACGGCGAGTTCCCCGATATCCTCGCCGCGGCGGACGTGCTCGCGGTCACGCAGCACGCCGCCGTGATGGACATGAGCGTGCCGTCCAAGCTGACCTCGTACTTCCAGGCCGGCCGTCCCGTCGTCGCCTCCGTCGCCGCACTGGGCGGGACCGCCCAGGAAGTGGAACGTTCGGGCGCCGGGGTGCTCGTACCGCCGGAGAACCCGGAGGCCCTGCTGAAGGCCGTACGGGCGCTGGCCGAGGACCCCGCGGGCGCGGACGCACTGGGAGCGGCCGGACCGCGCCACGTGGCGGCGCACCTGAGCCGTGAGGCGGGCCTGGCCCGCATCGACGCACTGATGGACGAAGCACTTGGGGGTCCCCGGCCGTGATCGAGACCAACCGCCCGGCAGCGGCTCCGGCCGAGGACGAACCGGACCTGCTCCGGGACCAGTTCCGCCAGCTCCTGCGCTACCGCCGGCTCATCGGCCTGGGCGTGGGCATCGGCCTGCTCGGCGGGGTCTACCTCGGCGTCTCCACGGCGGACACCTACGTGGCCACCGCCGACATCGTGCTGCGCGCGCCCACCGACGACCCCTTCAACCCGAGCCTCGCCCCCGACAAGGCGATCAACATCGGCTCGGAGCGCCAGGTCGCGCTCTCCAGCTCCATAGCCAACGAGGCCGCGAAGAAGCTCGGGGTCGCGGCCACCGACTTCTCGGCCCTGCGCGCCGGTCTGCAGGTGACCAACCCCCCGCAGACGATGGTGCTGCGCTTCACGTACACCGCCGCCTCCCCCGCCGAGGCCGCCAAGCGCGCCAACGCGATGAGCGAGGCCTACCTGCTCAAGCGGCAGGAGGCCCTCGACGTCACCCGCGACAAGATGGTCAAGGGCTACCAGGACCAGCGCGACCCGGTGGCCAAGCAGCTCGACGAGCTCGCCAAACAGATCACCGGCATGCCGGCCGGTCCGGCGCGGGACGCCGCGTACTCCTCCAAGACCGACCAGCAGAGCAAGATCAACACCCTCAACGGCAACATCGCCAAGCTCAAGGCCCTGGACATGACCCCGGGCCGGGTCACCAGCTCGGCCGTCCCGCCGCACGGGGCCGACGGCCCCGGACTCGCCATGTCGCTCGCGCTCGGCGCCGCCGTGGGCCTCGCCCTGGGCCTGCTCGGCGCCTGGGTGCGCCTCGTCTTCGACCCGGCTCCGCGCTCCGAGGGCGACGTCGCCCGAGCCCTGCGCGCTCCCGTACTGGGCTCCCTGCCGCGGGGCAAGGCCGACGGCGGGCCGCTGCTCGCGGCGGGCGAGGAAGACCCCCGGCTGGCCGAGGAGTTCCGCTCGGTGGCCTTCCGGCTCGCCTACGACGCCCGCTTCGCGGACCGGCGCCGCCTCCTCGTGGTCGCCCCGCGCGGCAGCAGCGAGATCGCCGCCGCCGTCGCGGTGAACCTGGCCGCCTCCTTCGCGGAGACCGGCAAGGACGTGCTCCTCATCGAGGCCGACCTGCGCACCCCGGTGCTGGCCAGCCAGCTGCCCACCGACGCGGCCGGGCGGCCGCGCTGGAGCACGTCGCAGTCGGGCGCGGGCGCGCAGCACGGGGAAACCGAGTGGCCCGACGGCCGCCAGCTCCTCGTGGACGCCGGCGAGTCGGGCAGCTTCGACCTGATCCCGGGCGAGCGGGTGCGCAACGTGCCCCGCGCCCTGACCTCGCAGCGGGCCACCCGGCTGATCTCCGAGGCCGACTCCCCCAACTCCACCGTCGTGGTGCTCGCCCCGCCCGTGCTCTCGTACGCCGACGCCCTCGCGCTCGTCGACCGCGTCGACGGCGTCCTGGTGGTCTGCAACCCCGGCGCGGTGCGCCGCACCGACCTCTCCCGCATCCGCGAGCTGATCAGCGGGGCCGGCGGCACGGTGCTGGGCGCCGTACTGCACGCGCCGCTGCCGGGCGAGAAGAAGCGCGGCCTCGGCAGGACCCCCAAGGGCGGCGGCCCCGCCGCCGAGGACCCCCGGCCGACGCCCCCCTCCGCGCCCTCGCCCCGTTCGCGGGAGCCGCAGCCGATCCCGTACGAGGTGGCCGCCGCGGACGCCTCGCAGCACATCCCGGGCGACGGCACCGACACGGTCGCCCTGCGTACGGTCCGCACGGGCCGGCGGTGAGCCGGCGCGGCCTCGCGGCGGTCGCCTCGGTAATGGACCAGGCCGCGTCCAGCGCCACGAACATCCTCGTCCTGGTGCTGGCCGCCCGGCTCTCCTCGGCGGCCGGCTTCGCCGACTTCTCCATGGTCTACGTGACCTTCACGGTGCTGCTCGGCCTGAACATGGCCTACGTCGGCCAGACCCTGGTGCTGGAAAAAGACGACCCCGGCACGGGCCGCCTCGCGGCGGCCTGCCGCTCGGGCCTCGCCTTCACCGGGGCCGCCTCGGCGGCGGTGGGAGCCGTACTGGCCCTCCTGGGCCTGCTGCTGCCCGGGGCCACGGGCCGGGCGTTCCTCGCGCTGGGACTCGTACTGCCCCTGGTGCTCCTCCAGGACGGGCTGCGCTACTGCTTCTCCGCCCTGCGGGTGCCGCAGCGGGCGCTGGCCGCCGACGCGCTGCGCCTCGCGTGCGTGGTGACCGCGCTGCTGCTCCAGCCCGAGGGCGCCTCCGCGGGCAGGCTGGTGCTGGTGTGGGGGGTCTCCGCGCTCCCCGCGCTCGCGCTGGGCCTGTGGCTGCTGCGGCCCTCGGTGCGGGGCGCCGCCGCCGACCTGCGGCCTTACCTGCGGCGCGGGTACCTGGGGCAGCGGTTCGTCGTGGAGTTCGCCGTGGGCAACGGCTCCAGCCAGCTCGCCGTCCTGGGGCTCGGCGTCTTCGCGAACCCGCTGGCCGTCGGCGCGCTGCGCGGCGCCACCACCCTCTTCGGGCCGCTGAACGTGCTGTTCAGCTCCGCGAACTCCTTCGGCCCGCCGGTCGTCGGCCGGGCCTCCGGCAAGCGGGGCGTGGTCCGGCTGACCGCCCTGATGGGCGGCGCGCTCGCGGTGACCGGCGCCGCCTGGGGGGCCGTGCTGTACGCGCTGCCGGAGCGGGCCGGCCGCGAACTGCTCGGCGACACCTGGCAGGCGGCGGCCGCGCTGCTGCCCGCGACGGGCGCGCAGTACGCCGTCATGGGACTCGGTACCTGTGCGCTGCTGACCCTGCGGGTGCTGAACCCGAAGGCCACCCTCTCGCTCCAGGTGGTCTTCTCGCTGCTGTCGGTCGGGCTGCTGCTGGGCGGGTACGCCGTCTGGGGCGTGGCCGGGGCGGCCTGGGGGCTGGCCCTCGGCTCCGCCTCGAAGGCCGCGGCGGGCTGGCTGCGCGTGGCCCGGCTGCCGGCCGCCGCACCGGCCGCCCCGCCGGCCACCGCCGACCCCGCCGACCCGGTCCGGGCGGCCTGAGGCGCGGGATCCGAACGGCTTCCCGGGCACGCCTGGTCAGGCCGGGGTCAGGCCGGGTCAGGCCGGGGTGTCGCCGAAGCCCGCTTCGATCAGGTCTAACAGGTCGAACAGGTCCCGCATGGCCTGCTGCGGGTCCTCCTGGCCGCGGATCAGGCTCGTGGTGTCCATCGCGAAGCGGGCCGGCGCGGCGGACCTGAGGTCGCCCTCGGGCGCGCCGGCGGCTTCCGCGATGGCGGCCGCCGGGTCGTCGATCCGCCGGGTCGCCCGCGTCGTCACGAGGTGCTCGCGCAGGGCGTGCAGGACGGACTGGCCGGGGCGCGGTCCCGTACCGCCGAGACGAGCGCCGCCTCGGTGCCGCCGGTGACCGCGTCCTCATCGAACACCAGGGCCTCTTTGTTCGGGAAGTGCTTGTGGAGCAGTTGCCCGACTCCGGGGTCAGCGCAGGCCGGCGGCCTTGTCCTGCCGGTACGTGGCCACGAGCGCGAGGCACATCCCCGCGATGGCGATCCGGCCCGAGGCCTGGAGCAGGGGCCCGCGCAGCAGGATGAAGGAGTACCCCGCGACCAGCGGGACCACCGTCGAGATCAGGCTGCCCGGCGGCGAGCTGCGCCGGGCGCGCTTGGCGTACCGCCGGTCGACGCGGGCGGAGGCGTACCCCATCCCCAGAAGCCCCGCACCCATGCCCAGCGGCCCGAAGTCGATCCACAGCTCGGCCCAGATCGGGGAGGAGAGGTTGGTGTTGACCGTGCCCATCCACTGGCCGACCATCACGCCGGTGTCGCGCGGCTTGCCCGACCACACCGAGCGCGGCACCGCGAAGAAGACGGATCCCGCGAGCTGGCGCCCGTAGGAATGGCCGGGACCGGACTCCGCGAAGGTGATGGTGTTCGCGAACATGCCGATCTGGTCGTAGTCCTTGAGCGCCATCGGCTCCAGGAAGGAGGTCGTCTCGACCGGCTTGTAGTTCTTCTCGTCGTAGCGGAAGCGGTCCGCGAACGGGAAGACGAGGAGGGCGATCACCACGGCCATGGACAGCGCCACCCGGTACATCGCGGCGCTCACCGGGAAGACGGTGAAGAGCAGCGCGAACATCACCGTCAGGAACCAGTAGCGCGGGTTCGAGATCGGGTTGTTGACGATCAGGTTGAGGACCACCAGCGCCGACCAGGTGACGATGATCGACACCTTGCGGCGGGCGAACTTCGAGGTGATCAGCCAGCGCGTGTACAGCAGCAGCGCCAGCAGCGCGGGGACCGTGCCGAAACCGCGCAGCAGCGCCTGGCCCGCCTGGCCGTCCTGAGAGACGCCCGCTTCCTCGATGCCCGCGATGATCTCCTGGCGGCTGGAGAAGAACACCGCCGGGCCGCCGAGCTTCATGATCAGGGCCGCCGCGCCCAGGAACGCCACGACGGTCAGCACGTAGAGGCGCCTGCGGTGCGCCATGACCGGGCGCGGCTCCTTCAGCGAACCGCCCGCGCGGCCGGCCGGCCGGTGCCGGGCCAGCAGGACGCCCACGTCGAAGGCGGCGCAGCCGAGCAGGACCAGGCCGATGGCGGCGGTGAGGTCGGAGCGCGGGCCGACGACGGGGGTCGGGACCTGACCGAGGACGGCCTGCGCGAGGGGGGCCACGCCCATGGCCATGTAGACGAAGAGCCAGAAGGAGCCCTGCAGCAGCTTGCGGCGGCTGGTCAGGACCATCGCCGAGAGCCGGGCACCCGCGTACATGGTGAGCAGGAGCTGGAGCCAGAAGGCGGCGTCGTGCTTGCCCGCGCCCGGCTGGACGGCGACGAACAGCGGCAGGAAGACGGTGAACCCGAGGGCCAGCGGCACGGACAGCGCCCGCGAGAGCAGGGTCCGCGGAGTGGTGACCTTGCCCCAGCTCTTCTCGTCGCCGGGCTGCGGCGTCGCCGGCGCCGGCTTGGCGACGGTCTCGCGTATGTCGGTCGCCACGCTTGCCCCCACCCCCTGTGCCTGATCGGCCGCAGTCTAAGACGTGTTCCGCATTTGCGCGTACTCGATCTTGAGTTTGTGCAGGATGGCGACAGCTCGGCGGCGTCCTGGACCATCTCGACGTGAGCCGGTCGGGGCTCCAGTGAACGGTGACAACCGATTCCCTGGAGAAGCTGTTCGGGGCGATGTGGTCGGTCAAGCGGGCCCTCCAACGCGACGCCCGCGCCAAGGTCGATGCCTACTGGACTGCTTTCCATGAGCGCGAGGAGCACGGCGCGAAGGCCGCACGACAGCGCCTCGGCCTGTCCCGTGAAGCATTGGAGCGCTGCGCGTACAAGCACCTCGAAGACTCCGGGCACTTGAAGCACCACGCATCCAAGGCTCTCGCGATGCACATCGCGGATGAGGTGTGGAACGGCGTCTCGCGGCACCTGTTCCCGGATGCCACCGGACGGCGGTTCGGCCGCCCGAAGGTGGGCCGCCGGCACGACTTCAGCCGGATTCCGGGCCGTGCCCGTTCCCACACGAGCGAGAACAAGTGGGAGACCTTCCGCCTGGTCGGCACCCTCCGCGGTCATGCCTCGGCCTACGCCGACGGCGGCCGGCACGCACTGACGCAGCCGCGCCGGATGCCGAAGCCCGCCGTGCCGGACGTCCGCGTGCCCACGGGCAAGGTCACCGCCTCGGGCAAGCCCGCAGCCCGTAAGGCGACGTGGTGGGACCACACTGGCCCCCTCGCCGTCGTCTTCGCCGGAGGAACCGAGAGCGCCCGTGGTGACCTCGTACTTCCCGTACGCATCCCGCAGCAGCCAGGCCAGTGGACGCGGGTGCAGCACTTCCTCTCCAGTCCCGGCCGCTGGCACAAGGTGGACCTCGTACGCCGCCGGAAGGCGTCCGCGCCGGGCGACTGGGTGTACGAGGCGCACCTGATGGTCCTGGGCCCCGGCTACACCTCACCCAGCGTGCGGACCATGCGCGCCCGCGCCGCCCAGCTCGACCGTGTCGGCGGTGTGGACGGCAACGTCTCCAACCTCTCGGTCGTCTCCTTCCCCGCCCTGGCGGGCGCGATGCTCGCGATAGTTGCCGGACAGCCGGTCGCAGCGGAACGCCTGCTTCGGAATGCTGTCGGACCGGGCGGCGCGGGCACCGCCGGGCACGGTCACGGCCTTGGGCCGCAGACCCTTCTCGGCGCGCCGGGCGGCCTGCTTGATCTGCTTCTTCGACAGCCCGTACTGCGCGGCGTTCGTCGCACGACGGGAGCGCTCCAGCGCCCGCGCACGGTCCCGCCGCTTCTTCGCCTGCTTCTCCAACAGGACCTGCTCGGTTCCGGTGAGCGTGATCTCGGTGGAGAAGGGCTTGCCTCCGGTGAGATCGCCGAACAAGCAGCGTCTACCGCCGAGCACCGCCGCCACCGCGCCCGTCTGGTGGCCTGCGAGATCATCTCTGCCCACGGCCCCGCACTCGTCGTCGAAGACTGCGACATCCGCACCTGGTACCGGCTGTGGGGCAAACGCCTCTCGCAGACCACACCCGGCATGCTCGTCTCCGCCCTCAAGGCCGAGTGCGAGGCCGCCGGCGGTCGGATGGTCCGGGTCTCCACATGGTCAACGGCCCTGTCGCAGCACTGCCTCTGCGGTGAGCGTGTCTCCAAGTCCCTGCGGGACCGCGAGCACAAGTGCACGGCGTGCGGCCTCACCGGCAAACGTGACCTCGTCTCCGCCGCGCTGGCCGCATTCGTCCGCTTCACCGACGTAGCCGACCCCAAAACCGCTTACCTGGACACCACCGCGTCCCGGCACGCTCAGATCACCTATGCGCAAGCGCTGGAAGAAGCGCTGCGGGAGTCAACCACACCGAGCCCGAAACCGCTCCGGCGGCCGGGTCGCGTGGCAGTCCCACGGCAACGCCGTGAGACCTCTGCTCCCCGAACCGGCGGACAGCGGAACCGAGCGACCCCGGATGAGCCACGCTTGCGCGGCCACGCCGGAAAGCCCGGTCCCCGCCCCGCGTGCAGTCCGCAGCTCACCCTTTGGTGAACTGCGGATCAAGTCTTAGTCTGAGCGCTCGGCGCCCGGGGAGGCGCCTTCGAAGGCGCCGTCGGGGGCCGGAGTACGAGGGGTGCCTGTGCGTGATCTTCCTGCCTTCACGCTGGCCGGATACGACAAGGGGCGCGGGCGGCTGACGCAGGCGCTCTGGTTCGCCGTGATGAACACGCTCTTCATGAGCTGGCTGTGTCCCGCGCGGCTGCGGGTCGCGCTGCTGCGCGCCTTCGGGGCGCGGATCGGCGAAGGGGTGCTGATACGCCACCGGGTGCGGGTGCTGTGGCCCTGGAAGCTGACCGTGGGCGACCACGCGTGGATCGGCGAGGGGGCCTGGGTGCTGAACCTGGAGCCGGTGACGATCGGCGCGCACGCCTGCGTCTCGCAGGAGGCGCTGCTGTGCACCGGCTCGCACGACCACCGCGCCGCCGACTTCCGCTACCGCAACGCGCCGATCACCGTCGAGGACGGCGCGTGGGTGGCCGTACGGGCCACCGTGCTGGCCGGCGTGACCATCGGCCGGTGCGCGGTGGCGGGCGCGGGGTCCGTGGTCCACAAGGACCTCCCCGCACTGACCCTGCAGACCCAGGACGGGCACCGCCGCCCGGTCGAGGAGCCCAAATGAGAGTCCTGCACGCCGTCACCCTGCACTCCCCCACGCACGCCTTCGGCGGGCCGGTGCGGGTCGCTCTGAACCTGGCCAAGGGGCTGCGGGCCCGCGGGCACGAGGCGAACCTGCTGGCGCTGGGCGAGGGGTTCCCGGACCCCTGGCCGACCTCGGTGGAAGGGGTCCCGGCGAAGCTCTTCCCCGCCCGGCGCCTGCTCCCCCTCGGCTTCAGCGGGATGACCTCGCCGGCCCTGCTCGCCTCCGCGGGCCGCCTGGTGCGGGGCGCGGACCTGGTCCACGTCCACCTGGCGCGGGACCTGGTCACCCTGCCCGTCGCCCTGGCGGCGCTGCGGGCCGGCAGACCGCTGGTCCTGCAGACCCACGGCATGGTCGACCCGAGCGGGAAACTGCTGGCCAAGGTGCTGGACGCGCTGGCGGTACGCCGCCTCCTGCGCGGCGCCGACGCGCTGCTGTACCTCACTCCGCACGAGCGTGGGGGCCTCGACGCGGTGGTCGGGGCTCCGCTCCCGAACACCGTCCGCCTCGTCAACGGCACCCCGGCCCAGGAGGAGCGCCCCGCCCTGTCCGGCCCTCCGCGGATCCTCTACTCGGCCCGCCTGCAGGCCCGCAAGCGCCCGGTGGACTTCGTGGACGCCGCACCGGCGGTCCTGGCGGCGCACCCGGACGCGGAGTTCGTGGTGGCCGGCCCCGACGAGGGCGAACTCGCGGCGGTCCGCGCCCGGATCACCGAGCTGGGCCTCTCCTCCCGCTTCACGGTCCCGGGCGCCCTGTCCGGCGCGGAGGTCCTGACGGAGCTGCGCCGCGCCCACGTCTACGTACTGCCCTCGGTGGAGGAGCCGTTCCCGATGTCGGTCCTGGAGGCCCTGTCGGTGGGCGTCCCGTCGGTGGTGACCCACTCCAACGGCCTGGCCCGCGACATCGCCCGCGCGGGCGCGGGCGCGGCGGTCGAACCGGGCCCGGCGGGCGTCGCGGCGGCCGTCCTGGCCCTGCTGGAGCCGACGGCCAACGCGGCGGCCTCGGGCGCGGCACGCAAGCTGGCCGCCGAGTCCTTCTCCATGGATGCCGTCCTGGACACGCTGCTGCCGGTGTACGAGGGTGCCCTCCGGCGGAGTTGAGGTGCGCGGGTCCCGGCGTCGGGCTCAGAGCTCGCGGCGGGTTTCGTCGACCACCGGGAGGGCGCCGACGCGGCGGCGCTTGAGGACGCTCGCGTAGACCGCGAGGCCGATGATGCCCGCGACCATCATGATGACCCCGACCAGGTCGAGGTTCACGCTCTGCAGCTGCCAGTCGCTCGCGAAGGTGAGGACGGCCCCCACCACGATCAGTCCTATGCAACCGCTGATGCCCCTCATCGGATTCGCCTCCAGCGTCGTGGGCGGGGTGCGGCCCCGCCGTGTGGAGGCTCGGATGCCCCCGATGCGGGATCGAAAACGCCCCCGCTGCCCGGGGGTCGGGCAGCGGGGGCGTTCTCGTGGTGCGTGCGGCTTACGCCGGAATCCAGGCGTAGCAGCCGTTCGAGACGAACTGGGCCGTGCCCGCCGGGATCTTGGCGATGATCTTGTCGCCCGGCTTCAGAGGGGCTGCCGGGCCCGAGGCCAGGGGGGCGCCGTCCTTGGACTTGGCTTCCCAGGAGCACGTCGTGCTCTGGGTCAGCGCGCGGTAGGTGCCTGCCGCCGGGGACGCCTTCGTACCGTCCGGGAAGCCCTTCGCCGCCGCGTCGAGGACCGGCTTCTGCTCCGGGCAGAGGAAGGTGATCGCGTCCTTCGCGCCCGGGATCTCCCCGGCCACGAGGGCGCCGACCGCCGCGTCCTTGTCCCGCTTCGCCGTGCGCTGCACCCGCTGGCAGGCCTCCTGGCCGCCCTGCAGGACGGCCGCCGGGTCCATCTTCTCCGGGACCCTGCCGCTCAGGTACTGCTTCTCCGGCGCGGTGAAGCTGCCCGTCTTCGGGACGAGCTTCGTGTCCGGCAGGACGGGACCCGTCGGCTTCGCGTCCGCCTGGGGCGACGCCGGGGTGCTCGTGGCGTCGGCCGGGTCGGGGGCCGACGAGGCGGCCGGCGGCTTGGGCGAGACGGACGGGGCTTCGGCCTTGCCGTCGCCGTCCGAACTGCAGGCCGTCAGCGTCAGGGCGGCGGCCAGCAGGACAGCAGCCGCTGCGGAGCGTCGGTACATCAGGTGGCTCCCGTACGTATGAGATGGGTGTGCGGGGCCCGGCCGTCGAAACGGCCGGGCCCCGCACTCCGTCAAGCGGTTACTTCGCGCCGAAGGTGAGGGTCAGCTGCGGCTTGGCGTCCACGGCCGTGGACTCCGAGGACCAGAGCCACAGCGGGTTGGTACCCGTGCTCGTCAGGGCCAGGCTGTAGCTGGATCCCAGCACCGCGGAGAGCGCGGTGGTGTCCAGCGAGGTGCTCTGGACCGCCGAACCGTCCGGCACGCCCGCGAAGGAGCCGAGCGGGGTGCTGCCCAGGGTGGGCTTGCTGTTGAAGGTCGTCCCCGTACCGCTCCAGGTACCGGTGACCGGGACCACGGAGACGGTGTCGGTGGTGCCGGCACTCGCCACGGTGGTGGTCTTGATCTGGAGGGACGCGGACTTCAGCACCGTGCCGGCCGGGGCGGCCGGGATGTCGAAGCGCAGGTACGTCTCGTAGGCCGCGGTGCCGCGGACGGCCAGCGAGGTGGACGTTCCGTAGGCGGCGCTGGGGGCGCCCTGGTTGATGTAGGTGTCCTCGGTCGCGGTGACCTTGGAGACCGTGTCGGTGGCGGCCTTGGCCAGGTTGAAGTGGTTCTTGACCTGGGCCTCGGTCAGCGCCTTCGGGTAGACGGCCGTCTCGTCGAGCTGGCCGGCGAAGTAGTTGCTGCTCGGCCGGGAGGGCCAGCCGGCGAGGTTGTCGCCGCCGACGTGCCAGTAGCCCTCGATCTGCTGGTGGCCGGTGACGTTGTTGGTGCTCTTGACCTGGCCGTCCACGTACAGCGCCATGCCGGCGGGGCCCTGGGTGGCGACGACGTGGTGCCACTTGTTGTCGTTGTACGTGTCGAACAGGCCGGTGGAGACCGTCTTCGTGCCGCCCGCGTTGACGCCGAAGAAGATCCGACCGGTGTTGGTCATGTAGATGTTCTTGTCGTAGTTGTTGCTGTTGCGGCTCTGGTTGTTGCCGAAGCCGATCAGCTTGCCACCGCGGGTGGTGTTCGTCTTGACCCAGGTCTCCAGCGTGTAGCTGCTGCCGACCGTCTGGCGGTGGTCGCTGTACACCTGCTGGGTGCTGCCGTTGAAGCCCATGGCCGTGCTGGCACCGCTGACCGCGCCCGGGGTCTGGCGCAGCGCCGGGGCGTTGTACTGGATGCCGCTGATGTTGCCGGAGACCGAGGAGTCGGCCACGTACGGGCTGACGACGTCGTCGTAGCGCCAGTACAGGTGGGCGCCGTCCTCGCGGACCTGGTTCGGGTACGCGCTGACCGCGGTCGGGACCGCGACCGAGACGGTGGACGACAGGGGGCTGGTGTTGCCCGCGGCGTCGGTGGCGGTGACCCGGTAGCTGTAGGACGCGCCGGCCTTGACCGTGGCGTCCGTCCAGGAGGCCTGTCGGCGCAGCCACTCCAGGGAGTTCGCGCTGACGGTGGCGATCGGGGTCGCGGAGCCGTTGCGGTAGATGCGGTAGGTCAGCTTGCTGTCGTCCGCGTCGTAGCTGGTGCGCCAGCGGACCTGGACCTCGCCGGGCTTGACGCTGGAGACACTGGCGACCGGGGTGGTCGGGGCGCCGACGTCGCCGGTGGAGGCGAAGCGGGTCAGGGCCTGCTGGGCCTTGCCGTTGATGAGGGTGAACTCACCGCCGACCCACATGTACTTGGTGGTGTTCTTCTCCGCGATGGCCATCACGCGCGGGCCGATGCCCTCGCCGAGGCCGTCGTTGGCGGTGGGGTGCCAGCCGAGCTTCCCCGGGCTGCGCACGAAGCCGTTCACGGCCGACGGAGCGTCGAGGCCGCCGTTGCCCCAGTCGGTCAGCTGCGCCAGCAGGAAGTGGCGCTTGCCGTCGGGGAACTCGCCCTCGGAGCTGCAGTTGTGCGCGTGCGAGGAGCTGTAGAGGACCCCGTCGTACGGCAGCACCCACTGGGTCGCGCCCAGGCACTGGTCGCGCCACTTCTCGCTGAAGTCGGTGGCGAGGGCGACGCGGCCGTCGAAGCCGCCCGTGCCCTCGGCGCCGGTGTAGTAGCCCGTGGCGTCGGCCGCGATGGACTTGATGACCGACATCGAGGGGATGGTGCCGTACGTCTTGGCGACGGCGCCGGTGGTGGCGTTCACGACGGCGAGCGCGTGGCTCTGGGAGCCGTTGACGGTGAAGAAGTCACCGCCCAGCAGGATGTTCTTGCCGTCGTTGCTGAGCTGGAGCGCGCGGCCGGGCTCGTCGGCGTTGGCGACGAAGGGCAGAAGCGCACCGGAGGTGGCGTCGACCGCGGCGAACCGCTCACGGCCCGCACCCTCGACGGTGCTGAAGTCTCCTGCCGCGTACAGGGTGTCCTCGGTGGCGGCGAGCGCGCGCACCGTGGCCGGGAACTGCGGGTCGAACGAGGCCTTGGGGGCGCAGGTCGCGATGTCGATCGCGGCGACGCTGGAGACCGGGGTTCCGTTGACGGCGCCGAAGTAGCCGCCCGCGTACAGGGTCTTCTTGTCCTTCGAGACGGTGAGCGCGCGCACGGTCGCGGTGCCCTCGCCGATGGTGAAGGAGAGCTTGCAGGAGGTGGGGGCGCCGGTCGCCGCGTCGAGCGCGACGAAGTTCACGGCTTCCTGCTCCGCGCCGGCCGCGCCGGCGGGCGGGCGGACGGCCGAGAAGGTGCCGCCCGCGAAGACCGTGCCGTTGGCCTCGGCCATCGCCCAGACGATCCCGTTGGGCTGCCACGTCGGCAGCTCGTCGGCGGTGAAGGCCACCGGCTGCGTGATGGCCGACGCCTCGGGTATCAGCACCAGGCCTATCGCGGTGCCGGCACCGGCCAGTGACAGGGCGAGGGCAGCAGTCAGCCCTCTGGATCTACGCATGAGCCCCCCAGGGCAATTGCCCGTCTTGAATGGCTGGTTCGAGAACTATCAGAACAGCCATATGTACTGGCGCAGACTAGGGCTCACGCGAGGGCCTGGTCACCACGCTCGACCCATTGCTACCAATTTGGAATCAACGGGTCCGGCACGGATGGAGCACTACGGACATACGGCAGATTTGCCCCGGCCGCATTCGCCGATTGATGCGCGAATGACCGGGACAGGGCAAATCGTAGGCGAAATATATGGCCTCAGCGGTCGATGCGGACGCCGGCGCCCGCCAGTTGGTCCTCGACCTGCCGGATATCGGAATCCACCATGATCCTGGCCAGTTCGGCCACCAGGACCGTCGGCTTCCAGCCGAGCAGGTCATGGGCCTTGGAGGCGTCGCCGATCAGGGCGTCGACCTCGCTGGGGCGCTCGTACTTGGGGTCGTAGCGAACGTGCTCGTTCCAGTCGAGACCGGCGTGCGTGAAGGAGGCCTCGACGAACTCGCGCACGGTGGCGGCGACGCCGGTGGCCACGACGTAGTCGGTGGCCTCGTCCTGCTGGAGCATCCGCCACATGGCGTCCACGTACTCCGGGGCGTAGCCCCAGTCGCGGACGGCGTCGAGGTTGCCGAGGTAGAGCTTCTCCTGCAGGCCCGCCTTGATCCGGGCGACCGCGCGGGTGATCTTGCGGGTCACGAAGGTCTCGCCGCGGCGCGGGGACTCGTGGTTGAAGAGGATCCCGTTGACGGCGAACATCCCGTACGCCTCGCGGTAGTTCACCGTCGTCCAGTACGCGAACACCTTCGCGGCGCCGTACGGGCTGCGCGGGTGGAACGGGGTGGCCTCGTTCTGCGGGGGCGGGGTGGCGCCGAACATCTCCGAGGAGGAGGCCTGGTAGATGCGGGTGTCCACGCCGCTGGCCCGGATCGCCTCCAGCAGGCGCAGGGCGCCGAGGCCGGTCACGTCGCCGGTGTAGAGCGGGGCGTCGAAGGAGACGCGGACGTGCGACTGGGCGCCGAGGTTGTAGACCTCGTCGGGACGTATGTCGCGGAGCAGGTTCACCAGGGCGACGCCGTCGGAGAGGTCTGCGTGATGCAGTACGAGGGAACGGTTCGCCGTCTGCGGGTCCTGGTAGATGTGGTCGATCCGCTCCGTGTTGAAGCTGGAGGACCGCCGCACGAGCCCGTGCACCGTGTAGCCCTTGGAGAGCAGCAGCTCTGCGAGGTACGAGCCGTCCTGCCCGGTGACGCCGGTGATCAGCGCGGTCTTGCCCATTGGGTCCCCCTGGGGATCGTTACGGTGCGGTCGTGGCTGCGCCCCGGAGTACGGGCCGAAGCTGTTCGGTCCGGGGCGGCGCCCCGGATGTGGCTCGGGGCGGCGCCCCGGGTACGGCTCGGGGCCCGACCCCGGATCTGACTCGGGGTCACGCCTCGTCATGCGGGTCGGTGCCGTGCACCGCGTGCGGCGCGGAACCATGCCCCGGGTCCGGGCCGGGTCCAGGCCCCGGGTCCGGGCCGGGACCGCGCCCCGGAGCGCGGCTCGGAACCAGGCCCCGGTCCGGGGCCGGGACCGCGCCCCAAAACACGGCTCGGAACCGGATCCCTGGTCCGGGGCCGGGACCGCGCCCGAGAGCGCGGCTCGGGACCAGGTCCCGGAGTGCGGCTCGGGGCCGCGCCCCCGGTGTTCGGGCCGGCCGCCGGATGCGGAGTGGGGCCGGGCCCGGGATGCTGCGCGGGTCCGCCGCCAGGGGGCTGGAGACGGGTACCGGATGGGTACCGTACACGCTGCGCCCGGAGCCCCTCCCGCCGGATCGGGCCCCCTCGCCCCCTTGCGGGGCGGTATGTACCGGACTGGCCTGAACCGACCCGAATCCACCCTGCCCCGGCCCCGGAAGGCCCCCGGAAGCACGGCCCCGGGCCGGGCCCAGACGGGCAGCCCGAGGCCAGGCCCGAAAGCACGGCCCGGGGCCGGACCCAGGCGGGCAGTGCGAGGCCGGGCTCAGACGGGCGGTCCGGGGCGGGCCCGGGGTGGATCCCGGGGCCGGGCGGCCCGGGCGCCGGGTGCGGGCCGGGGCTCCCCCGTAAAACCGCGGACAGCGGACTGGCATCATCGGCGGTATGACAAGTTCGCCGTTCCTGCCCCCGAACGCCCGCGTCTTCGTCGCCGGTCACCGCGGCCTCGTGGGGTCCGCGGTCGTCCGCCGGCTCACCGCCGACGGGTACGAGGTGCTCACCCGCGGCCGCGCCGACCTCGATCTGCGCGACGCCGCCGCGACCGCGGCGTACCTGCGGGACGCACGGCCCGACGCCGTCGTCCTGGCCGCCGCCAAGGTCGGCGGGATCATGGCCAACAGCACGTTCCCGGTGCAGTTCCTGGAGGACAACCTCAAGATCCAGCTGAGCGTCGTCGCCGGGGCGCACGCCGCGGAGGTCGGCCGGCTGCTGTTCCTCGGCTCCTCCTGCATCTACCCCAAGCTGGCCCCGCAGCCCATCAGCGAGGACGCCCTGCTGACCGGCCCGCTGGAGCCGACGAACGAGGCGTACGCCCTGGCGAAGATCGCCGGCATCGTCCAGGTCCAGTCGTACCGCAAGCAGTACGGGGCCTCGTACATCTCGGCCATGCCCACGAACCTCTACGGCCCGGGCGACAACTTCGACCTGGAGTCCTCGCACGTCCTGCCCGCCCTCATCCGCCGCTTCCACGAGGCCGCGGCCGAGGGGCGGGGCGAGGTCACGCTGTGGGGATCGGGGACGCCCCGCCGGGAGTTCCTGCACGTGGACGACCTGGCCGCCGCCTGCGCGGTGCTGCTGCGCGAGTACGACGGCGCCGAGCCGGTGAACATCGGCTGCGGCGAGGACCTGACCATCAGGGCCCTCGCGGAGACCGTCGCCGAGGTGACCGGCTTCCGCGGCAGGCTCGCCTGGGACACCTCCAAGCCCGACGGCACGCCCCGCAAGCTGCTGGACGTGACCCGGCTGCGCGCCCTCGGCTGGAAGCCCGCGGTCCCGCTGCGCGAGGGCATCGCCGCCACGTACGCCTGGTGGCGCGAGCAGAGCGGCGAGCAGACCCGCGGGCAGAGCTGATCCCAAAGCGAGGGGCCCCGGTGTCTCAGTACGCTCCGCGACCGTCGACCACGGCGCGGAGCGTGCGGCCCATCAAGTCGACGTCGCTGGTGAACGACCAGTTGTCCACGTACTGCAGGTCGAGCTGGATGGTCTCGTCCCACGAGAGGTCGGACCGCCCGCTGATCTGCCACAGCCCGGTCATCCCGGGCCGCACCGCGAGCCGGCGCAGTTCGACCTCGTCGTACTCGGCCACCTCCTCCGGCAGCGGCGGGCGCGGGCCGACCAGTGACATGTTGCCCGCCACCACATTGATCAGCTGGGGCAGTTCGTCCATGGACGTGCGGCGCAGCAGCCGGCCCACGCGGGTCACCCGGGGGTCTCGGCGCATCTTGAACATCAGGCCGTCGTTCTCGTTGGCCCCGGACAGCTCGGCCTTGCGCGCATCGGCGTCCACGACCATCGTGCGGAACTTCCACATGACGAAGGGGACACCGTCGCGGCCGATGCGCCGCTGCCGGTAGAAGGCGGGGCCGCGCGACCCGAAGCGGATCGCCAGGACCATCGCGAGGAAGGCCGGCGACAGCAACACCAGGCCGACCGCCGCGCCCGCCCGGTCCAGTACCGACTTCAGCAGGGGCTGCACGCCCCGGCTCACCGGCGGCGCGACCCGCAGCACGGCCAGGCCGCCCGCGGACAGGGTCTCCAGCCGCTTGACGGAGACCTCCACCAGGCCGGGGAAGACCGCCAGTTCGAGCCCGGCGTCGTGCAGGGCCCAGGAGATCCGGCGCAGCCGCTCCCCCGCGAGCCGGGCCCCCGGTGCGACGAGCACCAGGTCGGCGCGGTGGGCGGCGACGGCGCCGAGCACGGCGGCGGAGTCCCCGTTCGGGGACGGCGCCGTCGCGGAGCCGAGCCGCGCGGCCACGGGTACCCCGCTGTCCATCGTGCCGGGCCCCACCGGGACCACGCCGACCACCACGTACGGGTGGTCGGTGCGCGCGGCGAGGTGTCCGATGACGGACTCGGCGGAGTCGGGCTCGCCGACGACCAGCACCCGGCTCACCGCCTGGGCCTCGCGCCGGGCGGCGGAGAGGTGGCGGTAGGTCAGCTTGTGGCAGGCGACGGTGACGAGCAGGGCGGGTACGAGGGCGCCGAGGGCGCCCAGCCGGGGGGTGTTCTCACCCGTGACCACGCGGGCCACGGCGAGTACGCCGATCAGAATCAGCCAGTCGTGCACGACCGGCAGGACTCCCCGGGATTCGCCGAGCGCGCGGCCCGCGTAGCGCCGGCGCATCAGCTGTACGCCGGTCCAGGCCAGGGCCGCACCGAGAGCGCAGAAGAGGGGCCGGGCCTGCTGGGCAGCCTCGAAGACCAGGCCGACGGGGACTCCCGCGCCGATCAGGTCCGCCGCGACCGCGGCGGGCAGGTACCAGCGGGCCTTGTCGCCGAGGCCCCGGGCCGGCATGGCCGACGCCCGGGCCGCTTCGGCCACTCTTTGCACAGGTATATGGACATGCCTCATGGGCCCCCCTGGCACGTGGTCTATGACAGTGGCGCTGGTCCGCGGCTTCCCCGGGCAGTGGACATCAGACGCACCGGGAAACAGTACGACAAACACCCGTACGGTAAATGCCGTTTCCGGGAACCGGACATCTTGTTGCCCAAGCGTTAGCGGGCGGGGGTCCTCATTCCGGATGCGGGACACCCCTTTCTCATCCCCAAGTGAATGTTCCGCATACCGGATACGTCTCTTCGGACAACGAACGATTTCAGGCCAACCTTTTGACGCGGCCCTGACATCACAGCGCTCAGGTGGCACTCTTCGACCGTTCATCGCACCAGCCCGATCTGCCCGGAGGCCCACCCAGCCATCCGGAACCCCCCTTGCAGAAGGAGTCTGCGTTGAGTCCCACCCCCCAGCGGCGTGCCACCACGGCCGGCGCGCTTGTTGCCGCGGCCGCTCTCCTCGCCGTAGGCATCCAGACCGGATCCGCCACCGCCGACGCCACCGCGTCGCAGGCCGGATCGGTCGCCCAGGCCAACCCGGGCGCGGCCAATCTCAAACTCAGTGCTTCGGAGCGTGCGACGCTCCTGGCCGAGGCCAACTCCACCACCGCGCAGGCGGCCAAGGCGCTCAGCCTCGGCAGCGGCGAGAAGCTCATCGTCCGCGACGTGGTCAAGGATGTGGACGGCACCACCCACACCTCGTACGAGCGGACCTACGACGGCATACCGGTGCTCGGCGGTGACCTGACCGTCCACGCCAAGGGCGGCGTCACCAAGCGGGTCACCAAGGCGACGAACCACGACCTGAAGGTGGACACCACCGCCACCGTCGCGCCGTCCGCCGCCGAGGGCCAGGCGGTCTCCGCCGCCAACGCCGAGGGCTCCAAGGACGTCAAGGCCACCAAGGGCGCCCGCAAGGTGATCTGGGCGGCCGAGGGCGCTCCGGTCCTCGCCTTCGAGACCGTCGTCGGCGGCCTCCAGCACGACGGCACGCCCAGCGAGCTGCACGTGGTGACCAACGCCAAGACCGGCGCGAAGATCACCGAGTGGCAGGCCGTCAAGAACGGCACCGGCAACACCATGTACAGCGGCCAGGTGACGGTCGGCACCTCGCAGTCGGGCAGCAACTTCACGCTGAACGACGCCACCCGCGGCGGCCACAAGACCAACAACCTGAACCGGGCCACCTCCGGCACCGGCACCCTCTTCTCCGGCCCGGACGACATCTGGGGCAACGGCCTGCCGGCCAACCTGGAGACGGCCGCCGCCGACGCCCACTACGGCGCGCAGGTGACGTGGGACTACTTCAAGAACGTCCACGGCCGCAACGGCCTGCGCAACGACGGGGTCTCCCCGTACAGCCGGGTCCACTACGGCAACAACTACGTGAACGCCTTCTGGGACGACTCCTGCTTCTGCATGACGTACGGAGACGGTGACGGCAACGCCAAGCCGCTCACCTCCACCGACGTGGCCGCGCACGAGATGACGCACGGCCTGACCTCGGTCACCGGCAACATGACGTACAGCGGCGAGCCGGGCGGTCTGAACGAGGCCACCTCCGACATCTTCGCGGCGGCGGTCGAGTTCTACGCCGCCAACCCGCAGGACGTCGGCGACTACCTGGTCGGCGAGAAGATCGACATCCGCGGCAACGGCACCCCGCTGCGCTACATGGACAAGCCGAGCAAGGACGGATCGTCGAAGGACGCCTGGTACTCGGGCATCGGCTCGATCGACGTCCACTACTCCTCGGGCCCGGCCAACCACTGGTACTACCTGGCCTCCGAGGGCTCGGGCGCCAAGGTCGTCAACGGCGTGAGCTACGACTCGCCGACCTCCGACGGCCTCCCGGTCACCGCGATCGGCCGTGACGCCGCGTCCAAGATCTGGTTCCGCGCCCTGACCACCAATCTGTTCAGGTCGAACACCAACTACGCGGCCGCCCGTACCGCCACCCTGCAGGCCGCCGCCGACCTGTACGGCGCTGGTTCGACCACGTACAACAACGCCGCGAACGCCTGGGCCGCCGTCAACGTCGGTCCGCGCATCGTCAACGGCGTCACGGTCACCAACCCGGGCAACCAGACAACCGTCACGGGCAGCGCCGTCAGCCTCCAGATCCAGGCCACCAGCACCAACGCGGGTGCCCTGAGCTACGCGGCGACCGGCCTGCCGGCCGGGCTGTCGATCAACGCCTCCAACGGCCTGATCTCGGGTACGGCCTCCACGGCGGGCACGTCCAACGTGACCATCACGGTGACCGACTCGGCGAACCAGACCGGGACGGCGGCGTTCACCTGGACGGTCGGCGCCACACAGCCGAACGTCTTCGAGAACACCACCGACTACGCGATCGCCGACAACTCGACGGTCGACTCCCCGATCACCGTGAACCGCACGGGCAACGCCCCGAGCACCCTCAAGGTGGACCTCAACATCCTCCACACCTACATCGGTGACCTGAAGGTCGACCTCGTCGCCCCCGACGGCACCCTGTACAACCTGCACAACCGCACCGGCGGCAGTGCGGACAACATCATCAAGGCCGTCACGGTCAACGCCTCCTCCGAGGTTGCCCAGGGCGTCTGGAAGCTGCGTGTCAACGACAACGCGAACATCGACACCGGCAAGATCGACAGCTGGAAGCTCACCTTCTGACCCCCACCGGGGCCGTCCGTGAACCAGAGCTGAACCGTTAGACCACGGGGCCGCCCGGGAGAAGACCTCCCCGGGCGGCCCTGTTCCATTCCCCCTGCGCCGCTCCTCCCACCCCTCTTTCCGAAAGCCCCCGCCGGACAAGGTCCGGCGCCCCTGAGGGCCGGGACCTTCGGCGCCATCCGGCGGGCGACCGCGGGGTCATAGTGGAATTCAGCGAACCTACGGAACCGTAGGTTCGGGTGATTCCGAGGACGTGACCCATGCCGCAGACCCCCACGACCGCCCCCGCCGCGCAGCATCCCTGGCTGATCCAGGGCGGCATGGGCGTCGGCGTCTCCGGCTGGCGGCTGGCCAAAGCCGTCTCCGGCGAGGGCCAGCTGGGCGTGGTCTCCGGGACGGCCCTGGACGTCGTACTGGCCCGCGTGCTGCAGACCGGCGACCCCGGCGGCCACGCCCGCCGGGCCCTGGCGGCCTTCCCGCTGCCGGAGCTGGCCCAGTCCGCCCTCGACCTCTACTTCCGCGAGGAAGGCCTCGCGGACGGCGCGGCGATGCGCACCACCCCGCGACTGCGGGCGACGGGCGGGTCGCAGGCCGAGATCCTCACCGTCCTCGGCAACTTCGTCGAGGTCTGGCTCGCCAAGGAGGGACATGACGGTGTCATCGGCATCAACTACCTGGAGAAGATCCAGCTCGCCACGGCCCCCGCAATGTTCGGCGCGATCCTGGCAGGTGTCGACTACGTGCTCGTGGGCGCGGGAGTCCCCGGTCAGATCCCTGCCCTCGCCTCGAGGCTGGCGCGCTACGAACGCTGCGTGAGCAAGATCCACGTGGAGGGCGATGAGGAGCCCCTCGAGCACCTCTTCGACCCCGCCGCCCTGCTCGCCGGACACCTGCCCGGCGCGCTGCGCCGCCCCCACGTGCTGGCCATCGTCTCGCTCCCGGTCCTGGCCACCTACCTGGCCCGGGACGAGATCACCCGCCCCGACGGCTTCGTGATCGAGACCAGCCAGGCCGGCGGCCACAGCGCCCCGCCGCGCGGGCCGATGAAGCTGGACGAGGACGGCGAGCCGGTCTACGGCCCGCGCGACAGCCCCGACCTCGCCAAGATGGCGGCGCTCGGGCTGCCGTTCTGGCTCGCCGGCGGCCAGGCCGCCCCCGAGGCCGTGGCCCGGGCGCTCGCCGAGGGCGCGGCCGGGGTCCAGATCGGCAGCGCGTTCGCCCTGTGCGAGGAGTCGGGGATGGCCCGCCACCTGCGCGAGGAGCTGCTGGACCGGGCCCACACCGGCACCCTCTCGGTCCGCAACGACCCCGAGGCCTCCCCGACGTCCTTCCCGTTCAAGGTGGCGGACCTGCCGGGGACGGTCTCCGAGCCTGAGGTGTCCGAGGCCCGGCGCCGGGTCTGCGACCTCGGGTTCCTGCGCACCCCCGTACGGGGTCCGCGCGGTCTGGTCTACCGGTGCGCGGCCGAGCCCGTGGCCGCGTACGTCCGCAAGGGCGGCGAGGCCTCCGACACCAAGGGCCGCCAGTGCCTGTGCAACGGCCTGCTGGCCACGATCGGACTGGCCCAGCGGCGGCCGCACGGCCGGGTGGAACCCCCGCTGGTGACGATCGGCAAGGACCTGTCATTCCTCCCGGAGCTCGCCCCGAACGCCGAGCCCTACACGGCCGCGGACGTGGTGCACTGGCTCGCGGCGGGCGCGGACCGGCGTCCGGCCGGCTGAGGCAGCCGGGGAACACGGCGCGAGAAGGGCCCGGCACCCCCGAGCGGGGTGCCGGGCCTTCCGGCTCACCGGCCGGGGATCAGCCGAAGGGGCCGGTCGGCCGGGGGAGCGGATCAGCCGACGGAGCGGAAGATCCGGTCGAGGATGTCCGGCGTGGAGCCGTCCGCCGCTGCGGCGCGCCCGCCGATGGCGCGGTCCTCGTCGTCGCGCCAGTCGTCGCGGCCGTCACCGCGGCCATCGCCGCGGCCATCGCCGCGGCCTTCGTGGTCGTCCTCGTCGCGCCAGTCGTGGCGGCCGCCGTGGTGGTGGTCTTCGTCGACGGGCTTGAAGTACACCGATGCCACGGCCGTGTTCCGCAGCCGCTCGCCCGGCTCCAGCTCCGCCTCCGGGACCCCGCCACAGCTGCGGTTGCTGTAGACCACCGCGAGGGATTCGGTCTCGTTCGTCACCTCGAAGGCCGGCCGGTTCTCGCTGGTGTGGGTCAGCCGGTAGCAGGTGTCGTTGTCCCCCGGGCGGATCTGCCCGTGGCGGCGGTCGCCGTCCTGGTCGGTGTAGCGGTAGTGGAGGGTGCCGAGGCGCTCGCGGTCGTCGTGGTCGTTGGCGTACGAGAGCCCGGCGGTCGGCAGGACCATCATGAGGGCGCCGACGAGCGCGGTGGCGGTGGTGCGAAGACGCATGGGGGGAATCCGTTTCTCGCGTTCTCGGATGCCGGGTCCGGTGGGCATCCGCGGGCAGCGTAGGAGCGGCCCCCCTCGCAGAAACGATTCTTCACGGCAGTCCGTTCGAAGGTTCACCCTCACGGTCCCCCGGTCTCCGCACACCCGTGCGACCCGGATCCGCGGGGGATCCGGGTCGCACGAGGTGGTCTACGAGGCCTCGCGCGCAGCCCCGTGGACCCGCCGGGGCGGCCCGCACGGAGCTCGGACGGTGACTCAGAGGGCGGCGCGGTCACCGGGCCGGGCGACCGGGCCGGCGACTGGGCCGGCGGCCTGGCCCGGTACCGGACCCGGGACCGGCACCGGACCCGGCACCTGACCCGGCACCGCGGGGCCCGCCGCAGCGGTGGCGGCCGGCCGACGGACCAGCACCACCAGGATCAGCGCCCCCACCAGCCCCATCGCCCCCGCGACCCAGAAGGTGTCGCGCAGCCCGCTCGCGAAGGCCGCCTCCACCCAGGACCCGGCCCCCGGAACGGTGTCCAGCAGCCGCGCCGCCCCGCCTCCGGCCAGCGCCGTGGCCGTGCCGTGCGGCTGCCCGGAGCCGGCGAGGCCGTCGGCCAGCCCGGCGTGGAACACCGCGCCGAGCACCGCGATGCCCAGGGCCATGCCGAGCTGTCGCGCGGTGTTCAGCGCACCGCCCGCCATGCCCGCCCGGGCCGGGGGCACGGCGCCCATCGCGGCGGCGGCCAGGGCCGGGGAGATCAGTCCGACGCCCACACCGGCGACGGCCAGGCCCGGCACCAGCGCCGTCCAGCCGTCGCCCGCGTCCAGCATCCAGCCCTGGAGCAGCGCGCCGGCCGCGATGAGGAGCAGCCCGCCGCCGATGGTGATCCGGTGCGAAGCCCCGTGCAGGAGCTTGCCGGAGGCCGCGGAGACGAGGAAGCCGGCCAGGCTCATCGGCGCCAGGGCCAGTCCGGCGCCGACCGGGCCCATGCCCTCGGCGGTCTGCAGCCACAGGGAGACGTACATCAGGTACCCGAAGGCGGCGCCGGACATCAGCAGCGAGGCGGTCATCACGGCGAGGAAGACCGGACTACGGAAGAGCGAGAGGTCCAGCATCGGCCGGGAGCCGCGCAGTTCGACGAGGACGAAGGCGGCGAAGGAGGCCGCGCCCAGGGCGAACAGGCCGAGGGTGCCGGCGGAGGTCCAGCCGTTCTCGCCGCCGCGGATGAGGGCGTAGGTGACGGTCGCGGCGCCGGCGGTGAAGGTGGCCATGCCGGGCAGGTCCAGGCCCTTGGCGTGCGGGTCGCGGGACTCGGTGACGGCCTTGAGGGTGACGTACACGGCGAGGGCGCAGACCGGGAGGTTGACGAAGAAGATCCAGCGCCAGCCGAACTGCTCGGTGAGCAGCCCGCCGAGGAGGGGACCGGCCGCGGCGGCCGCTCCGTTGACCGCGCCCCAGACGCCGAAGGCGACGCCCCGGTCGCGGCCCTGGTAGGTGGAGCTGAGCAGGGCCATGGTGGTGGCGAACATCGCGGCGCCGCCGACGCCCTGGACCGCGCGGAAGGCGATCAGCGCGGCGGGGCCCTGGGCCAGGCCGCAGGCGAGCGAGGCGGCGGCGAAGAGGGCGAGCCCGCCGAGGTAGACGCGGCGCCGGCCGATCCGGTCGGCGAGCGATCCGGCGCCGAGCAGCAGGGCGGCCAGGGCGAGGGCGTAGCCGTCCATCACCCACTGGAGCCCGGAGAAGCCGGTGCGCATGTCGGGGGCCATGTCGGGCAGGGCGACGGTCACGATCGTAACGTCGACCAGGAGCATGAAGGCTCCGAGACACACCGCCGTCAACGGCAGCCATTTGCGCATGGGTTACTCCTGGAGATGTCCGAGGGCAGGGGCGGGGCAGGGCAGGGATGGAACGACGGTGGGCAGGGGGCCCGGGGGCAGGGGGCACGATCGACGGCCGGGCTCCCTTCAGCCATCCGGCCGAGGTGCTGGAGGTCTGCGACCAGACCGTCGTACGGCGCTGCCGGCGGCTGCGGACCACCGGCCTGATCCGGGTCGTCGGGCTGCCGCTGGGGAGCCGCGTCGGACTGTTCGAGTCCTGGCTGCGGGTGCGGTGCGCCCCCGACGCCGCGCTCCCGGTGGCCGAGGCGCTCGCCCGCCGCCCGGACATCGCGTGGGTGACCCTGGGCTCGGGCGGTACCGAGATCCACTGCATGACCCGGGCCCGTACCCGCCAGGACCGGGACGCCCTGCTGCTGGAGAAGCTGCCGCGGACCCGCCGGGTGACCGGCGTCGCTCTTCGGCTACGAGGCGGAGGCGACGGTCGTGCTCTCCGTCCCGCCCGCCCGGCTGACCGAGCGGATCGGCGCGGTGGACGGTGTGGGGCAGGTGGAGGTGATCCCGGCGCTGCGCCGCGTCAAGCGGGCCGGGATGCTGGTGGAGGACGGGCGGCTGGTGGATCCGCCGCCCGCCCCCTGAACGGCCGGGGCCGTCAGCGCAGTACGACGCCGCCTCCCGTGTCCGTGCCCGTGCCCGTGGCGGGGCTTGCGACCAGGCCCAGTTCGGCCGGGGTCGCCAGCAGCGGGTGCGCCGGCATGATCCGTACGGTGTAGCCGAAGGGTCCCGTACGGTCGAGGGCGAGCGGGCCCTCGTACAGCCAGCGGCCCTCCAGGTCGGGTCCGCCGGCGGGCTTGAGCGGGAAGGCCCGCCCGTCCCGGATGACGTCCTGCGCGTCGACCCTGCCCGCGACGGCCTGTACCTCGACGTCCTCGGGGGCCAGGGCGTCGAGGGAGACCTGCACGCGCAGGGTGAGGGTGGCCCCGAGTTCGGCGGTGCCGCCGACCGGGCCCGCGGTCAGGGCCTCCACGTGTTCGACGGTGAGCTGCGGCCAGGCCGCGCGGACGCGCCCCTTCCACCAGGCGAGGTCCCGCGCCGCGTCCGGGGTCAGGGCGCGGTGGGAGTGCGCGGCCGGAGCGTAGAGCCGCTCCACGTACTCCCGCACCATGCGCCCCGCGAGCACCTTGGGCCCCAGGGAGACGAGGGTGCGCCGGACCATCTCGATCCACCGCACGGGGAGTCCGGCCTGTCCGGCCCGGTCGTAGAACCGGGGGGCGACCCGGCCCTCGATCAGGTCGTAGAGGGCGTTCGCCTCCAGGTCGTCGCGGCGGTCCTCGTCCGCGCCGAGTCCGTCGGCGGTCGGGATGGCCCAGCCGAAGTCCGGCTCGAACCATTCGTCCCACCAGCCGTCCAGGACGGACAGGTTGAGGCAGCCGTTGAGCGCCGCCTTCATCCCGCTGGTGCCGCAGGCCTCCAGCGGGCGCAGCGGGTTGTTCAGCCAGACGTCGCAGCCCGGGTAGAGCTTCTGGGCCATGGCCATGCCGTAGTCGGGCAGGAACACGATCCGGTGGCGCACGCGGGGGTCGTCCGCGAACCTCACCAGTTCCTGGACGAGCCGCTTGCCGCCGTCGTCGGCCGGGTGCGCCTTGCCCGCGACGACGATCTGCACGGGCCGGTCCGGGTCCAGCAGCAGGCGGCGCAGCCGGTCGGGGTCGCGCAGCATCAGCGTGAGCCGCTTGTAGGACGGCACCCGGCGGGCGAACCCGATGGTCAGCACGTCCGGGTCGAGTACGGAGTCCACCCAGCCCAGCTCGGCGGCGGCGGCCCCGCGCTGGCGCCAGGAGGCGCGCAGGCGGTCCCGTACCTCTTGTACGAGCTGCTCCCGGAGCACCCGGCGCAGGTCCCAGACGTCCTGGTCGGGGATGTCGGCGACGGCGTCCCAGCGCTGCGAGCCGCCGACGGAGAGCGCGTCCTCGGTGCGGCCGGCGCCGATCTGCTTCGCGCCGAGCCTCACGACTTCGGGCGCCACCCAGGTCGGGGCGTGCACGCCGTTGGTCACCGAGGTGATGGGCACGTCGGCGGGGTCGAAGCCCGGCCACAGCCCGGCGAACATCTCGCGGCTGACGGCGCCGTGCAGGGTGGAGACCCCGTTGGCCCGCTGGGCGAGGCGCAGGCCCATCACGGCCATGTTGAACACCCCGGGGTCGCCGCCGGGGTAGGTCTCGGCGCCGAGGGCCAGGATCCGGTCGACGGGTACGCCGGCCAGTTCGCCGCCGTCGCCGAAGTGGCGGGCGACCAGGGCCCGGTCGAAGCGGTCGATGCCGGCGGGGACGGGGGTGTGCGTGGTGAACACGGTGCCGGCCCGGACGGCTTCGACGGCGGCGTCGAAGCCGAGTCCCTGCCGTCCCTCCAGTTCCCTTATGCGCTCGAGTCCCAGGAACCCGGCGTGGCCCTCGTTGGTGTGGAAGACCTCGGGGCCGGGATGCCCGGTGATCCGGCAGTAGGCGCGCACCGCCCGGACCCCGCCGATGCCGAGGAGCATCTCCTGCAGGAGCCGGTGGTCGCTGCCTCCCCCGTACAGCCGGTCGGTCACCTCGCGGGCGACGGCGTCGTTGTCCTCGACGTCGGAGTCGAGGAGCAGCAGCGGCACCCGGCCGACGCGGGCCTGCCAGACATGCGCGTGCAGGGCCCGGCCGCCGGGCAGGCTCAGAGACACCCGCGCGGGTGTCCCGTCCTCCTCGCGCACCAGCGAGAGGGGCAGTTCGTTGGGGTCGAGCACCGGATAGTGCTCCTGCTGCCAGCCGTCCCGGGAGAGGGACTGGCGGAAGTACCCGTGCCGGTAGAGGAGTCCGACGCCGATGAGGGGGACGCCGAGGTCGCTGGCGGCCTTGAGGTGGTCCCCGGCGAGGATCCCGAGCCCGCCGGAGTACTGGGGCAGGGCGGCGGTGATCCCGAACTCGGGCGAGAAGTAGGCGATGCCGGCGGGCAGCTCCGCGGCCGCCTCGTGGCTCTGGTACCACCTCCCGCCGTGGACGTAGTCATCGAGGTCGGCGGCGGCGACGGCGAGCCGCCGCAGGAACCGCCGGTCCCCGGCGAGCTCGGCGATCCGCGCGGCGGACACGGCGCCGAGCAGCCTGACGGGATCCCCGCCGGCGGCTTGCCAGCCCTCGGGATCGACGGATTGGAAGAGTTCACGGGTCTCGGCGTGCCAGGACCAGCGCAGGTTGCGCGCGAGGTCGGCGAGCGGCGAGAGGGTCTCGGGGAGGACGGGGCGCACGGTGAATCGACGGATAGCCTTCACGCGTTCCACCTTCGCAGGGGATTACGGATCGGAGCGGCCGCACCACGCTGTGCACCGCGAGCGTCACCCCCGGAAGGCTAGCGGCGACCGCCCCGCCCGGCCATGGCGCCTCCAGCGCGCCTCCACCGGGCGCCGGCGCCGACTGCTCGCGCGGCCCGGTCCGTTGGCACCCCGGGGTCACGTGGGGCCCGGCCCCGCGTCCACGTTCCATTGCGGCGGGAGTTCGCTGTCGCAGAAGACGCACACGAACCAGTCGTCGCGGACCACGTTGCACTCGCCGCAGGAGCTGCACCGGCGGAAGACCACCGCGTGGGTGAAGGCCGCCGGGTGGCGGATGTCCGCCCGGTCCAGGGCCGCGGCGACGGCCGGCCAGGCCGTCAGGTCGGGGCAGTAGCCGGTGGACAGGTTGCTCACCTCCACGGCCGTCCAGCCGGTCGCCGGATCCCGCGTGAAGCTGATCTCGCCCGCCGCGCGGACGGGGGCGCCGCCCGCGCAGGCGACGTGCTCGCTGCGGCGCGGGGCGATGCGGAGCACGCCCGAGGCGTCCACCACGTACGTGTGCGGCTCGCCCGGGTCGCCCTCCAGGTCCGCCGCCGTGCGTACGGCCCGCCCGCGCGCTTCGGGCCGTACGGCTTCGGCCAGTTCCGGCGGTCCCGTGTAGCGGAACAGTGGAGAGGTGGACATCCGGTAGTCCCATCCGAGTTGACGGAGCATGAGTGGGTGTCGGGCCGGGTTGTCCGGGCAGGCGTTCCACTACGTACGAGTAGTTAACCGAACACACGGCATGGGCGGGGCTGGAGTGGGAAGGGCTCCCCGGGTACGCGCACGGCGCACCCTCCCCCCGACCTCTCCCGCCACCCGAGTGAACGCGGACAGGAGCGGCCATGCCCGCAGCCCAGCCGTCTTCCGAGCAGCTAGAAACAGAGCGAACAGAGCGTGCACTACCAGCCGCCATGCCGGCTGGCCTGTTGTCACCGAGCCCTGCGAACTGCCCCCAGGTGATCCCATCATGATCGGTCGCATTCCCGTGCTGGACGTCCGCCCCGCCGTCGACTGCGGCGTCAGACCCGCCAAGGCGGTCGTGGACGAGGTCTTCGAGATTTCCGCCACCGTGTTCCGCGAGGGACACGACGCCGTGGCGGCCCATGTCGTGCTCCGAGATCCGAGCGGGCGGCTGCGGCCCCCCGTGTCCCTGTCCGAGCTCGCTCCCGGCACCGACCGGTGGGGGGCGCGGGTGTCCGCCGAGGTCGAGGGGAGGTGGACGTACACCGTCGAGGCGTGGAGCGACCCGGTGGGCACCTGGCGGGCCCACGCGGCGGTGAAGATCCCGGCCGGGATCGACACCGGGCTCACCCTCCTGGAGGGCGCCCAGCTCTACGAGCGGGCCGCCGCGAAGATTCCCAAGCGGGACGGCCGCGAGCACGTGCTCGCCGCCGCGGACGTGATGCGCGACGAGGACCGGCCCGTCGCCGAGCGGTACGCGGCCGCCCTCGGACCGCGGATCGACGCGCTGCTCGCGAAGCGCCCGCTCCGGGAGCTGGTGACGGCGTCCAAGCCGCTGCCGCTGCTGATCGAGCGCAAGCGGGCCCTCTTCGGTTCCTGGTACGAGATGTTCCCCCGGTCGGAGGGAGCCGTGCTGGAGCCCGGCGAGGCTCCCGTCAGCGGGACGTTCCGGACCGCCGCCGAGCGGCTTCCCGCCATCGCCGCGATGGGCTTCGACGTGGTGTACCTGCCGCCGATCCACCCGATCGGGAGCACGTACCGCAAGGGTCCGAACAACACGCTGTCCGCAGGGAGTTGGGATCCGGGCGTGCCCTGGGCCATCGGCTCCACCGAGGGCGGCCACGACGCGGTCCACCCCGAGCTCGGGACCCTGGAGGACTTCGACGCCTTCGTCGCCAAGGCCCGCGAGCTGCGCATCGAGGTGGCGCTCGACTTCGCCCTGCAGTGTTCCCCGGACCACCCGTGGGTGGAGAAGCACCCGGAGTGGTTCCGCCACCGCGCCGACGGGACGATCGCCTACGCGGAGAACCCGCCGAAGAAGTACCAGGACATCGTCCCCATCCACTTCGACGCCGACATGGCCGGCATCGTCGGGGAGACGGTGCGGATCCTGCGGCACTGGATGGAGCACGGCGTCCGGATCTTCCGGGTCGACAACCCGCACACCAAGCCGGTGGTGTTCTGGCAGAAGGTGATCGCGGACATCAACAAGTCCGACCCGGACGTCATCTTCCTCGCCGAGGCCTTCACCCGCCCCGCGATGATGCGGGCGCTGGCCGCCGTCGGCTTCCAGCAGTCCTACACGTACTTCACCTGGCGCAACACCAAGGCCGAGCTGACCGAGTACCTGACGGAGCTCGCGGACACCCGCTCCGCCTCCGTCATGCGGCCGAATTTCTTCGTCAACACCCCCGACATCCTGCACGCATACCTTCAGCACGGCGGCCGCCCCGCCTTCGAGATCCGCGCGGTCCTCGCCGCCACGCTCTCCCCCACCTGGGGGGTCTACGCCGGTTACGAGCTCTGCGAGAACACCCCGGTCAAGGAGGGCAGCGAGGAGTACCTGAACTCCGAGAAGTACGAGCTGCGCCCGCGCGACTGGGCCGCCGCCGACCGCGAGGGCCGCACGATCGCCCCGCTGATCACCTCCCTGAACCGGCTGCGCCGGCGCAACCCGGCACTCCAGCAGCTCCGCGACATCCATTTCCACCCGACCGACAACGAACAGGTGATCGCCTATTCGAAGCACGCGGGGAGCAATTCCGTACTGGTGGTCGTCAACCTCGATCCGCACCACACCCAGGAGGCGACGGTCTCGTTGGACATGCCGGTACTCGGCCTCGACTGGCACGGGTCCCTCGCGGTGCGCGACGAGCTCACCGGCGAGACCTATCACTGGGGCAGGGCGAATTACGTGCGCCTAGAGCCGGGCCGAACGCCCGCGCACGTACTTGCCGCTCTGCGACCGTCCCCGCCCACCGGAGGGTCACCCATCTCATGATGATCAACGATCCCGTCCCCGATACCTTCGAGGACACCCCCGCCAAGGACCGCGACCCCGACTGGTTCAAGCGGGCGGTCTTCTACGAGGTCCTCGTACGGTCCTTCCACGACAGCAACGGCGACGGCGTCGGTGACCTCAAGGGGCTCACCGCCAAACTGGACTACCTCCAGTGGCTCGGCGTCGACTGCCTGTGGCTCCCGCCGTTCTTCGCCTCACCCCTGCGCGACGGGGGCTACGACGTCGCCGACTACACCTCCGTGCTGCCCGAATTCGGCGACCTCGCCGACTTCGTGGAGTTCGTGGACGCGGCGCACACCCGCGGCATGCGGGTGATCATCGACTTCGTCATGAACCACACGAGCGATCAGCACGAGTGGTTCCAGCAGTCCCGCAAGGACCCGGACGGGCCCTACGGCGACTACTACATGTGGGCCGACAACGACAAGCAGTTCCAGGACGCCCGCATCATCTTCGTCGACACCGAAACCTCGAACTGGACGTACGACCCGGTCCGCAAGCAGTACTACTGGCACCGGTTCTTCTCCCACCAGCCGGACCTCAACTACGAGAACCCGGCCGTGGTCGAGGAGATCGTCTCCGCGCTGCGCTTCTGGCTCGACCTCGGGATCGACGGCTTCCGCCTCGACGCCGTGCCCTACCTGTACGCCGAGGAGGGCACCAACTGCGAGAACCTGCCGCGCACGCACACCCTCCTCAAGGCGGTCCGCGCCGAGATCGACGCGCACTACCCGGACACCGTGCTGCTCGCCGAGGCCAACCAGTGGCCCGAGGACGTCGTCGACTACTTCGGGGACTTCCAGAAAGGCGGAGACGAGTGCCACATGGCCTTCCACTTCCCCGTCATGCCGCGCATCTTCATGGCCGTACGAAGAGAGTCCCGCTACCCGGTCTCCGAAATCCTGGCGAAGACCCCGGCGATCCCGGACCGCTGCCAGTGGGGCATCTTCCTGCGCAACCACGACGAGCTGACGCTCGAAATGGTCACGGACGAAGAGCGCGACTACATGTACGCCGAGTACGCCAAGGACCCGCGGATGCGGGCCAACATCGGCATCCGGCGCCGGCTCGCCCCCCTGCTGGACAACGACCGCAACCAGATGGAGCTGTTCACCGCCCTGCTGCTGTCGCTGCCCGGTTCGCCGGTGCTGTACTACGGCGACGAGATCGGCATGGGCGACAACATCTGGCTCGGTGACCGCGACGGCGTGCGCACGCCGATGCAGTGGACCCCGGACCGCAACGCCGGTTTCTCCTCGTGCGATCCGGGCAGGCTGAACCTGCCGGTCATCATGGACCCGGTCCACGGGTACCAGGTGACCAATGTCGAAGCGGCGATGGCCTCACCGTCTTCGCTGCTGCACTGGACCCGCCGGATGATCGAGGTCCGCAAGGCCAACCCGGCCTTCGGACTCGGCTCGTACACCGAACTGCCCTCGACGAACCCGGCGGTGCTCGCCTTCCTCCGTGAGGCCCCCTCAGAAGAGGGAGAAGCAGACGACCTGGTGCTGTGCGTGCACAACTTCTCGCGCTTCGCGCAGCCCACCGAGCTGGACCTGCGGTCGTTCAACGGGCGGGTCCCGGTGGAACTCACCGGCGACGTCCGCTTCCCGCCGATCGGCGAATGGCCGTACCTGCTGACCCTGGCGGGCCACGGCTTCTACTGGTTCCGCCTGCGCTCGGAGTGACGTTCCGCTCGCAGTGACGACGCACGAGCCGCACGAGGTGCACGAGGGCGGGCGAATGGGTCAATCGCCCGCCCCTGTACGGACCTTTCTGACCCGACACTCGCTCACACCGGAGAAGCACACACCGCGATCCGGGACACTCTGCGCATTCTTTGACGGCCCGGGGAAAGGACGCGACGCCATGTCGGAGGCTGCATCCGCCCGGGATCGGCTCACCGCCGACCGGGCCGCCGGGCCCGGGCTCGGCCCGCTGGAGCCCATGCTGCGGGCCTGGCTGCCCGCGCAGCGCTGGTTCGCGGGCAAGGGCCGCGCCATCGGGCGGCTCAGGACCATCTCGGCGGCCGAACTGCTCCCGCCCGGGTCCGCCCCCGGGCTGCTGCACCTGCTGCTGGACGTGGACGGGGACTGCTACCAGCTCCTGCTCGGCATCCGCCCGAGCCCGCTGCCGCCGGCCCTCGCGCCCGCGCTGATCGGCCGCGCCGAGCAGGGCCCGTACGCCGGCCAGTCGGTCTACGAGGGGCTGGGCGATCCGCGGCTCGCCTCGCTGCTGCTGGAGCGGCTGCGCTCCCCCGGCACCCTGGGCCCGCTGCGCTTCGACCGGGATCCGGCCGCCGTGATCCCCGAGGCACCCACCCCCCGGCCACTGTCCGCGGAGCAGACCAACTCCTCGCTGATCTACGGGGATTCGTACATCCTGAAGGTCTTCAGACGGGTCGGCCCCGGGGTCAATCCCGACCTGGAGCTGCCCCGGGCGCTGGCCGCGGCCGGCTGCGCCCGGGTGCCCGCGCCTGTCGCCTGGTACGAGGCCGAGCTGCCCGGCTCCGAACCGCTGACCCTGGGCGTGCTCCAGCCGTACCTGCGCGGCTCCGACGACGGCTGGCAGCTCGCGCTGCACCGGCTGCGCGCCGGCGCCGACTTCACCGCCGAGGCGCACGCGCTGGGCCGGGCCACCGCCGAGGTGCACAGCGCGCTGGCCGGGGCCCTGCCCACCGTCGCGCTGGACCCGGAGCAGACGGCCCGGCTGGCCGCCGGGATGACGGCCCGGCTCGCCGCCACCGCCCGCGAGGTACCGGCCCTGCGGCCCTACGAGGCGGGGCTGCGCGGGGCCTTCGACGCGCTGGCCGCCTCCCGCGGGACCGGGGTGCCCGCCCAGCGGATCCACGGGGACCTGCACCTGGGCCAGACCCTGCGCACCGCCGACGGCAGCTGGGCACTGATCGACTTCGAGGGCGAGCCGGCCCGTCCGCTGGCCGACCGGCGCCGCCCCGAACCGGCGGTCCGTGACATCGCCGGGATACTGCGCTCCTTCGACTACGCGGCCCGCTCGCACCGGCCGTTCGCCCCCGCCTGGGCGGACGACTGCCGGGCCGCCTTCTGCGAGGGCTACGCCCGCACGACCGGCCGGGACCCGCGCGAGGACCCCGTACTGCTGCGCGCCTACGAGACCGACAAGGCGGTGTACGAGGCCCGCTACGAGTCCCGGCACCGGCCCGACTGGCTGCACGTGCCGATGGCGGCGATCCGGCGGCTGTCCGAGCCGCAGCGTCCCCCCTCCCACCGCACGCATCCCCCCGTCCCCGGATCCACCACCCCCCACCACCCGAAGCCCCCGAGGAGGCCGCTCGCGTGAGCGCCGCACGACAGCCGTCACCGACCGTCCGCGACGAAGCCAAGACCGCCGTCGGCGATGCCGCCGGCACCTCCGCCGAACCGAGCGTGAAGAAGCCCCGGGCCCCCAGGGCCCGGCGGGCCGCCCCGGCGCGCGGGGTCCGGCCGGTGCCGGCGCTGGGCGCCGAGGAGCGGGCCCGGCTGCTGGAGGGCCGCCACCACGATCCGCACGGGGTACTCGGGGCCCGTACCCAGCGGGGCGGGGTGTCCTTCCGGGTGCTGCGTCCGCACGCGAAGGCGGTCACCATCGTCGCCAAGGGGCTGCGGGCCGAGCTCCTGGACGAGGGCGACGGGCTGTTCGCCGGGCTGCTGCCGCTGACCGGGGTGCCGGACTACCGGCTGCTGGTGACGTACGACAGCGACGAGGTGGAGGTCCACGACCCCTACCGGTTCCTGCCCGCGCTCGGCGAGCTCGACCTGCACCTGATCGGCGAGGGCCGGCACGAGGAGCTGTGGACGGCGCTCGGCTCGGAGCCGATGGAGCACCAGGGCGTGGCGGGCACCCGGTTCACGGTGTGGGCGCCGAACGCGCAGGGCGTGCGGGTCAGCGGGGACTTCTCGTACTGGGACTCGGTCGCCTACCCGATGCGCTCGCTCGGGGCGACCGGCGTGTGGGAGCTGTTCCTGCCCGGCGTCGGCGAGGGCGCCCTGTACAAGTACGACATCACCCGCCCGGACGGCTCGCACACCCTGCGCGCCGACCCGATGGCGAAGCACGCCGAGGTCCCGCCGGCCAACGCCTCGGTGGTGACGGCCTCCTCCTACCTCTGGCAGGACGCGGAGTGGATGGGCAAGCGCGGGGAGCGCCCGCCTCACCAGGCCCCCTTCTCGGTGTACGAGCTGCACCTGGCGTCCTGGCGGCCGGGGCTCTCCTACCGGCAGCTGGCCGAGCAGCTGCCCGCGTACGTGACGGAGCTCGGCTTCACCCACGTGGAGTTCATGCCGGTCGCCGAGCACCCCTTCGGCGGCTCCTGGGGCTATCAGGTCACCGGGTTCTACGCGCCGACCTCCCGGATGGGCACCCCGGACGACTTCCGCTTCCTGGTGGACTCGCTGCACCGGGCCGGGATCGGGGTGATCGTCGACTGGGTGCCGGCGCACTTCCCGCGCGACGACTGGGCGCTCGCCGAGTTCGACGGGCGGCCGCTGTACGAGCACCCCGATCCGCGGCGGGCCGCGCACCCGGACTGGGGGACGCTGGAGTTCGACTACGGGCGCCGGGAGGTGCGGAACTTCCTCGTCGCCAACGCCGTGTACTGGTGCCAGGAGTTCCACGTGGACGGGCTGCGCGTGGACGCGGTGGCCTCGATGCTCTACCTCGACTACTCGCGCAGCGAGGGCGAGTGGACGCCCAACGAGCACGGCGGGCGGGACAACCCGGACGCGGTGGCGATGCTCCAGGAGATGAACGCCACCGTCTACCGGCGCTGCCCGGGCGTGGTGACGATCGCCGAGGAGTCCACGGCGTGGCCGGGCGTCACGCAGCCGACCGACGCGGGCGGGCTCGGCTTCGGCCTGAAGTGGAACATGGGCTGGATGCACGACACGCTGCGCTACGCGTCGAAGGACCCGGTGCACCGCAAGTACCACCACCACGACATGACCTTCGGAATGATCTACGCGTTCAGCGAGAACTACGTGCTGCCCATCTCGCACGACGAGGTGGTGCACGGCAAGCGGTCGCTGGTGTCGAAGATGCCCGGGGACTGGTGGCAGCAGCGGGCCATACACCGCGCGTACCTGGGCTTCATGTGGGCCCACCCGGGCAAGCAGCTGCTCTTCATGGGGCAGGAGTTCGCCCAGGGCTCGGAGTGGTCCGAGACGTACGGCCCGGACTGGTGGCTGCTGGACTCCTCGTACGCGGCGGCCGGTGACCACCGGGGCGTACGCAGCCTCGTGGGCGACCTGAACCGCACCTACCGGGCGGCTCCGGCCCTGTGGGAGCGGGACACGGTGCCCGAGGGGTTCGCGTGGGTGGAGGCGGACGCGGCGGAGGACAACGTCTTCGCCTTCCTGCGCTTCGCCCAGGACGGCTCGCAGCTGCTGTGCGTCTCCAACTTCTCTCCGGTGGTCCGGCACGCGTACCGGATCGGTGTCCCGGAGGAGGTCCCGCTGTGGCGGGAGGTGTTCAACACCGACCAGCAGCTCTACGGCGGCAGCGGCGTCCACCACACCCAGCCGCTGCGCCCCGAAACGGTACCCGCGCAGGGCCGTGCGGCAAGCCTGCGCCTGACCCTCCCGCCCTTGGCGACCCTCTGGCTCAGCCCGACGCCGCGGCGGTAGCCCCGAGCACCCCTTCCAGCTCCTGGAGGAGCCTGCGCTTGGCGCGGGCTCCGACCAGCTGCAGGACGGGTTCGCCGTCGCGGAAGACGAGCAGGGTCGGCATGGACAGCACCCCGTGGCGCACGACCGTGCCGGGGTTGGTGTCCGCGTCGATCTGGACGACCTTGAGGCGGTCGGCCTCTTCCGCGGCGACGGCGGACAGGACGGGTGCGAGCTGGCGGCAGGGGCCGCACCAGTCGGCGGTGAACTCCACCAGGACGGGCCGGCCGCGCTCGGCGAGCACCTCCCGCTCGAAGTCCGCGTCGGTCACTTCGGCCACACCGTGGGCCTTCATCGTGTTTCCCCTCTCGTCCGGACCGGGTCAGCCGGTCATCTCACATCTGGGCTGTGCCGCTTCGGCTTCGGCGAGCTGGCCCGCCACCTGGTCGCGTACGTCGCCGAGGCGGCCGATCAGGCCGTCCAGCTCGGTGAGCTTGCGCCGGTAGACGGCCAGCGAGGCCGGGCAGGAGTCGCCGGACGGGTGCCCGGCGCGCAGGCATTCCACGAACGGGCGGGTCTCCTCCAGGTCGAAGCCGAAGTCCTGGAGCGTGCGGATCTGGCGCAGCAGCCGCAGGTCTTCCTCGTCGTAGGTGCGGTAGCCGTTGCCGTCGCGCCGCGCGGGCAGCAGTCCCCGCGACTCGTAGTACCTGAGCGTCCGGGTGCTGGTGCCCGCACGCTCGGCCAGTTCGCCGATTCGCATGGCCCCGACGGTAATCCTTGACGCCGACGTCAAGGCAAGGAGATCCCTTGAATCCTCCCCTCCCTGAAGGGAGGGGATTCCTCACCCTCCAGGGCTGATCGGGGATTTCTGGCTCAGGCAGCCACTTGGGGCAGCACCCCAGGTGGTCTTACGCCCTCAGCACCAGCCGGGTTGAGACCAGCCCGGACCAGCATGACGCGAGCGGAGTTCTTGTCCCTGGGGGACACGGCTCCGCACACGGTGCAGGCATACGTTCGTTCGGAGAGGGGTAGTGCGTGCTTGGTTCTCGCTCCGCACTGCGCGCAGTCCATGGTGGTGTGCGCGGGGTGTACCAGGTACACGGTCCGCCCGTGCTTTCGGCCCATCTCGACCAGCGCCGTCTTCGTCGCGGAGATCGCCGCGTCGGCCGCCTTGCGGGCCATGGTGGACTTGGCGAGGAACTTCGGCCGGAAGTCCTCCACCGCCAGAGCATCATGGTCGCGGACCACGCGCTTGGCCCACTTGCGGCCGGTGTCCTGACGCTGCCGGGCCACCTTCTTGTGCAGCTTCGCCGCCAGCTTCTTCGCCCGCTGGTAGCCCTTCGACCCGGGCTTGCCCTTTGGCGGCTTACGGCGGGCCATCATTCGCTGATAGCGGGCGAGCCTGACGGCGGCCGTCTTGCCGTGCGCGGAGTGCGGGAGATCGTGGTCGTCGGATGTGGTGGTCGCCGTCTCCTTCACACCCCAGTCGATCCCGATCACCGCGCCCGTCTCCGGGAGCGGCTGCACCTCGGCGGGAACGACGAAGGAGCAGTACCAATGCCCGACGCTGTCCTGACAGACACGCACGCTGGACGGGTCGGCAGGAAGGTCCCGCGACCACACCACCGTCAGGGCGATTCCGCCCGCCAGGTGCAGCTTCCCGCCCTTGAGACGGAAGCCGTTGCGGTTGTAGTTCATCGAGGGGCGCGTTTCGCGCTTCTTCTTCCACTTGGGCATCCCCGCCCGCTGCCGCATCGGCAGACGGTCCTTGATGTCCTTCTGCGCCTTCGCCCGGGACTTCCCGAAATCCCGGATCAACTGCTGCTGCGGAACGCTTGAGCCCTCACGAAGCCAGGTGTTCGTCTTGCGGGCCTCGGTCAGCATCTTGTCGAGCTGCCCCGGACCACACGTCCGCTTGTCCACACCATCGGGTCGACGCTTGTTCCAAAGGTGCGTCTGCTTCGACTTCGCGCAGCACTCGTTCCAGATCCACCGGCACCGGTCCCACTCCGCAAGGAGCAGGCCCAGAGCGGTGGACGACACACGCAGACGAAAGGTCCACCGGGCGTACCCGGCATCCCCCGCGATCGGTGTCACTGCCATCCCAACAACCTATCCCCGACTACTGACAACAGCCGAAAGGGCAGGTCAGAACAGATGCGAACCGAACTCCGGCGCTCCGCACCTCCGACCCAAGGGCCCATTCCTCCCCGGCCTGAAGGCCGGGGCACCCTGGGAGAAGTCCCGTGAGGGGATCGTGCACGGGGCTATCGCTGCCGCGGCCGGAAACGTACGCTGGGAAGTGGATCACCGATCGCCCCGATTACCGGACAGTCGCAGAGAAAACCGACGAAAGCCCTTAACTCCATAGGACGTTCCTACGAGTTATGGGCTTGTTTGATTGGTCTGTAGTCGCCGCGCCTCGGCCACTCCTACGGTGTGCCATGTGCACTCCAGCCCCCCTTTCAATGCCCCCGCCGCGCGTCGTCTCCGCGCTGCCCTGGGCATGGCTCCCGGTCATGTCGCCTATGGCCTGCGCGCCCAGTACGGACTGCTCGTCACTCCCGAGACCGTGATGGCGTGGGAGCGTGGCGAGATTTCGCCCACCTCCCCCGAAGTCACCGCCCTGGCCGGCGTGCTCTGGTGTTCCCCCGGCGAGCTGCTCGCGGAGCCCGTCACCCTGCGGGAACACCGCATCTCCCGGGGCCTGGCCGCCGAAGACCTGGCCCGCCGGGTCGGGGTGGAGGCGGGCGCGTACCAGAAGATGGAGGACACCGGCCGCTGGAAGGGCAACGAGCGGCAGTCCGCCGCGCTGGCGACGGCTCTGGGGCTGACGCTGGCCCAGTTCGTGACGGCGACCGGCAAACACGAGGAGCTGGCCGAGCTGCTGCGCAGCGCGGTGACCACGCGCTGGCAGGCGTACGTGAAGCCGCTGGCCAAGCTGCTTCCGGTGCCCAAGGCGCACCTGGAGCGGGTGATCGAGCAGCTGCACGGCGAGTACCAGTCGCGGATGGTGGCGACCCTGAGCTGGGGCGGCGGGCAGGGCGAGGCCGGCAGCGGCGACTCGGGACGCGAGTACCTGAGCGACATCGTGGAGCGGTTCTGGTACCTCGCGGGGGGTGCGTCGTAGGACACATTTCGCCCGTGGGCTCCCTGCCGGAAAGGCCCCGACCGCGTCCGGACGAGGACGCGGTCGGGGCCTTTCGGCGCTCGAAGTCGGGGCGGGGGTCCCGCCCCGGGGGCCGGTCGGCGGCGGCCCCGTCACCCCGACGGCGGAGTCGTCGGATCACCACGCGGGGAGGGGGCCGAACGAGGTGCGGCCCGCCCCCTGTCCCGGTGGGGACGCGGACGGGCCTTTCGGCGGCCGGATCGGTGACCAAGGTCCCGGCCGCCGGGACGGTCAGAAGACGGACTCGGCCTCGTACATGCGGTCCTCGGGGACGGTCTTGAGCTCGGTGACGGCGTCGGCCAGCGGGGCCATGACGATGTCGGTGCCGCGCAGGGCGGTCATGTTGCCGAAGTCGCCGCGGTGGACGCCCTCGACCGCGTGCCAGCCGAAGCGGGTCGCCAGGACGCGGTCGTAGGCGGTGGGGGTGCCGCCGCGCTGGACGTGGCCGAGGATGACCGGGCGGGCTTCCTTGCCCAGGCGCCGCTCCAGCTCGACGGCGAGGCGGTTGCCGATGCCGGCGAAGCGCTCGTGACCGTACTGGTCGATCGCGCCCTTCTCGTACGGCATGGAGCCCTCGCCGGGGTGCGCGCCTTCGGCCACGCAGATGACGGCGAACTTCTTACCGCGGGCGAATCGTTCCTCCACCATCTTGACCAGGGCGTCCACCTCGAAGGGGCGCTCCGGCAGGCAGATTCCGTGGGCGCCGCCGGCCATGCCGGACTCCAGGGCGATCCAGCCCGCGTGCCGGCCCATGACCTCGACGACCATGACGCGCTGGTGCGATTCGGCGGTGGTCTTGAGGCGGTCGATGGCCTCCGTGGCGACCATGACGGCGGTGTCGAAGCCGAAGGTGCGGTCGGTGGAGGAGATGTCGTTGTCGATGGTCTTCGGCACGCCGACGACCGGCATTCCGGCGTCCGACAGCATCCGGGCGGCCGTCAGGGTGCCCTCGCCGCCGATCGGGATCAGGGCGTCGATGCCGTAGCGCTTGGCCAGTTCGACGGCGTTCTCGGCCGCTTCGTGGAGGCGGGCGCGCTCCATGCGGGCCGATCCGAGGATCGTGCCGCCGCGGGCGAGGATACCGCTGACCGCGTTGATGTCGAGGGGGCGGAAGTTGCCGTCGAGGAGGCCCTTGAAGCCGTCTTCGAAGCCGATGACCTCGTCCCCGTGCCCGACCACGGCACGGTGTACGACCGACCGGATGACAGCGTTCAGGCCCGGACAGTCGCCGCCTGCGGTGAGAACTCCGATACGCATCGTGCTGTGTCTCCTGCTCCTGGTCGTACCTGGCCGGTCGCGTGCGGGCGTCCGGCCGACGGGACATATGGGGTGCCATATGAGGTGCCCTTTGAAGGGCGTATGTGGTGAAGCCTGTCCGATTGTTCCACGGGCCCCGGGGGGAGCGCGCTCCGTGGCACTCCGTCCGGAGGGGGCCCACAGGGCCTTTCGGCCCCCTCCGGCAGGCCCTTCTCCCGGCGGGCGACCCAAGGAATCCCAGGGGTATTGTCAAGAGGTCAAGCCCATATTTACTGGGACAACCGAGTCGAATTGGGACGGAGAGCACGCGTGACGCGCAGCGTGTACGTGACGGGTATCGAGCGGGGGGACGGCCGCCAGGTCGTCGAGCTGGGCATCATGGAGCTCCTGACCCGCCAGACCGGCCGGGTGGGCGTGTACCGCCCCCTGCTGCACGACGGGCCCGACCGGCTCTTCGACCTGCTCAAGGGTCGGTACCGGATCGACCAGGACGCCGCGACGGCCTACGGCATGGAGTACCACGAGGCCTCCGCCATCCTGGCCGAGAAGGGCACCGACGAGCTGGTCTCCCAGCTCGTGGGCCGCTACCAGAAGGTGGCGCGCGACTACGAGGTCATGCTGGTCCTCGGCACCGACTACGCCGACACCAACCTCCCGGACGAGCTGGCGCTCAACGCCCGCCTCGCCAACGAGCTGGGCGCGCTGGTCATCCCCGTCGTGGGCGGCACCAAGCACCCGGCCGAGGCCGTGCGCGCCGAGACCCGCAACGCCTACCGCGCGTACGAGGCCCTGGGCTGCCACGTCGGCGCGATGGTCGTCAACCGGGTGGCCGCCGAGGACCGCGAGGTGATAGCCGAGCGCCTGGCCGCCAGACTCCCCGTGCCCTGCTACGTCCTGCCGGACGACAAGCACCTGTCCGCCCCGACGGTCGCCCAGATCACCCGGGCGCTCGGCGGCGAGGTGCTCCTCGGCGACGAGGCCGGACTGGCCCGCGACGCCCTGGACTTCGTCTTCGGCGGCGCCATGCTGCCGAACTTCCTTAACGCCCTGACCCCCGGCTGCCTGGTCGTCACCCCCGGGGACCGCTCGGACCTGGTCATCGGCGCGCTCGCCGCGCACACCTCCGGCACCCCGCCGATCGCCGGTGTGCTGCTGACGCTGAACGAGCGCCCGGGCAAGGACATCCTGACGCTGGCCTCCAAGCTGGCTCCGGGCACCCCGGTGGTCTCGGTGGCGGGCAACAGCTTCCCGACGGCCGCCGAACTCTTCGCGCTGCAGAGCCGGCTGAACTCCGCGACCCCGCGCAAGCTGGAGACCGCGCTCGGCCTGTTCGAGCGCCACGTGGACACCGCCAAGCTGCGCGAGGTGCTCTCGGTGGCCCGCTCCGAGCGGGTCACGCCGATGATGTTCGAGAACCAGCTGCTGGAGCAGGCCCGCGCCGAGCGCCGCCGCGTGGTCCTGCCCGAGGGCACCGAGGAGCGCGTGCTGCGCGCCGCGGACGTGGTGCTGCGCCGCGGGGTCTGCGACCTCACCCTGCTGGGCGAGGAGCAGGCGATCCTGAAGAAGGCCGCCGACCTGGGCATCGACATCTCGGCCGCCCAGCTCATCGACCCGGCGACCTCCCCGCTGCGGGAACGATTCGCCGAGTACTACGCCAAGGCCCGTGCCCACAAGGGCATGACGGTCGAGCTGGCCCACGACGTGGTCACCGACGTCAACTACTTCGGCACCCTGATGGTCCAGGAGGGCCTCGCCGACGGCATGGTCTCCGGCTCGGTGCACTCCACCGCCGCCACCATCCGCCCGGCCTTCGAGATCATCAAGACCAAGCCCGACGCGTCCATCGTCTCCTCGGTCTTCTTCATGTGCCTGGCCGACAAGGTCCTCGCCTACGGCGACTGCGCCGTGAACCCGGACCCCAACGCCGAGCAGCTCGCCGACATCGCCGTCCAGTCGGCCACCACCGCCGCCGCGTTCGGCCTGGAGCCGCGGATCGCGATGCTCTCGTACTCCACCGGCACCTCCGGCTCGGGCGCGGACGTGGACAAGGTCCGCAAGGCCACCGAGATCGTCCGCGAGCAGCGCCCCGACCTGCTGATCGAGGGTCCGATCCAGTACGACGCCGCCGTGGAGCCCTCGGTCGCCGCGACCAAGCTGCCCGAGTCCGAGGTGGCCGGCCGCGCGACGGTGCTGATCTTCCCCGACCTCAACACCGGCAACAACACGTACAAGGCCGTGCAGCGCTCGGCCGGCGCCGTGGCGGTCGGTCCGGTCCTGCAGGGTCTGCGCAAGCCCGTCAACGACCTCTCGCGCGGCGCCCTGGTCCAGGACATCGTCACGACCGTGGCCATCACCGCGATCCAGGCGCAGTCCCGGCCCGTGGCCGGCTGAGCCCTCCCCCACCGAGCCCTCCGGGCCCCGAGCCCCCACCGCAAAGGAAAGTCCCCATCGTGACCGCATCGCGCGTACTCGTCCTCAACTCCGGCTCCTCGTCGGTGAAGTACCAGCTGCTCGACATGGCGGACTCCTCCCGCCTGGCGGTCGGCCTGGTGGAGCGCATCGGCGAGGAGACCTCCCGGCTCGTGCACGAGCCGTTGACCGGTCCGGGCGCCGCGGGCGGCAAGCGCGAGCGGACCGGTCCGATCGCCGACCACGGGGCGGCGCTGCGGGCCGTCGCGGCGGAGCTCGCCGCCGACGGGCTGGGCCTGGATTCGCCCGAGCTGGCGGCCGTGGGCCACCGGGTGGTGCACGGCGGGACCAAGTTCACCCACCCGACGCTGATCGACGACGCGGTCCTGGCGGAGATCCGCGCCCTGATCCCGCTCGCCCCGCTGCACAACCCGGCGAACGTGACCGGCATCGAGGTGGCGCGGGAGCTGCGCCCCGACCTGCCGCAGGTCGCCGTCTTCGACACGGCCTTCCACTCGACGATGCCGGAGCACGTGGCGCGGTACGCGATCGACGCCGCGACGGCCGACAAGTACTCCATCCGGCGGTACGGGTTCCACGGCACCTCGCACGCCTACGTCGCCCGCGCCACGGCCCGGCTCCTGGGCAGGGCCGAGGAGGACGTGAACGTGATCGTGCTCCACCTGGGCAACGGCGCCTCGGCCTCGGCCGTGCACGGCGGGGTGTGCGTGGAGACCTCCATGGGGCTGACCCCGCTGGAGGGCCTGGTCATGGGCACCCGTTCGGGCGATCTGGACCCGGCGGTGGTCTTCCACCTGGCACGGGTCGGGGGCATGTCGATCGACGAGATCGACTCGCTGCTCAACAAGAAGAGCGGTCTGCTGGGTCTGTGCGGCGACAACGACATGCGCGAGGTGCAGCGGCGGGCGGCGGAGGGCGACGCCTCCGCGCGGCTGGCGCTGGCCTCGTACATCCACCGTCTGAAGAAGTACATCGGCGCCTACTCGGCGGTCCTGGGCCGGGTGGACGCGGTCGCCTTCACCGCGGGCGTGGGCGAGAACTCCTCCGAGATCCGGGAGATGGCCCTGGCCGGTCTGGCCGAACTGGGCCTGGCGCTCGACCGGGAGGCGAACTCGGTACGGTCCCCCGAGCCGCGCCTGGTGTCCGCGGAGTACGCACGGGTGGCCGTGGCCGTGGTCCCGACGGACGAGGAACTGGAGATCGCCAGCCAGACGTACGCGCTGGTTACCGGGTAGTCACTTTGGACTTTCCGCCAGACGGAATATTCCGCTACGAAACAAACCGATAGGATCCGCTCCATGCGCCGTTCCAAAATCGTCTGCACGCTGGGCCCCGCCGTCGACTCTTACGAGCAGCTGAAAGCTCTCGTAGAGGCCGGTATGAACGTGGCCCGATTCAACTTCAGCCACGGCTCCCAGGCAGAACACCAGGAGCGGTACGACCGTGTCCGGAAGGTCTCCGAGGACACCGGGCGTGCCGTCGGCGTCCTCGCCGACCTCCAGGGCCCGAAGATCCGCCTCGAGACCTTCGCCGAGGGTCCCGTCGAGCTCGTCCGCGGTGACGAGTTCACCATCACCACCGAGGACGTCCCGGGCGACAAGTCCATCTGCGGCACGACCTACAAGGGTCTGCCGGGCGACGTCTCCAAGGGCGACCAGGTCCTGATCAACGACGGCAACGTCGAGCTCCGGGTGACCGAGGTCGAGGGCCCCCGGGTCAGGACCATCGTCATCGAGGGCGGTGTCATCTCGGACCACAAGGGCATCAACCTGCCGGGTGCCGCCGTCAACGTCCCCGCCCTGTCGGAGAAGGACGTCGACGACCTCCGCTTCGCCCTGCGGATGGGCTGCGACATGGTCGCCCTGTCCTTCGTGCGTGACGCCGACGACGTCAAGGACGTCCACAAGGTCATGGACGAGGAGGGCCGCCGGGTCCCCGTCATCGCCAAGGTCGAGAAGCCGCAGGCCGTCGCCAACATGGAGGGCGTCGTCGCGGCCTTCGACGCGGTCATGGTCGCCCGTGGCGACCTCGCCGTCGAGTACCCGCTCGAGAAGGTCCCGATGGTGCAGAAGCGCCTCGTGGAGATGTGCCGCCGCAACGCCAAGCCGGTGATCGTCGCGACCCAGATGATGGAGTCGATGATCACCAACTCGCGCCCGACGCGCGCGGAGGCCTCCGACGTCGCCAACGCGATCCTCGACGGCGCGGACGCGGTCATGCTGTCCGCCGAGTCCTCGGTCGGCGCCTACCCGATCGAGACCGTCAAGACGATGTCGAAGATCGTCGAGGCGGCCGAGGAAGAGCTCCTGTCCAAGGGCCTGCAGCCGCTGGTCCCGGGCAAGAAGCCCCGTACCCAGGGCGGCTCCGTCGCCCGCGCGGCCTGCGAGATCGCGGACTTCCTGGACGGCAAGGCCCTGGTCGCCTTCACCCACTCCGGTGACACCGCCCGCCGCCTGTCGCGCTACCGCGCGAACCAGCCGATCCTGGCCTTCACCACCGACACCGGCACCCGCAACCAGCTCACGCTGAGCTGGGGCGTCGAGTCCTACGTCGTCCCGCACGTGGACAACACCGACTCCATGGTCGACCTGGTGGACGTGGAGATGCTCAAGCTCCAGCGGTACAACAAGGGCGACACCATGATCATCACCGCCGGCTCGCCCCCCGGCGTCCCCGGCACGACCAACATGGTCCGGGTCCACCACCTGGGCAGCGGCGCCCGCGACTGACGTCGCACCCGCCGTACCGCGCCACTCGCTCCACCCGTACAGCCTCTGCCGCACAGAGACCGAGGGCGGCACCCCGATCCGATGAGGATCCGGGGTGCCGCCCTCGGTGCGTGCGGCCGCGCGGGGCCGTACGCGTCTACTCCGGCGGGCCGATGTAGTTCTTCAGGCCCGGAACGGTCAGGGTTCCGCCGAACTGGCCGGCCTGGACGACCTTGGCGTTCGTGAAGAACGCGAACGGGACGTTCAGGGGCGGCGGGCTCTTCGGGCTGAACTCGATCGGGATGATCCCGAAGAGGTTGCCCTTGAGGCTCTCGGTGTACATCGTCACCTTGGCCCCGCGGATCTTCGAGGTGGACCCCGGACGGGACTTCAGGTGGGCGACCAGCTTGCCCTTGCCGACCGTCTGGTAGAGGTCCTTGATGTCCAGCGAGTCCGCGGTGAACTTCAGGACGGTCTTGGTCTTGCCGCCCGCCGTCTTCACCTTGACGATGCCCTCGTAGTCGAGGCCGTAGAGGGTCAGCAGCGAGCTGTCCAGGTACCAGGGCTCGTCCGGGAGCAGCGGGATGCCCTGCTCCAGTTCGGCGTTGGCCAGGGCCTTGGCGTCGTAGGTCGGGCAGGGGAAGGGTTCCTTCCCGTCCTTGCCCTTGCCCTTGCCGCCCTTGCCGCCCTCCGTCGCCGTTTCCGGCGTCGGCTTCGGCTTCGGCTTGGTGGCCGTCCTGCCCGTCTCGTCCTTCGGGGTGGTCGTGGTGCCCTTGACCTCCTCGGAGAGCTCCGAGACCGTGACGCCGGCCGTCTTCGCGGCGTCGCGGATCGCGGACTCGGCCGGGTCCGGAGCGGACACCGGCGTCGCCGCCCTGGTCGCCGTGGCGGACGGGGCCGGCGCTGCCGCGGCGCCCGCGAGGGGCTTGCCGAGCGCGTCGACCAGGCCCTCGACCGCGTCGCCGACGCCGAGCGGGTCCAGCGGGTTCGCCGCCTTCGCCGGGGCGACCGCCGCCGGCATGAGGCCGGGCTTCTCGACGGCCGTCGACGCCGACGGGCTCGTGCTCGGCGACGGCACCGCCGTGGGCGACTTGCCCGGTGCGGGCTTCGCCCCCGGAGTCTTGGACGGGGTCTTGGAAGGCTTCTTCGACGCCGACGGGGAGGCCGATTCCGCGGGCTCGTCGGACCGCGTCACGCACGGTCCGGGCGCGAAGGGGATGTCCTTGTCGTCGGCCACGGCCAGCTTCGGCGCCATGCTCATGCCGACGAAGACCGCGGTCGGCATGGCGGCCAGCGCCATCGTCTTGCCGACGGGTATCTGGATCTTCGTCAGCAGGGACTTCCTGGGCGCCGCGTGGCGCGGGCCCTTCCTCTCACGGGACTCCGCACCCGGAGCCTCGCCCCGTTGCGTTTCGTCACCCCGCACTGTTCCTCCCGCCATCGGCGTGGGCAGTCGTCTCGCTCGCGTATGCCTGCGTTTCCGTTTCGCGCTGCCCCGGGACCCCGTAGGGGCCCGCCATCGCCTCGGCCTTGCCCAGGTTCACGGCCTGCGCCGGGTCTGTGGTGTCCCTCGGGCCGGTCTCGTCCGCCGGCTTGCCCGGCACCCACGACAGCGCGAGGCCGCCGCCGGTCAGGGCGAGGATGATGCCCAGGCCGAAGCCACCGAGGTTCGAAACCGGAATGGACACCAGGCCCAGCAGGATCGAGGCGACGCCCGCGAAGATCCGTACGCCCTGCTGGAACCAGAGCGTCAGCCCCAGCGTGACAAGGAGGACACCGATGATCAGCGAACCGGCACCGGTCGTCGTCGCCATCGCGAGGGTGACGTTGCCGAGCCGGACGTCCCCGTACGGGAAATAGAGGATCGGAGCACCGCTGAGGAGCGTGAACAGACCTGCCCAGAAGGGGCGGTGACCGCTCCACGCGTGGAAGCGGTAGTACACCACGGTGAGCCAAGCGTCGTCTTCGGCGCGCACGTAAACCGGGGCCTGGGGGTTCATGGACAACAGCTCCCTGGAAACGGGTGGTACTGAGAACTATGTGGAGCCCGGACGGGCGGGCGACGGCGACTGCTGCCGTCACCGCCCACCCGTCCGGTTATGCACCGGGAACGACTACTTCTCGTCCTAGTAGCAGGGCTGGTCGCCACCGAGGAGGCGCAGCTTGAGGTCGGGCAGCTTGAAGGTGCCCGCCGTCGTCGCCCACGCCTTCTGGCGCACGTTCGACAGCACCGCGCGGTCCGCACGCTGCGAGAACGCGTACTTGTTGGCGACCGTGCCGGCCTGCGGCTTGGTCTTGTGGGACGCGTCGCCGACCGCGACACCGATGTCCAGGTTGGTGAACTCGGCGTCGGTGTCGAGCTCCGCGACATCGAGGTAGATGTTCTCGGCCACGGCGGGCTTGCCCGCCTTGGTGCCCGTCGTCAGCCTCAGCGTGATGTTGCCGAGCGGCGTCGGGGTCACCAGCGACTGGCACATGTTGGTGATCTCGGCGTGGCTGAACCCGGAGATGGTGACCGGGTGGTGCGCCTTGGAGCCGTCGAGGTTGTGGCCCTCGGCGACGCCGCCGTACTGGATCAGGTTCTTGCCGTCGAGCTTGTCGGCAGAAACCTTGAAGTCCTGGCCCGAGACGCTGAAGGACGCCGCGAGGGCACCCTGCGCCAGACCCACTCCGACCGCCGCCGTGGCAGCGATGCTCGGCACCATGACGAGCGCGAAGCGCTTCCATCTGGTCCCGCCACGAATCTGGGAAATCATGTTCGTTCCTCCTTCTCGGACGTACATCTCCGGTCCGGGCGGTGCCCGTCCTGGGATGGGAGAAGTGCTACGTCCTCGGGAAGGAGCGCGAGCGGCCGAGCCGCGGCAATGCCGCGTCCGTACACCGGCGTTCACCCCCGAGCGACAACCACTTGGCCACGCGTTCGCGCAACCTGGAGGACAGGCCCCGCCGTGTGACGGAGACCCCCCTGTCCCACGGCCGGTGCCACTGCCACCGGCCGGCCCGGTGGGGACCCTCCACCGCGGCTCCGGATGAGCGGCTCTGCGGGAAGGACCGAGCGTCGCCGATCGTGGTCCATTCACGGCCGGGGCACAAGGGGGTTCGTTACTGGCGGGTAACGGCCAGATAACCTGAGCGAGTCCCACACCTGTCGGGCGGCCACACAGGGTGTCACCAAGGGCCACGACAGACCGGGGGAAGAGTGAACACACCGGACAGTTCACGGGGTTCGATTTACTGCGAGTAACAGCGGCCGCGATTGCCAAGTTTTGGCAAAGCGCGGCCGCTGTTTATCTCTGTGTCAACAAATCACCGGCGTGTGCCGGTGCTGTGTCGGTCCTGTGCCGGTCTAGAACAGCACCCTGGCGAGCGCGGTACGGGCCGAGGTGACGAGCGGGTCGTCCGCACCGACCACTTCGAACATCTCCAGCAGCCGCACGCGTACCGCGTCCCGGTCGTCACCGAACGTCACCTTCACGGTGTCCACCAGCCGCCCGAAGGCGTCCGCCACGTGACCGCCGGCCAGATCCAGGTCGGCCGCGGCGATCTGCGCCGCCGGGTCCTTCGGGTTCTCGGCCGCCGCGGCGCGCACCGCCTGCGGGTTCATGTCCTTGACCCGGGCGAACAGCTCGGCCTGGGCGAGGCCCAGCTTGGCGTCGGTGTTGGACGGATCGGCCGCCAGTACGTTCTTGTAGGCGCGCACCGCCCCGTCCAGGTCGTCGGCGTCCAGCGCCTCGATCGCCTCGTCGAGCAGGGCGTCGTACGGACCGGCCGGCTCCTCTTCCTCCGCGGCACCGGACCCCGGGGCGGCGGCGCCCTCGGCGCCGGGATCCACCTCGACGCCGATGACCCCGAAGCGCTCCTCGGCGATCTGGACCAGCTGGGCCAGGACCCCGCGGACCTCACCCTCGGACGCGAAGTCCTGGAACAGCGGCATCGCCTGACCGGCGACGACGGCGAAGACGGCCGGGACGGCCTGGATGCGGAACTCGCGGATCAGGTTCTGGTTGGCCGCGACATCGAGCGCTGCCAGCGCGAGCCGGCCGTTCGCCTCGATGGTGAGCCGCTCCAGCAGCAGGCTCAGCTCCTGCCCCTGCTCGAAGCCTTCGGCGCGGAAGTCGAGGATGACCGGAACCTCGCCCGAGAGCGGGACGACGTGGCTCTCGAAGCGGGTCTCGTCGGTGTCGAAGACGAGCGCGGACGGCGGAACGGCCCCGGCGGGCGCGGGCGCACCGCCCTGAGCGGCGTTCCGGGCCGCGTCGGCGCGGGCCTGCTCGGCCTTGGCCTTGGCCTCGCCGGCCGCCTTCACCGCGGCGAGGTCGACGACGCCGCTCATGGACATGTTTCTGGGCTGCATGCGTACATCCTCCCCCGAGTGCGCGCGCCGACGAAAAAGATCGGCCGAAACGAACCGATCGCGGTACTTGCCGTGCGGTACACCGCCGTGCCGTCTACCGCTGTGCTGCCGTTCTGCCGTGCTGCTGTACTGCCGTTCTGCCGTGCTGTGGCGCCGGGTCCCCACCTGGCGCCGGTAGCTCTTCGCGTGGTTGTCGCTCTTACGCTACGAGTCGTAGCGTAACTCCCCGCGCCCGCCCGCGCCCCGTGATCTGAACCACACGGCCGGGGGGCCGGTCGCCTCTGCTACCGGCGGGTATGGTCTCGGCCATGCGCAACCCCAGCTCGGACACCTCCTGCCCGCCCGGCCGCACCGGACGCCCGCGCAGCGCCGCGGCGGACGCCGCGATCCTCGCCGCGACCCGGGACGCGCTGGTGGAGCTGGGCTGGTCGAAGCTGACGATGGGGGACGTCTCGGCGCGGGCCGGGGTCGCGAAGACCACCCTGTACCGGCGCTGGTCGGGCAAGAGCGAACTGGTCGTGGACGCCGTCGCGGAGCTCTTCGACTCCCTCGAACTCCCCGACCGGGGGTCGCTCGAAGCCGACATCGAGTACGTGGTGCTGCAGTTCGCGGCGCTGCTGCGGCGCCCGGAGGCCCGTACCGCCCTGATGGCGGTCGTCTCCGAGTCCACCCGGGACGAGGCCCTGCGGGACCGGATCCGGTCGGCGATCGTGGACCGGCAGAAACGTCTCGTCGTACTGGGGCGCCAGCGGGCACAGGCCCGGGGCGAACTCCCCTACGAGGAGGACGAGTCCCTCGCCGCCCACACCACGGACCTGATCTTCGACGTCATCGCGGGCACGGTGGTCCACCGCGCGCTGGTCAGCTCCGAGCCGGTGGACGAGCTGTGGGTGGCCACCTTCACGGCGCTGCTCATGTACGGCCTCCGGGGCTCCGCCGCCGGCCCTTCCGGCGCCGCTCCGGCGGTGTGACCACCGCGGGCCGGCCGCCGTCCGACAGGGGCAGGAAGTCCTCGCACCAGGCCGGCGCCGAGGCGATCAGCGCCTCCGAGCGCGGGTTGTGGCCCGGCCAGGGCCTCGGGCGCCCCGGCCAGTCGGCCCAGCGCAGGCTGTCGGCCTCTTCCGGCGGCAGCAGCCCGGAGGCCACCAGGGCCGCCCGGCCCGCTTCGAGCCCGGCGAGCCGGTAGCCGTACTCCGAGGAGTCCACCTCGTGGACCCGGGCGTCGGTGAGCAGCACCGAGGCCGCCACCCCGTCGAGGCCGCGCACGATGCCCGCCCGCACGCAGGCGGCGTACACCTCGGGCAGCCGGCGCTCGGCCGGCACGGCGTTCAGGACCTCCGTCAGCCCGTCCCGGCCGGGCGGCTCGAAGTCGGCGGCGATGTACGCGTACGGCCCGCAGTTGGTCTGCATGAGCACACGGGCACTCACGCCGTACACGGGGACGGGAAGGCGGCGGCCTGTCATGGCCGCCACCTTAGGGCGTGTCAGGCGACGAGCCGTCAGAAGCCCGGCGGCTCCGTGTACGTGCCCCACTCGTCCCGCAGCAGGTTGCAGATCTCGCCCATCGTGGCTTCGGCGCGCACCGCGTCCAGCATCGCCGGGATCATGTTCGACCCGTCGCGGGCGGCGGCCAGCATGGCGTCCAGGGCCTCAGTGACCTTGGCGTCGTCCCGGCGGGCCTTGCGCTCCGCGAGCTCGCGGACCTGTACGCGCTCCACCTCGTGGCTGACCCGCAGGATCTCCAGGTCCCCGGTGACCGAGCCGTGGTGCACGTTGACCCCGACGACCCGCTTGTCGCCCTTCTCCACCGAGCGCTGGTACTGGAAGGCCGACTCGGCGATCTCCCCGGTGAACCAGCCGTCCTCGATGCCCCGCAGGATGCCCGAGGTGATCGGGCCGATCGGGTGCTGCCCGTTCGGGTGGGCGCGCAGCCCGCGCTCCTTGATCTGCTCGAAGATCTTCTCGGCGTCGGCCTCGATGCGGTCGGTGAGCTGCTCGACGAACCAGGAGCCGCCCAGCGGGTCGGCCACGTTGGCCACGCCCGTCTCCTCCATCAGCACCTGCTGCGTGCGCAGGGCGATCTCGGCGGCCTGCTCGCTCGGCAGCGCGAGGGTCTCGTCGAGGGCGTTGGTGTGGAGGGAGTTGGTGCCGCCGAGAACGGCCGCGAGGGCTTCCACGGCGGTGCGCACGACGTTGTTGTAGGGCTGCTGGGCGGTGAGGGAGACACCGGCCGTCTGGGTGTGGAAGCGCAGCCACATCGTCTTCTCGGACTTCGCCCCGTACACCTCCTTCATCCAGCGGGCCCAGATCCGGCGGGCGGCGCGGAACTTGGCGATCTCCTCGAAGAAGTCGAGGTGCGCGTCGAAGAAGAAGGAGAGCCCGGACGCGAAGTGGTCCACGTCCAGCCCGCGCGAGAGGCCCAGCTCCACGTACCCGAAACCGTCGGCGAGGGTGTACGCGAGCTCCTGCGCGGCCGTGGCTCCGGCCTCGCGGATGTGGTAGCCGGAGACGGAGAGCGGCTTGTAGGCGGGGATGCCGTTCGCGCAGTACTCCATGAGATCGCCGATGAGGCGCAGGTGCGGCTCGGGCTCGAAGAGCCACTCCTTCTGGGCGATGTACTCCTTGAAGATGTCGGTCTGGAGCGTCCCGTTCAGGACGGCCGGGTCGACGCCCTGGCGTTCGGCGGCCACCAGGTACATGCAGAAGGCGGGGACGGCGGGGCCGCTGATCGTCATGGAGGTGGTCACGTCGCCGAGCGGGATGTCCTTGAAGAGGATCTCCATGTCGGCGGCGGAGTCGATGGCGACCCCGCAGTGGCCGACCTCGCCGAGCGCGCGGGGGTCGTCGGAGTCGCGCCCCATCAGGGTGGGCATGTCGAAGGCGACGGAGAGCCCGCCGCCGCCGGCGGCCAGGATCATCTTGTAGCGCTCGTTGGTCTGCTCGGCGTTCCCGAACCCGGCGAACTGCCGGATGGTCCAGGTCCGCCCCCGGTAGCCGGTGGCGTGCAGGCCCCGGGTGTACGGGTACTCCCCCGGCCAGCCGATGCGCTCGAAGCCCTCGTACGAGTCGCCGGGCCTGGGGCCGTAGACGGGGTCGACGGGGTCGCCGGAGAGCGTGGTGAAATCGGCCTCGCGCGTGCGGGCCTTGTCGTACCGGGCCTGCCAGCGACGGCGGCCTTCCTCAATGGCGTCAGCGTCCATGCTCTGAATTTACTAGGACGTCCTAGTAAATGTCGATGGCCAACCCCCGGGGAGTCGCCCCGGGGGTGGGTGGATCAGCTGAGGTCAGGCGCGGGCGGCGGCCGGACCGCCCACGATGAGGGGCTCGACCTCGGCGCGGATCCCCCGCTCGACGAAGAACGCGGCGAGCGGGATGGTGCCGGAGACCAGGACCCACAGGAGCTTGCCGAACGGCCACTTGGCCTTGGAGCCCAGGTCGAAGGCGAACACCAGGTAGACCATGAACAGCACACCGTGCGCCTGCGAGACCGCGAAGGTCAGGTCGGCGCCGGTGTCGAAGCCGTACTTCGCCACCATGCAGGCACAGAGGATCAGGAGCATGACCGCGGTCACGTAGGCCATGACGCGGTAGCGGGTCAGCACGCTTCGTTTCATGCCGTCGAGCCTAGCCGTCCGGTTTGCACGATCTTGACGGGGGCGGGGTTGCGGAGCAGTCACCCGGATCGCTCAGCCGGTGTTGGTACCCGTGCCGGTACCCGTGCCGGTGCCGGTGCCCCTGCCGGTGCCGGTGCCAGTGCCAGTTCCGGTGCCGGGTCGCGGGGTCGCCGGCGCCGGGCCGCGGAGGGCGGGCCGGGACCAGGGCGCGCCGGCGGCGCCGGACTCCGGGCGCAGACCCAGCTCGCGGAGCTGGTTGACGGCCGACATGGCGGTGAACAGCGTGTTCGGGTTGGCTCCGCCGACGCCCAGGCCGGCCATGGCCCGCGCATAGCGGGCGGCGAACGCGCTCGGGACGACCCGCTCCCCCTCCCCGGCCAGCCCGAGCGACGCCCGTCCCAGCGCGGCGGCCTGCTCCAGCAGCCCGTCCAGGTGGGACACCGCTTCGGCGCCCCGGCGCACGGCGAAGGTGTGCCCGTCGGTGAGGAGCGCCACCTCCCCCGCCTCGAAGAGGAGGGCGGCGGAGCCCAGTACGGTCTGGATCTTGAGCTGGTCGGCGTCGGCCATCGCGCCGCAGGGCCCGTTGCCCTCGTCGGACAGGTGCAGGACGCCCGCATCGCGCAGGTGCACGATCACGTGCCCGGCGCAGTGGCCCTGACTGCGCAGCACGCGGACCGCGCCGTCGGCGAAGGTCCAGCCGGTGAACCGGAGCGGGCCGATCCGGATCTGCTCCGGCGGCCGTTCCTCGTAGGTCCGGGTCGTCTCGCCGAAGGGCCGCATCGGCTGGAAGAGCGCGACCACCCGGGCCGCGGTGTGCGCGGGCTCGGGCAGCTCCGCGGGCCCGGCGACGCGCCCGAAGGACCGCACCCAGTAGTCCAGGGGATCACGCATCTGGGCCACGTCGGGGGCGGGCACATAGTGCTCGGCCGGTACGCCCAGCCCGTCGGCCAGGTCGTTGTTGCCGACGTGGTCGAGGTGTCCGTGCGTGGTCAGCACCAGCGCCCGCGACCAGGGCCCGACCCGGGCGGCCGCTTCCAGCAGCGCCGCGCGGAAAGCCTCCGTGACACCGGTGTCGACGAGCACCAGGGTGTCGCCGGCCCGGTGCACCAGGGCATTGGCGACGTCCGGCTGCCCGTGGGTGAGGTCCAGGCCCTGCCCGAGGACCAGTACGGTCCGGTCGTCGATCTCGATCAGGTCACCGAGCGCGGTCATCGGCCCTCCCTCGGTCCGGTCCGGGGGCGCACCCCTGCCGAGCGTACGCCGCCGTCGGGGAGGGCGCCGCCCGCGTCGGGCGACGGGGAACGGGGAAACGGGGGGAACGGGGGAACGGGGGAACGGGGGTCGGTCTACTTCTCCTCGAAGTCGGACGCGGCCACCCGGAGCGGGCGCAGGAGCGCGAAGATCTCCCCGCACTCCTCGGCGTCGTAGGCGCTCAGCCCGAAGTCGATCTCCATCAGCGCCTTCGTGGCCGCCTCGACCACCTCGCGGCCCTTGTCCGTGATCGACGCGAGGGTGCCGCGCCCGTCGTTCGGGTTCGGGCGCCGGGCGACGAGGCCGGACTTCACCAGCCGGTCCACCGTGTTCGTCACCGACGTCGGGTGCACCATCAGCCGCTCGCCGATCTTCGACATCGGCAGCTCCCCGGCCTTGGAGAAGGTCAGCAGCACCAGCGCCTCGTAGCGCGCGAAGGTCAGACCGTACGGCTTGACGACCGCGTCGACCTCGCCGAGCAGGATCTGGTGCGCCCTCATGATCGAGGTGATCGCGGCCATCGAGGGGACCGGGCCCCAGCGTTGCTGCCAGAGTTCGTCGGCGCGGGCGATGGGATCGAAGGGAAGGCTGAGCGGCTTGGGCACGCATCAGACCCTACCGGGCGGTCATTTGGCGGCGGGATCCGTCTCACGCCTCGGCCCGTCCGTCCGGCGCACCTCGGTGAGCAGCAGCAGGACCACCCCCGTACCGAGCACCGCGGCCGACGCGACCACCACGTGGACGGACAGGAACTCCGCCGCGAGACCGGCGAGCGCCATACCCACGCCCTGAAGGGTCATCAGACCCGTGCTGAGCAGGGTCATCGCCCGGCCGCGAAGCTCCTCGGGCACGGCCTCGACGTACCACTGGTCGAGCCCGAGGGTGTACGCGTGGGCCAGCCCGGCCAGGACGAGCGCGGTCAGCAGGAGCGGCAGACCGGGCCGGACGGCGTACGCGAGCAGCGGCAGCAGCGAGAGCGCCGCAAGCGGGGCCGTGATCCGCGAACGCGTTCGGGCGGTGAGCGCGGAGCCCGCCCACACCTCCCCGGCGATGGCGCCGGCCGGCATCGCGCACATCAGCAGCCCGAGCCCGGCGGTGGAGATGCCGAGGCCGGTGGCGTACGGCGTCAGCAGCGCCTCGGGCACGACCACGAAGAGCGGCGGCAGCCAGGACAGCAGGGTCAGGGCCCGCAGCCGGCGGTGGCCCAGCACGGCGCGCAGCCCGGCGAGCGGGGAGACCCGCGCACCGGCGCCCGCGGACCGGGCGGGCCGGGCCCGCGTGCCCAGGCGCAGCAAGACCGCGGAGCCGAGGAAACCGGCGGCCGTGAGGAGGATGGCCCCGCGCGGCGCCAGCACGGTGAGCAGCAGCCCGCCGAGCCCGAAGCCGATGAGCTGGGCGCTCTGCGCCACCATGCGCAGCAGCGAGCGGCCCAGGACGTACGCCTCCCCGGCGCCGAGGACGTCGGCGAGGGAGGCGCTGCGGGTGCCCTGGAACAGCGGCGCGACGAAGGCCATCGCGCAGCGCAGGACGAGGAGCAGCGCGACCGGGGTGCCGGGCAGGGCCATGGCCGCCGCACAGGCCGCGCAGACGAGGTCGCAGCCGACGAGCACGCGGCGGGCGGGGAGCCGGTCGGCGAGCGGCGCGAGGAGGGTGCCGCCCAGCGCGTAGGGGAGGAAGCCGAGGGCGAAGGTGAGCGCGCTCATCAGGGGGGAGCCGGTGGCGCGGTAGACGAGGACGGTGAGGGAGATCTCGGCGATGACGACGCCGAGCACGGACAGCAGGTGCGCGGCGAAGACCGGCCGGAACTCCCCGACCCGGAAAACGCCCCGGTATCCGGCGGGCTCCGGCACGGGGTCCTGGCCGGGAGTGGCGGTCGCCGGGGACGCGGCGGACGGATCTGCGGTGGTCATACGCTGCACCCTGCCGCCGCCTAGGCTGGGGAACCAGAGATTCGCCCCCACCCGAATCCCCCGCTCCCCGACCCGCCATCCCCACCACCCAGCCACCCCGCCCGCGCCGGCCTGGCATCCCGCCGCCCCGCCCATCCCGTCCCACCCCCGGAGGGACCCGCCCCGTGCCCTTCCACTTCCGCTTCGGCCCCGCCGATCTCCTCCGCTGCCGGTTCTCGATCTCGCCCCGCTGGGAGACCCAGGAGGCGGTACGTGTCCTCCTGGACCGGCGGCGCCACGCCTACCACCTGCCCTGGCTCCGCGGGATCCGCACGGCGGCCGCCGGGCTGGACCTGCGGCCGCTGTGGCTGCTGATGCCGCGCAGGGGACACAATCCGGACTTCCTCAGCCCGCCCCCGACGGGCCCGTCGGTCACCTTCGAGGAGGAGCTCGCGCGGGTCCGGGCCGCCGATCCGCAGGCGGCGCGGGAGGACCTGCGGCGCTCCCTGGTCTGCACCCCGGGCGCCCTGGAGAGCGCGGCCGGGCAGCGGATGCTGGAGGATCCCGAGCGGGCGGTCCAAGAGCTGGCCGACCTCTACGAGCAGGCATGGCGGGCGCTGGTCGCCCCGCACTGGCCCCGGCTGCGCGCGCTGCTGGAGGCGGACGTCCTCTTCCACTCCCGCCGGCTGGCCGCGGGCGGCCTGGAGGCCCTCTTCGACGGCCTCCACCCGGATCTGGGCTGGTCGGGGAACACCCTCACCATCGCCCGCCGGGGCCACCACGACCGCTCCCTCGACGGCCAGGGACTCCTCCTCATGCCGAGCGCCTTCGTCTGGCCGGAGGTGGTGGGCGGCTACGACCCGCCGTGGCAGCCGACCCTGGTGTACCCGGCCCGGGGCATCGGCGCCCTCTGGACCGCCCCCGCGGGCCCGGCCCCCCGGGCCCTGGCCCAACTGCTGGGCCGCTCCCGCGCCGACATCCTCTGCGCCCTGACCGAGCCGGCCTCGACCACCACCCTGGCCCACCGCCTGTCCCTGGCCCCCTCCACCGTCTCCGCCCACCTCAAAACCCTCCAGGAAGCCGGCCTCCTCATCCCCTCCCGCCACGGCCACCAGATCCTCTACGAACGCACCCCCCCCTGGCCATCGCCCTGACCAACCCAGCCCAGCCCTGACCACTCCACCCCCACCGGGGCCAATCCAGCCCGGCCGGGGCCAATCCAGCCCAGCCCAGCCCGGCCCTCACCAATCCACCCCCACCGGGCCCAATCCAGCCCAGCCCTCACCAACCCAGCCCCACGGGGGCAAATCCAGCCCGGCGGGGGCGAATCCAGCCCGGCCGGAGCCAAATCCAGCCCCGCCGGCGTTTGAGGCGCGGGGGTCCGGGGGCAGAGCCCCCGAAGGGTCCGGGCGCAGCCCGGGGAACGGGCGAAGGGCGGGTAGGGGACCAGCCCCCACAGCAGCACCCGTACGCACGCGGCGCTGTCGCCCCCCGCCCCACCTACCCCCATGTCACGATGACCCGGCCCGCGGCCACGGCCACGCCGCCGCCCGCCCCTTCGCCCCGAGGAAGCCGGATGCCAGCCCCCAGCAGACGCCCCGCCACCCTCCTCACAACAGCCCTGACCCTGACCCTGGCCCTCGCCGCGACAGCGGCATGCACCCCCACCCCCACCGCGCAGCCGGAATCCGCACCGCCCCACCGCCCCGCGGGAGCCGGCCTGGTCGACGAGTCCCCGTTCTGGGTGGACCCGCAGAGCGACGCCGCCCGCCAGGTCGCCGCCTGGGAGGCGCAGGGCCGCAACAGCGACGCCCAGGTGCTGCGCCGCATCGCCGACCGGCCGATGGCCCTGTGGGGCCCGGCCGGCGACCCCGGCCCCGAGATCCGCCGGGCCAGGGCGAGCGCCCGCGCGGCCGGCCGCACCATGGTCCTCGTCGCGTACAACATCCCGTACCGGGACTGCGGGCAGCACTCGGCGGGCGGCGCCAAGGACGCCGCCGCCTACCGGAGCTGGATCGGCGCCTTCGCCGACAACATCGCCGACGCCAAGGCCCTGGTCGTCCTGGAGCCGGACGCGGTCCCGCACCTCGTGGACGGCTGCACCCAGGCAGGCCACCGCGACGAGCGGCTGCGGCTGCTCTCCGAGGCCGTCGACCGGCTCAAGCGCAACAAGAACACCAAGGTCTACCTGGACGCCGGCCATCCGGACTGGATCCCGGATCCGAAGAAGCTGGTCGATCCCCTCTACAAGGCGGGACTCGAGCGCGCCGACGGCTTCGCCCTCAACGTCTCCAACTTCCAGCCCAGCGCGGCCGGCCGGGAGTACGGCGCGACCCTCTCCAAGGCCACCAAGGGCAAGCACTTCGTCATCGACACCAGCCGCAACGGCGACGGCCCGCTCCAGGGCGACGGCGGCCAGGCCTGGTGCAACCCGCCGGGCCGTGCTCTCGGCACGCCGCCGACCGACACCACGGACGCCCCGCTCGTGGACGCGTACCTCTGGGTCAAGCGCCCCGGCGAATCGGACGGCACCTGCCGCGGCGGCCCCCCGGCCGGGAAGTGGTGGCCGGACTACGCCCTGGGCCTGGCCCGCCGCTCCACGGACTAGGTCGGCCGGCCGCGCCCCCTAACTCAGCCGGCCGTCCCGCGATGCCTCCGACGGGGGCGGGGGTCGTGTCGGCGCCGGCTCCGGAGCCGGCCGCGCCCGGACCCACTTCGCCACCGACGGGGGGCCGTCCGCGTCCGTCACGAACAGCACGCACCAGCCGGGCGGCACCAGTGTCGGGTCCGCGGGCACGGTGACCGTCACCGTGCCGTCCGTCTTCGCCAGCCCGAACTCGATCGAGCGCTGCTCCACGTCGGTGGTGTGCGTGACCGCGCTCGGCCGCATCAGCCGGGCCCGCTGGATCCGCTCGAGCCGGTGTTCGAACCGGCCCAGCCTGGTGTTGTCCTTGTCCGCGAAGAGCGGGTCTGAGCCGAAGGTCGCCACCCGCCTCCCGGACGGTCCGGTGCGTGGGCCGGACGAGGTAGAGCAGCAGCCCGGTGGCGGCGACGGGGGCGAGCGTCATGAGCGCGACGGCCCGCATTCGGGTACGGAGGTCCTCGCGCGCGAGCAGCGAGCGGTACCTCACCCTGTAGGCGGCGGCGGGATCCGGCTCCTCACAGGGGCCGGCCAGCCGGCTGTGGGTCTCGTAGTCGAAGGCTTCCTGCCGCACGGTTCCTCCAGCGCTCGAAACCGAGGTACGCATCCCAACGAAAGGGGAGATACGTACCTCGACCTGTCGAACGGGACGCACCGACCCGAGCGGTTCCGTTCCGCACGCTCCCGGCCAGGGCCGAACGGGTCACCGCACCGGAAGACGGCGGCGCGGGGCCCCGGGCGGGCCCCTCAGCCGGCGCGGCCGCCGAGCAGGACGCCGCGTCCGGCGTAGAAGCGGTCCAGGTCGGCCCAGGGGACGGGCGCGTACCGCTGGGAGCCGTCCGGGAAACCGGAGGGATTGTGCACCAGGACGGCGTCCTCGGTGGCCCCGACGGCGAGCACCAGGTGACCACCCCTGGACTCCGGTGCGGCAGCCGGGGAACGGATCGACCAATGGACCGACAGCATCGCCAGCCCGCCCCCGGCGAGCGCGTCCCGGACGGTCCCGTGAGCCAGCAGAGGCGCCGAGCGCGCGTCCAGGCCCCAACGGGCGTTCACGTACTCGGCGAACGGCTGGTAGATCAGCCCCTTCACCGCGTCCCCGTCCCGCACGTACGCCTCGGCCCCGCAGAGCTCCTTCACCAGCTCGACCGAGGGCGGCACCGGGAGCCCCAGGCTCCCCAGCGCCATCCGCAGGCAGGCCACTCCGCACATCCGGGGCGCCCAGAAGGCGTACTCCTCGGGGGAGTCGGCCCCCGACCCGGCCCACAGCGGATCCCGGGCCGCGTCGGCCCCCGCGACGAACTCGGGCACCAGCGCGGCGGACTCCCACTGGGAGTAGTACGGGACGGCGTGCTTGATCGTGGAGACGCTCATGCCTCCGGAGTCTGCTCTACGGGAGGTCCCCCACCCCGGGCGGCCCCCGGCGGGGGTCCGCTACTCGCAGGCCACGCCGTCGCCGTCCCTGTCCAGATGGCGGCCGTAACCGGGGTCGCCGCTACGGATCGGGTCGGCTCCCGCGGCGCGGACGGCGGTGCAGTTCTTGTAGTAGACGCTGCCGCCCCCACCGCCGGTGGAGGATCCGCCCGAGGAAGAGCTGCCCGAGGAAGAGCTGCCCGAGTCGTCCCCGTCTCCCGGCTCTTCGGGTGTGGGTTCGGGGTCCGGATGCAGCTTGGCGCCTGCCGCCGCCGGACAGGCCGTACCGGGTGCCACGACCTTGAGGTGGGCGCTCGTGGTCTTCGGGGCCCGGATCTCCGTGCCCTCGGCCGGGTCCTGGAAGCAGACCTTCCAGCCGTCCACGGTCGCGGGCAGCGTGACGTCGGTGTACGCGCTCTCCGGTACGACCGACTGGAGCCCGACCGGCTTCAGGGTCTCGGTCGCCTTGGCGAAGGTGAGACCGATGACCTTCGGCATTTTCGGGGCCGCCGGGGTCGCGGTCGCCGAAGGCGCGGGTATCGCGGTCGCCGAAGGCGCCGGTATCGCGGTGGCCGAGGGCGCGGGCGTCGCGGTGGCCTCGTGCGTGACCGCGGCCTGCGGCTTCGCGTCGCTCCCGGTCTTCTCCGGCGGATCGCTCAGGAACGGGGCGAGGAACCAGAGGCCGGCGAGGACCGTGGCGGTGATCTTCTTGCCCTTGCTCCAGCCACCGGTCCACGCGAGGGCGATGCCACCGGGCGGAAAGACGACGAGCAGGGCGATGATCAGCGCCGGATGGTGCCACCAACGCCGTACCGGCGCATGCGCGTGGAGGTACGGCGGCGGGTAGGTCACGGGGTGTCCTTCTGCTGATTCGTGTCGGGCCCGGCGAGCGTACATACATGCGAAAGCCGTACTGATCGGTACGCTGAATTGGCCCCAAACACGGCGAAGCCCCTCGAAGGCGCCGCAGCTTCCGAGGGGCTCGCGAGTGGGATCATCAGCCCCCGGCGAGGTGGCGTTCCACCGTTTCCATCTTGGACGTCATGCCGTCCGTGACGCCGGGGCGGATGTCGGCCTTGAGGATGAAGGAGACCCGGGGGGCGCGCGCCTCCACGGCGGCCACCGCGCGCTTGACCACGTCCATCACCTCGTCCCACTCGCCCAAAAGAGGGCACATCTGACAACACACTCTGACAACATGGTGATCCCTGTTCTGGGGTGTGGGAGGGGATTGAGGCATGCGCATTGCGATCTATCTGCGGCTGTCCCGGGAGTCTGACGACTCCACTTCGCTGGAGACCCAGCGAGAGGCGGCCCGGCGGTGGCTCACCGCGAACGGGTACGACCCCGCCGACGCAGTGGAGTACTCCGACGCCGGCGTATCGGGAGCCAAGCCGCTTGAGGCAAGACAGCAGATGAACGCGCTCATGGCCGCCCGGCCTGATCTCGTGATCGCGTGGAAGCTGGACCGGTACGCGCGCAGCGTGTCGGAGTTCCTCCGTCTCGTGTCATGGGGCGAGCGGTACGGCGTCAACATCGCCACCACGGACGGCACCATCAACACGATCACGCCCACGGGCCGCATGGTCGCTGTCGTACTGGCAGCGCTGGCCGAGTGGGAACGGGAGATGATCAAGGACCGCATCACGGAAGGCCACGCCACGCGCCGCCAGCAAGGACGTTGGGCATCCGGACGCGCACCTCGCGGGTACCGCATCGCGCGACGTGACGACGCCGCCTACCTTGAGATAGACCCCGAGCAAGCGGCACAGATCCGGGACGCTGTAGACACCCTGGTCAACGGCGGAACGGTGGCTGGCACGGCGAAGATCGTGGGTGTGAGCGAACCGCAGTGGCGACGGCTGCTGAAAGCCCCGACGCTGCGCGGCCAGCGCGCCCACAAAGGAAAGCTGATCACCGGAGCTGACGGCGTCACACCCGTCCAGTTCGCGGAACCGATCCTGTCTGCTGCGGAGTTGAGGGCAGCGCGGGATCGCATGGATGCCCTGGCCACGGGCAAGGACCGCGCACCGCGACGTGCTACGCCGATGTGCTCCGGCATGGCGATCTGCTATCGCGGCTGCAGGCTGAACGGTGGAACGTCCGACAAGGGCGTGCCGCTCTACCGCTGCAAGGCAGGCCACACCACGATTTACGCGGAGACTCTGGATCAGCGCGTGGAGCATGAGTTCCTGACTGTGTTCGGCAGGTTCAACGAGTGGCACGTCCGCCTTGAGGGCGGCAACGACCTGTCGGCGGAGATCGAGGAGATCCAGGAGCAAGCCGAGCGAGTGGCGGAGCGTATGGCCACCGCTGGTGCGCTGATGCTGCCGACCCTGGAGCGCAAGGCAGCGGAGCTAGAGGCTGCGTACGCTCGGCTGCTCGCCGATCACGAACCGGAGACCCGTGAGGTTTCCGTTCCGACCGGACGCACGATGAGGCAGGCATGGGCGGCTGAAGACGAGACAGGACGTAAGCACCTGCTTGTGCTGCTGAATCTTCGGGTGACCCTGCACCCGCGTGGAGCGGCCGACCGCCTGTCGGTCGAGTGGGGGCCGAACCCGGAAGATGCCGCAGATGCCGAGCTTGCCGCCATCGCCCGGAGCGAGGCGGCGTAAGCCCGCCTGAGCACCACCGCTCACGGCCCGCCGCCGGGGAACCTGGTAGCGGGCCGTTCCGCGTTGCTGACGCCGTGGAAGTCACGCCATTCCGCCACTCGTCGCCCAATGCATCGACGGCTGGGCAGGAAGCCCGAAGGGAACCGCGTTGCGACGTCGACTGCATAGCGTCACAGAAGCACTCGCTTCGCTACCCTCTGTCGCCAGAGTGCGCCAAAGTGTGCCACCTCACCCTGTTTTCATTTTCTACTAAGCGCGTTAGAGAGAAAGTGAAAAGGGCAGTTAGTTCGGCACTTCCGACCCCTGGTGCGCCCAGGCGCCGACGCGAGCGAGTGGCGTGACGGAGGCGGGGGGATGACCCCCATGGGCAGCCCGAGCCACCGTCAGGCGTCTGCCCTCCTCGGTCCGTACGGGTCTGCCAGTTGCGGACATCGGGGAGTCGTGGCGCAGCGTGACGGGTGAGAGCCGTCGCAGAAACGATGGTTTGCGAGACGGCTGCGTCAGCACCCCAGAGGCGCCCGATCCACGTTCCAAAACCCGTCAAGGACCGGACCCGGGCAGGTCTGGACGCTGCCAGGGCTCAGGGTCGTACGGGTGGTCGTCCGGTGGTGATGGACGCGGACAAGCTCGCTGCCGCCAAGGCCAGGAAGGCCAAGGGTGAGAGCGTCACGGCCATCGCCAAGGCACTCGGGGTGTCCCGCGCGACGCTGTACCGGGCGCTGGGCGCCGGCAAGTAGCCCGCACCGCCCCGAGAGACCGTCTACCCGCTGTGGTGGACGGTCCTTCTGCTGTCTGGGGCCGGGTGGGGCGCTTCCGAAGTTCAAACGAAAGGCTCGGGGAGCGCCCCGTGAGGGAGTCGATGAGGGACCGTACCGTGATGACACACCAGGCCCCGTACGGGTTTCAGAGCGGCTGAGGCCGAGCGCGCTACCCCAGGTAGGGCGTGGGGCGGTGCTCAAGGAAGTGCCCGAGACGCAACCGCTGAGTGTGGTGCATCGCCAGGGAGTCGAGGGCAGCCGGCTCAACGAACCGCAGTTCCGTGCTTTCGTCCGAGATAGCCAGGGTGCCCCCGACGATGCGCGCCGTGAAACAGACGTTGAACTGTCGCCGCACCTCTCCGTCGCTGTACTCGATGATGTGGCGCGGGTCGGTGTACGTGCCGACGAGTCCTGTGATCTCGACGTCGAGACCGGTTTCCTCCTTCACCTCCCGGACGGCAGTACCGGGCAACGAGTCGCCCATGTCCATGCCACCGCCGGGAAGCGCCCACAGATCGTTGTCCCGACGCCGTTGGAGGAGGATGCGGCCCCCGTCATCGGTAACCACCGCTGAGGCGGCAACGACCATGCTGTTCGGCTTCGGCGCCTGCGGATCGTCGTAGTACTCGGTCCGTGCCATGCGTCACCCCTCCACCGGTCGGGCGGTCTCCCACACAGCGTTGAAGCTGTCCGCGTAGGTGTCGAACATGCCCCCGTCGCCGTTGCGACGAAGGTGCCACACGGGCGCACCGTACGCGTTCACGCCCCAAACGTGGGCGTTGACCAATGCCTGATCATCCGCCCGGTACAGGCTGTTGTAGAGGGTCGTCCCGTGCGTGCGCAGTTCGATCCCCGGCACATCGAGCAACGGGCGGTAGTGCATGAGGGCGAGGCGGCAGCGGGATTCGATGCCATGCCCGAACCTCTCTTCCTGTCCGCGCTGCCGCACGTTCTCACTATCGGCGTCGCCGACTGCGATCCGAACCACGCAGCCATCCGCAACCCGCTCCCGGAGGAGATCGTTCAGCCGGGGGTACGCCTCGTGGAGGAAGACGGCCGCATAGACCAACACGTCGATGCTCTCGCGCGCCGTGGCGAGGAGATCCACGAAGACGGACACAGGGAGGTCCGCACGCTGGTCGTACAGCGCAACGAGTTCCGGGCTGACGGCCCGCGCCGCGCGCGCCTGCCTGAGAGCCGGCCAGAGAGCTTAAACGTCCTCGCCCAGCGTCTCGGCGGCCCTGAGCGCCGTTGCCCGCCGGGGGGTGCGCCCGAGGTTCACCCACCGCTCGACGCTCTTCGGGTCCACTCCCGTAGCAGTCGCCAACGCTGCATGCGTCCAACCGCCCGATGCCATCACGGCCCTTAACCGCTCGTTGCCCATAGAGACGTTCTACATGCCGTGGGACGTCCCAAAGTGGCGAACGTACGAGGTTCCTCCGTCCCGGCGACCGGCGGGACGATCTCCGGCACGGGCAGATGACGGCGGAAGGTACGGCATGACGGCGACAGTGCAGCAGGAGGCGGACCAGACCGGGCCGCCCACCTTTGTCCGGAGGTTCACCGCCACCACGAAGGGTGCTCGTCTGGCCAGACACTTCGCGGTTGTCGAGCTGACCTGCTCGGGAGGTCTGGAGCGTGCCGAAGAGGTCGATTCGGTCGCCCTGGTCGTCGCGGAGCTGGCGTCCAACGCTGTCCGGCACGGGTCCGTCCCGGGGCGCCAGTTCGAGTTGCGCCTGATCTGCATGCCCGACACCGTGCGCGTGGCGGTGTCCGATGCGCGTGGGGAGCGTCAGCCGTTCGCGCGGCCTGCCGGGGAAGGCGAGAGCGGCCACGGGATGCGGCTCGTAGCGTCGCTCTCCTCCGCGTGGGGTGTGGTCGGCCGTGACGTCGGCAAGACTGGTCGGCCCCTCCGTCCGCCGACGTGAAGGCCCTGGACGTGGCGTGCATGTCCCATACGGGCCGCACGGGTCACCCCACCTTCGCGCGCCGTTATGAGGACGTTGCCCTCGTGGAGCGGGTGGGCGAGTAAGAGACACCCGACCCGCCGGGCGACGGCAAGCAATATGGTTCGGCGCGGTCGGGCCCGCCCCGGTCGGTACTGCCCCCTGTGCTGGCCGGGGCTCCCCAATGACCTCAGAGCTATACGCTTTTGCCCTCGATGGTGGTGAACATGGCGTCGGTGTGGTTCGGCAGCCCCGATGCGCGCACGACGCGGACGGCGTCGGCCACGTACTCGCCGACCTCTTCGCCGACGCCCAGCGGGGTCACCGAGAACGCGATCATCATGCGCGGGCCGCCTCGCGGGCGCGGGCGGCGAGCACGCCGGCCGCCTCGTCGCGCCCCAGCAGGCGGTCGCCGTAGAGCCCGCCGAAGGGGACCAGCGCCAGCAGGAAGAAGAGGACGACCTTCTTCAGGGGCCACTTCGCCTTGAGCCAGACGTCCAGCAGGAAGACGGCGTAGATGACGAACAGGACCCCGTGGATGATGCCGAGCGGCATCATCAGGTAGTCGATGTCCGAGATCCGGCTCAGCACCGAGCCGAAGATCAGCAGCGCCGGGAACGAGAGCGCCTCCGGTACGGAGATGAGGCGCAGCCGGTGCAGGGCGGAAGCAGTCTTGATGTCCACGTGGAACCTTCGGGGTGGGTGCCGGGGGTCCGTCCCAGTGTCTCAGCCGCCCCGGGCGATCTTGGGGCGGGGCCCGGGGACCGGCCCCCGGCGGACCGGGATGGATTCGGGACGGATGGGACATATCCTGCCGGGTCGGGACGGATATCGGCCAACGGGCTCTGTTCGGTGCCGCCCGCTGCGGATACCGTCTTCCCGTGGCTCAGTTCCGACTCCAAGGCAGCAAGGTGCTCGCCGTCGACCTGACCGGGGACGCCGTGAAAGCGAAAAACGGCGCCATGGTCGCGTACGACGGCCAGATGGCCTTCAAGAAGATGTCCGGCGGCGGCGAAGGCCTCCGCGGAATGGTGACCCGGCGGCTCACCGGCGAGCAGATGACCGTGATGGAAGTACAGGGTCACGGCACCTGCTTCTTCGCCGACCGGGCGAGCGAGATCAATCTGGTCAATCTGCGCGGCGAGAAGCTGTACGTCGAGTCCAGCAACCTGCTGTGCACCGATGCCGGCCTGCGCACCGGCACCACCTTCACCGGCCTGCGGGGTGCGAGCACGGGCAACGGCCTGTTCACCACCACCGTCGAGGGCAGCGGGCAGGCGGCGATCATGTCCGACGGCCCGGCCGTGGTGCTGCGCGTCAGCGCCCAGTACCCGCTGTCCGTCGACCCGGGCGCGTACATCGCCCACACCGGCAACCTCCAGCAGTCCTTCCAGTCCGGTGTGAACTTCCGCACGCTGATCGGCGAGGGTTCGGGCGAGTCCTTCCAGATCCGCTTCGAGGGCGAGGGCCTGGTGTACGTGCAGCCCAGCGAGCGCAACACCATCGGGGGCGACGTCTGATGCCGTTCCGCGAGATCAACTCGAAGATGGTCGAGGCCCAGGTCGTACCGGGGCAGAAGATGTACAGCCAGCGCGGCGCGATGCTCGCCTACCGCGGCGAGGTCTCCTTCACCCCGAGCCTGACCGGCGGCCAGGGCGGCGTGATGGGCATGATCGGACGCCGGGTGGCGAACGAGCAGACCCCGCTGATGGAGGTCGAGGGCAGCGGCACCGTGATGTTCGGCCACGGCGGCCACCACATCCAGGTCATCAGCCTCACCGGCGAGACGCTCTACGTGGAGGCCGACCGGCTGCTCGCCTTCGACGGCACCCTGCAGCAGGGCACGATGTTCATGGGCGCGCAGGGCGGGGTCATGGGCATGGTCCGCGGCCAGGTGACGGGCCAGGGCCTGTTCACGACCACCCTCAAGGGCCACGGCTCGGTGGCCGTGATGGCCCACGGCGGTGTCATCGAGCTGCCGATCCACCCGAACCGCCCGGTCCACGTGGACCCGCAGGCCTACGTCGCCCACCACGGCGAGGTCCGCAACAAGCTGTCCACGGCGCTGGGCTGGCGGGACATGGTCGGGCGCGGCTCGGGCGAGGGGTTCCAGCTGGAGCTGTCCGGCCAGGGCGCGGTGTACGTACAGGCCTCGGAGGAGAAGCTGTGAACTTTGGTCCCGTGACCGGCGGGCCCGGCGGCCCGACCGTCTTCGACCCGTACACCCTGCCGTCCGACGACAACGTCAACGCCTACACCTTCTGCGTGGAGCTCAAGGGGAGCCAGTGGTTCCTGCAGAAGGGCAAGATGATCGCCTACTACGGGCGCATCGAGTTCAACGGCATCGGCCACGGCCGCTTCGACCGGCTGCTGCGCACCAGCTTCCACTCGCCGCTGCACGCGAGCGACTGGGTGGTGGCCGAGGGCCAGGGCAAGATGCTGCTCGCCGACCGGGCCTTCGACGTGAACTCGTACGACCTGGACAACGGCAACCTGACCATCCGGTCGGGCAACCTGCTCGCGTACCAGCCCACGCTCGCGCTCAAGCAGTCGATCGTGCCGGGCTTCCTCACCCTGATCGGGACCGGGAAGTTCGTGGCGGCCTCCAACGGGCCTGTGGTGTTCATGGAGCCGCCGCTGCGCGTGGACCCGCAGGCGCTGGTGGGGTGGGCGGACTGCCCCTCCCCCTGTCACCATTACGACCACACGTACATGTCGGGCGTGATCGGGGGCCTGCGCTCGCTGACGGGCATCGGGGGCTCCTCGGGCGAGGAGCACCAGTTCGAGTTCGTCGGCGCGGGTACGGTGCTGCTCCAGTCCTCGGAGATGCTGATGGCGGAGCAGGCGGTCGGGACCGTGGGCGCCGGCGCGGCCACGGGCAACGCTCAGGGCGTGCCCGGACAGGGTTCGCCGGGGCAGAGCGGCGTACCGAGGATGCCGGGGCAGCTGGGCGATCTCCAGAGGCGCTTCGGGCTGTAGGAAGCCCGCGGCAATTTTGTACGTAATTCAACTTCTTAGGTAGAGTTCTTTCATGGAGACCATCGAGACCGAGACGGCCACCCCCTGGCTGAACGACGCCGAGCAGTGCGCCTGGCGCACCCACCTGGACGTCAGCAGACTGCTGATGCACCAGCTGGAAAAGGACCTCCAGCCGTTCGGGCTCACCAACAACGACTACGAGATCCTCGTGAACCTCTCCGAATCCGAGGAACACCGGATGCGGATGAGCGATCTCGCGACGTCGACGCTGCAGTCGAAGAGCCGGCTCTCGCACCAGATCACCCGCATGGAATCGGCGGGCCTCGTCCGCCGCGTGAACTGCGAGTCCGACCGCCGCGGGCTCTACGCCGTCCTCACCCCCGAGGGCATGGAGACGATGCGCAAGGTCGCCCCGCACCACGTGGCGTCCGTGCGCCGGCACTTCATCGACCTGCTCACCCCGGACGCCATCGCCGCGCTGCGCGGCGCCCTGGGACCGGTCGCCGAGCACCTGCGCGCGGGCCGCGGCAAGGCCTGAGCCAGGCCGCTCGGCGCGCCCGTCCCGGCGGATCACCGGACAATGGGGAGAACGCACTCGCAGCCGGCCCAGCCGAGCGACCGTAGGCGCACGTGGCCGGCCTGAGGAGGTCCAGCCATGCAGCGCAACACGTACGTTTCGGCGGCCGCGGCCGTGGTTCTGGCACTGGGAGGCCCGGTGGCGGCCGCGGCGACGGCGTCAGCCGTCACCCCGACGGCCCTGACCGCGGCCACCGCCGCACGCGTCGACGTGACCGCCGAGGCGGCGGCGGCCGCGGCCCTGAAGGCCTACCCCGGCGTCATCGAGTCCCTGGACCGCGACGGCGCGGTCTGGCACGTGGACGTCGTCAGCAAGGACGGCACCCACTCGGAGCTCGAGGTGGACGCCGCGAGCGGCAGCGTCACCAAGGAGAACCAGGACGACGATCAGCAGGCGGACGAGTACGCCGCGCTGCTCGCCGCGAAGGTGACCGCCGAGCAGGCGATGAAGACGGCCGTGGCCGCCCACCCCGGCAAGGTCTGGTCGGTCGAATGGGACGACGGCGACAACGGCCGCGCCGCCGTCTGGAACGTCGAGGTCAAGACGACCGACGGAAAGACCCAGAACCTCCACGTCGACACCGCCACGGCCGAGGTGGTCCACTCCGAAACCGACGACAACGACGACGACGGGAACAACTGAGCCCTGCGCACCCCACGCACCGAAGCCGCACCCCGTGGACGGGATGCGGCTTCCGTGTGTGGTCAGTCAGTGCTCACGGTCAGGCGTTGGGACGCTTTCCGTGGTTGGCCTTCTTCTTCTTGCGGGCTCGCTTCTTGTTGCCGCGCTTCGCCATGAAACCTCCCTGCGTTGGGGCATTCCGGGCGTTCGCCAGTCTATGACCGGCCCGCGGGCTCCGCATCCGGTTCCGTCGGTTCCGTCAGTCCGTCGGTTCCGTCAGCGTCGCCAGCAGCGCGTCCGAGGCCGCGTACGGATCCAGCTCGCCCGCCGCCACCCGCCCGGCCAGGGCCTCCAGGTGGGTGTCGCCGTGCACGTCGGCCAGCCGGGCCCGCAGCGCGGTGATCGCGATCGTTTCCACCTCGCGCGCGGCCCGGGCCGTACGCCGCTGCGCCAGCACCCCGCGCTCGTCCATCCACGCCCGGTGCTTCTCCAGCGCCTCGACCAGCTCGTCGATGCCGGTACCGCGCGCCGCGACCGTCTTGACGATCGGCGGCCGCCAGTCGCCCTTGCCCCGGGACTCCCCCAGGCTCAGCATGTGGTTCAGCTCCCGTGCGGTGGCGTCCGCGCCGTCCCGGTCGGCCTTGTTCACCACGTAGACGTCGCCGATCTCCAGGATGCCCGCCTTCGCGGCCTGGATCCCGTCGCCCATCCCGGGGGCCAGCAGCACCACCGAGGTGTCGGCCTGCGCCGCGATCTCCACCTCCGACTGCCCGACCCCGACGGTCTCGACCAGGATCACCTCGCAGCCGGCCGCGTCCAGCACCCGGATCGCCTGCGGGGCGGACCAGGCGAGTCCGCCCAGGTGGCCGCGGGTGGCCATGGAGCGGATGTACACCCCCGGGTCGGAGGCGTGGTCCGACATCCGTACCCGGTCGCCGAGCAGCGCGCCCCCGCTGAAGGGCGAGGACGGGTCGACGGCCAGGACGCCGACCCGCTTGCCGGCCTGCCGGTACGCGGAGACCAGCGCCGAGGTGGTCGTGGACTTGCCGACGCCCGGGGAGCCGGTGAGGCCCACCACGTACGCGTTGCCCGTGAGCGGCGCCAGCGCCGCCATCACCTCGCGCAGCTGCGGGGACGCCCCCTCGACCAGCGAGATCAGCCGGGCGACCGCTCGCGGCCTGCCCTCACGGGCCTGGGCCACCAGCTGGGGGACGTCCACCGCCGTCATTCTTGTTGCGCTCCTTCGTTCTCGCGGGTCCCGCGGGTCTCGCACGGGTACGGCTACGGGTGCGGGCGGCCGGCCGGGCGGCCGCCCCTCCCCTACGGGACGCGGACGATCAGGGCGTCGCCCTGGCCGCCGCCACCGCACAGGGCGGCCGCGCCGACCCCGCCGCCGCGGCGCTTGAGCTCCAGCGCCAGGTGCAGCACCACACGGGCGCCGGACATGCCGATCGGGTGACCCAGGGCGATGGCGCCGCCGTTGACGTTCACCTTTTCCGGGGTCACTCCGAGGTCCTTCATCGACTGCACGGCGACCGCCGCGAAGGCCTCGTTGATCTCGATGAGGTCGAGGTCCTCGACACCGAGGCCCTCCTTCTTCAGGGCGTGCAGGATCGCGTTGGAGGGCTGCGACTGGAGCGAGTTGTCCGGGCCCGCCACATTGCCGTGGGCGCCGATCTCGGCGAGCCACTCCAGGCCCAGCTCCTCGGCCTTGGCCTTGCTCATCACGACCACGGCGGCGGCGCCGTCGCTGATCTGCGAGGAGGTGCCGGCGGTGATGGTGCCGTCCTTCGCGAAGGCCGGACGCAGCTTGCCGAGGGACTCGACGGTCGTCTCGGCCCGGATGCCCTCGTCCTGCGAGAACACCACCGGCTCGCCCTTGCGCTGCGGGATCTCGACCGGGGTGATCTCGGCCTCGAAGACGCCGTTCTTCTGCGCGGCGGCGGCGCGCTGGTGGGAGGTGGCCGCGAAGGCGTCCTGCGGGGCCCGCTCGATGCCGAGGCGGGTGTTGTGCGTCTCGGTGGACAGGCCCATCGGGATGTTCTCGAAGGCGTCGGTGAGACCGTCGTAGGCCATCGCGTCGAGCATCTCGATGGCGCCGTACTTGAAGCCCTCGCGGGACTTCGGCAGCAGGTGCGGGGCGTTGGTCATGGACTCCTGACCGCCCGCGACCACGATGTCGAACTCGCCTGCGCGGATGAGCTGGTCGGCCAGTGCGATGGCGTCCAGTCCCGACAGGCACACCTTGTTGATGGTGAGCGCGGGCACGTTCATGGGGATCCCGCCCTTGACGGCGGCCTGGCGGGCCGGGATCTGGCCCGCACCGGCCTGGAGCACCTGGCCCATGATCACGTACTGGACCTGGTCGCCGGAGATCCCGGCCCGTTCCAGCGCGGACTTGATGGCGAAGCCGCCGAGGTCGGCACCCGAGAAGGACTTCAGCGAGCCGAGCAGTCGCCCCATGGGCGTGCGGGCCCCGGCGACGATCACTGACGTGGTGTTGTTCGTTCCGGACATGGAGCACAGCCCCTTGAAGATGAGGAGTGAACGAGGGTTTACCCGAATGTACTGAGCGGTACCCGTGCCGTCACCGGCCCGCCAGTGTGATCGCGCGCACGTTGCGTAACCGCCTCCGGTAGCGCTGCACTGTGTCCATGCTGACAAGAATCGACCACATCGGGATCGCCTGCTTCGACCTGGACAAGACGGTTGAGTTCTACCGTGCCACGTACGGCTTCGAGGTGTTCCACTCCGAGGTCAACGAGGAGCAGGGCGTCCGCGAGGCCATGCTGAAGATCAACGGGACCTCCGACGGCGGAGCCTCCTACATCCAGCTCCTGGAGCCCACCCGCGAGGACTCCGCGGTCGGCAAGTGGCTGGCCAAGAACGGCGAGGGCGTCCACCACATCGCCTTCGGCACCGAGGACGTCCAGGGCGACTCGGAGGCCATCCGCGGCAAGGGCGTCCGCGTCCTCTACGACCAGCCCCGCACCGGCTCGATGGGCTCCTCCATCACCTTCCTGCACCCCAAGGACTGCCACGGCGTCCTCACCGAACTGGTCACGAGCAACCCCGAGCACTGATGTCCCGTTTCCCCGGCCGGTAGAGTGGCTTTGGCTCGGCCGGGGTTCGGTGCGGAGACGGGGTCGGGGCCTGTATCGCCCGACCCGGAATCTGACACCATTCCCCGGGGGCGTCGTTCAGCGGGCGGACGGCGCTCATTTGGTTTGAGCTTGCGACCAGGGGACGGATGGGACCGCGCTGTGCGGGGCTACGAAAGCCAGGAGAGCCATCAGGCCGAGGCCGACCATCTCTCGCGCTTCGAAGCCGAGATGGAGCGGCTGAAGAAGGAACGCGGGAAGGCCGTCCAGCACGCCGATGACCTGGGGTACCAGGTCGAGGTGCTGCGCGCCAAGCTCCACGAGGTACGCCGCAATCTGGCGTCCCGCCCCGCCTACGACGGCGCGGACATGGGCTACCAGGCGGAGCAGCTGCTCCGCAATGCCCAGATCCAGGCCGACCAGATGCGTTCCGACGCCGAGCGCGAACTGCGCGACGTACGGGCGCAGACCCAGCGCATCCTCCAGGAGCACGCCGAGCACCAGGCACGCCTCCAGGCCGAACTGCACGCCGAGGCCGTCAACCGCCGCCAGCGCCTGGACCAGGAGCTGAGCGAGCGCCGCCAGACGGTGGAAGCCCACGTCAACGAGAACGTGGCCTGGGCCGAGCAGTTGCGCGCCCGCACCGAGGCGCAGGCCCGCCGGCTCATGGACGAGTCCCGCGTCGAGGCCGAGCAGACCCTGAACACCGCCCGCGCCGAGGCCGCCCGGGTCGCCTCCGAGGCCACCCGCCGGCTCGCCTCCGAGAACGAATCCGCCCGCGCCGAGGCCGAGTCGACGCTGCTGCGCGCCCGCAAGGAGGCCGAGCGGCTGCTGACCGCCGCCTCCGCGCAGGCCCAGGAGGCCACCGAGCACGCGGAGCGGCTGCGCTCCACCACCTCCGCCGAGGCCGAGCAGACCCGCCGCCAGACCATGGACCTGGGCCGGGTCGCCGAGCAGCGCACCCAGGAGGCCGAAGGGGCCCTGCGCGGGGCGCGCGCGGCCGCGGAGAAGCTGCTGGCGGAGGCCAAGGAGAGCGCCGCACGGCAGCTCGCCTCGGCGGAATCCGTCAACGAGCAGCGCACCCGTACGGCCAAGGAGCAGGTGGCCCGCCTGGTCGGCGAGGCCAACAAGGAGGCCGAGACCCTCAAGGCCGAGGCCGAGCAGGCGCTCGCCGATGCCCGCGCACAGACCGAGCGGCTGCGCGCCGAGGCCGGCGAGCAGGCCCGTACCGCGGCGGCCGAGGACACGGCGGCCCAGCTGGCGAAGGCGGCCCGCACCGCCGAGGAGGTCCTGAACAAGGCCTCGGAGGACGCCCGCGCCACCACCCGGGCGGCGTCCGAGGAGGCCGAGCGGATCCGCGGCGAGGCCGAGGCGGAGGCCGAGCGGCTGCGCGCCCAGGCCGCGGCCACGGCCGATGAGCTCAAGGGCGCCGCGAAGGACGACACGGAGGAGTACCGGGCCCGTACGGTCGAGCTCCAGGAGGAGGCCCGCCGGCTGCGCGGCGAGGCCGAGCAGCTGCGCGCCGAGGCCGTCGCCGAGGGCGAGCGGATCCGCGGCGAGGCCCGCCGCGAGGCGGTCCAGCAGATCGAGGAGGCGGCCCGCACCGCCGAGGAGCTGCTGGGCAAGTCCCGGGCCGACGCCGACGAGGTGCGCTCCGGCGCGACCGCCGAGAGCGAGCGGGTCCGCGGCGAAGCCGTCGAGCGGGCCACCACGCTGCGCAGGCAGGCCGAGGAGACGCTGGAGCGGACCCGCGCCGAGGCCGAGCGGCTGCGCGCGGAGGCCGAGGAGCAGGCCGAGTCGGTACGGGCCGAGGCGGACGCAGCCGCGGCCGTGCGGCGCGAGGAGACCGAGCAGGCGCTGTCCGCGAAGCGGGCCGAGGCCGACGAGGAGCTCGTCCGGCTGCACACCGACGCCGAGGGACGCCTGGCGACCGCCGAGCAGACGCTGCGCGACGCCCGGGCGGCCGCCGAGAACATCCGCAAGGAGACCACCGAGGAGAGCGACCGGCTCCGCGCGGAGTCGGCGGAGCGGATCCGCACGCTGCAGACGCAGTCGGAGGCGGAGGCCGACCAGCTGCGCACCGACGCCGCCGAGGACGCCGGCCGGGTCCGCGCGGAGGCCGAGCAGGCCGCCGTACGGCTGACCGGCGAGGCCGAGGCGGAGGCGGAGCGGCTGCGCTCCGAGGCGCAGGAGACCGCGGACCGGCTGCGCGCGGAGGCCAAGGCCGCCGCCGAGCGGGTCGCGCAGGAGGCGGCCGAGGCGCTGGCCGCCGCCCAGGAGGAGGCCGCCCGGCGCCGCCGGGAGTCCGAGGAGACCCTGGCTTCGGCGCGTACGGACGCGGAGAGCGAGCGGGCGCAGGCCCGGGAGGAGAGCGAGGAGCTCCTCGCCCAGGCCCGCAAGCGTTCCGAGGAGGCCACGGCCGAGGCGGTCTGGCTCACCGAGGAGGCCGAGCGGCGCGCGTCCGAGGTGGTCGCGGCGGCCGAGGCCACCGCCCAGCAGGTGCGCGACGCCGTGGCGGGGCTGCACGAGCAGGCCGAGGAAGAGGTCGCGGGGCTGCGCAGCGCGGCCGAACACGCGGCGGAGCGTACGAAGACGGAGGCCGAGGAGGAGTCCGGCCGGGTCCGCGCCGACGCGTACGCGGAGCGGGAGCGGGCCACCGAGGACGCCAACCGGATCCGCAGCGAGGCGCGCACCGAGACGGACGCGGCGAAGGAACTGGCCGCGCGGACGGTCGGCGACGCGATCGCCGAGGCCGAGCAGCTGCGCACGGACACCGCGGAGTACGCGCAGCGGGTGCGTACGGAGGCCACCGACGCGCTGGCCGCCTCCGAGCGCGACGCGGCCCGTACGAAGGCCGACGCCCGGGACGATGCCAACCGGATCCGCGGCGAGGCCGCGGAGGTCCTGGAGGCCGCTCGCGCCGAGGGCGGCCGGATCGTCGCGGAGGCCACGGCCGAGGCCGAGCGCCGCACCGAGGAGACCCGCGCGGCCAACGAGGCCACGGTCGGCGAGGCCCGGGCGGAGGCGGCGCGGCTCACGGCCGAGGCCGAGGCCACCGCCGAGGCGACCCGTACCGAGGCCGCGGGCACGCTGGACGAGGCCCGTTCCGAGGCGAACCGGCTGCGCACGGAGGCGGCGGAGCAGGCGGACCGCCTGATCGGCGAGGCCACCACGGAGGCCGATCGGCACACCGAGGAGACCCGCGCGGCCAACGAGGCCACGATCGGCGAGGCCCAGGCCGCGGCCGATGCGCTGCGCGCCGAGGCGGCCGCCGCCCTGGACGGGGCGAAGGCGAAGGCGGAGCAGCTCACGGCGCAGGCCGCGCAGACGCTGGCCGGGGCCGAGCGGGACGCGACGGGGATCCTCGTCGACGCACGCACCGAGGGCGACCGGCTCGTCGAGGAGACGCGCACGGCCAACGAGGCCACCGTCGGCGAGGCCGCGGCGGAGGCCGACCGGCTGCGCGCCGAGGCGGCACGCACCCTGGACGACGCCCGCGCGGAGGGCGGCCGGATCATCGGCGAGGCCACCGCGGAGGCGGACCGTGTCACCGTCGCGGCGAACGAGACGCTGGCGAGCGCCGAGCGGGAGTCCGAGCGGACCCTGGACGAGGCGCGCGCCGAGGCGGGCCGGATCCGTACGGAGGCCGCCGAGCAGGCGGACCACCTGGTCGGCGAGGCCGTCGCGGAGACGGACCGGCTCACCGAGCAGACCCGCAAGGACACCGAGCGCACGGTCGGCGAGGCGGCGAACGAGGCCGAGCGGCTGCGGGCCGAGGCCTCCGAGGCGCTGTCCTCGGCGCAGGAGCACGCGACCCGTACCCGGTCCGAGGCCGAGCGGGTCAAGGCCGAGGCCGCGACGGAGGCGGAGCGGATCCGGGGCGAGGCGCGCACCGAATCGGAGCGGGTGCTGGACGAGGCCCGCGAAGAGGCCAACAAGCGCCGCAGCGAGGCCGCGACCCAGGTCGACCGGCTCATCACGGAGGCCTCCTCGGAGGCCGAGAAGCTCACCGGGGACGCGCAGAAGCAGGCACTGGCCGCCACGACGGCGGCCGAGGAGCAGGCGGACGCGATGGTCGACGCGGCGCGCAAGGAAGCCGCGCGGATCTCCTCGGAGGCGACCGTGGAGGGCAACTCCCTGGTGGAGAAGGCCCGTACGGACGCCGACGAGCTGCTGGTCGGGGCGCGCAGCGACGCTGCGGCCATAAGGGAACGGGCGGAGGAGCTGCGCGGCCGCGTCGAGGCGGAGGTCGAGGAGCTGCACGAGCGGGCCCGCCGCGAGTCGGCCGAGCAGATGAAGTCGGCCGGCGAGCGCGTGGACAAGCTGGTGCGGGCGGCGACCGAGCAGAGCGTCGAGGCCGACGCGAAGGCCAAGGAGCTGGTGTCGGACGCGAGCAGCGAGGCGAGCAAGGTCCGCATCGCCGCGGTGCGCAAGGCGGAGGCGCTGCTCAAGGAGGCCGAGCAGAAGAAGGCCGAGCTGGTCCGGGCTGCCGAGGCCGCTCTCGCGGAGGCGAAGGCGGAGGCCGAGCGGCTCGTCGAGGAGGGCCGGCGCGAGCTGGAGGTCCTCGTGCGCAGGCGCGAGGACATTCAGGCGGAGATCTCCCGTGTCCAGGACGTTCTTGAGGCGTTGGAATCATTCGAGGCACCTTCGGGTGGCGGAAAGCCCGGGGTCGGCGGCCAGGGCGCGGGGGGCGTGAAGGCCGGTGCGACAGCGGGTTCCACTCGTTCGGGTGGCAAGACGTCAGAGGGCTAGTCAGCACGCTCGACTCTGTGCTCCTGATGGAGGTTCAGGCGAACGAGTGACAAGCATTCTGTCGCCTTGCCACTCAAAAGGGGTGTCATTGTCCAGATCAAACGCGGATTGACTCGATGACACGCCGTCTTGGCGCCTAGGATTCCCCTTAACACCTAACACCCCGCGTAGCACCTCATCGGTCTCATTCGACAGGAACCCCATGAGCGACACATCCTCCCCCTTCGGCTTCGAGCTCGTGCGGCGTGGTTACGACCGCGGTCAGGTGGACGACCGCATCACCAAGCTGGTCTCCGACCGTGACAGCGCCCTCGGACGTATCAACTCTCTGGAAAAGCGGATCGAGGAGTTGCACCTCGAGACGCAGAACGCCCAGGCTCAGGTGAACGACGCCGAGCCGTCGTACGCCGGCCTCGGCGCCCGGGTCGAGAAGATCCTGCGCCTGGCCGAGGAGGAGGCGAAGGACCTCCGCGAGGAGGCCCGTCGCGCGGCCGAGCAGCACCGCGAGCTCGCCGAGTCGGCAGCCCAGCAGGTGCGCAACGACGCCGAGTCGTTCGCCGCCGACCGGAAGTCGACCGCCGAGGACGAGGGCGTCCGTATCGTCGAGAAGGCCAAGGGCGACGCCGCTTCCCTGCGCACCGAGGCCCAGAAGGACGCCGCCTCCAAGCGCGAGGAGGCCGACGCGCTCTTCGAGGAGACCCGCGCCAAGGCCGCCCAGGCCGCCGCGGACTTCGAGACCAACCTGGCCAAGCGCCGCGAGCAGTCCGAGCGCGACCTGGCCGGCCGTCAGGCCAAGGCCGAGAAGCGTCTCGCGGAGATCGAGCACCGCGCGGAGCAGCTGCGCCTGGAGGCCGAGAAGCTCCGTACGGACGCCGAGCGTCGCGCCCGCCAGACCGTGGAGACCGCGCAGCGCCAGGCCGAGGACATCGTGGCCGACGCGAACGCCAAGGCCGACCGGATCCGCAGCGAGTCCGAGCGCGAGCTGGCGGCGCTCACCAACCGCCGCGACTCGATCAACGCGCAGCTCACCAACGTCCGCGAGATGCTGGCGACGCTGACGGGTGCCGCGGTCGCCGCCGCCTCCGCGCCGATCGACGACGAGCCGGTCACCCGCGGCGTTCCGGCGCAGCAGAGCCGCTGACCTCCGCGTCGCGGTTACCGGGCGGTACCGTTCGCCCGTTTCACGACCTAAGTAGGGCCGTGCGTCACCTTTAGGAGGTGGCGTTCGGCCCTTCGGCGTTCTAGCGTGGCGGAATGATCGAGCTTGAGGGCCTTACGAAACGATTCGGCGCGAAGACCGCCGTGGACAACCTCAGCTTCCAGGTCAGACCGGGGGTGGTCACCGGCTTCCTCGGCCCCAACGGGGCGGGGAAGTCCACGACCATGCGCATGATGCTCGACCTCGACAACCCGACCAGCGGTACGGTCCGGATCGACGGGAAGCACTACCGGGACCTGCCGGAGCCGCTGAAGTACATCGGGGCGCTGCTGGACGCGAAGTCGATGAACGGCGGCCGCAGCGCGTACAACAACCTGCTCTGCCTCGCCCAGTCGAACCGGATCCCGAGCAGCCGGGTCTCCGAGGTACTGGACCTCGTCGGCCTGACGGCCGTGGCGAAGAAGAAGTCGAAGGGTTTTTCCCTGGGTATGGGCCAGCGGCTCGGCATCGCCTCCGCGCTGCTCGGCGACCCGGAGATCCTGATGTTCGACGAACCCGTCAATGGTCTGGACCCGGAGGGAATTCTCTGGATCCGCAATCTGATGAAGGGGCTCGCGGCGGAGGGAAGAACGATCTTCGTTTCTTCCCACCTGATGAGCGAAATGGCGCTGACCGCAGAGCATTTGGTCGTCATCGGACAGGGAAAGCTGCTGGCCGACCTGTCCATGGCGGATTTCATCCAGCAGAACTCCCGCAGTTACGTGCGCGTCCGCACGCCGCAACAGGAGCGGCTGAAGGACGTCCTGCACGAGGCCGGTATCGACGCGATCAGCGTCCCGGCCACCGGCGCGCTGGAGATCGACGGCGTGGAGTCGGAGCGGCTCGGCGAGCTGGCCGCCCAGCACCAGATCGTGCTGCACGAACTCAGCCCGCAGCGGGCTTCACTGGAGGAAGCGTTCATGCGCATGACGGCGGATTCCGTCGAGTACCACGCCCACGCACCGGGGGCAGCCGGGTTCCCGGGCGGTCCCGGCATGGCCGCGGACGCTGTGCCGTTCGACAACCCGGCCCGGCCGGCCGACGTACCCGCGTGGGGCGCCGGCTTCGAGGCGAAGCGCAAGGGCGGCGAGTGATCATGGCTTTCTCCGCCGTCCTCCAGTCCGAGTGGACCAAGATCCGCACGGTCGCCTCCACCAGCTGGACCCTCGCCCTCGCCTTCCTCGTCACCGTCGGGTTCGGCGCCGGATTCTGCGCCCTGGTCAACGCGACCTTCGACGACATGAGCGAGGTCGAACAGGCCACCTTCGACCCCACCCTGCTGAGCTTCACCGGAATGGGCTTCGGCCAGCTGGCCATGATCGTCTTCGGTGTGATGGTCGTCAGCAGCGAGTACAGCTCGGGCATGATCCGCACCTCGCTGGCCGCCGTGCCCGGACGCGGCGGCTTCCTGGCGGGCAAGTTCGCCGTGGCCACGGCGCTGGCCCTGGTGGTCGGGCTGGTGACCAGCTTCGTGTCGTTCTTCCTCGGCCAGGCCATCCTGGGCGACCGCAGCATCGGCATCGGCGAGGACAACGTCCTGCGGGCGGTCGTCGGCGCCGGCGTGTACATGGCGCTGCTCGCCTTGTTCTCCATGGGCGTGGCCACCATGCTGCGCAGCTCGGTCGCCTCGATCAGCATCCTGATCCCGTTCTTCCTGATCGTCTCGAACCTCCTCAGCGGATTCGAGGCGACCCGCAAGTTCGGCCAGTACCTGCCCGACAAGGCCGGATCCAAGATCATGCAGGTCGTGCCGGACGCCATGGGCAGCCCGGAGACGCCCTACGGCCCCTGGGGCGGCCTCGGGATCATGCTCCTGTGGGTGGCCGCCTCGGCCATCGGCGGCTACCTCGTCCTCAAGAAGAGGGACGCCTGACGTACTACGGGGGATCCCCGGGTCGGTTCTCAGGGGTAGCTCAGGGTCGGGGACGACGTGGAACCGCAAGGGACTGGATATCCTCTTAACCCTTACGCGGGCGAACGTCGTCCCGGCCTGGCAAGGGGCAGCAAAGATGATCGAGGCAGTCGGCCTGACCAAGCGCTTCGGCGCGAAGACCGCTGTCGACGACCTCTCCTTCCAGGTCAAGCCCGGTCACGTGACGGGATTCCTGGGGCCCAACGGCTCCGGGAAGTCCACCACGATGCGCATGATCGTCGGCCTGGACCGGCCCACCGCCGGCCGGGTCACGATCAACGGCCTGCCCTTCCGCGAGCTCCCGAACGCCCAGCGGCACGTCGGGGCCCTGCTCGACGCCAAGGCCGTCCACGGCGGCCGCCGGGCCCGCACCCACCTGCTGTCGATCGCCCAGCTCTCCGGGATCCCCGAGAAGCGGGTGGACGAGGTGCTGGGCGTCGTGGGACTGCAGGACGTGGCCCGGCAGCGCGCCAAGGGCTTCTCGCTCGGCATGGGCCAGCGGCTCGGCATCGCGACCGCCCTGCTCGGCGACCCCCAGGTGCTGCTCTTCGACGAGCCGGTCAACGGCCTCGACCCCGAGGGCATCCTCTGGGTCCGCAATCTGATGCGCCGGCTCGCCTCCGAGGGCCGCACCGTCTTCGTCTCCTCCCACCTCATGAGCGAGATGGCGCTGACCGCCGACCACCTGATCGTGATCGGCCGGGGCCGGCTGCTCGCCGACATGGGCACCCAGGACTTCATCACCCACAATTCGGCCGGATTCGCCCGGGTCCGCACGGCCGACACCGACCCGGGCGGCTGGGACACCCTCGGCTCCGTCCTCACCAAAGCGGGCGGCCGGGTCCTGCGGGAGCCCGACGGGGCACTGCGGGTGACCGGGCTGGAGCTGCCGCGGATCTCCGACCTCGCGCACGTGTCCGGCGTACGGCTGTGGGAGCTGTCGCCGCACCGGGCCTCGCTGGAGGAGGCGTACATGCGGATGACCCAGTCCTCCGTCGAGTACACCTCCACCGAGGACCCGCGCGCCGAGCTCTGGGAGCCCGAACCGCTGAGCGTCCCGAAGTGGGAGGAAGAGGAGGCGGCCGAGGCCCTCCGGGTCCCGCAGGCGGGCTTCTTCGCGCCCCCGCCGCCCGGGACCGGCGGCCGGCCGTTCCTGATGCCCACCAGCCCCGGTGAGCTCGCCGGTCCCGAGGCCGCGTCCCCCGGGACCACCCGCTCCCCCGACACCGTGCGCACCTCCGACCCCATACGCACCTCCGACCCCGTGAGCACCCCCGCCCAGAAGGCCGAGGACACCCGATGACCGCCCCGACGACCGCGACCGCGACCGCCGGGGACCGGGGTCCGGCCGGCTACACCTCGCCGCTGCCGACCCCCCGGCCGCACCTGGGGCACGCGCTGGCCTCGGAGTGGACCAAGCTGACCTCGGTCCGCTCCACCATGTGGACGCTCGGCTCACTGGTGCTGCTCGTCGTCGGCATCGGCGGCACGGTCATCGTGCAGACCCGGTCGCTGGACTACGAGCAGATGCCGTTCATCGCCCCCGCCCTGTTCGGCCTGCTGGTCGGTCAGCTCGCGGTGATGGTGCTCGGGGTGCTGACGATCAGCTCCGAGTACGGCACCGGCCTGGTCCGCACCACCTTCACGGCGGCCCCCGACCGGTACCGGGTGCTCACCGCGAAGTACCTCGTCTTCGGCGTCACCGCCTTCCTCACCACGGCCGGGTCGGTCTGTCTGGTGGGGCTGGCCGCGTCGATCCTGCGCGGCGGCCCCGACGCCGGGCCGCACCCGGCTTCCGAGTGGGCCTCCGGGCTCGTCGGCAGCCTGTACGTCACCCTGCTCGGCGTACTGGCCCTGGCCGTCGGGGCGCTGGTGCGCCACTCGGCGGGGGCGATCGCCGTGATGCTCGGCGTCGTCACCCTGCCGCCGGTGATAGGGGGAGTGCTCAGCATCTGGGAGGCCGTCGCCCCGGTCGGCCGGATCCTGCTCCAGTACAACGCGCCGGTGGCGATGATGGAGCTGTTCGGCATGCCGACCAACGCCTCCGACCCGTCGGGCGCCGGCATGGCGCTCCCGGGCAGCCTGAACCACATGGCGGTGATCCTGCTGGTGACGGGCGCCGCGGTCGCCGGCTCGTACGTGGTGGTCGGCCGCCGGGACGTCTAGGCCCCGCCCTCTAATACTTGGGAGCGTTGCGGGACCGCTGCACCTTGGAGGTGCGGCGGTCCTTCGCGTTCCAGCAGGCCTTGTGCCAGTGCCGACGGTCGTCGACCCCGCCGTACTCGGGCCAGGCCACCAGGTGCGGGGTACCGGAGGGGATCTCCTGGTCGCAGCCGGGGCAGCGGTAGCGCTTGCCCGCCGCGCTCGCGCCCGCGACGTGCCGGACCTTCCAGTCCTCGCCCTGGTACTCCTCCGTGCGCTCCAGGCCGTACCGGTCCAGACCGCCCGCGCCCGGGCCCGAACCCGAGCCCTGGTCCGAACGATCGGCTGGATTCTCGCCGCCCCTGGGGCGGTTGTGGCGCGGTGACACGTATACCTCACGGATGGGCGGACGGCAGTGACTTTCTCCCAGACTACGCGCAGCGAGCCCGGGTACCCGCAGGGTGGCCGAAGACGACCGTAGTACCGGGCGGCAGGTCGGCGTGACTGGCCTGACAATCCCAATAACTTTCCGGTCAGGCCGTGCCTTTGGCACGTGTCAGACGTTGTTGCCGATGAGGAAAACGGTCCGCCTGGGGGAGGCCGCGTCAGCCGCGAGGAGGCTAAAGGCGATGCGCGTAGGAGCATTTGTACTGGCTGCCCAGTTCCCGGGCCAGGGACAGGGCGAGGCACTGCACCGGGCGGTGCGGACCGCCGAGGTGGCCGAGGAGGCCGGGCTCGACTCGGTCTGGCTCGCCGAACACCACTTCGTCCCGTACGGGGTCTGCCCGTCCGCGGTGACGCTGGCGGCCCTGATGCTGGGCCGCACCCGGCGGCTGCGCGTGGGCACGGCGGTGAGCGTGCTCCCGAGCACCCACCCGGTGGCCCTGGGCGAGCAGGCGGCCCTGCTGCACCTGGCTTCGGAGGGTCGGTTCACGCTGGGGGTGGGCCGGGGCGGTCCCTGGGTGGACCTGGAGGTCTTCGGCGGCGGGCTCGACGCGTACGAGAACCGCTTCCCGGAGGACCTGGACCTGCTGCGGCGCTGGCTGACCGAGCCGCGCGTGGGGGCGGCACCCGGGGCCGCGGCCGGAGGCCGGTACGGCTTCCGCGAAGTGGCCGTCGTACCGCGGGCGTCGGAGGCGCTGCACGGGGACGGGACTGGGCCGGAACTGATCGTCGCCTGCACCTCCCCCGGCTCGGTACGGATGGCCGCGGAGCGCGGACTGCCGATGCTGCTGGGCATGCACTGCGGGGACGAGGACAAGGCCGCCATGGTCGAGCTGTGGCGGCGTACGGCACGGGCCGCGGGGCATTCGCCCGAGGCCGGCCACGTGTCGGCCGGGGTCTGCCAGCTGGCGGACCGGACGGCGGACGCCCGCGAAACGCTGCTGAAGGCGATGCCGGGCTGGCTCAAGCAGGGCCTGGACGCGCACGTCACGGTGGACGGACGGCAGCGGGCGATGCGGGACCCGGTCGCGTACACCGAGCTGCTGTGCGATCTCCACCCCGTGGGCACACCGGAGCTGGCGGCCGACCGGCTGGCGGCCACGTCGGAACGTACGGGGATCACGCGGTTCGCCCTGCTGACGGAGGGATCTGGTGACCTCGCCGCGACCGAGGAGAACCTCCGGCGCCTCGGCGCCGAGGTGCTTCCCCGGCTCGGCTGAGACCAGGGCTGCCGCTCCGTTGGCACCGGAGCGGCAGCGAGGTACCGGTCGTGCGGCGATACGGTCTTACGGCGGTGCGGTCTTACGGCGGTGCGGAGGTGCGGTCGTGCTGGTCGTACGGTCGTGCCGGTCGTACGGTCTTCCTGCTAGCAGTCACGCATTTCGGGCGACTGGTTGAGCAGCTGACCACGGATCGAAGTGAACTTGGCCAGCCGGTCGTCCACCGAGGAGTCCAGCGGGAACACCGCTACCCGGTGGCAGTTCTGGAATGCCAGGCGCACTCCGAAGTGGCGCTGCAGCGCACCCCGTATCGCGTCACTCGCGAGGGCACGGAGCAGCTGGCCACGCGCCTGCTCGTCCGGCGGCGGCGTCTGGTTGTCGGCGAACTGTCCGCCGTCCACCTTGAGCTGGGCCACCAGCGAGCTGATCATCTCCCATGCGTAGGGCAGGGAGGTCCGGACGCAGTCGACGAAAGCGGCTTCGTCGACCTCGCCTCGCTCGGCCTGTTCGAGTAGGGCCGGTGAGACGTCGAGCGACATGGGTTCTCCTCTCGCGACTCCGGCCGATTGGGTTGCCGGAGCCTTACGGGCAGGGAGGGCGATCGCGACGCAGTGTGCACGTGTCGCAACCTCCCGCTCACCACGGTAGGCGCCCAGTGGGTACCGCACCAGGAGAATGCGCATACAACGCGCCATCCTCGAACGGGGCTTTCGGGGGCGAATCGCGTGCAGGCCTTCTCGTCGAGTAGCGTTGCCGACCATGCGTCTCGTCATTGCCCGCTGCTCCGTCGATTACGCGGGCCGGCTCACCGCCCACCTGCCCTCGGCACCCCGTCTGATCCTCGTGAAGGCCGACGGCAGTGTCTCGATCCACGCGGACGACCGAGCGTACAAACCGCTCAACTGGATGTCCCCGCCCTGCACCCTCAAGGAGGGGACCGGCGACGACGCCGGCGTCTGGACCGTCGTCAACAAGGCGGGCGAGAAGCTCATCATCACCATGGAGGAAGTCCTCCACGACTCCTCGCACGAGCTGGGCACCGACCCGGGTCTGATCAAGGACGGGGTCGAGGCCCATCTGCAGGAGCTCCTGGCTGACCGGATCGAGACCCTCGGCGAGGGCTACACGCTGATCCGCCGCGAGTACATGACCGCGATCGGGCCGGTCGACATCCTGTGCCGGGACGCCTCCGGCGCGACGGTGGCGGTGGAGATCAAGCGCCGCGGCGAGATCGACGGCGTCGAACAGCTCACGCGGTACCTGGAGCTCCTGAACCGGGACCCGCACCTGTCACCCGTCAAGGGCATCTTCGCAGCCCAGGAGATCAAGCCCCAGGCCCGCGTCCTGGCGAACGACCGCGGCATGGACTGCGTCGTCCTCGACTACAACGCGATGCGCGGCATCGAGGACGACAAGCTCCGCCTGTTCTAGGCGGCGGAGCGGGGCGGCGGCGACTGCCGTCCGCCCCGGCGGCGCGGACGGGCCGTCAGCGGGACGTTTCGTCCGTCTCGCCCGTAGGGGGGTCCGGCTTGTCGGGCGGCGTGTGCGTGGGGCTCGGCGGCACGGTCGGGGTCCCGGACGGGGACCCGGTCGGACTCTGGGAGACCGGCGGGCTGCTCACCGGCGGGGCCGAGCTCGTCACCGGCGGCGAAGGCGGTGTCACCGGGCTCGACGACGACGGACTCGGCGTCGGCGTCGGAGTCGGCGAGGGGGACTTGCGCGGCGGCGGGGTCGTACCCGGTGCCTGCGACGTGGGGGGCGAGGGCTCCGGCTCCGGCGAGGGATCGGTTCCGCTCGGATCCTGCGTACTCGGCTGCGGCTGCGCCTCCTCCGAGCTCGGGGCCGTGGAGACCGCCGGCGCCTGCACGGGCGGCTTCTCGTCCTCGGTGGTCATCGCCAGGGCGACCACCGTGCCCAGCACCACGACGGTCACCGCCCCGGCCGCGGCCAGCAGCATCGGCTTGCGGCCGGGTCTCGGCTTCGCCTTCGGCTCGGGCCGCGCCCTGGACGCCGGAGCCGGCTCGGGCGCGAGCGGGAAGGCGTCCTCGAACACCTCGGCCAGGGTCGCGGGCGCGACGGAGCCCGGCGGCGCCACCGCGGGCACCACCGTCGTGAAGGGGTCCGGAGCCCGCGTCGCAGCGCGCTCGGGCACGGGAGCGGCCCCGGTACGGGCCGCGAGGCCCTTCGACAGGCTCGCCGGAGTCACGGAAGCCGAGGGCTCCGCAGGTACGGACGGCGTCCCCGCAGCACCGGCAGCACCGGCAGCACCGGCAGCACCGGCAGCACCGGCAGCACCGGCAGCACCGGCAGCACCGGCAGCACCGGCAGC
>NZ_JALGBX010000011.1:20114-114980 GCF_022808175.1 Streptomyces sp. AP-93 | reverse complement strand
ACCGGCAGACAACGAAGTCCCTGCGGCACCGGGAACGCCCGGAACCCGGGGAACCTCGGCAAACGGCGGAGCCCCTGCCACCCCGGCAGACCCCTGAAGCGCAGGAAACGGCGTGATCCCGGCAGCCCGCGGAAGCCCGGCGGGCCCCGGAAGAGCGGGAAGCCCGGGAGCCCCAGCAGCCCCAGCAGCCCCGGGAAGCAGCGCGGTCCCCGCGCCCTCCGGAGTCCCGGCAGCCCCCGGACCAGACGTCAGACCCAGCAGACCCGCAACCGGCAGGGCACCCGGAACACCCGGCGCACCCGCACCCGGCTGCCCCGGCCCGGCCGGCTTCACCGCTCCCCCGGCCCCGGCCGCAGACGCAGACTCGGACGGCGGAGCCAGTCGCAGCGGCGGCGATGTCTGGACCTCCGCCGCCTCGCGGTCGGTGACCAGGGCCAGGGCGCGCCGTCCCGCGACGGTCCCCCGCTTGTCGGCCAGCGCGCCGCGCAGCCCGATCGAGGCCTCCAGTTCGGCCCGCGCCCGGTCGAGGCGGCCCTCGCACAGGGCCAGTACGCCCAGCTCGTGGTGGAAGTACGCCTGCTCCGCGACCTCGCCGGCCTTCCGCGCGGCCTCCGCGCCCGCGCGCAGCACCCGCTCCCAGGCCTCCCAGTGCAGCGAGGCCGCGAACGCCGGTGCCGCCGTCCGCGCGAGCAGTACCGCGGCCACCACATCGGCCCCGGCCAGCGCCGAGAGCACCGCGTCGGCCTCCGCCGCGACCCGCTCGGGGCTGACCGAGGTGTGCCCGGTCCACCAGGCGTAGTGACGGGCGGCCGTACGGGCCTCCTCGGCCGCGGTCTCCCCGTAGCCGGTCTCCTCCAGCTGTCGCGCGACCCCCGCGGCCAGCCGGTAGCGGGCCCCGACGGGGCTCAGCAGCCCGCAGTCGAGCAGCTCCGCGACGGCCGTGTCGGCGTGCGTGTCGCCGACCAGCGCGGGCAGGTGCGCGTGGTGCGGCAGCTCCCCGCCCAGCGCGCAGGCGATCCGCAGGGCGGCCCGCGCCGATTCGCTGACCCGCGAGGCGAGCAGCTCCGCCGGAGCGGCGCCCTCGGCCAGCGTCGGCAGCGGCACGAAGACGGTGTCGCGCGGCTTCTCCTCGAAGACGCCGGGCTCCTCGTCCTCGTCGTCCTCGTCGAAGAGGCCGGTCCGGTTGAGCTCGTCGCGCTGGCGCAGGAGCGCGGCCGCCTGCACGAAGCGCAGCGGCAGCCCCTCGGAGGCGAAGCTCAGGTCCCCGGCCCAGGCCGTTTCCTCGTCCGTCAGCGCCCGCCCGGTGCCCGCTTCGAGCAGGGCCACGCAGTCGGCACGGGCCAGCCCGCCGAGGAAGACCTCTTCGAGGTGCGAGTCGTCGGAGGGGGCCCGGGTGTCGGGGGTGGCGGTCAGCAGGTACGCGCACTCGGGCGTGGCGCGCAGCAGTTCGTCGAGGGCGCTGCCGCCCATGTCGAGGTCGTCGACGAGGACGACGGCGCCTATCTCCGCCACCCGGGCGAGGAGTCCGGCCCGGTCGGGGCGTTCGGCCGGAGCCTCGTACACGGTGGCGTACAGCGCCTGGAGGAGCTCGCCGGGCTGCTGGTGTCCCTGCCCGCAGAGCCGTACGACCCCGTCGGGGGCGAGGTCCGCGCAGGCGTCGGCGACGGCGTCGAGCAGCACCGTGCGTCCGGATCCGGACGGCCCGGTCAGTCGTATGGAGCGGCCGCGCGTGAGGAGGCGTACGAGGCGTACGAGTTCCTCCTCGCGGCCCAGCAGGGGCCGCGCACCGGCCGTGGCGCCCGGCGGTACGGCGGGCCGTGCGGCGGCCGCCGCGGAGGCACGGGCGGCAGGGGTGCGCTTGACCGGCGTGGGGGCGGGCTCGCCGCCGGGGCGGTGCGTCCGGACGATCTCGCTGCCGTCGACGGGGTTCACGGTGAGGGTGAGGTCGCCGGACGTCAGCGTCACCACCCGCGCCGGCGGCTCCGCCGGATCGGTCTGCCCCTGTGTGCTGCTGCGGTCCATGACCAAGTCCCCCGATCGCGCCGTGCGCCCTCGTCTCGCCCGGCCTTCGCTCACGCCGCTGTCGCTAGTGGTCCGGTTTCCGCCCGAACCCTAGACCGTGCCCGGTGGGGCGTGAACCGCAGGGGTGCCTTCACCACCGGACCGTTACGTTTGCGCAGGCCCTGTGGAGCGGGCCCTCACTTGAACGGCGTACGGGGTCACGCGCGCGGCAGGGATTCCGCTTCGAGGCCGCCCTCGATCGCGAGGATCCGGTGCAGCCGGGTCGCCACGAGCAGCCGCTGCATCTGTGGCGGGACCCCGCGCAGGACGAGCCGGCGGCCGGTCCGGCCGGCCCGGCGGTGGGCGCCCATGATCACGCCGAGGCCCGTCGCGTCCCAGGAGTCGAGCCCGGTGAGGTCCAGCACGAGGTCGCCGTGACCGTCGTCCAGAGCGGTGTGCAGGACCGTACGGGCGTCCGCCGCGCTGCGCACGTCGAGGCGACCCCCGACAGCGAGTTCGGCGTGGTCGCCCCTGATGTGCATGTGTACTCCCGGCAGCGCGGTACTGATTGCGTATGGTCCGACTGGTCCGTGGTCGGCAACTCTCACTGCAACTGACTGCCTCAGGGGCAGGGAAGTTGCCGACCGTGAGCGAACCGATACCTAATTCACCCTGTGGGGTGCAGGCTTTCGAACTGGTGCTCAGTGCTTGTAGAAGCCCTGACCGCTCTTGCGGCCGATGTCGCCCGCGTCCACCATGCGGCGCATCAGCTCCGGCGGTGCGAACTTCTCGTCCTGGGACTCCGTGTAGATGTTGCTGGTGGCGTGCAGCAGGATGTCGACGCCGGTGAGGTCCGCGGTGGCCAGCGGGCCCATCGCGTGCCCGAAGCCGAGCTTGCAGGCGATGTCGATGTCCTCGGCCGAGGCGACGCCCGATTCGTACAGCTTCGCCGCTTCGACGACCAGTGCCGAAATGAGACGGGTCGTCACGAATCCGGCAACGTCGCGGTTGACGACGATGCAGGTCTTGCCGACCGACTCGGCGAACGCCCGCGCGGTGGCGAGGGTTTCGTCGCTCGTCTTGTAGCCGCGCACGAGCTCGCACAGCTGCATCATCGGGACCGGCGAGAAGAAGTGCGCGCCGACGACCCGCTCCGGACGCTCTGTCACGGCCGCGATCTTGGTGATCGGGATGGCGGAGGTGTTGGAGGCCAGGATCGCGTCCTCGCGCACGAGCTTGTCGAGCGCGCGGAAGATCTCGTGCTTGACCTCCAGCTTCTCGAAGACGGCCTCGACGACGATGTCGGCGTCAGCGACCGCTTCGAGCTCGGTGGTCGTGGTGATGCGGGCGAGCGCCGCCTCGGCGTCCTCGGCCGTCAGCTTGCCCTTGGCGACGAACCTGTCGTACGAGGCCTTGATCCCGTCGGTACCGCGCGTCAGAGCGGCATCGGTCACGTCGCGCAGCACGACGTCCCAACCCGCCTGAGCGGAGACCTGCGCGATTCCGGAACCCATCAGTCCGGCACCGATGACGGCGAGCTTCCCAGCCACTGCACACCCCACGTTCTTCCCTAGGACACGGCCTCAGATACGGCACAGCCTCGTTCGTTCTCCGGCGGAGACTAGCGTCCGCGAGGGGCCCAGTGACCGCGAAGTAACACGCGTCACGTCTCAGATGACGGACATCACACCGGGACGGCCCAGCAGTGCGACAGGGGCCTGCAGTTGGCCCGCACTAGGGTGGCGGCATGGTGAACCTCACGCGCATCTACACCCGCACCGGCGACAAGGGCACGACCGCACTGGGCGACATGAGCCGCACGGCCAAGACCGATCTGCGGATCTCGGCGTACGCCGACGCCAACGAGGCCAACGCGGCCATCGGAACGGCGATCGCGCTCGGCTCCCTGTCCGCCGATGTCGTGAAGGTCCTGGTCCGTGTGCAGAACGACCTGTTCGACGTGGGCGCCGACCTCTGCACCCCGGTCGCCGAGAAGCCCGAGTACCCGCCGCTGCGCGTCGAGCAGTTCTACGTGGACAAACTGGAGGCCGACTGCGACCTCTTCAACGGCGAGCTGGAGAAGCTCCGCAGCTTCATCCTCCCCGGCGGCACCCCCGGCGCGGCCCTCCTGCACCAGGCCTGCACGGTGGTCCGGCGCGCCGAGCGCTCCACGTGGGCGGCCCTGGAGGCACACGGCGAGGTCATGAACCCGCTGACGGCCACCTACCTCAACCGCCTCTCCGACCTCCTCTTCATCCTGGCCCGCACGGCCAACAAGGAGGTCGGCGACGTCCTGTGGGTCCCGGGCGGCGACCGCTAGAGCGTCCCGCCCGGCCCTGCCGGTGCGGAACGCCCCCACGGTCCCGGCGATCCGGATGTGTCGGATCATCCGGATCATCCGGATGTGTCGTCAGCGGCAGAACGAGGCCGCCCCCGGCGCTGCCCCGGTGCCGCAGGGCAGCAAGCGGCGCGAGGGCTCGTGGCGCGAGGGCTCGTGACGCGGAGCCGGCTGCGGGGCGGCGGCGGGCGGGGCCGCAACGTCCGAGGCGGCGTGCGGGCCGTGACCCCGGCCGGGGAGGGCGTCGACGCGGCCGATGGCGTTGCCGATGAGTTCGGTGAACCAGACGTTGCGGTCGGGCCCCGTCGCGATGTTGAAGGGCACCTTGTCCGCGCCGCCCGGCACCGGGAACTCGGCGGTCTCCCCCGTCGGGGTGATCCGCCCGATGACACCGAACTGGTCGGCTTACCACATGTTCCCGTCGGGGCCGCGGGTGATGCCGTCGGCGCCTCCGCCCGGGTTCGGCCGGGGGAAGAGCGTGATGGCGCCCGTCGGGGTGATCCGCCCGATCTGGTCGGACGCACCCTCGGTGAACCACAGGGCGCGGTCGGGGCCCTGCGTGATGTCGAAGGGGAAGCTCGACTCGGTGGGTAGGTCGAACTCGGTGACGGCGCCGCCGGTCGTGATGCGTCCGATCTTGTTGGCGCCGGACTCGGTGAACCACAGCGCCCGGTCCGGTCCCGCCGTGATCCCGGCAGGGAAGCTCTCGGGGGTCGTGACCGGATACTCCGTCATGTCCCCCACGTCGGCCAGGGCGGGAGCGGCCTGCGTCGCGACCGCGAGCAGGGCGCCCAGGGACGCGGTGAGCAGGCGGTCGAGTCGTCGGCGGATCGTCGGCGTGCCCGGCATGGACCAGCCCCTTTTCGGTGAGCGACGGGAGAGTGGCAGGTGACGGCCTATCAGCTCGCACCCGGGACCGGCCGGCCCGCGCCACCGAGTGGGCCGCGAACCAGCCGACTGCCGTAGCGCGGAACGTCCGCTCGAAACCTAGGGCGCGTCCACGGAGCCGCGCGCGGCGGCCTTCGCCACCGGCGCCCGCTTCGGCCACACCGTGTAGGTGACGGCGATCAGGGCGTGGATGCCGACCACCCGCAGGGCCGTGAGCTGCCACCCGCGCAGCACGGTGGTGTCGCCCGAACCGCCGACGTACCAGATCGCGGCCTGCAGCAGGCCGGCCGCGACGGCCGCCGCGAGGACGGTCCGCGCGACCAGCTTCCATTCGTGGACGGCCCGCGCCCCGCCGTGGCCCGCGCCGGCCGGCTTCGGGCCCCCGGCCAGCCGGTACGCGGCGTGGCCGTCGAGCCAGCGCACCGTGTAGTGCCCGTAGGCGACGGTGTAGCCGAGGTACAGGGCGGCGAGCCCGTGCTTCCAGTCCGGCTCGGCGCCGCCGCGCAGGTCCACCGCGGTGGCCACCAGCAGCACCAGCTCCAGGAGCGGCTCGCACAGCAGGACGGCCGCGCCGGTCTTCGGCATCTTCGCGAGGTAGCGCAGGGCCAGGCCGCCGGCCAGCAGGACCCAGAAGCCGACTTCACAGGCGATGATCAGGGTGACGAGCACGGGAGTCTCCGTTCCTGCGGTGGGGGGATGTCTCCAGCTTCCCGCCCGCCTCGCGCCGATTCCTCGTCGCCGATGACGAATGCGGCGGGGGCGCCCTGCATCCTTCGATGTACGGCGCCTCGGCCGCGATGGCGACGCCCGCCACGGACGCACCCTGTTGGATGGGTCCGTGACCCTCCAGATCCCGCCACCGCACCGCGACGACGTCCTGCTCGCCGTGGTCAGCGTGGCCGCCGGCCTGCTCCTGTGGTCGCTCGGGGTGCACAGCTCCCCCACCCGGGACCTGCTCCCGGCCTGGGCCGCCCTGGTCCCGCTCGTCACCCTCGCCGCGATGGAGCTGCTGCGCCGGAGCATGCCCCGGGTGACCCTGGCGGTCGGCACCGCGGGCCTGATCGCCGACCAGTTCACCGTGGGGAATCTGGCCACCGTCCTGATCTTCACCGACCTGATGTACGCCGCCGTCGTCTACGGCAAACCGGCCATGGCCCGCCGCCTCCCGGTGACCACCGGCCTGATCACCGTCGCCGTCACCATCGCCTCCGTGGCCTGGCTGCGCACCCCGCAGGCGCTGCTGATCGGCGTGGTCACCGGCATCGTGAGCTTCGGCCCGGCACTGACCGGCGCCACCCTGCGCAACCACCGGGAGGCCGCCGTGGCCGCCCGGCTGCGCGCCGAGCAGACCGCGCTGCTGGCCGAAATGGACCGGGCGCAGGCGGTCGTCGCCGAGCGGGCCCGGATGGCCCGCGAACTGCACGACATGGTGGCCAACCACCTCTCCGCCATCGCCATCCACTCCACCGCCGCGCTCTCCATCGACTCCCCCGCCACCAGCCGCGAGGCGCTCGGGGTGATCCGGGAGAACAGCGTCCAGGGACTGGCCGAGATGCGCCGCCTGATCGGACTGCTGCGGGACGCGGGCGCCGGAGAGGAAGCCGTCGCGACGCCCTCGCTGGACGGGCTGGACGCCCTGCTGGACCAGGCCCGTACGAACGGAGCCGCGAGCGGGCTGGACTTCGTACTCCTCGACGACCGGCCCGGGAGCCCCGCCGAGGCCGGGGCGGCCGGGGCGGCCGGAAGCGCCCGGCCGGCCCGCGCGCCGCTGCCCGCCCCGGTGGAGCTGGCGGCGTACCGGATCGTCCAGGAGTCGCTGACCAACGCCCTGAAGCACGCCGCCCCGGGCACGGTCACCGTCCGTCTGGCCCGCGACCGCCCCGCGGGCGGGGGCGGGGGCGGGGGCGGCGGCCGGGGCGGGGGCGGCGCGCTGCACGTCGTGGTCGACTCCCCCTACGGGGAACGCCCCGGCCCCCGCGCACCCGGCTCCGGAGCCGGTCTCATCGGCATGCGCGAGCGGACGGAACTGCTCGGCGGGGCATTCGAAGCGGGCCGCGCGGACGCGGTCTGGCGGGTGCGGGCGACGCTGCCCGTGGAAGAAGGGGCGGTACGGGCATGACGATCAGGGTCGTGGTGGCGGAGGACCAGAGCGCGGTACGGGCCGGGCTGGTCCTGATCCTGCGCAGCGCCGGGGACATCGAGGTGGCGGGCGAGGCCGCGGACGGGGAGGAGGCCGTGCGCCTGGCCCGCGAGCTGCGGCCCGACCTGGTGCTCATGGACGTGCAGATGCCGCGCCTGGACGGGGTGTCGGCGACCCGCCGGGTGGTCGCGGAGGGCTTGGCCGACGTCCTCGTGCTCACCACCTTCGACCTGGACGAGTACGTCTTCGGCGCGCTGCGCGCGGGCGCGTCGGGCTTCCTGCTGAAGGACGCGGACGCGGCGGAGCTGATCGGGGCGGTACGGACCGTCGCGCGCGGGGAGGGCCTGATCGCCCCGGCGGTGACCCGCCGGCTGATCGCGGAGTTCGCCGATCCGCGACCCGTACGGGTGCCCGTGCCGGCGACGGTGGAATCGCTGACCCCGCGCGAGCGGGAGGTCCTGGGGTGCCTGGGCGAGGGCCTGTCGAACGCGGAGATCGCGGTGCGCCTGGAGATGGCGGAGGCGACGGCGAAGACCCACGTCAGCCGGGTGCTGGCCAAGCTGGAGCTGCGCAGCCGGGTCCAAGCAGCGGTGCTGGCACAGGAGTTGGGGCTCTAGCCGAATCCGGCCGGAAATATGTCCGAGGCCGCTACAGGAGGTCTGGACCTCTTGACGGTTGGTCCAGACCTTTCTACTCTCACGCACAACTGTGGTGAGCGTGCCATGACAAGGACGTCATGCGGGCACGCTCACGGGCGGCGCAGGTCCCACCCCCATGCAGCGGCCGTCCCCACGGCCGCTGCGGACCTCGGAGGAGCACCCTTGAGCACAGCACCCCCACGACGCGCATCGCTGTTTCGAAGAGTCGCGGCCGCACTGGCCGTCCTCACCCTGCCCGTCGCCGGACTCGTGGCCATCGCCGGCCCCGCCCAGGCAGCCGCCTCCGCCACCGCGACGTACACCAAGGTCTCCGACTGGGGCTCCGGCTTCGAGGGCAAGTGGACGGTGAAGAACACCGGCACGACCACCCTCAGCAGCTGGACCGTGGAGTGGGACTACCCGGCCGGCACCGCCGTCACCTCCGCCTGGGACGCCACGGTCACCAGCTCGGGCACCCACTGGACCGGCAAGAACGTCGGCTGGAACGGCACCCTCGCCCCGGGCGCCACCGTCAGCTTCGGCTTCAACGGCACGGGCTCCGGCGCCCCCAGCGGCTGCAAGATCAACGGCGGCACCTGCGACGGCACCCCCCCGGGCGACACCCCGCCCGGCGCCCCCGGCACCCCCACGGCCACCGGCGTCACCGACACCAGCCTGACCCTCGGCTGGGCCGCGGCCATCGACGACAAGGGCATCAAGAACTACGACGTCTTCCGCGACGGCGTCAAGATCGCCACGGTCACGACCCCCTCCTACGCCGACTCGGGCCTGACCAAGGGCACGACGTACGGCTACACGGTCACCGCCCGCGACACCATCGACCAGACCGGTCCCTCCTCCGGACCCCTCTCGGTGACCACCACCGGCGGAGTCGTCGATCCCCCGCCGCCGGGCGGCCCCGTCAAGCTCGGCTACTTCACGAACTGGGGCGTCTACGGCCGCAACTATCACGTGAAGAACCTGGTCACCTCGGGTTCCGCGGCGAAGATCACCCACATCAACTACGCCTTCGGCAACGTCCAGGGCGGCAAGTGCACCATCGGTGACTCCTACGCCGACTACGACAAGGCCTACACCGCCGACCAGAGCGTCGACGGCGTCGCCGACACCTGGGACCAGCCGCTGCGCGGCAACTTCAACCAGCTGCGCGAGCTGAAGAAGAAGTACCCGAACATCAAGGTGCTGTGGTCCTTCGGCGGCTGGACCTGGTCCGGCGGCTTCGGACAGGCCGCCGCCAACCCGGCCGCCTTCGCCCAGTCCTGCTACGACCTGGTCGAGGACCCGCGCTGGGCCGACGTCTTCGACGGCATCGACCTGGACTGGGAGTACCCGAACGCCTGCGGCCTGACCTGCGACACCAGCGGAGCGGCCTCCCTGAAGAACATGATGCAGGCCATGCGCGCCAAGTTCGGCACGAGCAACCTGGTCACCGCCGCCATCTCCGCCGACGGCTCCAACGGCGGCAAGCTGGACGCCGCGGACTACGCGGGAGCGGCGCAGTACGTCGACTTCTACAACGTCATGACGTACGACTTCTTCGGCGCGTGGGCGGCCCAGGGCCCGACGGCCCCGCACTCCCCGCTCACCTCGTACACCGGCATCCCCCAGCAGGGCTTCAACTCCGAGGCCGCCATCACCAAGCTCAAGGGCAAGGGCATCACCGGCTCCAAGCTCAACCTCGGCATCGGCTTCTACGGCCGCGGCTGGACCGGCGTCACCCAGGCCGCCCCGGGCGGCACCGCCACCGGCCCGGCCGCCGGCACCTACGAGCAGGGCATCGAGGACTACAAGGTCCTCAAGGCCACCTGCCCGGCCACCGGCACCATCGCCGGCACCGCCTACGCCAAGTGCGGCAGCAACTGGTGGAGCTACGACACCCCCGCCACCATCGCCGGGAAGATGACCTGGGCCAAGCAGCAGGGCCTCAAGGGCGCCTTCTTCTGGGAGTTCAGCGGCGACACCACCAACGGTGAGCTGGCCTCCGCGATCCACAGCGGACTGCAGTAGAAAGACCGAAGCCGGGGAGACGGGTCCGCCCTCGTCTCCCCGGCTTCTTCATGCCCGAATGTGATCAGGCGACGTTCACCCGTTGCCCGGGCGGAGCCGCCTCCAGCCACGCCAGGAAACCGGTCAGCGCGTCATCGCTCATCGCCAGTTCCAGGCGGGTGCCGCGGTGCGCGCAGCAGAGTACGACGGCGTCGGAGAGCAGGGCCAGCTCCTCCTCGCCCTCGGGCGCACGGCGGGCGATGACCTCGATGGAGGACCGCTCCAGCAGCCGGCGCGGCCGCGGGGAGTAGCTGAAGACACGGAACCAGTCGATGCGGTCACCGCTGTAGCGCGCGACCCCGTACACCCAGCCCTTGCCGGAGACGTCCGGTTCCTCGGACACGCCCCAGCGCATGCTGCAGTCGAAGGTGCCGCCGGAGCGCTGGATCAGCCTGCGGCGCAGCCCGAACACAAACAGCCCGATCACCACCAGGGCCACGACGACCAGGCCGCTCACAAGCAGAGCGAGGAGCATCTTTCACCGACCTCCTCGCTCATCGAATAAACCCAAACGACAGCGTTCCTGCCAGACGGAGTCTGGGGGACCCGTATCGCCTCAGCCGCGACCCGGTCCGGAAAATTCCGGAACAGGCCGCGGCTGAGGTTTGAAACTCTTACCGGTACCGGGGCTCAGCGCCCCGAAACCGCGCGCAGCCGGACATCGGCGCGACGCTCGGAGACCGAATCGGTCTCCGCCTTCGCGCGCTCCAGTGCCCGCTCCGCCCGCTCGACGTCGATCTCGTCGGCAAGCTCGGCGATCTCGGCCAGCAGCGACAACTTGTTGTCCGCGAACGAGATGAATCCGCCGTGCACCGCGGCGACAACAGTGTTGCCCCCGACGGTACGGATGGTCACCGGGCCCGATTCCAGCACACCGAGAAGCGGCTGGTGACCGGGCATGACGCCGATGTCGCCGGACGTGGTGCGGGCGACAACCAGGGTGGCCTCGCCGGACCAGACATTCCGGTCCGCCGCGACCAGCTCGACGTGCAGCTCAGCAGCCATGGTGGCTCCTCGGGTCACCACCCGGCGGAAAGGCCGGGTGTTGGGTCAAATTCTAATGGGCGTGAGGAGAGGGACGGGACACACCCGTCCCTCTCCGTCAGTCAGCTGTGCTCACGGATGAGCGCGGCTTCAGGAGACGCCCAGCTCCTTGGCGTTGGCCTTGAGGTCCTCAATGCCACCGCACAGGAAGAACGCCTGCTCGGGGAAGTGGTCGTAGTCTCCGTCGCAGATCGCGTTGAAGGCAACGATGGACTCCTCGAGCGGAACGTCCGAACCGTCGACGCCGGTGAACTGCTTGGCGACGTGCGTGTTCTGCGACAGGAAGCGCTCGACGCGACGGGCACGGTGGACAACGAGCTTGTCCTCCTCGCCCAGCTCGTCGATACCGAGGATCGCGATGATGTCCTGGAGGTCCTTGTACTTCTGCAGGATCCCCTTGACGCGCATCGCCGTGGCGTAGTGGTCCGCCGCGATGTACCGCGGGTCGAGGATGCGGGACGTCGAGTCCAGCGGGTCCACGGCCGGGTAGATGCCCTTCTCGGAGATCGGACGGGAAAGAACCGTCGTCGCGTCGAGGTGGGCGAAGGTGGTGGCCGGCGCCGGGTCGGTCAGGTCGTCCGCGGGGACGTAGATCGCCTGCATCGAGGTGATCGAGTGACCGCGGGTCGAGGTGATGCGCTCCTGCAGCAGACCCATCTCGTCAGCCAGGTTCGGCTGGTAACCCACGGCGGACGGCATGCGGCCCAGAAGGGTCGACACCTCCGAACCGGCCTGGGTGTAACGGAAGATGTTGTCGATGAAGAAGAGCACGTCCTGCTTCTGCACATCGCGGAAGTACTCCGCCATGGTCAGACCGGCAAGCGCGACGCGAAGACGGGTGCCCGGGGGCTCGTCCATCTGGCCGAAGACAAGCGCCGTCTTGTCGATGACGCCGGACTCGGCCATTTCCTCGATGAGGTCGTTGCCCTCACGGGTACGCTCACCGACGCCCGCGAAGACCGACACACCGTCGTGGTTGTTGGCGACGCGGTAGATCATTTCCTGGATCAGAACGGTCTTGCCGACACCGGCACCACCGAACAGACCGATCTTTCCACCCTTGACGTACGGGGTGAGAAGGTCGATGACCTTGACGCCGGTCTCGAACATCTCGGTCTTCGACTCGAGCTCGTCGAAGCGGGGCGCCTTGCGGTGGATCGGCCAGCGCTCGGTGACGTTGGCGTTCTCCTCCGGGTAGTTCAGCACCTCACCGAGGGTGTTGAACACCTTGCCCTTGGTGAAGTCACCGACGGGGACGGTGATGCCCTCGCCCGTGTTGATCACCGTGGCCTGGCGGACCAGACCGTCGGTCGGCTGCATCGAGATGGTACGGACGAGGCCGTCACCCAGGTGCTGCGCGACCTCGAGGGTCAGGGTCTTGAGCTTGCCGTCCTCGGCCGGGTCTGCGACCTCGACCTTGAGGGCGTTGTAGATCTCGGGCATGGCGTCGACGGGGAACTCCACGTCGACGACCGGGCCGATGACCCGGGCGACGCGGCCCGTGGCGGCGGCCGTCTCAACAGTGGTCGTCATTACTTGTCACTCCCCGCGGTCGCGTCAGCCATGGCGCTCGCGCCACCGACGATCTCGCTGATTTCCTGGGTGATTTCGGCCTGGCGGGCCGCGTTGGCAAGCCGGGAGAGGCTCTTGATGAGATCCCCGGCGTTGTCGGTAGCCGACTTCATCGCGCGGCGGCGGGCGGCGTGCTCGGAAGCGGCCGACTGCAGCAGTGCGTTGTAGATGCGGCTCTCGACGTAGCGCGGCAGAAGGGCGTCGAGGACGTCCTCCGCCGACGGCTCGAAGTCGAACAGCGGAAGGATCTCGCCCTTCGCACCGCCCTCTTCTTCGACCTTGTCGAGGCTGAGCGGCAGCATCCGGCCGTCCACCGCGTTCTGCGTCATCATCGACACGAATTCCGTGTAGACGATGTGCAGCTCGTCGACGCCGCCCTCGGCCGTAACCGTCTGGATGGCCTCGATCAGCGGCGCCGCGACGCGCTTGGCGTCGGCGTAGGCCGGGCTGTCGGTGAAGCCGGTCCACGACTCCGCGACCTTGCGCTCGCGGAACCCGTAGTAGGCGACACCCTTACGGCCGACGATGTACGTGTCGACCTCCTTGCCCTCGCCGCGCAGCCGCTCGGTGAGCCGCTCCGCCTGCTTGATGGCGTTCGAGGAGTAGCCGCCGGCCAGACCGCGGTCGCTCGTGATGAGCAGGACCGCGGCACGCACCGGTGCCTCGACCTCGGTCGTCAGGGCGTGCTTGGTGTTCGAACCGGTCGCCACCGCGGTCACCGCACGGGTGAGCTCGGTCGCGTACGGCATCGATGCCGCCACCTTGCGCTGCGCCTTGACGATGCGCGAGGCGGCGATCATTTCCATCGCCTTGGTGATCTTCTTGGTCGCCGTGACGGCACGGATGCGACGCTTGTAGACCCGGAGCTGCGCTCCCATGAGTCAGGTCCCTTCCGTCGTCACTTGGAGACGTTGACGGCCGGCGCGTCCTCGCCGAGGAGCTTGCCGTCCGAGGTCTCGAACTGCCGCTTGAAGGCGGCAATGGCGTCCGCGATGGAGGACAGGGTGTCGTCCGACATCTTGCCGCCGTCCGCGATGGAGGTGAGGAGCTCCTTGCGCTCGAGGCGCAGGTGGTCCAGCAGCTCCGACTCGAAGCGACGGATGTCGTTGACCGGGACGTCGTCCATCTTGCCGGTGGTGCCGGCCCAGACGGAGACGACCTGCTCCTCGACGGGCATCGGCTGGTACTGGCCCTGCTTGAGCAGCTCCACCAGACGCTTGCCGCGCTCCAGCGAGGCCTTCGAAGCGGCGTCCAGGTCGGAACCGAAGGCGGCGAACGCCTCCAGCTCGCGGTACTGGGCGAGGTCCAGGCGCAGACGGCCGGAAACCTGCTTCATGGCCTTGTGCTGGGCCGAGCCACCGACGCGGGAGACCGAGATACCGACGTTCAGCGCCGGGCGCTGGCCCGCGTTGAACAGGTCGGACTCAAGGAAGCACTGGCCGTCGGTGATGGAGATGACGTTGGTCGGGATGAACGCCGACACGTCGTTCGCCTTGGTCTCGACGATCGGCAGACCGGTCATCGAACCGGCACCCATGTCGTCGGAGAGCTTGGCGCAACGCTCCAGCAGACGGGAGTGCAAGTAGAAGACGTCGCCCGGGTAGGCCTCGCGGCCCGGCGGACGGCGCAGCAGCAGCGACACGGCGCGGTAGGCGTCGGCCTGCTTCGACAGGTCATCGAAGATGATCAGGACGTGCTTGCCGGCGTACATCCAGTGCTGGCCGATGGCCGAACCGGTGTACGGCGCCAGGTACTTGAAGCCGGCCGGGTCGGACGCCGGGGCGGCGACGATCGTCGTGTACTCGAGCGCACCGGCGTCTTCCAGGGCGCCGCGAACGGACGCGATGGTCGAGCCCTTCTGGCCGATGGCGACGTAGATGCAGCGAACCTGCTTGTTCACGTCGCCCGAGCGCCAGTTGTCGCGCTGGTTGATGATCGTGTCGACGGCCAGAGCGGTCTTGCCGGTCTGACGGTCACCGATGATCAGCTGACGCTGACCACGGCCGACCGGCACCATCGCGTCGATGGCCTTGTAGCCGGTCTGCATCGGCTCGTGGACCGACTTGCGGACCATGACGCCGGGCGCCTGCAGCTCGAGGGCGCGGCGGCCCTCGGTCGCGATCTCGCCGAGGCCGTCGATCGGGTTGCCGAGCGGGTCGACAACGCGGCCGAGGTAACCCTCGCCGACGCCGACGGAGAGCACCTCACCGGTGCGCTGCACCGGCTGGCCCTCTTCGATTCCGCTGAACTCGCCGAGGACGACCGCACCGATCTCGCGCTCGTCGAGGTTCAGGGCGAGACCAAGGGTTCCGTCCTCGAACTTCAGCAGCTCGTTCGCCATGGCGGAGGGCAGGCCCTCCACCTTCGCGATGCCGTCGCCGGCAACGCTGACCGTACCGACCTCCTCGCGCGAGGCCGCGTCCGGCTGGTACGACTGGACAAAGTTCTCCAGTGCGTCCCGGATCTCCTCCGGCCGGATCGTGAGCTCCGCCATCTGGGTTCCCTGCTCTCCTTGTTGGGCCTGAAGCTTCTTAGGGGTCTGGGGGCGACCCCCAGGAATCTTCTGCAAGTTCTGCACGGCCCAACCGGGCCGCTAGGAATGCTTCGTACTAATTGTTTGGCTGGTCAGCCGGCCATGCGGCGGGACGCCTCTGCGATGCGGTCCGCGATGGTGCCGTCGATGACCTCGTCGCCGACCCGCACCTGGATTCCGCCGAGGACCGTCGGGTCCACGTCGAGGTTCAGGTGCATCGGGCGGCCGTACAGCTTGGCCAGCACCGCGCCGAGACGCTGCTTCTGGACGTCGCTGAGCGGAACCGCGGTGGTCACGGTGGCGACCATGCGGCCACGACGCTCGGCGGCGACCTTCGAAAGGGACTCGAGGCCCGCTTCCAGGCTACGTCCACGCGGGTGCGTGACGAGACGCGTGACCAGCCGCTCGGTGACGGCGTTCGCCTTGCCGCCGAGCAGGCTGCGCAGCAGCTGGCTCTTGGCGGCGGCGGTGGCCGACCGGTCGGTCAGTGCTGCGCGCAGCTCGGTGCTCGAAGTGACGATCCGGCCGAACCGGAACAGCTCGTCCTCGACGTCGTCGAGGCCTCCGCTGCTCTGGGCCGCCGTGAGGTCGGCGGTGGCCGCCAGGACCTCGAGCGAGTCCACCAGGTCACGGGACTGCGACCAGCGGGACCGGACCATGCCGGACACCAGGTCGAGGGTTTCCCCGCCCACCTGGCCGCCGAGCAGACGACCGGCCAGCTCGGCCTTGGCCTCGCCGGACTGCGCCGGGTCCGTGATGACCCGACGCAGCGAGACCTCACGGTCGAGCAGCGCGGTGACGGCCGCCAGCTCGCCGGCGAGCTTCGCCGCGTCGACGGACGTGTTGTCCGTCAGCGCGTCGAGACGCTCGCGGGCGGTGGCCAGCGCGTCGCGGCTCGCTCCGTTCATCGGGCGGCCTCGGCCTTCTCCTCAAGCTCGCTGAGGAAGCGGTCGATCGTGCGGCTCTGCCGGGCGTGGTCCTCGAGGGACTCGCCGACAAGCTTTCCGGCCAGGTCGGTCGCCAGCTTGCCGACGTCCTGACGGAGAGCGGAAGAGGCGGCCTTGCGGTCAGCCGCGATCTGGGCGTGACCGGCAGCGATGATCTCCTCACGCTGCCGCTGGCCCTCTGCGCGCAGTTCTTCCTTGAGCGCAGTGCCCTGCTCCAGAGCGTCCTGGCGCAGGCGAGCGGCCTCGTGCCGGGCTTCGGCGAGCTGGGCCTTGTACTGCTCCAGAACGCTCTGAGCCTCGGTCTGAGCGGCTTCTGCCTTTTCGATACCGCCTTCGATGGCCTCGCGGCGCTCGTCCAGAACCTTGTTGATGTTCGGGAGGAGCTTCTTCGCGAGGAAACCGAAGACGATGACGAAGGCGATCAGACCGACGACGAGCTCGGGGATCGGCGGGATGAGAGGACTCTGAAGTTCCTCGGCCGCGAGAACCATGAGGTTCACATCAGTGCCTTTCGTCTAGTGGATGGTCGTGAATCCGAAGATCACACGCCGTAGACGAACGGCATGACCAGACCGATGAGGGCGAGCGCCTCACAGAAGGCGAAGCCGAGGATCTGGTTGGCGCGGATCAGGCCGGCAGCCTCAGGCTGACGAGCGAGGGCCTGGGTGCCGTTACCGAAGATGATGCCGACGCCGACGCCGGGGCCGATGGCCGCAAGGCCGTAACCGATGGAGCCGAGGGAGCCGGTGACGCCTTCGGCGGCGATGGTCTGGAGAGCGGACATGCCGGTTCTTCCTTCTCTTTCACGGACCCGGTGGGGGTTGGCCACCGGACGACATAGTGGTTTGGGGGAGGGCTTGACTCAGTGGTGCTCTGCGAGCGCGCCCTGAATGAAGCTGCAAGCCAGGAGGACGAAGACGTACGCCTGGACAGCCTGGATGAAGAGCTCGAAAGCGGTCATCACCAGGACCATGACGAACGAGACGCCCGCGTAGGCGATCCCGATGCCGTTCAGCAGGTACCAGCTGGCGATCGTGAAGAGCAGCAGCAGGGTGTGACCGGCGAACATGTTCGCAAACAGCCGGACCGCGTGGGTGAACGGGCGCACCAGGACGTTCGAGAAGAACTCGATGACCATGACCATCGGCAGAACCGGGCCGAGCGACTTGTCGTAGCCGGTCAGGTTCTTGAAGCCACCGACGAAGCCGTGACGCTTGAACGTCACGCTCATCCAGATCACGTAGACGATCAGGGCGAGGCCCGCCGGGTACGCGATGATCGCGGTCACCGGGAACTGGGCGAGCGGAACGATCGACCAGAGGTTCATGATCCAGACGAAGAAGAACAGCGAGACCATCAGGGGGACGTACTTCTCGCCCTCCTTCTTGCCCAGCGTCTCGTAGACGATGCCGCGGCGCACGAAGTCGTAGCCGGCCTCGGCGACCATCTGCAGCTTGCCCGGGACGACCTTCGGCTTGCGGAAGGCGGCCCAGAAGAAGGCGACGATGACGACCGAGCCGAGCAGGGCCAGCAGCATCGTCTTGTTGAAGTACGCGCTGCTGTCACCGTCCCCGAAGATCGGCTCGAACAGGAACGAGTGCAGGCCGGGAGCCGGGAATCCACAACCGTCGAAGATGTGGCAATCGGTCTCGAAGGCGAGCACCGTCGTCGGGTCAGCACTCACCGCGGGCTCCTTCAGCGTGGCGCATAGGTACGGCAACCTCGTTGTGTCGGCGCGGCGGACAGCCGCTGTTCGGCACTGGACTGGTGTAACGGATGTGGGGGCGGCGGTCAGGCATCGAGCCTCGCGATGGAACAGGCGTCAGCTTCAGATGCCCGCGCCCGCATTGCCACAGTTGAAACCGGACGATAGCAGCATCCCGAACGCGCACTTATTCCGCCCCTACCCCTCACGACTTCTGACCCGAATTTCCGGGCTTGTCGCCCTTCATCGAGTCAGGTTCGACGTAGAGGATCTTGGCCTTCATATGAGCACGCGCCTGTGCGCCGATCCACACCAGGGTGGCGACGACGAGCGTGATGGCGAAGGCCCGGGGGTTAAACAGGGTCGTGTTCTTGAACACGGCGAGAAAGACGAAGAGCAGCAGGATCTGAGCCGTGTAGAGCATGAGCCCCATGGCCTGGAACAGGTGCGGCATTGATTTCGCCGTGCGCTGCAGTACGAGGAATCCGATGCCCATGAACAGCATCACCACCACCGTCGCGACGACGGCGCCCAGGGCCCCCTTGCCACCGGCGACGATCCCACTGATGACGGCGGCGAGAGCGCCGGCGACAGCCGTGGGAACGGCGGATTGCAGAAGGGATCGGACGTCATCTGACCGCATGGCGGTTTGCTCCGCGTGGTGGTGGGGGCACAGGAACTCGTACAGGACGAGCGTAAGCCCGGTCCGAGTGAGTACCTCGGGCCAATGGGCCGTCGCACTACGGCCCTTCGGCTCTGTCGCCGGGTTTAGTGAACGGTATCACAAAGTATTTGATGAGAGCTTTACTCGGAGGGTGTGCGGACTGTCACACATGAGAGTGACCCTGCGCGTGTGTGCGCGACAACCAAGTGTCTTGTCTGGTATAGGACGTTCATGTCCGACATGCGTGCCGCGCGTCAGCGCGAGGACCCCGCCTTGCGCCGGTCGGGGAAGCGAGAGCGGGGGCCGATGGCGGTCGCCCCGTTGACGCCGGACACGCCCGCCGCGATCGGCCGGGCCGGCTCCGGCTCCGCCGCCGCATCGACCTGCAGGGTCGCCTCGGCGGCCCGTTCCGCGTGCCGGTAGCGCGGCGGGACCAGCCGCTCCGCCCACCGCGGGGCCCGGGGGGTGAAGCGCGGCAGCAGGAGCAGCAGCAGGCCCACGGCGCTCAGGGCGGCGATCGCCAGCACGATCCACATCGAGGCGGAATGCACCGAATACGCCACGGTGCCGAAGGCGATCAGTCCTGACCAGAAGTACATGATGAGCACCGCCCGGCTGTGCGAATGCCCGAGCTCCAGCAGCCTGTGGTGGAGGTGCCCGCGGTCCGCCGCGAAGGGCGACTGGCCCTTCCAGGTGCGCCGCACGATGGCCAGGACCAGGTCCGTCATCGGGATCGCGATGATCGTGAGCGGCAGGATCAGCGGGATGAAGACCGGCAGCATCGCGTGGGTCGCGTTGCGCTCGCCGCCCGCGAAGAGCGCCATCGTGTCCGGGTCCACCTGTCCGGTGACGGAGATGGCGGCGGCCGCCAGCACCAGGCCGATGAGCATCGATCCGGAGTCGCCCATGAAGATCCGGGCGGGGTGCATGTTGTGCGGCAGGAAGCCGAGGCACATGCCCATCAGGATGGCGGCGAAGAGCGTCGCGGGCGCGGCCGCCTCGATCCCGTAGCCGAACCAGATCCGGTACGCGTAGAGGAAGAACGCGCAGGTCGCGATGCAGACCGTGCCGGCGGCGAGGCCGTCGAGGCCGTCCACGAAGTTCACCGCGTTGATGGTGATCACGACGAGGGCCACGGTGAGCAGGTTGCCCTGCCACGGGGTGAGCAGGACCGTCCCGATGCCCGGGACCGGGATCCACAGGATGGTCAGGCCCTGCATGACCATCACTCCGGCGGAGATCATCTGTGCGCCGAGCTTGATCAGGGCGTCGAGCTCGAACTTGTCGTCGAGGACGCCGACCAGCCAGATCAGGGCCGCTCCGGAGAGCAGGGCCCGCGGCTCGTTCGACAGCTCGAATACGCCATTGAGGTTCTGCAGGTGGTCCGCGACGAGCAGGCCGGCGCACAGTCCGCCGAACATCGCGATGCCGCCGAGCCGCGGAGTGGGCTCCCGGTGCACGTCCCGGGCGCGGATCTCGGGCATCGCGCCCACGGCGATCGCGAACTTCCGCACGGGCCCCGTGAGTAGATAAGTCACCGCGACCGTGACGCAAAGCGTCAGCAGATATTCACGCACGGGCTGCCCCAGATGTATCGCCGGCCATCTCAGCCCCACACACTAGCTGCGAAGTACTCACTGTCGGGGACGCGCAGGGGCCGTATCCCGGTTGCGGTACGGCGCTCTTGCCCCGCTTAAACCCCATACGGCGGAAAACTGACCACCAGCTCGTTGACGTCCCTACGGATCTTCGCCGGCTCCCCGCCGCTCAGCGCGGCCGTGAACAGCGCGGCGATCCGGCCCATCTGCTCCTCCCCCATGCCCTGCGTGGTCACCGCCGCGGTGCCGAGGCGGATCCCGCGCTGGTCACCGTAGGGAAGGGCACAGGTGTCCAGCACGATCCCGGCGGCGGCCAGCCGGCCCCGGGCTCCCTTGCCGTCGAGGCCCAGCGGTGCGGGGTCGGCGGTGATCAGGTGGGTGTCCGTCCCCCCGGTCGTGACCGCGAACCCGCGGGCGGCGAGCGCGTCGGCCAGGGCGCGGCCATTGGCGACGACCCGGTGCGCGTACGAGGTGAAGGCGGGCCCGGCGGCCTCGCCGAAGGCCACGGCCTTGGCGGCGATGGTGTGCATCTGCGGGCCGCCCTGGGTGAAGGGGAACACCGCCCGGTCGATCCGCTCCGCGAACTCGGCCCCGCACAGGATCATCCCGCCGCGCGGACCCCGGAGCACCTTGTGTGTGGTGGCCACGACGATGTCCGCGTAGGGCACGGGGCTGGGCGCGGCCCCGCCGGCCACGAGCCCGATGGGGTGGGCGGCGTCGGCGATCAGGAAGGCCCCGACCTCGTCGGCGATCTCCCGGAACACGGAGTACTCGGGGTGCCGCGGGTAGGAGATGGACCCGCACACGATGGCTTTCGGCCGGTGCTCGTGCGCGAGCCGCTGCACCTGGGCGTAGTCGATGAGCCCGGTCTCGGCGTCCACTCCGTACCCGACGAAGTCGAACCAGCGCCCGGAGAAATTGGCGGGCGACCCGTGGGTCAGGTGTCCCCCGGAGGTGAGCGCCATGGCCAGCACGGTGTCCCCGGGCCGCAGCAGCGCGGCGTACGCGGCGAGCACGGCGGCGGATCCGGAGTGCGGCTGCACGTTCGCGTGCTCGGCGCCGAAGAGGGCCCGGGCCCGCTCGACGGCGATCTGCTCGGCCAGGTCGGCGTACTCGCAGCCGCCGTGGTGGCGGGCGCCGGGGTACCCCTCGGCGTACTTGTTGGCGAGCGGCGATCCCAGTGCGGCGAGCACGGCGGCAGAGGTGAAGTTCTCGGCGGCGATCAGCTGCAGCCCGGTCGCCTGCCGCTGCCGCTCCCCGTCGAGGACGTCGGCCATCTGCGGATCCTGCTGGCGCAGCAGGTCCAGGGGCTGGGTGATGACGCTCATGGCGCGACTCCAGGGGGGTACCGCATACCGGGTACCAGCCACTGTAGGCCGAGGCCACGCATCGCGCTCTGCGACGGGCGAGGTCGGCTGCTTGCCGGCGCCATCAGCCAAATCCAGCCCGACCGGGCAAATTCAGCCTCGCCGGCGTTTGAGGCGCGGGGTCCGGGGCGGAGCCCCGATCTTTCAGCCCCGCCGGCGTTTGAGGCGCGGGGGTTCGGGGGCAGCGCCCCCGACAACGGCGCCGCAGGTCAGCGGGAGGTCTTGACCCCGGTCAGCGCGGTGACCACCGGCTCCAGCGCCTGGTTGATCTCGTCGCCGATCGACCGGAAGAAGGTGATCGGCGCCCCGTACGGGTCGTACACCTCATCCGCGTCCGGCGAGGGGGCCAGCAGCCACCCGCGTAGAGCAGCGGCGGCACGGACCAGCGCGCGGGCCCGCTCCACCATCCCGTCCTCCAGCGGCGGCAGCGTCGCCGGGTCTATCGCCCGGACCAGCCGGGTGAACTCCTTCAGGGTGAAGGTGCGCAGCCCCGCGGAGTGCCCCATCGAGATCACCTGGGCGCGGTGGTCGCGGGTGGCGGTCAGGACCAGGTCGGCGCGTATGACGTGCTCGTCCAGGAGTTCCCGGCCGGTGAAGCCGGAGGCGTCCGCCCCGAAGTCGGCGAGCACGGCGGCCGCGTTGGCCTCCATGGGCGCGCCCTCGTGGCCCCAGGTGCCCGCGCTCTCCACGATCAGGTCGCCGGTGACGGGGCCGCCGAGCCGGTGGGACAGCGCGTGCCGCGTCAGCCGCTCGGTGATGGGCGAGCGGCACACGTTGCCGGTGCTGACGTGGAGTATGCGGAAGGTGTTGTCCCCGGCTATGCCACGCCCCTCAGGGCTCACGGAGCCACCTCGAGGTCGGGCACGACCTCCCGCAGCTGCGCGGCGGTCAGTGCCCCCTCGCGCAGCAGGACGGGAACCTTCCCGGTGACGTCGACGATCGACGAGGGCAGGGTGCTCGGGGTCGGCCCGCCGTCCAGGTACACGGACACGGAGTCGCCGAGCATCTCGCGCGCCGCGTCGCAGTCCTCGGGCGCCGGGTGTCCGGTCAGGTTCGCCGAGGACACCGCCATCGGGCCGACCTCGGTCAGCAGCTCGATCGCGACGGGGTGCAGGGGCATGCGTACGGCCACGGTGCCGCCGGTCTCGCCCAGGTCCCACGCCAGCGAGGGCTGGTGCTTGGCGACGAGCGTCAGACCGCCCGGCCAGAAGGCGTCGACGAGCTCCCACGCCTGCTCGGAGAAGTCGGTGACCAGGCCGTGCAGGGTGTTCGGGGAGCCGATGAGGACGGGGGTGGGCATGTTGCGGCCGCGCCCCTTGGCGGCGAGCAGGTCGCCGACGGCCTCGGCGCTGAAGGCGTCCGCGCCGATCCCGTACAGGGTGTCGGTGGGCAGCACGACGAGCTCGCCGCGGCGTACGGCGGAGGCGGCTTCACGCAGGCCCGTCTTGCGGTCCGTCGCGTCGTTGCAGTCGTATCGCCGGGCCATCAGCGGGCCTCCTCGTGCGGCAGGGGGGTGGCGGAAATGCGCGCGGTGACCGAACCGATCATGACGGGGCCGGTCACGGCAGGGCCTTGCGCGCGGTCGCGAAGCGCGGGCGGTTGTTGAGGTCGGGGTGGTCGGCGGCGTCGGCCCAGCCCCGCTCCTCGGCGAAGATCCACGGGACCTGTCCGCCCTGGGTGTCGGCGTGCTCGACGACGACGATGCCGCCGGGCCGCAGCAGCCGGTGGGCGGTGCGCTCGATGCCGCGGATGGTGTCGAGGCCGTCCTCGCCGGAGAACAGCGCCATCTCGGGGTCGTGGTCGCGGGCCTCGGGGGCGACGTACTCCCACTCGGTGAGCGGGATGTACGGCGGGTTGGAGATGACCAGGTCGACCTGGCCGTCCAGCTCGGGCAGCGCGCTCAGCGCGTTGCCCTGGTGGACGGTGACCCGGGAGCCCTCGGCGTTCTTACGGGTCCACCGCAGGGCGTCCTCGGACAGCTCGACGGCGTGCACGCGCGAGCGCGGCACCTCCTGCGCCATGGCGAGCGCGATGGCGCCGGAGCCGGTGCAGAGGTCCACGATCAGCGGTTCGACGACGTCCATCGCCCGGACGGCCTGTATGGCCCAGTCCACGACCGACTCGGTCTCGGGCCGGGGCACGAAGACCCCGGGCCCGACCTGGAGCTCCAGGTAGCGGAAGAAGGCGCGGCCGGTGATGTGCTGGAGCGGCTCGCGCGCCTCGCGGCGGGCGACGGCCTCCCAGTAGCGGGCGTCGAAGTCCGCGTCCTTGACGTGGTGGAGTTCCCCCCGCTTGACGCCGTGCACGAAGGCCGCGAGCTCCTCAGCGTCGAAACGCGGTGAGGGCACGCCGGCGGCGGCCAGCCGCTGGGTGGCCTGGGCCACCTCGGCAAGCAGCAAGTTCACGCTGGTCCTCCGGGCTGCTGTCGTACGGGGGGTGGTGCGGGGTCCTACGGGGTGGTGCGGGGTCCTACGGGGTGGTGCGGGGTCCTACGGGGTGGTGCGGGGGTCCTGCGGGGGAATTCAGTGCGCGGACGCGAGCTTGGCGGCGGAGTCCGTGTCGACGCAGGCCTGGATGACCGGGTCGAGGTCTCCGTCGAGCACCTGGTCCAAGTTGTACGCCTTGAAGCCCGTCCGGTGGTCCGAGATCCGGTTTTCCGGGTAGTTGTACGTACGGATCTTCTCGGAGCGGTCCACGGAGCGCACCTGGCTGCGGCGCACGTCGGAGGCCTCCTGCTCGGCGGCTTCCTGGGCGGCGGCCAGCAGGCGCGAGCGCAGGATGCGCATCGCCTGCTCCTTGTTCTGGAGCTGGCTCTTCTCGTTCTGGCAGGAGGCGACCACACCGGTCGGGAGGTGCGTGATGCGCACGGCCGAGTCGGTGGTGTTGACGGACTGGCCGCCGGGGCCCGAGGAGCGGTACACGTCGATGCGGAGGTCGTTCATGTTGACCTCGACCTCCACCTCCTCGGCTTCCGGGGTGACGAGCACGCCGGCGGCGGAGGTGTGGATGCGGCCCTGGGACTCGGTGGCCGGCACGCGCTGGACGCGGTGCACGCCGCCCTCGTACTTCAGGCGGGCCCAGACGCCCTGGCCGGGCTCGGTGGCACCGTTGCCGCCCTTGGTGCGGACGGAGACCTGGACGTCCTTGTAGCCGCCGAGCTCGGACTCGGTGGCGTCGATGATCTCGGTCTTCCAGCCCACGCGCTCGGCGTAGCGCAGGTACATGCGCAGCAGGTCGCCGGCGAACAGGGCCGACTCGTCACCGCCCGCACCCGCCTTGACCTCCAGGAGCACGTCCTTGTCGTCGCTGGGGTCGCGCGGAACGAGCAGCAGGCGGAGCTTCTCGGTGAGCTCTTCGCGCTGTGCGGTCAGTTCCTTGACCTCTGCCACGAAGTCCGGGTCGTCGGCCGCGAACTCCTTCGCCGTCTCGATGTCCTCGGCGGACTGCTTCCAGGCACGGAAGGTCGCGACGATCGGGGTCAGCTCCGCGTAGCGCTTGTTCAGCTTGCGCGCGTTGGCCTGATCCGAGTGGACCGAAGGGTCGGCGAGCTTCTTCTCAAGATCGGCGTGCTCGCCGATCAGTTCCTCGACCGCCTCGAACATCGGGGGCTCCTGAAGATGGTGAATGTGAAGAAAAGGGCTGCGGGACGAGAAAGGCGCCGGTCCGGCTGCCCCCGTGCGAACAGGGTGCAGCCGGGGTCCGGCGCCTGAGGCTCGCTACTTCTGTGCAGCCTTGCCGAAGCGGGCCTCGAAGCGGGCCACGCGGCCACCGGTGTCGAGGATCTTCTGCTTGCCCGTGTAGAACGGGTGGCACTCGGAGCAGACCTCGGCTCGGATGGAGCCTTCGGTCAGGGTGCTACGGGTGGTGAACGACGCGCCACAGGTGCAGCTGACCTGGGTCTCGACGTACGTGGGGTGGGTATCGCGCTTCAAGGTGTCTCCTAGATTCGGGAGGGCGCCGGGTCGCAGGAGCCGAATTGCGCGCTGCGTGAACCGGGGCCGACAGACCAGTCTGCCAGGACCGGGCTGCCTGTCAAAATTCTGAGGACGCCTCCCTCAACGGCGGGGGTCCGGCATCTATTCCACGGCCCGGCGGAACCGGTCCGGGAACCGTCCGACCAGGCGGTTCGGGCTACTGGACGACCGTACCGGCCGTGCCCTTGTCGCCGGCCGAGTTCGCGGTGGCCGCGGCGGGGACCGCCTGGTCGGCCAGCAGGGCGTCCCAGACCATCTTGGACTCCTTGGTGAGCGGGACAACCCGGTTGCGGTCACGGATGTCCCCGGTCACCGGCAGGGTGATCATCTGCATGTTCTCGGGGGTGATGCCCTCCAGGCCCTGGGCGAACCCCATGAGGGACTTCACGTCGCCGAGCGCCTTGTCCGTGGTGATGGCCTTGGTGGCGGTGTCGGCGACGTCGAGCAGCTTCTTCGGGTTGTCGAAGACGCCGATGGTCTTGACCTGCTTGATCAGCGCCTTGATGAAGGCCTGCTGCAGCTGTATTCGGCCCAGGTCGCCGCCGTCGCCGACGCCGTGACGGGTACGGACGAGGCCGAGGGCCTGCTCGCCGTTCAGCCTGTTCTTCCCGGCGGGCAGGTCGAGGTGGCTGTAGGCGTCCTTGATCGGCTTGGTGGTCGTCACCTCGACGCCGCCGAGCTTGTCGATGATCTCCTTGAAGCCCGTGAAGTCGACTTCGAGGTAGTGATCCATGCGGATCCCCGACATCGTCTCGACGGTCTTGACCGCGCAGGCGGCCCCGCCGATGGTGTACGCCTCGTTGAACTGCCTGCGTGAGCTGCCCGGGTCGGTCTTGCCGTTGGGCATGGTGCAGGAGGGCATGGCGATCATGGTGTCGCGGGGTATCGACACGACGGTGGCCTTGGTGTGGCCCTCGTTGAGGTGGACGATCATCGCCGTGTCGGAGCGTGCGGAGCCGCCGTCGTCCTGGCCGTACTTTCCGTTGTCGCCGCCGCGGGAGTCGGATCCGAGGACCAGGATGTCCATCGAGCCGTTGTCCACGTTCTGCGGGCGGTCCGTGCCGAGGACGGCGTCGATGTCGACCGTCTTGATGTTGCCGTTGAACTTGAAGTAGAAGTAGCCGAGCCCCGCCCCGCCCAGGAGGACCACGCCCGCTGCGGTCCACGCGGCGATGACGACGGCCCGGCGGCGCGCGGCCGGCTTCCGTCGGCGTCGGCCCGCCGCGGCCTTGCGGCCGTGCCCCCTGTTGTCCTGGCTCATGCTCTGCTCTGCCCGTCTGTGGTCGGCCCGCTTCCCCGTTCCCTCTGACAGAGACGGCCGGACACCGCCCAGGGTTCCACGGCCGCCTGTGCGTCCCGTGTGCGTCCCGACCCGTACTGCCCAGGCGCCCGGCCGGGGCGAACACCCCGTGACCCCGCGCCTACCTGCGGTTTCCCCCTACGCGTGGGGTGACCGGCCGGGGCCGCGCGGGGTACGGAGTGTGGCAAAGGTCGCACCTGTGCACGAAGCCCCGTAGACCGCCGGGACCCCCGTACGCCCCGTACGACGCGACCGCCCCCGTCGCGGGTGCGGCGGGGGCGGTCGGCGGTCACGCAGGTGGTGCTACGGGGAGACGTCAGTCGTCGTTCTTGCCCGACGGAGTCGTCTTCGCGATCTGCATGAGGAACTCGGCGTTCGACTTCGTCTGCTTCATCTTGTCGAGGAGCAGCTCGATGGCCTGCTGCGAGTCGAGCGCGTGCAGCACCCGGCGCAGCTTCCAGGTGATGGAGAGCTCCTCGCTGTTGAGCAGGATCTCCTCCTTGCGGGTGCCGGACGCATCGACGTCCACCGCCGGGAAGATGCGCTTGTCGGCGAGCTTCCGGTCGAGCTTGAGCTCCATGTTGCCGGTGCCCTTGAACTCCTCGAAGATCACCTCGTCCATGCGCGAGCCGGTGTCGACCAGCGCGGTGGCCAGGATGGTCAGCGAGCCGCCGTCCTCGATGTTGCGCGCGGCACCGAAGAAGCGCTTCGGCGGGTACAGCGCGGTCGAGTCGACACCACCGGACAGGATGCGGCCGGAGGCGGGGGCGGCGAGGTTGTACGCGCGTCCCAGGCGGGTGATGGAGTCCAGCAGGACGACCACGTCGTGGCCGAGCTCGACGAGACGCTTGGCGCGCTCGATGGCCAGCTCGGCGACGGTGGTGTGGTCCTCGGCCGGGCGGTCGAAGGTCGAGGAGATGACCTCGCCCTTCACCGACCGCTGCATGTCGGTGACCTCTTCCGGACGCTCGTCGACCAGGACGACCATCAGGTGGCATTCGGGGTTGTTGACCGTGATCGCGTTGGCGATCGCCTGCATGATCATCGTCTTGCCGGCCTTCGGCGGCGAGACGATCAGACCACGCTGGCCCTTTCCGATCGGTGCGACCAGGTCGATGATCCGGCCGGTCAGCACGCCCGGGTCGGTCTCCAGGCGGAGCCGGTCCTGCGGGTACAGCGGGGTCAGCTTCTGGAACTCCGGGCGGCCGCGGCCGGATTCGGGCGCCATGCCGTTGACGGAGTCCAGGCGCACGAGCGCGTTGAACTTCTCGCGGCGCTCGCCGTCCTTGGGCTGCCGGACGGCGCCGGTGGTGTGGTCGCCCTTGCGCAGACCGGCCTTGCGGACCTGGGCGAGGGAGACGTACACGTCGTTCGGGCCGGGCAGGTAGCCCGAGGTCCGGATGAACGCGTAGTTGTCGAGGATGTCGAGGATGCCCGCGACGGGGATCAGGACGTCGTCGTCGGCGACCGGGGTCTCGACCGGGGCGAACTCGTCGCGCCCGCGACGGCCACGACGGTCGCGGTAGCGGCCGCGACGGCCGCGACGGCCGTCCTCGTCGAAGTCGTCCTGCGGGCCGTTGTCCTGACGGTCCCGCTCCTGACGACCACCCTGCTGGCCCTGGCCCTGACCCTGGCCGCGGCCGCCCTGCTGGCGGTCCTGACGGTCGGTCCGGTCCTGACGGCCGCCCTGCTGGCCCTGGCCCTGGCCCTGGTTCTGGCCCTGACCCTGGCCCTGGCCCTGACCGGCCTGACCCTGACCCTGGGCGCCCTGGCCCTGGTCGTCGGCCTTGGCACCGCGCTCACGGCGCTCGCGGCGGCCGTCGGCACGGTCGTTGCCCCGCTCGCGGCGGTCGCGACGGCCGCGGCCCTCGCCGTCCTGGCCCTGGGCCTGGCCGGCAGGGGCGGTGGCGGCCTCGGCCTTCGCCTCGGCCTGTGCGGCCGGAGCGACGGTCTCGGACTTCTGCTCCACCTGTACGGCGGCGGCGGGGGCCGAACCCTCGGGGCTGCCGGAGGGGGCGGTGGCGCGCCGGCGACGGCGCTCGCCGACCGGAGCGTCCTCTCCCCCGCGCTCGGCTTCGCTCGCGCGGGAGGGGCCCCCTGCGGGCTGGCCCGGGATGTCGATCTGGGCCTGCGCGGCGGTCTTCTCGGCGGGCGCCTCGGCGGCGGCCTCGCCCGTACGGGCCTTGCTGGTGGCTCGGCGCTTCGGCTTGGTCTCGCCGGCGTCGGCGGAAGCGGCGGCGGGCGCGGCGGCCGCGGCCTTGGGGGCGCTGCTTCCCGCCTGCGCCTCCTTGATGACCTCGATCAGCTGGCCCTTGCGCATCCGCGCGGTGCCCCTGATGCCGAGGCCCGACGCGACCTGCTGGAGCTCGGCCAGGACCATGCCGTCAAGGCCGGTGCCGGAGCGGCGGCGCTTGGTCGGCGCGGCGCCCTCGGCGGGGGCACTGGTGTCGACGTTGGTGTCGGCAGCGCCCATCAGATCGGTGGTGTCGCTCACGAAGGGTCCTTCCCTGGAGCGGACGTCGGCCTGTCTGGCTCGGCGACCGGTTGTGCTGTCCGACGGCAGTCTGTGACTTGATGAGGCACGGAATGCAGCCGGGGCGGTGGTCCGCCGATAGAGATACGGCGGAGAGAAACGTGCATGTGCGTGGGTGGTTCCGGCGAGAAGCCCCCGAGCTGGAAGCGTGGGAATATCACGCCGATTCCGGAGCGTGCTCGAAACTGCTGGCAGCGATCAAAGCAGTCGGGGAGGCTCCCGGAAGAAAGGTGGTCCCTGATAGGGACACTGAGCACCAAGCCATGGCGGCTTCGGATGCGCACTTGAGACTAACACTACCGGATCCAACAGACATTCCCCCTCTCCATCACCGGCGATCGAGCCCGTCCGCGCGGGCTCCGCACGGGCTCCGTGCGGGCGGCCTGCCCTGGCCGCCCGCCCCTGGCCGGCTGTGTCCTCTACTGCACGGATCAGCCGCCCTGGGTTCCCAGCGGAAGTACGCTCGCGCCCGCGGCGTCGAGTGCGAGCCGGTTGGCCGCCCACCCCTCGCCCGCGAGCCGTGCGACCTTGTCGGCCGCACCGTTGTCGACCAGCGCGAGGACCGTGGGGCCCGCGCCGGAGATCACCGCGGGGATGCCGTCCGCCCGCAGCCGCGCCACGAGCGCCACGCTCTCCGGCATCGCCGGGGACCGGTACTCCTGGTGGAGACGGTCCTCGGTGGCCGGCAGCAGGAACTCGGGACGCCTGGTCAGGGCCTCTACGAGCAGACCCGCGCGGCCCGCGTTGACGGCCGCGTCCACGTGCGGGACGGTGCGCGGCAGCAGGCCGCGCGCGGTCTCCGTCAGGACCGGCTTGGAAGGTACGAAGACCACCGGAACGATGGAATCGGCGGGCTCCATGCGGATCGCCTTGGCGCTGCCGCCGTCCATCCACGCGAGGGTGAAACCGCCGAGCAGACAGGCGGCGACGTTGTCGGGGTGGCCCTCGATCTCGGTGGCGAGCTCCAGCAGCGCCGTGTCGTCGAGCTTGGCCTCTCCTCCTATGGTCACGGCGCGGGCGGCCACGATGCCCGCGCAGATCGCGGCGGAGGAGGAGCCGAGGCCGCGGCCGTGCGGGATGCGGTTGGCGCAGACGACCTCGAGGCCGCGCGGCTGGCCGCCCAGCAGGTCGAAGGCGGTGCGCATGGAACGTACGAGGAGGTGGCTCTCGTCCCGCGGGAGGGTGTCGGCACCTTCGCCCGCGATGTCGATGTTCAGGCCGGAATCGGCCACGCGTACGACGACGTCGTCGTAGAGCCCCAAGGCCAGCCCGAAGGCGTCGAAGCCCGGGCCGAGGTTGGCACTGCTGGCGGGAACGCGCACCCGTACGGCGGCGGCGCGGAAGGCGGGACCGGCCATCTTCCGATGACACTCCTTGTGACTGTGCGAGACGGGATCTTCACTGGCTCGCTGTGAATGTACTGGAGAACGTACGACACCCGAAGGCCCTGTGGGCAGCACCGCGGACATATGCGCGGCGGCGGATGTAAGTACAGCCTATCGAAGGAAGGTTCTTCTCCGACATAGGGCGCACAGCAGGCGCACGATGCGTGTCGTGGGATCCTGCCGGTCCGGTCGGTTTTCCGCCGCGATATCTGGCGGGTTTCCGTAGGTTTATGTGCCGTACAGCCCGAGTTGCCGGATTCCTCAGCCTTCGAAAGACTTCCGGAATCCGGCACTCGGTTACTGCGGTACCGCTGGGAGCCATGGCCGGCCGTACTTCCGGACGGCCGGCCCGCGGCTCCCGGTCAGACGAGACCGAGGCGGATGGCGGCGGCCTCCGCGTCGACCGGAATGGTGACCGGCTGCGGAGCTCCGGCGACCGCCCAGTCGGGGTCCTTCAGGCCGTTGCCGGTGACGGTGCACACGATCTTCTGGCCGGGGTCGACCAGGCCGAGCTCTGCGGCCTTGAGCAGGCCGGCCACGGACGCAGCCGAGGCGGGCTCGACGAAGACGCCCTCCTGAGCGGCCAACAGGCGGTAGGCGGACAGGATCTGGCGGTCCGTCACCTCGTCGATGAAGCCGCCCGACTCGTCCCGCGCCTGCAGGGCGTAGTCCCACGAGGCGGGGTTGCCGATACGGATCGCGGTGGCGATGGTGTGCGGCTCCTTGACGACCTCGCCGCGCACGATCGGCGCGGAGCCGGAGGCCTGGAAACCCCACACGCGGGGCGTACGGGAGGCCAGGCCATCGGCCTTGTACTCCTTGAAGCCCTTCCAGTACGCGGTGATGTTGCCGGCGTTGCCGACGGGCAGCACGTGGATGTCGGGGGCGTCGCCGAGCGCGTCCACGATCTCGAAGGCCGCCGTCTTCTGGCCCTCGATGCGTACCGGGTTGACGGAATTGACCAGCGCCACCGGGTAGTTGTCGGACAGCGCGCGGGCCAGATCCAGACAGTCGTCGAAGTTGCCGTCGACCTGAAGGATCTTGGCGCCGTGCACGAGCGCCTGGCCCATCTTGCCGAGCGCGATCTTGCCGCGGGGCACGAGGACGGCGCAGACCATCCCGGCGCGCACCGCGTAGGCGGCGGCGGAGGCCGAGGTGTTGCCCGTGGAGGCGCAGATGACGGCCTTGGCGCCGTCCTCCTTGGCCTTGGTGATCGCCATGGTCATGCCGCGGTCCTTGAAGGACCCGGTGGGGTTGGCCCCCTCGACCTTGAGGTGTACCTCGCAGCCGGTGCGCTCGGAGAGCACCTGGGCGGGGACGAGGGGAGTGCCGCCCTCGCGGAGCGTGACCACCGGAGTCGTGGCCGTGACCGGCAGGCGGTCCCGGTACTCCTCGATGATGCCGCGCCACTGGTGGGTGCGATTGCTGCTCATGGGTCCTTACTCCCCTTCAACACGCATGATGCTGGCCACACCGCGGACGGTGTCCAGCTTCCGCAGCGCCTCGACGGTCCCCGAGAGGGCGGCGTCGGGCGCACGGTGAGTGACGACGACGAGGGAGGCCTCGCCGTCTTGAGCTTGACGACCTTGCTGGCGGACGGTGTCGATCGAGACGCCGTGCTCCGCGAAGGTGGTCGCCACCTGGGCGAGTACGCCCGGCTTGTCCGCCACATCGAGGCTGATGTGGTAGCGGGTGACGACATCCCCCATGGGGCTGACCGGCAGCTGGGTGTACGCCGACTCGCCCGGCCCCTTTGCCTCGGCGAGCTTGTTGCGGCAGACGGCGACGAGGTCGCCGAGGACCGCGGACGCGGTCGGCGCGCCGCCCGCGCCCGGACCGTAGAACATGAGCCGCCCGGCGGCCTCCGCCTCGACGAACACCGCGTTGTAGGCCTCGCGGACGGAGGCGAGCGGGTGGGTCAGCGGGATCATCGCCGGATGGACGCGGGCGGTGACGGACTCGCCGTCGGCGGCGCGCTCCAGAATGGCGAGGAGCTTGATGGTGCAGCCCATGCGCTTGGCCGACGCGAAGTCGGCGGCGCTGACCTCGGTCATGCCCTCGCGGTAGACGTCGTCGAGGCGCACCCGGGTGTGGAAGGCGATGCCGGCCAGGATCGCGGCCTTGGCGGCGGCGTCGTAGCCCTCCACGTCGGCGGTGGGGTCGGCCTCGGCGTACCCGAGGGCGGTGGCCTCGTCGAGGGCCTCCTGGTACCCGGCACCGGTGGAGTCCATCTTGTCGAGGATGAAGTTCGTCGTGCCGTTGACGATGCCCATCACCCGGTTGATCTTGTCGCCCGCGAGGGACTCGCGCATGGGACGGACCAGCGGGATGGCGCCGGCGACGGCGGCCTCGTAGTACAGGTCCAGCCCGGCGGCCTCGGCGGCGGCGTGCAGCGCGGCGCCGTCCTGGGCGAGCAGCGCCTTGTTCGCCGAGACGACGGAGATGCCGTGCTCGAAGGCGGTGGTGATCAGGGTGCGGGCCGGCTCGATACCGCCGATGACCTCGATCGCGACGTCGATGTCGCCGCGTTTGAGCAGCGCCGTCGCATCGGTGGTGACCAGGGCCGGGTCGATGCCCTCGCGCACCTTGGAGGGGCGGCGCACGGCCACGCCCGCCAGCTCGACGGGCGCGCCGATCCTGGCCGTCAGATCGTCGGCGTGCGTCGTCATGATGCGGGCAACTTCCGAGCCGACCACTCCACAGCCCAGCAGCGCCACCTTCAGCGGACGCGTACGCATCATTCGACCTACGCCTTTCGATCTTCACATCAGTACCTGTTGCGCGGTTTGCACCCCAGGTGGAACCAGTCTCACTCAATGGACAACAGTTTCCACCCTCGGTCCATTGAGTGAGACACCTATTCGGGGGTCTCGGGGCCGTCCCCCAGAAGATTGCGCATCAGCCGACATCGAGACGCAGGAGATCCTCCTCCGTCTCCCTGCGGACGATGACGCGCGCCTGGCCGTCACGCACGGCGACGACCGGCGGGCGGAGCACGTGGTTGTAGTTGCTCGCCATGGACCGGCAGTACGCGCCGGTCGCCGGGACCGCGAGGAGGTCTCCGGGGGCGACGTCGGCGGGCAGGAACGCGTCCTTGACCACGATGTCACCGCTCTCGCAGTGCTTGCCCACGACGCGCACGAGCATGGGCTCGGCGTCCGAGGTCCGGGAGACGAGGCTGACCGAGTACTCGGCGTCGTAGAGGGCCGTCCGGATGTTGTCGGACATCCCGCCGTCGACGGAGACGTACGTCCGCAGGCCCTCGAGCGGCTTGATCGTCCCGACCTCGTAGAGGGTGAAGGCCGTCGGCCCCACGATCGCCCGTCCGGGTTCCACGGAGATGCGCGGGGCGCGCAGGCCGGCCGCCTCGCACTCGCGGGCGACGATCTCGTGGAGGGCCTTGGCGATCTCGTGCGGCTCGCGCGGGTCGTCGGCGGAGGTGTAGGCGATGCCCAGCCCGCCGCCGAGGTCGATCTCGGGCAGCTCCACCCCGTGCTCGTCGCGCACGGCGGCGAGGAGGCGTACGACGCGCTTGGCGGAGACCTCGAAGCCGGCCATGTCGAAGATCTGCGAGCCGATGTGGGAGTGGACGCCGAGCAGCTCGAGGCTGTCGTGCCCCAGCGCGCGCCGTACGGCCTCGGCGGCCGACCCGTCGGCGACGGCGATCCCGAACTTCTGGTCCTCGTGCGCGGTGGCGATGAACTCGTGGGTGTGCGCCTCCACGCCCACGGTGACGCGGATCTGCACGGGCTGGCGTACGCCGAGCTCGCGGGCGATGTGCGCGACGCGGGCGATCTCCTGGAAGGAGTCGAGCACGATCCGCCCGACGCCGGCCTCGATGGCGCGGGTGATCTCGCCCGTCGACTTGTTGTTGCCGTGGAAGGCGATCCGGGCGGCCGGCATCCCGGCGGCGAGCGCGGTGGCCAGCTCCCCGCCGGAGCACACGTCGAGGTTGAGCCCCTCCTCCTTGAGCCACTTCACGACGGCCTTGGAGAGGAACGCCTTGCCGGCGTAGAAGACGTCGGCGTCCGGCCCGAAGGCGTGCGCCCAGGCGCGGCAGCGCGCCCGGAAGTCCTCCTCGTCGAGGAAGTAGGCGGGCGTCCCGAACTCCTCGGCGAGCCGGGTCACTTCGATCCCGCCGACGGTGACGACCCCGTCGCCGTTCCGGCCGACCGTCCGTGCCCAGACCTTCTCGTCGAGCACGTTGAGGTCGGCGGCCGGCGGGGAGTAGTGACCCTCGGGCAGGACGTCGGCGTGGCGGGGCCCGGCGGGGTGTGCGGAACGGCTCATCTCGTCATTCTCTCTTCGCAAATCATCCGGATCGCAGGCGAATCACATCGGATCACACGCGTGTCACGGGCTTCACAGGTGGTGGTCGAACGCGTCCGCGTCCATACCGAGCAGGGCCAGGCCGCCGGCCAGCACCGTCCCGGCGGCTTCGGCAAGGGCCAGCCGGGCACGGTGGGCGGCCGAGGGTTTCTCGTCCCCCTTGGGCAGGACCTGGTACTGGAATTCGAGCAGGGCGTCGGCGATCACGACGAGCTGCCGGACGAGCCGCTCGGGCGCACGGTGGTGCGCGGCGGCTTCGAGCACGAGGGGGTGGTCACGAAGGGCCGCGAGCAGGGCGGCGGCGCCGTGCACCTCTCCGGGCTTCCCTCCCAGCTCCCCGGGATCGCCATGGAACCCCAACTGCCCGGCGTTGCGGGTCAGCGCACGCGCCCGGGAGTGGGCGTACCGCACCCGGAAGAACTCGCTCGACTCGTCCTGGACGAGCAGCCCCGAGGGAAACACGGGGGTCTCGTGCCCGGGAACGGACAGCATCGCCCAGGCGGCGGCGTCGGACCCGTACGCCGCGACCACATCCCCGTCCCGCTTGGCGACGGGGGCGACGCGGTCGGCGACGGTACGCTCCCCCTCCCACTCCACCCCCTGGATGCTCGCGATCCGCCGCACGGCCGCGTGCACGACGCACTCGCGCAGGGCCCCGACGGGCACATCGGTGAACTCGGGGGTCTCAGACCCACCAGAGGCGAAGCCGTAGAGCTCCCCACCCACCCGAATGCCCCGTACGAGCTCCCCAACGGAACTCTCGGCGAGTACGAAGTTCAGGAACCCGGCGCCGGTGATCTCCACACGCTCGATCCCGGGCAGGCCCGCCAGCCGCAGGGCCAGCACCTCGGCCACTCCACGGGGCGCGACTCCGGCCCCCTTCGCCACACCGAACGCGACGGGCGAGGCGTAGTCCCCCACTCCCCCGGGCCGAGTCCGCTCGACGACGACCCGCTCGGGCACGACCACACCGGCGGGCAGCTCCCCGTCCTCGACGGCGCGGCGCAGGGCGCACACGACGGAACGGGAGAGGTCGACGGGGGTCACGAGACCAGCCTAGGGGAGAAGCCCCCACGTCACGCGAACGGTTTCGCCATTTGAAACCTCCCCTCCCTAGAGGGAGGGGATTCCTGGCTCACGTCGGCTGTGGACCGGCGGCCCATCAGCTCTTACACGATCAGCACCAGCCGGGTTGAGACCAGCCCGGACGAGCATCACGCGGGCGGAGTTCTTGTCTCTGGGGGAGACGGCTCCGCACACATTGCACGTATACGTTCGCATCGAGAGGGGCAGTGCGTGCTTGGTTCTCGCTCCGCACCGTGCGCAGTCCATGGTGGTGTGCGCGGGGTGGACAAGGTACAGCTCACGGCCGTGTTTCCGAGCCATGTGGATCAGTGCGTGTTTGGTCGCGCCGATCGCCGCGTCGGCGGCCTTCTTCGCCAGGGTGGACTTGGCGAGGAACTTCGGGCGAAAGTCTTCGACCGCGAGCCTGTCGTGATCCCGGACCACCGACTTGGCCCACTTTCGGCCCGTGTCCTCACGCTGGCGTGCAATCTTCTTGTGGAGTTTCGCGGTCTGCTGCTTCGCCTGCCGGTAGCCCATCGATCCGGCCTGTCCCCGCTTCGGTTTGCGGCGGGCCATCATCCGCTGGTAGCGGGCCAGGCGCTGGGCGGCATTCTTGCCGTGCTGCGCGTGAGGAAGGTCGTGGGCATCGCTGGTGGTGGTCGCGGTCTCCTTGACACCCCAGTCGATGCCAATGTCCCGGCCGGTGGCGGGCAAGGCCTCTGTGACGGTGGGGACGACGAAGCTGGCGTACCAGTGCCCGAGGCTGTCCCGGTAGATCCGCACGCTGGTCGGGCCCTTGGGAAGATCCCGCGACCACACCACGGTAAGGACGATCCCGCCCGCCAGATACAGCCGGCCATCCTTCAGCCGGAAACCGCGCTGGGTGTAGTTCAAGCTCGGGTCGGCCTGGTTCTTCTTCTTGTACTTCGGCATCCCGGCCCGCTGCCGCATCGGCAGCCGGGCCCTGACATCCTTGAGCGCCTTGGCGCGAGACTTGCCGAAGTCCCGGATGAGCTGCTGCTGCGGAACACTGCTGCCCTCACGCAGCCACACGTTCGCAGTGCGGGCCCCGGTCAGCATCTTGTCGAGCCTTGCCGGACCGCACTTCTCGTCCTCGGCATGAGCCTTCTTCGACCGGGCCGTGCACTCGTTCCAGATCCACCGGCACCGCGCCCACTCGGCTTCCAGCGCGACGCGGGCACTCGACGACAGACGAAGCCGATAGGCGTACCGGGCATACCCGGCATCCTCGACGGCAGTCAACCGGGGAGCGGAATTCATCCCCTCCCTCTCCCGGCGGGAGCGCCCTTCCGCTCTCTCCGGTCGCGGCGCTCGATGAGGCGGTGCACGACGCGCACCAGCTCCGCGGGCTCGAAGGGCTTGGCGAGGAAGGCGTCCACGCCGGCGGCGATCCCGGCCTCGACCTCGTTCTGCGTACAGGCGCTCACGATCGCAACGGGCAGATGCCGCGTCCTCGGGTCGGCCCGCAGCTGCGCGGCGGCCCCGAACCCGTCCAGGCGAGGCATGACCACATCAAGGGTGATCACATCGGGCAGCACGTGATGAACGACGTCCAGGCATTCGGCACCATCGTTCGCGGTCACGACCTCGAAGCCCTCCAGCTCGAGATTGACCTTGATCAGCTGCCGGATGACCTTGTTGTCGTCGACAACAAGCACCCGGCCCGAGGCGCCTGACACAACTCGAGAGTAGGTCCGCCCCGGCCCCCGCGTCCGGGTTTTTGCCACTTCCACCCCCACCGGGCGACCCACGTCCCCCTCCCCGCCAATCCGTTCCTGATCACCGCCGGGAAGCTGGTAGTGTTCAACCCGTCGCAGCAACACCAGCGACAGCGCCCCCGTAGCTCAGGGGATAGAGCAACGGCCTCCGGAGCCGTGTGCGCAGGTTCGAATCCTGCCGGGGGCACTTCGCAAGAAGTGCCGACGAACCCCGCCACCAGCAAGATCGCTGGAGGCGGGGTTTTCTTTGTAGGGGGCAGAGCAGCCATGCGATCCACTGGCACACTCACTGCACAGCGTGGGCAGTGGATCCGGGACATCTGCACGGGGTTGATCGCCGCGTCGGGTCAGCACCCACTTCTCGATCCCGGGCGGCTCTTGGGCGAGCTCGGGGACCCGGAGCTGCTAGGCGCCCTCCTCGTCACACGGACGGTTGTTTTGGAAGCGCGCGGCCTGTCGACCAGTGACATCGCTGAAGCGCTGGCGGGGATGCCCGTATTCGCCGGCCCGCAGCCCGACTTGAGCGAACTGACTGGATTCGTCGAGCACGTCCGGCGGCACATGGAGTATCACGGAGGAATCGGCGGCTCGGTTCTCCTGCTCGGGCTTGGCCTGCGTGGCGAGGATCCTGAGAGCACACACCGCCTCCTCGTGGATTTCTGGGCGCATCAGCGCGCTCGGGCGGTCACCGAGACTCAGGTGCGACAGGAACTGATCAGGTACTGGGGCATGGAGAGCTCCGAGGCATCGGACTGCCACGTCACCCCCTCGATCATTTCCCTGGAGGACTTCAAAGACATCTGGCACCACCTCAAAGCAGAACCCGATGGCCGCGTCGCCAATCTTGCCGCGTTTGCCATGGGCAAGGGGGGCAGTACCCGCAGTGAACGCTGGCTGAGCGAGTTCACCGCCCATAAGGCCGGTCATCTGCAGGAACTCGGGTCCGAGGCGGTCGGGTGCGCCGGAGTTGAGCGGTACTTGCGGACAGCTCTCACCCACCCGAAGGCGGATGCCGCACTACGGACGGTCAGCGCCCGCGCACTGCAGTTGGTCGGGGAGCAACGCACACGACTCGCCGATACGATTCGCAGCCTGAGCAGTGCTGAGCGTGAATTGGTCCAGGCCCGCTCCCAGGGGGAGAAATTCAGGGATGCCTGCATCCTCACCTACCTGAACTGGGCCGGAGACATCAGGTCGGGAAGCACGTACGACAGCGAGGCCCAGGCAGTACACGGCATCTGGGCGGCCCTGCCCTGGTGGAACATCATCGCGCGCAACGCTGCTGAAGCGGCTGCTGTCGAAGGTGTTCTGGATGAGGGAGTTCTTCCACTCAGCTTCGAAGAGGACCCCACAGCCCAGGACAGACTGACAATGATCGTCCGCAAGCCTAGAACGGCGTCCGTGGGCATGCTCGCCCGCTTCGTCTTCGATCTGGCCAACCCGGCGCATCTCTGCGAATTGCTCCTCATCGGGCGTCGGCCGGGCGTTCCCATCGACCTCTTTGTGGGGTCCCAGGACGAATGGGAGATCGAGGCAACCCATGTGGGCACCTCGTACGCGGCTGTGCCCCAAGAGCTCGCAGGGCTTATCACACAGGTCGCCACCCAGGCCCTGACCAGATCGCTGCCTGGGGCGTGGGATGCGGATCACGACATCTATGAGGGGATCCAGGCTCTCACGCGCGAGCTGAAGCGCCTCCGCCACGGCCGTCTTGAACACTACGCCGCGGCGCGCCACATCACCGGCGTCCCCGCTTCTGCCCTTGACGGTGGAATCACACCGCTGGTCACGGATCCCCCGGTATCCCTTTCTGCCTTTCCGCAGCAGACGACGGTCCGGAAGACTCACCACACTCGTCAACCATCTGCACCGCCCGGCCGTCCCTCCCGCAGAGAGATCGGGTTCGTTTACGTCCAGAGAAACCCGGCATTCCCCGACATGCTCAAGATCGGCTACTCCGAGCGTCTCGCAGAGGACCGGGCAAAGGAACTGTCCCGCACATCGGTGCCCTTCCCCTACGAGGTGCTCTTCCGGACCGCGTCATCACACGCCGCTCAGGTGGAGCAGGCTGTTCACCGGCTCCTGGCTGCGCAAAGGGTGTCCGGTAACCGAGAATTCTTCCGAGTGTCGTTGGATACCGCCGTCACAGCGATCCGTCATTGCCAGCAGACGGTGACCGGGATCAGCTCATGGGAATCGCTCCCGGCCGTCCATCGGCTGCGGTCAGGGGACCGTGTCGTCCTCCCGCTGGCAGCGGACGAGATCTTCGCGCTCACCGCCCTGCCCGACCTGTTCAGCCCCGCCGAACCCCTCGATCTGTGGCAGGCACATGCGGACCATGACCTGCTGGAGATCCACGTAACGAACGACCCCGGGCACGTCGCCGGATTCAGCGACAACGACCCGGGCGGGGATGAAGACCCGGTGCCCTTCCTCGACCGGAAGGCGACTGCTCCCAACGGCATGCTGCTCGGCCGCGAACGCCTGGTGGCAGGAGACCGGCTCGTCTGGCTGTCGGACAAGGACGGGGCGGAGCACTGCCAGGCCGTTGTCTTCGAAGCCGACTCGTTCTGCCAGATCACCTACCGCTCATGGGCCCTTCAGCGTGATCCATCGGGCTGGCCGCTGCTGATGAATTTCACGACTCGGGACATCTCTCCGGCCATGGGAGCACGGGTCAGAGAGGTACTCGCTCTGCGGCCTCCCCGCACCTGGGCGCCGAGGAACCCCCGTTCGGAAGACGGCTGGGCCGAGCCGGCGATTCGGCCCCAGCCTCCCGAGTTCTGGTTGCGGCAGCTCGGACGCAACGGCCCGGGGTGAACTCAGACGCCGGATTCCCGCAGGAACGGGCTCGGCTCACCCGACCAGGACACGTACAGCCCGTCGCGCGCTCTCGTGCAGGCGACGAACAGCAGGCAGCGCTCAGCGAGCAGGTCGGCCTCGTGCTGGAGACGGTCAAGGTCCATAGGCGTCACCGCCTTGGGGAACGGCAGAGCGCCGTCGTGGACGCCGACCACTGCGACGCAGCGGTACTCCAGGCCTTTGAAGGAGTGCATGGTGCCCACGTTCACCGCGTCGGCCACGGTCGGCCGGTCGGCCCGCAGCCGCCGCGCAGGAATGCCGGCGGCCGTCAAGTGCTCCGCCACCTGGTCGCAAGTCCGGTTGAAGCGAGCACTCACGCCGATGTCACCGAGGGCGACGCCTTCCTCGAGCCATCCCCGGACACGGGTGACGAGGGCGCCCAGTTCCTCTTCCTGCGTGGTGGCCGCGTGGGTCTCGGGGAGTCCCCCGTGGAGCGCCGAGCGGTAGCCGAGAAGTGTTTCGTGACGGGCGTCGTCCTCCAGCTCCGCGAAGGGGCGCCCGATCAGCAGCGCGGTGGACCAGCTGAGGATCTCGTGGGTCGATCGGTAGTTCTTCCGCATCTTCGCCGACCGGCCCGCGACCTTGATCCCGACCGCCTTGAGCGAGACCTTGCAGTCGTAGATCCGCTGATGCGGGTCACCTGCGATGAACAGGTCGTCCGGGCGCGCCGGAGCGGCCGCGCGCAGGAGGCGCCACTGAGCGGGATGCAGGTCCTGGGCCTCGTCTACGACGATGTGCCGGTAGCGCGGACCGGACCGTTCCAGGAGGTCCGCGGCCTCGGCGCACGTGCCGAGGTAAGTGCGCAGGCCTTCGGAGCCGAGCCGGTCGGCAAACTCCTCCATGGCACGCCATACCGAGGGCCTGGCCGCGGGCGGCAGGGCGCTGCCGCGCCCCCTCCGTTCGGCGGTTTCGTACTGCTCGTACGTGCGCAGGTTCCGGGCGAGGACGACATGCCTGTATTCCTGGGCGAGGAACTGCGGGCTACCGGCGAAGCCCGAGGCCTGCGCGGCCCGCTGCCAGCGGGCGGGTTCCTCGTCGGCGCGCAGCGGCCGACGTGAGGTGGACACCACGCGCCCTGCGAACGCGTCGACGGTCATGATGTCCACCCGGTCCCGGAGCGTCCCGTCGTCCACGAGTTCGGCGAGGCCGGCGCGGAGAGCCGCCACCAGCGCATTGGTGTAGGTGGTGAGCAGGATGCGGTCGCCCTCCCGCAGGTGGCCGAGCAGGTGCCGCACGCGGTGCAGGGCGACGACCGTCTTGCCCGTGCCGGGGCCTCCGGTGACCTGCGCCGGACCGGAGTACGAAGCGCGGTAGGCCACCTTGTGCTGGGAGGGGTGCAGGAACACCCGCCAGGCGGCGAAGGGCTTGTCGAGGATCTCGCGGAGCTCCTCCGATCCGGTGACCAGGGCGATGCGGGTGCGGGTGCGCCGGATGGCGCTCTCGTAGTCCACCGGGTCCACGGGCTCCGCGCTGTCGGCGGCGGCCAGGCTGACGGCCACCACGTCACGCCACACGTCCTCCACCGTGAAACCGGCGGCGAGGTACTCCAGGACGTCGCGCTGGTCCTGCGGGAAGAAGGGAGCGAACGCCTGCAGCTGTGAATGCGTAGTCAGTACCCGGGCCTGGTCGAGCGTGGTTCCGTCGATGCCGAGGGCGGCCAGGTCCCCGTCCGAGAACTCGGCGAAGAGCCGTTGTGCGGGCGCTGGCGCGATCCGCTCGTAGGCAGGGGTGAGTTCCTCCAGTACGGCGATGTCGCGGATCTCGACGGCCCGGGTGACCGTGTTGATGCTCGCCTTCTGTTTGACCGCCCAGGCGTTGGCCGCGTCGTGCGGCAGCACCCGGAGCAGGACGTACGTGTCCCCGCTGTCGGGTGCGAGCACGACCCCGCGGGTCCCCCGGTCGATCCGGATGGTCCGGATGTTGCGGTCACGTGCCCCCTTGAGGGCCTCCAGGTTCAGGCCGGGGTCCTTGAACAGCTGGTCCAGGGTGAGACGTTCGAACTTCTCCCAGGCATCGAACACCCCCTGCCGGACCGTGCCCTGGAGTTTCGGGAGCTGGGCGCAGAAGGCGATGTCGAAAGCTAGGCGGGGCATGGCTGGTGGTTCTCTCTCCTGGTCGTGATGCGCCGGTGGTTCTAGTGGCCGGCCTCTTCGTCAGCCTGCTGTCCCGGCTCCTCCGGCTCCTCCAGAGCGCCCAGGGTCCGCCAAGCGAGATCGGCAAGGGTCTCCCCCGACTTGGTGGCCCAACGGGCGGTGCCCTGGTTCGCGACGGGCCGCTCTGCCCATTCGGCCAGCTCCCACATACGGGCGATCAGCCCGGCGGGCGAATACTGTTCGCCATCGGCCGCCCAGAGGATCGGCTTCGTACGGTCGTTCACCCAGCTCGCACGGGCCCGCCGCTCGTCCTCGGCGAGCCAATCCCGCAGGGCTTCGGCCTCCATCGGGTAGGCCGTGCTGAGCATCAGCGGTTCACCGTCGTTCAGGACCCGCTTGTCGACGAGTACGTGCACGGCGTTGGGTCGGCGGCGCTTGCGCTGGGGGCGGGCACGGCGGTAGGTGTCCGGGGAGCGGCGGCCCTCCTGCTCATCACCGGTCATGACGGCGACGACGCGCTCTATCAGGTCGCGGCAACGGTCGGCGTCGGAGCACAGGGCCCGGATCTGTGAGCGCTCCGTGAAGAGCTCGTCGATCGCGGCCATGGTGACGGGCAGCAGCCGCTCGACGAGTGCCTTTGTCTTCGCGGTGGCTTCTTCGGCCCAGGCCAGTTTGGTGTCGGGCTCGCCCATGGCCTCGGTGTCGAGCAGCCGGAACACCAGATGGGTGAGCAGGTACGTGCCGTGCTGCGTCAGTGCCGCGCCGCGCCCCTCGTAGCGCTTGCGGAGATCGAGGAGGCAGCGCTGTACCTCACGCAGCACCTGGACCGCGTTCCACAGCAGGTACACACTCGGCCTCGGTCGGAAGAGCGTGTCGTAGGCGCCCTGCGGACCCCGTTCCCACAAGGGGTCAAGCGACAGTGCGATCCGCGCCGCGTACTGGCTGTCGACATGCGCGCAGGCCAGGGCACAGGCAGCCTCGACCACCGTGCAGCCTGACGCCTCGGGCAGATCCACTTCGCTGCGCTGGACCTCGTACTCCAGGCCGAGTTCGGCTCTCATCTCGTCCATGATGTCGCCCTGGACAGGGTCGAGGGTGATGAAATCACGGTCGCTGACGCTGTTCTGGCGGTGGGTGGCGCGCGTGGTCTCGCTGGCGAACTCCTCGGCCTGCTGCGTGACGATGATTCGCACACTGATCTTGGCCTCGGCGGCGGCGTTGTCGTTGGCCATGGCATCGGCCACCGCCCGCACGGTCTGTGCACCGTTGACGACGCTCGCGTTGTGCAGCGTCAGGGTGAGGGGTTTCTGCTGGGGGGCACGAACGGACCTGACGGCCTTGTCTACCCGGTCACACAGCACGGTGATGCCATTGTTGAAGTACCAGAAGGTCGCCGGCTCCTCGGTGAGAGTGGAGATCAGGGCGTTGTTGATGGACGTCCGCCCCAAGGGCTTGCGGTTGTTCAGATTGAAGAGGTTCGTCCCGTGCTGGGTGGCCCAGTCCGCGACCTGTTCGGCGTCGACGATTCCCTGGTAGGACTCGTACAGCGCGTCGGAGCCCATGCCGAACCAGGGAAACAGCTCCGCGGAGAGAACCACCGGGTCCGGGGCCTGGTCGGCCCGGACGGACTCCCACACCTCGGCGGCCAGGATGATGCGGTGGTCCAGCACCGGGCCGTAGCGGTTGAACTCCGCCTCCCCGTTGGCGATGGCCTGCATGAAGCCCTCTTTGGGCAGGTCGGGGCGGATCAGGACCACGACCTGGGTGACGGGAACCGCTCCCCGGTCCATGACGGACTTCGCGTACTCGGCCAGCCGCCGGCCGCGCGGGTTGAACGGGGCGAAGTTCTCCTCGTCGATGAGCCGGTATCCCGCGAGGAGTTCGAGCACGGTTTCCCGCTCGTCCTTGGCGCTGCCCTTCCCGCTCCACTTGCTCTGGACGAGGTACACGTGGGGCTGCGGTCCCTCGACCACGGCGATCGCGTCGATGCCCTGATCGAGGTCCCCGTCGATGACGGTGGCGGCCGATTCCTCCGGGCTGAGGCCGGTGACGATCCGAACCGCCTGGGCGGTCAGCATGCGGGACATCAGCCGCTTCTCGAATGCTTCGCCCGTGTACTTGGCGGCCAGGTCGCCGACGTCCAGCAGTTCGCCGTAGACGCTCCTGAGAGCGTTGCCTATCTGGCGCACCTGGGTGACGAGGTCAGGCTTGCCGTCCTTGGACTGCCGTGCGTTCATGTTTCGTTTCCTCCCCTCGGCGGGGCTGACCAGCCCCCCGCCTTGCATATCTTGACCGAGCCGCTGACGACGGTCAGGGCGTGTGGCCATCGAGGTCCAGGCGGATGAGCGCCAGCGCCCCGGCGATCTCCGCGGTCAGCTCGTCCTCGGGCCCGTAGACGAGGGTGAGGTCGACGTGGAGCGGTTCGAGGATGTCCCGGGCTTCGGCCGCCCGGCCTTGAGCGAGCAGCAGCATGCCGATGTCGCGGCGCAGTTCGACGGCTTCCTCGCTGACGTCGCTGTCGACGGACCGTACGACACCCAGCAGTCCCTGCAGCGCGGCGAGCGCCTCCGTCACCTGGCCGAGCTCGGCGCGGCAGCGGGCGGCCTGGGCGCGACAGGCGCGGGCCTGTTCGCTGGTCGGGCCGTTGATCCGGCCGTACGCGTCGGCGAGCGCGGCGAACTCGGGGAGCGCGGACCGGTAGTCGCCGCCGAGCAGGCGGATGGCGGCCCGCTGGGTGCGCAATTCCAGCACCTGCCGGCTCTCGGAGCCGAGCGCCCGGGCGGCCGGCTCGATGACCTCGCTCAGCACCTCGGCGGCCTGGGCGAAGCGCTCCTCCTCGATGAGGGCGTCGGAGTGCGCGTACGCCTCCTTGATCTCGGCCCTGAGTTCGGCCGGGACGGGTAGGGGCCCGGGGGCCTCGGCCTGCGCGGCGGGTGCGCCGGTTCCGCTCCGTCCGGGCTGGGGGCGGGCACGCGGTGCGTACGGGTTGCGGAACAGCCCGGTCGGGTCGGGTGCCCCGGTCGGCCCCGCCTCGTCGGGGGCCGGTTCCTGCCCGGCCGCGGGCAGGAAGGGCCGCAGCCGCTCGTACACCTCCTGGATGTCGGCGGGCCGCGCTTCCGGGGCCTTGCGGAGCAGGTGCAGTACGAGTTCCTCCAGCGCGGTCGGTACCTCGGGGCGCAGGTGGCGCAGCGGGGTGGGGGCTGCGCTGACGTGCTGGTACATGAGGAGGAACTCGCTGTCCGCATGGAACAGGACGCGGCCGCTGAGCAGCTCGTGGAGGACGCACCCGAGCGCGTACAGGTCCGTCTGGGGGGTGATACGGCCGCCGCGGACCTGCTCGGGTGCCATGTACTGGGAGGTCCCGATGGGCGTGCCGGTCGCGGTCAGCTTGGTCGCGTCGGTGCGCAGGATCGCCGCGATGCCGAAGTCGAGGACCTTCACCGTCCCGTCCCGGGCGACGAGGACGTTGCTCGGCTTGAGGTCCCGGTGGATGGCCGGCACTTCGTGGGCGTGCGACAGCACGGTGGCGACCTGGGCGGCGACGGCCGCGGCCCAGCTCACGGGCAGCGGGCGGGCGGGGTCGACGTAGGCCGACAGCTGTACGCCCTCGACCAGTTCCATGACGAGGAAGAGCCGCTCGTGCGTGTCGTCGAGGACTGCGTCGTACACCTGCGGCACGCCTGGGTGCTGGATCCGGGCGGTGATCCGGGCCTCGCGGCGGAACCGCTTCGCGAACTCCTCGGCGAGCTGCGGCGAGGTGACGGACTGCTGCCGGATCAGCTTCACGGCGATGGGCCGGTCCAGCACGGCGTCGTAGCCGCGCCAGACATCGCCCATGCCTCCGTGGCTGATCTCCTCCAGGAGTTCGTATCTTCCGGCGATCATCTGCTGCGGCATCTTGCCCGCCCCCGTCGCGTCCGAGCGCCGGCGTACGAACACAGGTGGTGCCGGCCGGCCCGACATGTCAGGCTAGTCTGCGGCGCGTGACGATCTTCCGTCCAGTGAGGTTGCCGGGTTTGGCGGCTATGGCCGAGAAGGGCCCATGGCAGCTCGGCTCGGGCCGCGCGCATCCATCGGTCTCCTCGTGGCGGGCCCCGCGTACGTCGTGTGGTGTACGCGGGCCCGCGGCGGCGGCGCGCTAAGCCGCGTCGTCCACACCTTCCTCGCGGCGGATCATCCGCCACGCGGCGCGGCGGGCGCTGCGGTCCAGGCTGGACTTGAAGTTGCGGTCGGCGCCGAAGTACTGGCGGCCGATACCGGCGATGGTGTCGATGTGGTCGGCCATCTTGTCGGCGAAGACCTTGTCGAACACCTTCCCGAAGTTGTCCTCGTCGTTGACGACGGCCGCGGCCCGTACCTTCGCGTCGGCCTTGGCCTCCTCGAAGGGGCGGATGACGTCCTGCTCGGTGAAGTCCGTGCCGAATTTGGCGTTGAACTTCTCGATCAGTTCGGACAGGAGCGACTTTTCGGCCTCCTTGGCGCCGCCCTCGCCCTCACCGAAGCCCGGCAGCGTCGCAGACCCCTCGTCGGTGAGGGAGAGGTCGTGCCCGCCGGTCTTCTGCACCCTCAGGTGGCTGAGGTCCACCGCGCCGATGTCCACGCCGCCGTCGGTGCGGCCGCGCAGCCGGGTGAGGAGGTACCGCCCGTAGAGGTGCAGCCGCTCCAGGTCGGGGTCGTGGTAGGGCACGATCTGGGCGAGGAAGCCGTACTTGCGTACGTAGTCGTTGAGGTCGGCGCGGAAGTCCTCGGCCGTCTTGACCTTGTCCTCGTCCTCGTCGTCGTCGCGCAGGTCCTCGTAGCGGGTGACCGCCAGGGAGAGGCGGCGGTACAGCTCGGCGTGGAGCTTCTCCCACTTGGCCTGCGACCCGGCGGCCTTCTCCTTCGCCGCGAAGTAGGCGGCGGCGAACTCGTCCATCTCCTGCTCGGAGATGATCGGCGCGGACATGACCCGGCTCTGGGCGGTGTAGAGCAGGTTCGGGTCGGAGGGGAGGGTGTTCGCCTCCTTGAAGTACGGGCGGAAGGCCTCCTTGATGTCCTCGGCCTCGTTGACGAAGTCCAGGACGGCGAGGTCTGCCTGCGCCTTGCGTTCGGCGGTGCGGTTCAGGCGGGAGAGGGTCTGGACGGCCGAGATGCCGGTCAGCTTCTTGTTGACGTACATCGTCGTCAACAGGGGCTGGTCGAAGCCGGTCTGGTACTTCTCGGCGACCACCAGGATCTTGTACTCCTGCTGGCCCTTGGCGCCGGCCTTCACGGCCTTGTCGTCGGTGCGCGTGTAGCCGAAGGCCTTGGGCAGCGCGCTCTCGGCCAGGCCGCCGTTCTCCTTCGGCTCGGTGGTCTCGTCCCCGTCGATGGTGAGCGAGCCGGAGAAGGCGACCAGGACGCCGAGGTCCGGGTACTTCGTGTGGTAGTCGCGGTCCTGGATGTAGCTCTTGATGGCGCGTGCCATCTGGACCGCGGAGTGCCGGGAGGCGGTCACGACCATGGACTTGGCGCGCCCGCCGAGCCGACCCCGGGTGTGGGTGACGAAGTGCTCGACGATCACCTGGGCGTGCTGGGAGACGGTCGAGTCGTGGGTGAGCGCGTACCGGGCGAGGAGGCCGTTCGCCTTGGAGGGGTCGACCTCCAGTTCGTCGCGGTTCTGGTTCACCAGCTTCCAGTACGTGTTGTACGTGACGTAGTTGCGCAGGGGGTCGAGGATGAAGCCTTCCTCGATGGCCTGGCGCATGGAGTACGTGTGGAAGGGGCGGTAGGCGGCCTTGCCGTCGATCTGGTCGGGGGTACCGAAGAGTTCGAGGGTCTTGGCCTTGGGGGTGGCGGTGAAGGCGAAGTAGGAGAGGTTGGCGGCCCGGGAGCGGTCCTCGGCCTTCTTCTTGAGGTGGTCGGTGACCGTGAGGGTGGTCGCGCCGGCGTCCTCGGAGTCCGAGTCGAGGCCGAGGTCGCGCAGGGCCTCGCGTACGTTGGTGGCCGCTTCCCCGGACTGGGAGGAGTGGGCCTCGTCGACGATGATCGCGAAGGTGGTGCCCGTGATCTCGGTCGGCTTGCGCTTCATGTAGTCGAGCAGCGCGGGGAACGAGTGCAGGGTGACCGTGACGATCTTGCCGGTGTCGCGGGAGAGAGCGCGGGCGAGCTGCTCGCTCTTGGCGCCGTGCTTCTCGTCGATCTTGACGACCAGGCCGTCGGTCTGGGAGAAGCTGCCGACCGTCTCGCGGAGCTGGGCGTCCAGGTTCCGGCGGTCGGTGATGACGATGACCTTGTCGAACACGGGTGCGCCGGGCTTGATCAGGCCGGCGGTGAGTGCCTCCTGGTTGAGAACCCGGGGGTCGTTGTCCGCGTGCAGGTCGGAGAGGCGGTGGGCGAGCCAGCCGATGGTGTTGGACTTGCCGGAGCCGGCCGAGGCCATGACCAGGTAGTTCTGGCCGGCGCCGTGGGTGGCGGCGTGGGCGGTCAGCTTCTTGACCACGTCCCACTGGTGGTAGCGGGGGAAGATCGTGGTGGCGCCGGCGGTCTTCTTCGACTTCTGCTGGTGGACGAAGCGCTGGAGGAGGTCGAGCCAGTTGTCACGCGCCCAGACCTGCTCCCAGAGGTAGGAGGTCGCGTACGTGCCGAAGGCGGTGGGGGCGGCGTTGCCGGCGCCGCCGGGGCGGCCGGGGCCTTCGGAGCCGGTGTTGAAGGGGAGGAAGCGGGTGTTCTTCCCCTTCAGGTGGGTCGCGACGAAGACGAGGTCCGGGTCTATCGCGAAGTTCGCGATGGCGCGGCGGGTGAAGATCAGCTCGGTGGGGTCGCGGTCGGTGCGGTACTGCTCCTTGGCGTGCTCGACACCCTGGCCGGTGAGGGGGTTCTTGAGCTCGGCGGTGGCGACCGGGATCCCGTTGAGGAAGAGGGTCAGGTCGAGGCGGTTGTTCCAGTCGAGCTGCTTCGTCGCATAGGGGAGCTCGCGGACGACGGTGAGGCGGTTGGCTCGGTAGCCGTCGAGGATGGAGTCGTCGGCGACGAGGTTTGGCTTGAAGTAGGCCACCCGGAGGAGTACGCCGCGGTCCTTGACGCCGTTACGGAGGACAGTGAGCAGGCCGTCGTTGGCGATGGCCTGGTCGAGGCGGCGGCCGAAGCCTCGCATGGCCTCGGCCTGGTCGCCGCCGTAGACGCCGACCAGGTCGTACCACTCCTGGGGCTGGGACGCACCGATGAAGGTGAACAGCTCGTTGGTGTCCAGGCCGACGTCGGCCTGGTAGTCGGCGGGCTGCGCCTCGCGCCAGCCGCGCTCGGTGAGGGCGGCGACTATCGCGGATCCGAAGGCGGACTCGTTGTGGATGGGGCTCATGTGGTGACTCCGTCCGTGACATTGCGTCCGCTGGCGGTGGATACGTCGAACTGGCCGGTGACTGCGGCGGTGATGAGCGCCTGGCGACGTTCAGCGAGAAGTCCCACAGAGGCAGCTAGCGCCTTCCGGGCGCGCGCGACTGATTCAGCGCTCCGATCGAGCGCAGATGCGATCGCGCTCTGCTTGCCGACAGGAACGTCTGGGATGACACAGTCCTTGACAACGCTGGACGGCAGACTGTTTGCCATCCCTTCAGCCCCGGAGATTCCGTTCTCAAGGTGCATCCGCACCTGATGGCTGCGCAGAGTGTGGGCGACGAAATCTACGTGCGCACGCGTGCGGTTAATCTGAAGGCGATACACCTTGTCACAAAGCAGCAGATTACTCCTCAGTTCACCCACGATGCCGACACTCCCAATCAGTTTGGTAGAGCCACTCGCGCGCGACATGAGCAGGTCTCCCTGTTTGATGGCAAATTCTCGCCGCGGCTCCACGCCTGCCGGGAGGGCCTTGTGTTGACTAGCATCGAATTTGCCAGAATTGACACAACCGGCCTTTACTACACCCCACTCGCCATTCTCGACTAGGCGGTCCTCGCACTGCGGAGACCACCCTTGCTCCATGCCCATCAGCAAGTGCCGAATGCGGACATCGCCATACCGGGTCGTGAGATCAAGCAGAACCGCGGACACCTCACTCCGCCAGTGGTCACCCAGCAGCTCGGATTGTCGACTACGCAACGCGGTGAGCTGGTCAATTCGGGCTGTCTCGGCGTCGAGGAAGTCGGCGATGCAGCGCTGCTCGTCCAGAGAAGGCGGCGCAGGTACTGACACCTCATAGGCAGCCTCGCGAGCCAGGCCAGGGACTCCAACGTCTTGTGAGGGGCCCTTGAGGTCTACGGCCTGCAGGACGTAGTACAGCCACCTGAGGTTGGCAGACGTAAGTCGCTCATCGATGTAATACGCCGTATCGATGGCGAACCCGCCCGAAGGCAGCCAGTGCACCGATCCGTAGCTTCCCTTGCGGCCGACCACTATTCCGGGCGCCCGAAAGTTTGACGAACTGTGACTTCCAGAGATGCCCCCCGAACCAACGACGGGAAAGTCGCCATCAACCCGCGTGCCAGCGGCGAGTGAATCCCCGTAGGCCATGCGGGTCACCCGCTTCAGCGGAACTGTCGACCTCATTCGGTCACCTCTCCCAGCAGCGCCTGAATCTCCGCCTCCAGAGTCCTCAGCTCAGCATCGATCTCCGCCAGCGGGCGCGGCGGCTCGTACACATAGAAGAGCCGCGTGAACGGGATCTCGTAGCCGATCTTCGCCTTCGTGTGGTCGATCCATGCGTCCGGGACGTGCGGGTGGACCTCGCGCTTCAGGTACTCCTCGACGTCCTCGCCCAGCGGGACGTTCTCGTAGTCCCGGAGGTCCGCGTCCGGTTCCGGCTCGCCCTTGATCTTCTGGACCTCACCCTCGGGGTCGCGGACGCCGATCGTGTCCCGGACCGCCTTGGTGAAGGGGGCGCCCGTCGGCCAGAGGAGACCGGCGGCGACGACCGCGTCCTTCAGCGCGACCAGCGCGTCGGACTTCTTGGACCACGTCGAACCCAGCAGGGTGCGGACGGCGGCCACGAAGGGCTCAGCCTCGGCCAGTTTCTGGACCGGCTTCGCCGTGGCCAGGGCCGTCAGGGTCTCCTCCGTGACCTCGAAGCGGAGCTTCAGCGGGCGCTCGACCGTGATGCGCTGGTAGCCGAAGGCCTCGTTGTCAAAGACCTTGACCTTGGTGTGGAGGGCGCGTTCGGGGTCCTTGGCGACCTGGATCGCTTCCGCGTACAGGCGCGTCACTTCCGCGATGTGCTGCTTGCCGAGCTCCTTACGTTTGTCGCCCAGCGACTTGCGCATCTTCTGCCACTGGTCGCGCGCGTCCAGCAGGACGACCTTGCCCTTGTGGTCCGGGGCCTTCCGGTTTGTGAGGATCCAGAAGTACGTGGAGATGCCAGTGTTGTAAAAGAGCTGGTCGGGCAGGGCGACGACGGCCTCCAGCCAGTCGTTCTCCAGGATCCAGCGGCGGATCTCCGACTCGCCCGAACCGGCCGCGCCCGTAAAGAGCGGCGAGCCGTTGAAGACGATGGCGATGCGGGAGCCGCCGCCCCCGCTGACGTCCACCGGCTTCATCATCGAGATCATGTGCTGGAGGAAGAGGAGCGAGCCATCGTTGATGCGCGGCAGGCCCGCGGCGAAGCGGCCGGCCTCGCCCAGGTGCTTGTGCTCGTACTCGACCTCCTCCTTGACCTTCTTCCACTCCACACCGAACGGCGGGTTGGCCAGGAGGTAGTCGAACTTCTCGCGGCCGTGGCCGGGGTCGCTGAAGGAGTTGCCGAACGCGATGTGCTCCGGGTCCTGCCCCTTGATCATCAGGTCGGACCGGCAGATTGCCCAGGACTCCGGGTTGAGTTCCTGGCCGTAGACCTCGACCGTGGCGTCCGGGTTGAGGTTCCGGATGTGTTCCTCGGCCGCCGAGAGCATGCCGCCGGTGCCGCACGCCGGGTCCATGACCGTACGGACCGCACCCGGAACGGTGAGCGCGTCCCCGTCGGGCGCGATCAGCAGGTTGACCATCAGCTTGATGACCTCGCGGGGAGTGAAGTGCTCACCCGCCGTCTCGTTGGACTGCTCCGCGAAGCGGCGGATCAGCTCCTCGAAGATGTAGCCCATGTTGTGGTTGGGCACGACCTCGGGGTGCAGGTCCAGGTCGGTGAACTTTCCGATGACCTTGTAGAGCAGGTCGGCACTGTCCAGCCGCTTGATCTGCTGCGTGAACTCGTACTTGTCGAGGACCTCGCGTGCGTTCTCCGAGAACGCGCCCATGTAGATCTGGAGGTTCTTCGCCGCGTTCTGCGGGTCGGCGGCGATCTTCCTCAGGGTCAGGTCGCTCTTGTTGTAGAAGGAGTGCCCCGAGGCCTTGCGGAGGAAGTAGTCCGTGTCGAGGTCCTGGCCCTGGAAACGGGCGACGGTCTCCGTGACCTTCTCGCGGGTCGGCTCCAGGACGCATTCCAGCCGACGCAGCACCGTCAACGGCAGGATGACCTTGCCGTAGTCGGACTGCCGGTAGTCGCCGCGCAGGAGGTCGGCGACGGACCAGGCGTGGTTCGCCAGTTCCGTGTGCTTACTGCTGTTCAAGGGGCCCGTGTTCCTTACAGGTCGGAGTGGTCAGGATGCGTCGAGCAAGTAGCTGATCAGACATTGGCATCGGGAGGCGGCAGAAGTGCGCCCACCGTAAGGCCGTTGGAGAGTGCGGCCGCCGCCTCGGTGGCGAGTTCGGCGGTACGGTGGGCGCTCTCTCGCAGGTCGTGGACGTGGCGGAAGGCGCAGCCGTACCGGCGCTGTTCCTCCAGCGGTAGCAGGGGGACGCGCAGGCGACCCGGGTTGACATGCATGATCGACGCGCCCGACGAAGCCGCGGCGATGTTGCCCTCCGCTCCCAGGAAGCCGGCCAGGAACCACGGGTCCAGGCGGGCCGGGTCCGGGCGCAGGATGTGGAGATGGGCCCCGAGCAGGGCACCGGCCTGCGTGGCGTCGGCTACTTGGGCCGTCGTGTACGGCCCGGTACCGCGGGGAAAGTCTCCGCGCAGGACGACGTCTCCCTCGGCCACGGTGACGACCTGCGCCGGATCCGTACGGATGCGGTCCGGATCACCGGACGGGGGGCCGCCGGTAGCGATGTCAGCGCCCGTCAGGACGCGTGTGGCCGTGCCGCCCTGGGGCCGGTGGGAGGTCGATGCCGTGCCCCGGGACTGCGGCGCCGGAGTCGCCCCCCGCAGCAGGGTCAGCGCCCCGCCCCGCGCCAGGTCGGAGACCGTCGCCGTACGCCAAGCGGCAGCAGCAGCCGGGGATTCGGCCGGGGGCCAGTCCCCGAACCGGGCGGCGTCGGCCAGGGCGGCCAGATGCTCGGACAGTGTTGCCTGCAGCTTCGCTAGCCGACCCGCAAGGGCTGCCGGGTCGACGTCCGACGCCGATGCCCGTACGTGCCGTGCCGGGTTCAGGTCCACCAGATCGTCGAGGAGGTCCACGACCGGCACGGCGCGGGCCACGCCCGGGACGTCGGTGAAGGCATCCGGATTGGTCGAGTACGCCGCCCAGGGCGTCAGGACGCGGGCCGTGAGGGCGGCCCAGTCGACGGGCTCCTGCCGGATGCGGGAGCCGCCCCGCGTACCGCGCGCCTGCGACGCCTCGCCCTCACTCGGCGGCTCACCGTTGACGAACAGGACGGCCGCGCGCTCCGTACCGCCCGGCTCGGGACGCTGGAGGACCCAGATCTGGAGCCCGATGTGCAGGGGCTGGGCGACGCCCGCCGGTAGGGCCATGATCGCCCGGATCGCGCCGCTGCGGACGAGTTCCGCGCGGATCCGGCGGCCGGAGGCGCGGAAGGCGAGGGCCGGGGGAAGCAGCATGACCGCGTAGCCGCCGGGGCGCAGGTGCGCCAGGCAGTGCTGGACCCAGGCCAGCTCGGACTCGAAGCGGGTGGGGACTCCGTAGGCCCATCTCGGGTCATAGGCCAGTTCCTCGTGGCCCCATTCGCGGTCGCCGAACGGCGGGTTGGTGAGGACCGCGTCCACGGACAGTCCGGGGAAGGCGTCCGCGCGCAGGCTGTCTCCCGCCCGGATGGCCACCGCGTTCTCGGGGAGGCCGCCCGCCAGGAGCAGGCGTACGGCGGTGCGCTGCGCCTGGACGGGCAGGGTGTCCTGGCCGAACAGTTCGCGTGCGCCCTTCCCGGCGGCGGCGACGAGGAAGGTGCCGCTGCCGCAGGCGGGGTCGAGCACGCTGCCGACACCGGCCGGGAGCAGGCTCGCCATGAGCTCGGCCAGTCCGTACGGGGTGCGGTACGTGCCGGCGGCGGGCCCCTCGTCCAGTTCCCGTTCGGCGAGCACGTCGAGTGCGGCCTGCGGGCCCTGCTCGCGGACGCACGCCAGGAGGGCGCGGACCGCCGCCGCATCCCCGGGGCCGTAGTGGACGTCGGCAGCCGCGGGCACGACGGCCGGCAGACGGCCGGCAGCTCGATCGGCGGCGGCGGTGAGTTCCTCGTCGGTGGCGGCCGCAAGGTCTTCGAGTTCCTCGGCGGTGTGCTGCGAAGCGGCCAGCACCAGCGGGAGCAGGCGGGCCGCGATCCCCGAGCGCGGCCCTTGCAGGCGCAGGGCGGTCCGCAGCTCCTCGTCAGGCGCGGCGGCGGAGGTGTGCCCGCGTGTGCCCAGCCACTCCTGTACGGACTGGAGGTCGTAGAGGGGGCTGGTCTCGGTACCGCCGGCGGGGGCGGGGAAGTCCTCGTGGCGGCGGCGCCAGTTGCTGACCGTGGCCCGCGTGACCCCGGCGATACGGGAGATCTCGGCGGCCGTCACCTGTAGCGGAGGCGAAGAGGGGCCTGCTGGCTGTGGGGGCATGGCGGGTTCCTGAACCTCTTGGATGCGAACAGCTCACACCCTACAACGATCGTCAAACCCGTCAAGTCGTTTGACAGTGCTTTCAACCAGCCGCTACGTTTTCAACGCTTGCTGCTGAATGCGCTGCCCACCACTCATGCCCTGGAGTCCCGTTGCGCCTCTCCCTCCCGACCGCCGTTGTCGAAGGCACCCAGGTCACCGTCATGCCGTTCCGCGAGGACGCCGTCGTCGGAACCATCTCCCTCCCCGCACTGCTCCAGATCGTCCCGTCGCCGCGCCGCGAAGAAGATGCGAAGTCACTCAAGGCGGCTTCCGGCAAGATCCGCCAGCACGCGGAGATCCGCGCCCAGGTGCAGCGCACGCTGAAGGCGACGGCCAAGGGCAAGAACGCGGGCTCGTACGCGGAGTACATCGCCGCGGGGCTCTCCGGGACCTGGGGCGACGCTTGGTCGACCCCGCCGATCACCTTCTGGCACGCCGACGCGCTGGCCGCCATCAGCGACGAACTCGTACCGGGCACCGGGCTGCGCACCATCACCATCGCGCCGGGCGCGACCGTCGTCGCCGTGGACGGCGAGACCCAGCTGACCGCCTGGCACGACCTCTACGACGACCCCGACAGCTACGGGCTGACCTACCCCCAGCTGGCGCCGCTCCGCATCCCCTTCGAGATGTACGTCGGGCTCTCCGCCACCGACGCCCGGCAGATCTTCCACGACCGCAACGTCCTCGGCGTCGACGTCTCCAAGAACCTGTCCATGTCCATGGACCAGCGCGACCTGGCCACCCGCCTCACCCACCGCCTCACCGAGGTGGTCAGGGTCGAGGTCGACGGCCGGGTCGAACCGTTCAGCAAGCTGGTCGACGCGAACAAGCGCCAGGTGAGCAAGACGGCAACGGAGGTCGTCACCCTCTCGGCGCTGCGCGCCCTCGTCGTCGCCGCGCTCTACGGCCGCCCCGGCCTGGGCCGCTCCTCGGACACGGTGCAGGAGGCGGACCTCCCCTCCGGTACCGACGCGGAACTCGTCGAGCGGGCCCTCATCCCGCTGCTGGCCGGTCTGATCACCGAGCGCCTCCCCCACTTCACCGCCCGCGGCGCGATCACGGCGCCCGCCGTCATCGCGGGGATCGGCGTCGCCGCGCACCACACCACGCCGTGGGCCGATCCCATGCACGCCATGACCGCCGACGAACTGCACCGGCTGCTCGCCGACATCCGGTGGGAGCGCGAGCCCGTGTACTGGGACGGAGTCGCCGCCAAGACCGGCACCACCGGACGGCTCAACTTCAGCGGGGGCGTCAAGGACTCGGGTGGCCGGGTCGCCGACGCGATCCTCTACCCGGCGACGGAGGCCGGCCGCCGGATCCGGGGGCTGGGGGCGTAACCGGCGCCCGTGACGGACTTGGTCACTGCGAGGGCCGGACCCCGTACACCGGGAGGCCGGAGGTGGGCAGGTCGCCGCCGAGTTCGTCGGGGAGCGGTACGGACTCCCCGTACTTGCCGTGGACCACGCCGTTGTACTCGCCCTCCCCGGGGCGGGTGAACAGCGACCAGGTTCCGGTGCGCGGGTCGATCTGGAGGAGGTGCGAGACCCGGGCGGCCGCGTACCACGCGGTCTTCTCGTTGATCCCCTTCAGGCGCTCGCTCGGCGAGATCACTTCTACGGCGAGCACGACAGCGTCGGCGTCCAGCAGCCAGGCGTCCTCCTCTTTGAACGCGCGCGGCCCGATGGTCAGGCCTGGGGTCGCGTAGTCGTCGGGGTCTCCGGGCATGGGGACCGACACGTTCTCGTACGCCTCGTGCGCGGCGGCGAGGCCCGGACGGATGGCGTCCCGCAGGTCGATCACGATCCCGGCGTGTTTGCCGCTGGGGCTCGGGGCCATCACGAGGGTTCCCCCGATGATTTCCACGCGCATGCCGGTGGCCTGCTCGATCCGCTCGGCGGCTTCACGCAGGTGCCCGCGTCGGACGGGGATGGGGTAACGGGGAGAGTCGGTCACGGCCGGGCCCGTACCGCCAGCGGTTCTCCGGCCGGTACCCGTAGCGGCGGGCCTTCTTCCAGTACGAGTACGACCGCGAGGCCGCCGGTCGCCTGCCGTTCCGCGCGTACGCCGTGGACCGTGTGCCAGGTGCCCCATGCCCGTACGGACTGCCCCGCCTGGACGGCGATGGCCGCGATCTCCCGCGTCGCGGGGGCGGGCGTGAGGGCGGGGGCCTTGAGCTCGGACCACACGGTCTTGCCGATGCCGCCCATGCGGGGGCTCACGCCCCATCGGAGGCTCAGTGCCTCCACGATCCAGAGGCCGCGCCCCTCGGTCTCGTCCGCGTCGGCTCGTCGCACCTCGGGCCGGCCGGAGCCGGCGTCGCTCACCTCCAGGCGGAGCAGGGCGTCCGTCGAGGAGTGCGCGATCCGTACGCCGACCTGGCGGTCGCTGGGCACCGGTACGCGCAGGGCGTTGGTGACCAGCTCGGAGAGGACGAGTTCGGCGGTGTGGAGGAGGTCGCCCCCTGCTCCCCAGTCCCCGAGTACGGCGTGCAGTGCCGCGCGGGCCCTTGGCGCGCTGCGGGGTCGGCGTGAGAGGCGGAACGAGACGTCGATCAGTGCAGCCATGGCAGCTCCCAGAGGGTCGGAACCCCCGGATAGAGCGGGGGCTCAGGTACCGACACCAGGAGGGTGCCCGCAGAACAGGTAGCCGCGCAACGTTGAATGGATAGCTGGCTCTTAATTCACCCATACGGGGATTCACATGTCCGCAAGCGCCCTGCTCTGATAGGCAGTTACCTATGCCAAATGTGATGCCCTCCACCGTCCTGGGTCGCCAACTCGGCGACGACCTCCGGCGCCTGCGCGAGGCAGCGGGTCTCACCACCGCCGCTGCGGCGAAGGCTCTTGACTGCACTGGCGGAAAGATCAGCCGGATCGAGAACGGCCACGTGCCGGTCCGGACACCTGACCTCGTTGCGCTCATGGACGCCTACAGCGTGACCGATCCCGGAACCCAGGAACGGCTGGGTGCTCTGGCCCAGAGGGCCAATCGTCGACGCCGTGAAGGGTGGTGGCACGAGTACGCCTCCGTTCTCAGTGATGCGTACCGCGACCAGATCGAGATGGAGTCGATCTGCGACAGCATCCGTACCTACCAGGTACAGATGGTGCCCGGACTCCTCCAGACTCCGGAGTACGGGCGGGCAGTGACAGTGGCATCGCGCGCCTGGCAGACGGCTGAGGAGATCGACCGGTTCGTCCAGGTACGACTTGCCAGGCAGGAACGGCTGGCGGGTGCGGAACCCATGGAGTTCTGGGCAGTACTTGCTGAAGGAGTGCTACGCCAACAGGTCGGCGGGCCGGACATCATGCACGCACAGTTGAAGCACCTGCTGGCCATGGCCGAGCGTCCCAACATCACGGTCCAGGTGCTGCCGTTCACACGCGGCGCCCACTCGGGCATGTACGGGCCCTACGTGCTGCTCAGTTTCCCGCAGTTGGCCTCGCTCGACCTCGTACTCACGGAGGCCCCCACTGGCAACATCTGGATGGAGCGGGAGCAGGAAGTCGCCTGCTACCGAGGGCTCTTCGATGACGCCCGCATGGCAGCATTGCCGCCAACGGAGTCACTCGCGCTGATCCAGCGTGTTGCCAAGGAGCACAGAGCATGAGTAACGAGGTTCGCTCGACGACCGGGGTCCACGAGACCGCGATATGGCACACAAGCAGCTACAGCGGGGGTCAAGGCGACTGTGTCGAGGTCGCCGACAACGTCCCCGGCATCGTCCCTGTCCGCGACAGCAAGCGGCCCGCCGGGCCCGTGATCGGGTTCGGGCCCGGTGCCTGGCAGGCGTTCGTCACTCAGGTGCGCTGACCGGTCAGCGGCGCTTGCGTTTGCCGCCGGCGCGCTTCGCGGGCTTCTTCGTGCCGCTGGTGTGGGAGGCGCGCCAGGCTCGGCGGGCCTGGTCGGCCGTGGTGCGGTCGGGGTGGTGCGAGAGCTGGTGCGCCAGGAAGGCAGCCGTGTACGGGTCCGCTCCGATGAGGGCGGTGAGGAGGGCCGGGGGGCCGCCGGGCCAGGTTGATGCCGCCTTGTCGAAGGCGGCGTGGAGCGCGGAGAAGAGATCGGGTTCCTCCTGATCCGGGGCCGCCGTCAAGCGGTGGTTGAGGGATGCAGTGCGCCGTACGGCTTCGAGCTCGTCGACCAGGTGTACCGCGCGGGCCGACAGCGGCACGGTGGAGGTGTCGGGCGCCGCCTGGCCGCGTGTATGCAGGGTGTTCTCGGCCCAGCCGCCCAGGACCGGGTCGGGCAGCAGTCCGTACAGGGCCTCGTCGGGCACGGACGTCGCGTCCAGAGTGGCGAGCAGGGCTCGTCGCCTGGCGGGCTCCTCCTCGGGGCGGTCGGCGGAGAGCGCCTCGAAGAAGGGGGTCCATCCGTGGGTGCCGTGTGCGGTCAGCCAGTCGGCGACGGTCTGCCGGGCGGCCCACTGCGGCCACCACTGGGCTCCCGCGACGAGCCGTTCCGCGTCCCAGGCACGCACCTGCTCCCGAGTGGGGAAGACATCGGCGGCTTCGCCTCCGATGCCCAGGAGGAGGGCATCGCGCAGCAAGGAGGTGCCGAGGGGCGTGAGGGTGAGGGCATCGCCGGTGCGCTCGGTGACGCCCAGGGCGGCCAGGCCGTCCATCAAGCGCGCGAGGCGGGCTGCGCCCGGGATCAGGTCCGTACGGTCGGACTCGGTGAGTGCCGGAAGCCCGAGGACGGCGGACAGGCCCTGAGGGTCGGGCAGTTCGTAGGCTCCGGTGGCCGGGACGGACGGGTCGGGGCCGCTCTCGTGATCCGGCGGGATGAACCACATGTCGTTCAGGGCGGCCAGTCGGGCCACGGACTGCGCCGCCCCCGCCCGCTCGGACAGGAAGTAGAGGGTCAGCACGTGCTCGCCGTCGAACTGTTCGGCGGTCTCGTCCTCCGCGGCCAGCTGTGCCAGCAGGGCGCCGAATAGGTTCAAGGCCAGTCCGGTCAGCTCGGCGGGGCCGCCGTCGCGCCACGCTTCGGCCGATGGCCCCGCGCTCGGCGTACCGCCCGGCTCCCGGCGCACCAGGAACCCGCTCGCCAGCGCCAGTTCGCGCGTTCGGTCGTCCGCACCCTGCGGGTCGGCGGCGGCTCGCGCCAGGAGCTGGGGCAAGGGGGCGGCACGCAGCAGCGCGGCCTGCTCCTGGGGGGAGGCCGGCAGTGGGGCCGGGGGCATCGGCGCGAGGGCCTCGCCGTACATCTCCAGGTGCTGGACAGCCATCGCCTCGACGAGGGCGAGGAGGGGGCGGCCGGGAGCATCGCCGCCGCCCGGCGCCAGGTGCGCGAAGCGGCCGCGCAGCAGGGTGTCGAGCCCGGCTGCCGTCCAGCGGTCCGCGAGCACGCCCGCCTGATCGTCGTACCAGTCCTCCCGCGCGTCGTCCGGGACCCCGGCGGTCGTCACGGCATTCAGCCGTGCGGTGAGCAGCGGACGGGCCTGGCTTGAGCGTTCCGCGCACAGCGCCTGCGCATAAGCCGCCTCGGAGAGCGGTCCGTTCGGGGACGAGGAGGCTACGAAGCCCAGCGCGGCGTTCCGCTCGGCGTAGGGGAGCGCTGCGAACGTCTCCAGCCAGTCGCGCACCGCCCGGGGGTCGTTGGCGTCAACTCCCGCGGCGCGCACCAGGTTCCCGTAGAGCCGCGGCCAGGTGAGGCGGCCGTGGCTCGTCATCGCCTGCCCGAAGCCCTCTGCCAGCTCGTGCACCCGGGCCACGAGCTTCGCGTGCCGCTTGGCATTGAGGCGGCCGGCCTCGTGCGTGTGGTCGGCCAGCGAGACCAGTGCGGCCACGAAGCCCGGAAGTTCTTCCGCGGCGGCGCTGACGTAGAGCGGGAGCAGGAGGTGGAGCAGTTCCTCGGCGAGCTCCTCGGTGGGCTCGGGCAGGCCGGTCCGGCGGCGGGCCCCGCCCAGGACCAGCAGGCCGAGGACGGCCTCCGCCGCCCGCGCGTCCAGCGGGGCGCCCCGCTCTTCGGCTCGGGCAAGGAAGGCGTCCACATCAAGGAGAAGCGGCGTGGCGGTGGTCATCCCGGCAGCCTAGAGGCGCGGCACGGCAGCCACCCGTGGTCCGCCTTCTTTTACGTCGACCGGGTTCAGCGGCCGTCCGAGGCCGGGCTCGGGGCCGCCCGTTCCGGTGGTCCGTACGAAGGGTGTGGGGGTGGGTCTGTGGGTTTTGGGGGGTGGGGGGCGGGGGTGGGCGTGCGTAGGTTGGAAGGGAGGCCACTTGGCGTTGCTGAGTGTGGCGTGCTCTGACGGTGAGGATGGGGCGGCGCGAAATGCGTGACTTGGTGGAGACGGCGCGGCAGTGGGTGGCCGAGGGGCGGGTCGGGTTTTTGGCGCGGCCCGTGACCGAGCAGGGGTTCGGGCCCCGGGATCCGGCCGGGGCCGTGCTCGTGGATGCGCGCGGGGAGTGCGTCGGGGCCCTGTACCGGGGGGTGTTCGATGCCGAGTTGGTGGCGGAGGCCGCCGCCATGGGGGGCGGGGAGACCGCGCGGGTGTGTGAGGTTTCCGTGGGGGCCGGGGAGGCTGTTGAGGCCAAGCTGACGTGTGGCGGGCAGGCCGAGGTGCTGTTGCAGCCGCTGAGCTCGATTCCCGGTGAGTGGTGGGAGCTGCTCGGGCAGGGGGTCGGGGTCGCGCTCGTGACCCAGCTGAACGAGCGGGCGGATCAGGCCGTCAGCGTCGTGGTGCGGGGGGCCGATCAGCCGTCCGGTGACGCCGAGCGGCGGGCCGGGGAGCTGCTGAGGACCCGGCGGCCGGGGCGGGACGCGTTGTACGCGGGGTCCGGGCTGGTGCTCGTGGAGGCGTACCCGTCGGCTCCGTATGTCGTGATCGGCGGGGGCGGGGAGCTGGCCGAGGTCATCGAGGCCCAGGCCCGGCTGCTCGGGTGGGAGGTGAGTGTCGTCACCGACGTCATTGAGGCCGAGAAGCTGCTCGGAGCGCGGCGGGACGCTGCCTGTCTGGCGATGCTGAGCCATGATCCGGACTTCGACGTGCCGACGCTGCGGACCGCGCTCGCGCTCGGGATTCCGTACGTCGGCGCGCTCGGCTCCCGCAAGACCACCGCGCGGCGCCGCGAGGGGCTGCTCGCGGCCGGGGTGAGCGAGGAGCGGCTGCGGACGGTGCACGGGCCGATCGGCCTGGACCTGGGTGGGCAGACCCCGGCGGAGACGGCGCTGGCCATCTGTGCGGAGATCCTGGCGGTCCTCGGGGGTCGCGAGGTGCGTGGGGTGCGGGACGCGGATGGGCCCCTTAAGGGATAGCGGGGACTCTTGGGCCGATCCGTTCCCAAACGGGTGGAATGTGCGGAATGCGGGAAAATAGGAGGTATGGACACAAGCCTGACCTACATGGCGGTGGACGGAACCCTGACCGACATCGCCTGGTTCCTGGTCGTCGGGTTCGTCGTGGTCGGCGTTCTCCTCGGCGGCTTCAAGCTGGGCCAGCGGGTCCGGGCCAAGGAGCCCCCGCCGCCCACACCCGAGAGCCAGCCCCACCTGCCCAACGGCGGCGCGGTCTACGAGGTCCGCGAGGAGCGTGACCCCGTGGAGATCCCCGAGGGTGGCCTGCGCCCGCACGAGATGCAGGGCTACGGGAACTTCGGCTCCACCACCTCGATCCATCCGGAGGAGGTCAGGGCCGACCGGGAGTCCGGATACAAGCACGTCGAAGGGCCGGGCCCGCACCCGCAGCCCGGCGCTCCACCGAACTCGGGGCGGGGTGCGCACGACTGACCCCGCAACCACCCGCCGACAAGACGACAGGCCGACAGGCCGGTGACCCGCGCCTCCCGCGCGGGTCACAGGTCTGTGCGCAGGCGCAGCACCTCCGGTGGCGGGTGGCGGGTCGAGGTGTGGCGGACCTCGGCCGTCAGGGGCGGGTCCAGGGGGTGGAAGGGGACCTCGCCGAGGCCGATGGCCGTGATGGTGGCGCCCTGAGATGTGCGCGGGGTGCGCCCGGCCAGCGCCGCCGCCACCTCGGTGCGTAGCGCCGCGGTCAGGGGGCTCGACACCAGCGGGGTCTCGTCTCCGACCGGCAGGACCAGGACGAGCGCGAGCGGGCGGCGGGCGGTGCCCGTGTAGCCGACCACCGCCGCGTCGCGGACGTTGGTGTGGCGGAGCTTTTGCCAGCCGCGCCGGCCGGCGGGGTAGGGCTGGTCCATCCGTTTGACGACCAGGCCCTCGATGCCGCTGGCGGGCAGGGTCTCGTACCAGGTCTCCGCCAGCTCCGGGTCCGTGGTCATGGGGACCGGCTGGAGCGGTGGGCCCAGGGGCAGGAGGAGGTCCACGAGGAGGGTGCGCCGGCGTTCGTAGGGCCGGGAGCGCAGGTCCAGCCCGGCGAGTTCCAGTACGTCGAAGGCCGCGTACGAGGCCGGCAGCGTCTGGGCCAGCACGGCGGCTCGCGCGGCCGAGGCGGCGGCCGCCCGGCGCTGTACGAGCGCGAAGTCGGTGTGGCCCGCGTGCCAGACGACCACCTCCCCGTCGAGCACCGTCCCGGCCGGCAGGTGGTGCGCGGCCGCCGCGAGGTCGGGGAAGGCCGCGGTGACGATGCGGCCGGAGCGGGCCTGGAGGGTCACCCCGTCGACGGTGCGGATGACGACGAGGCGATGGCCGTCGAACTTGGGCTCGTACGCGAGACCCGGCGCGCGCGGCAGGGAGCGGACGGCGGCGGCGAGCGCGACGGTGATCACGGGAGCCGTCCGGCCAGGGAAGGGTCGAGGAGGGGCGCGAAGAGGTCTCCGTCGCGGGCCAGTCGAGGCGCGATGTCGTCGGCGAGGAAGACCAGGTCGGAGGGGGTCCGGCAGGCCTCGGCCTCGGCCCAGGAGAGGGGGGTGGAGACGGTGGGCAGGGTGCGGGCGCGCAGGGTGTAGGGGGCCGCCGTGGTCTTGGCGGCGGCGTTCTGGCTGTGGTCGACGAAGACCTTCCCGGGGCGCAGCGCCTTGGTCATCCGGTGCACGACGAGGTCGGGGAGCTCGCGCTCGGCCTCCTGGGCGAGGGCCTTCGCGTACGCCGACACGTGCTCGGAGGGGGTCGGTTCGAGGGGTACCGCCAGATGGAGGCCCTTGGAGCCGGAGGTTTTGGCGTAGGCGTGGAGGCCGTCGGCCGTGAGGCGGTCCCGGAGCCAGAGGGCGGCGGCGGAGCATTCGACGACGGTGGCGGGGGGACCCGGGTCGAGGTCCAGGATCAGCCGGTCGGCGAGGGCGGGGGCGCCGGCCGGCCACTGGGGGGTGTGGAACTCGACGACGAGGTTGGCGGCCCACATGAGGGTGGGCAGGTCGGCGACGACCACCTGTTCGGCGCGGAGGTCCTCCGAGCGGGGCACGGGTGTGGTCTTCACCCAGGCGGGGGTACCGGGCGGCGGGTTCTTCGTGAAGAAGAGCTGTCCGTCCGGGCCGTCGGGATAGCGCAGGAAGGACACCGGGCGGTCGTGGATGTGGGCGAGCAGGGGGCCCGCGACCGTGGCGTAGTAGTGGAGGACCTCGCCCTTGGTGAAGCCGGTCTCCGGGTAGAGGACCTTGTCGAGGTTGCTGAGCGAAATGCGACGGCCCTCCACCAGGGTGATCGGCGTCATACGATGAGACTGCCACGAAACAGGAGGAACCGTGCGATCCATATGGAACGGGGCGATCTCCTTCGGCTTGGTCAGCATTCCGATCAAGCTCGTGAACGCCACCGAGAGCCACTCGATCTCCTTCCGCCAGATCCATGTCAGCGATGGCGGGCGCGTCCGCTACCGCAAGGTCTGCGAGCTGGACGGGGAGGAGGTGTCGACCGCCGAGATCGGCAAGGGGTACGAGGAGGCGGACGGGTCGATCATTCCGATCACGGATGAGGATCTGGCGCAGCTGCCGATCGCCACGGCCAAGACCATTGAGATCGTTTCGTTTGTGCCGGCTGATCAGATCGATCCGTTGCAGATGGACGCGGCGTATTACCTGGCGGCGAGCGGAGCTACGGCGGCCAAGCCGTACACGCTGCTGCGGGAGGCGCTGAAGCGGAGCCGGAAGGTCGCCATCGCGAAGTACGCGCTGCGGGGGCGGGAGCGGCTGGGCATGCTGCGGGTCGTCGACGACGTGATCGCGATGCACGGGCTGCTGTGGCCGGACGAGATCCGGGTTCCGGAGGGGGTGGCGCCCGAGGGTGAGGTGTCGGTGCGGGAGGCCGAGCTGGACCTCGCGGATGCGCTGATGGCGACGTTGGGGGAGGTGGAGATGGACTCGCTGCGCGACGACTACCGGGAGGCGGTCGAGGCGATGGTCGCGGCGAAGGCGGGTGGGGAGACGGTCGTGGCGCCGGGGCCTCCGGCGGAGGGTGCGGGTGGGCAGGTCATCGACCTGATGGCGGCGTTGGAGAACAGTGTGCGGGCGGCGAAGGCTTCTCGGGCGGGGGCGGGTCCGGCTGCGCCGGAGGGGGTGGGGGCGGGGGCGGGGGCGGGGGCGGAGGTTACGCCCATTCGGCGGAAGAGGGCGGCGGGGGCGGCTGCGCCGAAGGCGGTGGGCGGGAAGAAGTCGACTGCGTCGGGGGCGGGTGCGGGGGCCGGTGCTGGGGCTGGGGCTGGTGCTGCGAAGAAGTCGACGGCTGCCGCCGGTGCGAAGAAGAAGGCCGTTACGGCGGCCGCGAAGAAGACGGCTTCGGCCAAGGCCGCGGAGGCGAAGCCGGCGGCGCGTGCTGCCGCGAAGAAGGCGGTGACGCCGCGCAAGCGGAGCTCCGCTTGAGGGCCGTGGGCCCTGCGGGGCGAAGTCCCCTACCCGCCCTTCCACCGTTCCCCAGACTCCGTCCGGGGGGACCCCCAGCCGGGCTCCGCCCGGACCCGCGCCTCAAACGCCGGCGAGGCTGGGAATGCCACCGGGCTCTGCCCGAACCCCGGCCCTCAAACGCCGGACGGGCTGGGAGGGGTAGCGGGCCGCGCCCGGAGCGGGTCCTCAAGCGCCGGACGGCTGGGAGGGGTACCGGGCTGCGCCCGGAGCGGATCCTCAAGTGCCGGACAGGCTGGAACGGGTACCGGGCCGCGCCCGGAGCAGGTCCTCAAGCGCCGGACGGCTGGAGTGGGTACCGGGCCGTGCCCGGAGCCCCTGGGGCTCCGCCCCGGACCCCGGTCCTCGAACGCCGGACGGCTGGAATGCCCGGGTGGGAGGGCTCGCTAGTGCCAGGTTCGGCGGTCTCTGGCTGTGGTGAAGAGGGCTTCTACGTCTCGGGGTTTGAGGGTGGTGGGGTGGTTCGTCAGGAAGGTGGACGTGGTGGTCGGGGTGAGGACGCGGACGTCTCGGAGGGTGGGGGTGACCTCCAGGCGGGTCGCGTCGACCACCGCCAGGACCGGGGTCACCGGGGTGGAGAGGGCGCGGGTCGCGTGCGCCGCCGCGCGGCGGGCTTCGCGGGGGTCCGGGGTGGGGTCGGCGCGGCCCACCGTGAGGAGGAGGTTGCCGATCACCGCGCGCTGGCGGCGGCCCTGGACCGTGCGGATGCAGAAGACGCCCGGCGGGCCGATGAGCAGGTGATCCGCGATGGCGTGGATCGAGTGCAGGACCTGCCAGTCCTCCGACTCCGCCAAGGCGTCCAGTACGTCGCCCATCCGCTGCCTCACCGTGAGCTCCTGGCGGAGCCGGTGCCGGGCGCGGGTGCCCGCGGTGCCGTACGTGAGGGCGCCGAGCTGCGCCTCCCCCGGGCGGTTCGGGGCCAGGTCCTCGTCGGGCGGAAGGGACAGGCGGAGCAGGTCCCCGGCCGTGGGGACGGGTGGCGGGCCGATGGCGACGGTTCCGGTGAGGTAGGGGCGTAACGCCGTCAGGATCTCCTCGCGGCGCTCGTCCGCCAGCACGCTGATCCGGTTGGCCCGCCGGTCGTACCAGGCCACTGCCCGGCCGTCGGGCAGGTTCACGTACAGCCGGCCGCGGCCGGGCCGGCCGCTCGGCAGTACCTTCAGTCCCCTCGAAGCCATCGTCCTCACCCCCGCCGTCCATGGGAGCAGCCCGGGCGCCCCGCGGCAATCCCCCGGTGGGGTCCACGTGGCCCGCATGGCGTGTAACGACTCCGCCGGGTCCCTGAGGCGTGGCTGTTACAGAAGCAACGGGTTACCGCAACGGCCGGTGCATACGTTTATCCCACCTGGACAGCCCAGGTCCCGACCTGCACCGAAGGACGTCCCGTGAACACCGTGAGCCGCAGCCGCCGCACGCTCGTACGCGCCGCCGCCGTGGCCGTGGGCGCCGGCACCCTGCTGGCGCTCCCCGTGGCGGCCGCGTTCGCCGACGGGGTGCCGTCGGCTTCCTCCGCGCAGGGCGCGACCGCCCCGCGGACCCTGGTCCAGACCCTGTCCCTCGCGGACGGCGTCTCCACCGCGAAGGTGTACCGCGTGGCCAAGGGCGCCTATCAGGCCGAGGTCCTGAACCCCGACGGCTCCACGGCCGCCACCCTGACCAGCCGTGACGGCGGCACGGGCTTCGGCGACGCCGGGGAGATGCACCTCGCGCTGCGGTCCGACGGCCGGCTCAGTTCCTGGGCCGGGGGCGGGAGTGGTAGCGGTAGCGGTAGCGGTAGCGGTACGGAGGACTTCCGCGGCGGCGTCCCCGGCACCGGGAGCGCCGCCGGGCACAAGACCGCGAGTCGTGACGGCCGTGACGGTCAGGTCGTGCCCGCCGTCGCGGCTCCGCGCTCGGGTGCGGGGACCGTCGGGGCGCTGGGGCTGAACACCCTGGCCGACGGTCCGGGTGACGGCGTGCTGCTGCTCGCCGCGGGCGGCGGGATCGCGGCGATCGGCGCCGCCGGGCTGGGCTTCGCGATGCTGCGCCGCGGGCGTACGGAAGCGTAGGCGCCCGCCTCCTCGTCTCCCCGCCTCGTCGCACCGCGGCCCGCCGGCCCCGAGCCACGGGCAGAAACCATGCGGCTCTGCCTACTGTTGTGTGGACAGGCACATGCTCGTGACTCCTCCCCCTCGTGAAGGAGGGGGCTTCTCGCTATGCCGGTTGGGCTTCGCGACGGACCAGCCCGGCCCGTAGTACGTTCAGGGCGCCCACCGTGTCCGCGTGCGCCTGGTGGCCGCAGGACTGGCAGTGGAACTTCTCCTGAGTGGGCCGATTCTCCTTCGCGGTGTGCCCGCATTCGGGGCATCGCCTGGAGGTGTTGCGGGGGTCCACAGCCATCACTTCCCGCCCGGCACTCTCAGCCTTGGCATTCAGGATCGCGAGGAACACCCCCCATCCGGCATCCGAGATCGAGCGGTTGAGTCCGGCCTTGGCGGCGGCCCCGTTGGGCAGGAAACTGCCCGGCATGTCGGGGTCGGACTTCGGTGCGGGGGCCTTGACCATGTTGCGGATCTTGAGGTCTTCGTGCGCGATGAAGTCGTGCTGACGGACCAGATCCAAAGCGGTCTTGTGCGCGTGGTCCAGACGCTGGCGGCGGACCTTGCGATGCAGGGCGGCAACCTTCTGGACGGCCCTGTGGTGATTGGCGGTGCGCTTGTCGCGGCGCACCCGGCCGAACCGGGTGAGGGCCTGCTGTGCGGCGGCGAGCTTCGCGGCGGCGCGGCGGCCGTGACGCGGGTTGGCGACGTGCTCACCGTCGGACGTGGTGAGGAACGAGGCTGTGCCCACGTCGATGCCAGCCACGCTGCCCGTCTTGGGCAGGGGCTCGGGGGCGGCCTGCCCGGCGGTCAGGACCACGTACCAGTGCTTGCCCTCACGCTTGACGGACACGGTCTTGACCTTGCCGGCCACCGGCCGGTGCTGGTTGACCTTGACGTGCCCGACACCCTGGAACCGGACGCGGGTGACCGGGTCGTGCGGGGTGGAATCCCACCGGCAGCCGTCCCCGTCCTTCGGGAACTCCACCGTGTCGAACCAGTTCACCCCACGGAAGCGGGGATAGCCGGGGGTGTCGCCGGACTTGATCCGGCGGAAGAACGCGGCGAACGCCTTGTCCAGCCGGCGAAGCGTGGCCTGCTGACTGGAGAACGACCAGCGACCTTGCCGCTCCGGGTCGAACGCCCGGATCTCCTTGAGCTGCCCGGACTGCATCCCGTACTTGATGCTCGTCTTCGAGATGTGCCGGTAGGCGTCACGGCGTTCCTGCAACGCCCCGTTGTAGAGCGAGCAGTGATCACGCAGCATCTCGCCGAGCGCGATCGCCTGGCCCACGGTGGGCCGCATGAGGAACTTGTACGCACGGATCACACAGCCCACCTCCCTCTCGGTCAAGGTGTCATCAACCTAGCGGAGGCCACTGACAACGCAGCGAACCCCGGCGCTCCGCGCCTCTGACGCGGCGGCTGCACCAGACGGCGACGGTGGCCCGCCGGATCACCCAGGGCGACCTGGACGCACGGGTCGGGCCCCCCGGACGAATCCGGGCGAAGGATCCCTCGCGGCACCAGGACGAGGTGGCGACGGTGGCGGCGGCCCTGGACACGATGGCGGGCAGCCTGCAGACGAAGCTCCAGCGGGAGCAGCGGTTCACGGCGGACGTCGCGCACGAGCTGCGCACCCCGCTGACCGGTCTGCAGGCGGCGTCGGAGCTGCTGCCGGAGGGACGGGCGACGGAGCTGGTGCAGGAGCGGGTGCGCACGATGCGGCAGCTGACGGAGGACCTGCTGGAGATCTCCCGGCTCGACTCGGGCAGCGAGGTGGTGGAGACGGACCTGCACCAGCTCGGGCGTCTCGCGCGGCGGGTGGTGCGGGCGTCGGGGACGGACACGGAGGTGGTCGTGGTGCGGGACGCGCACGTGGAGACGGACCGGCGGCGTCTGGAGCGGGTGCTGGGGAACCTGGTCGCCAACGCCCACAAGCACGGGCGGGCGCCGGTGGTGGTGACGGTGGACGGGCCGGTGGTGACGGTACGGGACCACGGTGACGGCTATCCCGAGTACCTCGTGTCCCACGGGCCCCAGCGGTTCCGTACCGGGGGCGGGAGCAAGGGGCACGGGCTGGGGCTGACGATCGCGGTGGGACAGGCGGAGGTCATCGGGGCCGGGCTGGTGTTCCGGCAGGCGGCCCCCGCCGACGACGGGGCGGGCGGGGCGGGCGGGGCGGGCGGGGCGGAGGCCGTACTGACCCTGGTCGAGGCCCGGCTGCCGTGACGCCCGGCCGTCACTCCCCCGGCGGGGTCGGCGGGCTCGGCGGGGTCGGCTTCGTCCAGGGCCAGCGGAGCTTCGGCTTCTGGCCGCCCGGGGCGTAGACGTACTTCCAGCCCTTCTGGAGGCCCAGGCGCTTGGAGTACCCGGCCGGGACCCGCTCGTAGAGCAGCACCGTGGGGGCGCCGCCGTCCGGGGCGGGGACCGGGATCTCGTACCACTTCGACGGGTGGCCGGTCGGGCCGAGGAGGATCGGGAGGGTCCGGCCGTCCATCGGGCCGCCCTCGAAGGGGGTGGGTTGGCTTCTCACCCCTCCAGTCTCACAGCAGTTCGGAAATTACCGCTGCTCAGGGTCACAGCTGCTCAGGGGTCACAGCTGATCAGGGTCACAGCTGTTCAGGAATCACTTGTGTTCAGGGGGCGCAGCTACTCGGGAGTCACAGCAGGTGGGCCGCCTCCGCGACCACGGGGATCACCCGGCGGGCCAGTACCCCCACCGGACCGTCCGCCGATTCGAGCGCGAGGGCGGCCCGGGCCGCCGCGGCCGTCTCCGGGTCGGTGGCGGCCGTGGCCGTGAGCAGGGCGATGAACTGGTCCACCAGCCAGTCCCGGAGCGAGTCGGTCTCCGGCTGTTTGCCCTCGTCGATCCAGATCAGCGAGGCGGCCTCGACCGCCGTGATCCACGTGCGCACCATCATGCGCAGGCGCGGGCCGGGGGCCGGCACGCCGAGGTGGAAGAGGATGGCCTCGGCGGCCGCCCGGCGGATGCCGTCGACGGTGGCGGTGGTGCGGGAGGTTTCGACCACGCTGCCGCCCTGGAGGAGGGCGGAGAAGCCGGCGTCGTGTTCGTCGACGAAGGCCAGGTACCGGTCCAGAGCCCGGGAGAGCCGCTGGGTCAGGGGGCCGGCCTGGGGTTCGGCGAAGCAGAGCCGCAGCACGTCGGCGGCCGAGCGCAGGGCGGCCTCGTAGAGCTGCTGCTTCCCGCCGGGGAAGTAGCGGTAGACGAGGGGGCGCGAGACTCCGGCGGCCTCGGCCACGTCGTCCAGCGAGACCTCCTCCGGCGCCCGGTGTGCGAACAACGTCAGGGCCGCGTCGAGGAGCTGGGCCCGGCGCTCCTCGACGCTCAACCTGCGGTACGCCCGTACGGCTGTCATGTCCGCAGGGTAGCCCCACCCCGTGGCCCTGAGGTGAGGGATGTTCGGGCGGGGTTCAGGCCAGGAGGCCCGAGCTCTTCCAGAGCCTCCGGCCGACTCCGCGCATCACGCCTATCTCGTCCAGGAAGTCGGTGAGCCGCTTGGCCCCGGTCTGCATGACCTCCCGGCGGTGGCCGCTCGCCTTGACCTGGGCGAGCGCCTCGCGCCGGTCGAGGCCGATGTTGTCGTAGACCCGGGGGTTCACGAAGGCCTGCGAGAAGACGCGGGCGGCCTGGCCGCAGCTCACGCGGGTGAGCTCCTGCTCCCAGCGCGGGGCGGTGAGCATCTGGCGGCGCAGTTCCTCGCGGGCGTAGCGGACGTGGCGCGCCTCTTCGATGACGTGGATGCGGGTGACTCCGCGGACGAGGGGCTGGACGCGCTCGTCGGGGAAGGTCAGGCGCTGCATCCAGTCGAGGACCTCCTCGCCGAGGAGGGTGCAGGCGAAGGAGCCCGGGGTGGTGGAGACGGTCTTCAGGACGCGGGCGAGGTTGTGGTTGGCGCGGGAGACCGGGTACTCGGGGGCGCCGCCCGTCTTGATCATGCGGGCGAACATCATCGAGTGGCGGCACTCGTCGGCGATCTCGGTGAGCGCGTACCGGACGTGATTGCTGGTCAGGGACTTGTCGTAGATGTGCCGGACCAGGAGCTGCATCAGGATGATCTCGAACCAGATGCCGAGGGAGCCGAGGGCCGCCGCCTCGTGGCGGGAGAGTTCGATGCGCTGCTCCTCGCCCATCTTCTTCCAGAGCGGGGTGTCGAAGAGGGAGAGCAGCTCGGGCGGCCAGTAGTACTTGCCGTCGATGGGCGGGGCGTCCCAGTCGAGTTCCCGGTCCGGGTCGAAGGAGTGCTTCGCCGAGGATTCGAGCAGCCGCTCGGCGATCTGCTCGCGGTCCTTGAGCAGGCCGAGGGCGTCGCGGAGCTCGGCTCGTTCGGTCACGGTGGTCATGGCTTCGGACACCTCGTCGTCGAGTTACCGGCGGTCACCTCTTATGAGACTGCCTGTCAGCAAGGCCGTCAATCCCTCGCGCACGACTTGTTGACCGCGCGTCTACCAACGTGTGACGCTGCCAACTGTCCAGTCCCGTACGGAAGTACACGCGAGTACGCGGCTACGTGAGGCGAGGGGGCGTCAGTGTCGACGCACGAGCTCTACACCAACGATCCGGGTGAGACCGTCTGGCCGGTCCCCGCCCGCGGCAACGCCCGTTTCAGCTGGGAGTACGACGGCGGCCGCGAGCGGCTGCTGGCCCTGTACCAGAAGGGCAAGGACAAGCAGTGGGACGGCGCCAAGCGCATCGACTGGGACATCGAGGTGGACCCGTACGATCCCCTGGGCACCCCGGACGAGTCGCTTCCGCTGCACGGCACCCGGCACTGGGCCAAGCTCACGGAGCGGGACCGCGGCGAGCTGCGCCGGCACTACGGCGCATGGAACTTCAGCCAGTTCCTGCACGGCGAGCAGGGCGCGATGGTGTGCGCGGCGCGCATCGTCGAGTCGGTGCCGGACCTGGACGCGAAGTTCTACTCCGCGACGCAGACCATGGACGAGGCCCGGCACGCGGAGATCTTCGGGCGGTTCCTGCACGAGAAGATCGGGATGCTCTACCCGATCAACGACAGCCTGCAAGGACTGCTCGGCGACACCCTGCGCGATTCCCGCTGGGACATGCCGTACCTGGGCATGCAAGTGCTCATCGAGGGGCTGGCGCTGGCCGCCTTCGGGATGATCCGCGACACCACGGACAAGCCGCTGCCCAAGCAGATCCTGGCCTACGTGATGCAGGACGAGGCACGGCACGTGGCGTTCGGGCGGATGGCCCTGCGCGACTACTACAAGCAGTTGTCGGACGCCGAGCTGCGCGAGCGCGAGGAGTTCGTGATCGAGGGCTGCTACCTGATGCGGGACCGGCTGCGCGGGGTGGAGGTGCTGGAGAACTTCGGCATCTCGCGCGTCGAGGCGGAGGAGTTCAGCGAGCGCTCCGAGTTCCTGGCGCTCTTCCGCAAGCTGCTGTTCAGCCGGATCGTGCCGTGCGTGAAGGACATCGGTCTGTGGGGCGAGCGGCTACAGAAGGCGTACCTGGACATGGGCGTCTTCGACATGGGCAACTCCAACCTGGACCTGCTGATGAGCCAGGACGAGGAGATCGCCGAGGCCCTGGACCGGGAGCGGTTCGCGGCCGAGGAGGAACAGCGGGTGGCGGAGGTGGCGGAAGCCATCGCGGAGGGCGCGGGCGCCTAGGGCGGCGGGCGGGACGGGATTCCACGGGCGGCCGGGCGCCGGGCCGACGGCCGGCCTCGCGGCGGCCGCCGGGCCTGCGGTCGGGCGCTCCGGCCCTACGCCACGCCCTCCGGCGCGAACTGCGTTCTCAGGGTGAACGCGTACGGGGTCGGGCCGTGTTCCCGCAGGTGGACGAGGCGTTCCTCGGCGTCCGCGACCGTGGGGCGCTGCCCCGCCGGGACCCACCACAGGGTCGTCATGGCCTCCTTGACGTGCTCGAACCACTCGCGGCGGCGGGCCATCAGCTCCCGGTGCCGGCCGGCGTACATGAAGGCGTTCAGGGCGTCGGCGTCGCGCCAGACGGACATGTTGATGATGATCCACTCGTCGTCGAAGACCCTCACCCCGGTCGCGTCGCCCCCCTCGCCCTCCAGCCGCCAGACGAAGCCCTCCGCGGCGTCGGCGACGGCGTTGACGTGGTCGAGGCCGTCGACGAAGTCCTTCAGTTCCGGTGAGTCGAGGGGGTACTTGAGGCGGGATATGTTCACCTGTGCCAGTTCGTGGGTCATTTCCTCACCGTAATCACAGAACGGCCGCCTCCCCCGACCGTTTCAATGGGCGGACAGGGCCGCCTCCATGACCGCCCGGGCGATCGGCGCGGCCGCGCCGTTGCCGCTGATGTCCCCGCGGACGGCCGACGCGTCCTCGACGACCACCGCGACCGCCACGGCCGGCGGCCGGCCGCCCCGGGGGCCCGCCCAGGAGATGAACCAGGCGTACGGGGTGCCCGCGTTGCCGACGCCGTGCTGGGCCGTGCCGGTCTTGCCGCCGACCACGGCGCCGGGGATCGCCGCATTGCGGCCGGTGCCGTTCTCCACCACCTTCACCATCAGCTCCTGCATCCGCATCGCGGTCAGCGGGGTCATGGCCCGGCCGAGGCTGCGCTGGTCGGCGCGGCGGACCGGGTCGCCGTCGTCCTGGGTCGTGCGGTCCACCAGGTAGGGGGCCTTGAGCTCCCCGCCGTTGGCGACGGCCGCCGCCACCATCGCCATCTGCAGCGGGGTGGCCTTGGTGTTGAACTGCCCGATCGAGGACAGGGCCAGCTGGTCGGGGCTCATGTCGGTGTCGAAGTTCGACCGCGACACCCAGGCCGGGACGCGCAGCCCCGCGTCGTTGAAGCCGAACCGCCGCGCCGCTTCCGTCATGCCGCGCAGCCCGACCCGTACGCCGATCTTCGCCATCACCGTGTTGCAGGACCACTGGATCGCGTCCGCCATCGAGGCGTCCGCGCACCCCGTGCCCGCGTTCGGCAGCAGGGTGCTGGTGCCGGGCAGCGGGTACGGGTCCGGGGTCTCGGTCGGCGCGTCCACGTCGGTGACCACGCCCGCGTCGAGGGCGGCGGCCGCCGTCACGATCTTGAACGTGGAGCCGGGCGGGTACGTTTCGCGCAGCGCGCGGTTGAGCATCGGCTTGGCGGGGTCCGCGTTGAGCTTCTCCCAGGCCTCCTTGACCCGCGGCCCGGTGCCGGAGAGCACTGCGGGGTCGTAGGAGGGGCTGCTGACCAGCGCCAGGATCTTGCCGGTGGCCGGCTCCACGGCGGCGACCGCGCCCCGCTTGCCCGCGAGCCCGGTGTAGGCGGCCAGCTGCATGTTCGCCCGGATGGTGGTGGCGGCATTGCCGCCGCCGGGGCGGCCGCGCGAGAGCTCGTACCAGAGCGGGAAGGCCGAGAGCCCGGGGTCGGTGCCGGAGAGGACCGGGTCCTCGGCGCGTTCCAGGAAGCTGGTGCCGTAGGTCTGGGAGGCGAAGCCGGTGACGGGTGCGTAGAGCGGGCCGTTCTTGTACGTGCGCTCGTAGCGCAGCAGTTGGCGGCTGTCCCGGGAGCCGGTGACGGGACGGCCGTCGACGGTGATGTCCCCGCGCGGTTCGGCGTACCGCTCGATGGCGGGGCGTTTGTTGGCCGGGTTCGCGCCGTAGCCGGCGGCCTCCCAGACCTGCACGCGGCCGGCGTTGACCAGCAGGGCGACGAGCAGCAGGGCGCAGAAGTACGCGCACCAGCGGATGTAGCGGATCACGCTTCGGCCTCCTCGGCCGGTCCGGGTCGCGGTCCGGGTCTGCGGGCGCTGTCGCTGAGCCGGACCAGGAGGGCGACGATGATCCAGTTGGTGACCACGGAGGAGCCGCCCTGGGCGAGGAAGGGCATGGCCATGCCGGTCAGCGGGATCAGGCCGGTGACGCCGCCGGTGATGACGAACACCTGGAGCGCGACGATCGAGGCGAGTCCGGTGGCGAGGAGCCGCCCGAAGGGGTCGCGCAGCGCCAGCCCGGCGCGGAATCCGCGGGCGACGAGGAGTCCGTAGAGGAGCAGGATCGCGGTGAGGCCGACGAGGCCGAGCTCCTCCCCCGCGGTGGCGAGGATGAAGTCGGATTTGGCGGCGAACCCGATGAGGAAGGACTGGCCGTGGCCGAGCCCGGCACCGAGCAGTCCACCGGCCCCGAAGGCGAAGAGGGACTGGGCGAGCTGGCCGGGGCCGTCACCGCGCTCGATGGAGGCGAAAGGATTCAGCCAGTCGTCCACGCGGCTGTTCACGTGCGGCTCGAGCGTCCCGACGGCGTACGCGCCCACGGCCGCGAGCAGCAGCCCGATGGCGATCCAGCCGATCCGGCCGGTGGCCGTGAACAGCATGATCACGAAGAGTCCGAAGAAGAGCAGCGAGGTCCCGAGGTCGCGCTCCAGGACGAGCACGCCGACGGAGAGCAGCCAGATGGCCAGGATCGGGCCGAGCACCCGGCCGGGCAGCAGCCTCAGCTTCCAGAAGAGGGTGCGGCCGGTGAGGGCCAGGGCGGTGCGGTTCGCCGCGAGGTAGGAGGCGAAGAAGACGGCGAGCAGGATCTTGGCGAACTCCCCCGGCTGGAAGGAGAGCCCGGCGAACCGGATCCAGATGTGCGCGCCGTTCACGGCCGGGAAGAAGACGGGCACGAGCATCAGCACGAGCGCGACGGCGACGGACAGGTACGCGTACTTCTGCAGCACCCGGTGGTCGCGCAGCAGCGCGACGACGAGCACGAAGAGCGCCACCCCGAGGGCGGACCAGCGCAGTTGTTCACCGGCGGTGGCGTTGCCCGGGGTGGTGACGTCGAGGCGCTGGATGAGGACGAGGCCGAGGCCGTTGAGCAGGACGGCGATCGGGAGCAGCAGCGGATCGGCGTACGGGGCGAACAGGCGGACGGCGAGGTGGGCGACGAGCGCGGCCACGGCGAGGCCGGCGGCGTAGTGGGCGGCGGGCGCGGGGATGTGGCCGGTGGTGGCGAGCCCCACGTAGAGGTGGCCGAGGACGGCGATCAGGACGGCGCCGAAGAGCAGCGACAGCTCGACTCCGCGACGCTTGGGCGCACGGGCGTCGGGTGGCGGTGGCGGGGCGGGTTCCGTCACCTTCGCCGTCAGAGCGGTCATACGGGGAAACGTAGCAAGGAGCCGGGCCGTATGTCCGCTTATGTCATAGTGTGCCGAAGAGTCGTCAGAACTGGTCGGAATTGAAGTAGCGGATCAGCGCGTCAGCGGATCAGGAGCCTCCTCCCATGGGACCTGCGGAGTTCATCGTCCTGGCCTTTCCGGAAGAACAGCTGCGGGTCGCGGCGGTCGAGGCGGTGATGGGGCTGCGCAAGGCCGGGGTCGTCCGGCTGATCGACGGACTGGTGGCCACGAAGACGGCTTCCGGCAAGGTGCTGTCGGCGGAGTTCGACGAGTTCGTCGAACTCCGGGGCCTGCTCGCCCACCGGGAGGCGGCCCCGCTGATCGGCCCGGAGGACGTCAGGGAGTCGGCCGAACTGATGGACCGCGGCAGCTGCGCGCTCCTCCTGGTCGTCGAACACGTCTGGGCCGAGGATGCCGCGATCGCCGTCCGGGCGGCGGGCGGCCGGATCGCGGGAGCGGTCCGGCTCCCGGCCGACCGGCTGGGGGTGGCCTGATGTTCATCCGCCCCATCGGCTCCGTGGTGAACCCCTCCCAGCGCCCCTCGGGCCACCCCCTGCTGCGCGGGATCCTGGCGCGCGGGGCCTATGTCTGGGACGCGTCCCAGCACCCGGCGGCGGGGCAGCAGGCGCAACCGCAGGCGCAGCTACGGCCGGAGGGCGGCACGGGGCCGGAGGCGTCCGCGGGGCTGGGCCCCGGCCCGACACCGGCAACGGCGCCGGGGGCGGGCGCCGCGGGCGCGGGCGCGCATGCGGATACCGGTCCGGCGGCGCCGCCGTCGGCGGCGGCCCCGGCGTCGGCCCCCTCCGCACCCCGGGAGCCCGCGGCCGCCCGCCCGGCTCCGCATGCCGGACCGGGGGCTCCCGGACCGGTCTCCCCCGGAGCCGACCTGACGGACCGCCTGACCCAACTGGCCGCCCTGGCCCGCGAGGGGCTGCTGACCCCGGAGGAGTTCTCGGCGGCCAAGACCCGCCTGCTGGCCGGCTGACCCGGGCCGGTCACCCGCCCGGCCCACCGTGGGGCCCGGCCGGTCGGCACGGCCGGTCACCCCCGTCGGCCCGCCGTGGAGCTCGGTCGGTCGGCCCCTCGCCCCGTACTTGGCCGGAGGGGCGTCGAGCGTTTCATCGGGTCCGGGCGGCGGGCGTACGCCGACCGGGTGAGCGGCGCGGCTCGGCCGCCCCGGCTGGGCGATTTGTCATACCGGGCATGGCAGCATCGGCCGCCTGGAGGTGACCCCATGTCACGTCGACGCACACGTCGGCTGCTTCGCGCCGCGTGCCTAGCCGCCGCCCTCGTCGCGGCCGGCCCGCTCCCCGTCGCGCACGCCGAGCCCGCCGCACCCGAAGCGCCCGCAGTCCCGGGAGCACCCGGGGCACCGGAGACGCCCGGGGCTCCCGAAGCGCCCGGGGCTCCCGAAGCTCCGGCCGCCCCCGCCGCCGAACCCGTCGGCGTCCTCCTCACCCGTCTGCAAGGCCTCTACCAGCGCGCCGAGCAGGCCACCGAGGCCTACAACGCCGCCGAGACCGCCCTCGCCGCCCGGCAGCGCGAGGAGAACCGGCTCAGCACCGAGCTCGGCAAGGCCCGTACCGCCGTCACCGACGCCCAGACCACCACGGGCCGGCTGGCGCGCGAGCAGTACAAGGGGGGCCGCGGGTTCTCCCCGTACGCCCGGATGCTGTTCTCCGGGGACCCCCAAGGGGCCCTGGACCAGCGGCGGGTCGCCGAGCGCGAGGGTGCCCGGCGGGCCGCCGCGCTGGAGCGGCTCACCCGGGGCGAGCAGCAGGCCGACACCCTCGCCACCGCCGCCCGCAAGGCCCTGGACTCCGAGCAGAAGCTCGCCGCCGAGACCAAGCAGCGCAAGGAGGAGGCCGCCACCCAGCTCAAGGAGGTCGAGCGGATGCTCGCCTCGCTCAGCCCCGCCCAGCTCACCGAGCTCGACGCGCGGGAAGCCGAGGACACCGCCACCGCGCAGCGGGAGCTGATCGGTTCGGGGAAGCTGGGCAGCGGCGGCGCCCCCCGGCTCCGCAACCCCACGGCGGCCGGCGGCACGGCCCTCACGTACGCGGCCGCCCAGATCGGGAAGCCGTACGTCTGGGGCGCCGAGGGGCCGGGCTCCTTCGACTGTTCCGGGCTGACCTCGCAGGCCTGGGCGCACGCGGGCCGCGAGATCCCCCGGACCAGTCAGGAGCAGTGGGCCCGGCTGCCCAGGGTGCCGCTCGACGAACTGCGCCCCGGCGACCTGGTGGTGTACTTCCCGACCGCCACCCACGTGGCCCTGTACGTCGGCGACGGCAAGGTCATCCAGGCACCCCGGCCGGGCGCGAAGGTGAAGGTCTCGCCGATCGCCGCGAACCCGCTGCTCGGCGCGGTACGGCCGGACCCGGACGGGGCGCCGCTGGCCGCCTTCACCCCGCCGCCGCTGCCCGAGGGCGCGACGGCGGGAGACGACACGGGTTACGCGGAGGCCGAGGCGCCCGCGACGTCCGCCAGGTAGTCCGCCGCGTCCTCGGGGTCGTAGAAGTACGCGTCGAAGTCGGCCGGGTTGTCGAAGCCGTTGGCGAACCGGTCCGCCACCGGCTGGAGCTGCCCGGCCGCGCCGATCAGGTTCAGCACGTGCTCCGGCGGGACGCCGAGCATGGCGTTCGTCCACTGGGTGGTGGGCTTGCCGCTGGTGAACCAGTACTTGTCGAAGGTGGCCTTCATCCACGCCTCGTCGAACGGGCCGTCCCCGTGCATGAGGATCGAGGAGAGGTACGAGGCCGCGCACTTGGCGGCCGAGTTCGAACCCTGCCCGGTGATCGGGTCGTTGGCGACGACCACGTCCGCCACGCCCAGCACCAGCCCGCCGCCGGGCAGCCGGCCGATGGGATTGCGCACGACGGGGGCGTACCGCCCGGCGAGCGTGGCGCCCGCGTCCGTCAGCTCCACCTTCGTCGCCCGCGCGTACTCCCAGGGCGTGAACTTCTCCATCAGGTCCAGCGTCAGCGCGAGGTGGTCAGCCGGGTCCTTCACGCCGCCGAAGACGTCCAGCGGTCCGCCCGGGATCCCCTCCCAGAACAGGATGTCGGCCCGCCCGGAGGTGGTCAGCGTCGGGATCACGAACAGCTCGCCGACGCCCGGGACCAGGTTGCAGCGCACGGCGTCCGTCTCCGGGTGCTCGGGGCGCGGAGCCAGCCCGTGCACGTACGACACGGCGAGCGCGCGCTGCGGGGCGTCGTACGGAGAGCGGGCCGCGTCCCGGCCGAACAGCGAGACCAGCTCGCCCTTGCCGGCCGCGACCAGCACCAGGTCGTACGTACGGGAGAAGAAGTCCAGGTCGGAGACGGACGCCCCGTGGATGACCAGCTGGCCGCCGCGCTGCGCGAAGGTGTCGAGCCAGCCGGCCATCTTCACGCGCTGGTCGACGGACTGGGCGAAGCCCTTCAGCTTGCCGAGCCAGTCGACGGCGCGGCTGCCGTCGGGGGCGGAGACCGAGACGCCCAGGCCCTCGATCTTCGGCGCCTGCTGCTCCCAGAAGTTCAGCTGCAGGTCCCGCTCGTGCTGGAGCGCCGTGTCGAACATGCACTGGGTGGACATCACCCGCCCGGTGCGGATCTCGTCCGCCGTCCGGTTGGACATGAGGGTGACCTCGTACCCCTTCGCCTGGAGTCCGAGGGCGAGCTGGAGACCGGACTGGCCGGCACCGACGACGAGTATCTTGCGCATCTGCACGTTCTCTATTCGGGGGTCGAGTCGAGGGCGTGGCCCACGAGGGTCATCAGGGATTCCAGGACCGTGACCCGGCGCCGCGCGTCCATGATCACGACGGGTACGCGCGCCGGTATGGTCAGCGCCTCCCGCACGTCATCCGGTGCGTACGAAGGCGTGCCCTCGAAGTGGTTGACGGCCACGGCGTACGGCAGCCCGCAGCTCTCGAAGTAGTCGAGCGCGGGGAAGCAGTCGCGCAGCCGCCGCGTGTCCGCGAGGACGATCCCGCCGACGGCGCCGCGCACCAGGTCGTCCCACATGAACCAGAAGCGTTCCTGGCCGGGGGTTCCGTACACGTACAGGACGAGGTCGTCGTCGAGCGTGACGCGGCCGAAGTCCATGGCGACGGTGGTGGTGTGCTTGTCCGGGGTCGCGGACAGGTCGTCGGTCGGAGCGGCGGCCTCGGTCATCACCGCCTCGGTGCGCAGCGGCCGGATCTCGGAGACGGAACCGACGAACGTGGTCTTGCCCACCCCGAAACCGCCCGCCACCAGCACCTTCACGGCGACGGGCGCGCGCGAGCGGTCGTACTGCCAGGGCTGTACGGGCTCGTCCGGATTCGGGTCCGGGTCCGTGTTCGCGGAGAAGAGACCGGTTTCAGAGACGGCGGAGCCCACTGAGCACCCTTTCGAGCAGAGCGCGGTCGGGACGGCCGCTGCCGTGCCCGGTCCCGTAGACACGGATCCTGCCCTGGTCGGCGAGGTCGCTGACCAGGACGCGGACCACGCCGAGCGGCAGCTTCAGCAGGGCGGCGATCTCGGCGATCGTCCGCATGCGGCGGCAGACCTCGACGATCGCCGGCATCTCCGGCATCCGGTCGGGCTTGCGCGGCTCGGACACCTTGGTGTCGAGGGCCGCGACGAAGGTCTCGACGTGCAGGATCTGCGTGAAGCGGGTGCGGCCGCCCGTAAGGGAGTACGGGCGTACGCGGGCGGGACGGCGGTCGGCGCCGCGTATCGGCAGCCGGTCGGAGGCCGGGCTCCTCACGAGGTGTTCTCCATCGACTGGCGCAGCTCACTGCGGACTTCGGGGGTCAGGACGTGGCCGGCGCGGCCCACGAACAAGGCCATGTGGTACGCGACGACGCTCATGTCGCAGTCGGGCGTGGCGTGCACGCCGAGGAGCGAGCCGTCGCTGATGGACATGACGAACACGGAGCCGTGCTCCATGGCCACCATCGTCTGCTTGACCGAGCCGCCGTCCATCAGGGCGGCGGCGCCCGTGGTGAGCGAGCCGAGGCCGGAGACGATGGTCGCGAGATCGGCGGACGCGCCGCGGGGGCCGCGGGGGCGGGAGGGCGCGGAGGGCGCGGCCGGTGTGCCGGGTGTGTCGGCCGTGCCGGGTGTGTCGGGTGCGGCCGGATCGGAGGACAGCAGGAGGAGCCCGTCCGAGGACACGACGGCCACCGAGTTGACCCCGGGGACCTCCTCGACGAGGTCGGTCAGCAGCCACTGAAGGTTGCGTGCCTGGGTGCTCAGTCCGTACGTACTGGACGCGTTCATGTGCGTGCCTCCTGTGCGGTGTCCCCCCGGTCGGTCTGCCCCTGGTCCTGCGGCGGGTCCTGCGGCGGGTCCTGCCGGGCGTCCTGCGCGAGCTCGGCCTCCACGACGCGGCGCCCGTCCTGGGCACCGCGGTAGAACCCGCCGAGCCGGCGGCGCAGCTCGTCGGCGTCCACCCGGCCCGGGGCCGGGCGCACCTCGTCCTGGCGCCCGGCGGCGACCACGCGGGGGCTCCGCTTGGGAAGCCCCTTGTCGGTGAGCACTTCCTCGGGCTCGGGCTCGGTCCCGCTCGCCGCCCGGGCGTCGGCGGGCGCGTCGGCCTGCGGCGGTACGCGGAACACCTGGTCGGCGGGCACGTCCGCGGGCGCCTCGGCGGGCGCCTGGGCCTGCGGCCGTACGCGGGCCACCTGCTCGGCGGGCGCGTCCGCGGGCGCCTCCGCGGGCTCCCCGGCGTCGGCCTGGGCCTGCGGCCGTACGCGGAACACTTGGTCGGCGGGCACCTCGACCGGTGCCGGGACCCGGAACACCTGCTCCGTGGGCGGCAGCTGCCCGGCCGGAGGCGCGAACGCAGCCGGAGCGGCCTGCGGGGCCACCCGGGCAGGCGGCTCCGCGGCAGCAGCCCGCGCGGTCTCGTGCGAGGGCTCCGGCTCGGGGAAGGCGGCGGGGTCCGGGTCCGGGGTGACGGCCGCGGCCGCGGCTTCGGACGAGGCCGGGGCAGGCTCCGCCGAAGGCTCCGGCTCCGAGCCAGGCTCCGCTGGGAGCTCCGGGGCCGCGTAGGGCTCTGGGGACGCCTCGAGGGCGGGCTCAGGCAGGGCCGGGGCCGTCGGGGTCTCGGGCGCCGGGGTCTCGGGCGTCGGCGCGGCAAGGCCCCGTACGCGCGAGGGGAGGGTGTTCTCGTTGGCCTCGGCGACCACACCGGGCAGGTGCAGCGCGGGTGCGCCCGGTGCGCCCAGGGTGTGGACCGGGGACGCCGGCGGGGTGGCGGGCAGCAGCGCCGCCGGTACGACGACCAGGGCCTCCGTACCGCCGTGCCGCTGGGTGCGCAGCTCGGCGCTGACCCCGTGCCGGGCCGCGAGCCGCCCGGCCACGTACAGGCCGAGGCCCAGGCCGTGTTCCGACTCGGGCTCCTCGTCGTACGCGTCCGGGGTGGCGAGCCGCTCGTTCAGCGTGGCCAGCCGGTCCCCGGTGATCCCGATGCCCTCGTCGATGACGGACAGCACCACGTCGCCGGAGTCCAGCAGCCATCCGGACACCTTCACCTTGGCGTCCGGCGGCGAGAAGGTCGTCGCGTTCTCCAGCAGCTCGGCCAGTACGTGCGAGACGTCGTCGGCGGCGTGCCCGGCGACCTGCGTGTACGAGGGCAGCACCCCGAGGTCGACGCGCTCGTAGCGCTCGATCTCGCTGACCGCCGCCCGCATGACGTCGACCAGCGGCACCGCCGCGCCCTGCCCGTGGCCGTGTTCCTGGCCGGCGAGGACGAGCAGGTTCTCGTTGTGGCGGCGCATCACGGTCGCCAGGTGGTCCAGCTTGAAGAGGGTGGAGAGGCGGTCCGGGTCCGGCTCCTCGGACTCCAGCTCCTCGATGACGGCGAGCTGGCGTTCGACGAGCCCCAGGGTCCGCAGGGACAGCGAGACGGACGTGGTCGACATGATGCGGCGGTGCTCTTCCAGCCCGGCCCGCAGCTGCGCGAGCTCTGCCTCCAGCGCCTCCCGGCCGGCCGAGAGCGCCTCGTTGCGGCCGATGAGGCGGCGGCGGTCGGCGTCGAGTCCGGCGATCCGGGTGTGCAGGGAGACCGTCTGGCCGCGTACCGCGTTGAGGTGGCGCACCACCTCGGCGAACTCGTCGTTGCGGCCCGTGAACCGGACCGGTTCCACCGAGCCCTCCGGCGTCGCCAGCCGCGCCGCGCCGCGCCGCAGGACCGACAGCGGGCGGGTCAGGGAGCGGGCGATGGCGGTGGAGATGCCGAGGGTGACGAGGAACAGCACGCCGAGAAGGGCGAGCTTGACCTCCAGCGCGGTCACGTCGTCGTCGCGCAGGGCGGCGAGCGCGGTGGCCCGCTGACCGGCGAGGGTGGCCTCGACCGAGCGCATCCGGTCGACGCGGGCGGTGAGGGCCGGTCCGACGGTGCCGGGATCGAGCTTGCGGTCGGCGGCCGAGAGGGCCGGCCGGTCGGTGAGCCGCTTGAGGTAGTCGTCGGCCGTCTTGACCTCGGGTCCGGTGACGGTGGCGGCGAGGCTCTGGCGTACGTCGGGCCGCGCGGCCCGCGCGAAGTCGTCGAGCGCGCCCTGCTCCCGTACGCGCGCCCGCTGGGCGGCGGCGGCGAGTTCGTCCACGTAGGCGGAGCCCGGCTGCCGGTCGCCACCGGGCACGGACAGCGCTGCGAGCAGCAGTCCGCGGGTGGCGGAGGCCTGCTCCACGGCCTGGCCTAGGGGGCCCAGCGGACGGGTGGTGACGAGGGCGTCCGCGGCGCGCGGCGGGGTCAGCTCGGCGAGCCGGATGCCCGGCGCGAGGAGTTCGGCGATGACGCCGGAGTAGGCCTGGTGGGCGGTGAGGGCGCTGTCCTTGCCCTCGATGGACTCGGTGCGGACGGCGCCGACCCGGCCGAGGGCCAGGGCGAGTTCTTCGTCGGCGTCGGCCTGCACCTCGGCGAGCTGGCGGTCGGTGCCCGCGGCGCGTTCCTGGACCGCGGCGGCCTGCCTGCCCCGGACGCCGCCGGGCCGGCCCTTGGCCACGTACTCGGTGACCGCGTCGCGCTCGTCTCCGAGCAGGTGGGCGAGGGTGAGCGTCTGCCGGCTCCGGTCGGCGAGGGTGACCAGGTCCTGGGAGTCCTTCAGGTCCGCGGAGGCGGACAGGACGGCGGGCGACCCCGCCACGAGGACGGCGAGCCCGGCCACGGCGACCCCGATGACCAGCCTGCGGCGCACGCGGACGCGGCGCCCTGCGGTGCCGTCGGGTGCGGTGCCGTTCGCGACGGTGCCGTTCTTCCGCGGCCGCTTCTTCTGCACCGGTGCTCGCAATCCTGTTTACGTGTGCTGCTCGTGCTCGTTGCCTGTTGGGGCCGGGGTGACGGCCGGTCACCGCAAACGGTCGCCCGCCTCCGTTGTACCGCCGCGCCGTACCGCCGCACCGCTTCAGACCCTCGCAGTGAGTTGGGAAGAGGGCCGCACATCGCCCGCCCGGCCACACGAAGGAGTGAACAGCACGGAAGAGGGGGCGACCAACTCGGCGATCGGCTGTCAGAGCCCCGCCGTGGACGGGTGGTTGAAAGATCGATGCGGCTTTTGGCAGGATGCCCGCCCACATGGCGAGGGTCACCCCGCCGACCCCGGGAGTCCCTTCACGCCCCACCCGTCCCGCTTTGGTCCGGACCTTCCCCGGCTCTTCCCGGCCCTACGGAGCCCCGCGCGGGCAGAATGTCCGCATGCGCATCGATCTCTCCTCCGCCCCCGGCAACCTGGAACGCCCCAACGAGGACTGGCTGTCGGCCGCGATCCCCGCCTCGGGCGGCGGCGTCCTGGTCGCCCTCGACGGGGTCACCCCGCCTCCGGGCGAGGTCGGATGCGTGCACGGGGTGCCGTGGTTCGCGGCCCGGCTGGGCGGCCGATTGACCGAACTGTCCGTATCGCGCCGGGACATGCCTCTCGACCGGGTCCTGGCGGAGGCCATCCGCGTCACCGCCGACGCCCATCGCGACACATGTGACCTTTCTCACGTCCGGACGCCGCAGGCGACGGTGGTCGTGGTCCGCTGGGACGAGTCCCGCGTCGAACACCTGGTGCTCTCGGATTCCGTACTCCTCCTCCAGGCGCCCGGCGGCGAGGTGCGCGCGGTCCTCGACGACCGGCTGGACCGGATCCCGCGCGAGCGGCTGCGTACGGAGGCCTCCGCCGACGCGCTGCGCAACGCGGAGGGCGGCTTCTTCACCGCCGCCGCGGACCCGGAGGTGGCGGCCCGGGCGGTGACCGGACTGACGCCGCGCGCGGAGGTGCGGGCGGTGGCGGCGCTCACGGACGGGGCCAGCCGGTGGACGGACACGTTCGGGGAGGGCGACTGGGCCGAATGCCTGGCGGTGCTGCGCAAGGAGGGCGCGCAGTCCCTGATCGACCGGGTGCGCACGCTGGAATCGGACCCGGGCCGGGCGCACCGCCGCGGCAAGCGCCACGACGACGCGTCGGCGGCGTACGCGGAGCTGTAGGGGAGCGGGGCCGGGGCCCGGGGCCCGGGGGCTACTCCCCGCCCGCGTTCAACTGGTTCAGGAGCCGCGCCAGTTCCGCCACTTCTCCGCGGTCCCAGTCCGCGAGCTTGCGCATGTACTGCTCGCGCCGGGCGCCCCGGACGCGCAGGAAGCGTTCCCGGCCCTCCTCTGTGAGCCCGACCAGGAAGGCCCGCCCGTCCGCCGGGTCCGGCTCGCGGGCCAGCAGGCCCAGCACCTCCAGGGCCCGCAGCTGCCGGCTCATCGTGGCCTTGCCGACCCCGAAGTACGCGGCGAGCTCGGTCGCCCGCTGGCGCCCGGCTGCTTCCAGCCGTACGAGGAGCCCGTACGCGGCCGGTTCCAGCTCCGGGTGCAGCTCGCGCGCCATCTCCCCGGAGGAGGCGCGGGCCCGTCGGAGGAAGACGGACAGCTCCCGCTCCAGGGCAAGGAACTCCTGGTCTTCGGTCCCGTGCACGGCCCGCTCCTTCGCTGGTGTGTGGCCCACCAGTATTTCGCAGCGGGTACGCCGGGGACCCGGGGCCCCGCCGGAGCGGGGAACCCCGGGCCCTGGCCGCCCGGCCGGAGGCCCGGGTGTCCGGATGTCCGGAGGCCCGGAGGTCCGGATGTCCGGAGGCCCGGAGGCCCGGATGTCCGGAGGCCCGGATGTCCGGATGTCCGGAGGCCCGGATCAGGCCGCGGCGGCCACCGGGACCGCGTCCGCCGCCAGGGCCAGCTCCAGGACCTGGCGTACATCCGTCACCGGGTGCACCGACAGCCCTGCCAGCACCTCGGCCGGAACGTCGTCCAGGTCGGCCTCGTTCCGCTTCGGGATGATGACGGTGGTGAGCCCGGCCCGGTGTGCGGCCAGCAGCTTCTGCTTGACCCCGCCGATCGGCAGCACCCGCCCGGTCAGCGAGACCTCGCCGGTCATGGCCACGTCCGTGCGGACCTGCCGGCCCGACAGCAGCGAGGCCAGCGCCGTCGTCATCGTGATGCCCGCGCTCGGACCGTCCTTGGGCACCGCGCCCGCCGGGAAGTGGATGTGCACCCCCCGGTCCTTCAGGTCGGCGACGGGGAGTTCCAGCTCGGCGCCGTGGGAGCGCAGGAAGCTGAGCGCGATCTGCGCCGACTCCTTCATCACGTCTCCGAGCTGGCCCGTCAGCGTGAGCCCGGCCGCGCCCGTCTCGGGGTCGGCCAGCGAGGCCTCGACGAACAGGACGTCTCCGCCCGCCCCGGTCACGGCGAGGCCGGTGGCCACGCCCGGTACCGCGGTGCGCCGCTCGGCCGGGTCCTGCGCGGACTCCGGGACGTGGTGCGGCCGCCCGATGAGCGCCCGCAGGTCGTCCGCGCCGATCCGCAGCGGGAGCTCCCGCTCCCCCAGTTCGTGCTGGGAGGCCACCTTGCGCAGCAGCCGGGCGAGGGAACGCTCCAGGGTGCGCACGCCCGCCTCCCGGGTGTACTCCCCCGCCAGCTTGCGCAGCGCGTCCTCCTCCAGGACCACTTCCTCCGCGGCCAGGCCGGCGCGCTCCAGTTGCCGGGGCAGCAGGTGGTCGCGGGCGATGACGACCTTCTCGTCCTCGGTGTAGCCGTCGAGGCGGACCAGTTCCATACGGTCGGCGAGGGCTTCGGGGATGGCCTCCAGCACGTTCGCGGTGGCGAGGAACACGACGTCGCTCAGGTCCAGTTCCACCTCCAGGTAGTGGTCCCGGAAGGTGTGGTTCTGGGCGGGGTCGAGGACTTCGAGCAGCGCCGCCGCCGGGTCCCCCCGGAAGTCGGAGCCGACCTTGTCGATCTCGTCGAGCAGGACGACCGGGTTCATCGACCCGGCTTCCTTGATCGCCCGTACGATCCGGCCGGGCAGCGCGCCCACGTACGTACGCCGGTGTCCGCGGATCTCCGCCTCGTCCCGGACTCCGCCGAGGGCCACGCGGACGAACTTGCGCCCCATGGCGTGGGCCACGGACTCCCCGAGGGAGGTCTTTCCGACGCCCGGAGGGCCCACGAGCGCCAGCACGGCCCCGCCCCTGCGCCCGCCGACGACGCCCATCCCGCGCTCGGAGCGGCGCTTGCGCACGGCCAGGTACTCGGTGATCCGGTCCTTCACGTCACTGAGCCCGGCGTGCTCCGCGTCCAGGACCGCCCTGGCTCCCCGGATGTCGTACTCGTCCTCGGTCCGTTCGTTCCAGGGCAGTTCGAGCACGGTGTCCAGCCAGGTGCGGATCCAGGACCCCTCGGGGGACTGGTCGCTGGAACGCTCCAGCTTGTCGACCTCCTTGAGGGCGGCTTCCCGTACCTTCTCGGGCAGGTCGGCGGCCTCGACCCGGGCCCGGTAGTCGTCGGACTCCTCGCCGTCCTTCTCCCCGCTGAGCTCGCGCAGTTCCTTGCGCACGGCGTCGAGCTGCCGCTTCAGCAGGAACTCTCGCTGCTGCTTGTCGACGCCGTCCTGGACGTCCTTGGCGATGGACTCGGCGACGTCCTGCTCGGCGAGGTGGTCGCTGAGGGCCCTGACCGCGAGCCGCAGCCGGGCCACGGGGTCGGCCGTCTCCAGCAGCTCCACCTTCTGCTCGACGCTCAGGAACGGCGAGTAGCCGGAGTTGTCCGCGAGGGCCCCGACCCCCTCGATCTGCTGCACCCGGTCCACGACCTGCCAGGCGCCGCGCTTCTTGAGCCAGCTGGTGGCCAGCGCCTTGTACTCCTTGACGAGCTCGGTGACGCCCCCGGGCAGCGGATCGGGGACGGCCTCGTCCACCGTCTCGCCCTCGACCCAGAGCGCGGCCCCCGGCCCGGTCGTCCCGGCCCCGATACGGACCCGCCCGCGCCCCCGGATCAGCGCCCCGGGGTCCCCGTCGGACAGCCGCCCCACCTGCTCGACGGTCCCGAGCACCCCGGTGCCGGCGTACTTCCCGTCGATCCGGGGCACGAGCAGCACCTTCGGCTTGTCCCCCGCGGCGGCGGCCTGAGCGGCCTCGACGGCACCCCGCACTTCTGCATCGGACAGGTCCAGCGGAACGACCATCCCAGGCAGCACGACCTCGTCATCGAGCGGCAGCACGGGCAGAGTGAGCGTTACGGACGTCGAAGCCATGATCTTCCCTCCGGCAGTGAAGTTGAGCTATGCCGACTCAATGCATGTGCGCGCCCCAATGTTCCCCAACACCCGTTCGCCGGCGGCGAACACCGCCCGGCGGGCGCTCAGGCCGCCGAGATGTGGATGTCTCCCGAGGAGGTCCGCACCGCTGTCCTGTGCCATCGAACCTTCACCGAATGTCAGCGAAGTTTGACCACTGGCAGTTAATGTCACCGCAGTTTGACCGCCATCCATCACGGGGCTACGAGGAACAAACCGGCCGGCATCCCACCGAGCAGAGGTGCCCGGGTGGGCAGGGGGCTGTCGGCCGCGGAGCGATGAGCGTGCGGCATCGGGAAACTGGTCGAGGGGTAACTGTGGCTCTGTTGGATCAATTGCCTGCTCTGATAGGCGTCGTGGTCGGTTCACTCGGCTCCTATGCCGTGCAGAGCTCGACTGAGCGCCGGAAGTGGAAGCGGCAGCGGGAGGAGCGGTGGGACGAGAAGCGTTTCGAGACATACGGCGGCTACGCCAATGCCCTCAAGGCCCAGCTTCGTCTCGCCCAGCGCATCGGCGCCGCCCTCGGATTCGCCGACGTGGCCGACCCGTTGCCGCCGGCCGACGGTCTGCCTTTGCTCGCCGACGCGGAGTCCCACCGTGCGACGGAGTGGGAGTCTGTCCTGCTCGTCGGGGACGCAGCGACGATCGCAGCGGCCCGGCGCTGGCACGAGACGATCTGGACCATCGAGCTGCTCATACGAGAGGGACCGGTCGACGCGGAGAAGTGGACGAAGGTCCATCGGCTGGCGAGTGCGGCGCGTGACGCGTTCTACGAGAGCGCGCGGCGTGACCTCGGAATCAACGGAGCTCCGCCGCCGTCGGGGCAGTGGCCACGGCAGTGGCGGGCCGAGCTGTCCGGGTGAGTGCTCCAGGGGCCGTACCCGGCGGCTGTTCTTTGCGAACCGTGCCCTGTCCTTAGGCTTCGTAATCAGTCGAACCTCGATGACACACGCTCAAACTTCGCTGTCACAGGACAACCGCGAGGCGGGCGGTGGCGGAGGGGGTCGCGGGGAGGGTGATGTCGCGGTCGCCGGAGTCGGTGGAGACGTCGGGTGCGTACGCGGCCGCGGGGACCTTCACCCTGGCGTCGCCCGAGCTGGTCCGCACGGCGATCGAGGCCGGGGCCGTCGTGAAGGCGAGACGGACGTCGCCGGAGTCGGAACGGGCGTCCGCGCCCGTTCCGGACAGTTCTCCGGCAGCGACCGCGCCCCAGGACGTCACGCCGTCGGCGGCGGCCACCCCCGACATCGTGACGCGGCCGCTGCTGCGGAACAGCGGCCGGAGCAGTCGCCGTTGGTGAGGGTCAGGACGCCGCCGGCGAGCCGCTGGGCGGGCTCGGGCACGGTGTCTGCGTGGCAGCGGACGGTGCGGCGGACGGTCACGCCCGGGCCGGATCCGGCGACGACCTCCACGGATCCGCTGCCGGCGTCCGACACCTCGACCGCGGTGACGGCCTCGGCCACCCTGGTGTCCGCGCTCGCTGTCTTCGCCGGTCCCCCGCCCGAGATGAGCGAGCCGAAGGAGCAACCGGTGAGGAGCAGCCCGGCGGCGACGGCCGCGGCGGTGTACCTGGCGGTGGCAGTGGCCTTGGTACGGGGGCCCGGAGGCATGGGCCACGTGCCCGGATCCGGGGTGGGGCCAACCCCCGGGCCGGGCAGGGCAGGACAGGACAGGACACAGTCAGCCGGAGCCGGGAGGGGCGGCCTAACTCCCCTGCACGACAGGCCGGTTCGGGGAGGGCATGCCCCACTCGCTCCAGGAGCCGTCGTACACGGCGAGGTCCTCGTACCCGGCGAGTTCCGCGCCGAGCGCGAGCACGCAGGCCGTGACCCCGGAACCGCAGCTGAAGTACAGCCGCTCCCGCTCACCCGCCACCGCTCCGAAGGCGGTACGGAGTTCGGCGGCGGGCCGCATCAGGCCGTCGGGGCGCTGCAGTTCGCCGAAGGGGAGGCTGACCGCGCCCGGCATGTGGCCCCCGCGCAGGCCCGGTCGGGGTTCGGGGGCGGTGCCGGCGAAGCGTTCGCGGGTCCGGGCGTCGAGCACCGCGGCGGCCGGATCGGCCAGGGCCGCCGAGACGGTGGCCGCGTCCACCAGCAGCCCGGCGCGGGGCCTGGCCGTGAAGGAACCGCGCGGGCCCTCGTACCCCGGCCGGCGCTCCTCCACCGGCCGCCCGGCGGCGGTCCACACGGGCAGCCCGCCGTCGAGGACGGCGACCCGGTCGAAGCCCATGCTGCGCAGCATCCACCGGGCGCGGGCGCTGGAGTAGACACCGGCGCCGTCGTACGCGACGACCGTGCTGCCGTCGTCGACGCCGAGGGCGCGCATCGCCTCGGCGAAGGCCGCCGGGCCGGGCATGGTGTGCGGGGCGGCGGCGGTGTGGTCGGACAGCGCGCCGTCGAGGTCGAAGGGACGGGCCCCCGGAATCCGCCGGCCCGTCGCGCGGTGCGCCACGACGGAGGCGTCGAAGACGACGAGCCCGGGTATACCGAGACGCTCCGCGAGCCAGTCCCCACCAACGAGCGGACCGGGCGGCACGAGGGAGTGGCGGTAGGGGTGTTGGCGGGCTGCGTCCATACGGCACCTCTGGCAGAAGTCGGCGGGCCCCGGCAAGGTCGGCGGCCCGCCGCCCATCCTCCCTCCCGCGACTCCACCTCCCGCGAACGCCTCCGCCTCCGCCTCCGGGGCACGTTGCCCCCGGCGGGCCGGCCCCCGGGCGCGGCGCAGCCGGTCGGCGCGGGCCAAGCGGGCGGCCGGACCCCTGAGCGGACCGGCCGACCCGCCTACGAGGTCGGCGGCCCGCCCCGCGAGCGCTCACGTGAGGAGCAGGCGTCGGGGACTTCGTGCACGTGGCAGACGGGGCCGGCCGATTCCAGCCTCGCCGGCGCTTGAGGCGCGGGGTCTGGGGCGGAGCCCCAGGTCTTTCGGGTCCGGGCCGGCCCGGGGAACGGTGGAAGGGAGGGTAGGGGACCCCGGGCAGCGGTTCCGGCGGCGGGCCCGCGCCCCCGGACCCACGCCGGTGACGACCGGCGCAGCGGTACCGGGGCTCGCGCCGGGCGGCCGCCGGGGTGCCTGACCGGATGCGTGCGCGACCGGTCGGCGCAGGTACTCCCGGGAGCAGACGGGTGGGTGGGCCGTGAGCGGCCCCACGGCCCCGCGCCCCCACGGCCCCGCCGCCCCGCGGCCCCGCCGGGAGCTACGGACAGTCACCCGCCCGGGCGAAAAGCGCCACGCGCGCACCCCGCACGTCCGTCACGGAACACAGGTCGAAGGAGGAGACCAGCGTCTGGCGTTTCACCGCCTCGGCCGGGTAGCCGTCCAGCGGCTGCCCCACCGGGTCGAGCAGGGCGACCACCCGGTCGACGGCCGGGTCCAGCAGCGCCGCCCGGATCTCCTCCGGAGTCCGCTCCACGCCCTGGAGGCTCCGCGAAGCCGCCGGGGTGCGGGACAGGGCGAGGTCGCGCAGGGACCCGTAGGTCTCCGGTGAGGACAACAGCCATGCGCGCCGCCGCGAGGGGAGGAACAGCACCGCGTCGCCCGGGCGCGCGACTTCGGCGACGGCCGCCGCGACGGCCCGCGCGTCGTCCTTGCGGCTCTCGGGGGTACGCAGCCACGCGGACCAGAATCCGACGGGGACCAGCAGCACCCCGACCAGCGGCCACACCCACCAGCCCCGCGCGGTGGCGAGCCGCGCGCCCGCGAGGAGGGCGAGGCCGGCGAGGGCGTAGAGGACGTACCGGTCCACGTACCAGGGGTGCACCAGCGAGATCACGAGCAACAGCCCGGGCGGCAGCAGCGCCAGCGGCAGGGCGACCCGTACGAGCTCCCGCGCGGCTCCCCGGGCCAGGAGCAGCGACACGGCCGCGAGGACCCCGTACGCCGTCCAGTCCTGCCAGCTCGGCCGCCCGAGCCAGCCCAGCTGCTGCTGCGCCTGCCGCGCACTGACCAGGGCGAGGGGCAGCAGCGCGGCCACCACGGCCCCGGCGGCGAGCCGCCAGCCGCGCGAGCGCCAGGCGGCGAACGCGTGCGCGGGCAGCGCCAGTACGGCGAACTCGTGCAGCCAGCAGCCCAGCGCCAGCACCACGGCGTAGCCGACCCAGCGCTCGCGCAGCATCAGGTACGTGGCCCAGACGACGGCCGCGGCGACGAAGGCGTACGAGCGCCCCTCCTGGGCGTACATCTGCACGGGCGGCAACACCGCGTACCCAACCCCGGCCAACACCGCGACCCGGCCGGCCAGGCCCGACCCACCGGTTCGGCCGGAGCCGCCGGTTCGGCCGGAGCCGCCGGTTCGGCCGGAGCCGCCGGTTCGGCCGGAGCCGCCGGTTCGGCCGGAGCCGCCGGGGCCTCCGGGGCCTCCGGGGCCTCCGGGGCCTCCGGGGCCTCCGGGGCCTCCGGGGCCTCCGGGGCCTCCGGGCCGGCCAGGGTGGCCAGGCCGATCGGGGCCGTCGGGGTCGCCGGACCCGTCAGGGTGACCGGGCCGATCAAGGCGGTCGAGGCCGCCGGACCGGCCCAGGCGGTAGGAGCCGCCGAGCCCGCCACGCCGACCGACGTGGCCAGGCCGATCGCGGCCGTCGGGGTCGCCGGGGTCGCCGGACCCGTCGGAGTCACCAGGCCGGCCGAGGCGGTCGAGGCGGTCGAGGCCGCTGGGGCCGCCGGGCCGGCCGAGACGATTCGGCCGGTCGAGGCGATCGAGGCCGCTGCCGCCGGGGCCGCCAGGCCGATCGAGGTGGTCGAGGTGGTCCAGCCCGCCAGGGCTGCCAGGGCCAGAAGGCCGGTCGGGGACGTCGGGGACGC
>NZ_JALGBX010000011.1:0-20014 GCF_022808175.1 Streptomyces sp. AP-93 | reverse complement strand
CGATCGAGGTGGTCGAGGTGGTCCAGCCCGCCAGGGCTGCCAGGGCCAGAAGGCCGGTCGGGGACGTCGGGGACGCCAAACCGGTCGGAGTGGTCGGGCCGCTCGAGGCGATCGAGGCCCCTGCCGCCGGGGCCGCCAGACCGATCGAGGTGGTCGAGGTGGTCCAGCCCGCCAGGGCTGCCAGGGCCAGAAGGCCGGTCGAGGTGGTCGAGGCCGCCGGACCGGTCGGGGGCGCCAGCCTGTCCGGGTTCGCCAGGCGTGCCAGGCGCGGCGGGCATGCGCGCCGCGCCACCGTTTCTGCGGGGCGGCGCGCCCGTCAGGTGGTGGGCCACCGCGGCCACGCCGGATGCGGCGAGGGCGGTGGCGGCCACCGAGGGGAGGCGCAGGGCCCAGAGGCCGGAGCCGGGGGCGGCGCCGTCGCCCGTCACCGTGAAGACCGCGTGCATCAGCAGGTAGTAGAGGCCGTGTACGGCGTCGACTTGGCCGAGCAGTTCCCAGAGTTCCCCGAGCGGCCGGTGCGCGACCTGCCACGTGACGGACTCGTCGCGCCACATGGAGCCGCCCCGCGAAAGGCCCCAGAGGCCGAGGGCGAGGGCGGTGAGCGGCGGCAGCCAGCGCCAAAGGGCGAAGCGGCGGATGTCGGCCTCCGGGTGCTATCCGTGCGGGTGGTGCTGACTCCATACTCGGGGTTCGAGCCGGATACCTGCGGGGGTGGGGCGTGCGAGCACGTGGTGGGCGAGTGGGCTTGGTGACGGCAGCCGTGACGCTGGCCGTGGTGGCGGCCTTGGGCGGGTGCTCCTCCGGCGGGTCGAAGGACGGAGCCTCACCGACACCGAACGCGAACGCGGGCGGGAGCACGGGCGCAGGCACGAGCACGGGCCCCGGCACCGGCTCCGCCACGAGCGCCCCGTCCGGGACGGCGACGGACGCCCCGGGGACGCCGTCCCCGGGTCAGAGCGCCGGCCAGAGTCCGGGCCCGGGCACCGGTACGACCGGTCCCGCCCCACAGCCCGCACCCAGTACCTCCGCTCCTGCCCCCGCACCCAGCGCCTCGACGCCCGCCGGCGGCGAGACCCTCCTCGCGGTCACCCGCAGCGGCGGCATCACCGGAAAGACCAGCACCTTGATCATCAAGGGTGACGGATCGTTCCTCCGGCTCAACGCGAAGGCCGAGACGGTCGACCGCGACAAGCTCTCGGCGGCCGCCCTCACGAAACTGCGCACCGCACTCCAGAAGGCGGACTTCCCCCGCCTGCCGCGGATCTCGATGCCCGACGAGCCGGCCTTCGACGCGTTCACGTACGCCTTCCGGCACGGCGGCTACGAGGTCGCCGCCGCCCAGACCACGCTGCCGCGCCCCTTGGAAGGGGTCCTGAGCGCGCTGCCGCCCTTCGAGCCGCGCTGAAGAAATCAGGCCGGCCACAGCCGCCACAGCGACCCCGGCGACCCCGGCGACTGCGGCGACGGAGGCGAAGACGGCAAGCCGGCCCAGCGGACGGGGCACCGCCCCCGCCGCCCCGTCACAACCCCGTCCCCGCCACCGTGATCTCCCGCAGCCGCCGGTCCAGGTATCCGCGTAGCAGGACCGCCATGTCCACGCCCTCCGGGTCCAGCACCCACTGGATCTGGAATCCGTCCATCACCGCGATGATCTCGCGGCCGACGGCCTCGCAGTCCGTGTCCGGCCTGACCTCGCCGCGCGCCACTCCCGCCCGGAGCAGGCCGACGCTGTAGCCGAGGACCCGGTCGTAGCGCTGCCGGAAGTAGGCGTGCGCGGGGTGGCCCGGGTTCCCGGACTCGCCGACCAGCGTGTTGTACATGCGTACGAGACCGGGGCGGCGGGCGTTGTCCTCGGCGAGGGCGACCACCGCGGCGAAGTGCACGGCGACCGAGGGGACCTCCTCGGCCGGCCCGCTGAAGAGCCGCTCGACGTCGTGCTGCTCGCTCTGCGCCAGGACGGACAGCAGCAGGTCCTCCTTGCCGCGGAAGTGGTGCAGCAGGCCGCCCTGGGTGATCCCGCAGTCGTTGGCGATCCGGGCGAGCGAGGAGGCGTGGAAGCCCCACTGCGCGAAGTGCTCGACGGCGGTGTCGAGGATCTTCTGACGACGGGCGTCACCCACCGCGTAGCCGCCCCGGGCGGCAACCGCCTTGGGAGCGGTCGCCTGGGGAGCCGCCGCCTTGGGGGCCGTCCGGCCCCTGTCCTGTGCCATGCGGACCACCCTAAACCCGACTGTTTTCGGCCATCCCGATGGAGTGATCCAGCTCACTGCGCGAAAACCTAGTGGGTACATGGTTTTCGCCCCTACGGTGAAACCGCCCGGCCGGTGACGAGGCCGACGCGGAGACGTTGGAGCCCCCATGCCGCTCACGCAGGACCCCGGAAGCGCGCTCGACGCCCCCGGCCAACCCGATCCGGCCACGCCGCCCACCACCCCGGCCACCGCCCTGGCCGCCGCCTCAGCCCACGCTCCCTCGCCTACGGCGGAGGGGGGCGACCACGGCGTGCCCTCCCTCGTCGGCGGCATCGCGCCGACCGTCGGCGCCGCCCCGGTCCAGCTGATCCGCTCGGCCGAATGACGGCCCGCCCGACCGGGCCCGCCGGCGCCCACTCACCCGGCCCCGCCCACTCACCCGGCCCCGACCAGCCGCCCGCCACGGCCCACGCGACCTCCTCCGCCCACGCGACCCCCTCCGCCCCCGCGACCTCCCGCGCGACCGACCTCCTCAGGAGCCCTGCCATGAACGTGAACGCCACCCCGACGCCCCCGGCCACCCCCGCCGCGCCCCTCCCCTACCGGGACGCCTCCCTCCCCGTCGACCAGCGCGTCGAGGACCTGCTCTCCCGCATGACCCTGGAGGAGAAGGCCGGCCAGCTCTTCCACTCCATGCTGATGATGAACCCGGACGGCACCCCGGTCACCGAGACCGACGGCTCGATCCTCCCGTTCACCACCCCCGAGCTGATCGAGGGCCGCTCCCTCACCCACTTCAACCTCCTCGGCAGCTACGGCGCCCGCGAGATGGCGATGTGGCAGAACGCCGTCCAGGAGATGGCCGCCGGCACCCGCCTCGGCATCCCGGTGACCCTGTCCACCGACCCCCGGCACTCCTTCACCGACAACGTCGGCGCCTCCTTCAACGCCGGCGCCTTCTCCGCCTGGCCCGAGGCCATCGGCCTCGCCGCGATCGGCGACCCGGAGCTGGTCTTCGAGTTCGCCGACATCATGCGGCGCGAGTACCTCTCCGTCGGCTTCCGCGTCGCCCTGCACCCGCAGATCGACCTGGCCACGGAGCCGCGCTGGGCCCGCCAGTCGGGCACCTTCGGCTCGGACGCGAAGCTGACGGGCGAGCTCGTCCAGGCCTACGTACGGGGCCTGCAGGGCGAAACGCTCGGCGCGGCCTCGGTCTCCGCGATGGTCAAGCACTTCCCCGGCGGCGGCCCGCAGAAGGACGGCGAGGACCCGCACTTCGCGCACGGCAAGGAGCAGGTCTACCCGGGCGGGATGCGCGAGCACCACCTGGAGCCGTTCAAGGCGGCCATCGCGGCCGGCTGCTCGCAGATGATGCCGTACTACGGCCAGCCCATCGGCACCGACTGGGAAGAGGTCGCCTTCGGCTTCAACAAGGGCGTCGTCACCGGCCTGCTGCGCGAGGAGCTCGGCTTCCAGGGCATCGTGTGCACCGACTGGGGTCTGATCACGGACTCGGTGATCTTCGGCGAATCGCACCCGGCCCGCGCGTGGGGCCTGGAGCACCTCAGCGTGTCCGAGCGGGCGGCCCGCGCGCTGGAGGCGGGCTCGGACCAGTTCGGCGGCGAGCAGTGCCCCGAGGTGGTCGTGGAGCTGGTCCGCTCGGGCCGGATCCCCGAAGCCCGGATCGACGCGTCCGTACGCCGGCTGCTGCGCGAGAAGTTCGTCCTCGGCCTCTTCGAGAACCCGTACGTGGACCCGGACGCGGCGGCGGAGACCGTCGGCCGCGCCGACTTCACGGCGGCGGGCGCGGCGGCCCAGCGGCGCTCCCTGACGGTGCTCACCAACACCGGGCGGACCCTGCCGGTCTCCGGCCGGCCGAAGCTGTACGTCAAGGACGTGGACGCGGACGTCGCGGCGGCGTACGGGGACGTCGTGTCCGACCCGGCCGAGGCCGACCTGGCGGTGCTGCGGCTGCGCACGCCGCACGAGCCCCGCACGAACATCTTCGAGTCCTTCTTCCACTCGGGTTCGCTGGCCTTCGCCGAGCCGGAGCTCACCGAGATCCTGTCCCTCCTGGACGCCGTCCCGACCCTGGTCTGCATCAATCTGGAGCGGGCCGCGGTGATCCCCGAGATCGCGGAGCGGGCGGCCGCGCTGATCGCGGACTACGGGGCGTCCGACGCCGCCCTCCTGGACGTGGCCTTCGGCCGGGCCGCCGCCGAGGGGCGCCTCCCCTTCGAGCTCCCGCGCTCGATGGCGGCCGTCGCCGCCTCCCGGCCCGATGTCCCGAACGACACCGCCGACCCGGTGTTCGCGCACGGCCACGGCCTGGCCCTGTAACGCTGTAGCCCTCCGGCCCCAGCGCTGTAACCCTCTGGCCCTGCGGGGCCGGGATCCCCTACCCGCCCTTCCCCCGTTCCCAGGGCTCCGCCCTGACCCGCCAGGCCCCGGGCTCCGCCCGGGCCCCTGGCGCTCCGCCCCAGACCCCGCGCCTCAAACTCCGGCGAGGCTGGATTTCCAGCCCCGCCGGCGTTCTCGTGCGTGCAGACGGCGAACAAATCCCAGTCCTGCCGCGTTTGAGGCGCGGACGTCCGGGAACAGTGCCGCCGTGCAGCGGGCCCGCATGCGGAACCCGTCATAGCCGGAGGCCGGACGCTCCTCTACGCTGCACCCCTACCACGCGGGATCTTCAGGGGCGGGACATGGAACAGACGCACACCACCACCCACAACGGCGCCGCGGCCACCCCCGGCGCGCAGCGCCGGGTACTCGTCGTCGAGGACGACCGCACCATCGCGGAGGCCATCGCGGCGCGGCTGCGCGCCGAGGGCTTCCAGGTCCAGACGGCCTCGGACGGGCCGGCGGCCGTCGCCGCGGCCGAGAGCTGGCTGCCGGAGCTCCTGGTCCTGGACGTCATGCTGCCGGGCTTCGACGGCCTGGAGGTCTGCCGCCGGGTCCAGGCGCAGCGGCCCGTTCCGGTGCTCATGCTCACCGCCCGGGACGACGAGACCGACATGCTCGTCGGCCTCGGGGTCGGCGCCGACGACTACATGACGAAGCCCTTCTCGATGCGCGAGCTGGCCGCGCGGGTCCACGTACTGCTGCGGCGGGTGGAGCGGGCCACGCTGGCCGCGCACGCCCCGCGCGGGGCCACCCTGCGGCTGGGCGATCTGGAGATCGACCACGCACAGCGACGGGTCCGGGTGCACACCGAGGACGTGCACCTGACGCCGACGGAGTTCGACCTGCTGGTGTGCCTGGCCGGGACCCCGCGGGCGGTGCTCTCGCGGGAGCAGCTCCTCGCCGAGGTGTGGGACTGGGCCGACGCGTCCGGGACCCGTACGGTCGACAGCCACATCAAGGCGCTGCGCCGGAAGATCGGCGCCGAGCGGATCCGTACGGTCCACGGCGTCGGGTACGCCCTGGAGACACCGGCGCAGCCGTGAGCGGCTACCGGCCGCCGGGGCAGCGGCCGCCCGGCGTGCTGCGGCCCTTCTCCCCGTTCTCGATCAAGACCAAGCTGGGCACGCTCGTGGTGGTGTCGGTCTTCATCACCACGGGTCTGCTGATGGTGGCCCTGCGCACGGCCACCGAGGTGCGCTTCATCACGGTGTTCTCGGTGATCGCCTCGATGCTGATCACCCAGTTCGTGGCGCACAGCCTGACGGCGCCGCTGGACGACATGACCACGGTGGCCCGGGCGATATCCCACGGGGACTACACGCGCCGGGTGCGCGGGGCGGGCCGCCGCGACGAGCTGGGCGACCTGGCCTCCACCATCAATCTGATGGCGGACGACCTGGAGGCGGTGGACCGGCACCGCAAGGAGCTCGTCGCCAACGTCTCGCACGAGCTGCGCACCCCGATCGCGGCCCTGCGGGCGGTACTGGAGAACGTGGTGGACGGGGTCTCCGAAGCCGATCCGGAGACGATGCGCACGGCCCTGAAGCAGACCGAGCGGCTCGGCCGGCTGGTGGAGACCCTGCTGGACCTCTCCCGCGTCGACAACGGGGTGGTGCCGCTGCGGGCCCGCCGCTTCGAGGTGTGGCCGTACCTGTCGGGGGTGCTGAAGGAGTCGGGCCTGGCGGCGGCCGGCCGGCCGGGGCTGTCCTCCGGATCGGGCGGGCACACCCGCAACGACGTCCACCTCCACCTGGACGTGTCCCCGCCGGACCTGACGGCGTACGCGGACGCCGAGCGGCTGCACCAGGTGGTGGCGAACCTGATCGACAACGCGGTCAAGCACAGCCCGCCGCACGGCCGGGTCACGGTGCACGCCCGGGCGGGCGACGCGCCCGGGGGTCTGGTGCTCGAAGTACGGGACGAAGGTCCCGGAATTCCGGAGGCGGAGCGCCACCGGGTCTTCGAGCGGTTCAACCGGGGCAGTGCGAGGGGCGGCGACGGGGGCACGGGCCTGGGCCTGGCCATCGCCCGCTGGGCGGTCGGCCTGCACGGGGGGGACATCGGAGTGGCCGAATCGTCACGGGGCTGCCGCATCCTCGTCACGCTTCCGGGCAGCTCGCAGGCGCCGGGTTGACGTAGGGTTCCAGTGGGAAGGACATGATCTCGGCCACATGCGCCGGGGTCCGTCAGGGGTGCGAAGCCAGGGGGCCGCAACCGCGGTGCCTCCTGCCCGAACCACGCTTGTTTCCCGCCATTCCAGGTGGTGAAACCCGCCGTTCGATGTGACCTACGCGACGTAAGTCCCGCCCGGTCTGCATCTCACGGCCCGGGAGGCGTAGCCTTTATTCCCGCTGTCCATACCTTGTGAAGCGGAAGAGGGCGGTTGCCGCCGTGTCGCCACAGTCCCCCAGTAACTCGAGCACCACGACCGAAGCAGGATCAGGCGGGAAGAACCCCGCCCCAGGCTTCGGCGCGAATGAGTGGCTCGTCGACGAGATCTATCAGCAGTACCTCCAGGACCCGAACTCGGTCGACCGGGCCTGGTGGGACTTCTTCGCCGACTACAAGCCGGGTGGCGCTGTCGCTCCGGTGAAGGCGGACAAGCCCACGGACCGGCCCGCTCCCCCCGCCGCGACGACGACGGACGGCGCCTCCGCACAGGCCGCCGCCCCCGTCACCGCCACGGCTCCGCAGGCTTCCGACGCCGCCGCCACAGGGACGGCGAGCCTCACGCCTGCCTCCCCCGTCGCAGCGCCCACGACGCCCGTGTCAGCACCTGCCCCTGTACCTGCCACCCCCTCTGGTGCCCCTGCTGTGACTGTCACCTCCCAGGCCCCGGCCGCCGCCGCACCGGCAGCCCCCGCCTCCCAGGCCGCTCCGGCCACCACCCCCGCCGTAGCCCCCCAGAAGGCCGCGCCCGCCACCGAGGCCCCTGCCGGCCCCGAACTGGTGACGCTCCGCGGCCCGGCGGCTGCCGTGGTCAAGAACATGAACGCCTCGCTGGAAGTGCCGACGGCCACGTCCGTCCGCGCCGTCCCGGTGAAGCTGCTGTTCGACAACCGCATCGTCATCAACAACCACCTGAAGCGCGCCCGGGGCGGGAAGATCTCCTTCACCCACCTCATCGGCTACGCGATGGTGCAGGCCATCAAGGCCATGCCGTCGATGAACTACTCCTTCGCGGAGAAGGACGGCAAGCCGACCCTGGTCAAGCCGGAGCACATCAACTTCGGTCTCGCGATCGACCTGGTGAAGCCCAACGGCGACCGCCAGCTCGTCGTCGCCGGCATCAAGAAGGCCGAGACCCTCAACTTCTTCGAGTTCTGGCAGGCCTACGAGGACATCGTCCGCCGGGCCCGCATCGGCAAGCTGACGATGGACGACTTCACCGGGGTGACGGTCTCCCTCACCAACCCCGGCGGCCTGGGCACCGTCCACTCCGTGCCCCGCCTGATGCCCGGACAGTCGGTCATCATGGGCGTCGGCTCCATGGACTACCCCGCCGAGTTCCAGGGCACCTCGCAGGACACCCTGAACAAGCTGGGCATCTCCAAGGTCATGACCCTGACCTCGACCTACGACCACCGGGTCATCCAGGGCGCGGCCTCCGGCGAGTTCCTGCGCATCGTCGCGAACATGCTGCTCGGCGAGAGCGGCTTCTACGACGACGTCTTCGAGGCGCTGCGCATCCCGTACGAGCCGGTCCGCTGGCTCCGGGACATCGACGCCTCGCACGACGACGACGTCACGAAGGCCGCCCGCGTCTTCGAGCTGATCCACTCCTACCGGGTCCGCGGCCACGTCATGGCCGACACGGATCCGCTGGAGTACAAGCAGCGCAAGCACCCCGACCTCGACATCACCGAGCACGGCCTCACCCTGTGGGACCTGGAGCGCGAGTTCGCGGTCGGCGGCTTCTCCGGCAAGTCGATGATGAAGCTGCGCGACATCCTCGGCGTGCTGCGCGACTCGTACTGCCGCACCACCGGCGTCGAGTTCATGCACATCCAGGACCCGAAGCAGCGCCGCTGGATCCAGGACCGCATCGAGCGCCCGCACTCCAAGCCGGAGCGCGAGGAGCAGCTGCGCATCCTGCGCCGGCTGAACGCCGCGGAGGCCTTCGAGACCTTCCTGCAGACGAAGTACGTCGGCCAGAAGCGGTTCTCCCTGGAGGGCGGCGAGTCCGTCATCCCGCTGCTCGACGCCGTCATCGACTCGGCCGCCGAGGCCCGCCTCGAAGAGGTCGCGATCGGCATGGCCCACCGCGGCCGGCTGAACGTCCTCGCGAACATCGTCGGCAAGTCGTACGCGCAGATCTTCCGCGAGTTCGAGGGCAACCTCGACCCGAAGTCCATGCACGGCTCCGGCGACGTCAAGTACCACCTGGGCGCCAACGGCACCTTCACGGGCCTGGACGGCGAGCAGATCAAGGTCTCGCTCGTCGCGAACCCCTCGCACCTGGAGGCGGTGGACCCGGTCCTGGAGGGCGTGGTCCGCGCCAAGCAGGACATCATCAACAAGGGCGGCACGGACTTCACGGTCCTGCCCGTCGCCCTGCACGGCGACGCGGCCTTCGCGGGCCAGGGCGTCGTCGCCGAGACGCTGAACATGTCGCAGCTGCGCGGCTACCGCACCGGCGGCACCGTGCACGTGGTCATCAACAACCAGGTCGGCTTCACCGCCGCCCCGGAGTCCTCGCGTTCCTCGATGTACGCGACCGACGTGGCCCGCATGATCGAGGCGCCGATCTTCCACGTGAACGGCGACGACCCGGAGGCCGTGGTCCGCATCGCGCGCCTGGCCTTCGAGTTCCGTCAGGCGTTCAACAAGGACGTGGTCATCGACCTCATCTGCTACCGCCGCCGCGGTCACAACGAGTCGGACAACCCGGCGTTCACGCAGCCGCTGATGTACGACCTGATCGACAAGAAGCGCTCGGTGCGCAAGCTGTACACCGAGTCCCTCATCGGTCGCGGCGACATCACGCTGGAAGAGGCGGAGCAGGCGCTCCAGGACTTCCAGGGCCAGCTGGAGAAGGTCTTCGCGGAGGTCCGCGAGGCCGCCACGCAGCCCGCGGTCGCCCCGGTGGCGCCCGCGCAGGTCGCGCAGGAGTTCCCGGTCGCCGTGAACACCGCGATCTCCCAGGAGGTCGTCAAGCGGATCGCCGAGGCCCAGGTCAACATCCCGGACACGGTCACCGTCCACCCGCGCCTGCTGCCGCAGCTGCAGCGCCGCGCGGCGATGATCGACGACGGCACCATCGACTGGGGCATGGGCGAGACCCTGGCCTTCGGCTCGCTGCTGATGGAGGGCACCCCGGTCCGGCTGTCCGGCCAGGACTCCCGCCGCGGCACCTTCGGCCAGCGCCACGCGGTCCTGATCGACCGGGAGACCGGCGAGGACTACACCCCGCTGCTCTACCTGTCGGACGAGCAGGCCCGCTACAACGTCTACGACTCGCTGCTCTCCGAGTACGCGGCCATGGGCTTCGAGTACGGCTACTCGCTGGCCCGCCCGGACGCGCTGGTCCTCTGGGAGGCCCAGTTCGGCGACTTCGTCAACGGCGCGCAGACCGTCGTCGACGAGTTCATCTCCTCGGCCGAGCAGAAGTGGGGCCAGACGTCCGGCGTCACGCTCCTCCTCCCGCACGGCTACGAGGGCCAGGGCCCGGACCACTCCTCCGCCCGCCCGGAGCGCTTCCTGCAGATGTGCGCGCAGGACAACATGACGGTCGCGATGCCGACGCTCCCGTCGAACTACTTCCACCTCCTGCGGTGGCAGGTCCACAACCCGCACCACAAGCCGCTCATCGTCTTCACCCCGAAGTCGATGCTGCGCCTGAAGGCGGCGGCGTCGAAGGCGGACGAGTTCACGACCGGCTCGTTCCGTCCGGTCATCGGCGACACGCGCGTCTCCTCCGGAGCGGGTGACCCGAACGAGATCCGCAAGGTGGTCTTCTGCGCGGGCAAGGTCTACTACGACCTGGAGGCCGAGCGCGAGAAGCGGGGCATCACCGACACGGCGATCATCCGCATCGAGCGCCTCTACCCGCTCCCGGGCGCGGAACTCCAGGCGGAGATCGCCAAGTTCCCGAACGCGGCGAAGTACATCTGGGCCCAGGAGGAGCCGGCGAACCAGGGCGCGTGGCCCTTCATCGCGCTCAACCTGATCGACCACCTCGACCTGGCGGTCGGCGCGGACATCCCGGCCGGCGAGCGCCTGCGCCGCATCTCCCGCCCGCACGGCTCGTCCCCGGCGGTCGGCTCGGCCAAGCGCCACCAGGCGGAGCAGCAGCTCCTCCTCAACGAGGTCTTCGAGGCCTAAGCGCTGCGCTTGCTCGAACGGTGGATGGCCCGGCCCCCCTCGGGGAGCCGGGCCTTCCGGCTGTCCGGTCCGCTGCTGGGGCTGGATTTATCCAGCCCCGCCGGCGTTTGAGGCGAGCTTTCAGCCCCGCCGGCGTTTGAGGCGCGGGTCTGGGCGGAGCCCAGGGAACGGTGGAAGGGCGGGTAGGGGAACTCCGCCCCGCGCAGCGGCTCGACCCGTCAGCCGGCCGCGTAAGGGGCCAGGTTCGGGTGAGCTTCACACCAGGCCACCCGGTCGTGCTCCACCGCCGCGCGGGCCACCGCGTACCGGGTACCCGGCGAGGACACGCCGTCCATGGCCTGCTCGGCCGCCGCCATGGAGGCGACGAACACCCGCCCGCCGGCGGTGAGTTCCGGGCACGCGTCCAGAACGGGCAGCACCGCCGCCACCTGCGCCCGCACCCGCGCGTGCTGCGCCCACGCCCCCCTGGCCCCGTAGAGCGCCGCGCGCTGCCAGTAGCCCGCCAGCCCGAGATGCGCGTACGCGCCCCGCAGGAGCCCCTCCAGCGGCCGTGGATCGGCCCGCCAGGGCGCCCAGTACCGTGCGGAGCGGTCGGCGGTGTGCAGCGGGAGCGCCTGCGCGAGGGCCGCCAGCTTTCCGTGCTGAACCTCGAACACGAGGGTCGCGGCCAGCGCGGGCGGCGGCTGCGCCCGCGCCAGGACGGAGCCCGCCGCCGCGGGCAGGGTCCCGCCGTAGGACCGGGAGCTGCCGGACAGCGGGACCACGCAGCGCAGCAGCCGCCCCGCCTCCTCCGCACGGGCGGTGTCGTAGCGCCGCAGCAGCGTGAGGGCCCCGGACCACTGGATGTCCCACCGCTTGTGCCCCTTGGGGGTGAGCCGGCGGGCGGCGGGCACCGTCACCGGGGCGCGGTACGGGTCCAGGTCGTCCAGGGCGGTCCGCCCGTCGGGCAGCGCGTGCAGGGCCAGCGTCTCCGGGCCGGCGGGGTCCCAGGAGCCCTCGGTCAGGGCGAGCGGGCCGGGCCGGGCCGGGCGCAGCAGTCCGAGGGTGGGCAGGGCGAGGCGTCCGTGCGCGGGGCGCAGCGTGATCTTGAAGCCGATCCCGGCGCGCAGCGCCGCGGCGGCGGCGACTGCCCCGAGGTGCCCGAGGTCGGCGGGCGGTCCGTGCCGCGTGCGCAGCCGGCGCAGCGTCTCCTCGGCCCACACCCCGGTGGCCGGATAGTGCACCACGTCGGCCACCGCACGCGGGTCGCGCCGCCCGGCCTCCTCCAGCAGGGCCCAGTGCTCGGCCGCCTCCCCGGTACGGGCGCCCGGCAGTTCCCCGAGCTCCCGCAGCAGTCGCAGCCGCCGGGCCCGCCGTACGCCGCACACCAGCGCGGTCCCTTCGGCGGACGGCTCGGTGGAACCGAGTGCCCACAGCACGCCGTCGCTCGGCTCGGGGTGATCCATGCATACCTCCCGCCGCGGACCCTCCATCCCTGCCCTGGAGAGGGGCTCCGCGAACGGCGGAAAGCGGTCAGGTCCGGCCGCGGCGGACGGCGGATTATCCTGACGGGACACACCCGAACACCCGACCACCGCACGGAGCCCGACTTGTACTTCACCGATCGCGGCATCGAGGAGCTGGAGAAGCGGCGCGGCGAGGAGGAGGTCACCTTCGAGTGGCTCGCCGAGCAGCTGCGCACCTTCGTCGACCTGAACCCGGACTTCGAGGTCCCGGTGGAACGCCTCGCCACGTGGCTGGCCCGCCTGGACGACGAGGACGACGAGGACGACGCGTAGCCCTCGCCCAAGACGAAGGGGCCCGACCGCACTGCGGTCGGGCCCCTTCGTCATCGTCCCGCGGGACAAGGCCGATCAGGCTGGAAGCCTGATCAGGCGGCCTTGGTCTCCCAGAAGATGCGGTCGATCTCGGCGATGAGCTCCAGCGCCTTGGCGCCGGTCGCCGGGTCGTTCGACGCCTTGGCGGCCGAGAGGGCCTTCAGGGTGTCGTTGACCAGGGTGTGCAGCTGCGGGTACTTCTCGAAGTGCGGCGGCTTGAAGTAGTCGCTCCACAGCACGGAAACGTGGTGCTTCGCGAGCTCGGCGCGCTGCTCCTTGATGGTGATGGCGCGCGCGCGGAAGTCGGCGTCGTCGTTGGCCTGGTACTTCTCCTGCACGGCCTTGACGGACTCGGCCTCGATGCGGGCCTGGGCAGGGTCGTACACGCCGCACGGAAGATCGCAGTGGGCGGAGACCTTCGCCTTGGGGGCGAAGAGGCGGGAAAGCATGGAGTTTGTCCTCCTCGTGATCGTCTTCTCAAGGGGGAGATTACTCCGTGAGAAAGACGATTTCGCGGCCGCCCCCGTGGGGTTGGGACAAAAGTCCAGGGGTGTCCCCGGGCCGGTGACCGAATGTACGGAAGAGTGCGGCAGCATGCGGGGTGGCACGAAGAGTGGACGAGCGCGGTCAAGGAGGTCTCGGATGGCGGGGAGCACGCGCTCGCGCGGCCGGACGCGGGAGTGGGAGTCGCCGTTGAAGCGGATCGGCACCGTGGAGGTGAGCGGCCCCTCGATGGCGCCGACCCTGGAGAACGGGGACCAGGTCCTGGTCCGCTACGGGGCACCCGTGCGGCCGGGCCACGTGGTGGTGCTGCGCCACCCGTTCCAGCAGGACCTGCTCGTCGTCAAGCGGGCGGTGGAGCGGCGCTCCGGCGGCTGGTGGGTGCTGGGCGACAACCCGTACAACGAGACGGGCGACAGCACGGACTACGGGCCGGTCCCCGACGAGCTCGTGCTGGCGACCGCGGTGGTCCGCTTCCGGCCGCGCCCCCGGCCGGAGCACGCGGCGCAGGATCAGCGCTCGCTGAGGGCGTGGCTCTCCTGGGCTTCCTCGGCGCTGCGTCCGCTGCCGGCGGACTCCTCGGCCTCCAGCCGCTTGCGGGCGCGGTAGGCGGCGACGTTGGCGCGCGTGGCGCACCGGTCGGAGCAGTAGCGGCGGGAGCGGTTGGTGGAGGTGTCGAGGTAGGCGTTGCGGCAGGGCGGGGCCTGGCAGAGGCCGAGCCGGGCCGGGCCGTGCTCGGTGAGGTGGAAGGCCAGCCCGAAGCACGCGATCGCGGCGTAGCCGGCGGAGGCGTTGGAGGGGTGGTCGGCCAGGTGGATGTGCCAGTTCGGGCCGCCGTGCTCCCCCTGTCCGGCGTGTCCGGCGCGCCCGCCGTGTCCGGCGTGTCCGCCGTGCTCGTCGACGGCCACGTGCCCTGAGATCTGGGGGCTGACGGGGAACTCCATGAGCAGGGAGTTCAGCAGGTCGACGGCGAGGACGTGGTCGCCGCCGTCGGCGGCCTCGAAGACGGCGCGCAGCCGGCCGCGGACGTTGCGGAAGCGGGTGACGTCACCGTCCGTGACCCGGCGGGCCATCTGCACGCTGACGCCGAAGAGGGCGCGGACGGCGTCCACGGAGGTCAGCGAGTCCTTGTTGCGGGCCGGCTCCTCGGTGTTGACCAGGCGCACGGCGTAGTCCGAGTAATGGGCCAGTTCCACTTGTAGTCCTTACGGCTGCGGATTAATGTCTCTGGTAACGACTGAGACATGTTCGAGGGTATTACGCATGGAGGCACTCGTGGCGGATACAGCACGCTCCGGTACGGCAGCACCGTCCGACTGGCAGGCCTGGCAGGACAGCTGGGACCGGCAGCAGGAGTGGTACATGCCGGACCGCGAGGAGCGGTTCCGGGTGATGCTGGACATGCTGGAGGCGCTGGTCGGCACCGCCCCCCGGGTGCTCGATCTCGCGTGCGGTACGGGAAGTATCACGGACCGCGTCCTCAAGAGGTTCCCGCAATCCACCAGTACGGGAGTCGATCTCGACCCTGCGCTGTTGACGATCGCCCGGGGCCACTTCGCGGGCGACCCCCGCGTCACCTTCGTGACCGCCGACCTCAAGCACCCCGACTGGCGCTCGGCACTCCCCCACGGCTCCTACGACGCCGTGCTGACGGCCACCGCCCTGCACTGGCTGCCCAGCGAGGACCTCGCCGCCCTCTACGGGCAGCTCCCGCCCCTGCTGCGCACCGGCGGGGTGTTCATGAACGCCGACCACATGCCCGACCCCGCCACCCCGCGGATCAACGCCGCCGAGCGCGCCCACCGGCACGGCGGCATGGACCGGGCGAAGGCGGCCGGGGCGCTGGACTGGCGCGAGTGGTGGGAGCTCGCGGCCGCCGACCCGGCGCTCGCCGAGCCGACCAAGGCCCGCTTCGAGATCTACGGGGAGCACGCCGACGGCGACACCCCGCCGGAGTCCTGGCACGCGGCCACGCTGCGCGACGCCGGCTTCGCGGAGGCCCGTACGGTCTGGCGCTCGCCCTCCGACGGGCTGGTGCTGGCCCTGAAGTAGGCCACGGCCCGCGGCGCGGGCCGGGCATGCGTGAGGGGCGGTACGGATTCCCGTACCGCCCCTCACGTGTGGGACGCCGTCTCGCAGGACCTGCGCGTTACAGGACCTTGGAGAGGAAGGCCTTCGTGCGGTCCTGCTGGGGGTTGCCCAGGACGTCGCGCGGGTGGCCGGACTCGACGACGACTCCGCCGTCCATGAAGACGAGGTTGTCGCCGACCTCGCGGGCGAAGCCCATCTCGTGGGTGACCACGATCATGGTCATGCCCGACTCGGCCAGATCCCGCATGACGTCCAGGACGTCACCGACGAGCTCCGGGTCGAGCGCCGAGGTGGGCTCGTCGAAGAGCATCAGCTTCGGCTCCATGGCCAGCGCGCGGGCGATGGCCACGCGCTGCTGCTGACCGCCGGAGAGCTGGGTGGGGTAGTTCCCGCCCTTGTCGCCGAGGCCGACCCGGTCGAGGAGCTTGACGGCGCGCGCCCGCGCGACCGACTTGCTCTCGCCCTTGACCATGACCGGGGCTTCCATGACGTTCTCTATGGCCGTCATGTGCGGGAAGAGGTTGAAGCGCTGGAAGACCATGCCGATGTCCCGGCGCTGCGCCGCGACCTCGCTGTCCTTCAGCTCGTAGAGCTTGTCGCCCTTCTGGCGGTAGCCGACGAGCCGTCCGTCGACGTAGAGCCGTCCGGCGTTGACCTGCTCCAGGTGGTTGATGCACCGCAGGAAGGTCGACTTGCCGGAGCCGGACGGACCGACCAGGCAGAAGACCTCACGCGGGGCGACCTCCAGGTCGATGCCCTTGAGGATGTGGGCGGCGCCGTAGGACTTGTGGACGCCTTCGGCCTTCACCATGGCAGTCGAAGTCATCAGGCCACCGCCTTGCGGTTCGAGAAGCGGGAGAGGTTCGCCTTGATCTTCTGCAGCGGGGTGGGCGGCAGGGATCGCAGCGAGCCGCGCGCGTAGCGGCGCTCCAGGTAGTACTGGCCGACGCTGAACACACTGGTCAGGGCGAGGTACCAGATCGAGGCGACGAAGAACATCTCCATCACCGCGAAGGAGGTGGAGGCGATGTCCTGGGCGGCGCGCAGCAGGTCGAAGTACTGCACGGCGACCACGAGCGAGGAGGTCTTGAGCATGTTGATGAACTCGTTGCCCGAGGGCGGCACGATCACCCGCATGGCCTGCGGCAGCACGATCCGGCGCATGGTCTGCGTCCGGGTCATGCCGAGCGCGTGCGAGGCCTCGCTCTGGCCCTCGTCGACCGACTGGATGCCGGCGCGGACGATCTCCGCCATGTACGCGCCCTCGTTCAGGCCGAGGCCCAGCAGGGCGGCCAGGAACGGGGTCATGACCTGGGTCATCTCGTCCCGGTAGAACCCTAGGTTCAGGTACGGGAAGATCAGGGCGAGGTTGAACCAGATGAGGAGCTGTACGTACACCGGGGTGCCGCGGAAGAACCAGATGTAGAACCAGGCGATGGTGCTGGTCACCGGGTTCTTCGAGAGCCGCATCACGGCGAAGAGGACACCGAGCACCAGGCCCAGGGCCATCGAGGCGACGCTGATCCAGATCGTGTTGAACAGGCCTCGGATGATGGTCGGGTCGAACAGCTTCTCCGGCACGGTCGCCCAGCGGACGTTGCCCTGCGAGAAGGCGACGGCGAGCATCGCGACCAGACCGATGACGACCAAGGCGCTGATCCAGCGGCCGTAGTGACGGACCGGAATGGCCTTGATCGCCTCGGGGGGGAGGGCCCCGGCCGGCGGGGTGTCCGCCGGGCCCGGGACCTTGTCGAGCTTGTCAGTCACAGTGACTGCCCTTCAGTGTGCTGCGGTGGTGCGCGGAGATCAGGAGCCTGCGTTGATCTTGGCCTCGGTCACGGCACCGGAGCCCGCGTTCCACTTGTCCAGGGCGGCCTTGTACGTGCCGTCCTTGATGATCGCGTCGAGGGCGGCCTTGAGCGCGTCGCGCAGCTCGGTGTTCTTCTTGTCCACGGCGATGCCGAAGAGACCGGCGTCGGTCGGGTTGGCGATGGCCTCGAAGTCGTTGCCGCCACCGGCGGTCTGGGCGATGTACGCGGCGACCGGGGAGTCGTTGAGGTCGGCCACGGCGCCGCCGGCCTTCACGCGGGTCTGGGCCTCGGCGTCGGTCGGGAAGGACTCGATGGAGATCTCGCCCTTGCCGGCCGTCTTGCACTTCTCGGACTGGTCCTTGGCGGACTGCTCGTACGTGGTGCCGCGCTGGACGGCGACCTTCTTGCCGCAGAGGTCGTCGAGGGTCTTGATCCCTTCCGGGTTGCCCTTCTTGACCAGGATGCCGGTCGAGGCGCTGAAGTAGTCGACGAAGTCGACGCCCGCACCGGTCTTGGCGCCCTTCTCGTCCAGGCCCTCCTGACGGGCCTTGGTGTCGGTGAGCGAGGACATGACCACGTCGCTGCGGCCCGTCTGCATGCTGCCGATCAGGGTGTCGAAGGTGCCCGACTCGAACTTGAAGGTGACGCCGAGCTGCTTGCCGAGTGCCTCGGCGATGCCCGGGTCGACACCGACGATCTTGCCGCCCTCGGTGAACTCCATCGGCGCGTACGTGGCGTCCGTGCCGACCTTGATGACGCCCGCGTCCTGGATCTTCTTCGGCAGCTTGCCGAACAGCGGGGCGGCGTTCGCCTTGCCGGACGGCGTCGCGGTGGAAGCCTTGTCCGTCTGGTCTCCACAGCCGGTGAGGATCAGGGCGCCGGCGACCGCGATCGCGCCGACCGCGGCGATCCGGGACCGGGCGGCGGTCGTACGGCGGGTGGTGCTTGCGGTCATGAGCTGGTTCCTCCGGCAGGTGGAAAGCATCGAAAAAACGGTCGGGCACGCCCCATCGAGTGTCGCGACCTTGTGTGATTAGGGGCATCTTGCCATTCGGACTGAGTCATTCAGGCAGCCCGTCAGGTCAAAATCGGATAACGGCAGCCCCTTCGTACCCAACAGGACTGCGGACAAGGCCCCTCAGAGCCGCACGAATGGCTGTGACCTGGGCCTTTTGCCTCACTATTTACGGCGCGTCTCGCCCATCGGACAGAGAGGTTTGGACTTTTCGCCAAAACCGGCACAAGCAGCCTATGGTCGAGCGGGAATCGACTCGTCTGGGTGAGTGTTCTTCGGGTAGAACAGATCCTTACACCCCTCATCCGGGGCTCAGGGCGCGCGTGCGGCGCGCCCGCGCGTACGAACCTCCCCTTCGCGGAGACGGGCCAACCGTCGACGCGGAGACGGACGCGGTGCCCGCCCACCCCTTAACCAGGAGTGGCCACCCTCAACGATTCAAAGACTTAAGGGGTTAAGACAGTGGCAGCGGAGATCGTCAATCCTCGCAGCGACAGCGTGACGGACAACAACCCGGATGCGGTGTTCGCGCTGCACCGGGGCGGCAAGATGGCCATCGTGGCCACCGTGCCGGTCCACAACAAGGACGACCTGTCCCTGGCGTACACGCCCGGCGTTGCGAAGGTCTGCAGCGCCATTGCCGAGCAGCCCGAGCTCGTGAACGAGTACACCTGGAAGTCCAACGTGGTCGCCGTCGTCACCGACGGTACGGCCGTGCTCGGACTCGGTGACATCGGGCCGGAAGCCTCCCTCCCCGTGATGGAGGGCAAGGCCATTCTCTTCAAGCAGTTCGGCGGTGTCGACGCGGTTCCGATCGCGCTCGCCACCAAAGACACGGACGAGATCATCGAGACCGTGATCCGCCTCGCGCCGTCCTTCGGCGGGGTGAACCTTGAGGACATCTCGGCGCCCCGCTGCTTCGAGATCGAGCGCCGCCTCCAGGAGGCGCTGGACATCCCGATCTTCCACGACGACCAGCACGGCACGGCCATCGTGACGCTGGCCGCCATGCGCAACGCCGCGAAGCTCACCGGTCGCACCCTCGCCGACCTGCGCGCCGTGATCTCGGGTTCGGGTGCCGCGGGCATCGCGATCGCCAAGATCCTCGTGGACGCGGGCATCGGCGACGTCTGCGTCACCGACCGCAAGGGCGTCGTGTCCGCCGACCGCTCCGACCTGACGGACGTCAAGGCGGAGATCGCGGGCCTGACGAACAAGACCGGCCAGACCGGTTCCCTGGAGAGCGCCCTCGCGGGCGCGGACGTCTTCATCGGCGTCTCCGGCGGTACGGTCCCCGAGGCCGCAGTGGCGACGATGGCGAAGGACTGCTTCGTCTTCGCCATGGCCAACCCGAACCCGGAGGTCCACCCCGACGTCGCGCACAAGTACGCGGCGGTCGTGGCCACGGGCCGCTCGGACTTCCCGAACCAGATCAACAACGTGCTGGCGTTCCCCGGCATCTTCGCGGGCGCGCTGAAGGTCCGCGCGACCCGGATCACCGAGGGCATGAAGATCGCCGCCGCCGACGCCATCGCCGGCGTCGTGGGTGACGAGCTCGCCGCCGACTACGTGATCCCCTCGCCGTTCGACACCCGCGTCGCCGAGGCCGTCACGGCCGCGGTCGCCGCGGCGGCGAAGGCCGACGGCGTGGCCCGCCTGGCGTAGCCGCTGCACTGGCTGAACGAAAGAGGGGCCCGCCTGAACAATTCAGCCGGGCCCCTCTTTCTGCCATGCCCGCAATCCAGCCTCGCCGGCGTTTGAGGCGCGGGGGTCCGGGGGCTGGCCCCCCGTTATGTTTTTCGCGGTCCTGCAATGGGGCCACTGGCCTCCGGGCCCGGTATGACTGTGTCCCCTCTGTCG
>NZ_JALGBX010000010.1 GCF_022808175.1 Streptomyces sp. AP-93 | reverse complement strand
ACCCTCGCCGCATGACCACCCAAAACAGCCCGATACCCGGCACCACGTCCTTGACGAAGGACATAGAGACACCCCCCGGGAACGGCGCCGCACGCGGCAACGGGTCCGGGGCAGAGCCCCGGGGAACGGTGGAAGGGCGGGTAGGGGACATGCCCCGCAGGGCCCGCCCACAGGGAGCGGCACCGCCGCCGCCCGCCCGGGGCAGGGCCCAGATCCCCAGTGCCGGGCCGGGCACGCTCTGGATCCCAGGACTACCGGGCGGTAGCCTCGCGGCCATGTTCGCTGCCTACGCTGCCCGAATCGACCGTGACCAGCCCCTGAACGGCCTCGTGCTGGGCGACCGCCCGGCCCCGGAGACCCGCCCCGGCTGGGTGACCGTGAACGTCAAGGCCGCCTCCCTCAACCACCACGACCTGTGGTCGCTGCGCGGAGTCGGCCTCGCCGAAGACAAGCTCCCCATGATCCTCGGCTGTGACGCCGCCGGGATCGACCAGGACGGCAACGAGGTCGTCCTGCACTCCGTGATCGGCCAGAGCGGCCACGGAGTCGGCCCCGACGAGCCCCGCTCGATCCTGACCGAGCGCTACCAGGGAACCTTCGCCGAGCAGGTCACCGTCCCCGCCTGGAACGTCCTGCGCAAGCCCGCCGAGCTCTCTTTCGAAGAGGCCGCCTGCCTGCCCACCGCCTGGCTCACCGCGTACCGGATGCTCTTCACCAACGCCGGCGTCCGCCCCGGCGACTCGGTCCTGGTCCAGGGCGCCGGCGGCGGCGTCGCCACCGCCGCCATCGTCCTCGGCAAGGCCGCCGGCCTGCGGGTCTTCGCGACCAGCCGTGACGAGGCCAAGCGCAAGCGCGCGGTCGAACTGGGCGCCGTAGAGGCCTACGAGCCCGGCGCGCGGCTCCCCCAGCGGGTCGACGCCGTCATCGAGACGGTCGGCGCCGCCACCTGGTCGCACTCGGTCAAGTCCCTGCGCCCCGGCGGCACCCTGGTCATCTCGGGCGCCACGAGCGGGGACCGCCCGGCACACGCCGAGCTGACCCGGATCTTCTTCCTGGAGCTCAAGGTGGTCGGCTCGACGATGGGCTCGAAGGACGAGCTGGAGGACCTGCTGTCCTTCTGCGCGGCGACCGGGGTGCGCCCCGTGATCGACGAGACGCTGCCCCTGGACCGGGCCCGCGAGGGCTTCGCGAAGCTGGAGTCGGGCGACCTCTTCGGCAAGGTCGTCCTCACCGTCTAGCCCACGCCGAAGCCTCCGACACCACCACACGTGTCAATGTGGGTTGACACCCTCCCGTGCGTCAACCTACATTGACACCCATGACGGAAGCTACCGATCTGGCCGAGCGCGCCGGTGACCGTGACCCGCGCGTGGGCCTGCGTGCCGTGGCCGCCCTCCGGAGACTGCTGGAGCAACTGGAGGCCGTACAGGTACGCGGGGCCCGCGCGCAGGGCTGGTCCTGGCAGGAGATCGCGGCCGAGCTGGGCGTCAGCCGGCAGGCCGTACACAAGAAGCACGGGAGGCTCTGATGTTCGAACGCTTCACCCAGGACGCCCGCTCCACCGTGACGGGCGCGGTCGCCGAGGCCGAGCGGACCGGGGCACAGCGGGTCGGCGAGGAGCACCTGCTCCTCGCGCTGCTCGCGCTGGGCACCCTCGACCCCTTGGGCGTCGACCGGGCCGCGATCTCCGCCGACCTGGCGGCGGCCCGCCGCCGGGGCGGGATGTCCAAGGCGGACGAGGAAGCCCTCGCGGGCCTCGGCATCGACCTCACGGAGATCGTCTCCCGCATCGAGGAGACCCACGGCGAGGGCGCCCTGTCGGACCCGGCCCCCCGGAGCCGCTTCGGCCGCACCCGCTTCACCCCGGGCGCCAAGAAGGTCCTGGAGCAGTCCCTGCGCATCGCCCTGGGCCGCAAGGACCGCCACATCTCCACCCTCCACCTGCTCCTCTCCCTCCTCTCCCGCCCCGGCACGCCCGCCGAGGTCCTTAACGACCACGGGGTCACCTACGCGGGAGTCGAGGCGGCCCTGGCGAACTGAGAAGCGGTCACGCTCCCCCAGGTTCTTCGATGCGGCGTACAACCATCTGTGCGGCCGACGAGTCCTGCACTGCGAAAGAACATTCTCCACTGGGGGTTTTGCCGTGAAGTTGTCCCGGATCGCCGCGGCGGTCACCGTTGCCGCGCTCGCCCCAGCCGTGCTCCTGTCGTCCCCGGCCTTCGCCACCGGCGAAGAATCCACTGCGCCCGTCAGTCCCACGGCTCCGACCGCGCCCGACCAGCCCGCGGCGGTGCAGCCGCCGGCCGAGCAGCCCCCGGTGGTCCAGCCTCCGGCCGACCAGCCGGACGAGAGTCAGGCCGAGCGGGACCGCAAGACGATCCTCGCGATCATCGCCGACCCGATGGCCAGCGAGCACATGAAGGAAGCGGGCCGCAAGGCCATCGCCGCCGGCCCTGCGGCCATGCGCAAGTTCATCGAGACCGACCAGCACTCGATCCGCATCGACGACTACCGGATCCTGATCCTCCGCCTCCTGAACGGTGCCGGCCCGGGCCTGAAGGAAGGCATCAAAGCGGTCCTCAGCAACGACGGTTCGAACCTGGCGAAGCTGCGCCACTTCTACGAGGTCACCCAGCACGAGCTGCGCGACGACGACAACAAGGTCGCCATCGCCAGGCTGATCAACGGCGCCGGCCCCCATCTGAAGGAAGGCGCCAAGAAGGCGCTCAAGGGCACCCCCGCCGACCGCGTCGAGTTCCTGAAGACGGGCCAGCACCATCTGCGCGACCAGGACAACCGGATCGCGATCGCTCAGATCATCGACGGCGGCGGCCCGGAACTGGTCAAGGCAGGCCTCGCTGCGCTCAACGGCACTCCCGCCGACCGCGTCGAATTCCTGAAGACGGGCCAGCACGAGGCGCGCGCCAAGGACAAGAAGGCCCAGGAGGACAAGGAGAAGGAGAAGGAGAAGGAGGAGGGGAAGCAGCCGGACCAGACCACCCCCACGCCCACCCCCACTCCCGCCCCCGGGTCTTCCGGCGCCGGGACCGGGACCGGCTCCGGGAACACCGCCGTCACCCCCCAGGGCGGCGGCAGCGGCCCCCTCGCCGCGACCGGTGCCGGTGACACCGGCTGGATCGCGGGCGGCGCGGGCGCCGCACTCGTCGCCGGCGGGGGGCTCCTGCTCGCCGCACGGATGCGTCGCGCGGCTTCCGGGCGCTGACCCGGATCCTCGCCGCGGCCGTACAGGGGTCGGCCGCGGCGAGGATTCGAACGAGACGGGCCAGGCAAGATCCGAAAGAGACGGCCTAGCCCTGCGGGCCGAGGGCCGAGGCGATGCGGGCGGCCGCGTCCGCCAGGTGGGTACGGGCCTGCGCCAGCTGGTCGTCGGTGACGCCCCGGTCGCGGGCCGCGTCGCGGATGTCGTCGCGGAAGCGGTCCAGCAGCCGGTCCAGGTCGCGGGCCGGGTCCCCCGTCGTCGCTACGTCCCGTGCCCAGTCCGCGTCGGCAGCGGACGACGGCGCGGTGGGCGTCGTGGGCGTCGTGGGCGCGGTGGGGGCCGTCGTCGGGGCGGAGCCGCCGAGCCAGGCTCCCGCCAGGCTGCCCAGGACTCCGCCCGACTTCGCGAACTGCTCCTGCAGCTGGCCTGCGATGCGCTGGACCTCCTCGCGGGCCCGCTCCTGCGCCTCCTTGGCCTGACGGCGGGCCTGCTGGGCCTCCTCACGGGCCCGGCGGCTCTCGTCCTTCGCCCGGCGCGCCTGTTCCTTCCACTCGGCCTTCGCCTTGCGGAACTCCTCCTTGGCGGCCGTCCAGGACTCGCCCTCCACCTGCGTGGCCGACGCGCTGGCCGCGGCCCGCAGTTCGCGCCGCAGGTCGCCCGCCGCGCCGCTCACGTCCGCGCGGATCTCGGCGGCCAGCTCGGAGACCGAGTCGCGGATCTCCAGCTCCAGGTCGGCCAGTTCGCCGCCGCGGTCGGCCAGTTCGGCGCGGCCCGCGTCGGTGATCGAGTACACCTTGCGCCCGCCTTCGGTCGCGTGCGTGACCAGGCCCTCGGTCTCCAGCTTGGCCAGGCGCGGGTACACCGTGCCCGCGGAGGGCGCGTACAGCCCCTGGAAACGCTCCTCCAGCAGACGGATCACCTCGTACCCGTGGCGCGGGGCCTCGTCGAGCAGCTTGAGGAGGTAGAGGCGGAGGCGGCCGTGGGCGAAGACGGGCGGCATGTCAGAGCACCTTCTTGTCGAGCGCGAGGGGGGCGGCCGGGGCGGCCGGGTCTGCGGCCGGGCGGCGCAGCAGCGCGATGGAACCGGAGACGGTGGTGGCGCGCAGCGTGCCGGCGCCCGCACCCAGGGTGCCGGTGATCCGCTTGGCGCCCAGCTGGCCGGAGACCTGCAGGTCCTCGAAGGCGTTGGAGACGCCGCCGGTGGCGGTGTTGGCCTCGACTCGGGCGTCGGCCGGGTGCGGGAGGCGGATGGCGACCTGCCCGGACACGGAGGTGAGGGAGATGTCGACCGGACGCGGCTCGGGCCGGTCGTCGAGGGCCAGATCGATCAGCATGTCCCCGCTGACCGAGTCGGCCCGTACGCTGCCCACGGCGCCGTCGACGACCGTCAGGCCGCCGGACACGGAGTGGAAGCCGAGCTCGCCGGTCACGGACTGGGCCTCGACCCCGCCGGAGACCGTGTGCGCCTTGACCTTGCCGGAGAGGCCGACGAGCGTGGTCTCGCCGGAGACCCCGTGGATTTCGGTGCCGCCCTCGATGCCGGAGACGAAGACGGTGGCGCCGACCCTGGCCAGCTGGACATGGGCGGCGGCCGGGACGGTGAGGGTCACGGTCGCGCTGCGCTCCCAGGCCTTGCGGCCGAAGCCGCCGGAGGACCAGGCCTTCCAGGGCTTGGCCTCGAACCACTCCTTGAACCCCTGCGATCCGTTCCAGGGGAGGTCCTCGTAGGAGACGGTCAGGATGCCGCCGTCCTGCACCACGTGCAGGGGCGGGCCGTCGACCTCGGACACCTCCAGGCGGGCCGGGCCCTCATCGGCGGCGACGACGTTGACCGTGCCGCCGACCACCCGGACGCGGACCTCGGCCACCGGCTCCTCGAAGGTGAGCTTCTGCGGTTCGGCGACCGACCATATCTTCGGCGGATTCTGCGGATTCTGCGCTGCCTCTGCCTCTGCCATGGTGCTGACCCTCCTCGGCGTACGTGCACGCAACATATCGCGTCTTCTGACCAACACGATATATCGCGGTTGCGGGAAGTCAAGCGAGTCGGGATGATCCAAAATCATCACTTTGGGCCGGTTTGGCTTAGCGTGTGGGCATGTCGATCTCCCAGACCACGGCGGGCGGACTCCTCCTCTGCCGCGCCGATCCCCTCGCCGCCCGACCCGCCGCGCACATCCTGCGCGAGCGCCTGCTGCTGGCCCCCGCCGGCGAGTGGAGCGTGCTGGTACCCGAGGCCAAGCCCTGGATCGGCGGCGCGGAATCCGTGGCCGAAGTCCTGGCGGGCTGGGGTGCGGCGGTCGCGCTGAGCTCCAACTGGCCGGTGCTGAGCCTGTGGTGGGAAGAGGGCCGTACCGGCTTCGTCCTGTCCTCCGGATTCCGCCGGTCCGCGGCCTACGCGTGGGACGCGGCGGGCCGTCCGCACGGCGAGCCGTACGCCGCGTACGCCCCGGACACAGACGCCATGCGGACGCTGGCGGCGCGGCTCGGACTGGACCCGGTCCTGGACCTGGAGGAACTGGAGCGCCTCACCCGCCCCGACGCGGCGGCCGACGGCGAATCCCGGCTGCTCGGCGTCATCGCGCTGCTGGCCCGCGCGGGGCTGGCGCTGCCGGCGGGCCTGAACCCGGGCGAACCGGCCGACCGGCTGCGGGAAGCGGCCCGGGTCGCGCCGGCCGCGGAGCGGGTGGAGTGGGCGGGCTGGCGCGACACGGTGCGGGCGGAGCTCGCGGTGGTCGAGGACAGCCCCCTGGGCCCGTGGCTCCGGGGCCCCAAGGCGCGCCTGGCGGGAGCCGCCCAACTGGCCGCCGGAGCACCCCTGATGATGTGGGCGGCCCGCCGCCGCAGTCCGGGCTGGCTGGCCGCGGGCACCGTCCTGGTGACCCACGGCGCGGCCGCCCTGGCCTACGACCGGGCCCGCCGCCGCGCCTGAGGCCCCGGTCCGACAGGCCCTAGACCGCCAGCAGCGGGCTCGCGTTGCGGCGCAGCCAGGCCCGGTAGGGCGGAGTCCCCAGCGCCGCTTCGCGGTAGGCCGCGCGGAGGTCCTCGTACACCCCCTCGGACACCTGCGCGTGCACCCCGGGGCGGGTCGCGAGGAGGAGGCGCACGGCGAGCGGGTCGCCCGAGAGCGGCCGGATCGCCATGTCCTCGCGCACTCCGGAGGTGGGCTGGCAGGGCGCGACGGCCTCGCCGGAGACGATCAGCGAGGCGGCCGTGTGGTAGTCGGCGTGCAGCAGGGGCGGGTCGAGGCCGGCGCCCGCGAGGACCCGGCGCAGGCCGTCCCACTCCCCGTCCACCGACGGGTCCACGGTCCACCGGTCGGCGGCGAGGTCGCGCAGCTCCACCACGGACCGGGCCGCCGCCGGATGGTCCCGGGACATGGACACGAACTGCGGCTCCCGCTCCATCAGCACCCGTAACTCCAGCCCGGGAGGCACCCGCAGCGGGCTGCCCTCCACCTCGTGCACGAAGGCCACGTCGAGCCGGCCCGCGGCCGTCATCCGCAGCAGCGCGTTGGCGGACACGTCGACCATCAGGTCGGTCTCCGTGTCGGGCAGCCGCCGGTGGAGCCTGCGCAGCCAGCCGGGCAGGGCGCGGCTGGCCGTCGAGCCGATCCGCAGCCGGGGCCCCCGGGACAGCGCCCGGGCCTCCGCGACGAGGACGGCCATCTCGGCCAGGAGCGGCCGCGCCCGGCCGAGTACGGCGCGCCCGAAGGGAGTCGGCCGGCACCCGGTGCGCTCGCGCAGGAACAGCTCCCCGTCCAGGGCGCGTTCGATGCGCCGCAGCTGGGTCGTCAGAGAGGGCTGGCTCACGCCGAGCTGCCGGGCGGCCTTGTGCAGGCTGCCGGCGTCGGCGATGGCGCACAGGGCGCGCAGGTGCCTGACCTCAAGCTCCATGCCCCGAGAGTAGGCCGGTCCGAGCCGACCGCACCAGTAACCGGTATCCCCTCGAATCCCGCCATTCTCTTGGGAGTCGGCCTTCCGAAATCCTCCCGATAGCCCGGCGCTATCGGGAGCTGACATCATCCGCCGGCCCCTCCCGCTCCCGCAGACTCCGGTACCGAACGGCCCCCCACCGCACCGGATGAGCAGGAGTCCCCCACATGCGCCACTCCCGCAAGACCACCCTGTCCGCCGTCGGGCTCGGCATTGCCGCCGTCCTCGGCGCCGTCGTCCCGGGCACGACCGCCACGGCCTCCCCCGGCGCCGGCAGCCCGAGCACGTACGCCGCGTACGAGCAGTCGAAGGAGAACCAGGCCGCCAACCGCGCCTTCTTCGAGGCCGTGCAGCGCTCAGTGGCCGAGCAGCGCGCCGCGGCACCGGGCCTGGCGGCCGTGACCGTCACCTACAACACCCGCAACGCGCCGAGCTTCCGCACGCAGATAGCGCGCTCCACGCAGATCTGGAACAGCTCGGTGGTCAACGTCAAACTGCAGGAGGTGTCCTCGGGCGGGAACTTCGCGTACTACGAGGGCAACGACTCGCGCGGTTCGTACGCGAGCACGGACGGCCACGGCCGGGGCTACATCTTCCTCGACTACCGGCAGAACCAGCAGTACAACTCCACCCGCGTGACCTCGCACGAGACCGGTCACGTGCTCGGCCTGCCGGACCACTACTCGGGCCCGTGCAGCGAGCTGATGTCCGGCGGCGGCCCCGGCACCTCCTGCCAGAACGCCACCCCGAACTCCGCCGAGCGCTCGCGCGTCAACCAGCTCTGGGCGAACGGCCTCGTCGCGTCCGGTCTGGACGCGAAGGGCTAGGACCCCACGGGCTGGGACCCCTCGGGCTGAACCCCCTCGGGCACGTACGCCGTGCACTCCCGGTTCCGGCAGGGACCGGGGGTCCACACCGGGACGAAGATCCCGAGGGATTTGCGCCGTCCGACCATCGTGTCGACGGGGCTCCCGCAGGCCGGGCACGACTGCTGGTCGTGCCCGGCCTGCGGGGCGACCGTCCCGTGCGCCTGCTGATCCCGCTGTTCACCGGCCATACCTCCACGGTAGGCCGGTTTCGCCGGTTCGGCGGGTCAGCGCTTGACGGCGTACGAGGTGACGACCTGGCCGCCGCCGAGGGCCTTGAACCCGGTCAGCTCCAGGGGGCGCGCCCCGAATCCGGCGCGCGACATCGGCATGCCGGTGCCGACGAAGACCGGGTACGTCTTGACGACGAACGCGTCGATCTCGTCGATCAGCTGCCCCGCGAGGTCCGCTCCGCCGCACAGCCAGATGCCGAGCCCCTCCTCGGCCTTCAGCTTGCGGACCGCTCCCACCAGGTCGCCTTCGATCAGCCGTACCGCCGGGTCCGGCGCGGTGGTGAGCGAGCGCGAGACGACGTACTGCTCGCGCATGTGCCCGTACGGGCTGGTCAGGCCCTGCTTGAGGCCGGGCTCGTACGTACCGCGCCCCATGAGCACCGTGTCGAAGTGCCTGGGTTCGGCGTCCTCGATCCCCAGCTGGACGCGCCCCGGGGTGGAGATGGTCTCCGGGTACTCGGCCTTGAGGTGATCGATGAACTCCTGGTCGAGGTAGCTGTAGATGAAATCGGCGTCGCCGTCCGGGGCCCCGATGAAGCCGTCGACCGACGCGGCGACGAAGTACGTGAGCTTGCGCAAGCGATTCTCTTCCGTTCGACAGTGCACCCCCATCGAGGCACGTCGACCAAAGTACTTCAGCCGAAGTGGTCTTCCAAGGGATTACCGAGGTACTCGACCGGTCACTGCGGCTTGCGCCACATCGGCCACATCAGCGGCCCGTCCGGCAGCCGCACCGCCTCGCCCGTGAACTGCCAGCCCAGCCGCTCGTACAGCCCCTTGCTGCGCTCGCTGCTCGCCTCCAGGTACGCCGGTACGCCCTCGCGGTCGCAGCGCTCCAGCACCGGCCGGATCAGCTCCGTGCCCAGCCCCTCGCCCTGTCGCCCCGGGGCGACCGCGATCATCAGCAGGTATTCGTGCTCCTCCGCCATCGGGTGCACCGCGCCCGTGAGCCGGCCCACCAGCTCGCACCGCTCGTTGTCCGGGTCGGCCACGGCCCGCATCTTCGCCGGGACCTCGTCCTCGACGTGCTCCGCGTCCGGGTCGCCCGCCGGGACGCGCAGCCACAGCGCCGCCGCCGAACCGTCCACCGCGTAGTCGATCCGGCCCTCGGCCAGCGCCACGTCCACGAAGACGCCCAGGAACTTCCCGTGCACCGCGGCCCGGTGCGCAGGGTCCGGGAACACCCAGCTGCTCACCGGATCGCTGCGGAAGGCCTCGTCGAGCAGCCGCGCCACGGCATCGCGGTCCGACTGACCGGCTTGACGTATCTCCAGCCCCATGGGTCACACCCTTCACTTCGCTCACGCGTCAACCACCGTGAGCGATCCTAGAGTTGACCCACCGACGCAGAAAGGCCTGTTCCGGCACCGTACGGTGCCGGAACAGGCCTCCAGGGGTCCCCCTCACCCCTACGCGGTCACTTACGTGGTCACTTCGTGCGCCGCGTCACGAACTCCGCCAGCGCCAGCAGCCCGCCCGCCGCCCCGAGGTCCGGGACGGCCCGGGACAGCTGCTGCACCGCCCGCCCCATCCGGTCGGCGGCATGGGCCTGCGCCCAGTCCCGCCCGCCGGCCCGCTCCACCGCGGCGGCCGCCCTGCCCACGTCGTCCCCGGTCATGGGACCCGCGTACAGCGCGGCCAGCTCCTCCCCCGCCGCGGTGCCCGAGGTGAGGGCGGCCACGACCGGGAGGGACTTCTTACGGGCCAGCAGATCGGCCCCGGCGGGTTTTCCGGTGTGGCCGGGATCCCCCCAGATGCCGATCAGGTCGTCGATGAGCTGGAACGCCAGCCCGGCCTCCCGGCCGAAGGCGTCCATGGCGTCGACCTCGTCCGGGCCGGCCCCCGCGTACAGCGCGCCGAGCGCGCACGCGCAGCCCAGCAGGGCCCCGGTCTTGGCCGTCGCCATGGTCAGGCACTCGTCGAGGGAGACGCTCCGGCGCTGCTCGAAGGCGCAGTCCGCCTGCTGGCCCGCGCACAGCTCGACGATGCAGGCGGCGAGCCGCGCCGAGGCGGCCGCCGAGGCCGGATGCGGGTCCTCGGCGAGCAGCCGCAGCGCGAGCGCCATCATGGCGTCGCCCGTGATGATCGCGTCCGGCGTACCGAAGACCGTCCAGGCCGTCGGCCGGCCGCGCCTGCGCACGTCCTTGTCGATGACGTCGTCGTGCAGCAGCGTGAAGTTGTGCGCCAGCTCCACGGCGACGGCCGGCCGTACGGCCTCCCCGACCGCCCCGGCCGCTCCGCCCCCGCGCAGGGCCTGCGCGGCGGCGAGCACCAGGGCGGGCCGGATGGCCTTGCCGGCGCTGCCCGCCGCCGGGGTGCCGTCCTCCTGCTCCCAGCCGAAGTGGTACATCGCCACGCGCCGCATCGAGCCGGGCAGGCTCTCCACGGTCCGGCGCAGTTCCGGGTTGACCGTTTCTCTCGTCCGCTCCAGCAGGACGGCGGCTTCCTGCCCCTCGCTGGTGGTGATCGCCTCAGTGGTCGACATGGCGTGTGCGCTCCGTCCCGTCCCGTCCCGTCCAGTCCTGCCTCGTACCCTTCGCTCCGGCGCCGGGGCCGGCTCCAGCACCGGCGCCGGAGCCGGAGCCGGCCGGGTCAGCTCCAGCGGGCGATCTCGACGTTCTCCAGGACGCCGAGCGCGTCCGGCACCAGCACCGCGGCGGAGAAGTAGGTGGTGACCAGGTACGAGATGATCGCCTGCTCGCTGATCCCCATGAACCGCACCGAGGTGCTCGGCTCGATCTCGTCCGGGATCCCGGGCTGGTGCAGGCCGATCACGCCCGACTCGTCCTCGCCGGTGCGCATGCAGAGGATGGAGGTCGTACGGGCGTCGCTGATCGGGATCTTGTTGGACGGGAACATCGGGACCCCGCGCCAGGCCGGCACCCGGTGCCCGCCGATCTCGACCGACTCCGGGTAGAGCCCGCGCTTGTTGCACTCGCGCCCGAAGGCGGCGATGGCCTTGGGGTGGGCCAGGAAGAACTTGGAGCCGCGCCGCATGCTGAGCAGCTGGTCCATGTCGTCGGGGCTGGGCGCGCCGTCGTGGGACTGGATGCGCTGGTCGTAGTCGGCGTTGTGCAGGAGGCCGAAGTCGCGGTTGTTGAGCATCTCGTGCTCCTGGCGCTCGCGCAGCGCCTCGACCGTGAGCCGCAGCTGCTGCTCGGTCTGGTTCATCGGCTGGTTGTACAGGTCGGCGACGCGGGTGTGGACGCGCAGAACCGTTTGTGCGAGGGAGAGTTCGTACTCGCGCGGCCTGGCCTCGTAGTCCACGAAGGTGCCCGGCAGCACGGCCTCGCCCTGGTGGCCGGCGGAGAGGTCGATCGCGGCCTCGCCGTACTTGTTGGTGCGCTGCTCCGGCAGCGCCCGTACGGAGTCCACGTGCGCCCGCAGCGAGTCGACCCGGTCGGCGAGGATCTGGAAGTCCTGGCGGGAGAGGACGAGCACGGTGCCGGCGGTGGCGGCGCGGGCGGTGTACTCCCAGATGGCCTCCTCGTCGACGAGGGAGTCCTCGCCGAAGAAGGCCCCGTCGGCGACGGTCTGCAGCACGGCGTCGTCACCGTAGGGACCGGGGCCGATCTGGTCGATGCGCCCGTGGGCGAGCAGGAACACCTTGTCGGCGGGACTGCCGAAGGAGGTGAGCTCCTGGCCCGGCTCGAAGTCGATCTGGTGGCAGCGCGCGGCGAGTTCGGCCAGCGCGTCGGGGTCGTCGTAGTCGCGCAGCACCGGGAGCTCCCCCAGCTCCGCCGGAATCACCTGCACCTGCGTGCCGGTCTTGATGAACTCCACGATGCCATTGCCGACGGAGTAGCTCAGCCGCCGGTTGACCCGGTACGTGCCGCCCTGGACGGACACCCAGGGGAGCATCTTCAGGAGCCACCGCGAGGTGATCTCCTGCATCTGCGGCGCGGACTTGGTCGTGGTTGCCAAGTTCCGCGCGGCCGTGGTTCCCAGACTGCGCTGCGGTGCCTGGGTCTCGGATTCGGAACCTGCCTGGACCGACATGAATTTCCCCTTCGATCACTCCATGAATCTGCGGGAGGATCCTTTCAGCACGGAACGTGGTGGGACCATTACACAAAAGGGTGGGACTACTCCGTCCGTGGCTGGGCACTCTCTTGAGCTCAACTCCTGCCCCAGGGGGCACTTGGACCCCACCCGTTTCGGCCATCCCCCGCGATGGCCGTTTAAATTTGCACGGTGGATGCAAGTTTTCTACGCTGGACCCATGCGGCTGACCCGATTCACCGACCTCGCCCTGCGCGTCCTGATGCGCTTGGCCGTCGCGGAGGCGAACCTTCCCACCACCCGCGACGTGGCGGCGACCATGGAGGTCCCGTACACCCACACCGCGAAAGTGGTCGCCAAGCTGCAGCATCTCGGCCTGGTCGAAGCCCGCCGCGGACGCGGTGGCGGCCTGACCCTGACCCCCGCCGGGCGCACCGCCTCGGTGGGCGGGGTGATCCGCGAACTGGAGGGCGCCGGCGACGTCGTGGACTGCGACGGCACCGTCCCGTGCCCGCTGCGCGGCGCGTGCGTCCTGCGCGGGGCGCTGCGCCGGGCCCAGGAGGCCTTCTTCGCCTCGCTGGACCCGCTGACGGTGAACGACCTGGTCGCAGCCCCGACCGGGCCACTCCTGCTGGGCATTTCGGGCGGATCGCCGGGGGCCGGAAGACCCTGAGGACGGGGGCCGGATGGCCGGTTCGCACCGGCACTGGGCCCGCATAGCCTGAGACTCACCGACACTTCGAACGCAAGTCCGCACCCTGACGCACGCCCACACTCCCCGCACCTCCGCCTAAAAATACGCATCTCACATTCCACTTTTAAGATCCACCCCGACCCGAGGAGTCACCGATGCTTTCCGAGAAGTCGACCGCGACCGTACGAGCCACCCTGCCCGCCGTCGGCGCGGCCATCGGCGACATCACGGAGCTCTTCTACGGAAAGCTCTTCGCGGCCCACCCCGAGCTGATCCGCGACCTCTTCAACCGCGGCAACCAGAACGCCGGCCTCCAGAAGCAGGCCCTCGCCGGCTCGATAGCCGCCTTCGCGACCCACCTCGTCGAGCACCCCGAGGCCCGCCCCGACGTGATGCTGAACCGCATCGCCCACAAGCACGCCTCCCTCGGCGTCACCCGCGAGCAGTACCCGGTCGTCCACAAGCACCTCTTCGAGGCGATCGTGGAGATCCTCGGCGAGGCCGTCACCCCCGAGGTCGCGGAGGCCTGGGACGAGGTCTACTGGCTCATGGCGAACGCCCTCATCACCATCGAGGAGCGGCTCTACGCCGAGCAGCAGGTCCTCGCCGGCGACGTCTGGCGCGACTGGACGGTCGCCGCCCGCGTCGAGGAGACCGCGGACTGCACCACCTTCCACCTGACCCCGGCCGACGGCGCCCCCGCACCCGGCTTCAAGCCGGGCCAGTACGTGTCCGTCCAGGCCGAACTGCCCGACGGCGCCCGCCAGATCCGCCAGTACAGCCTCTCCAGCGCCCCCGGCTCCCCGGTCCGCTCGATCACCGTCAAGCGGGTCCACGGCCCGGCCGCCGCCGGCCCCGACGGCGAGGTCTCCAACCACCTGCACGCCGAGGTCGCCACCGGCGACACCCTGCGCGTCTCCACCCCCTACGGCGACCTGGTCCTCCAGGACTCCACCTCGCCGGTGGTCCTCGCCTCGGCCGGCATCGGCTGCACCCCGATGCTCTCGATGCTGGAGCACCTGGCCGACACCGCGCACGCGGCCCCGGTCACCGTCCTGCACGCCGACCGCTCCCCCGCCGACCACGCCCTGCGCACCGGCCACCGGGAACTGACCGGCAAGCTCGCGGACGGCTCGGCGCACTTCTGGTACGAGGCCGACGCTGAGCCGGGCGACCACGAGGGCCTCCTCGACCTCACCGCCGTCCCGGTCGCCCCGGGCACGAAGGCCTACCTCTGCGGCCCGCTCCCCTTCATGCGGGCGGCGCGCGAGCAGCTCATCGCCAAGGGCGTGGCGCCCGCGGACATCCACTACGAGGTCTTCGGCCCCGACCTGTGGCTCGCCGCGGCGTGAACCGTGCGCCGGGTGCGCGCCCTTGCGGCGGAATGACCACCTCCATTAAACGTTGGGTAATCATTCGACTACTCACAGCCAAGGAGGCGGTCATGTCCGCACCCCTGTCCGCGGACCGGTTCCTCAGCGCCCTGCGGGCCGAGGGCCTGACGGTCGTCGAAGTCGGCGACTGGCGCACCCACAACCGCAACCACAAGGGCCCCTGGGGCCCGGTGCACGGGGTGATGCTCCACCACACCGTCACGCACGGGGCCGCGTACACCGTCGAGCTCTGCCGCGACGGCCACGCGGACCTCCCCGGCCCGCTCTGCCACGGCGTGATCACCAAGGACGGCCGGGTCCACCTGGTCGGCCACGGCCGCGCGAACCACGCCGGCGCGGGCGACTCCGACGTCCTGGCGGCGGTGGTCGCCGAGAAGCGCCTCCCGCCCGACCAGCACGCGAACACCGACGGCAACCGCCACTTCTACGGCTTCGAGTGCGAAAACCTCGGCGACGGCGAGGACCCCTGGCCGGCCCCCCAACTCGACGCCATGGCCCGCGCGTCGGCCGCCCTGTGCCGCGCCCACGGCTGGTCCGCCCGCTCGGTCATCGGCCACCTGGAATGGCGCCCGGGCAAGATCGACCCGAAGGGCTTCACGATGGCCTCGATGCGCGACCGCATCACGGAACGCCTGAAGTAGCCGCCGGGGACGGCCGTCCGCAGCGGACCCGCTCTGACGTGCGACGCAGCGGGCCGCTGCGGCACACAATGGGCGGGTGGAACGTTCAGCCGACCCCGACCCCGCCCCCGCCCCCGACCCCGAGCTGGTCCTGCGACCCCGCCCGGCCTCGCCGTTGCGGGAGGTCCGCGACGAGCGGTTCGCCGCGCAGGGGGTGCGGCTGCTGCTCAAGCGGGACGATCTGGTGCATCCGGAGCTGCCCGGCAACAAGTGGCGCAAGCTCGCGCCGAATCTCCGGGCCGCGGTCGCGGGCGGGTACCCGGAGCTCGTGACCTTCGGCGGGGCCTACTCCAACCACCTCCGGGCCACCGCCGCGGCCGGCCGGCTGCTGGGGCTGGCGACCGTCGGGATCGTACGGGGGGACGAGCTCGCGGGGCTGCCGCTGAACGACTCGCTGGCCCGGTGCGCGGCCGACGGCATGCGCCTGCACTTCGTGACCCGGTCGGCCTACCGGGACAAGGCCGGGCTCCCCGCACTGGCGGGCGCGGAGGGGGCCTACGTGATCCCGGAGGGCGGCAGCAACGCGCTCGCACTGCACGGCTGCGCCGAGCTGGGCCGCGAGCTGAGCGGTGTCTGCGACGTGGCCGCCGTGGCCTGCGGGACCGGGGGCACGCTGGCCGGGCTGGCGGCGGGGCTCGGCGCGGGACAGCGGGCGGTGGGGGTCCCGGTGGTCGGGGGCGGCTTCCTGGAGGCGGAGATACGTTCCCTCCAGACGGCCGCGTTCGGCGGTCCGGCGGGCGACTGGTCACTGGCCGAGGGCTACGCCCACGGCGGCTACGCCCGCGTCCCCGCCGAGCTGGCGGAGTTCGCGGCGGACTTCGAGTCCCGCCACGGCCTGCCGGTGGAGCGGATCTACGTGGCGAAGCTCCTCTGGGCCCTGCTCGCCCTGACCCGCGCGGGCGCCTTCCCCCGCGGCACCACCCTGGCGGCGGTGGTCACGGGCCGCCCGTAGCCCGGGAGGCAGCTCGCGGCCGGGGCCCCCACCGGCCACACCGGGCCGCCACCGCGGCGGGCGGCCCCGGACCGCAGCCAGGGGCGCCGGCCCCGCGCTCAGCCCGCTTCCTCCCGGTATGCCGCCGCCTCCTCCAGGTCCAGACGGCGCAGCAGGGCCCGGAGCATTTCGTCGTCGATGCGGCGGGCGTCGCGCAGGGAGACGAACACCTCGCGTTCCGCCGCGATCATCTCCCCCGCCAGGCGGCGGTAGACCTCGTCCGCGGACTCGCCCGTCACCGCGTTGACCTCCCCCAGCCGCTCCCACACGGCGTTGCGCCGCCGCTCCAGCACCGTGCGCAGCCGGTCCGCCAGCGGGGGCGGGAGGGCGTTCGCGGGAGAGTCCAGAAGCTCCGTCAGGCGGTCCTCCGCCGCCCGCGAGGCCTCGCTCTGGGCCTGGGCCTCCGCCAGGGTCTCGGCGTGCGTGTCCTTGGCCGGCAGCCGCAGCAGCCGGATCAGCGGCGGCAGGGTCAGGCCCTGGACCACCAGCGTGCCGATCACGGTGGTGAAGGTCAGGAAGAGGATCAGGTTCCGGTGGGGCACGTCTTCCGGTACGGAGAAGGCGATCGCCAGCGAGACCACGCCCCGCATGCCGGCCCATCCCACGATGACCGGCGCCTTCCAGCTCGTCTCCGGCTCGCGCGCGCGGATCCGCGCCGAGAGCCTCGGCAGGAACGTCGCCGGGAAGACCCAGGCGAAGCGGGCCGCCACCACGACGAGGAACACGACCACCGCGTAGCCCGCCGCGGCTGCGCCCTCGTTCTCCCCCAGCCCCTTGAGCACCACGGGCAGCTGGAGTCCGATCAGCGCGAAGACCACCGATTCGAGGATGAAGGCGACCATCTTCCAGACCGCCTCCTCCTGGAGCCGGGTCGCGAAGTCGACCTGCCAGTTGCGGTGCCCGAGGTACAGCGCGACCACGACGACCGCCAGCACTCCCGACGCGTGCACCCGCTCGGCGGCGGCGTAGGCCACGAAGGGGATCAGCAGCGACAGGGTGTTCTGCAGGAGCGGTTCGCGCAGCTTCGTGCGCAGGACGTGGATCGGGACCATCAGCAGCAGGCCGACCGCGACCCCGCCCACCGAGGCCAGCAGGAACTCCTGGATCCCGTCCGTCCAGCCGGCGCTCGCCCCGACCGCCGCCGCCAGCGCGACCTTGAACGCGGTGATCGCGGTGGCGTCGTTGACCAGGGACTCACCCTGGAGGATGGTCGTGATCCGGTTCGGCAGCCCGAGCTTGCGGGCGATGGCCGTCGCCGCGACCGCGTCGGGCGGGGCGATCACCGCCCCCAGCACCAGCGCCACCGGCAGCGAGAGCCCCGGCACCAGCAGGTACGCCGCGTACCCGACGGCGACGGTCGCGAAGAGCACGTACCCCACCGAGAGCAGTGCGACGGGCCGGATGTTCGCCCGCAGGTCCAGGTACGAGCTGTCCACCGCGGCCGTGTAGAGCAGCGGCGGGAGCAGCAGGGGCAGCACGATGTGCGGGTCCAGGCCGTACTCGGGCACGCCCGGCACGTAGGCCGCGGCCAGTCCGGCGGCGACCAGCAGCAGGGGCGCGGGCACCGGAGTGCGGCGGGCCAGGCCCGCGACGACCGCGCAGCCGGCGACCAGCGCCACCAGCGGCAATACCTCCATCGAAGATCATCCTCGCTTGAGTCATGGCATCCCGGGCGCCCGTACCTCAGTACGCTGGCCATCATGAGCGAGTGCACCCACGTTCCCGAACTGCCGCGCCCCGAGCCGGCCCCGCTTGCCCAGACCTGCCCCGAATGTCTGGCACTCGGCAGTCATCCCGTCCAGCTCCGGCTGTGCCTGGGGTGCGGGCACGTCGGCTGCTGCGATTCCTCGCCCCACCGGCACGCCACGGCGCACCACCGGGAGACCGGACATCCGGTGATGCGCAGCTTCGAACCGGGCGAGACGTGGCGATGGTGTTTTGTCGACGGTTCGATCGTCTGAAGCGGGGTAGGTCAACCCTCCGCCGGTTCCCCTGATTTGGGCCCGCAGACCCCTAGCCACTGTGCGTCCCCATGGGCTTACCATCAGTCACTGGTCGCAAGGCACGGCCCTTCGGCCAGCTATGTTCGACGGGGCTCTGCACCCTCCGACAGGGGTGCCGCGACACGATCGCCCGGATCGCGATAGCGTCACCGGCGAACAGAGCTCGTACCACCTTGGAGGTGAGGGTGTCCCAGATCGCAGGCGAGCCCGGGACCCAGGACTTCGTGGAAGTCCGGCTGCCCGCTGCGGGTGCCTACCTGTCTGTGCTGCGGACGGCCACGGCCGGCCTCGCGGCACGTTTGGACTTCACCCTCGACGAGATCGAGGACCTCCGCATCGCGGTGGACGAGGCCTGCGCGATCCTGCTCCAGCAGGCCGTGCCCGGCTCCGTCCTCAGCTGCGTCTTCCGGTTGGTCGACGATTCGCTGGAGGTGACCGTCTCCGCCCCGACCACCGACGGCCGGGCACCGGAGCGCGACACGTTCGCGTGGACGGTCCTCTCGGCACTCGCCGGGAAGGTCGAGGCCACGGTCGAGGAGAACAAGACGGTGAGCATCAGCCTCTACAAACAGCGCGGCGCGGGACCAGGCCCGGCGTGAGCGGCGGGGAGGTCCCGGTGCGGGGCGGGGATCGGCCCCGGGTAGGACACGAGGTCGACGGTGGCATTCCGGAGCAGCAGCACGCCCGGCCGCACCCGGCTGACACGGATGCGGAAAACGGCTTTTTGGACTCGGCGGAGCGACGGGCGGGCCCTGTGAGCGAGAACCAGCACGACCAAACACTGCCGGTCCAGCCACCGGGGGCCGCTGCCACGGCCCAGCCGGCGGCTCCGGCCGCGGACGTAACCCCGGCCGCGGACACCACCGAAGCCCTTCGGGCTCCGGTGTTCACCGCGCCGCCGCCCCTGCCGGATCCGCGCGACCGCAGCGGCGCGCGGGCCCTGTTCATCGAGCTCCGGGAGCTGCCCGACGGCTCGCCGGAGAAGGCGGAGCTGCGCAACCGGCTCGTACGGATGCACCTGCCGCTCGTCGAGCACCTGGCCCGGCGCTTCCGCAACCGCGGCGAGCCGCTGGACGACCTGACCCAGGTCGCCACCATCGGTCTGATCAAGTCGGTGGACCGCTTCGACCCGGACCGCGGGGTCGAGTTCTCCACGTACGCCACGCCCACGGTGGTCGGCGAGATCAAGCGCCACTTCCGCGACAAGGGCTGGGCGGTACGGGTCCCCAGGCGCCTGCAGGAGCTGCGGCTCTCGCTGACCACGGCGACGGCGGAACTGTCCCAGCAGCACGGCCGCTCCCCCACGGTGCACGAACTGGCCGAACGGCTGGGGATCTCCGAGGAGGAGGTGCTGGAGGGCCTGGAATCGGCCAACGCCTACAGCACGCTCTCGCTGGACGTCCCGGACACCGACGACGAGTCGCCGGCGGTCGCGGACACCCTGGGCTCGGAGGACGAGGCGCTGGAGGGCGTCGAGTACCGCGAGTCCCTCAAGCCGCTGCTCGAAGGACTGCCGCCGCGGGAGAAGCGGATCCTGCTGCTGCGGTTCTTCGGCAACATGACCCAGTCGCAGATCGCCCAGGAGGTCGGCATCTCCCAGATGCACGTCTCCCGGCTGCTGGCCCGCACCCTGGCCCAGCTCCGCGAGAAGCTCCTGGTCGAGGAGTAGGGGGGCAGAAGAGCCGCCCGTACGGGCTATCGGGCCCGTTCCGCGGGCCCGATGCCCAGCGCTTCGGTGGCCTTCGGGTTCACCAGGAGGGCCGTGACGGCCACCGCGGCCAGGGCCAGCGCCACGGCGGCGGCCTTCATCGCCCCTCCCGCGGTCCACAGCATCCAGGCGACGGGCAGCGACATCAGCTGGGTGATCAGCGCCGGGCCGCGGCTCCAGCGCCGGCCCAGGAGCAGCCCGCGCGCCGCGACCAGCGGCAGCGAGGCCAGGACGAGCAGGGTGACCCCTCCGGTCAGCGCCTGCACGGGGTCGGCGCCCCCGGCGACGCCCATGTACAGATCGGCGACGCCGGGCCCGGCCAGGGCCAGCCCCTCCAGCGCGGTCAGCACGGCGGCCGCGGTCAGCCGGCGGGGCAGCGGGGAGCGGACGGCGGACTCGGTGGGGGTGGGCTTCGTACTCACCCCAGCAGGGTAGCCGCGCCCCTCCCGCACCCGGAGGGGACGGCCAGTATGGGCTGCGCCGGAAGGGGTCGGTAGGCTGACGCCCATGCGTGCACTCCTCGTGGCCAACCCAGCAGCGACGACGACCAGTGCGCGCACGCGCGACGTCCTGACCCACGCCCTCGCCAGCGAGATGAAGCTGGAGGCGGTCACCACCGAATACCGCGGCCACGCCCGGGACCTGGGCCGCAGGGCGGCCGAGACCGGTGTGGACCTGGTGGTGGCCCTGGGCGGTGACGGCACCGTCAACGAAGTGGTCAACGGACTGCTGCACGAGGGTCCCGATCCGGAACGGCTGCCCGGGCTCGCGGTGGTCCCCGGTGGCTCCACCAATGTCTTCGCCCGCGCGCTCGGCCTGCCCAACGACGCGGTCGAGGCGACCGGCGCCCTGCTGGACGCACTGCGGGAGCGGCGCGAGCGGACGGTCGGCCTGGGACTCGCGGCCGGCACCCCCGGCACCGAGGACGAGTCGGTTCCGGCGCGCTGGTTCACCTTCTGCGCGGGCTTCGGCTTCGACGCGGGTGTGGTGGGGCGCGTCGAACAGCAGCGGGAACGGGGCAAGCGTTCGACCCATGCCCTGTACGTGCGACAGCTGATGCGCCAGTTCTGGGAAGAGCCGCACCGCCGGCGCGGCATGGTGACCCTGGAGCGGCCCGGCGCGGATCCGGTGACGGATCTGGTGCTGTCGATAGTGTGCAACACGTCACCCTGGACATATCTGGGCAACCGGCCGCTCTACGCCTCCCCGGAGGCGTCGTTCGATACCGCACTTGACGTATTGGCACTGGACCGTTTGTCAACTCCGGCGGTCGCTCGCTACGCGACACAGCTCCTGACCTCGACTCCTGAGCGCGGACCGCACGGCAAGCATGCGGTGTCTCTGCACGATCTGACGGACTTCACCTTGCATTCGAAGGTGCCGCTTCCGTTCCAGATGGACGGTGACCACCTCGGGCTGCGCACCAGCGTTCGGTTCACAGGCGTACGCCGTGCACTGCGTGTGATTGTGTGAGTGGAAGGGCCGAAAGTCCTTCCACTCGAACGTTTACACGCCGGTCCACCCCTAGGAAGTAGGGCTGTGACCTAGTAGACACCGACGAATCAAAAAAAACTTTCCGGAAGGGGTTGTATCCCCGTCCGAGGTTTGCGAATCTCTACATGGCGATCGGGACAGCCCGCAGAACCCGGCACCCACACAGACCGCCAGAACCCCTCCACGAATCTCCGGCAGCCCAGGGCGAGTTTTTCCCCAAACTGGGCGGTCTCCCTTCCCTCACGAAGGGATTCGTGAAAGCGTTCACATTCACAAGCAACCTGCCCGCAATACAAGGAGATGGAGCAGCCATGGACTGGCGTCACAACGCCGTTTGCCGCGAGGAAGACCCGGAACTCTTCTTCCCCATCGGCAACACCGGTCCTGCGCTGCTGCAGATCGAGGAAGCCAAGGCCGTCTGCCGCCGTTGCCCCGTCATGGAGCAGTGCCTGCAGTGGGCGCTCGAGTCCGGTCAGGACTCCGGTGTCTGGGGCGGTCTCAGCGAGGACGAGCGCCGCGCAATGAAGCGCCGCGCCGCTCGCAATCGGGCGCGCAACGCAACCGCCTGACATCGACTTTCGAGCCTCGAGCCGCAGCGCGTAGTACCCATATAAGCGCTTCGTAACGTGCTCTTGAACCCCGTACCGAAAACCATTCGGTCCGGGGTTCAGTGCTGTCCGGACCCCTTCCGAGGCCCTTGACATCACTCTGGGTCACCGGCGCGGTGCGCTACTTCTGCGGACTGGCCGGCAGGTCGAGGACGACCTTGGTGCCGCGCGGCTCGGACGCCACCATGTCGAAGGTGCCGCCGAGTTCGCCCTCCACCAGGGTCCGTACGATCTGCAGCCCGAGGTTGCCGGCCCGTTGGGGGTCGAACCCCTCGGGCAGGCCGCAGCCGTCGTCGACCACCGAGATCAGCAGCCGGGCATCGTCGCGGCCGGTGCCCGAGCGGGCCGCGGACACCTCCACGGTGCCGCCCTCGCCCTGGGTGAAGGCGTGCTCCAGGGCGTTCTGGAGGATCTCCGTCAGCACCATCGACAGCGGAGTGGCGACCTCCGCGTCCAGGATTCCGAAGCGGCCGGTGCGCCGGCAGTCGACCTTGCCCGGGGAGATCTCGGAGACCATCGCGATCACGCGGTCTGCGATCTCGTCGAACTCGACCCGCTCGTCCAGGTTCTGAGAAAGCGTCTCGTGCACGATCGCGATCGAACCGACGCGGCGGACGGCTTCGTTCAGCGCCTCGCGCCCCTGCGGCGAATCCATTCGGCGGGCCTGCAGGCGCAAGAGCGCGGCCACGGTCTGGAGGTTGTTCTTGACCCGGTGGTGGATCTCCCGGATGGTCGCGTCCTTGGTGATCAATTCACGTTCGCGACGGCGCAGTTCCGTGACGTCGCGGCACAGGACGAGCGAGCCGATCCGGGTGCCCTTGGGCTTGAGCGGGATGGCGCGCAGCTGGATGACCCCGCCGCTGCCCTCGGCCTCGGTCTCGCGCGGGGCCCAGCCACTGGCGAGTTTGACCAGGGCCTCGTCCACCGGGCCGCGGGAGGGCGCGAGTTCGGAGGTGATGGTTCCCAGGTGCTGGCCGACCAGGTCGGAGGCGAGGCCGAGCCGGTGGTAGGCGGAGAGCGCGTTCGGGGACGCGTACGTCACCACGCCCTCGGAGTCGAGCCTGATCAGGCCGTCGCCGACGCGCGGGGAGGCGTCCATGTCGACCTGCTGGCCGGGGAACGGGAAGGAGCCCGCCGCGATCATCTGGGCCAGGTCGGAGGCGGACTGGAGGTAGGTGAGCTCCAGCCGGCTGGGTGTACGCACAGTGAGCAGGTTGGTATTGCGTGCGATCACTCCGAGGACCCGGCCCTCGCGGCGCACGGGGATCGACTCGACGCGGACCGGCACCTCCTCGCGCCACTCCGGGTCCCCCTCGCGCACGATGCGGCCCTCGTCGAGCGCGGCATCGAGCAGCGGGCGACGGCCGCGCGGGACCAGGTGGCCGACCATGTCGTCCTGGTACGAGGTGGGGCCGGTGTTCGGGCGCATCTGCGCGACCGAGACGTACCGGCTGCCGTCGAGGGTGGGAACCCACAGCACGAGGTCGGCGAAGGAGAGGTCGGAGAGCAGCTGCCACTCCGAGACCAGCAGGTGGAGCCACTCCAGGTCGGTTTCACTGAGAGCGGTGTGCTGGCGTACGAGGTCGTTCATGGAGGGCACGTGGCGAGCGTACCCCGGGTACGGGCCATGACTTTCCTCAGCGCGATTCCCCGAAGTGACCACGGAGTATCCAGGAGCCCCCGCTTCCGCGTAGGCTTGGAGGAAGCGACGGGATTTCGGGTCGCAGCATTGGATGGACAGAACAGATTGGTCTAGTCCACAATTGCATCAAGCTTCCGCCCTCCCCGCACAGGAGGACGGATCGAGGTAAGCCGCGCGCTCTGCCCTGACCGCGCGTCACCTCCCACCGGCCGTCGGGCACCGCACACCCGCCGGCCGTAAGTACTCCGGGCTACGGTGCCGGGCGGGCCGAGGGTCCCGTTCGGCACCGTGGCCCAGAGGAACGCGCGCCCCCGGAGGGCGCCCCCGCTTCGGCCCCCCTACGGCAAACCCCTACTGCGGCCCCTGCTGCGACCCCTGCGGCCAGGCCCGCATGGCCAGCTCCGCCACCGCCTCCAGCTCCTCCCGGCCCGCGCCGTCGCGCGACTGCTGGGACATCCCCTGCAGCACCGCTCCGGCGTAGCGCGCCAGCGCCCGGGAGTCCGTACCGGCCGGGAGTTCCCCCGTGGCGACATCGGCCCGGATCCGGCTCTCGCACGCCACCAGATTGGCCTCGCGCCGCACGCGCAGCGCCTGCGCCACCTCCTCCGAGGTGGTGTTGACGGCCGCGCTGATCACCATGCAGCCCGGCGGGTGGGCGGGGTCGGTGTACACCTCCGCCGCCTCGCGCAGGATGCGCCCCACCGCCGCGCGGGCGGTGGGCTCCTCGGCGAGGGCCGCGGCCGCGAAGTCCGCGTAGCGGCCGCCGTAGACCACCACGACCTCGTCGAAGAGCGTGCGCTTGTCGCCGAAGGCCGCGTAGAGGCTCGGGGCGCTGATTCCGAGCGAGGCGGTCAGGTCGGAGATCGACGTCGCCTCGTAGCCGCGCTCCCAGAAGGCGAACATCGCCTTGTCGAGGGCCTCGTCACGGTCGAAGGAGCGGGGCCTGCCGCGCTGTCCGGTCACCATGAACTCATTCTATAGCGGGCGCTACGAAATCTGATACGGTCCTTTCTGTAGCGACCACTATCGAAAGGGGGGCGCGCCATGGGCGTGCTCGAGGGGAAGACGGCACTGGTCACGGGCGGCAGCCGGGGCATCGGGCGGGCCATCGCGGAGCGCCTCGCCCGCGACGGGGCGCTGGTCGCGGTGGCCTACGGATCCAACGCGGCGGCGGCCGGGGAGACCGTGGGCGCCATCGAGGCGGCCGGGGGCCGCGCCTTCGCGGTGGGGGCGGAGCTCGGCGTCGAGGGCGGCGCGGAGGCGCTCTGGGCGGCGTACGCGGCCCATCCGCTGGCCACCGAGGGGGGCGGCGGGGTTGACGTACTGGTGAACAACGCGGGCGGGGCCACCTTCGCCGGCATCGGCTCCACCGACGAGCAGACGTACGACCGGGTGCACGCGCTCAACGCGAAGGCCCCGTTCTTCGTGATCCGCCACGGCCTGGAGCGGCTTCGGGACGGCGGCCGGATCGTGAACGTGACCGGCACCCCGGACATCGCCCTGCCCGCGATCCTCGCCACGGTCATGGCCAAGGGAGCGGTGAACGCGCTGACGGTCTCGCTGGCCGCCGAGCTCGCGCCGCGGAACATCACGGTGAACTCGGTGGGTCCCGGGATCGTGGAGACCGACCTGAACGCGGCCTGGCTCGCGGACCCGGCGGCCCGCGCGCACGCCGCCTCCCGCTCCGTCTTCGACCGGCTCGGCACCCCGCAGGAGGTCGCGGACGTGGTCGCCTTCCTGGCCTCCCCGGACTCCCGCTGGGTCACGGGCCAGCACCTCGCCGTCACGGGCGGGCTCCAGCTCTCACTGCTCTAGGGCCTGTCGCCCGGGAGGCCGGAGCCGCGGATCCGGCCCACCATGGAGTGTGCGAAGACCCGGCAACGGGGCCTCGCCTCTGCTAGATTGGTCTATACCACAACGTCACACTCCAGATCGGCAGGCCCCGCGTGGAAGTTGTCATCGTCCCGGACGCCAAGGCAGGCGGCGAGCTCATCGCGGAGGCCATGGCCGCCCTGGTCCGCCGCAAGCCCGACGCCCTGCTCGGCGTGGCGACCGGCTCTACCCCGCTGCCCATCTACGAGGCGCTCGCCGCCAAGGTGAGGGCCGGACTGGTCGACGCCTCCAAGGCCCGCGTCTGCCAGCTCGACGAGTACGTCGGCCTGCCGGCCGGGCACCCGGAGTCCTACCGCGCCGTCGTCCTGCGCGAGGTCGTCGAGCCGCTGGGCCTTTCCGAGGCCTCCTTCATGGGCCCGGACGGCTCGGCCGCGGACATCGTCGCCGCCTGCGACGCCTACGACCGCGCCCTCGCCGAGGCCGGCGGCGTGGACCTCCAGCTCCTCGGCATCGGCACGGACGGGCACATCGGCTTCAACGAGCCCTGCTCCTCGCTCGCCTCCCGCACCCGGATCAAGACGCTGACGGAGCAGACCCGCGTGGACAACGCGCGCTTCTTCGACAACGACATAGAGCAGGTGCCCCACCACGTCATCACCCAGGGCATCGGCACCATCCTCGACGCCCGCCACCTGGTCCTGCTGGCCACCGGCGAGGGCAAGGCCGAAGCCGTCGCGCAGACCGTCGAGGGCCCGCTGTCGGCCCTCGTGCCGGCCTCCGCGCTCCAGCTGCACCGCCACGCCACGGTGATCGTGGACGAGGCCGCCGCGTCCAAGCTGAAGCTGGCGGACTACTTCCGCCACACCTACGCCAACAAGCCCGCTTGGCAGGGCCTCTAGGCAGTACCGGCAAGCGATGAACGATGAAGGGCCGGGCACTCCCCACAGGGAGTGCCCGGCCCTTCTCTTGCGCCCGGCGCGCCGCAAAAACGCCGGCGGGCTGGACAATCCAGCCCCGGGGTGGAAAATCCAGCCCCGCCGGCGTTTGAGGCGCGGGGTCCGGGGCGGAGCCCCGGCAGCCGGCCCGCACGGGCCCGCTAAACCCCCGCGATGACCTCAGCGGCAGCGCGCCCGCACACCCGGGCCGCCCCGTGCGTCGCGATGTGCAGCGCACCCCGCGGCTCGGCCCGCGGCAGGCCCATCTCGACCACGATCGTCTCCGGCCGCGCCGCGACGAGCGCGTCCAGGGCCTCGGTCATCCAGGGATGCCGGTGCGCGTCGCGGACCACCGCCACGACGGTGCGGTTCCCCGCGGCGGCCAGGATGTCGGCGGCGGCGGACCCCTGCGGGTACACGCCCGAGTCGGTGCCCGGGATCAGCGCGGACACTTCCCCGGCCACCCCCCACGGGGTCTCGTCGCCGACCGCGATGTTCGCGACGGGGGTGAGCGTGGCGATGTACGGGGCGTTCACCGGGGACGCCGCCTTGGGCGAACCCGTCACCACCACCGCGCGGCGGGCCGCGGCCAGGCCGATGCCGGGCGCGCTGCTCCCCTCCGGCCGCGCGCCCTGACGGACCTGGCGGGTCCACTCGGCCAGCGAGCGGACCCGGGCGGCGGCCTCGGCGAGCCGCTCCTCCGGGAGCGAGCCCTCGCGGACGGCCGCGACCAGCGCGTCGCGCAGCCTCAGCACGGTGCCCTCGTCGGCGAGCCCGCCGCCGACGCAGATGGCGTCGGCGCCGGCCGCGATGGCCAGCACCGAGCCGCGCTCGATGCCGTACGTCCCGGCGATGGCGTGCATCTCCATGCCGTCGGTGACGATGAGGCCCTCGTAGCCGAGCTCCTTGCGCAGCAGACCGGTCAGGATCTGCGGGCTGAGGGTGGCCGGGCGGGTCGGGTCCAGGGCGGGCACCAGGATGTGGGCGCTCATGACGGCCTTGGTGCCGGCCTCGATGGCGGCCCGGAACGGTACGAGTTCCCGCGCGGCCAGGGTTTCCAGGTCCACGTCGATGCGCGGCAGCGCGTGGTGCGAGTCGACGTTGGTGTCGCCGTGGCCCGGGAAGTGCTTGGTGCAGGCGGCGACGCCGGCGGCCTGGAGGCCCTCGACGTACGCGGCGGTGTGCCGGGCGGTGAGGTGGGTGTCGGCGCCGAAGGACCGTACTCCGATGACCGGGTTGTCCGGGTTGGAGTTGACGTCGGCGGACGGGGCCCAGTTGAGGTTGACCCCGCACTCGGCGAGCCGGCGGCCCAGCTCGCGGGCCACGTCGCGGGTCAGGTCCACGTCGTCCACGGCGCCGAGGGCCAGGTTGCCGGGGAAGGACGAGCCGCCGCGGACCTCCAGGCGCGTGACGTCGCCGCCCTCCTCGTCGATGGCGACGAGGACGTCGTCCCGCTCGCTGCGCAGCTGCGCGGTCAGCGCGGCGAGCTGCTCGGGCGAGGTGATGTTGCGGCCGAAGAGGCCGACGGAGGTGAGGCCTTCGGCGACCTGGCGCAGCAGCCAGGCGGGGGCGGTGGTGCCCTCGAAGCCGGGCTGCAGGACCGCGAGGGCGTCCCGGGTCAGCGTATCCGTGTGGTGCGCAAGGACAGTCATGGGCCGTTATCCCTTCACGGCGCCGGCGGTCAGACCCGCGGCCATCTTGCGCTGGACGAGGAGGAAGAGGACGACGATCGGGATCGCCATCATGGTCGAGCCCGCCATCATGGGGGCGAACTCGGTGCCGTTCTTGGTGGTGAAGTTGCCGAGCCAGACGGTGGCCGTCTGGTTCTGCTGGCTCATCAGCATCAGGGCGTAGAGGTACTCGTTCCACGCCTGGATGAAGGCGTAGACCGAGGTGGCGACCATGCCGGGGGCCAGCAGCGGGAAGACCACCCGCAGGAAGGCGCCGGTCGGTGTGCACCCGTCGACCTGGGCGGCCTCTTCCAGTTCCTTCGGGATGTTGACGATGAATCCGCGCAGCGTCCACACCGTGAAGGGGAGGACGAAGGTCAGGTACGTGATGATCAAGCCGGTGAGCTTGTCGTACTGACCCAGGTCGTTGAGGAGCAGGAAGACCGGGATGATCATCGCGACGAGCGGGATCATCTGGACGGCGAGGATTCCGACGATCACGACCTTGCGGCCGCGGAAGGCGAAGCGGGAGATGGCCAGGGCGGCCAGCAGGCCGATGGCGATCCCGATGGTGACCACCACCAGCGAGACGATCAGGCTTCGGCCGACGGGACCCCAGAAGTCCGAGATCTCCAGCGCGCGCCGGAAGTTGTCCAGCGTGAAGGTGCGCGGGAAGAAGTGCGGACTCGGGTCGATCGCGTCCTTGGCCGGCTTGAAGGCCGTGTTCAGCATCCAGTAGACCGGGAAGCCCACGACGGCGAAGACCAGGAGCCCGACGACGTTCCAGCCGAGCTTCGACGTGAGCTTCTTCCGGCCGCCCCGCTTGCTGCGTGCGGCGGGCGGGGTCGCGGTGGTGAGGGTCATTCCACCTCTCCGATCTTGAGCATCTGGCGCATGTAGACGGCGACGACTCCGAGCAGCAGGGCCACGGTCACCAGGGCGATGGCGGAGCCGCCCGAGTAGTCGTTGACCACGAAGGCCTGCTGGTACGAGTACGTCGTCAGCAGCTGGAACTCGGCCTCGGGGTTGCCGTTTCGCATCACGAAGACCTGCGGGAAGACGCCCATGTCCCAGATCACCGAGAGGGTCGTCAGCATGACGATGATCGGCTTCAGGATCGGGAGGGTGACGTGGCGGAACACGCCCCAGGCTCCGGCGCCGTCGAGGCGCGCGGCCTCCTCCAGCTCCTTTGGCACCTGGGTCAGGCCGGCGGTGAGAGTGATGACCACGAAGGGCACCGCGCCCCAGACCACCAGGAGCATGATCACCATGAGGCCCTGGGGGCCGCTGGCGAACCAGTTGTGCCCGATCATGTCCACGCCGGGCAGCTTGCTCATCAGGTAGTTGAGGACGCCGTAGTCGGCGTCGAAGAGCCACTTGAAGACGGCGGTGGCCACGATGATCGGCATGCCCCAGCTCGCCACGAGAGCGATGCTGATGAGCGCCTTGACCACGCCCGAGACCTTCTGCAGCAGCAGCGCGATGAGCATGCCGATGACCATGGTCAGGATGACCGCGCCGAGCGCGAAGACGATGGTGCGAAGGACCACGGACCAGAAGACCGAGTCCCCGAGGATCTTCGTGAAGTTGTCCACGCCGACGAACTCGGCGTCCTTGAAGCCCCAGAGTTCCTTCTTGCCGAAGCTCTGGAAGGAGAGGGACACGAGTCTGTAGAGCGGGTACCCCATGACGAGGGCGATGATCAGCATGCACGGAGCCAGCAGCAGCCAGGGGGTCGCGCCCGAACCCTTGCGGGGCGATCCGTCCGGTGTGCCCTTGCTCCCCGTACCTGCTCCGGTGGAATTCGTCTGTTCCGCCGGCGGCAGGTCGGCGGTGGTTGTCTGTGCGGCACTCATCGCGCGCTCCTCGGGAGTCCCTCTCTTGACGGGCAGCAGGGCCCCGCCTGAGCGGCGGGGCCCTGCTGACTACAGGTCACTTGGTGTTGATGACCTTGTCGATCTCGGCGTCAGCGGCCTTGGCCGCCTCCTCCACCGACTTCTTGCCGGTGCCGATCTCCTGGAGCATCGTCTTGAGGAGGTTGCCCTTCTCGACCTGGCCCCAGCCCGGAGCGGTCGGGACGAACCAGGAGGACTCGGCCGCCGTGGCGCCGACCGCGGTCTTCGGGTCGGCCTTCAGCGGGCCGAGGTCCGTCTTGTTGTTCGGCAGGTTCCCCTTGCCGATCAGGCCCTTCTGGCCCTGCGAACCGGTGAAGGCGTTGATCCACTCGGCTGCTATGTCCTGAGCCTTGGACTTGGACGGGATCGCCAGGTCCGAGCCGCCGAGGAAGACGGGCAGGTTCTTGCCGTTCGGACCGGGCTGGACGAAGTTCTCCAGCTTGTCGGCCAGGCCGCCGACCTTGTCGTTCTTCGGGTCGGCCGCTACGGCGCCTTCCCACGCGGCGGCGAAGATGGCCGCGGAGTTGCCCTGGGCGAAGACGACCGGGCGGTCGGACTCGTCCTTGGTCTTGTCCGCGTGCATGTACTTGTCGAGGAGGTCCTTGTACTGCGTGAGACCCTTCAGCGACTCGGGGGAAGACAGCGAGGCCTTCCACTTGTCGCCGTCCTGCTTGGCGATGGCGCCGCCGGCGTCGTAGACGTAGGACATCGCGGCGTACCAGTCCGGAGAGGGCTGGTAGAGGGCGCTGAACTTGTCGCCCTTCGCCTTCTGGATCTTGTCCAGAGCACCGGTGTACTCGGCCCACGTCTTCGGGGCGGCGGTCACGCCGGCCTCGGCGGCCAGGTCCTTGCGCCAGGTACCGACACGGCCACCGGCGTAGTAGGGGACACCGTAGGACTTGCCGTTGTACGTGACGGAGTCCTTGAGGGCGTCCAGCCACGCGGCCGAGTTCTCGAACTTGGCCGGGTCGACCTCGGCGAAGGCGCCGGTCGACATGTAGCCGATCATCTCGGAGTTGCCCATCTCGACAACGTCCGGGGCCTTGTCCGTCGCGAGGACCGCGTCGAGCTTGGCGTTCTTGTCCGGCCAGCCGTAGTACTCGTGCTTGATGGTGAGGCCGGGGTGCTTCGCGATGATCGCGTCGTCGGCCGCCTTCACCAGCTCCGGCCAGTTGTTCTGGGCGTCGACCGTCAGCCAGACGGTCAGCTCCTTGGCGCCGGAGGCGGCCTTGTCGGTCCCCTTGTCGTCGGACCCACCACACGCCGCGAGGCCGATAACCATGCCCGCGACTCCAACCGCCGCGATGAGCTTGCGCTTCACGCCACCCTCCTCAGGGATGCTGCCTGCAACTTCCCTTGCCCGCCGCGGTGACTCAAAAAGCACCAAGTACTGCCCGTGGGGCCGGGATCCGATCCATATTGGTGTAGACCAGTAGCTGGAGCTTGGCCTAGACCTTTAGGGGTGTCAAGGGTCTAATGAGCGGGTGATCGGTCCGTTATCGGACCGACACCTGGGGGAGGGAGGAGGCCTGCCCTCCCTCCCGTGTCACGATGTGACCGCACATATCGGAGGAGCCGGTGACGGCAACGAAACTGGAGTCGGGAAGGCGGGCGGCGATGGCCACCGAAGGGGCGATCACGGAGCCGGACAGCGGGGCGGCCACCCGCACGGCACGCGTGCCCAAGTACTACCGGCTCAAGCGCCACTTGCTCGATATGACCGAAACCCTTCCACCCGGCACACCGGTGCCGCCCGAGCGCACGCTCGCGGCCGAGTTCGACACCTCCCGCACCACGGTGCGCCAGGCGCTCCAGGAGCTCGTCGTCGAGGGCCGGCTGGAACGGATCCAGGGCAAAGGAACCTTCGTCGCCAAGCCGAAGGTCTCCCAGCCGCTCCAACTCTCCTCGTACACCGAGGACATGAGGGCCCAGGGCCTCGAACCGACCTCACAGCTCCTGGACATCGGCTACGTGACGGCCGACGACACCCTCGCCGGTCTCCTCAAGATCGCCACCGGCGGCCGGGTCCTGCGCATCGAACGCCTCCGCCTGGCCAGCGGAGAGCCGATGGCCATCGAGACCACGCACCTGTCGGCCAAGCGCTTTCCCGCGCTGCGCCGTTCGCTGGTCAAGTACACCTCCCTGTACACCGCCCTCGCCGAGGTGTACGACGTGCGCCTCGCCGAAGCGGAGGAGACCATCGAGACCTCGCTGGCCACCCCTCGGGAGGCCGGGCTGCTCGGCACCGACGTCGGGCTGCCGATGCTGCTGCTTTCCCGCCATTCGCTGGACACCGACGGGGAGCCCGTCGAGTGGGTGCGTTCCGTGTACCGCGGCGATCGCTACAAGTTCGTCGCCCGCCTTCAGCGCCCCGCCGTGTAACACCCCCGTCCACGCCTGCCGGCGATGGAAACGGAAACTCTGCACCAAAATGCCCGGCCACGCGCTGAAGCGCATGACCGGGCATTTCTCTTTCATGTCGCGAACGACTTCCAGCCATAACCAGCAGCGATTTCACGTCACGCACGTGAACTCGGCCGACTCCCCGCGCGTAGAAGGCGCCCGCGTCGCGAGCGACCCAGGCTCCGATGCGGTACCGGATTACGGACGGGGGCTTACGCCCAGCGGTCGGACCCCGTAGATTCCCTGCGCTTACGCAGATGATCGACGAGGGGACCAGAGGTCATGCCGGAACCGGAAGCATCGAGAGCCGAACAGGAAGCGGCGGGCGGGGGCATCACGCCGGGCTCGCCTTCACCGTCAGGGGGCATGTCCCCCAAGGCCGTGGCCGCGTGGGTGCTCGTCGGGCTCGTGGGGGCCATCGGCTGGGGCGTGCTGGCGCTCTCGCGCGGCGAGGAGATCTCGGCCGCCTGGCTGCTCGCCGCGGCCCTGGGTTCGTACGCGATCGGCTACCGCTTCTACGCGCGCTTCGTCGCGAACCGCGTCCTGAAGGTGGACAAGACCCGCGCCACCCCCGCCGAACGCCTTGACAACGGTGTCGACTTCCACCCGACCGACCGACGCGTGCTCTTCGGCCACCACTTCGCCGCCATCGCCGGCGCCGGACCGCTCGTGGGTCCCGTACTCGCCTCGCAGATGGGCTACCTGCCCAGCACCATCTGGATCGTCGTGGGCGTGATCTTCGCGGGCGCCGTCCAGGACATGGTCACGCTCTTCTTCTCCACCCGGCGCAACGGCCGTTCGCTCGGCCAGATGGCCCGGGACGAGATCGGCCCGGTCGGCGGCGCCGCCGCGCTGGTCGGCGTCTTCGCCATCATGATCATCCTGCTGGCCGTGCTGGCCCTGGTCATCGTCAACGCGCTGGCGCACTCCCCGTGGGGCGTCTTCTCCATCGGCATGACCATCCCGATCGCCCTCTTCATGGGCTTCTACCTGCGCGTCATGCGCCCGGGCAAGGTCACCGAGGTCTCCGTCATCGGTGTCGCGCTGCTGCTGCTCGCCATCGTCGCGGGCGGCTGGGTCGCCGAGTCCTCGCTGGCGGACACCTTCACCCTGGAGAAGGAGACGCTGGTCATCTGGATGATCGCCTACGGCTTCGTGGCGTCCGTCCTGCCGGTGTGGATGCTGCTCGCCCCGCGCGACTACCTCTCCACCTTCATGAAGGTGGGCACCATCGGGCTGCTGGCCGTGGGCGTGGTCATCGCCATGCCGACGCTGAAGATGCCGGCGGTCACCGAGTTCGCCTCGCGCGGCGACGGCCCGGTCTTCGCCGGCTCGATGTTCCCGTTCGTCTTCATCACCATCGCCTGCGGAGCCCTGTCCGGCTTCCACTCCCTGGTCTCCTCGGGCACCACCCCGAAGATGATCCAGAAGGAGACCCAGGTCAGGGTCATCGGCTACGGCGCGATGCTGACCGAGTCCTTCGTCGCCGTCATGGCGATCATCGCGGCCTGCATCATCGATCCGGGTCTCTTCTTCGCCATCAACTCCCCCGGCGGCGTCGTCGGCGCCACCGTCGAGACGGCCTCCCAGGCCGTGACGAACTTCGGCTTCGCCATCTCCCCCGAGGCCCTCGCGCAAGCCGCGAAGGACGTCGAGGAGACCAGCCTGCTGTCCCGTACGGGCGGCGCGCCGACCTTCGCACTCGGGATGTCGGAGATCTTCTCGGCCGTGATCGGCGGCGCCTCGATGAAGGCGTTCTGGTACCACTTCGCGATCATGTTCGAGGCCCTGTTCATCCTGACCACGGTCGACGCGGGCACCCGCGTGGGCCGCTTCATGCTCCAGGACACCCTCGGCAACGTGCACAAGTCCTTCAAGGACGTCAGCTGGAAGCCGGGCGTCTGGTTCGCCAGCGCGGTGGTCGTCGGCGGCTGGGGCTACTTCCTGTGGGTCGGCGTCAAGGACCCGCTGGGCGGCATCAACCAGCTCTTCCCGCTGTTCGGCATCGCGAACCAGCTGCTCGCGGCGGTCGCCCTGGCCGTCTGCACCACCCTGCTGATCAAGTCGGGCCGGCTCAAGTGGGCCTGGGTGACGGGCGTTCCGCTGGCCTGGGACCTGGCCGTCACGCTCACCGCCAGCTACCAGAAGATCTTCTCCGACAACCCGAAGATCGGCTTCTTCGCGCAGCGGGACGTCTACCAGGACGGCATCGACGCGGGCAAGGTCCTCAAGCCCGCCAAGAACATGGACGAGATGCACACGGTGGTCACCAACGCCACGGTGGACGGCGTCCTGTCGGTGCTCTTCGCCCTGCTGATCATCATCGTGCTGGTCGACGCGGCCCGGACCTGCTTCAAGGCCATCCGCAAGCCCGAGTCGGTCACCCTGACCGAGGTCCCGTGGACCGAGTCCAAGATCGTCGCCCCGGCCGGGCTCATCCCGACCGCCGAGGAGCGCGCGGAGCTCGCCGCGGCCGGCCTCGACTCGGGCGGGGGCCGCGCGCAGGACTCCGTGCGAGAACCGGCGTGACGCGCCTGCGCCACGTGCTGGGCCGGGCCCGGTACTTCGTACGGGAGTTCTCGGGCGAGGCGGCCTACGACCGCTACGTCGCCCACGCCCGTACGCACGACCCCGACGCGGAGGTCCAGTCGCGCCGGGCCTTCGAGCGGGCCCGTACGGATGCCCGCGAGGGTGATCCGCGCGAAGGGTTCCGCTGCTGCTGAACCGGTGGGGCTCCTGAGGCCGCCGCGTCTGCCGTCCACCCGACGGAACGCGGCGGCCTCTTTTGCTGCCCTGGCGCACACTCGGTCCCATGGACATCATCATCAGGACGGCGACCGCCGCCGAATACGAAGAGCTCGGCGAGATCACCGCACGGGCCTACCTCGACGACGGACTGCTGCACTTCGCCGAGGACGACCCCTACCTGAACCGGCTGCGCGATGTCGCCGGCCGGGCCCCCGCCGGCGAGGTGCTCGTCGCGGAGTACGAGGGCACGCTGCTCGGCGGTGTGACCTTCGCCCCTCCCGGCAGCCCCCTGTGCGACATCGCGGGCCCCGGCGAGGCGGAGTTCCGGATGCTGGCCGTCTCCCCCGCGGCGCGCGGACGCGGCGCCGGCGAGGCCCTCGTACGGGCCTGCCTGAACCGCGCCCGGGAGCTGGAGGGCGTGAGCCACCTGGTCCTGTCGACCACGGAGAAGATGCTCGGGGCGCACCGGATCTACGACCGGCTGGGCTTCGCACGGACGCCGGAGCGGGACTGGTACCCGATTCCCGGCTTCCCCCTGCTCACCTACCGCCTGGAGCTCTAGCGGCGTACCGCCCGCGAGGAGCGACACAACATGTGGGGGCTACCGCGAGCACCGGCCCCCACATGTATGCTCGTGCTCGCTGTCGTCGCAGGGGAATCCGGTGAGAATCCGGAACTGTCCCGCAACGGTATGAAATGCACCGACCCGCTCGGTGCATCCGCAAGTCCGAGGACCTGTCGACAGTGCGCCCGGCTCGACCGAACCGGGTGCAGATACGTCCGGGCCTCGCGGTTGGGCCGGTGGACGCCACGTGGCGCACGCGCACGGCCCTGCCAGGCACGCGCTCCCCCACGTGCGCCCCCTCGCGCCCCGCACCAACGGTGTTCCCGGAGCCGAGCGAGGGAGAGCTCCCCCCGTGACCATCGCGCCTTCCGCACCGCGCGCCGAGTCCGACCCGTCCGCCCATGAGGGTCCGGGGGCCGCGCTGCTGCGCACGCTCACCGAGCTGACCGCCGACCTGCCCGACACCGACCCCGGCCGGGTCGCCGCCGCCGCGCTGCGCGGCCGCAGCGCCGCCGCCGACGAGGCGGAGCTCCGTACGCTCGCCACCGAGGCGGCCGCCGGACTGATCTCCGAGGACCCGGCCTACTCCCGCCTCGCCGCCCGCCTGCTGACGCTGGCCGTGCGCGACGAGGCCGCCGGCCAGGGCGCCACCTCCTTCTCCGGCTCCGTCGAGATCGGCCACCGCGAGGGGCTGATCGCCGACCGCACCGCCGACTTCGTACGCCTGCACGCGAACCGGCTCGACGCGCTCGTCGGGCACGCGCTCGCCGAGGGCGCCGACGACCGCTTCGGCTTCTTCGGCCTGCGCACCCTGCACAGCCGCTACCTGCTGCGCCACCCGATCACCCGCCAGGTCATCGAGACCCCGCAGTTCTTCATGCTGCGCGTGGCCTGCGGTCTCGCCGCGGACGAAAGCGTCCCGGCCGTGGAGGAAGTCGCCTCCCTCTACCGGCTGATGAGCCGCCTCGACTACCTGCCGTCCTCCCCCACCCTCTTCAACTCCGGCACCCGGCACCCGCAGATGTCCTCCTGCTACCTGCTGGACTCCCCGCTGGACGAGCTCGACTCGATCTACGACCGCTACCACCAGATCGCGCGCCTCTCCAAGCACGCCGGCGGCATCGGCCTCTCGTACTCCCGCATCCGCTCCCGCGGTTCGCTGATCCGCGGTACGAACGGCCACTCCAACGGCATCGTGCCGTTCCTGAAGACCCTCGACGCCTCCGTCGCCGCCGTGAACCAGGGCGGCCGCCGCAAGGGCGCCGCCGCGGTCTACCTGGAGACCTGGCACGCGGACATCGAGGAGTTCCTGGAGCTCCGCGACAACACCGGCGAGGACCAGCGCCGTACGCACAACCTGAACCTGGCCCACTGGGTGCCGGACGAGTTCATGCGCCGCGTGAACGCCGACGCCGACTGGTCGCTGTTCTCCCCGGCCGACGTCCCCGAGCTGGTCGACCTGTGGGGGGACGCGTTCGACGCCGCCTACCGCAAGGCCGAGGAGTCGGGCCTGGCCCGCAAGAGCATGCCCGCCCGCGACCTGTACGGCCGGATGATGCGCACCCTCGCGCAGACCGGCCAGGGCTGGATGACCTTCAAGGACGCCTCCAACCGCACGGCGAACCAGACCGCCGAGCCGGGCACCGTCGTCCACTCCTCGAACCTCTGCACCGAGATCATCGAGGTCACCAACGACGGCGAGACGGCCGTCTGCAACCTCGGCTCGGTCAACCTCGGTGCCTTCGTCATCGACACGGCCGACGGCCGGGAGATCGACTGGGAGCGCCTGGACGAGACCGTCCGCACCGCGGTCACCTTCCTCGACCGCGTCGTGGACATCAACTTCTACCCGACCGAGCAGGCCGGCCGCTCCAACGCCCGCTGGCGTCCGGTGGGCCTGGGCGCGATGGGCCTGCAGGACGTCTTCTTCCAGCTGAAGCTGCCCTTCGACTCACCCGAGGCGAAGGCCCTGTCCACGAAGCTCTCCGAGCGCATCATGCTCGCGGCGTACGAGGCCTCGTGCGACCTGGCCGAGCGCAGCGGCCCGCTCCCCGCGTGGGAGCAGACCCGCACGGCCCGCGGCGTGCTGCACCCCGACCACTACGACGTCGAGCTGAACTGGCCGGAGCGCTGGGACGCGCTGCGCGCCCGGGTCGCGAAGAGCGGCATGCGCAACTCCCTGCTCCTCGCCATCGCCCCGACGGCGACCATCGCCTCCATCGCGGGCGTCTACGAGTGCATCGAGCCGCAGGTCTCCAACCTCTTCAAGCGCGAGACCCTGAGCGGGGAGTTCCTCCAGGTCAACGGCTACCTGGTGCAGGAGCTCAAGCGGCTCGGCGTCTGGGACGCCCAGACCCGCGAGGCGCTGCGCGAGTCCTCCGGCTCGGTCCAGGGCTTCGGCTGGATCCCGGCGGAGGTGCGCGACCTGTACCGCACGGCGTGGGAGATCCCGCAGCGCGGACTGATCGACATGGCGGCCGCCCGTACGCCGTTCCTGGACCAGTCGCAGTCGCTGAACCTGTTCCTGGAGACGCCCACCATCGGCAAGCTCAGCTCGATGTACGCGTACGCCTGGAAGCAGGGCCTGAAGACCACGTACTACCTGCGCTCCCGCCCCGCGACGAAGATCGCCCGCGCCGCCTCCGGCAGCACGGTCCCGGCGGCCGTCACTCCGCTCCCGCAGGCCGTCGACGCCGACGCGCTGGCCTGCTCCCTTGAAAACCCCGAGTCCTGCGAGGCCTGCCAGTAATGAGCTCCAACCCCACCAAGAACCTCCTGGACCCGGGCTTCGAGCTCACGCTCCGCCCCATGCGCTACCCGGACTTCTACGAGCGCTACCGGGACGCGATCAAGAACACCTGGACCGTCGAGGAGGTCGACCTCCACTCGGACGTCGCGGACCTCGCGAAGCTGACGCCCTCCGAGCAGCACATGATCGGCCGGCTGGTCGCGTTCTTCGCGACGGGCGACTCGATCGTCTCGAACAACCTCGTGCTGACCCTGTACAAGCACATCAACTCCCCGGAGGCGCGCCTGTACCTGTCGCGCCAGCTCTTCGAGGAGGCCGTGCACGTCCAGTTCTACCTGACGCTGCTCGACACCTACCTGCCCGATCCGGACGACCGCGCGGCCGCCTTCGACGCGGTCGAGGAGATCCCCTCGATCCGCGAGAAGGCGCAGTTCTGCTTCCGCTGGATGGCTGCATTGGACGGAGAGGGGGTCGAGAAGATCGACCGCCTGGAGACGGCCGCCGACCGCCGCCGCTTCCTGCTGAACCTGATCTGCTTCGCCGCGTGCATCGAGGGCCTGTTCTTCTACGGTGCGTTCGCGTACGTGTACTGGTTCCGCTCGCGCGGTCTGCTGCACGGTCTGGCGACGGGCACCAACTGGGTGTTCCGGGACGAGAGCGCCCACATGAGCTTCGCCTTCGAGGTGATCGACACGGTCCGCAAGGAGGAGCCGGAGCTCTTCGACGACGCGCTCCAGCAGCAGGTCACCGACATGCTGCGGGAGGCCGTCGAGGCCGAGCTGCAGTTCGGCCGCGACCTGTGCGGTGACGGCCTGCCGGGCATGAACACCGAGTCGATGCGCGAGTACCTGGAGTGCGTCGCGGACCAGCGCCTGGTCCGCCTCGGCTTCCCGCCCATCTACGGCTCGCAGAACCCGTTCTCCTTCATGGAGCTCCAGGGCGTCCAGGAGCTGACGAACTTCTTCGAGCGCCGCCCGTCGGCCTACCAGGTCGCGGTCGAGGGCACGGTCGACCTGGACGAGGACTTCTAAGCGGCCTTCATGTGCTGCCGGCGCCCCCGCCCCTGGGGAGATCGACCTGGGTGACCAGGACCTCGGGCGGGGGCTCTCTGCTGTTCCCGGCGCCGCTCGGCGGCCGCGCGGATCTGCCGGTCGACGCGGCGCTCGCGCGCGGCTCCGTAGAGGGCGGGGGCCAGGAGCAGGGCGGCGACGGCCAGGACGACGAGGTAGTCGAGGAATGTGTTCATGACTCCACTCTCGCCACGGCGGCCGAAACCGGACAGTGGCAGGACTGTCATGAAAGAGCAAATTACTGCCACACTGGAAGCATGCTGAAGCCTTCCTCCCTCAACAACGTGGCCGTGGCCGTGGTGAACGGGGTCACCCCCTTCGAGATGGGCATCTTCTGCGAGGTCTTCGGGGTCGACCGCAGCGCCATGGGCCTGCCGACCTACGACTTCGCCGTCTGCACGATGGAGGAGAACCCGATCACCGTGGGCGACGGCCACTACAGCCTCACGCTCCCCCACGGACCCGAGCGGCTGGAGGAGGCGGACCTGATCTGCCTGCCCGCCGACCGCGAGGCACCCACCCGCGTGTACCCGGAGCCCCTCCTGGAGGCCCTGCGGCGGGCCGTGGACCGGGGCGCGCGGGTGCTGAGCGTGTGCAGCGGGGCCTTCGTGCTGGGCGCGGCCGGGCTGCTGGACGACCGGCGCTGCACCACGCACTGGATGCACGCCCCGACCCTGGCCCGCCGCTTCCCGCGGGCCAGGGTCGACCCGGACGTGCTCTACGTGGACGAGGGCCAGGTGATCACCTCGGCCGGGACCGCCTCCGGGATCGACGCGTGCCTGCACCTCGTCCGGCAGGCGCAGGGCACCGAGGTGGCCAACACCATTGCCCGGCGGATGGTCGTACCGCCGCACCGGGACGGCGGACAGGCGCAGTACATCCAGCGCCCGCTGCCCCGCACCTCCTGCGACACGGTGGGCGAGGTGATCGGCTGGATGGCCCGCCACCTGGAGGAGGAGATCACGGTCGAACAGCTCGCGGAGCGGGCCCACATGTCCGCGCGGACCTTCGCCCGCCGTTTCCTCCAGGAGACGGGGACCACCCCGTACCAGTGGGTGCTGCGCCAGCGGGTCCTGCTGGCGCAGGAGCTGCTGGAGGCCACCGACGAGACGGTGGACGCGATCGCGGGGCGCTGTGGATTCGGTACCGCGGCGGCCCTGCGCCACCACTTCCTGCGGACGCTGAGCACGACCCCGAACGCCTTCCGCCGCGCGTTCCGGGGCCCGGCCGCGGCCTGACGTCCGGCCGACTTGACGAATTGAGCAAGAACTTTCCCCGTCTTGATCGTTTTCGTCCTACGGTTTGCTCGTTCGCATACGACAGGGGATCCCATGACTCGCACCATCCGGACCGTCGGCCCGCACCCGGCCGCGCCCGAACCGAGCGACATCTCCTGGGACTAGCCCCCGCACCGCTCCACGCGAAAGGCGCCCCGCTCCGGTCGGGAGCGGGACGCCTTTTCGCGTACGGGTACGGGCGGCTACGCGTTCGGAACCGTGTCGTAGCGCGCGGTGCCCTCTTCCATCTGCCGCAGCGCGTCCTTGCGGTCGCGCTTCGAGAGCCGGTCGATGTACAGGTAGCCGTACAGGTGGTCGGTCTCGTGCTGGAGGCAGCGCGCGAAGTAGCCGGTGCCCCGCACCTTGATCGGGTTGCCCTGCGCGTCCTGGCCGGTCACCTCGGCGTAGTCCGGGCGGGCCAGCGAGGCGTAGGCGGTCGGGACCGACAGGCAGCCCTCGTTCGAGTCGTCCAGGATCCGGGCTCCGGCCGGCAGCTCGACGAGCTTCGGGTTGATCACCACGCCGGTGTGACGGTTGCCGTCGTCGTCCGGGCAGTCGTAGACGAAGACCTTGGCGTCGACGCCGATCTGGTTCGCGGCGAGGCCCACGCCCTCGGCGGCCTTCTGGCTGGCGAACATGTCGTCGATCAGCTGCGCCAGCTCGTCACCGAACTCGGTGACGTCCTTGCACTCCCGGTGCAGGACCGGGTTGCCGACGACCGTGATGGGGCGGGCGGTGCCGCGCTCACGGTGGGCGAGCTCGCGCGCCTCACAGTCCTCGGTGTCGACGACGTACCCGTCGTTCACGCTCTCGACAACGTCGTTCTCCTGCTGCGCCATGTCCGCCGTACGCCTTCCGTAATTCCACCAGTCACCGTTGTGCCGGTACAGACTACGGCCCCGGCTCAGCAGACTTCTTCGAGATCCCGCCACTCCCGGCTGTCCGGACTGTCCGCGACCCAGCCGTCGAGCAGCCCGCGCACCAGGCCCGCCGGCGCCGCGATCCCGCACTCCCGCTCGGGCACCCACAGGGATCCCGACCCGGTCGTACGGTGCCCCAGCGGGCCGGGGTGGCCAGGCTCGCTGTGGTCGTGCGGGTCCAGGTGCTCCCCGTCCCCCTCGCCGCTCGGCATCGCGCTCTCCGAGCAGGTCCGGCACAGCAGCCGCACCGAGGAGGACCAGTCCTCGGCGGCGAAGCCGGCGTCGGAGGCCAGCTGCTCCAGGGCGTTGCGGTCGGCCTCGGTGGCCGCCTCCAGGAGCACCACCCAGGTCGGCACCGGGGAGGGCGCCCACAGCTCGATCTCGTCGAACACGGGGTAGGAGGGCCCGGCCGCGGTGACGCGCTCGCCGTGCGGGACCCCGTCGTGCAGGACGACCTCGCCCCAGCGCCGGCCCGAGGAGGGCAGCGGGATCGACAGGACCTCCATGCGGGCCGGGTCCAGCCGGCGGCCCCAGACCACCTCGGCCTCACCCTCGGGCGACAGCCGTACGGCCGCGCTCCCGAGCTCCATGCCGACCGGTTCGCCGTTGGAGTGGCCCCCGCCGCCCGCGCCGTGCGGGTCTCCGGGCACCTTGAGCCCGTAGGCCTGCCAGGCGCGCCGGGCCAGCGGCCAGTCCTGCAGCGCGGTCGCGGCGATGCCGACGTTCCACCAGTCCGGGGCACCGGTCTCCCGGTCGAGCAGGGCCACGGCACGCAGCCCGGCGGCCCGCGCCTGCTCCCAGTCGTGGCGGAACTTGTGGAGCAGCGCCAGGTTGAACCAGGACTCGGACAGCCAGGGTTCCAGGTCCGCCGCTCTGGTCAGGAGCGCGCCCGCGTCCTCGTACCGACCGTCGCCGATCAGCGTGAACGCGCGGTCGGTGGCCTGCCGCCACGAGGCGGAGGGCCGATGCCGTACCTTCCCGAAGATCCTCACGATTCCCGCCTGCCGGACACTCTTGCTCGGGACACTCCTGCTGCGAACGCTCCTGCTGGAAACACTCTCACTGGCATCCAACCATGCCCACTCGGACGGCCGCTCATTACCCATGGGTTACCCAGGCGGGACGGGTACGACTCTGGCACGTCCGCCCCGGGCGAGCACCCTGGCGAGACACTCCACGACTTCCGGCTGGTAATCGCGGCCGGTCCCCAGGCGCAGCCGCTCCAGGGCCTCCAATGAGCCGCCCGGGTGACGGGCACCGCCGACGAGATCGTCGTACGCGTTGACCGCGCGCACGATCCGGGCGGCGACGGGCTGGTCGCGGTACGGGGCCGCCTGCAGCTCCACCACCACCGCGACCTCGGCCGGGACGCCCGTCTGGCGGGCCACCTCCCCGCCGAGCCCGGCGATCCTGCGGGCCTCGGCCTCGGGCAGCTCGGCGGTGGCCCCGGCCGGGACCGGGTCGACGAGGGAGAGCTGCCCGATGTCGTGCATGAGGGCGGCGTACTCCAGCACCCTGAGCTCCCGCTCCGAGAGGCCCAGCTCCCGCCCCACGGCGCAGCTGAGGGCGGCGACCCGGCGGGAGTGGCCGGGCCGGGTGTAGCCGGCGATCTCGGTGGCGCGGGCGAGGGAGGTGATGGTCTGGCGGTAGGTGGTGCGGATGGCGGTGATCCGGTGGAAGGACATCTGGGTCAGGAGCAGCGGCACGCTGAAGACGGGCACCGCCCACAGGCCGGCGACGGCGACGCCGAGGGCCATCACGACGCCCGTGGCGCAGATCGCGGAGCCGATGCCCAGCTGGGCGCGGAGCTCGTCGCGCAGCAGCGGGGCGAACGGCCAGCCGGTGCGGGCCCCGGCGAGGGCCGCGCCGAGGACCGCGTCGCACAGGGCCGTGAGCCCGAGGACGACGACCAGGAAGAACACGAGGTACGGGCCCTGGCCGACCCATTGCTCCAGCCGCCCGGAGTTGTAGAGCGGCTGGAAGCAGACGGCGGCGAAGGTGACGGTGAGGACGCGGCGGGCCAGGTGGTCGAGGGCCGGTCCGCGGCCCCGGGCGATGTGCGGGACGATCCCGAGGAGCGCGGCCGCGACGACCACGGCGACGATCTGCAGCACCCCGTGGTGGGTGGGGGCTCCGGCGTTCTGCCCGAGCAGGGCGTACGCGAGCGCCCCCGCGGATCCGAGCGGCGCGGGCTGCTGACGGGCGGCGTCGCCGCTGTCCCGGCGGGCGAGCTCGCCGATGGTGATCAGGGTGCCGAAGGCGAGGGCGATGCCCGGCTCGGTCAGGCCGTTCCACACGGTGTGCCCGAGCGCGGCCACGGTCAGCGCTCCGGCGGCCCCGCGCACGACGGCGACGGCCCAGCCCCTCATGCGTTCGCTCCCGCGGCGGGGGCGGACGGGGAGCCGGGGGCTCCCGGCTCCTCCTCGGCGGCGGCTCCGGGCTCGGCGGCGGGCCCCGGCACGCAGTGGCAGGGGTCCCCGGCACCGGCGGCCGGGAGCGGGCTCCCGCTCGCGCGGGCCTGGGCCGCGGCTCCGGCCGGGGCGGCCTGGGCGGGCAGTCCGGTCAGCGCCGCACCGGCGGGCACGGCCTCCCGCACGGCCCCCTCGGCCACAGCAGCGGGAACGTCGCCGCCGCCGGCCGGGATCAGCTCGGAACCGCCGGCCGGGATCACCTGGAGGTCGTCGTCCGAGGTCACCTTCGGATGCCAGCCCTGGTGGCCGATCGCGTCGACCAGCGCCCGCACCATCTCCGGGTCGAACTGGGCCCCCGCGCACCGTTCCAGCTCGGCCAGGGCGACCGGCACCGGGCGGGCCCTGCTGTACGACCGGGTCGAGGTCATCGCGTCGAAGGCGTCGGCGACCGCCACGACCCGGGCCAGCACCGGGATCTGCTCCCCGGTCAGCCCGTACGGGTAGCCGGAGCCGTCCACCCGCTCGTGGTGGTGCAGGATCGCCGCGCGGGCCTCTCCCAGGAAGCCGATGCCGCGCACCATCTCGTGTCCGTACTCGGGGTGGAGTTCGATGATCCTGCGCTCTTCGGGGGTCAGCGGTCCGTCCTTGCGCAGCAGCCGGGTCGGGACGCCGAGCTTGCCCACGTCGTGCAGGATCCCGGCGATGCGGACGACTTCGAGGCGTTCCTCGCCCATGCCCAGCTCGCGGGCGATCATCGCCGAGGCCTGGCCGACCCGCTCGCTGTGGCCGCGGGTGTAGCGGTCCTTGATGTCGACGGCCTGGACCAGCGCCCGGATGGTGGCCTGGTGGGCGGCGCGCTCGCGGTGGTACTGCGCGAAGACCCAGCAGGAGATGTACATCGGCAGCATGACGAGCAGTGCGGCCGGAAGTCCGTACGGGCTGCGCCACATGACGGCCATCATCAGCCCGGCGAGGCCGTGCACGCAGTGCGGGGCGAGGGACCGGGTCACCAGGCCCCGCCAGGCGGTGGCGGCGGGCCGGCGTTCGGCGGCGGCCAGGATGCCGCCGTCGAGGGCGGTCAGCACCAGGCAGAAGGCGACGGCCGCGGCGGCGGCGGGGAACATCACGTACGGGAAGTCGGCGACCCAGGCGGCCGGACCCCCCGGCGACACGGACCCGTCCGGCCCCGGCGGCCCGGTCCCGCCGGCGGAGCCCGCGCCCAGCGCCTCGGGCCCGCCCAGCAGCCCGTAGAGCTGCCCGGCGGTCCAGGCGGCTATGGACTGCTGCGCCCCGTGCCAGATGCGCCGCACCCGGGCGGGCCGCGCCGTCACGGTCCCGGCGAGTCCGCCGGGGAGCGCGACGAGGGCGGCGGCCGCCGGCGGCAGGAGGAACACGGCGGCCAGCACCACCGGGAAGAAGGAGCCGAGGCCCTCGGGCACCCGGCGCCCCATGAGCGGGCAGACCTTGACCAGTTCGCAGCCGAGGTAGAGCACGGAGAGCAGACCGATGGAGGGCCACGGTGTGGCGGAACCGGTGACGGCCGGGGCGACGCACGCGCAGGCGGCGATGACGGCGCACAGGACGTAGGCGCGCGCCAACGGCGGAAGTACCCGCATGGCGCTCTCCTCCCCCTGAGCCGTGCAAGTCAGGTACGAATCAAACCAGTACCGAATGGGGAGAATAAGTGGGGCCGGGAGCGAGGTGGGCCACATTTTTGCATTGCGCCATGCGGACGCCCCCGGATTACCACGTTCGAGTGAAGGAAGTGCCCTTCCGGGGGCGGCTGTTCAAGATTGTTCAATCGGGTACTACTTCATCGGCGAACCTGGCCGATTTTCAACTTTTCAGCCCGCCGCGGATCCCGGCATGGGCTCGGCGGCGACGGCCGGCTCGGGCGCCGGGGCCGTAATGTCATGGTCCGGCACGGCCTGCCCCGAACGGATGAGCTCGATCCGCCCCATCACCTTGGAGCGCAGGTCGGTCGGCACGTCGTCCGATCCGCAGCAGCGCTTGACCAGCTTCTTCACGGCCTGTTCCAGGCCGTACTTCTCCAGACAGGGATTGCACTCGCCGAAGTGCGTCTCGAACTTCGTGCAGTCACTGTCGGGCATCTCCTGGTCCAGGAACTCATAAAGGTGGTCCAGGACCTCGGAGCACTCCGTCTCGTGCGCATCTCCGCAGCTCATGAGCCCGAGCCTTTCAGGTCGTTCGACTCTCCCGCGCCGGCCGGGACGAGCCCGCGCTCACGGGCGTAGTCCTCAAGCATTCCACGGAGTTGACGGCGGCCACGGTGCAGTCGCGACATGACCGTACCGATGGGTGTACCCATGATGTCCGCGATCTCCTTGTACGCAAAGCCCTCCACGTCGGCAAGATAGACCGCGATGCGGAACTCCTCCGGAATGGCCTGGAGAGCTTCCTTCACGTCGGAATCGGGCAGGTGATCGAGAGCCTGCGACTCTGCGGAACGCAAGCCCGTCGACATGTGCGACTCGGCGCGCGCAAGCTGCCAGTCCTCGATCTCCTCCGCCGCACTGCGCTGGGGTTCGCGCTGCTTCTTGCGGTACGAGTTGATGAAGGTGTTGGTCAGAATGCGGTACAGCCACGCCTTCAGGTTGGTGCCCTCGCGGAACTGGTGGAAGGACGCGTACGCCTTCGCGTACGTCTCCTGGACCAGGTCCTCGGCGTCGGCCGGATTGCGCGTCATGCGCAGGGCGGCCGAGTACATCTGGTCGAGGTAGCCGAGGGCATCCCTCTCGAAGCGCGCATTGCGCTCCGGGGTCGTCTCCTCCGCGTGGCCTTCGTCGGTCCCGGCGACAGGACCCACCTCCTCCGACTGCGTGGCGGCTCCGAAAGCGGACCCGCTCGAATCGGAGAATAGTCGACCATCCCGGTCGCCCGCCGCCCGAACCAAGCCGCGCTTGGGCGCGGGCAGCACTGTCCAGTCCAGGTCAGCGGCCTGCGGACGGTTCTGGCTGATGACCTGGGTCATGCGGTGCCTCTCCTCCGACGTCTTCCCGTACGTACCGACATCCGGGACAACAGGCGGCCCGGGCGGCGCATTCCCCGGCGGGGCGCGGGTTTCGGGACCAACGTCACACCGACCTCACACCGGCAGCCGGCCGAGCCACCCGGCCACCGCCCCGGTGATCACCGCGAGGGCCTCCTCCTGCGTGGGCCCGGTCCTCTTCGGCACGGCGAAGCCGTGGTCCCCGCCCTCCACTTCCACCAGCTCGTACGAGGCTCCGCGCGCTCCCCGCGCCGGGAACTCCTCCGGCCGCCCGAAGGCGTCGCGGCCGCCCTGGACCACCAGCGCCGGCCGCCCGGCGCCCAGCAGCTCCTCGGCCCGGGACTTCTCCGGCCGGCCCGGCGGGTGCAGCGGGAAGGCCAGCGCGAGCACCCCGGCCGCGCCCAGTTCCGCGGCGGTGCGGCAGGCCACCCGGGCCCCGGCGCTGCGGCCGCCCGCGACGACGGGCAGACCGGGCTCCGCGAAGGCGGGCCACAGGGCGTTCCAGCCCGCGTCCAGCACCTTGGGCGCGGCTGCGACCTTCTTCCCGGCGACCCGCCAGGGCTGCTCGGCCAGCGCCACGGTGATCCCGAGGGCGGGCAGGGCCGCGGCCAGGGCCTGGAGGTCCCGGGCCTCGATCCCGCCGCCGGCTCCGTGGCCCAGGGCGAGCACCAGGCGGGCCTTGCCCGCCGGGGCCGGGTACCAGGTGATGCGGGCCTCGCCCGCCGGGGTGCCGATGATCTCGGTGCGCTCGGTGCGCGTGCTGCTCATGCCCCGATCATGCCGCTCGGCGGCGGCCGCCGGGGTGACGCCGGGGCCGCCGGGAGCGCCGAGCACTGAGGGCGCCGGAGCACCGGCGGCACCGGGGCCGTCAGAAGAGCGTGCCCTCCTCCGGCCCCTCCAGTTCCTCCAGCAGTTCGGGCCCGTTGTTGCGGACGTTGCTCGCGGCCGTGGACACCGGATACGCGCGCATCAGCCCGCCGGGCGGCGGGGCCAGCAGGGCCTGGAGCTCGTCGGGGTCGGTCCGCGCCGGGTCCAGCCAGGCGTCCCACCGGTCCGGGGTGAGCATCAGCGGCATCCGGGGGTGGATGTCGGCGAGCGAGCGCGGACCCTCGGCGGGGGCGACGCCGAGCGGACCGGTCTCGGCCTCGGCGGTGATCACCGAGCAGGTCGCCCACCAGGCGAGCGGATGCTCGTCGGGCAGGGTCCGGTCGCGCCAGAACTCGTATATCCCGGCCATGGCGAAGACGGAGCCGTCGGAGGGCAGGACGAAGTAGGGCTGCTTGCGCGTCCGCTTCTTCTTGCCCTCGACCTCGAGCTGCCGCTCGTCGTGGGCGGTGACCCACTCGTAGTAGCCGTCCGCCGGGATGATGCAGCGGCGCTGCGCGAAGGGGCGGCGGAAGGAGGGCTTCTCCGCGATGGTCTCGGACCGGGCGTTGATCATCCGGGCGGCGCCGTCGGGATTCTGCGCCCAGGACGGGACGAGCCCCCATTTCAGGACCCTCAGCTGGCGAACCGGACGCGGGCTCGGAGCGTCTTTCAGTGGACGGTCGAGGACGACGTGGACCTCTTTCGTCGGAGCCACGTTCCAGTCGGGCGCGAGCACCTCCTCGGGCTCCCACCGCTCCACCCCGAAGACTTCGGCCAGCTCCTCCGGCCCACGACTCGCTGCATACCGTCCGCACATGGCTGCCACACTGCCATGTCACCCGATCGCCGCCACAAGGAGTCCGCCACCCCATGAACACCAGCACCACGGCCGGCCTGTGGGACCGGCTCACCGGCATACAGACGGCGCCCGACCAGTGGCTGGTGATCGCGACGGGGCTGGTGGCGCTCGTCGCGGTGGGGCCCCGGCCGGTGTGGCGGCTGTCGCGCAACGCGATCACCATCGCCCACGAGGGCGGCCACGGACTTTTGGCGCTGCTGACGGGCCGGAGCCTGGACGGGATCCGGCTGCACTCGGACACCAGCGGGGTCACCGTCAGCCGCGGCAAGCCCACCGGCCTCGGCATGGTCCTCACCGCCGCCGCCGGGTACACGGCGCCGTCCCTGCTCGGCCTCGGCGGGGCGGCCCTGCTCTCGGCGCACCGGATCACCCTGCTGCTGTGGGCGGCGACCGCCCTGCTGCTGGCGGTGCTGGTGATGATCCGCAACGCGTACGGGCTGCTGTCGGTGCTGGTCACGGGTGCCACCTTCGTACTGGTCTCCTGGCTGGCCCCGGCGGACGTGCAGGCGGTCTTCGCCTACGCCGTGGTGTGGTTCCTGCTCCTCGGCGGCGTCCGGCCGGTATTCGAGCTGGGGGCGAAGCGCCGCGGCGGCTCGGCGCCCGACTCCGACGCGGACCAGCTCGGACGGCTCACCCACGTGCACCCGGTGGTGTGGCTGCTGTTCTTCCACGTGGTGGCGCTGTCCTCGCTCGTCGGCGGCGGCCGCTGGCTGCTGGCCCTCTGACCGGCCGCTGACCGACAGCTGACCGCCCGCCGACCGACAGCCTCCCTCCGACCGACCGCGGACCGACCGCGGACCGGCCCGGACCGGCCCGGGCCGGCGCGTGTCCGCCCGCCGAGACTCCCCCGGTGATCAAGATCTGTGGCCATGGGAAGCCACTAAAGTGGTGGCCATGACCGAGACCCCCGCGCCCCACGCCCTCTGGCCCGCCCCGCTCGCCGAAGCCGCCGTCCAGGCCACCGTCACCGTGCCCGGGTCCAAATCGGTCACCAACCGTGCCCTCGTGCTCGCCGCGCTCGCCTCCGAGCCGGGCTGGGTGCGCCGCCCGCTGCGTTCGCGCGACTCCCAGCTGATGTCCGACGCGCTGCGCGCGCTGGGCGTCGGCATCGAGGAGACGGTCTCCTCCAGCTCCGCCGGCGAGGGCGGCGAGGCCTGGCGCGTCATCCCCGCCGCACTGCACGGCCCGGCCACGGTCGACGTCGGCAACGCGGGCACGGTCATGCGCTTCCTGCCGCCCGTCGCCACCCTCGCCTCCGGCGACATCCGCTTCGACGGGGACCCGCGCTCCTACGAGCGCCCCCTGGGCCAGGTCATCACGGCGCTGCGCACGCTCGGCGCCCGCATCGACGACGACGGCCGCGGGGCGCTGCCGCTGACCGTCCAGGGCGGCGGGGCGCTGGAGGGCGGGACCGTCGAGATCGACGCGACCAACTCCTCGCAGTTCGTCTCCGCGCTGCTGCTCTCCGCCCCGCGCTTCAACCAGGGCGTCGAGGTCCGGCACGTGGGCACCAACCTGCCGTCCATGCCCCACATCCGGATGACCGTGGAGATGCTGCGCGCGGCGGGCGCGCAGGTCGACACCCCCGAGTCCGGCGGCGAGAAGAACGTCTGGCGGGTCGCCCCCGGCGCCCTGCTCGGCCGCGACCTGGTCGTGGAGCCGGACCTCTCCAACGCGCAGCCCTTCCTGGCGGCGGCCCTGATCACCGGCGGCACGGTCACCATCCCGGACTGGCCGCGCCGCACCACGCAGCCCGGTGACGCGCTGCGCCGGATCTTCACGGAGATGGGCGGTTCCTGCGAGCTTAACGACGCCGGCCTGGTCTTCACCGGCACCGGCAAGATCCACGGCATCGACGTGGACCTGGGCGAGGTCGGGGAGCTCACCCCGGGCATCGCGGCGGTCGCGGCGCTGGCCGACTCGGAGTCCGTGCTGCGCGGGGTGCAGCACCTGCGGATGCACGAGACGGACCGGCTGGCGGCGCTCACCAAGGAGATCAACGGGCTGGGCGGCGATGTCACGGAGACCGCGGACGGTCTGCGGATCCGCCCGCGCAAGCTGCACGGCGGCACCTTCCACACGTACGACGACCACCGGATGGCCACGGCCGGCGCGGTGATCGGCCTGGCGGTGGAGGGCGTGCTCATCGAGAACGTGGCGACGACCGCGAAGACCCTGCCGGACTTCCCGAAGATGTGGGCGGACATGCTCGCCCGGGCCGAAGCGGCTCCGGCAGGCGTGGGAGCGTAGGGCCCGTCATGCGCAGGTACGGGAAGCACACCGACGAGGACGACATCCGCCAGCGGCCCAACCCCAAGGGCAACCGGCCGCGTACGACCATCCGCCCCAAGCACGAGGACGCGGCCGAGGGATTCGTCCTGACCGTGGACCGCGGCCGGCTCACCTGCCTGGTCGAGGACCGCCCGGTGCACGCGATGAAGGCCCGCGAGCTGGGCCGCAAGGCGGCGGTGGTCGGGGACCGGGTCTGGATCGTCGGTGACCTGTCCGGCAAGAAGGACACCCTCGCCCGCATCGTGCGGATCGAGGCGCGCAAGTCCGTCCTGCGGCGCACGGCCGACGACGACGATCCGTACGAGCGCGTCGTCGTCGCCAACGCCGACCAGCTGGCCATCGTGACGGCGCTGGCCGATCCCGAGCCGCGCCCCCGCATGATCGACCGCTGCCTGGTGGCCGCGTACGACGCCGGGCTGCAACCGCTGCTGGTGCTCACGAAGTCCGACCTGACCTCCGCGGACAAGATCCTGGAGATCTACTCGACCTTCGGCCTGAACTACGTGGTCACCAACCGCGACGAGCTGGCGACGGGCGACGCGGCCGACCGGGTGCGCGAGCACCTGAACGGCCGGATCACCGCCTTCGTCGGCCACTCGGGCGTCGGCAAGACCACGCTGGTGAACTCGCTGGTCGCCGAGGGCCGCCAGCGCGCGACCGGCGTGGTCAACGCGGTGACCGGCCGGGGCCGGCACACCACCACCTCGGCGCTGGCGCTGCCGCTGCCGGGCGGGGACGGCTGGGTCATCGACACCCCGGGCGTACGGTCCTTCGGCCTGCACCACGTGGACCCGTCCCGGGTCATCCTGGCCTTCCCGGAGCTGGTGCCGGGGACGGAGGGCTGCCCGCGCGCGTGCAGCCACGACGAGCCGGACTGCGCGCTCGACAAGTGGGTGGAGGACGGCCACGCGGATCCGGCGCGGCTGTACTCGCTGCGCCGGCTGCTCCAGACCCGGGAGCGCCGCGAGGGCGACTGATCCCTGGGCGATCGATGCCCGATCGACCGGCGGGGTTTGCCGTACCCGATGTCTGGTAAATGCATAATCGCACCAAGTGACGCTCGGGTCCGCCCCGTGAGCGCGTCACGTGACGCGGGGAGGCGTACGCCATGGCGTGGCTGCTGGTCGTGGTCGCCGGGATCCTGGAAACGGGGTTCGCGGTCTGCCTCAAGCTGTCGCACGGCTTCACCCGGCTGTGGCCGACCATCGCCTTCGCGTGCTTCGCGCTCGGCAGCTTCGGTCTGCTGACGCTGGCCCTGAAGAAGCTGGACGTGGGGCCGGCCTACGCGGTGTGGACCGGCATCGGGGCGGCCGGTACCGCGATCTACGGGATGGTCTTCCTCGGGGACCTGGTCTCCACCCTCAAACTCGTCTCGATCTCGCTGGTGATCCTCGGCGTCATCGGGCTCCAGCTCTCGGGCTCCTCGCACTGAGGCCCGTCGTGCTGGCGCCCGCCGCGCTGAGGCCCATCGCGCCGAGCAGGGGCAGCAGCCCGGCGTGGCCCGGCTCCGGCGGCTCCCCCGGAGCGATCAGGTAGGACAGCGCGAGCCGTACGGCAAGCTCGCACCGCTGAGCACCCTCCTGCGCGCCGAACACGGCGTCGGCCCGCTCGCGGACTCCGCGGATCAGCTCGGCGGGCCCCAGGGCGGGAAGCCCCGGCCGGACCCCGCGGCCGGCCGGGACGGGTAAGTTGCCGTTCCAGCACCCGGTCAGCAGGGCCCGCACGAGGGGGCGCTCCCGGCCCGCGCGCACGGTCCACTCCACGACCGCCGCCAGCCGCTCGGCCGGAGCGCCCGGGGAGGTCAGGGCCCGGTCCACCCCGTCGAGGTACCAGGCCGCGTCGCGGCGGACCAGGGCGTGGCCCAGGCCCGTCTTGCCCGCGAACTCGTTGTAGAGGGTCTGCCGCGAGACCCCGGCGGCCGCGGCCACGTCGATCATCCGCACGGCCGGCCACGGGCGCGCCGCGAGCGCCGCTCCCGCCGCTTCGAGCAAGGACTCCCGGGCCGTCGGCACCGTCGCCTCCCCTTCGACGCCTCCGGTCGACGTCTCCGCCAGAGTTGACGGACCGACAGATCCTGTCAAGGGTGCCCGTGCCGCACCGTGGACGTCTTCCACGGCGCCCCGGCCGCCTCGGTAGGGTTCTGGCATGCCCGAGTATGACGATGACCTGCGCCTTGCCCTCGAACTCGCCGACGCGGCGGACGCCGCCACGATGGAGCGGTTCCGCGCCCTCGACCTGAAGGTCGAGACCAAGCCCGACATGACCCCGGTGAGCGAGGCCGACACCGCCACCGAGGAGATCATCCGGGCCGGGATCTCCGCCGCGCGGCCCTCCGACGCCATCCTGGGCGAGGAGTACGGCCTCAAGGGCGACGGCCCGCGCCGCTGGGTCGTGGACCCGATCGACGGTACGAAGAACTACGTGCGCGGCGTTCCGGTGTGGGCGACGCTGATCTCGCTCATGGAGGAGCAGCCCGACGGCGCCTTCCGTCCCGTGGTCGGCGTGGTGTCCGCGCCCGCGCTGGGCCGCCGCTGGTGGGCGGCGCGCGGCCGAGGGGCCTTCACGGGCGGCGCGCTCGGCGAGACCACCGCGCTCGGCGTCTCCAAGGTCGCCACCCTCGGCGACGCCTCCTTCGCCTACTCCTCGCTGAGCGGCTGGGAGGAGCAGGGACGCCTGCCCGGCTTCCTGGACCTGACCCGCGCGTGCTGGCGTACGCGCGGCTACGGCGATTTCTGGCCGTACATGATGGTCGCCGAAGGCTCGCTCGACCTGTGCGCCGAGCCGGAGCTGAGCCTGTGGGACATGGCGGCCCTGGCCGTCGTGGTGGAGGAGGCCGGCGGCCGCTTCACCGCTCTGGACGGGGTGGACGGCGTGCACGGCGGCAACGCGGCGGCCTCCAACGGGCTGCTGCACGCGGAGATGCTGGACCTGCTGCGCCCGCGCGGCTGACGCGTAGGGGACGGGCGCGCGCCGCCGTGGCGGCGCGGCCCGCGCCCGTGCGTGCCGAAAGCGCCCCTTACGCGCCTCCTTGCTGGCTTTCCGTGTGCGTGGGAATCTGAGACTCCTCCGCTTGTGCGCTTGTGAAGGGCTTCTCTAAGTGCGGCCCTTCGTGCGCACCCACCCAAGCGGAGGGACTCACCAGGAGGTGGCTCTCTTCATGCTCGTCCGCGACGCCATGAGCACCGTGATCCTCACCCTCGGACCCACTCACACCCTGCGGCAGGCGGCCTGCCTGATGTCCGGCCGGCGCGTCGGCGCGGCCGTCGTCCTCGATCCCGAACACAGCGGCATCGGCATCCTGACCGAGCGCGACATCCTCAACTCGATCGGCGCGGGCCACGATCCCGACCGGGAATCCGTGGGCGCGCACACCACCAACAACGTGGTCTTCTGCACGCCGGACGCCACCGTGCAGGAAGCCGCCGAGGCGATGGCCCACGGCGGCTTCCGTCATCTGATCGTCCTGGAGCACGGCGGCCCGGTGGGCATCGTGTCCGTCCGCGATGTCATCCGCTTGTGGGCCCCGAGCCGGCGCCGCACGGCCGCGCTGGCGAGCTGAACGCCAGGAGGGCCGGACCCCTGACGGGAATCCGGCCCTCCTGTTTCGGCGAGCAACCATCAATTGAGATGCCCCGACGGCGAGCAACCACATCCGCGAGAGCGGCGGCGGTTTAGCCGCAAAGGGGTGTCAGGCGCGGAGGGCCTGGACCGCGGCCTCCAGACGCTTGCCGAAGTCACCGTCCGCCTGACGGAAGTTGTTGATCGCACGCTCGACGATGTCGTCGCGGGAAACCTTGGCGATGAAGCCGGAGAGGTTCTCGATCAGACGGGTCTTCTCGTCCTCCGAGTACAGGCGGTAGAGGTTGCCCGCCTGGACGAAGTCGGTGTCCTCGGAGTGCGAGGGCGCGGCGTGGTTGCCCGTGCCACCGGTGACGGCGGAGGAGACCCACAGCGGACGGTCCGTCTGGTGCGGGCCGCCGAAGCTGTTCGGCTCGTAGTTCTTCGAGCCCGCGTGGCGGCCGTCGTACAGGTAGCCGTCACGGGAGTTGGTGCGCGCCTCGGTGGCGTGCGGACGGTTCACCGGCAGGTGGTCGGCGTTGATGCCGACGCGGTAGCGGTGGGCGTCGCCGTAGCCGAAGAGACGGCCCTGGAGCATCTTGTCCGGGGACGGACCGATACCGGGGACGAAGTGCGCCGGGGAGAAGATCGACTGCTCGACCTCGGCGAAGACGTTCTCCGGGTTGCGGTTGAGCTCCAGCTTGCCGATCTCGATCGGCGGGTAGTCCTCGTGCGGCCACACCTTGGTGAGGTCGAACGGGTTGAAGCGGTACTCGGCCGCCTCGGCCGCCGGCATGATCTGGACCTGCACGGTCCAGGACGGGAACTCGCCGCGCTCGATGGACTCGCGCAGGTCGCGCTGGTGCGAGTCGGGGTCCTCACCGGCGAGCTGGTTGGCCTCGGCCTGGGTGAGGTTCTTGATGCCCTGGTCGGTCTTGAAGTGGTACTTGACCCAGAAGACCTCGCCGGCCTCGTTGTTCCACTGGAACGTGTGCGAGCCGTAGCCGTTCATGTGGCGGTAGGTCGCCGGGATGCCGCGGTCACCGAACAGCCAGGTCACCTGGTGGGTGGACTCGGGCGACAGACCCCAGAAGTCCCAGACGTTGTCCGCCTCCTGCGAGCCCGTGTACGGGTCGCGCTTCTGGGTGTGGATGAAGTCGGGGAACTTGATGGCGTCCTTGATGAAGAACACCGGGGTGTTGTTGCCGACGAGGTCGTAGTTGCCCTCTTCGGTGTAGAACTTCAGCGCCCAGCCGCGGGGGTCACGGACCGCGTCGGCGCTGCCGAGGTTGCCCGCGACGGTAGAGAAGCGCAGGAAGGTCTCGGTCTCCTTGCCGACCTCGGACAGGAACTTCGCACGGGTCCACTGCGAGACGTCACGGGTCAGCGTGAACGTGCCGTACGCACCGGCGCCACGGGCGTGCACCACGCGCTCCGGGATGCGCTCGCGGTTGAAGTGCGCGAGCTTCTCCAGCAGCAGCTGGTCCTGCACCAGAACGGGTCCGCCAATGCCGGCGGTCTCGCTGTTCTGGTTGTCGGCGACCGGAGCTCCGGCCTCCGTGGTGAGCGGTCCCTGCGTCACGTGCGCCTCCTGCGTAAATTTGCTGCAAACCTGTCCTGCGCCCTAACGTAATCGATCCTACGATGGACTTTGTCTAAGTCAAGTCAGGATCCAAGTCGACACGCATTCGGGAGTTACACCGAATCCCCTCGCTGTTAGGCTGGCGTGCATGAGTGACCTGCTGGAACGACTTCGCGGACGCGGATGGCGCATGACCGCACAGCGGCGCGTCGTGGCCGAGGTGCTCGACGGTGACCACGTTCACCTGACGGCCGACGAGGTGCACGCGCGCGCCGTGGACAGGCTGCCGGAGATCTCCCGCGCGACCGTCTACAACACCCTGGGCGAGCTCGTCACCCTGGGCGAGGTGCTGGAAGTCTCCACGGACCGGCGCGCCAAGCGGTACGACCCGAACGCCCACCGCCCCCACCAGCACCTGGTGTGCGCACAGTGCGGCGCGATCCGCGACGTCCACCCGGCGGGCAACCCGCTGGCCGACCTGCCGGACACGGAGCGTTTCGGCTTCGTGGTGTCGGCGGTCGAGGTCACGTACCGCGGGGTGTGCCCGAACTGCGCCGGGGCCTGAGGACGAGAGCAAGAAGGAGGGCCGGGGCTCAGTGAGCCCCGGCCCTCCTTCTTGCGCATTGCATCCAGAAACGACCGAAGGCCCGGATCCAGAGGATCCGGGCCTTCGAGCCTTCAGTAGCGGGGACAGGATTTGAACCTGCGACCTCTGGGTTATGAGCCCAGCGAGCTACCGAGCTGCTCCACCCCGCGTCGGTAAACCTGACTTTACGTGAACGGGCACGGCAGATGCAAATCAGTTGGCGGGCCCTACGCGGACAGCTCCTCGGCCAGGGCCTCGCGCAGCCGGCCGGCCCGCTCCGAGACCTCGGCCGGGCCCAGCTCCATGGCCCGAACGCACCACTTCTGCCCCTCCGTGAGGTCCCCCTGCCGGGCCGCGAGCAGGCCCAGCCGCAGCGCCGCCCGCCCGTGTCCGGCCACCGCCGCCCGGGTCCACCACAGCGCCGCCTCGGGCTCGTTGCCCTCGCGCGCCAGCAGCAGACCCAGGTTGAAGGCGCCGTTGCGGGAGCCGGCCTCCGCCGCCTCCCGGTACCACCGCGCGGCGGCCGCGAGCTCGCCCCGCGCGGCGGCCAGCATGCCGACCCGGACCTGCGCACGCCGGTGCCCCAGCTCCGCGGCCCGCTCGTACCACTCCTCGCTCTCGGTGCGCGCGGCTCCGCCCACCGACTCGCCCAGGGCCACCGGCTCCGGCGGCGGCGCCAGCGACTCCAGCAGCGCGGCCAGCCGGAAGGCGGCCTCCGCGCTCCCGCCGCCGGCCGCGCACCGCAGGTGGCGTTCCGCCGCCCGCTCCTCGCCGTCGCGGACCAGCGCGATGCCGACCTGGAGGGCCGCGTCGGTGTGTCCCGCCGATGCCGCCCGCTCGTACCACTTCAGGGCTGTGCGGTCCTCGTCGCGGCTGGCGAAGAGGATCCCGAGGTTGAAGGCGGCGTCCACGCTCCCCGCCTCCGCAGCCTTCGAGAACCAGGGCTCCGCGCCCTCCGCGTCACCGCCCTGCAGCAGCAGGATGGCCAGCGCGTTGGCCGCCTCGCGGTGTCCCGCGTACGCCGCGCGCCGGTACCACTGCTCGGCCGGCCCGGTCCGCTCCTGGGCGGCGCAGAGCAGCGCGAGGTTGTACGCCCCGTTCTGGTCACCCGCGTCCATCGCGGCCCGGTACCACTTCTCCGCCGTCTGGGTCTCGCCGCGCGCAGCGTGCAGTGCGCCCAGCGCGTTCGCCGCGTTGCCGTCGCCGTCCTGGGCGGCCCGCAGCCACCAGGTGGCCGCGTTCTCCTCGTCGCCGGCGTCGCGCAGCAGGAAGCCGAGCGCGCACGCCGCCCGCGGCTCGCCCTGCTTGGCGGAGGTCAGGTACCAGCGGCCGGCCTCCTTCAGCTCCCCGCGCGCCTCCAGGAGCGCGCCCAGGTGCAGCCCGGCGCGGCGGTGCCCGCGTGCGGCGGCCTGCCGGTACCACTGCTCGGCCTCGGCCGGGTCACCCTTGCGCAGGTGCCGGGCCAGCCGGTACGCGGCCTCGCGGTGCCCCTGCTCGGCGGCAGCACGGAACCACCGCTCGACGCCCTTGTCCCCGCGGTGCTCCAGCAGGTCTGCGAGGCCGTAGGCCCCCAGGGCATGGCCGGATTCCGCCGCCTGGCGCATCCAGTACTCGGCGGCGGGCTCGTCGCCCCGCTCGCGGTAATAGCGGCCCAGGGCGTGCGCGGCGGGAGCGGATCCGGCCACGGCCGCCACGCGCCACCAGCCGGCGGCCTCCTCGGGGTAGCCGCGCTGGTGCAGCAGTACGCCCAGGTTGTTGGCGGCCGCACGGTCGCCCTCCCCGGTCGCCCCGCGCAGGTACGGCTCGGCTCCCGCGAGGTCGCCGCGGCGCAGCAGGAGCGCCCCGAGTACGCTCATCGCGCCCGGGTCCCCCTTGTCGGCGGCGACCCGGTGCCGGGCCTCCAGCGCGGCGTCGCCGGCCGCGTCGGTCAGCCCGAAGACCGCGTCGTCGAACAACGCATCGACTGACACGACCGACACGTCCGGCGTGGTCGGCGCCGCGGCCGTGGTCCGTACCGGCCGCGTGGTCATCGCGGTCCGCACGTCAACGGCCTGAGCCGCCCCATCGGCCTCCGCATCCGATTCGGAGTCCGCCCTCACAAACCGCCCTGTCTCCAGCAGAGTTGACCTGTCCCCCATAAATCCCATCGTCGCATCACCTGCTACCCGCGTACACCTGGTATGTCGCAGTCAGTGAGGTCACTACAGCGTTTTGTCGACATGCCCACAGAGAGACAAGTCAAACACGCTCACACCTCAACTCACCCACCCCAGTGACCCCGCGTCGGCGAAAAACTCGATTGGGCATGACGAAGGCCCGGATCCATCGGATCCGGGCCTTCGTCTTCAGTAGCGGGGACAGGATTTGAACCTGCGACCTCTGGGTTATGAGCCCAGCGAGCTACCGAGCTGCTCCACCCCGCGTCGGTAAACCAACAGTAGCACGACGCGGGGTGGAACCATTACCGCCTATCCGCTGGGCGTCGGGGTGGGCGCGGGCGCCGCCACCTTCGCCTCGGCCTCGATCGCCCGCTTCAGGGCGGCCTGCAGATCACTCTGGGCCTTTCCGTACGCCGTCCAGTCGCCGGCCTTGAGCGCCTTGTCGGCGTCGTCGACCGCCTTCTGCGCGTCCGCGAGGGCCGCCTTGACCGTCGGGTCCTGGCTGGCCGGCGGCGGGGTGGTGGTCCCGTCGCCCGGCGGGGTCGTTGTCCCGTCGCCTGGCGGGGTGGTCGCCGACTCGGCCCCGAACACCACGTTCAGCGCCTTCTCCAGCGTGTCCTCGAAGGCCGTCTGGTCCCCGTAGGTCACCAGGACCTTCTTCAGCAGCGGGTACTTGAGGCCGCCACCGCGCACGTACACCGGCTCGACGTAGAGCATTCCCTTGTCGAGCGGGACCGTGAGCAGGTTGCCGTACTCCACCTGGGAATCGCCCCGGCTCAGGATGTTGATCTCCTGGGCGATCTCCGGCTTGGAGTTGAATCTCGCCTGGACGAGCTTCGGGCCGTCCACCGGGTTCTGGGTGGGCAGCTTCAGCAACTGGATCTTGCCGTAGTCCGAGGTGGTGGGATCGGCGTTGACCGCCATGAAGGCGCTCAGGTTGTCCCTGCCGTTCGGCGTGAGCGTCGTGGTGAGCGAGAAGGCCTGGTTGGGATCCTTCTGGCCCGGCATCTTCATGGAGAGGTAGTACGGCGGGACCGCCGTCCCCGCCTTGGTGGTCGGGTCGTCCGGCACCGCCCAGACCTCGCTGCCGCTGAGGAAGGTCTGCGGGTCCGTGACGTGGTAGCGGGTCAGCAGCTCACGCTGGACCTTGAAGAGGTCCTGCGGGTAGCGCAGGTGCTCCATCAGGGTCGGCGAGATCTCCTTCTTGTCCTTCACCGTGCCGGGGAAGGCCTTCATCCACGTCTTGAGGACCGGGTCCTTTGTGTCCCACTGGTACAGCTTCACCGTGCCGTCGTAGGCGTCGACGGTGGCCTTCACCGAGTTCCGGATGTAGTTGACCTGGTTCTCCTGCGCGACCACGGCGCGCTGGGAGTTGGTCAGCGAGTCCGCCGTCGTGTCCCCGAGCTGGGTGCGGGACGCGTAGGGGTAGCCGTTGGTGGTGGTGTAGGCGTCCACGATCCACTGGACCCGGCCGTCGATCACCGCCGGGTAGACGGCTCCGTCGATCGTCAGCCACGGGGCGACCGCCTCGACGCGCGCCTTGGGCGTGCGGTTGTAGAGGATCTTCGACTTGTCGTCGATGGCGCCGGAGTAGAGGATCTGAGGCTCGCTGAAGGCCAGGGCGTACGCCGCGCGGTTGACCGGGTTGCCCAGGCTCACCCCGCTGTCGCCCTGGTAGGTGGTCTCCTTCTCGCCCTCGTCGTTGGCGTAGTCGAGCTCCTTCTGCGGTCCGCCGACGATCGAGTACTGCTTCGTCTGCTCGCCGTAGTAGATCCGCTGCTCGTACGTCCCGAGGTCGCCCTTCGCCGGCAGGCCCGACTCGGTGAACACCGGCTCCCCGTTGCCGGTCACCTCGGTGCCCTTGGCCGCGACCACGCCGTATCCGTGGGTGTAACGGAAGTGGTCGTTGATCCAGTTGTTCTTCGGGATGCCCGCGAGGTTGATCTCACGGAGCCCGATGACCGTGTCCTGGCCCTTGTACCGGTCGACCGCCAGCGTGGCCGGGAAACCGTAGTAGCCCTTGTTCTGCTGGAGCTGCTGGAAGGCCGGGGACACGATGTTCGGGTCGAGCAGACGGATGCTCGCCGTGGTGTTGGCGTCCTGGCGGAGCTTCTTCTTGTCCGCCTTGGGGTCCGGCAGGCCCGGGTAGTCCGTGACCGAGGCGTCGGAGACCCCGTAGGCGTCGCGCGTCGCCTTGATGTTCTTCTGGACGTACGGGGATTCCTTGGCCTGCTCGTTCGGCTGGACCTGGAACTTCTGCACGATCGCCGGGTACAGCCCGCCGATCAGGATCGCCGAGAGCACCATCAGGCCGAAGCCGATGACCGGGAGCTGCCAGGTGCGGCGCCACAGCGTCGCGAAGAACAGCAGCGCGCAGATCGCGGCGATGGCGACGAGGATCGTCTTGGCCGGCAGGTAGGCGTTGGCGTCGACGTAGCGCAGGCCGGTCCAGTTGTCCGCGGCCTTGAAGTCACTGGACTTCACGGCGAGGCCGTACCGGTCGAAGAAGTACGCGACCGCCTTGAGCGTGACGAAGAGGCCGAGCAGCACCGACAGGTGGCCGGTCGCCGCGGCGGTGGCCCGCGCACCCGGGCTGGTGACCCGCAGTCCGCCGTACAGGTAGTGCACGACGGCGGCGGCGATCACCGAGAGCACGACGGCGGCGAAGCCGAAGCCGAGCAGGAAGCGGTACCAGGGCAGGTCGAAGGTGTAGAACGACACGTCCAGGTTGAACTGGGGGTCCTTCGTGCCGAAGGGCACCCCGTTCACGTACATCAGCCAGGTCTTCCACCGGCCCGCCGCCGAGGCGCCCGCGATCAGGCCGACCAGTGCGGAGATGCCGAGCAGCAGCCACTTGCGGTACGGCGCGACGGTCATCCGGTAGCGGTCGAGGCTCTGCTGCTCCATCGACATCGCGCTGAGCGGCGGCCGCAGCCGGTGGGCCAGCCAGATGTTCAGCCCGACGGCACCGGCCATGAGGAGGCCGAAGACGGCGAAGAGGCCGACCTTGGTCCACAGGGTGGTGGTGAAGACGGTGGAGTAGTTGACGGAGCGGAACCAGAGCCAGTCCGTCCAGAAGCCGGCGAACATGATGAACGCCATGGCCAGGACGGCCAGCACGCCCAAGGTCATCAGAAGAGTCCGGGCGCGCCGGGACGGGCGGCCGACTCTCATCCGTGGCCCGGAGGGGCCTCCGCCGCGGTCCGGCATCTGGAAAGCCAAGGTGCGCACCTCGAAAGTCGCTGTGTGTAAGTGATGCTGAGATTTTTCAAAGCATGGGCCCCCGATCGTAGAGCCCACTCATGCAACTTACTGAGGCTTTAGTCAGTTCCCGGTATCCGGGGGAAAGGAGGCAGGATGTTGCCCATGTCCAACCTTTCGCCGTCCCCCGGCACCCCTATGGCGGCAAGCCCGCTGACCCGTGCCGTCCTCGAAATCGACGAGTACGCCTCCACCCTCGGCTGGGACAAGCCCGCCCGGCTCTTCGCTCTGGTCGACACGGCCAAGCTGCGCAAGGAGGCGCCGGGCGTCGCCCGTCAGCTCGGCCTCGACCAGGACGACACGGGCAAGAACCAGCTCACCCCGATCGAGCAGGACGAGGTGCCGGCCGGGACCCCGCTGGACAAGTTCCTGGGAACCATCGCCTGGCCCCCGTCGATCCTCGGCTGCGCACTGACGGTGGAGCGGTTGATGCTGCCGCCGTCGGCGGAGTCCTCCGTACCGGAGGGGCTCAGCGACAAGCAGCTGGCCAAGTGGGTCGCCTCCCACCCGGACCGGCAGGAGGTACGGCTGACCGTGGGCGTCCTGCGCAACGGCTCGCGCGAGTCGGCCGTACGGCTGCGGGACAAGGACTCGGCGAACGAGGTGCTGACCGGCGCGACGCTGGTGCCGGGGCTCGCCGAGGCGCTGGCCGCGACCTTCCTCGACTAGGTCGTCTCTGCCGGTGACGGGGAAGCGGTCAGGGCTTGGCGCTGCACTGCGTCAGCCCGGCCGTGTCCCCCTTGCTGATCTTCTCCAGCGCCTTCACGGCGTCGTCGATGGTGGAGACCTTCACCAGCGTCAGCCCGTCGGGCACGTCGCTCGCGGCGGAGGCGCAGTTCTCGGCGGGCGTCAGGAAGTACTGGGCGCCGGCCTGGCGGGCACCGATGGTCTTCATCTGGATGCCGCCGATCGGGCCGACCTTGCCCGCGTCGTCGATGGTGCCGGTGCCGGCGATGAACTTGCCGCCGGTCAGGTTCTCCGGGTTGAGCTTGTCGACGATGCCGAGCGCGAACATCAGGCCGGCGCTGGGACCGCCGACGTCGGCGAGCTTGATGTCGATGGTGAACGGGAAGGTGTGGTCGGTGCCGGCCCGGATGCCGACGATCGCGTGACCGTCGCCCTCCGCCTTGCCCGCGATGATCGTGACCTTCGTCGTGCCGGTGGGCTCGCGGTGCGCCTTCTCGGCCTCGGCGGCCTGGGGGGCGGGCACGATGGTGAACTCGACCGGCTCGCCCGGCTTGTGCTTCGTGACCAGCTTCGCCACGTCCTCGGGAGCCTTGACCGGGGTCCCGTCCACGGCCTTGATGACGTCCCCGGCGTGCAGCTTGCCCTCGGAGGGGCTGCCCTTGACCACGGAGGCGACGATCACGCGGGCGGCCACCGGAATGCCGAGCTGCTTGAGGGCCGCCACCTTGGCGCTCTCCTGCGACTGGCTGAACTCCTCGGCGTTCTCCTGCGTGGACTCCTGCTCCGTCTTGCCGTCCGGGTACAGGTTCTCGTGCGGCACGACGATGTTGTCGCCCGCGGCCCAGCCGTACACGGCTTCCAGCAGGTTCATGTCGTAGTCCGCGCCGGTGACGCGCACCGTCGTCATGTTCAGGTGCCCGGTCGTCGGGTACGTCTTGCGCCCCGAGATGTTCAGGACCGGCTCGCCGTGCGAGTCCCCGAGCGTGTTCACGGTCGGGCCCGGGCTCATCTCGGAGTACGGGGCCTTCATGAACACTCCCGCGCAGAGCAGCGCGAAGAGCATGAGGGTGGAGGCGAGCATCGTCGCAGTGCGGCGTGGCATGGATCGACAGTACGTGACGGCCCTGACGAGCGGCCCCCGGGGCCGGTCCGTACGGGGGCCCGGAGCCGCGTCAGACGGAGTCGACCGTGTCCTTCTTGCGGTGCGCGTCCGGTTCGCTCTGGCCCATGGCCTCGCGGAACCGCGCGTAGCCCGCGAGCTCGGATATGTCACCGGCTGTACGGTCGCGTGCCGCCCAGCTGCCCCATATCGCCGCTCCGATCGCGGCGAACAGCGGAATCAGCAACCACGCCAAAGACGCCATGGGCGTGTCTCCCTACCCCGAAGTACGTGTTGTTGGTGGCTTCAACGCTGCTGCCCGGGAGGGGGTTACGCAAATCGAGGGCGTGTTGCGCGTCCGAACGGGGCAATCCGAAGGCCCGGACCGTCCTTCACGGCCCCCTTCACGGCCCCTTCGCGGGCCGCGGACCACTCCGGCCGACCCTGCCTCAGCAGGCGCCGACCCACTCCTCCGTGCCGTCCGCGAAGGTCTGGTGCTTCCAGATCGGGACCTCGTGCTTGAGGTCGTCGATCAGCATCCGGGCGGCCTCGAAGGCCTCGCCGCGGTGCGGGCAGGACACGGCGACGATCACCGCGAGGTCGCCGACGGCCAGGTCGCCGATGCGGTGGACGGCGGCGAGAGCGCGGACCGGGTACTTCTCCACGACGCGCTCGGCGACGCGGCGCATCTCCGCCTCGGCCGAGGGGTGGCAGGAGTAGCCGAGCTGGTCGACGTCCGCCCCGCTGTCGTGGTCGCGCACCGTGCCGACGAACAGCGTCGTGCCGCCCGCCGCATCGTCGCCGACGGCCTGGAAGACCTCGTCGATCGAGAGCGGGGTCTCACGGATTTCGAGCAGCCGGATCGGGTCCGGAGCGGCGTGCTCGCCGGGGTGGTCGAAGTGCGGTGCCATACCTTCCATCGTGCCCTAGCCGCCGACCCGGCGGAATAGCAGTTTCACCAGGTCCCCACCGCCCCCCTTGGGAGCCTCCTACAGAAACCCCCTGGTCGCGGCACGACCTTTCACACCCGTCGGCCCGCACGGGCAGGCCGACCCCCGGCCACATCCAGCCCCGCCGGCGTTTGAGGCGCGGGGGTCCGGGGGCGGCGCCCCCGGCGACGGCGCCGCACCGGGGGCCGCGCCCCGACCCCGCCCGGGGTCAGATGCCCCGGCGCCGGCGGGCTGCGCGGATCGCGGCGGCAGCACCCAGCAGCGCGACCGTCGCCCCCGCGGCACCGGCAGCCGTGGCGTCCTTGCGCCCCAGCCGCCGCCCCGCCACGGTGTGCCGCCCCGCGACCTCCTGGAGCAGCTCCGCGAGCACTTCCTCGTTGGTCCAGCGCGGGCGCCACCCCGCCGCGTGCAGCCGGCTGACGCTGACCACCCACGGGTGCATCGTGTACGCGAGGTCCCCGGCCGGGGACGGGGTGAGGCCGATCCGGTGCAGCCGGGCCGCCGCGCCCAGGGCCACGGCCGACGGGAGCTCCATGCGGCGGATCCCGCTCAGCTCCTCGACCTCCTCCTGCTCCAGCCAGCCCTCGCAGCCGACCGCCAGCTCTCCCTCGACCTTCTCCAGGGCCGCGTACTCCAGCGCGCTGACCAGGTCCTCGACGTGGCAGAACTGCCAGGTCGGGCGGGAGCCCGCCACCACCAGCAGGCGCGGGGACTCGAAGTAGCGGGTCAGCGCGGTGTCCGTGCCGCCGACCAGTACCGCCGGGCGGACCACGGTGACGTTCAGGCCGGGGTGCGCGCGCGGCGCCCGGCGGCCCAGCCGCTCGATCTCCAGCAGGTCGCCGACGCCGGTCGCCTCGGCGGTGGCGCGCAGCTCGGCGTCCTCCGAGAGCGGGATGTCGTTGTCCGGCAGGGCCCCGTAGACCATGGCCGAGGTGCAGAGCACGACCCGGTGCACTCCGGCCGCCGCGGCGGCGGTGAGCACGGTCTGGGTCCCCCGCACATTGTAGGCCGTACGGGCCGCCGGGTCGGTCTCCAGGTCGAGGTCCAGCGCGAGGTGCACCACGACGTCCGCGCCGCGCAGTTTCTCCGCGATCGCGGGGTCCCGTACGTCCAGGAGGTGCCACTGCGCCTCGGTGCAGTCCCCGCGCCGCTCGTCGATCGCGACGACCCGCTTGACCTCCTCGGACGCGGCCAGCCTGGTCACCAGGGCCGCCCCGACCCCCGAGGCGGCGCCGGTCACGGCGATCACCGGGCCTCGGCGCGCGGAACCGCCCGGGTTTCGCGTCCGGCGAACGCCCTGGGCGTCCTCGCCGTGCTCAGGGCGGTCTTCGGGGCCCTGCTCGTCCAAAGCGTGCGGATCTGGGGAACTCACCAGGCGTCTCCAGCGGTTGTCTTCAGTAGGGACGCGCCGTGACGCGCACCCACCAGTTGATGTCCATCCTGCCGCAGCCCAGGAGTCAGCGGAGCACCGAGCCCGGAAGCGGGTCTGGTGTCTACGCTGGGTGGTGTTGTCGATCCATTGCCCGCCGGCTCCCGCCGGCGGCCCTACGAGCCGAGGAAACCCGTGAGCGACACCCCATTCGGATTCGGCCTTCCGCCCGAGGAGCCGGACAACGGCGACGAGGGCAAGAAGAAGGGCAACCAGGGCGGTCAGAGCGGCCCGAATCCGTTCGGGTTCGGCACGGGCCTGCCCGGCGGCCCCGGCGGTCCCGGCGACGCCGACAACCCCTTCGCCGCGATGTTCGGTTCCATGAACCCGAACGACCTCGGCGCCGCCTTCCAGCAGCTCGGCCAGATGCTGAGCTACGAGGGCGGCCCGGTCAACTGGGACATGGCCAAGGACATCGCCCGCCAGACCGTGGCCCAGGGCACCGCGGACGGAGTCAAGGACGCCAGTGTGGGCGTCGCCGAGAAGTCGGCGGTGGAGGAGGCCATGCGCCTCGCCGACCACTGGCTCGACGACGTCACCTCCCTGCCGTCGGGCGCCGCCACCGCCGTGGCGTGGAGCCGCGCCGAGTGGGTCGAGGCGACCCTGCCGGTGTGGAAGGAGCTCGTGGACCCGGTCGCCGAGCGCGTCGGTGCGGCCATGGGCAGTGTCCTGCCCGAGGAGATGCAGGCCATGGCGGGCCCGCTCCTCGGCATGATGCGCTCCATGGGCGGTGCCATGTTCGGCCAGCAGATCGGCCAGGCCGTGGGCACCCTCGCGGGCGAGGTCGTGGGCTCGACCGACGTCGGGCTCCCGCTGGGCCCGGCCGGCAAGGCGGCGCTGCTGCCGCTGAACATCGAGAGCTTCGGCAAGGACCTGGGCGTCTCCTCCGACGAGGTCCGGCTGTACCTGGCCCTGCGCGAGGCCGCCCACGCGCGGCTCTTCGCGCACGTGCCGTGGCTGCGCTCGCACCTCTTCGGCGCGGTCGAGGGGTATGCGCGGGGCATCAAGGTCGACACCTCGAAGCTGGAGGACGTGGTCGGCCAGCTCGACCCGTCGAACCCGGAGCAGTTGCAGGAAGCCCTCCAGGGCGGCATGTTCCAGCCGCAGGACACCCCCGAGCAGAAGGCCGCGCTGGCCCGTCTGGAGACGGCGCTCGCGCTGGTCGAGGGCTGGGTCGACGCGGTCGTGCACGAGGCGGCCAAGCCCCGTCTGACCTCGGCCGACGCCATGCGCGAGACCATGCGCCGGCGGCGCGCCTCCGGCGGCCCGGCGGAGCAGACCTTCGCGACGCTGATCGGGCTGGAGCTGCGGCCGCGCCGGCTGCGCGACGCCTCGCGGCTGTGGGCCTCGCTCACCGACGCGCGCGGCGTGGACGGGCGCGACGGGCTGTGGGAGCACCCGGACATGCTGCCGACCGCTTCCGACCTGGACGACCCGGACGGGTTCGTGCACCGCGAGCAGCTGGACTTCTCCGAGATCGACAAGATGCTGGGCGAGGCCGCCCAGAAGCGCGAGCAGGACGGCGACGACAAGAAGTGACCCTGCACGAAGACGCGGTCCTGGTCCTCAAGGGCTACGAGGACCAGCCCGAACTGCGCGACGTCTACCTGGAGCACCTCGCGGCGCATCCCGACGGGGTCTACAAGCCCTGCCGGGCGGGCCACATCACCGGCAGCGCGCTGGTGATCGACCCGGAGCGGGAGCGCGTCCTGCTGACCCTGCACAAGAAGCTGGGCATGTGGCTCCAGATGGGCGGGCACTGCGAGCCGGGTGACGCCACCCTCGCCGACGCGGCCCTGCGCGAGGCCCGCGAGGAGTCCGGCATCACCGACGGGCTGACCCTGCTGCCCGGCGGCCCGGTGCGCCTGGACCGGCACCCGATCCCGGCTCCGTGCAACTGGCACCTGGACGTGCAGTACGCGGTGCTGGCGCCCGCCGGGGCCCTCGAAGCGATCAGCGACGAGTCGCTGGACCTGCGCTGGTTCCCGTACGCCCAGGTGGCGGAGGTGGCCGACACCTCCGTGGTGCGGCTGCTGGAGGCGACGCTGGCGCGGCTCTGACCGGGCTGGACGCGCGACGGGGGGCGGGCCTGATGCGGCCCGCCCCCCGTCGCGTACGCCGTCCGGCTAGTTCCAGGCGTTGTTCTGGTTCTGCGCGTGGGCGCCCTGCTGGCCCATGCCGAACTGCGCGGCCGCGCCCTGCCCGATCTGTGCGTTCTGCGGCGGGAGCGCCTCGCTCGGCTGGACCAGGGCGAAACCGGTGCCGAGGAAGCTCAGCTCCCAGCCCTCGCCGGTGTTGCCGCGCCGCCGCCAGACGCCGGTGGAGTGCGTCTGGGCCTGCATCTGCACGCGCAGCGAGGTGGACCAGGCGACGATGGCGTCCGCGTCGGCGTTGACGTACTTGTCGGGCGTGACCTGCAGCATCAGCGGCTGCCCGGAGGTCATCAGCGCGACCTTGCCGCGGCCGGTGATGTTGAGCTGGTACTTGCCGGAGCCGGAGATCCCGTACTGGCTGTCCACCGCGATGGCCTCGGTGTGCAGGGTGGAGTCCAGGGCCAGCACGTAGCTGCTGTCGACGGTGAGGCCTTCCTGGTCCACGTCCACGACGTGGACGTACTGCGCCAGGTTGGCGAGGTAGACCGTGCCCTGCCCGGAGCAGCGCATCAGGTCGAGGCCCTCACCGGTGCGGGCGCGGGCATCGCGCTGGGTGGTGCTCTGGTACTCGCCGTCGAAGTCGATGATCCCCTGGTAGGCGACCATCGCGCCCTTGCGGGCGAGGACGTCGTCGGAGCCGCTCAGCGAGACCCGCAGCAGCTGCGGGTTCTGGACGGCGTACCGCTCCTGGGACTGCGCCTCTGCGTGGGCGAAAAGTGAGCTCTGCATGGTGTGTCTTCTCCCCCTCAGCCCCGGGCCCGGAGCCGGTCGGTGCTGTCCTCGCTGGGCTGTACGACGACGATGCCCTGGCCGGAGAAGGCCATCTGGTAGGCCTCCCCGCTGCCCCGGCCGAGCATGGACGAGGCCTTGAAGCTGCGCTTGCCCTTGACCTTGAGGTTCGGGGACCAGGCGACGAGCGCGTCGGGGTCGACGTACGTCTCGTCGTCGCCGCGCCCGCAGTCGACCACGATCGGCGTGCCGCGCGAGGTGATCGCGACCCAGCCGGTACCGGCGACCGACACGTTGAACAGGCCCTGGCCGGCGAACTTGGCCATGCCCTTGACCCGCTCGACGCCCCACTGGAGGTGGGCGTCGAAGGCGAGCAGGTTGGTGCCGTTGACGGAGAGCGAGTCGTTGTTGAGGTTGATGACGACGACGTCCGCGCCGTAGTCGGCGAGGTAGAGCAGGCCGTCGCCGGAGGCCTTCATCAGCGGGGCGCCTTCGCCGGTGAGCCACTGCGAGGCCATCTGGCGGACGGCCGGCGGGTTGGGCTCGTACTGCACGAAGCCCTCGTAGGCGACCATCGATCCGGTGCGCGCGAAGAGGTCCTGGCCGCTCTGCATGGCGACCTTGAGCATCGCGCGGCCGTGGTTCTCCATGCGGGCCGTGACGGGGGTCGGGGCGTAGCCCGCGAGCTGCTGGTTCATAGCGTTCATGGCATTCATGTGGGGCTCCCTCAGACCTCGTACGGCTGGACGACGATGAAGTTGCCGGGGGCGCCGCGGAACTGGAGGTTCACGGTCTCCCCGCTGTGGCCGGGGTAGGCGTTGCGGCGCAGCCGGACCTGGCTGGAGATGATCACCTGGGAGGCGGCCGACCACGCGACTATGGCGTTGCTGTCCGCGAAGGTGGTCGGCGTGACGGGCAGGACGACGGGCACGCCGTGCGTCTTGACGATCACCGTGCCGGTGCCCTGGAACTGCATGGTGAACAGGGCGCCGCCCGGGATGCCGTGGCCCTCGATGCGGCGGACCTCGTGCTGGAGCGACTCGTCGAAGGCGAGGACGTTCTCGGCGGAGACGCAGATGGCGTCGCCCTGGAGCTCGATGGCGTGCAGGTGGGCGCCTTCCTCCGCGAGGAAGACCTGGCCGCGGCCGGCACAGCGCATCAGCTGCATCTCCTGGCCGGTGGCGTTGCCGACGACGCGGCCGGCGAAGCCCGCGCCCTTGTAGCTGAAGTCGACCTTGCCCTGGTAGAGGACCATGCTGCCCTGGCGGGCGAGGACGGCCTGGCCGCCCATGGCCAGGTCGACGCGCATGAGCTGCTGGTTCTGCGGGGTCCAGCGGGCGCCCGTGGGGGCTTCCTTGTACGGCTGGAGGGCGGCGGCGAGTCCGGCGCCGGCGGCGGGCACCGCCATCGCGGGCTGGCCGTAGCCCTGGGGCTGCTGGCCGAAGCCGGGCTGCTGGCCGTACGGGGGCTGCTGCTGGCCGGGGACCTGGCCGTACGAGGGCTGCGGCTGCTGCCCGTACGGCGCGGGGGCCGGGGCGGGCGGCGGAACCTGCCCGTAGGGCGCGGGGGCGGGCGGGGCCAGGGGTGCGCCCATCGGTGCGGCCATGGTGGGGGCCGCGTGGACGGGCTGCTGGTACGGCGCGGGGGCCGGGACCTGTGCCGGGGCCGGAGCCTGGGCGGGCGCCGGGGCCTGGGGCGGGGCCTGCGCGGGAGCGCCGAAGGAGGGCGCCGGGGCCGGGGGCTGCGCCTGGGCGGGCGCGCCGAAGGAGGGTGCCGGGGCGGCGGCCTGCGGGGGCGGGGCGAAGCCGGGCGCGGCGGCCGGGGCCTGCGCCTGCGGTGCGGGCTGCTCCTCCTCGGCGACCTCGCCGCCGAAGTTCTGGAGCAGCGCGGCGAGCCCGCCGTCGAAGCCCTGGCCGACGGCGGCGAAGCGCCAGACGTCCTTGAGGTAGAAGTCGCCGATCATCAGCGCGCGCTCGGTGCTGAACTCCGAGCCCGAGAAGGAGTACCGGACGACTTCCTCGCCGCCCGCCACGATGCGGATGTAGCCGGGGCCGATCTGCGACATCTGCCCGGCGCCGTCGATCGAGGCGGCGAAGGAGAGCTTGTGGATGTTGGCCGGAATGCGGTCCAGGGTCACCCGGAAGGATTCCGTGTCGCCGGCCTGCGTGCCGAGCTGCTGGATGGACTCCTCCGGCGACTTCGGCTGGTTGAAGAAGACGAAGTAGCGGTCGTCCGAGAGCTGTTCGTTGACGTCGAGGCCGAAGCAGCTGATGTCGATGGCGAGTCCTGGCCCGGCGATCTGGACACCCACATAGAGGTCCGTGCCCGCCGTCAGATCACTGATTTTGGCCTTGTGACCGCGTTGGAATTCCCTGGCCATACGTAAGACCGTCCCCCATCCCGACTGTGAATGCGTGCCGCTCAGGCTAACGGCAACCTCGGACATCCGGCCAAGTCGGTACCGACCCGGTACATATCACGAGGTGTGACATCCAGGGCATATAGCGGGCAAATGCGGATCATTCCTCGCGGGCGGCGGGGACTTTCGGAAGGCGTTCGGCGGCGACGACTCCTTCGAGGTACCCGCGCGCCCGCTCGGTGCGCGGGTATGCCTCCAGGAGTTCCCAGAAGCTGGGGCCGTGGCCGGGCACGAGAAGGTGCGCCAGCTCGTGCAGCAGCACGTAGTCGACGACGTACTCCGGCATCCCCTGGATGCGGTGCGAGAGCCGGATGCTGCCTTCGGCCGGGGTGCAGGAGCCCCAGCGGGTGTTCTGATTGGTGACCCAGCGGACCGTGCGGGGGCGGGCGCGGCCGCTGAAGTACTGCTCGGACAAACGCTCGGCGCGCTCGGCGAGTTCCGCGTCCCCGAGGGTGCGCTTGCTCTCCTGCGCCGCCAGCTTGTCGAGCATGACGCCCACCCAGCGCTGTTCCTCGGCCTCGGACATCCGGGCAGGGATGAGGACGACCGTACGATCACCCTCGCGGTAGGCGGATACGGTCCTTCGGCGGCGTGCGCTCCGGCGGACTTCGACGGCGCGCTGCGGTGGATCGGCGGACACGCCATGACCGTACCCGCTCGCCACGGCGGAAGTCCCGCCCCGCTCGGAGTCGAACACGAACCGATGCGCAGTCGGCGGCACGGACAGGCCGCGGGCGGGCCAGAGGCGGATCAAAGAATCCCAACCATTCATTTCATATACCTAATACCCCTCACCTGTGGACAAACTTGCGCAGGCCTTTCGCCGGCCGGGCAATCTTGCGGAAAGCGACGCGGACTCACGGGAATGCGGCGCGTGAATCGAACCGCGAATCGAGGGAGGACCGCGATGTATCCAAAGGTGAAGCCGGCGCTGGCACGGGCCTGGCGGGATCTGCAGACGGTGCAATTCGGTGTGACGCCCGCCCACGCGGTGGTGCTCGGACCGGTGGACACGGCGACGGGCTCGCTCCTCGACCTGATCGACGGGACGCGGGGCATGGAGCTGCTCCGGTCGGAGGGCAAGACGATGGGGCTCCCGGACGGCCGGGTCGACGAGGTGGTGCGCAGGCTGGCGGCGGCCGGGCTGCTCGACGACGCCACGGCGGGCGGCCCCCACGCCCAGGCGGTGCGGAACCGCCCCGAGGCCCTGGAGCGGCTCGGCCCGGACCTGGGGTCGCTGTCTTTGGTGCGTCCCCGGCCGGGCGGGGACTTACAAGGGGTCGCCGCCCGCCGGGTGATACGGGTTCAAGTGCGCGGGAGCGGCCGGGTGGGGGCGGTGATCGCCTCGGTCCTGGCGGGAGCGGGCATCGGCCGGGTCGAGGTGCTCGACGGGGGCCGCGCGCAGCCGGCGGACGTGGCGCCGGGCGGTCTGGGCCCCGGCAGCGTGGGACGGCTGCGCGCCGAGGCGGCGCGGACGGCGGTCCGCGACGCGGCCCCCGGGCGCGGGCCGCGGGCCGGGGAGAGCGAGGGACCGGAGCCGGGGATGGCCCTGGTGGTGGTCGCACCCCGGGACGGGCTGCAGTCCTGGGCTCCCGATCCGCAGACGGCGGCCGACTGGGTCACCACCGGCACCCCTCACCTGTACGCGGGGGTACTGGAAGGCACCGGCCTGGTGGGACCGCTGGTCCTCCCCGGAGCCACGGCGTGCGCCGGCTGTATGGAGCGCGACCGGATCGAGCGGGACCCGGCCTGGCCACGCATGCTGGTCCAGTGGCGCTCGGCCCACCGCCGCCGCACCGCGGCCGCCTGCGACCTGGGCCTCTCCACCGCCGTGGCCGGCCTGGCCGCGGCCCACGCCCTGTCCTTCCTCGACGGCGAACTCCCCGCCTCCACCGCCACCCGCTGGGAGGCCTCCCTCCCGGCCCTCGACTGGCAGTCCACCCCCGTCCACCCACACCCCGACTGCCCGTGCGCGGCGGCCAGTGTCCCGGCGGGGCAGGGGGTGGGGGCGTGAGGGGGCTATGGGGGAGGAGGCACCGTGAGCCGCGCCTCGAGGATCTGGCAGAACCCTTCGATGCGGGGCTCGGCCGACGGGATCACGAGGAAAAGACTGCGGAGGTTGACGATCAGCGCGTGCAGTTGCCCCGGGAGCGGAGCAGCTTCCAGAAACTCCGCGAGGCGCTGCTCGGCCTGCTCCCAGTCGGGCCGCAGGCAGTGGGCGAGCAGGAGGCTGTCCGCTTCGAGAGCATCCTGCACTCCGGCGTCGTGAGAGCTCCGCAGTTCAATCACGCGCGCCAGGTGGTGGTCACGGTCCGGGTATCGGAGTGCGGTCCTGACAACGGCCATCTCGTAGTGCGTCCAAGCGTCATCGGGGTCGAGCTCGAGAGAGCGGGCGAGGTCGGCGAACGCCTCACCATAGCGGCCGAGCAGACGGTGAGTCAGACCCCGCGCGGTGAGCGTGGACGCGTCGGCGGGACGGAGCTCGACCGCGCGATCGTGGTTAGCCAAGGCCTCCTCGTACTCGCCCAGCATGCGGCGGCAATCGCCTCCCCTCCTGATGGCCCAACTGTGTTCGTGGCTGATCCCCTGAAGATGCTCCCAGTCGGCGAGAGCCCGCTCGAAGTGGCCGAGCTTCATCCGTGTCCCGGCGCGCAGGAACAAGGCCCACGAATTGTCCGGCTCGAGTGCGATGGCGCGATCGAAGTCGGCCAGTGCCTCATCGTGCCGGCCCAGCGACAGGCAGGTGTCGCCGCGGCCGGCGAGAGCCCAAACACCACCCAGGCTGAGCGCGATGGCTCGCGTGTAGTCCACCAACGCCTCTTCGTATCGCCCGGCCGCACGCTGGGTATCGGCTCTGCCGACTACCGCTGGGGCGTAGCCAGGACTCAGCTCGGCCGCCCGCGTGAAGTCTGCCAAGGCCTCCTCGTTCCGCCCCAGATTACGAAGGGTGAAAGCGCGGCTCGTGAAGGCCCAGTCATAGTCCGGCGAGAGCTCGATGGCACGTCTGAAGTCGTCGAGCGCCTCCTCGTAGCGCCCCAACACCTCGAAGGTGTGAGCTCGATTCACCAAGGTCTGGGCCCCGTTTGCAGGTTGGACCGCGAGGGCGCGCGTGAAGTCGGCCAGAGCTTCCTCGTAACGGGCCATCCCGTGATAGGTGACGCCGCGGCTCGTGATCGCCCACTGATCGTCTGGGACGATCGCCATCGCACGGTCGAGGTCGGCCAGGGCCTCCTCGTACCTCCCGGACGAGCGGTACGAGAGCGCGCGGCCGACCAGGCTGGAGAACTGGCCTGGATCGAGTTCTATGACCCGGGTGTAGTCCGCGATGGCCTCGTCGTCGCTCCGTGTGAGCGCGTGGGTCCACGCCCGGCCGAAGTAGGTGCGCTCGGCCTGGGGGTTCAGGGCGAGGGCATGGGTGTAGTCGGCCAGGGCCTGCGGGTATTGCTCGGCCTCGCGGTGGTCCCGGCCGCGGAGGGTCAGGGCCGCGGCCCTGGCGTCGGTGTCGAGAGCCGCCCGGGTCAGGAGCAGGGTCAGGGCGGCGATGCCCGGGGCTGGCTGGTCGAGGTTCGACCGGAGTTCTTCGGACCACCGGGTCACCTCGGCGGAGTCCGTGTCTCGGGCCGCTGCGGCCAGGGCTGCGGTCCAGCGGTGGAGGGTGGTGATGCCGTGGTCATAGGCGCCGACCAGGTCCCGGAGCACGGCCGGGAGGGCGGTGCGGGGGTCGGCGCAGAGGCGGTGGTAGGCCTCCTCCAGGCGGTGGCCGCGCCAGGTCTCGTCCGACCACCACCCTTCGGACGGGGCGGCCGCCTCCTCCAGGTGCTCGCGGCGCCGCCGGAAGGCATCGGCCAGCCGGGTGTGGAGCTGCTCCCACCGGATCGGGGACTGCCTGCGCTGCAGGCGCAGCATCGCGCCGCGGACCACCTCGTGATAGCGGCAGTGACCCGAGCGGTCGGTGACGAAGGGCATCGACCGGAGCCAGCCGAAGAGTTCGGCCGCTTCGTCCTCGACCGCGGCCCGGAAGACGTCCTCGTCCAGCTCCTGCGGGAACGCGCAGGCCAGGGCTGCGGCCCGGCGGGCGGGGTCGGGCACCCACTTCAGGAACCGCTCGACTGCGGTGCCGCTCGGGTCCCCGATCTCCTCCACCTCCTCCACCGTGCCCGGCTGCGTCTCGGCCAGGGTGGAGACCAGGACCGGAAGGCGGCCCGACAGGCGCAGGATCACCTCGACGACCCGCTCGTCGGTGACTCCCTTTCCGGTGAGGAGGAGCCGTGCCTCGGTGTCGGTGAAAACCTCCAGCGGCCAGTCGGTGACCAGGTCGTGCCAGTCCTCCCAGGTGCGGGCGGCCAGCTTCGACTGTCCGGCCAGGGTGACCAGCACGTTCGCGGGGAACTCCCCGTAGCGTTCGCTGCCCAGCACGTCACGGAGCCAGGTGTCCAGCATGGGGCCGGTGCGCTCGTAGGTGTCGAAGAAGAGCACGATCCACGGGTGTTTGCGTGCCACCTCGGCGAGCTCTTCGAGGAACGCCGGGGTCAGCGTGTCCAGTGGGGAGAGGACCAGCTCGACGTCGCCGTGGTTGCGCAGCCTGGTGCTGAGGAGGGCCTTGACCCGGTCCGCGCCGGCAGCGACCTGGTTCGGGTCGACCACGCCGGTGAGCGCGCCGACGCCCGGGATCATGCCGAGCCCGGCGAGGCCGAGTTGCGAGGCGATCATGCTGGAGGGGGACGGAGACGGGACGCCTCCGGTCACCGGGTCGGGCCCGGTGACCGCCGCGAGGACTCCGGCGTCGGCCTCGTGCCGGCGCTGGCGGTAGGTGGCCAGCAGCTTGTCGAAGCCCTTCATGGCCAGGCCGCGCTGGGCGAACTGGGCGCTGACAGCCTCCATCGTCTCGATGACGTCCGCGACCGACTCGTCCACGTACGCGGTGACCGCCCCGCCCTCGCGGGCGATGGTCTCCAGGTGCCGTACCAGGGTCGACTTGCCGACGCCGCCGGGACCGCGGATGTGGAAGAGGAACTGCGCCGCATCCTCCGGGGGCTGCCTGAGGGCGTCCCGGAAGGCGCTGACCTCACCTTGTCTGCCGATGAAGCCGACGGATCGGCGTCGCCGGATCAGTTCCTGCCTCGAAGGTCCCCGCCCCGCCATCCCCCAGCCCTTCCACCGGCATTACGCGGTCCGCTCCACCACCATGCTGTCCCATGGGTGCGGCCGGCGTCTGCCGACCGGTGGATTCCCGCCGGGTCCGGGCAGGAGACTCGGACGGGGTGGGCGCAGAGCGTCATGACAGGATGCCCTTGGCCGGGAAGGCCCTCGGGGGACTCCCCCGAAGGCCGCTTACGGCTCAGCTGTCTGGGAATTGGAGGGGCTCGTGTCTGATCTTCCCCGGAAGGCGGTCACCCGTACCGTCAAGCTGGCCGCGCTGCCGCTCGGCATAGCGGGCCGGGCCACCTGGGGGCTCGGCAAGCGGATCGGCGGCAAGTCGGCGGAGATAGTGGCTCGTGAGCTCCAGCAGCGCACCGCCGAGCAGCTGTTCCGCGTACTGGGAGAGCTGAAGGGGGGCGCCATGAAGTTCGGCCAGGCGCTCTCGGTCTTCGAGTCGGCGCTGCCCGAAGAAGTCGCCGGACCCTACCGGGCCGCGCTGACGAAGCTGCAGGAGGCGGCCCCTCCGCTGCCCGCGGCCACCGTGCACCAGGTGTTGTCGGAGCGGCTGGGCGCGGACTGGCGGGAGCTGTTCGAGGAGTTCGAGGACAAGCCCGCCGCGGCGGCCTCGATCGGGCAGGTGCACCGGGCGGTGTGGCACGACGGCCGCGAGGTGGCGGTCAAGGTCCAGTACCCGGGGGCCGGCGAGGCCCTGCTGTCGGACCTGAAGCAGCTGAGCCGGTTCGCGGGGCTGCTCGGGCCGCTGATCCCGGGCATGGACATCAAGCCCTTGATCAAGGAACTGCGCGACCGCGTCTCGGAGGAACTGGACTACGAGCTGGAGGCCGAGGCGCAGCGGACGCACGCGGACGCCTTCGACGGCGACGAGGACGTGGTCGTGCCGGACGTGGTGTACCAGGGCGACGAGGTGCTGGTGACCGAGTGGATCGAGGGGACCCCGCTGTCGGAGGTGATCGCCGACGGCACCCCGGAGGAGCGCGACCGCGCCGGACAGCTGCTGGCCCGCTTCCTCTTCTCCGGCCCCGCGCGCACCGGGCTGCTGCACGCCGATCCGCACCCGGGCAACTTCCGGCTGGTCTCCGGGGCGGACGGCCGGACGCGGCTGGGCGTACTGGACTTCGGGACGGTCGACCGGCTGCCGGGCGGCTGGCCCAAGCCCATCGGCCGGTCGCTGCGGATGGCGCTGGACGATGACGCGGAGGGGGTCTACGGGCACCTGCGCGCGGAGGGGTTCGTGCGCGAGTCGATCGAGCTGGAAGCCGACGCGGTGCTCGACTATCTGAAGCCGATGCTCGAACCGGCCGAGGCCGAGGAGTTCACCTTCACCCGGACCTGGCTGCGCGGCCAGGCCGCGCGGATCGCCGACCCGCGCTCCCCCGCGCACCAGTTGGGCCGGCAGATCAACCTGCCGCCCTCCTACCTGCTGATCCACCGGGTGACGCTGAGCACCATCGGGGTGCTGTGCCAGCTCGGCGCCACGGTCAGGCTCCGCGAGGAACTGGAGTCCTGGGCGCCGGGGTTCCTGCCCGACGAGGGCTGAGCCCGGCGGCGGGCGGCCCCGACCGGGCGCGCACACCACCGGGCCCGCACCACCAGGCCCGCACCGCCGGGCGCTCACCACCAGGCGGAGTCGAGGCGGCCTTCGATGGCGCGGAGGTTCGCACGCGCGCAGTCGACGCAGAAGTACTGTCTGGTCCCGTTCTCCACGGAGCAGGTCCAGGTGGGCGGGGCGCCGGCCGGGGACTGGGCGCCGCAGCGCGCGCAGACGACGGGCGGGGCCTCGGTTCCCGGCGGTGCCGGGTGGGGAGTCGGCTGGTCCACCACCAGACGATATCCCCGCGGGGGCCGACGGGCGGTCCGCAACGCACCGGGGGGACCGGCCCGTTCGGGCCGGTCCCCCCGGTGGTTTCCTCCGAGCTCTCTCTCGAGCTCTCTCTTAGTGCATGACGGCCATGGCCAGCGCGCGCCGGGCGCGCAGCGAGACGCGCTCGGCGCGACGCTGCATGCGGCGCGCGGCGACCAGGCGCAGGGCGAGACGCTCGGCGTCGGCCTCACGCATGCGGTCGTCCATATGGGCACGAGCCATGGCTTCTGGGATGAGTTGCATTTCGCGGGTCCTGTTCTGACGCGAGGTGATCGCGCCGGCGGTGATGAAGTCTGCGGTGGCGGAGCCGTGCGGCTGCTCGCTCGTGGTGGCGTGGGGGGACATGAGGGCCTGCTTCAGGGGGTCGCGCGTGAGGGGGCGGTCGATGGTTCCGTTGGCGGTCATGCCGCGACAACCGGGTTCTTGCGCGGACGGCCACGGGGACGCTTCCGGGCGACGACGACACCCTGGACGAAGAGCTCGCCTCCCCAGACACCCCAGGGCTCGCGGCGCTCCAGCGCGCCGGCGAGGCAGGCCTCGACCAGCGGGCAGGTGCCGCAGAGGGACTTCGCGTACTCGACGTCGGCCGGGGACTCGGCGAAGAAGACCTCGGGGTCGTAGGTGCGACAGGCGACGGGCACGCCGAGGTTCTCGATGGCGTCGTCGAGCGCGGTCAGCGCGGTGAGGGGAGTCAAGGTGGAGTCCTCCGGGACTGCGGGCGGGGAGAGGGTCTGGGTCTTCGGTACGGACGGGGCGTGCGCTTCGAGTTGCACGGTGGTTTCTTCCTCGTCTTGTTCGTCTAGTCGTTCCGGCCGGTCGGCCGGGGGCGGCTGGGGTACCTCGCCCCTTCGGTCCGTCGTCCCCTGTACGGGGACAAACAGAAGGGCCGCGGATCCCGGGTGGGGTTCCGCGGCCCTGAAGGCGCCGGCCTGATCGTCAGATCAGACTGGATCACTCCAGGGTTCGAGCCCGCGGTAGGCCCACATCAGGCGGTGCTGCTGCTTCTTCGCCTGCGTCGTCTTGGATCCGGCACCGGCTGCGGCCGCAAAGGCATAGGCGCCATGCGCCTGGGCTTCTGCTGCCAGTACTGCCACCGGTGCCTGGGTCGGTCGCTCATTGCGGTCACGGACCGGCAGCGCGCTCTGCGCGGCGGGCCGGACGGGGCTGTCAGCGCACATGGCGGACAGACCGGTGACCGGCAGACCGGTACCCGTGAGGGCAAGGAGCGTGGAGGAGCCGAGGGTGCAGGAAGCGGCGACCGAGCGATCGGTCATTTTGCTGGCGGTGATGAAGCTGGTCACTGGTCTCGCCTCCTCTCGGCGTCTCGGGGACTTCGGCCCGGAGGCCTGGTCCCATGCGTATTCGGATAAGTACAGCACGGATCAGGGGCTTCGGAGAAGCCACCGTTTCCGTTGCTAAGAACCTATGGGGCTTCGCTGGGCATGTGCAAACTATTTTTCCGACGAGTTTCTACGCGTCGTCAGGATCTTCCGTCCCGGGCTCCCCACCTGCACAGATGGCGAGCACGTCGGCTCCGTACCGCTCGAGCTTCCGGGCACCCACGCCGGAGATCATCGAGAGCTCTCCCTCCTGCGAGGGCGCGGCCTCCGCGATGGCCATCAGCGTCTTGTCCGTGAAGACGCAGTAGCCGGGCATGCCCTGCTCTTTCGCCTGGACGGCGCGCCAGTCGCGCAGGCGCTCGTAGAGCCCTTCGTCCATGTCCGAAGGACAGTCCTCACAGCGCATCAGTTTCAGCTCGCCGGCGTCGGTCAGGGTCTTGCGGCAGACCCGGCACACGGCCGGGCCGCGGCGGCCCCGCTTGCGGGCCCCGGGCTCGACCGGACCGCCCGGCCTGCTTCCCGGCGCCAGGGAGCCCGGCCTCAGGCCGTTCAGGAAGCGGCTGGGGCGTCGGGACCCGCGGCCGCCCGGAGTCCGGGAGAGGGCCCAGGAGAGCGTCAGGTGGTGCCGGGCCCGGGTGACGCCGACGTAGAGCAGCCGGCGCTCCTCCTCGACCTGTTCGTCGGTCTTCGCATAGGTGATCGGGATCATGCCGTCGGTCAGGCCCACGAGGAACACGGCGTCCCACTCCAGGCCCTTCGCCGCGTGCAGCGAGGCGAGGGTGACGCCCTGGACGGTCGGGGCGTGCTGGGCGGCCTTGCGTTCGTCCAGCTCGACCGTCAGGTCGGCCAGGGTCGCGGACGGCCGGCTGCGGGCGAAGTCCTCGGCGAGCCGGACCAGCGCGGCCAGCGATTCCCACTGGTCGCGGACGGCGCCGGAACCGGCGGGCGGTTCGCTGGTCCAGCCGGTGGAGCTGAGCACGGCCCGCACCTGCGAGCCGAGCTCCACGACGTCGTCGAGCAGCCGGTCGTTGCCGCCGGAACGGGCGGCTCCGCGCAGGGCGAGGATCGCCTTCTGGACCTCGGCGCGCTCGAAGAAGCGCTCGGCTCCGCGCAGCTGGTAGGGGACTCCGGCGTCGGCGAGGGCCTGCTCGTAGACCTCGGACTGGGCGTTGATGCGGTAGAGCACGGCGATCTCGCCCGCCGGGACGCCGGCCGCGACGAGGTCCCGGATCCGGTGGGCGATGCCCTCGGCCTCGGCGGGCTCGTCCGCGTACTCGGCGTAGACCGGGTCGGGGCCGGTCTCGCGCTGGGAGACCAGCTCCAGGCGGTGCTCGGCGGCGCGGCCCTTGGCCTGGGCGAGGAGCCCGTTGGCGAGGTGGACCACCTGGGGGGTGGAGCGGTAGTCGCGGACCAGCTTGACCAGGGTGGCCTGCGGGTACTTGGTGCGGAAGTTCAGCAGGTGGTCGGGGGTGGCGCCGGTGAAGGAGTAGATCGTCTGGCTGGCGTCGCCGACCACGCAGAGGGTGTCGCGCTCGCCGAGCCAGAGGTCGAGCAGCCGCTGCTGGAGCGGGCTGACGTCCTGGTACTCGTCGACGACGAAGTGCTGGTACTGGGTGCGGATCTGCTCGGCGATGTCGTGGCGGTCCTGCAGGATGCCGACGGTGAGGAGCAGCACGTCCTCGAAGTCGATCATGCCGCGGTCGCGCTTGAGCTGCTCGTACGTCCCGTAGATCTGGGCGATCTCGGCCAGGTTCCGGGGGGCTTCGCGACCGGACTTGCGGGCGGCCGCCGGGTAGTCGGCGGGCACGGTCTGGGTGACCTTCGCCCACTCGATCTCGCCGGTGACATCGCGCAGCTCGCCCCGGTCGAGGCGGATGCGGCAGCGCGCGCCCGCCTCGGCGACGAACTGGATCTTGCGCTCCAGCAGCCGGGGCACGTCGCCGCCGACCGCCTTGGGCCAGAAGTACTGGAGCTGGCGCAGGGCGGCGGAGTGGAAGGTCCGCGCCTGGACCCCGCCCGCGCCCAGCTCGCGCAGGCGGCCGCGCATCTCGCCGGCGGCCCGGTTGGTGAACGTGACGGCCAGCACGCTCGCCGGCATCAGCTGGCCGGACCGGACCCCGTAGGCGATGCGGTGGGTGATCGCCCGGGTCTTGCCCGTGCCGGCGCCCGCGAGCACGCACACCGGCCCGCGCAGGGTCGTCGCGACCTCGCGCTGCTCCGGGTCCAGGCCCAGGAGCACCGCGTCGGCCGAGTCGGCGCCGGGCGTGAAGGATGAGGAGTGCGTTGCTGATGTCACCCCGCCATGCTGCCAGGTCTCGTGGGGAGGCCGGGAAATCCGTCCACAGGCCGCCCGTGCTCGTCCGACAGGAACATGGTCGTACCGGAGCGGGGTACGAGCACCTGCCCGCGGGCGGGCGGGAATGGGCGCGCGGTCCCGTACGTTCAATCCCTCGGGCCAATCGGACCAACGAGCACCCACGAATGGAGAGCGCAGCATGCAGGACGCGGGAACGGTCACGATGTACAGCACGACCTGGTGCGGCTACTGCCGTCGGCTGAAGAGCCAGATGGACCGGGAAGGCATCGCCTACACCGAGATCAACATCGAGCTCGACCCCGAGTCCGCGGCGTTCGTGGAGAAGGCGAACGGCGGCAACCAGACGGTTCCCACCGTCCTCGTCACCTCCTCCGCGGGCAACGAGTCCGTCATGACGAACCCGAGCCTGGCCCAGGTCAAGCAGGCCCTCGCCGTCTGATGTGCTGAACGCCACGCACGGAAGGCCCCCGCCGAGGCGGGGGCTTCTGCGTCTGCGGGGACCGGCCGACCGGCCTGTCGTTTTGCTACGTGATCAAGGGGGAGGAAGCGGCACGTGACGACGACCGTGTTTCGCATCGGCGGAGATCTGGAAGTGCGCAGGCTCGGATTCGGGGCCATGCGCCTGCCCACGGACCCGGGTCCGGGCCGTGAGGGTTCGCTCGCGGTGGCCCGGCGGGCCGTCGAGCTGGGCATCACCCTGATCGACACCGCCTACCTGTACGGCTGGGGCGCCAACGAGGAACTGCTGGCCGAGGCGCTGCACCCCTACCCGGACGGGGTCCTGGTCACCACCAAGGTCGGCATCGCCCGGTCCGTCCCGTCGGGCGACTGGACGCAGGACGCGCGTCCGGCCGCGCTGCGCGAGCAGGTCGAGCAGGCGCTGCGCCGGCTGCGCGTCGAGCGGATCGAGCTGCTCCAGCTGCACCGGCTCGACCCGCGGACGCCCCTCGCCGACCAGATCGGCACGCTGCGGGACCTGCGGGCCGAGGGCAAGATCGGCCATATCGGGCTGTCGGAGGTCACCGTCGGCGAACTCGACGCGGCCCGGGAGATCGTCGACATCGCGAGCGTGCAGAACCGCTACAACCTGCTCGACCGGGAGCACGAACCCGTGCTCGCGGCCTGCGAGGCGGCGGGCATCGCGTTCCTGCCGTGGGCCACCGTCGCCTGGGGACGGTCCGGGGCGACCGCCGAGATCGCCGCCGTGGCGGCCGAGGCCGGAGCCACCCCCACGCAGGTCGCGCTCGCCTGGCTCCTCGGGCACTCGCCGGTGATCCTCCCGATCCCCGGCACGTCCCGGATCACCCACCTGGAGGAGAACCTCGCCGCGGAGGGCCTCCGGCTGACCGAAGCCCAGCGCGCCCGCCTCGACCGGCTGTCCGGCCAGTCCTCGGATCAGTCGTCCGGCCAGTCCTCTGGTCCGCCGTCCGACCGCGACGGTGGTAGCGCCGCCTGACCAGGGACGGACGAAGGCCCCCGCCGGAGCGGGGGCCTTCGTCGGTGTCCGGGCGGTGCGGGGGTGTCAGGCGGCCGTGACCGGCTTCGGGAGCGGCTTGCCGTACCAGAGCTCGACCAGGCGGGCCGCGATGGAGATGCCCGCCGGGGGGAGGATCTCGCCGACCTCGATCGCCGTGCGCAGGTCGTCGCGGGAGAACCAGCGGGCCTCCTGGATCTCGTCCCCGTCGACCGTGATGTCGAAGGTGACGGCGCGCGCCGTGAAGCCCAGCATCAGGCTGTACGGGAACGGCCAGGGCTGGCTGGCGACGTACTCGACCTCGCCGACCTTGACGCCCGCCTCCTCCCAGACCTCGCGGATGACCGACTGCTCGATCGACTCGCCCGGCTCGACGAATCCCGCGAGGGTGGAGAAGCGGCCCTCGGGCCAGTGCACCTGGCGGCCCAGCAGCGCGCGGTCCTGGTCGTCCGTGACCAGCATGATCACGGCCGGGTCGGTCCGCGGGTAGTGCTCGGCCCCGCAGCCCGGGCAGCGGCGGATGTGCCCGGCCGCGGCGACCACCGTGCGCTCGCCGCAGCGGGAGCAGAAGCGGTGCATGCGCTGCCAGTTCTCCAGCGCCACCGCGTGCACCATCAGCCCGGCGTCCCGCGCGGACAGCAGCATTCCGGCCTCGCGCAGCCCGGCCGGGCGGGCCGACTGGTCCATGCGGCCGGGCAGCGAGTCCTTCTGCAGCGCGAAGTACCGTACGCCGTCCTCGTCGGCCCCCAGGAAGTACCGGTGGGTCTCGGTGACCGGGGCCTCGAAGGCCGGGGTCATCACGATCGCGGTGCCGCCGTCGGGGGTGTCGTCGATCAGGACCTGGCCGCCCGAGACGACGAAGACGCGGGTGCTGGGGTGGCTCCACGCCGCGGCGAGCCACGCCTCGTCGAGGCGGTGGTGCGCGGCGCGGTCGATTCCGCTGGGCGCGGCCAGCGAGATCGGACGCTCGGACTCGGTATGGGTGCTCACAGGTACTTCCAACTCCCCCGGTGGTGGGACACAGGCAGGCTCAGCAGGACGGACGGGTGTGCGGGTACGGGTGCGGGTGCGGCGTCGTCAAGCGGACGCCGGCTTCCAGTGGGCGGCGAGGTCGCCCCAGAGGTAGGCGGCCGTCTCGACCCCCTTGGCGAGCAGGTCGAGCTCGACCTTCTCGTTCGGCGAGTGCCAGCCGTCGGAGGGTACGGAGATCCCGAGGAAGAGGACGGGTGCGTTCAGCACGTCCTGGAGGTCGGCCGCCGGCCCCGAGCCGCCCTCGCGGGTGAAGCGGACCTTCTGGCCGAAGGCCCTGCTCATGGCGCGTACGACCGACTGCAGCGCCGGGTGGTCCAGCGGTGTCAGGCATGGCCGGGTCGGGGCGCCGAAGGTGATGGAATGCCGGATTCCGGCCGGGACGCGCTCCGCGACCCAGGCGGTGACGGCCGTCTCGACCTCGTACGGGTCCTGCCCGGAGACCAGCCGGAACGACAGCTTCAGGTGCGCCGAGGCGGGCACGATGGTCTTGCCGCCGGGTCCCTGGTAGCCGCCGCCGATGCCGTTGACCTCGGCGGTCGGGCGGGCCCAGACGCGCTCCAGCGTGGAGTAGCCGGCCTCGCCCGAGGCCGCGTACGACTTGGCCGTACGGAGCCACTCGCTCTCGTCGAAGGGGAGCTCGGCGATCAGCGCCCGCTCCGCGTCCGTGAGCTCGGCGATGTTGTCGTAGAAGCCGGGGATCGTGACCCGCTCGTCGGCGTCGTGCAGGGCCGCGACGAGACGGGCGGCGACGGTGGCCGGATTGGGCACGGCGCCGCCGAAGGCACCCGAGTGGATGTCCTGGTCGGGGCCGAAGAAGTCGATCTCGCAGTCGGCGACGCCGCGCATGCCGGTGCAGACAGTGGGGGTGGTCTCGGACCACATGCCGGTGTCGGAGACGATCACGACGTCGGCGGCGAGGCGGGCCGCCTCGCGCTCCACGAGGGCGCGGAAGTGCGGGGAACCGGACTCCTCCTCGCCCTCGATGATCAGCTTGAGGTGCACGGCGGGGGCGGACGCGCCGGTCGCGGCGAGGTGGGCCCGGACGCCGAGGGTGTGGAAGAACACCTGCCCCTTGTCGTCGGCCGCGCCGCGCCCGTACATCCGGCCGTCCTTGATCACCGGCTCGAACGGGTCGGTGTGCCAGCCGTCTGCGAGGGCGGCGGGCTGCACGTCGTGGTGCCCGTAGACGAGGACGGTGGGGGCGGCGGGGTCCGCGCTCGGCCATTCGGCGAAGACGGCGGGGGCGCCGGCCGTCTGCCAGACCTCGGTGACCGGGAAACCGGTCTCCTTGAGCTTCGCGGCCAGCCAGTCGGCGCTGCGCCGTACGTCGTCCGCGTGCTCGGGCTGGGCCGAGACGGAGGGGATGCGGAGCCAGTCGGCGAGGTCGTCGAGGAAGGCGGCGCGGTGCGTGTCGATGTACGTGCGGACGACGCTGTCCGCCGGGGTGTCGCTCATGCCCCCGAGCCTAGCCGTCCGTGCGATGGTCACTTTCCGTGTCCGTTTTGCCTTGGAGGATCTGCTCAAGACGAGCGCGGTCGGGGAGGTTGCGGGGGCGGATCACGCGGCCGCTGCGGACGTGCAGGAACACGGCCGTGACCTTGGCGAGGGGGGTGTTCGTGGCTTCCGCCCAGGCCAGGCGGTAGACGGCCAGCTGGAGGGGGTCGGCCTCGGTGGTGCGGCCGGTCTTCCAGTCGACGATCTCGTAGCCGACGCTGCCGATGCCGATGCCGCTGCCGTCCGCGTCTGTGTCCGCGTCCGCGTCCGCGTCCGCGGTGCGGTAGACGGCGTCGATCCGGGCGCGGATCACCCGGCCGGCGAGGGTCAGCTGGACCGGGACCTCCATGCGGTACGGGGTCCGGTCGGCGTACGGGCTGCGCTCGAAGGCCGCCTTGAGGGACTCGAGGTCGGCCTCGTCGGCGATGTCCTGGTCGGAGGCGTCCCCGCCCGGGGGCTGGGCGCCGGGGAGGTCGGTGAGGGGGTCGAGGACGTCGAGGTGGGGCAGCGGGAGCTCCTCGAATCGGGACTCGACCCAGGCATGGAACCGGGTGCCCTGGCGGGCGGCGGGCTGCGGGGCCTTCGGCATGGGGCGGGCGAGGTCGCGTACGAAGCCCTGCTCGTCGGAGGCGAGGCGGAGCAGCTGGCTGGCGGAGAGCGCGGGCGGGAGCTCCACGTCTCGGACGGCCTCGCGGGCGCGGCGGAGCTCGCCCTCCAGGGCGTCGAGGTCGCGGTCCCAGGAGGCGATGGCCCGGGCGTCTTCGGGGGTGAGGCGCGGGCCGGGGCCGGGCCCGGCCTCTGTCCGCAGGTCGTCGCCGCGGGGCGCGGCGGGGCGCGGGCGGGGCTCCGCCGCGGCCCAGTCGGCGTCCCCGGCCTCGTCCTCCGGCCACAGGGCGTCGCCGCCGGGCACGGCGGGGCGCGGGCGGGGCCTGGCCCGGGCCGGGTCCTCGGCCTCCGGCCACAGGTCGTCGGCGGGCGCCAACCGGCGCAGGCCGGAATCGGCCACCGGCCACCAGTCGTCGGCGGGCGCCGACGGGCGCAGGCCGGGCTCGGCCTCCGGCCACAGGGCGTCGGCGGCGGGCGCGGCGGGGCGCGGGCGGGGCGCGGACCAGTCGGCGTCCTGCGGCCAGAGGGCGTCGGGGGCCGGGGGGGCTTCTTCTTCCCCCACCCCGCCCCTTCCCGAAACCGGGGCTGTGCCCCGGACCCCCTGCGGGGTTCCGCCTGCGGCGGCGGGCACAGCCTGGCCGGTGCGGTCGGCGGGCGCGCCCTGGCCTGCCCCGGCCTGCGGCCAGGTGGCGTCCGCGGCGGTGGGCCCGTCGGCAGGGTCCGGCCGCGGGGCGGCTGTCGCTGCGGCCTCGTCCGGCCACGGGATGGTCGTGTCTGCGGACTCGTCGGCCTCGTCCGGCCACGGGGCCGGGGGTTCCTCGTCGTAGGCGGGGTCTTCGCAGTGCGGGGGCCAGAGGTGGGGGTCCGCCGGTGAGACCGGGTGCTCCCGGGTCTTCCCGGAGGCCCCCCGACCCTCCGGGGTACCCGAGTGGCCCAGGTGGTCCGGGTCGCCCTGGTGGTCCGGGTCATCCGGGTAGCCCAGGTCGGCCGAGTCATCCGGGTAGCCCAGGTGGGCCGGGTCGTGCGGGTGGGCCGGGTCGTGCGGCTGGGCTGGGTAGCCCGGGGCGTCCGAGTAGCCCAGGTGGGCTGGGTAGCCCGGGTGGGCCCGGGGCCCCGCGGGGTCCGAGGGGGCGGCGGTCGGCCGGGGTGTCGGGTGGAGGTAGGACTCGACCAGGGTGGCTGCTTTGCGGCGGAGGGTGAGGGAGGCGGGGTCCAGGGGGAGGGGCCAGGAGTGGTCCGGGGTCGAGTCCGTGGAGAGGGCCGGGTTTTCCGCGTCCGGGGCCGGGGTGTCGGCCCAGGCTTCGATCTCGCCGTGGCCCGCGGCGCAGTGTTCGTACAGGGCGGTCAGGAACTCGGACGGGCCGCGCCGTTTCTTCTGCGTCGGGCCCCACCAGTGGCCCGAGGCCAGGAGGAGGGAGCGGGGGCGGGTGAAGGTGACGTAGCCGAGGCGGAGTTCTTCGGTTGCCTTGTGGGACTTGAGGGATGACTTGAAGGCGCGCAGGCCCTGTGAGGTCCATTCCGGGGTGGGCGGGAGGGTCGGCGCGTCCCCGCGCAGGGCATACGGGAGGACCTTCGCGTACGAGGTCCAGGCCTCCGGGGCCTTCTCCTTCGGGAATGAGCCGGCGGAGAGGTCGGGGACCACGACCACGTCCCACTCCAGGCCCTTGGACTTGTGGGCCGTCAGGACCTTGACCGTGTTCTCGCCGCCGGGGAGGGCGTGGTCCAGGCCCTTTTCGTACTGGGCCGCCGTGCGCAGGAAGCCGAGGAAGGCCAGGAGGGAGGCCTCGCCGTCCAGGGAGGCGAAGCCGGCCGCCACGTCCATGAAGCTCGACAGGGTCTCCCGGCGGCGGGCCGCCAGCGCGTGCGGGGACGAGGCCAGTTCCACGTCGAGGCCGGTCGTCGACAGGACCCGGTGCAGGACGTCCATCAGGGGGTCGGAGAGGGAACGGCGCAGGTCGCGCAGTTCCTGGGCCAGGTGCGCGAAGCGGACCCTGGCGGCGGCGGAGAAGGGCAGCTGGTCGGGGGCGGACTGGCCCGCGCCGTCCAGGAAGGTTTCCAGGGCGTCGGCCAGCGACACGATCTCCGCCGGGTCCACGCCCTCGACGGCTGCCGCGAGGCGGTCGTCGTCGCCGGAGGAGGGAGAGCGGGAGATCAGGGTGCGGGCGCGGCGGCCGAGCAGGGCCAGGTCGCGGGCGCCGATCCGCCAGCGCGGCCCGATGAGCAGGCGGACGAGCGCGGCGTTGGCGCCCGGGTCCTGGAGGACCTCGCAGACGGCGACGAGGTCCGCGACCTCCGGGAGGTGGAGCAGGCCGGACAGGCCGACCACTTCGACCGGGACGTCCCGCTCGACGAGGACCGCCTGGATCCGTGCGAAATCCCCGCCCGAGCGGCACAGTACGGCGATCTCGCGCGGCTCCGTGCCGGTGCGGACCAAGTGGGCGACGGAGTCGCCGATCCAGTCGAGCTCCTGCGCGTGGGTCTCCAGCAGCGCGCACCGCACGGAGCCGTCGCGCTCCGCGCCCGGTGCGGGGCGCAGGGCCTCGACTCCCTCGTGCATGGCGCGCAGCGGGGCGGCGAGGTCGTTGGCGAGGTCCAGGAGGCGGCCGCCGCTGCGCCGGTTCTCGCTGAGGGAGAAGCGGGTCGCGGCGCTGCCGTCGGCGTACGGGAAGTGCTCGGGGAAGTCGTCGAGGTTGGCCACGGAGGCGCCGCGCCAGCCGTAGATGGCCTGGCAGGGGTCGCCGACGGCGGTCACCGCGTGCCCGGTGCCCCCGCCGAACAGCCCGGACAGCAGCAGCCGCTGCGCGACCGAGGTGTCCTGGTACTCGTCGAGCAGGACGACGCGGAACTCCTCGCGCAGCAGGGCGCCGACCTCGGGCCGGGTGGTGGCGAGCCGCGCGGAGAGGGCTATCTGGTCGCCGAAGTCGAGGAGGTCGCGGGAGCGTTTGGCCGCGCGGTAGCGGGAAACCAGCTCGAGCAGCTCCAGGCGGCCGCGGACCGCCTCGGGCACCTTGCGCAGGTCCTCGTTGCTCAGCTTGACGTCCGCGAGGGCGGAGAGGAGCTCCGTGTCGTACGCGCGCAGGCGCTCCGGCGGTACGAGGTGCTCGGAGAGCTCCCCGTCGAGCGCGAGCAGGTCGCTGACCAGGTCGGGAACGGATTTGGTGAGGGAGGGGTAGGGGCCGGGGGCCTCGCGGAGCACGCGGGCGGCGAGCTGGAAGCGGGTGGCGTCGGCGAGCAGCCGGGCGCTGGGCTCCAGGCCGATGCGCAGGCCGTGGTCCTTGAGGAGCTGTCCGGCGAAGGCGTGGTACGTGGAGATGCGCGGCTCCCCGCCCGCGGAGTCGGCCTCGGCCGGGGAGGGGTCCGGATCGGTGATCCCGGCGCGCGCGAGGGCGGTCCGTACCCGCTCGGCGAGCTCGCCGGCGGCCTTGTTGGTGAAGGTCAGGCCGAGGACCTGCTCGGGCGCGACCGCGCCGGTGCCGACCAGCCAGACCACGCGGGCGGCCATGACGGTCGTCTTGCCGGAACCGGCGCCGGCCACGATGACCTGCGGGGCGGGCGGGGCGGTGACGCAGGCCATCTGTTCGGGCGTGAAGGGGATCCCCAGGAGCTCCTTGAGCTGCTCGGGATCGGTGAGGACGGACGCAGACCCGGACACGTCCAGAGACCCCCTTGAGCTAACCATCCGTAGCGATCCTATGACACTATGTATGCGCACGCCCGGCGCCCAGGCGACGTCGGGCACCCTCCTTGGCCCCATAGCCGTGCACGGGCCAACCAGCGTCCGGAGGGACGTGTTCACACGGGCCGTCGGCAAGCCGGTCGGCACCAGGGCACGAAGACGATTGGCATGGATTCCGAGGATAACTCGGGACCACTACGCCAATCAGAGACGCTAGCCGCCCCCTCTGACAGCTGTCACTCGACGGTCTGTCGGCCCTCCGGGCGGGCACTGCAGGCGCTGCGGAATGAGCAGCGCTTGCAATGCTCGCCGAGGACGGGCGCGAAGCGCTCGTCGAGGACCCGGCCGGCTGCGGTGGCGAGCAGGTCGCCGACCCATTCGCCGGGGGCGCCGCCCTCCAGGGCCTGCTGCGCCTGGATCTTGGGCACCGTGTCGCCGCCGTCGCGCTGGGCGGCGCCCTGGCGCAGCTGCACGAGTTCGGCGCCGCCCGGTGCGGGGCGCAGGCCGTCGAAGACCTCGTCGACGGCGCCCTCGCGCACGGCGAGCTGGTACACGGCGAGCTGCGGGTGGCGTTCGACCTCCTTGGCGGTCGGCGCGCCCTTGCCGGTCTTGAAGTCGACGACGTACGCGCGGCCCTGCGCGTCCGCCTCGACGCGGTCCATGGAGCCGCGTACCCGGACGGCGTACTCCCCCGCTTCGAGGGTGACGTCGAAGTCGTGCTCGGTGGCCACGGCCGCCCGGCCCCCGCGGTCGGTGGTGTGCCAGCGCAGGAAGCGTTCCAGGGCGGCGCGGGCGTTGTCCTTCTCCTGGCGGGACTTCCAGGGGGCGTCGAAGGCGAGCGAGTCCCAGACGGAGTCGAGGCGTTCCATGAGGACGGCGAGGTCGGCGGGGGTGCGGCCGGAGGCGACCTCGTCGGCGAGGACGTGGACGACGTTGCCGAAGCCCTGGGCGGCGGTGGAGGGGGCGTCGGCCTTGACCTCGCGGCCCAGGAACCACTGGAGGGAGCAGGTGTTGGCGAGCTGCTCCAGGGCGGAGCCGGACAGGGCGACCGGGTGGTCGCGGTCGCGCAGCGGGACGCTGCTGCGGGTGGGCTCGTACAGCCCCCACCAGCGCTGCGGGTGCGCGGCGGGGACGAGGGGGCGGTCCTCGTCGTCGGTGAGCACGGCGAGCCGGGCGAGGCGCCGGGCGGCGGCGTCGCGCAGTGCGGGCGAGGCGTCGGGGTCGACGGTGGTGGAGCGGAGTTCCGCGACGAGCGCGGGGACCGCGAGGGGGCGGCGGGGGCGGCCGGTGACGTCCTTGACGGGGACGCCGAGCTCGGTGAGGAGGCGGGAGGGCTGATCGCCGTCCTCGGCGGGGGCCTTGACGGCGGTGACGACGAGGCGCTCGCGGGCGCGGGTGGCGGCGACGTAGAAGAGGCGGCGCTCCTCGGCGAGGAGCGCGCCGGGGGTGAGGGGTTCGGCGAGGCCGTCGCGGCCGATGCGGTCGGCTTCGAGGAGGGAGCCGCGGCGGCGCAGGTCGGGCCAGAGCCCTTCCTGCACGCCCGCGACGAGGACGAGTCCCCACTCCAGGCCCTTGGAGCGGTGCGCGGTCATGAGGCGGACGGCTTCGCGGCGGGTGGCGCGGGGGGTGAGGGTGTCTCCGGCGATGTCCTCGGCTTCAAGCTGTTCGAGGAAGTTGAGGGCGCCGCGGCCGCCGGTACGTTCCTCCGCGCGGGCGGCGGTGTCGAAGAGCGCGCAGACGGCGTCGAGGTCGCGGTCGGCGTTGCGGCCCGCGGGGCCGCCGCGGCGGGCGCTGCGTTCGAGGCGCTGCGGCCAGGGAGTGCCGTCCCAGAGGGTCCACAGGACCTCCTCGGCGGTGCCGCCGCCGGCGAGGAGCTCGCGGGCCTTGCGCAGCAGCAGGCCGAGGCGTTGCGCTCCGCGGGCGTAGGCGGGGTCGTGGGCGACGAGCCGCTCGGGCTCTGCGAGGGCGCGGGCGAGGAGGACGTCGGAGGGCGCGGGGGTGCGGACCCCGGCGGCCCGCTCCTCGTCGCGCAGGGCGCGGCCGAGGCGGCGCAGGTCGGCGGCGTCCATCCCGCCGAGCGGCGAGGACAGCAGCACGAGCGCGGCCTCGACCCCGATCCACGCTTCGCCTGCGGCGGGCTCGTCGGCGGAGGCGCTCGCGGCGTCCGCCGGGGCCGGCCGGTCGACGCCGACTTCCGCGGCGGCGGGTGAGGTGTCCTCACGGGCAGGCCCGCCCGCCGCGGCGCCTGCGGCGCCGGAAGGAACCCCGACTCCGTCGGACAGGTCGGCCGGTGCCGCGTCCGGGTTGCCGGCGGAGCCGGGCAGACCGGTGCCGTCTCCGGCGGCGGGGGAAGTCCCCCGCCCACCCGCCCCAGAGTTGCGAGCGGGCTCTCCCGCACCGGCGCCTGCGGCGCCCGAAGGAACCCCGACTCCGTCGGACAGGTCGGCCGGTGCCGCGTCCGGGATGCCGGCGGAGCCGGACAGACCCGCTGCGGGAGCAGGCTCGCGCACACCGGCGCCTGCGGCGCCGGACGCAGCCTCGACTCCGGCGGACGGCTCGCCCTCGGCCCCGGCCGGGTCACCGGCGGAGCCGGGCACGGCCTCCGGGCCGGACGGCTCGGTGCCGCCTCCGGCGGCCGAGTTGGTGCCCCGACCGTCCGGCTCGGCGATGCCGGCGGGCTCGCTCGCGTCGGCGCCCTCGGCGCCGGGGAGTTCAGCCTCGGCCGGGGCCTCGGCGAAAGCCGGGACGTCTGAACCGAACGGGGCCTCGGCGGAGGTCGGGGCGTCTGGGGCGGGTGGGGTCGGCCGTGAGGGGTTTGCGGTGTTCGGGGTGGTGGATTCGGCGAGGGTGCGCAGGGCCGTGAGGAGGGGGGCTATGGCCGGCTCGTGGCGGAGGGGGGCGTCCGTGCCGTCCGTTTCGGCCGGGACTCCCGCCGCGATCAGGGCGCGGCGCATCTGCGGCAGGGTGCGGCCGCCCGCGCGGACCAGGACGGCCATGTCCTGCCACGGCACGCCCTCCTCCAGGTGGGCCCGGCGCAGGATGTCGGCGATGTTGTCCAGTTCCGCGCCGGCCGTGGGGTAGGTGAACACCTCGACCCGGCCGCCCTCGCGCGTCGACGCGAGCGCGCGGTGGGCCCGTACCGCCGCCGAGGGCAGGCGCGGCACCTGCATGCGGGTGGTCAGGTGCCGGGTGGCGGTGAGGAGGACCGAAGCCGAGCGGCGGGAGACCGTCAGGGCGCGGACCTCCGCTCCGGGGAAGGAGGTTTCGAAGTCCAGGATGTTGTTGATGTCCGCGCCGCGGAAGGCGTAGATCGACTGGTCGGGGTCGCCGAAGGCGGTCAGCCGCCCGGCGGGGCCGGCCAGTGCGCGCAGCAGGCGCAGCTGCGAGGCGTCCGTGTCCTGGTACTCGTCCACGTAGATCACGTCGTACGTGGACGAGAGTGACGGGGTGCGCTCCGCGAGGAGCACCGCGCGGTGGAGGAGTTCCGCGTAGTCCAGGGTGCCCTGGAGGTCCAGGACGTCCAGGTATTCGGCGAGGAAGGCCGCCGCCGCCTTCCAGTCGGGCCGGCCGAGGCGGGTCGCGAAGTCGGAGAGGGCCTGCGGCCCCAGCCCGAGCTCGCGGGCGCGGGCGAGCACCGCGCGAACCTCGTCCGCGAAGCCCCGCGTGGTCAGTGCGGCCCGCAGGTCGTCCGGCCAGCGGATCGAGCGGATCCGGCGCTGGCCCTCCAGCAGGGTGCGGACCATGACGTCCTGCTCCGGGCCGGAGAGGAGTCGCAGCGGGTCCGCGAAGAGTTCCGCGTCCTGGTGGGCGCGGACCAGTCCGTAACAGAAGGAGTGGAAGGTGGTGGCCTGCGGGGCGCGCGCCCCGCCGAGCCGCAGGGCGGTCCGGTCGCGCAGTTCCACCGCGGCCTTGCGGCTGAAGGTGAGGATCAGGATGCGGGCGGGGTCGGTCCCGGCCTCGACGCGGGCCGCGACCGCTTCCACCAGTGTGGTGGTCTTTCCGGTGCCGGGTCCGGCCAGGACCAGCAGCGGTCCGCCGGTGTGCTCAACCACCGCCCGCTGCGCTGCGTCCAGCACAGGGGGATCCACCCGCTCCGCACCGGTACGCACCAGGCGGTACGCGTCCGGGGTCCGCGTACGCCGCCGCTCGGTGCGGTGGCCGTCGGAGGAAGAGGTGTTCACGTGGGGTGCCGGTCCTGGTGGGTCTGCCGTTGCGGCGGTCGCTGCCGCAGCGGTTGCTGCTGCTCCTGTGGTGACGTCTCGGGCAGTGGCCGAAGCCGGAGCCGAGGCGGTGGCCCGAGCCGAAGCCGAAGCCGAAGAGGCAACGCTACGGCAAGGCGTGCGGCGGGCGCAGTTTCCCCGGGACTCCGGCCCTCGCTCCGGTCCTCACTGCCATCCGGTCCCGCCCATCCCCCGTACGGGGCTTCGCACGTCTCTTCGACCGCCCCTCCGGGCCGCACATGGCCGAAGCTGTCACATGTGACCTTCGTCCCGCGCCGTGTCCCCGCCGTACCCGTCCCAGCGTGCCCGCCGCATGTCGAGCCGCGGTTCGCCGTCGCCGGTGAGCCGCAGCGGGGTGGCCTCGGCCCGGTAGTTCTCCAGCGCCCGCCGCTCGCTGCCGGGCAGCGGACGGCCGTCCGCCCGCACCACGCGCCACCAGGGCACGGCTCCGCCGTACAGCGCCATGACGCGGCCCACTTGACGGGGCCCGCCCTCGCCGAGCCACTCCGCGATGTCGCCGTACGTCATCACCCGGCCGGGCGGAATCCGCTCGGCCGCCTCCAGCACCCGCTCCGCGTACGCCGGCAGCTCTTCGCTCATTCGGCCCATGGTGCCGCACCGGACCGGCAGGGGAGCGGCAAGCGCGTGGAAGCCGGTGTTCCGGACCGGCTCGCACCCTGCTGCCCCCTGCGGCCGTCGGTCCGTGCCACCATCTTCCGGGCGGTGACGCGTGATACGTGATCAAGAAGAGACGGAAGTGACGGGAAAGGAGCAGGGTGTGAGTCCTCCGGACGGCGCGGCGGCGAACGACGGCGCGCGCCCAGACGAAGGCCCGCCACAGGGTCGCGAGGACAACCACGCGGACCTGCCGCAGGCTCCGCCTCATGCCCCGGTCCCGGACCGGACCCCGGCCCCGGACCCGACCCCGACCCCGGCCCCGGCCCCGGCCCCCGAGGACGTCGAGACCCCGCACGGCCACACCCCGACAGCCGCCGATCAGGTCGAGGTCGACGAGCCGCTGCTCGCCGCCCGCGTGCACCGCCCCTCCGACCTCGTACGCCTCCTCGTCGGGATCCTCGGCATCGCCCTGGTCCTCGGCATCGCCGCCTTCGCCCACGGCACCACCGCGGGTCTGGAGGCCGACATCAGCAACGGCACCGGGCAGGCGCCCGACATGCTGATCAAGGTCGCCGGGCTGGTGTCCAGCATCGCCGTGCTCCTGGTCCCCGTGGCCTTCGCCATCGAGCGGCTGATCAAGCGCGACGGACTGCGCATCGCGGACGGCGTGCTCGCCGCCGTCCTCGCGCACGGGGTCACCCTCGCCACCGACCTCTGGGTCGCCCAGGCCGCGCCCGTGACCATCCAGGAGGCCCTCACCCGCCCCACCATGGCCGACGGGGCCCTCACCGATCCGGTGCACGGCTACCTCGCGCCCGTGATCGCGTACATGACCGCCGTCGGGATGACCCGGCGTCCCCGCTGGCGCGTCGCCCTGTGGGTGGTCCTGCTGCTGGACGCCTTCGCGATGCTGGTCGGCGGCTACACCACCCCCTTCTCGATCATCCTGACCGTGCTGATCGGCTGGAGCGTCGCGTACGGAACCCTGTACGCGGTCGGCTCGCCGAACGTCCGGCCCACCGGGCAGAACCTCCTCGCGGGACTGCGCCGGGTCGGCTTCCAGCCGGTCAGCGCGATGCGCGCCGAGTCCCCGGAGGGTCCCGACAGCACCGAGGTCAGCGACCGGGGGCGGCGCTACCACGTCACCCTGGAAGAGGGCCCACCGCTCGACGTCACCGTCGTGGACCGGGAGCAGCAGGCCCAGGGCTTCTACTACCGGGTCTGGCGCCGCCTCACGCTGCGCGGGATCACCACCCGGCGCAGTCTGCAGTCCCTGCGCCAGGCGCTGGAGCAGGAAGCGCTGCTCGCGTACGCGGCCATCGCCGCCGGAGCCAACGCGCCCAAGCTCATCGCCACCTCCGAGCTGGGCCCGGACGCCGTGATGCTCGTCTACGAGCACCTGGGCGGCCGGAGCCTGGACCAGCTGGCCGACGAGGAGATCACCGACGAGCTGAGCCGCAACGCCTGGCAGCAGGTACGGGCCCTGCAGTCCCGGCGGATCGCGCACCGGCGGCTGACCGGGGACGCGCTCGTGGTGGATCGTTCCGGCAGCGGCAGCGGCATCGGTAGCGCCGGCGGTGGCGCCGGCGGTGGCGCCGGCGGCGGCTCCGCGGCGGGCACCATCACCCTGACCGACCTGCGCGGCGGCGAGATCGCGGCCGGCGACCTCGTGCTGCGCATGGACATCGCGCAGTTGCTCACCACCCTCGGCCTGCGGGTCGGCGCCGAGCGCTCGGTCGCCTCGGCGGTATCGGTGCTCGGCCCGGACGCGGTGGCGGACTGCCTGCCGCTGCTCCAGCCGATCGCGCTGAGCCGCTCCACCCGGGCGACGCTGCGCAAGCTGGCGCGGGAGCGGGCGGACCGCGAGCGGGAAGCCGTACTGGAGTCCTCGCGGGCGGCGAAGGCGGCGCGGGAAGCCGCCTCCGGGTCGGCCGGATCGCGCTCCACCGCCGAGAAGAAGGCCGAGAAGAGGGCCCTGGACGACGCGCTCGACGGGGCCCGCGAGGAGGATCTGCTGAGCCAGATCCGCCAGCAGGTGCTGCTGATCCGTCCGCAGGCACCGGTGGAGCCGGCCCGGCTGGAGCGGATCCGGCCGCGCACGCTGGTGTCGTTCATCGCGGGAGCGATCGGCGCGTACTTCCTGCTGACCCAGATCACGCACGTCGATTTCGGGACGCTCGTCGACCAGGCGCAGTGGGGCTGGGTCGGGGTGGCGTTCGCCTTCTCCGCGCTCAGCTATTTCGCGGCGGCGATGAGCCTGCTGGGCTTCGTGCCCGAGCGGGTGCCGTTCCTGCGGACCGTACTGGCCCAGGTCGCCGGATCCTTCGTGAAACTGGTGGCTCCGGCGGCGGTCGGCGGTGTCGCGCTGAACACCCGCTTCCTCCAGCGGGCCGGCATCCGGCCGGGGCTCGCGGTGGCCAGCGTGGGCGCCTCGCAGCTCTTCGGACTGGCGAGCCACATCCTGCTGCTGCTGTCCTTCGGCTATCTGACGGGGACCGAGAAGACCCCCGAGATGACCCCGTCGAGGACGGTCATCGCCGGTCTGCTGACGGTGGCCGTGCTGGTGCTGGTGGTCACGGCCGTGCCGTTCCTGCGGAAGTTCGTGGCGACCCGGGTGCGGGCCCTGTTCGCGGGAGTGGTCCCGCGCATGCTGGACGTGCTCCAGCGGCCGCAGAAGCTGCTGACCGGCATCGGCGGGATGCTGCTGCTGACGGGCTGCTTCGTGATGTGCCTGGATGCCTCGATCCGCGCCTTCGGGGGCGGCGAGGACATCAGCTACGCGAGCATCGCGGTGGTCTTCCTGGCCGGCAACGCCCTGGGCTCGGCCGCGCCGACACCGGGCGGCATCGGCGCGGTGGAGGCCACTCTGACGCTGGGCCTGATCGCGGCGGGACTGGACGGCCAGGTGGCGGGCGCCGCGGTGCTGATGTTCCGGCTGATGACGTTCTGGCTGCCGGTGCTGCCGGGCTGGATCTCCTTCAACTTCCTGACGCGCAAGGAAGCGATCTAAATCCCCTGGAGTCCGTTCAGCCGCCCTGCCTAGGCTGGCCGGATGAACGGAATACGGGTCGTGACCGACCAGGGCGAGTGGCGGGACGGCTTCGAGGAGCGGGTACGGGCCGGGTACCGGGCCGCAGGGTGCTCGGAACCCCTCTCCGGGGCCCTGCTGGAGCGGGCGCTGAAGGGCGTCGACGGCTGGACGGTGGCCACGGACGGCGCCGGATGGATCGCGGTCGGGGTGTCCGAGGACAACGGAGCCGCCGTGGGCCGGATCCACGACCTGACGGCGGAGCCGGGGCCGGCCGCGGCGGCGGCCCGCGATTGGGCCGAGCGCTGGTGCGCCGAGCGGGGCGCCGGGCGGGTGGAGGTCCGGCTCACGGGCGCCGCCAACGGTTCGCACGCGCTCTTCGCCGGCTATCCCGTGCGGGGCCAGAGCCGGATGCGGGCCGCCGCCGAAGGTCCGGCCCTGCCGCCGGGCCTCGCCGTCCGCCCGCTCACCGAGGACGAGTACCCCGGCTGGTACGCCGGCGAGGAGGCCGCGTACGTGGCGGACATCGTCCGGGCCGGAGCCCTGACCCCGGAGCAGGCCAAGGCGAAGTCCGACCAGGACTTCGCCCAGTCCCTCCCGCAGGGCTACCGCACCCCCGGGCACGCCTTCTACGCGATGGAGGCCGACGGGCAGGTGATCGGCACGGGCTGGGTGAACCACGGCTACCTGCCCGGCGTCACCTTCGGCTTCTCCCTGGAGGTGTACGAGGAGCACCGCGGCAAGGGCTACGGCCGGGCCGCGATGGCCGTCGGCGAGTGGGCCACCCGGCAGGGCGGCGACGAGGCGCTGATGTTCAACGTGTTCGGCGGCAACGAGGTGGCGATGAGCCTGTACGACCGCACGGGCTTCGCCGTCCTGGACGAGTTCCGCTCGCTCCCCCTCTGAACCCGCTCCCCCTCTGAGCGCCCCGCGGACCCTCAGAAGACCAACACACGGTCTGGCTGCCGGTGCTGCCGCACGGATCAGGGGGACGGCTCGGGGGCGGGTCTCGCGGCCCCGGCCGGTTCCGCCCGAGTACCGGCGTCCGTCTCCGTTGCCCCTGCGCGGTGCGCGAGCCGCCCGCGCAGTGCGACGGCGGAGGCGGCCAGCAGGGCCGCGACCGGGGCGCCGTACATGGCGTGCGGGAGCCCGCGCAGGACGACCATCTCGCGCAGCGCCCAGGTCGCCCCGAGCGGCGTGGACCCTCCCGCGGCGACGTCGGTGAGTCCGGTGACGACGGCCACGCAGACGATGCTCCCGACCGTGTACCCGGCCGCGACGGACAGCGCCGTACGCATCACGGGCGGCAGAGCGCCCACGAGCCCCCGGACGTAGAAGTGCACCGCGAAGGCGCTCGCCCCGAACGTCGACGTGCCGTACGCCGCGAGCAGCCAGCCGAACAGGGAACTGCCCACGGCGAGGTCCCGGAACGGCATGGTGTGCGAGACCGAGCCGCTCAGGAGGCGCACGCACATCGCTTCCTCCTTGGCGGTTCCCGGATCGCACCAGAGCTCGGCGAACGGGGTGAGCACGGTGCCGGGGAGGTCAACGGCCAGGGCCAGCAGCACGATGACCGATACGGCGGTGGCGAGCAGCGAGCCGCCGATCCGGGCCGGGAGCCCGTCGAGGACGGCCAGGGCGCGCCGGGCCCGTCCGCCCGCCCGCCGGGGGGTCGGCGCGGCCGGCTTCGTGTCGACGTGCGCGAGCACCACCGCGCATCCGGCAGCGAATCCGCCCACCAGGCCGAGGAGCAGGGCATGGCCGGCCCACCGGTGGGCGTCGTCGAGCAGCAAGAGGGCCTCGTCCCCGCGCAGCGCCGGTTCGGAGGCCAGTCTCCCGGCCCTGCTGATTGCCAGGGCCACCAGGTTCACGACCGGGGCGAGCAGCGGGTACACCAGCTGGAGGGCGGGGACCAGGGCTGCGGCGTCATCAGACGGGCGGTCCGGGTCCTCGGCCGCGACGGCCCGGAGGAGGAGGGTGACCAGCGCGCTCAGCACGCCGATGAAGGCCAGGGTCCACAGGGCTTCCGTGCCCGCCGCCTCCCATGCGGCCCGCCCGTCCATCCGCAGGCTCGGCGAGACGAGCAGGAGCCGGGCGGAGACCCAGATCCCGCGCGTCTCGGGGACCCATCCCTGCGCGTCCGCCCACCGGACCACGGGCGGCAGCACCCCGACGCAATGGACGGCCGCCATGGCCAGGGCGGCCACGGTCACCGGCGCGTGCGGGGCCCGGAGCCGACCCGTCACGGCGTCGGCGCCGAAGCGGCGGACCCGCCGGCGGAGACGCGGAAGGGACGGCCCTGGTCGGTGAGCTGGGTCGTGTGCAGCCTCTCGCCGTCCCACCACGTGAGCGTGGCCTGCCATTCCGTGTAGTGCGCGAGGGTGCGGCCGACCAGCTGCATGGCGAAGTAGCTGTCCTTCCGGAGCTCGTAGGGCAGCGTGAGCTCCTCCCCCATGCCCTTCGCACGGGCCGCGGCCTGCTGTGGGCTGGACTGGAGGTAGCGGTACGAGACGGGAACGCCGACGGGCAGGGTGTCGAGGTCCACGTACAGCAGGGGGATGCTGTCGCCACCGCATGCGGCGCCCGTGGTCACCGCCCAGGGCAGGGGGGCGCCGCGCCGTTTCACCGTGATGGTGAAGTCCCGCAGCTGGACGCTGCCGCCCTTGTTTCCGTAGACCGAGATCCGGCTCCCCACCGCTGACTGGTGGGTGACCCAGCCCTCGCGCACCCATCGGTCCAGCGATCGGCGGCCGTCGGCCGTCATGTTCGCGCTGAGCGATGCGCGCAGCTCCTCGTGGCTGGGGGCGACGAACCAGCCGACGTGGCAAGGATCGTTGTCGGGGCTGGCGATCACGGTCAGGGGATCCCCCCCGAGCACCGCTTCGTACCCTGCCTTCACGACGGGGGTCAGCAACGGTACGAGTGCCAGGGCCAGCCCCGCGGCGGCGATCCTGTTGGCGAGGCTCGCGGCGGCGAACCGCTGCCGCCAGCGCCGCATCCGCCCCGGGGGCCTGGGGTCCGGCTCCGCCGCTGGCGGGACTGCCGCCGTGTGCGTGACCTCCGCCGTAGGTACGGCCTCCGCCACGGGCGCGACCGTCACCGTGGAACCGGCTTCGACCGTGGCGGTGTCCGCCGTCCCGCCCGTACCCCCCGGCTCCGCCCCCGGCCCGGCCGGCGCCACGGTGCCCCCCACCGGACCCGGCCCGCCCCCGAGCCCGTCCTCGCCGAATCCGGCCGCCATGGATCGCCCCCCGATTCAAGAATCCCCCAACTCGGTGAAAATATCCGAGCGTTGAATACCTAACCAGTGGGTTGCGGGGTTCAGAACACCAGCAGCAGCGAAGCCAGCAGAACCGCCGACCCGACGATTTCGACGGCTCCGACCACCGGGACGTTCACCCCCCACCCGGGGAGTACGGCGGCCCGGGCCAGGTAGGCCGCGAAGGGGATCGCCAGCCAGGGGGAGAGGCAGGCGGCGAGGGCGGTGGCCGCTGCGTGGTAGGTCACCGAACCGCGGTAGTACGTACGGGAGTTCCGCTCCCTGATCATCGTCTTCACGTACGGGACCGTGCCCGCGAAGTACAGCAGGCAGGCGGCGGCCGGCGCCCAGGGCAGGCCGCCGCCGCCCAGCCGCGCCGCCACCAGCAGCATCCCGCACGCCGGGACCACCGCGGCCAGCCCGTTGGCCAGGGACCGTTCGCGGTTCTGCCGCGCGTACCAGGAGTTCGCGGCCACGAAGGGCGTCGCCGCCGCGCCCGCGAGCAGCAGCCAGGGGTGGAGCACCGCGAGCGGGATCCCCGCCAGGGCGGTCGCCGCGGCGAGGACTAGCGCCGGGCGGACGTGCCGCCGCGCCACCTCCGGGCGGCGTGCGGCGACCCGGCGCAGGCGCAGCCACTGCTGGGCGTGGAAGACCGCCGCGTAGCCGAGGAGCCAGGCCGCCAGGAGCAGCGCGTGCTGCCATCCGGGCCGCGGCGAGAGGAACGCACCCGCGAGGAAGGGCACCGTGAGCATCGCCCACGCCCCGTGCTGGTCCGGGATCCAGGAGGCCTTCTTCGGCGGCACGCTCCCCAGCCTTCCGGTAATTGGTATTCGGGCTCGTAATTTCGGGCCGCGGGGCGGAGTTGGACCTTTCCAGCGTGGCATCCACTCGGCCTGTGAAAGACCGGAATTAGGTCACGCCCGTACGGGACCTTTGTCATCGGATTCGCCTCCGCGCCGGGCGTAGCGTCGTGTCTGGGTCATCTTGCCCGGACCCCACGCACCGCCTTTATCCCGGCCTGGAGGTCGCCTTGCACGAGCGCCACGTACGCGACGCACGCCACGGACGCGACGTACGCGACGTACGCGACGGACACCAGAACGCCGCCGAATCGCTGATCAAGGCGGGCAGTTTCTTCAGGACCGCCGAGGTGTCCGACGACCTGCGGACCGTCCATCACACCGGCGGCCGCGCCGGGGAGGCCTTCTACCGCGACCGGTGGAGCCACGACAAGGTCGTGTACTCCACCCACGGCGTGAACTGCACCGGCTCCTGCCGGTGGAAGGTCTACGTCAAGGACGGGATCATCACCTGGGAGACCCAGTCCACCGACTACCCCTCCGTGGGCCCCGACAGCCCCGAGTACGAGCCCCGCGGCTGCCCGCGCGGCGCCTCGTTCTCCTGGTACTCCTACTCCCCCACCCGGGTGCGCTACCCGTACGTGCGCGGCGCCCTGCTGGAGATGTACCGCGAGGCCAAGGCGCGCCTCGGCGACCCGGTCGAGGCCTGGGCCGACGTCCAGTCCGACCCGGTCCGCCGGCGTACGTACCAGCAGGCGCGCGGCAAGGGCGGGCTGGTGCGGGCGACGTGGGAGGAGGCGACGGAGATCGTCGCCGCCGCGCACGTGCACACGATCAAGGAGCACGGTCCGGACCGGGTCGCCGGCTTCTCGCCGATCCCGGCGATGTCGATGGCCTCGCACGCGGCCGGCGCCCGTTTCCACTCGCTCATCGGTGCGCCGATGCTGTCCTTCTACGACTGGTACGCAGACCTCCCGGTCGCCTCCCCGCAGGTCTTCGGGGACCAGACGGACGTCCCGGAGTCGGGCGACTGGTGGGACGCGGCGTACCTGATGATGTGGGGCTCGAACGTCCCCGTCACGCGCACCCCGGACGCCCACTGGATGGCCGAGGCCCGCTACCGCGGCCAGAAGGTCGTCACCGTCTCCCCCGATTACGCGGACAACACCAAATTCGCCGACGAATGGATGCATCCGCACCCCGGTACGGACGGTGCGCTGGCCCTCGCGATGGGCCATGTCATCCTCAAGGAATTCTTCGTCGACCAGCAGACCCCCTTCTTCACGGATTACGTCCGCCAGTACACGGACCTGCCATTCCTGGTTTCCCTCACCGAAACCGAACAGGGCCTGGTTCCCGGCAAGTTCGTCACCGCCGCCGATCTCGGTCAAGACACCGAGAACGCGCAGTGGAAGACCGTGCTGATCGACGACACGACCGGCGAGGCCGTCGTCCCGAACGGCACGCTGGGCCACCGCTGGGGCAAGAACGAGAAGCCCGAGTGGAATCTCGAACTCGGCGACACCGTCCCGCGCCTGACCCTGCACGGCACCGCCGGCGAGAGCGTGGAGATCGTCCTCCCCCGCTTCGAGGACGACGAACAGGGCGTCGACGAGGACGGGAAGCCGCGCGGCACGATCCGCCGCGGTGTGCCCGTACGGCGACTGGGCGGCAAGCTCGTCACCACCGTCTTCGACCTGATGCTCGCCCAGTACGGCGTCGGTCGCGAGGGCCTGCCCGGCGTGTGGCCCACCGGCTACGAGGACGCGAGCGCTCCGGGCACCCCCGGCTGGCAGGAGTCGCTGACCTCGGTCCCGGCAGCCCAGGCGGCGCGCGTGGCACGGGAGTTCGCGCAGACCGCAGAGCAGTCCCGGGGCCGCTGCATGATCCTGATGGGCGCGGGCACGAACCACTGGTTCCACTCCGAGACCATCTACCGCTCCTTCCTGGCGCTGCTCACCCTCACCGGCTGTCAGGGCCGCAACGGCGGCGGCTGGGGCCACTACGTCGGCCAGGAGAAGTGCCGGCCGGTCACCGGCTGGGCGACGCTGGCCGCCGCCTCCGACTGGTCGCGCCCGCCGCGCCAGATGATCGGCGCGGCCTGGTTCTACCTGCACACCGACCAGTGGCGCTACGACACCCTGCCGGCCCAGGCGCTCGCCTCCCCGCTCGGTAGCGGCGCCTTCGCGGGCATGACGGGCTCGGACTGCCTCGCGGCGAGCACCCGGATGGGCTGGATGCCCTCGTACCCGACCTTCGACCGCAACCCGCTGGAGCTGGGCGAGGCGGCCGATCCCGTCGCCTCCGCCGTCGAGAAGCTCAAGAGCGGCGAGCTCGGCTTCGCCGGGGAGGACCCGGACGCCCCGCACAACTGGCCGCGCGTGCTGAACGTATGGCGGGCCAACCTGCTGGGCTCCAGCTCCAAGGGCAACGAGTACTTCCTGAAGCACCTCCTGGGCACCCACTCCAACCTGCCCGAGGACGGGCCGCGCTGCACGCCGAAGGACGTGACGTACCGGGAGGAGGACGTGGAGGGCAAGCTCGACCTGCTCATGTCCATGGACTTCCGGATGACGTCCACGACGCTGCTCTCCGACGTGGTGTTCCCGGCGGCCACCTGGTACGAGAAGCACGACCTGTCCTCCACTGACATGCACCCCTTCCTGCACGCCTTCACCCCGGCCGTGGACCCGCCGTGGCAGGCGCGCTCCGACTACGACGCCTTCAAGGGGCTGGCGGAGCGCTTCGGCGAGCTCGCCAGGACCCACCTGGGCGTGCGCAAGGACCTGGTCGCCACCGCCCTGCAGCACGACACCCCGGGCGGCGAGATGGCGCAGCCCGGCGGGGTCGCGCTGGACTGGTCGAAGGGCGAGTGCGAGCCCGTACCGGGCCGGACCATGTACAACCTGGCGGTCGTGGAGCGGGACTACGGGGCGGTCGGCGAGAAGTTCGCCGCGCTCGGCCCGCTCGTCGACAAGCTGGGCGTGACCACGAAGGCGGTCACCTTCGACGTGGCCGAGGAGGTGGCCTACCTCGGCGCGAAGAACGGCACGGTGCGCGGCGGCGTCGCCGACGGCCGCCCGCGCCTGGAGACCGCCCAGCAGGCCTGCGAGGCGATCCTCTCGCTCTCCGGCACCAGCAACGGCCGCCTCGCCACCCAGGGGTTCGAGACGCTGGAGAAGAAGGTCGGCACCCCGATGGCCCACCTGGCCGCCGAGGCCGAGGGCAAGCGGATCACCTTCGCCGACACCCAGGCCCGCCCCGTCCCGGTGATCACCTCGCCGGAGTGGTCGGGCTCCGAGTCCGGCGGGCGCCGGTACACGGCCTTCACGATCAACACCGAGCACCTCAAGCCCTGGCACACCCTCACCGGCCGCCAGCACTTCTTCATCGACCACGACTGGCTGCACGAGGTCGGGGAGTCCCTGCCCGTCTACAAGCCGCCGCTGAACATGCACACCCTGTACGGGGAGCCCGAGCTCGGCACGGTCGACGAGAAGGCGAAGTCGGTGGCCGTCCGGTACCTGACCCCGCACAACAAGTGGGCGATCCACAGCCAGTACCAGGACAACCTCTACATGATGACCCTGGGCCGCGGCGGCCAGACGGTGTGGATGTCCCCGCAGGACGCCGAGGCGATCGGGGCCCGGGACAACGACTGGATCGAGGCGGTCAACCGCAACGGCGTGATCACCGCCCGCGCGATCGTCTCCCACAAGATGCCGCCCGGCACGGTCTACATGAACCACGCGCAGGAGCGCACGGTCGGCGTCCCCAAGACGGAGAAGACCGGCCGCCGCGGCGGCATCCACAACTCGCTGACCCGGGTGATGCTCAAGCCCACCCACCTCATCGGCGGCTACGCCCAGCTGACCTGGGCCTTCAACTACCTCGGCCCGACCGGCAACCAGCGCGACGAGGTGACGGTCATCCGTCGCCGCGACCAGAAGGTGGAGTTCTAAGAGCATGCCCCCTCGCGAAGCGAAAATCGGCCGGGTCATGGCACAGGTCGCGATGGTCATGAACCTGGACAAGTGCATCGGCTGCCACACCTGCTCGGTCACCTGCAAGCAGGCGTGGACCAACCGGCAGGGTACCGAGTACGTCTGGTTCAACAACGTCGAGACCCTCCCCGGCCAGGGCTACCCGCGCCGCTGGGAGGACCAGGAGAAGTGGAAGGGCGGCTGGGAGCGCACCCGCTCCGGCAAGCTCCGCCTCAAGGCGGGCGGCCGCCTCGCCAAGCTGGGCAAGATCTTCGCGAACCCGGACCTGCCGGAGATCGACGACTACTACCAGCCCTGGACCTACGAGTACAAGAACCTCACCGAGGCCCCGGCGGGCGACGACATGCCCACCGCGCGGCCCGTCTCCCAGCTCACCGGCGAGCCCATCGACAAGATCGAGTGGGGTCCCAACTGGGACGACAACCTCGGCGGCGCTCCCACGCACGCCCCGCAGGACCCGATCATCGAGAAGATCCGCGACGAGGTCGGCGAGAAGATCCGCTTCGAGTTCGAGCAGAGCTTCATGTTCTACCTCCCGCGGATCTGCGAGCACTGCCTCAACCCCGCGTGCGTCTCCTCCTGCCCCTCCGGCGCGATGTACAAGCGCGAGGAGGACGGCATCGTCCTGGTCGACCAGGACCAGTGCCGCGGCTGGCGGATGTGCGTGACCGGATGCCCGTACAAGAAGGTGTACTTCAACCACCAGACCGGCAAGGCCGAGAAGTGCACGTTCTGCTTCCCGCGCATCGAGGTCGGCATGCCGACCGTGTGCTCGGAGACGTGCGTGGGCCGGATGCGCTACCTCGGCGTGATGCTCTACGACGCCGACAAGGTGACCGAGGCCGCCGCGGTCGAGGACGAGCACGACCTGTACCCCTCCCAGGTGGAGTGTTTCCTGGACCCCGCGGACCCGGCCGTGATCGCCGCCGCCCGCGCGGCCGGCATCACCGACGAGTGGCTCGACGCGGCCCGCAACTCCCCGGTCTACGACCTGATCGCCACCTACCAGGTCGCCCTCCCGCTCCACCCGGAGTACCGGACGATGCCGATGGTCTGGTACGTCCCGCCGCTGTCCCCCGTCGTCGAGGCGGTCGCCGCCACCGGCAGCGACGGCGAGGACGCCGGCAACCTCTTCGGCGCCATCGACGCCATGCGCATCCCCGTCGAGTACCTCGCCGCGGTGCTCACCGCCGGAGACACCGTGCCCGTGGAGGCGGTGCTGCGCCGGATGGCCGCGATGCGCGCCTACATGCGCCGCGTCAACCTGGGCGAGGAGCGGGACGAGTCGATCGCGCGGGCCGTCGGGCTGTCCGGGCAGGAGATGGAGGACATGTTCCGGCTCCTCGCCATCGCCAAGATCGAGGACCGCTTCGTGATCCCCAGCGCCGCCCGCGCCGAGGCCGACGCGCTGGCCGACTCCCACCCGCTGAGCGAGGCGGACCAGGGCTGTCCGGTCGGCGCCGTGCCCGAACCCCGGGTGATGCTCAACCTCGGTGATACCAGGAGGCGTTCGTGACCCGGGACCCGATGAGTGGCGATGCACTGGTACGTCTGGTCGCGGGCTGCGTACTGCAGTACCCCGGCGACTACTTCCACGACGAACTCCCGCGGCTCCGTGCGGCCCTCGCCGGGGCGCCCGCCGAACCGGCCCGACTCCTCGGGGCGTTCCTCGACGAGGCCGAGGTGCAGACCCCGATCGAGCTGTGCTCCCAGTACACCTCGACCTTCGACACCCGCAACCGGCGCTGCCTCTACCTCACCTGGTGGGTGGACGGGGACACCCGCCGGCGCGGGCTGTCCCTGGTCCGGCTGAAGCGGATCTACCGGGACTTCGGCCTGGAGTTCGCGGGCGAGGAGCTGCCCGACTTCCTGCCGGTGGCCCTGGAGTTCGCCGCCCGCGAGGAGGAGGCCGGCACCCGGCTCCTCCAGGAGCACCGGGCAGGGCTGGAGCTGCTGCGCCTGGCGCTCACCGAGTCCGGGTCCCCGTACGCCCGGATCCTGGAGGCCGTCTGCGCGACGCTGCCCGGGCCCTCCCCCGAGACCAAGGCGGAGGCGAAGGCCCTCGCGAAGAACGGGCCGCCGCAGGAGCTGGTGGGCGCGGGCTCGGCGCTCGAACCCTTCGGGCCGGGCCTCGACATGCCGGCCGACCTTCCCCTCGGGACCCCGACCGACCTTCCATGGCCCACGACGGCTCCCGCAACCGCTTCCGTCGCTTCCGTCGCTTCCGTCGCTTCCGTCGCTTCCGTCGCTTCCGAAAGGATGCCCGCCTGATGGACCTCCTCCTGTGGGGCGTACTGCCGTACGTCTCGATCGCCCTGCTGATCGCGGGCACGGTCTGGCGGGCCCGCTTCGACAAGTTCGGCTGGACCACGCACTCCTCGCAGCTGCACGAGTCGCGGCTGCTGCGCATCGGCTCGCCGCTCTTCCACTTCGGCATGCTCTTCGTGATCGTGGGCCACGTGGTCGGCCTGCTCGTCCCCAAGAGCTGGACCGACGCGGTGGGCCTGAGCGACCACGCCTACCACCTGATGGCGCTCTCCACCGGCACCATCGCGGGCGTCGCGGCCGCCGCCGGCATCGGGATCCTGGTCTACCGGCGCTTCAAGGTGCCTGCCGTGCGCAGGGCGACCCTGCGCAGCGACCACCTGATGTACTCGTTCCTGCTCGGCGCGATGATCCTCGGGCTGACGGCCACCCTGCTGAACTCGGCCGGAATGACGGACGGTTACAACTACCGCGACGGAATCTCCGTCTGGTTCCGCAGCCTGTTCACCTTCACCCCGGACTACCACCTTATGGCGGGCGCCCCGCTCGCCTTCAAAATCCACATCCTCTTCGGCTTCACACTGTTCGCGCTGATCCCGTACTCGCGCCTGGTGCACATGTTCTCGGTGCCGCTGAAGTACCTGTTCCGGCCGTACGTGGTCTACCGCAAGCGGGACCCGGAGCAGCTCGCCAACCGCCCGAGCAAGCGCGGCTGGGAGCGCGTCTCGTGAATCCCCGCCCCGGTCCCGTGAACCCCCGACCCGGTCCCGCGAATCCCCGTCCCGCCCACACGGTCGTGCGGAGCCCCCGTCACGCGGTCTCCGACCGGCCCTTCATCGTCATCTGGGAGGCCACCCGGGCCTGCCCGCTGGCCTGCCTGCACTGCCGGGCCGAGGCGCAGACCCTGCGCCACCCCGGGGAGCTCGACGGGGCGGACGCCCGCCGGGTGATGGACCAGATCGCGGCCTTCGGCAAGCCGAGCCCGCTCTTCGTGATCACCGGCGGGGACCCCTTCCAGCGCGCCGACCTCACCGACCTGGTGGCGTACGGGACCTCGCTCGGCCTGCGCGTCGCGGTCTCCCCCTCGGGTACGCCGACGCTGACCCGGGAGAACCTCGTAGCGGTCCGGGAAGCGGGGGCCATCGCGCTCTCGCTCTCCCTGGACGGTTCCACGGCCGAGCGCCACGACGCCTTCCGGGGCGTGTCCGGGGTCTACGACTGGACGCTGGAGGGCTGGCGGGCCGCCCGGGAGCTCGGGCTCAAGGTGCAGATCAACACCACGGTCACCCGCGACAGCCTGGAGGACCTGGCCGACATCGCGGCGCTGGTCAAGCGCGAGGGCGCGATGCTCTGGTCGGGCTTCGTCCTGGTCCCGACCGGGCGCGGGGAACAGCTGGACTCCCTGACCGCCGCCGAAATCGAGGACGTGCTGCACTTCCTGTACGACTGCGGGGCGGTGATGGCCACCAAGACGACGGAGGGCCACCACTTCCGGAGGGTCGTACTGCAGCGGACCGTCCTGGACGCGCGCGGCGAGCGGCCCGTCCTGGGCCCGCTCTACGAGCGCCTCTCGGCCCGCGCCCGCGAGCTGGGGGTCTTCGACGGGGAGCGGCGGGCCGTGCGCCGGCCGCCCATGGACGTGTCCTCGGGCCGGGGCTTCGTCTTCATCTCGCACACGGGCGAGGTGCACCCCAGCGGCTTCCTGCCCCTCTCGGCGGGCAACGTGAAGAACCACCCGCTGACCGAGATCTACCGGGGATCGGCGCTCTTCACCAAGCTCCGCGACCCCTCGCTGCTGCGCGGCAAGTGCGGAGCGTGCGAGTTCAAGACGGTGTGCGGCGGGTCGCGCTCCCGGGCCTACGGCTTCACGCGCGACGTGCTCGAAGCGGACCCGTACTGCGCGTACGAGCCCGGCAGCTTCCCCTATCAGGAGGACCTCAGGGCTCTGACCGAAAGCATGAGGCGCTGACCCACCCCGTTCCCATAAGTTTCATACGGGAACATATCGACCACGGCCTCGGGGCCACGGGAGAAAAAATGCGTTCAGTGATCGTCATCGGTGGCGGGATCAGCGGTCTGGCCGCCGCGTGGCAGTTGCGCGGCCAGGCCGATGTCACCGTCCTGGAGAGCCACGCCAAGGTCGGCGGGAAGCTCCGGACCGGCACCATCGCCGGCATCACCGTCGACGAGGGCGCGGAGTCCCTCATGGCCCTGCGTCCGGAGGCCGTGGAACTGGCCGCCGCCGTCGGACTCGGCGAGGCCCTCTGCGACCCCGCGAAGGCCGCCACCACCATCTGGACCAACGGCGCCCTGCGCCCACTGCCCGCCGGACACGTGATGGGCGTCCCCACCGACCCCTCCGCGCTGGCCGGCACCGGGCTGCTCTCCCCCGAGGGCGTCCGGCGCGTCGCCGCCGAGGAGACCCTTCCGGCCACCCCGCTCACCGAGGACTGCTCGGTCACCGAGTACCTGGCCGGCCGCTTCGGCCAGGAGGCCGTGGACCGGCTCGTCGAACCGATGCTGGGCGGCGTCTACGCCGGCCTCGCCGACCGGCTCTCGCTGCGCGCGGCCATGCCCCGGATCGCGGCCCTCGCCGAACAGGGCACCCCGCTCCTCCCGGCCCTGCGCCGGATGCGCGCGGCGGGCGCCCCCCGCTCGGGAGCCGTGGCCGTCCAGGGCGTCGTCGGCGGCACCGGGCGCTTCCCGGCGGCCGTGGCGGAAGCCTGCGGAGCGCGCATCCTCACCGGGACGACGGCCCGCTCGCTCCAGCGGGTCGCCGACGGCCGCTGGCGCGTCCAGGCGATGACCGGCGACGGCGCGCTGACGATGGAGGCCGACGCGGTGATCCTCGCGCTGCCCGCCTTCGCGGCGGCGGAGCTGCTGCGCCCGCACTCCCCGATCGCCGAGGCCGAGCTCTCCTCGATCCCGCACGCCTCGACGGCCGTCATCACCATGGCCTTCTCCCGCGCGCAAGCCCACTTCCTCCCCGAGGGCAACGGCTTCCTGGTCCCGCCGGTCGACGGCCACACCCTGAAGGCCGCCTCCTTCCTCTCCAACAAGTGGTCCTGGCTGCACGACGCGGCCCCCGAGACCTTCGTGCTCCGCGCCTCCATCGGCCGCATCGGCGAGGACGAGCTGCTCAGCCGCCCCGACCGCCACCTGGTCCGCTCGGCCATCGCCGAGCTCCATCGCGCGGTGGGCCCCATGGGCGAACCCCTGGCCACCCGCGTCACCCGCTGGGACCGGGGCCTGCCCCAGTACGGCGTCGGGCACCGCGAGCGCGTCGCCCGCATCCGGGAGGCCGCCGGCAAGCTGCCGGGCATCGCCCTGTGCGGAGCCGCGTACGAGGGCGTGGGCGTGGCCGCCTGCGTCGCGACGGGGCGCGCGGCGGCGAAGCAGGTCCTGGCCCAGCCGTAGGGCGCGGCCATGCGCGCGACCTGAGGGCTCGCAGTCTTCGTATCGGGCGGGTATCAGTGAACGCTCGGCTGTTCATCTGATCGGTGCGCGGGGCCGCGATGAAAGGAATGACTGCTTCCGCGGCCCTATCGTTCCTTCCAGGTACCCGTTCAGGTACCCGTCCGCCGAACAGGAGCCGTCCCCGTGTCCTCCCCCACCCCGGCTCCCGCCGCCCCGCGACCCGTTCGCGTGCTGCTGGTGGAGGACGACGAGCTGATGCGCCGCTCGTTCACCGTCTCCCTGGAGCGCTACGGCTACACGGTGCGGGCCGCCGCCGACGGACTCACCGGCCTCGAATCCTTCCGCGACGAGGAATTCGACCTGCTGATCCTCGACGTGATGCTGCCCGGTCTCGACGGGATCGGCCTGTGCCGCAAGGTCCGGGAGACCAGCCTGGTCCCGGTCCTGATGATGTCGGCGCGCGGCGACGGGCTGGACATTGTCGCCGGTCTGGAAGCCGGGGCCGACGACTACGTGGTCAAGCCCGTGGACACCAACGTGCTCGTGGCCCGCATCCGCTCGCTGCTGCGCCGCGCCACCTACGCCCCCGCCCCGGCGGGCGGGCAGCCCGGGCAGCCCGGGCAGGTCACGGAGCAGGAGCCGGGACCGTCGGAGGGGGAGCTGCTCGCCTTCGGCGACCTGACCCTCCACACCGGCGGCCTGGACGTGGCCGTCGGCGGAACCCCGGTCGCGCTCACCCCGACCGAGCTGAAGCTGCTGCTGGAGTTCGCCGCGCACCCGGGCATCGTGCTGGAGCGGCACACCCTGCTGCGCAACGTCTGGGACTACGGCTGGGACGGCGACAGCCGGGTCGTGGACCTGTGCGTGCAACGGCTGCGCGGCAAGCTCGGCCGGGACCGGATCGAAACGGTCCGCGGCTTCGGCTACAAGCTCAAGCGCTGAGACCGGTGACCGCCTTCGAGACGCCGCGGCCGGGCCGCGTCCCCCTGCGCTGGAAGATCGCCGCACTGGCCGCGGGCACGGCCTGCCTGGTCGCGGCGGTGGTGGGCGTACTCGTACACCTCTGGACCGCATCGGACATCCGCTCCCGGGCCGAGATGCGGGCCTTCAACACCGTGCACTCGGCCATGGACACCTACCGGCGCACCGGAACCCTGATCGAGGGCGCCGAGCTCGACCCGCCCGGTCTGCCCTCCGCGCTGCGCGACCCGGACGACGGAGACCGGCACACGGCGTACGACGGGCACGTCGACGGGAACAGCGGCCCGACCGTCTGGGCCGCGCAGCGCGTCGGCGGCCCTGGCAGTCAGGTGCTGGCCTACCGCGTCAACACGAACCCCGAGCTCTACGGGCTGCGCCGGCTCGACGCCACCATGGCGGTGGCCTCGCTGATCTCCCTCGCCGCGGCCATCCCCCTGGCGGTCTACGGAGCCGGGCTGCTCGCCCGCCGGCTGAGCCGGGTCTCCGAGACCGCGAGCCGGATCTCCGCCGGGGACCTGGACGCCCGTACCGGACCCACCAAGGGCCGCGACGAGGTGGACGACATCGCCGCCACCGTCGACCTCATGGCCGACACCCTCGGCCGGAAACTGCGCGACGAGCGCCGGTTCACCGCCGACGTGGCCCACGAACTGCGCACCCCCGTCGGCGGATTGCTGGCCGCCGCGGACCTGCTGGCGCCCGGGGAGACGGAGGACCTGCTCCGGGCCCGGGTACGTGATCTGCGCGGGCTGGTCGAGGACCTCCTGGAGATCTCCCGGCTCGACGCCGGGGCCGAACTGCCGGTCCACGCCCGGGTCCCGCTCGGCGCGGTCGCTCCGAGGCCGTGACGCGCACCGGCCTGCCCACCGAGGTCGAGGTCGCCGAGCAGGCCGGGAGCGCGGAGACCGACCCGCGCCGCCTCGAACGGATCGTCGCCAACCTCGTCGTCAACGCCCACCGGCACGGGGACACCCCGGTCCGCGTCACCGTCGAGGGCCGCACGGTCGTCGTACGCGACCACGGCCCCGGCTTCCCCGCCGACCTGCTGCTGGCAGGCCCCCGCCGCTTCCACACGGGCCGGGCGGAGCGCGGCGCGGGCCACGGCCTGGGCCTGACCATCGCCCTGGGCCAGGCCCGGGTGCTCGGCGCCGAACTCCGCTTCGCGAACGCCCCGGACGGCGGCGCGGTCGCCACGCTACGCCTGCCAACCTGACCGCCGCCCGGCCCACCCGCCCTTCCCCCCCGTTCCCCGGGCTCTGGATTTTGCCGCTGCGCGGCAAAATCCAGCCCCGCCGGCGTTTGAGGCGCGGGGTCTGGGGCGGAGCCCCAGGGGGGCCGGGGCGCAGCCCCGGGGAACGGGCGAAGGGCGGGTAGGGGACCTCGCCCGCCCCGGGCAGCGGCAGCCCGCCCGCTACCGGACCGATACACACCGGAGCGGCCCCCGATGCCCGGCGGCCCGGGCCCCGATACGTCCCCCGGACACCCTTCGAAATGCAGCTTCCCGCGCCCGAAGAGGAGTCCCCGTGACCGCCGCCCCCCTTGCCCCGCACCCGCACCCGCACCCGAACCCGCACCCACTCCACGCGCCGACCGGCATCGCCGCCGAAACCACCGGCCTCTCGAAGGACTACGGCAGCGGCGACACCCGCGTCGTCGCCCTGGACGGCGTCAGCGTCTCCTTCCGCGAGGGCGAGTTCACCGCGATCATGGGGCCCTCCGGCTGCGGCAAGTCCACCCTGATGCACTGCGCCGCCGGGCTCGACTCCTTCGGCTCCGGCTCCGTCCGTATCGGCACCACCGAGCTGGGCTCCCTGAACGACGAGCAGCTCACCCGGCTGCGCCGCGACCGGATCGGCTTCATCTTCCAGGCGTTCAACCTGCTGCCGACGCTGACCGCCCTGGAGAACATCACCCTGCCGCTGACCATCGCCGGCCGGAAGCCCGACCGGCAGTGGCTGGACCACGTGGTGTCGATGACCGGCCTCGCCGATCGCCTCGGCCACCGTCCCGGGCAGCTCTCCGGCGGGCAGCAGCAGCGGGTGGCGGTGGCCCGGGCCCTGGTCTCCCGGCCCGCGATCATCTTCGGCGACGAGCCCACCGGGAACCTGGACTCCCGCGCCGGGGCCGAAGTCCTCGGCTTCCTGCGCGACTCGGTGCGCGGGCTGGGCCAGACCGTGGTCATGGTCACCCACGACCCCGTCGCCGCCGCCTACGCCGACCGCGTGGTCTTCCTCTCCGACGGCCGGCTGGTCGACGAGATGACCCGGCCCACCGCGGACCGGGTCCTGGACCGGATGAAGGCATTCGACGCCCGCTCGCGCACGAGCTGACCCCACCGCTCGCGCACCCGCGCACCCGCGCACCCGCACACCCCCGCACCCGCCCGCCCGCCCGCACCGACCCAGCCGCCCGCCCGTTCTCCCGGGCCCGCTTCCCAGGATCCGCATCCCATGTTCCGTACCGCCCTGCGCAACGTGCTCGCGCACAAGGCCCGCCTGTTGATGACCGTCTTCGCGGTCATGCTCGGGGTCACCTTCGTCACCGGCAGCCTCGTCTACGGGGACAGCCTGAAGCAGGCCGCCGTCGACCGGGCGAGCGCCGGCTACGACCGCATCTCCCTCAACGTCGCGCCCGACACCGTCCCCGGAGCCCCGCCGGCCACCCTCGACGCCCGCACCTCGGCCGCCCTGGCCGCGGTCCCCGGCGTGTCCACCGCAGCGGGCCGGGTCGACGGCTTCGCCGCCGTCGCCGACCACGAGGGCCGGCTGCTCGGCAACGGCACCTTCCGCAAGGGCGGCAACTTCGCCCCCGGCAAGGACGGATCGGACCCCGCGTACCGCTTCACCGCGGGCTCCGGCCCGGCCGGTGACCACGCGGTCGCCCTCGACGAGGCCAGCGCCGCCCAGGGCGGCTACCGGGTCGGCGACACCGTGCGCGTCGGCACGGGCACGGGCGCGGCCTCGTACACGCTTCAAGGCGTCTTCCGCCCCGACGCCTCCAAGCTCTCCCCGGGAGGCAGCCTCGTCCTGTTCGCCGACGCCACCGCCCAGCGGCTGTTCCTCCAGCCCGGCCACTACACCAACATCGAGATCACCGCCGCCCCCGGCACCGACGTCACCCAGCTCCTCCAGCGCGTGGACCAGGTCCTGCCCAAGGACAGCAGCGCCGTCACCGGCGCCCAACTCGCGCGACTCCAGGCGAACATGGCCTCCTCCGACAGCGACACCATGAGCCAGATCATGCTGGGGTTCGCGGCGGTCTCCCTGTTCGTGGCCACCTTCCTCATCTCGAACACCTTCACCATGCTGGTGTCCCGGCGCACCAGGGAACTGGCCCTGATGCGGGCCGTCGGCGCCTCCCGCAAGCAGGTGCGCCGGATCCTGCTCACCGAGTCCGTCCTCGTCGGGCTGATCGCCTCGGTGGCCGGCATCCTGGCCGGCACCGGGGTCGCCGCCCTGCTCCAGGCCTTCTTCTCCCCCGCCGACGGCCCGGCCGCCCCGCTGGTCCTGCTCCCCGCCACCGTGTTCACCGCGCTGCTCGTCGGCACCGCCCTGCCCGTGATCGCCGCGTGGGTGCCGGTCCGCCGGGCCATGGCCATCCCGCCCGTCGCCGCGCTCGGCGCCGCCGAGCCCGCGGCGCCCGCACGGGCCGGCTCCCTGCGCACCGGCTTCGGCGCCGCGCTCGCCCTCACCGGCACCGCGGCCGTGCTGTACGGGGCGGTCCTCGCCACCGGCCGGGACGCCCGGACCGTCATCGGCCTCGGCGCCGCCCTCACCCTGACCGGGGTGATCACCCTCATCCCGCTCCTGTCGCGGCCCTCCACCGCGCTGCTCCGGCCGCTGCTGGTCCGCGTGAGCCCGGTGCAGGGCGACCTCGCCGCCCGCAACACCGTGCGCGATCCCCGTCGTACGGGGGCCACGGCCGCCGCGCTCGCCATCGCCCTCACCCTCGCCTCGGGCCTGTCCGTCCTCGGGGCCTCCGCCACCCGGTACCTCGACGGCGCGACCACCCGCGACCTCACCGCCGACTACCTGGTCAAGGCCGCCCCGGGCGGCCAGCGGATGACCCCCGCCACCGCGCAGCTCCTCAAGGCCGAGCTCCTCAACAACATGCCGGACGCCTCCTCCAGCCCGCTCGACCAGTCCACCGAGTACCGGATCGGCGGCGTCTCCTCCGTCCTGACCGGCGTCGACCCGGCCACCATCGGCCGCCTCCTGCGCTACGAGGTCACCGAGGGCTCCCTCGACAGCCTCGGCGAGGGCCGGATCGCCGTGGCCGGCTTCAAGGCCAGGGAGAACGGCTGGAAGGTCGGCCAGACCCTGCCGCTGGAACGCCACGGCAAGCAGGGCGAGGTCACCATCGGCGCCGTCTACCAGGCGGACCGGCAGAGCAACCTGCTGCCCAGCATCACGGCGCCCGACTCCCTGGTCGCCCGCTACGACCGGACTCCGCACACCGACGCGATCGTCGTGGCCACCGGCGGCGGACCCGGCCGGGCCGCCCTCGCCGGCATCACCAAGGCGCTCGGCGACAACCCCGCCCTGTCCGTCCTGGACAGGGAAGCCATCCGCACCGAGGACACCAGCGGCATCGGCGACCAGGTGAACGTCTTCTACGCCCTGCTCGGCATGGCGCTGGTGATCGCCGCCCTGGGCATCGCCAACACCCTCGCGATGTCCGTGCTCGAACGCCGCAAGGAGATCGGCACGCTCCGCGCCCTCGGCCTGGACCGCGCCGGAGTGACCCGGATGATCCGCATGGAGGCCCTGCTCGTCGGCGCCCTCGGCGCGGCCGTCGGCACGGTCATGGGCGTGTTCACCGGCTGGGCGCTCGGCCGCACCCTCCAGGAGAGCGTCGTGGGTTACGCCCTGGTCATCCCCTGGGGACGGCTCGCCCTCGGGGTGCTGCTCGCCCTGGCCGGCGCCCTCCTCGCCTCCCTCTGGCCGGCCCGCCGGGCGGCCCGCGTCGACATCCCCGCGGCGACCGCGGCGCACTGACCGGCCACGGCGCAGAAGTGGACACCGCCCCCGCATGACCCGGATGGGTCAGCGCGGGGGCGGGGCGCGCAAGGCGCGCACAGGATGAGGACATGCCCACACACGCCCTCCGGGTCGCCGCTGCCGGCGCCGCTGCCGCCGCGTTGCTCGCCACCAGTGCCTGTTCCGACGGCGGAGGCGAGAAGAAGAGGGGCAAGGACGGCGCCGCGCAGGACATCAAAAAACCCGAGTGGGGGGAGTGCGAGGCCCCCACCCCCGCCGAGGGCGGCGGGCAGGTCCCCGGCAAGGACTGGCAGTGCGCCGTCCTCGACGTGCCCCTCGACTACGCCGAGCCCGAAGGGGAGACGATCCCGCTGGCGTTGATCAGGGCCAAGGCTCGGTCCGCCGACAAGGCAGACAAGCGGATCGGCTCGCTCGTCTTCAACTTCGGCGGTCCCGGCGGCTCCGGCATCACCAGCCTGCCCGGCGCGGCGAAGGAGTACGCGGCCCTGCGCGAGCGCTACGACCTGGTCAGCTTCGACCCGCGCGGAGTGGGCCGCAGCGCGCCCGTGCTGTGCGAGGACGACAAGCAGCTGGACGCGTACTACGCCTCCGACTCCAGCCCTTCGACGCCGGAGGAGGAGAAGCAGTTCCTCGCCACCTCCAAGAAGTACAAGGACGCCTGCGAGACGAAGTCCGGCAAGGTGCTGCCCCACGTCGGCACCGAGAACGCGGCCCGCGACCTGGACCGGCTCCGCCAGGCCCTCGGCGACGAGAAGCTGTACTACTTCGGCATCTCCTACGGCACCGAGCTCGGCGGGGTCTACGCGCACCTCTTCCCCAAGAACGTCGGCCGGGCCGTCTTCGACGCCGTGGTCGACCCGACCAAGAACTCCGAGCAGGGCGCCCTCGGCCAGGCCAAGGGCTTCCAGCTCGCGCTTGGCAACTTCGCCCAGGACTGCGTGAACCGCGGCGACTCCTGCGTCCTGCAGGGCAGCACCGCCAAGGAGATCGAGGCGAACATCATCAAGCTCCAGAAGCAGCTGGCCGCCAAGCCCATCCCCGGCTCCGGCGACCGGCTGCTCACGGAGGACGCCGCGACCAACGGCATCGCCTTCGCCCTGTACTCCAAGGAGGCCTGGCCGCTGCTGGAACAGGGCCTGGACGAGGCCGAGGGCGGCCAGGGGCAACTGCTGCTCGCCATGTCCGACGCCCTCAACGGCCGGGACCCGAAGGGCACTTACAGCAACATCGGATCGGCCAACACCGCCATCAACTGCGCCGACTCCAAGGACCGCTACACCCTCGCGCAGACCAAGGCGAAGCTGCCCGAGTTCCGCGCCGCCTCGCCCGTCTTCGGGGACTTCCTCGGCTGGGCCATGATGGGCTGCACCGACTGGCCCGTCGCGGGCGTCTGGAACACCCCGGACGTCTCCGCCCCCGGCTCGGCGCCCATCCTGGTGATCGGCAACACCGGCGACCCGGCGACCCCGTACGAGGGCGCCCGCAAGATGGCGGAGCGGCTCGGCCCCGGCGTCGGTGTGGAGCTCACCTTCAAGGGCGAGGGGCACGGCGCCTACAACAGCGGCGACCCCTGCGTGCAGCAGGCCGTCAACTCCTACCTGCTCGACGGGAAGGTGCCCGGCGCGGGCACGGTCTGCACGGCGTCGAAGTCCCCGGCGCCGACCTCGCCCGTCTAGCTAGCTGGCGGTGCGTGAGGCTGGTGCGCCACGCGATGGCTGCGAGGGACCCGGTTATCCAGCAGGAGCACCCAGGGCCGCCCGCACCCCGGCCCGGGTCTGAGGGCAGCGACGCCGGCGACCAGGACGAGGAACGCTTGACGGTGAGTCCGGTCCACTGGAGCAGGGACCTTGGGCGCAGGCTGATGACGTTGGCCTTCGACGCGGACAGAGATTGCAGACGTGCCGGACGGCAACCTTGAGCTGCGCCAATCCTCAACAGGGAGTCACCGATTTGGTGCACAGCGTGTCGATAGTCGGCTCAACCGTAACGGGGGGTGTGACAGTGGTGCGGGCTGCTCAGACGCGCAGGTTCCGGGGGAAGAGCAAGGCCCCGACGTGGAAGAAGCCCGATGACGGGCAGGTGTCGGTGATGGTGCTGCCGCTGGCCGTCACCGACCTCGGCGACCTGGCCCGGTTGGAGAAGTTGTTCGGCTCCATGTGGTCGATCAAGCGGGCCGTCCAGCGCGATGCCCGCGCCAAGGTCGATGCCTACTGGGCCGCGTTCCACGAGCGGGACCGCGACGGGGCGAAGGCCGTACGGCAGCGCCTCGGCCTCAACCGCGAGGCCCTGGAGCGGTGCGCGTACAAGCATCTCGAAACCTCGGGGCACTTGAAGCACCACGCCTCGAAGGCCCTGGCCATGCACATGGCCGACGAGGTATGGAACGGCGTCCAGCGGCACCTGTTCGCCGACACCACCGGCAAGCGGCACGGCCGTCCGAAGACGGGCCGCTGGAACGACTTCACCCGCATCCCCGGCCGTGCCCGCTCGCACACCGCCGACCGCAAGTGGGAGACCTTTCGCCTCGTCGGCACCCTCCAGGGCCACACGATTGGCCACGCCGACGGCGGTCGGCACACCCTTCAGCAGCCCCGCCGGATGCCCGTGTCGGCTGCGCCGTCCGGAGTCGTGCCCACCGGCAAGACCACGGCGTCGGGAAAGCCGGGCAAGCGGAAGGCCACGTGGTGGGACCACGCGGGCCCGCTCGCCGTGGTGTTCGCGGGCGGCCCCGACGGGAGCCGGGGTGACCTCGTACTCCCAGTGCGGGTGCCGCAGCAGCCCGGCCAGTGGGCGCGTGCCGAATACTTCCTGTCGAATCCCGGCCGCTGACACAAGGTCGATCTCGTACGCCGCCGCAAGGCGTCTGCGCCGGGCGGCTGGGTATACGAAGCCCACCTGATGATCCTCGGCCCCGGCTACACCGCCCCCAGCGTGCGGGCCATGCGCGAGCAGGCCGCCGCCCTGGACCGGATCGGCGGGGTGGACGGCAACGTCTCCAACGTCTCGATCGTCTCGTTCCCCGCCAGCCTGGGCCTCGCCGACGGCGCCCCGGCCTCCACGGAGATCACCCTCAGCCCCGAGGAACAGGCACTGCTGGAGCGCGAGGCGAAGAAGCGGCGCGGCCGGGCGCGGGCGCTGGAGCGCTCCCGCCGGGCAACGAACACCGCACAGTACGGGCTGTCCAAGAAGCAGACCCGACGGGCAGGGCAGCGGGCCGCCAAGGGCCTGGAGCCCAAGGCCGTCGTCGTTCCCGGTGGTGCCCGCGCTGCCCGCGTCGACGGGGTGCCCAAGCAGGCGTTCCGTCGTGACCGGCTGTCGGTGAACTACCGGGAGCAGCGCGCCCGCCAGGCCGAGCACACTGCCTCGATGGCAGAGCACCGCCGCCACCGCGCCCGCACGGTCGCCCGGCAGATCATCGCCGCCCACGGCCCCGTGCTCGTGGTCGAGGACTGCGACATCCGCACCTGGTACCGGCTGTGGGCAAGCGCCTGTCCCAGACCACACCCGGCCTGCTCATCGCCGCACTTGAACGTGAGTGCCAGGCTACGGACGGGCGACTCGTACGGGCCTCCACCTGGTCCACCGCCCTGTCCCAGCACTGCCTGTGCGGAGAGAGGGTCAACAAGTCACTGCGGGACCGGGAACACAAGTGCATCGCGTGCGGCCTGGTCGGCAAGCGTGACTTGGTGTCCGCCGCCCTGGCCGCATTCGTCCGCTTCGCCGACGTGGAGGACCCGAAGTCCGCATGCCTGGACACCACCGCGTCCCGGCACGCACAGATCATCTTCTCCGAAGGGCTGGAAGAAGCCCTGCGGGAGTCACCCACACCGTGCCAGACCACCCCTCGGGGTGCTGGTCGCGTGGCAGTCCCACGGCAACGCCGTGGAACCTCTGCTCCCCGAACCGCCGGACGGCGAGACCGAGTAACCCCAGATGAGACACGCCTTGTGCGTGACCACGCTGGAGCACCCGGCCCCCGCCCCGGCTGCGACCCGCAGCTCACCCTCTGGTGAATTGCGGATCAAGTCTTAGTAGACCGGCTTCTCGGGCTCGATCTGGTGGACCCAGCCGATGACGCCGCCGCCGACGTGGACCGCGTCCGCGAAGCCCGCGGACTTCAGGACCGCGAGGACTTCCGCACTGCGGACACCCGTCTTGCAGTGCAAGACGATGCGCTTGTCCTGCGGCAGGTCCGCGAGGGCGGTGCCCATCAGGAACTCGCCCTTGGGGATCAGCTTCGCGCCGGGGATCGAGACGATCTCGTACTCGTTGATCTCACGGACGTCGATGATCTCGATCGGCTCGTCGCCGTCGATCCACTCCTTGAGCTGCTTGGGAGTGATCGTCGAGCCGAGCGCGGCCTCCTGGGCCTCCTCCGACACGACGCCGCAGAAGGCCTCGTAGTCGATGAGCTCGGTGACGGTCGCGTTCGGACCGCAGACCGCGCAGTCGGGGTCCTTGCGGACCTTGACCTGGCGGTACTGCATCTCCAGGGCGTCGTAGATCATCAGACGGCCGACCAGCGACTCGCCGACGCCCGTGAGGACCTTGATGGCCTCGGTGACCTGGATGGACCCGATGGACGCGCAGAGCACGCCCAGCACGCCGCCCTCGGCGCAGCTCGGGACCATGCCCGGCGGGGGCGGCTCCGGGTAGAGGCAGCGGTAGCACGGGCCGTGCTCGGACCAGAAGACCGAGGCCTGGCCGTCGAAGCGGTAGATCGAGCCCCACACGTACGGCTTGTTCAGCAGCACGCAGGCGTCGTTCACGAGGTAGCGCGTGGCGAAGTTGTCCGTGCCGTCGACGATGAGGTCGTACTGGCTGAAGATCTCCATCACGTTGTCGGCTTCGAGCCGCTCTTCGTGCAGGACCACGTTCACGTACGGGTTGATGCCCAGCACGCTGTCGCGGGCCGACTCGGCCTTGGAACGGCCGATGTCCGCCTGGCTGTGGATGATCTGGCGCTGGAGGTTCGACTCGTCGACCTCGTCGAACTCCACGATGCCCAGCGTGCCGACGCCGGCCGCGGCCAGGTACATGAGGGCGGGCGAGCCGAGGCCGCCCGCGCCCACGGCCAGCACCTTGGCGTTCTTCAGGCGCTTCTGGCCGTCCATCCCCACGTCGGGGATGATCAGGTGGCGGGAGTACCGACGGACCTCGTCAACGGTGAGCTCAGCAGCTGGCTCTACCAGGGGTGGCAGCGACACGGGGACTCCGTAGATGATTAAGTCTTAACGGTGGTTCTTCCCGTAACACTGCCACGCCCTCCTTCATTCCGAGACACCCGGTCCGATCCGCGAGACGATTTCGTCCCAGTACCCGGGCATCGACGCCCACGGGTCCCGGCCCGCGGCCCCGCGCCGGTCGGTGAACCAGATGGTCCCCGCGCCCTGCCAGCGGGCGATCCGGAGCGCTTCCTCCAGGTGCGTGCGCGGTACTCCGTGCACGAGGTGGCAGAACGTCTCCGGCGGGTGGTCCGCCGTCCACTCCGCCACCTGCGACCACCGGTAGTCGGCCCAGGTCCCGGAGAAGGTGACCAGCTGGTCCGCGGTTTCCGTGTACCCCTCATAGGGGTGGGTGCCGTGTCCGAGGACGATCCGCAGGCCCTCGCCGAGCCCCCGCAGGGTGTCCGCGACCCGGCGCACGGAGGCCAGTTCCGCCTTCCCGGCCGGGGCGCCCGCGAGGTAGAAGCCGTCGGCTCCGTACCAGTCGCGGAAGCGGTGGGCGTCGGAGACGAGCTCCCCGAACGACCGCTCCCCGTCTCGCATCGCGAGATGCCCGAGGACCGCGCCGCCCGCCCTACGGAGCTTCGCGGCCGCCTCCGTGCAGTGCGGGTCGGGCCGGCCGCCCGGCCCGTCCGTGACGTTGAGGACGGCCCAGTGCAGCGGCGTGCCGGGCCGGGTCAGCTCGGCCCACTCCACCGGGGCCAGGAGCGGATGCGCGTACCCCGGGACCCCCAATCCGAGCCGGCCCGCCTCGGTGGCCGCCTGGCCGGCGGCCGGCGGGGTGGTCAGATGCGGCACGCCGCCTCCATCCAGATGTCCGCGAGGGACTCCTCCAGGTTGATCCGCGGCCGCCAGCCGAGCCGGTCGCGGGCGGTACGGACATCCGCCTGCTGCCAGGCTCCGCAGCCGTCCGGGTAGGGGTACGGCGGCTGGGCCGTCGCGGCGGCGAGCTGCTCGGCCGTGGCCTCGGAGCGCGGGGAGCCGATGGCGGCGAGCCCGGCGGGCCGCCCGGGGTGCCCGTGCGCCTGCGGGTGCTGGGCGTGCTGTCCGTGCTGCGGTACGTCGATCTCGTGCAGCGAGCCTCCGTACCCGGCGACCCGCGCCAGCACGGCGGCCGCGTCGCGCAGCCGGACCGCCCGGCCGGTGCCGATGTTCACGACGCCCTGGGCGGCCGACAGCGAGGCGGCGTGCACCGCCCGCGCCACGTCCCGTACGTCGACGAAGTCGCGCTGCACGCCGAGTCCGCTGAGCTTGAGCTCGCCGTCCCCGGACTGCATCGCGCGCCGCATGGCCTCGGCGAGCCGGCCGAGGGGGGATCCGGCGGGGGTGCCGGGGCCGACGGGCGAGAAGACCCGCAGGACGACGGCGTCCAGCCCGGAGCCCAGTACGAGCTCGGTGGCGGCGAGTTTGCTGACTCCGTACGGCCCTCCCGGTCTGGGCACGGCGTCCTCGGCCGTGGACGACCCGGGCTGGCTGGGCCCGTACTCGGCGGCGCAGCCGAGCTGGACGAGCCGGGCGCCGCAGCCGCTGCGGCGCAGCGATTCGCAGATGGTGGCGACGGCCACGGTGTTGTGCCGGGTGAGCTCGCGGGCGCCGCCCCGGGTGGCGCCGGCGCAGTTGATGACGACGCCCGGGTGGACGGCGTCGAGGAACCGGGTGAGCGCGCCGGGGCTGCCGGTGGCGAGGTCGAAGCGGACGTCGGCGTCGTCTCCGCGGCCGAGCGCGGTGAGCTGGACCGCGGGGTCGGCGAGCAGCCGGTCCGCGACGTAGCGCCCGAGGTATCCGTTGGCTCCGATCAGCAGCACCCTCATCGCGCGGCCCCTTGGTTGGTTGGCTGGCCGGTCATCGTGATCCCTTCGTGGAAACCCCCTGCTTTGGCTGGGGGAGGAAACAGAGCTCCTGCGGAGCCGGAATACGGCTGGGACTCGCCGCCGGGGCGAATCACAGTGCTCTGGCGGTCAGGCGGCATCGGTGGTCTTTCGTTCGGGCCTTGTGCTGTAGGCGTAGCCGTCTGCCCGCTGGAGGAGGCGGAAGTGTTTGTGCCGGACGCCTTGGACGGTGCCCTGAGCGGTGGTGATGTTGAAGCTGCCGGTGGATCGGACAGCGATGCGTCCGGTGTGGGTGCCCGCGTTCTTGCCTGTGGGAACGACTGCGCGGGCGAGGTCGCCGGTGGCGTAGCCGAAGAACTGTTTGCGCCGGGGCATCCGTAGTCGGGGGAAGCCGTGCTTGTCCGGCCGGGTGCGGGTGTGGGTGCCGCGCCCTGCGCATCCGGTGACCAGGACCGTGGCAACGGTCTCGGTGACGGTGTCGAGCTCGCCGACTGCGAGGGCGTCCAGGCTGTGGGTTTTCGCCAGCCCGGTCCGCTGCCGGTTCCACTTGGTGCGCCCACCACTGGCGGTGTGGGTGGGGAACAGGGCGTCGAGGGCCCGCTGTAGTGCCCCCCTGGTGGAGTTGACGGCTGCCGCGTCCCGGAGGGGGGATTTGGCCCGCTTGAGGATGTCGGCGGCCCGCCGGGGCGCGAACTCCTCCACCGGCCGGTTCGACTTGGCCTCGTTGCAGGGGATGCAGGCCAGGAGCAGGTTGGAGACCCGATCCGATCCACCCTTTGACCGGGGGTGGACGTGATCGATGTTGAGCGGCACGCCGGTGATACCGCAGTAGATGCAGGCCCGGCCGAACTTGGCCAGCAGGTACTCGCGCACCTCCATGCCGTGGAGGGTGCCGTGCTGGTACTCCGCGCCTTCCAGTGGTTTCCCGGCGCTGATTGCGTGTGTGTCGAACGCGACCCGTTCCACATGCACGCTGCGGACAGCAGCCCAGCGGGCCAGCCGGTTCGTCCACGACAGGGTGGTGACCACGCGATGACGGAGAGACGGGGCGAGCCAGCCCTTCGGCTTCGTGCGGTTGAGGAAACGCGGGGCGCGGTGACGCAGGTTCCGGGTACGGCGGCCCCGCCGGTAGGCGGCGCGCTGCTCCATCTTCTTGCGGATGGTCGCGCCCCGGTGATCAAGCTGGATGCTGTACCGGCCCCGGCGTTCCCCCGCCTCGGCGGTGAACACAGCGATACCAGTGCACTTGCTGCCGGGGTCGATACCCAGCTCTACCCCGTCGATCTCGCTTTCGGCGACGGTGCGGTCCTTCAACCGGATGACGAAGGGTGTGTGCCGGTGGACAACAGCACGTCCCTTCTTGAGCAGCTTCCGTGCCCGCGCTGGGTTGGTGGGCTGCAACGGCCTCTGGTGCTTGTCGAGTACAAAAACATGAGGGTGCCGCTCACGCGGCTCCTCCCCAGCCCCGGAGGACTGGAGGGTGACGCCTCTGCCGCCGGATGAAGCTGCAGAGGTCTCCTCTCGCACATGTTCCGCACCCGGTGCCTTACGGCCTTCGAGCCCCGTTTCGTCCCCGATCCGGGGGGTGTCTGCTGACTCGAATTCGAGAGCGAGCTGCTGAGGAAGCACAGCGCGGTCGGTCTTCTGTCGTGAGCGGAACGTAGCCAACTGGTTCACCTCCAATATGGGTGTTGGCTGGTGCTGGTAACGGCGGCCGTCAGCCCATCGGACTGAAAGCCCCCTCCTTCAGGAGAGGGATCCCGTTACGTCCTTGTTCTCCTTGTTGGATGGGTGGATCGGGGTGGGGGGGGTACGGCGCTTCGGTGTCTGCTTCCGAAGGAATCAAGGCCGCTGCGCGTGCGCGGAGGCCCGCGACAGCGCGAGGACGGCGGGTACGAGGACTCCCGCGGCGGCGGCGAACGGCGCCGCCGGGACCGGGAGCAGGGCGAGTACGAGGGCCAGGGCCGCCGCGAGGGCTCCGCGAGGGGCTCCGTGGCCGAGCAGCAGCCGGGTCAGGAAGAGCAGCACCGCAAGCGGTACGGCCACGGCCAGGGTGGTCCCGGCCAGTGCGGCCGCCCCCGCGGCGGCCCCGGCGTACAGCGCGAGCGTCCCCAGGAGCAGCGGTCTCACCCCGTCGGCGAAGTCCTCCAGGGCCCGGCTCCCGGCGAGGCGGCGCCGGGCGCGGGCGGCGAAGACCGCGCCGGCCAGGTGCGCGGGGGCGACGGCCGCGGCCAGGGCGATCCCGAGCGGGGTGCCGTGGCGGTGGACGGCCCAGCCGAGGGCGGCGGCGGCCAGCAGGTACACGGCGGCGGGGAAGCGGCCCCCGGCGGCCCGCCCCGGCCGGCCGAGCCCGGCGACGGTGACGAGCACCGCGAGGGCTCCGGCCCAGGGCACTGCGGCGGCGGCCGCGCCGAGGGCGATGGCCCCGGGCAGCAGGGCGTAGCCGAAGCCCCGTACCGCCTTGGCGTGGACCGGGATCCCGGCCGGCGGGGCGGGCGGGGTCCCGTCGCGGGGGGTCCGGGCGTAGAGCTCCTCCGCGAGGGAGAAGACGTCCCGGTGGCGGAACCGGGCGGCGGTGCGGTCGGTGATGCCGTGCGCCTCCAGCCCGGCGGCGATCTCTAGGGGGTCCACGGCGTGCTCGCAGAGCTCCCGGTGGCGGTGGAGCAGCGCCTTGACGGGGTCCCCGCGGTGCGGGGGCCTGCGGCTCGGGGGCGGGTCGAGGGGGACGGCTTCGTCCAGGGGCACGGTCATGCGGAGGCCTCCGCACTCGCGGCACCCGCGGCCCGGGCGGCGGGCACCATGACGCGGCCCGCGCCCGTGCCGGAGCCGGCGTCGGGCCCCGCCGCACCGGGCCCGGCGGGGCCGGTGTCCGGGTCACTGCCCGGGCCGGCGGAGGGATCGGCCGGGTCGGGCGCCGGATCGTCGCAGGGGGCGGCCGGGGGGCGGGGCTCGGGGTAGGGGGTGGCCCAGGTGGGGGTGGCCCAGTGGCCCGGGACCCGGGCTTCGGGCGGCTGCTCGAAGGGCACCCCGGTGCCGTCGGGGCGGGCCGGGCCGCGGGCGAGCAGCCGCAGGTAGGACTCCTGGAAGGCGGCGACGTTCTGCTCGACGGTGAAGAGTTCGAGGGCCCGCGCCCGGGCGGCGGAGCCGAGCCGCTGGGCCCGCTCGGGGTCCCGCAGCAGCGTGACGCAGGCCTCGGCGAGCGCGCGCGGGTTGCGCGGCGGCACCACGAGCCCGGTTCCGCCGATCACCTCGACGACGGCGCCGACGTCGGTGGACACGGTGGCGCGGCCGCAGAACATCGCCTCGGCCAGGGTGATGGGGAAGCCCTCGATGACGGAGGAGAGCACCACCACCCGCCCGGAGCCGTACGCGTCGGCCGGGGACGGCGCGTCGGGTCCGCCGATCTCCTCGAAGGTGACCGGGTTCTCGCCGACCGCGTGCGCGTCGGCGGCCTCGTCGGGGAAGAGCTGCGCGGCGAGCGAGCGGCAGTCGGCCAGGTAGCCGTGCCCGACCGCGTGGCCGTCCGCGTGGCCGTCCGCCCCGGCGGCCGTCGCGAAGATCCGCAGCCGCGCGCGCGGTTCGGCCCGGCGCACCTCGGCGAAGGCGTGCAGCAGGGCGATCAGGTCCTTGGCGGGGTCGACCCGGCCGACCCAGACCAGCGTGTGCGGGTCCCCGCACTCCGGGTCCTCGCCGACCGCGGCGAATCGGTCCGCCTCCATCCCGGGGTAGACCGTGCGCAGCCGCTCGCGGGAGGCCCCGCAGCGTTCCTGCCAGCGCCGGGCGTGCGCGTTGCCGGGGGTGAGCAGGTCGGCCTGGGAGTAGATCTCGCCGGCCAGCCGGGTGTGGAACGCCGCGAGCAGGGCCCGTACGGCCGGCCGCTCGTCCCGCGCGGAGTGCGCGGAGTGGGCGAGGTAGTGGGCCCGGAGCTGGACCCCGTACTCGGTGACCAGGAGCGGCACTCCGAAGAAGCGTTTGGCCAGGAGCCCGGGCAGCGCCGCGACGCCGCCCGCGGCGGCGTGGCAGACGTCGACCTCGCTGAGCTCCTCGTACCAGTCCAGGGACAACGGCCGCAGCATCCGCTCCAGTTCGTCCACGAACTCCAGCAGGTCCGCGACCTGCGCCCGCTGCACTTCCCTGCTCGACTCCGGGGCGCGGCAGGCGGACTCCACCGCCCGTACGGCCGTCTCGGAGCGCAGTGCCGCGTACAGCCCGCCCTGCTCCGAGGCGAGAGCGGCCAGCCCGTACAGCCCGTCCGCGAACCGCGCGGGGTCGGCTCCGCAGATCCCGCGGACCAGTTCCGTGAAGGCGGCGGCGAAGCGTCGGCGCTCGCGGCGCCGGTAGCTGCGCCCGTCGTCGGCCGGCGCCCACAGCGGGGCGGTCCGCACCCGGGTGACGTGGGAGGGCAGCGGCACCCGGCCGCGCTCCTCCTGCTCGGCGCTGCGGCTCAGGGCGTAGAGCTCGAACTCGTGCTGGGGAAGCCCGCGCACGAGCCGGTCGCACCACAGCCTCGCTTCCCCCGTCGCATACGGATAACCACCTTCCGTGAGCAGTCCGATCCGCACGAGTGGCACCCCCGATCTCCCGTTTCAGGCGGTCTCCGTCGGTCCGGCGACCCGCCGGATACGAACTCAAGCGGATATGCCGAAGGCGCGACGGACGGTTGTCCGTCGCGCCACCGGAAGGGGTGAAGAGTCGTAACTTTCCCGTACGGTTCGCGTTCGAGCACGCTAAGAACTACGAGTGGCGGCCTACGAGGCCCCCGCGAGCACTCCCCCGGACCGGCGCCGGCCGAGCCGGCGGGCGGTGGCCGGGGCGGGGTCGCCGGGGACCGGGTGGAAGAGGGCGCAGAGCGATGACCGGCCATCGGACGGCCTGTCAACGCGATTGGTCAATTCCCCGGATACGCCCAGGGGTTGGGCTTGCACTTGATATTGTTGATGTCCAGGGACTTCGTCTGCTGCTGCATGATCGGGGCGAGCGCGCCCGGTGTCTGGCAGCTCACGTGGCCGTGGCCGAGCCGGTGGCCGACCTCGTGGTTGATCAGCATCTGGCGGTAGGCGAACATCTGGTCCGCACCGTACGTCGCCGAGCCCTGCGACCACCGGTACGCGTTGATCATCACGCGGTCGGTCGACGCGGAGTCGCAGGAGACGTTGTCGATGGTGGTGTCGAGTCCGGACTTCTTGCACCAGACGCCGGTGGTACCGGGGCTCGCGAGCGTGATCACGAACGCGGCCTCGCCGCCCGGCACCCGCTCGAAGGTCTTCGTACCGCCGTGGCCCCAGCTCCGGTCGTCGTTCAGCGTGCGGTGCACGGCCTCGGCGAACAGCTGCGCATCCAGGCCGAGTCCCTGCTCCACGTCGACGCGGTAGCGGACCACCTGCCCCTTGCCGGGCGCCTTCGCCACACCGGGCACGGTGTCGAAGGCGCCGGAGCCCTTCAGCTTCTCGTCGATCGGGAACTGCAGCGCCATCTTCTGGTCGTACGTGAGCTCCGGCGCGGCCTTGATCGCCGCGGTGGCGTCCGGGGTGGGCCGGCCGTCGGAGCGGGAGGCGGCGGCGTCGCCCTGGGTGGCGTGCCTGTTCCCCTCGTCGGCGGCGCGGACGTTGTTCTTGGCGCTGTCGTTCTCGGAGGCCGCCTGGCCCGCGACGACGACGGCGAGCACGACGGTCACGGCAGCGGCGGCCATACCGGCGTACGTACGGCCCTTGACGCCGCGCCCGGCCGCGGGCAGCGCCTCCGCCGTCTCCTCGACGGGGGTGACGACCGGGGTACGCGGCGCGGGAATCCGGCGGTGCGACCCGCTGGTGGTGAAGGCGTCCTCGGCGAAGCGGTCGCCGACTGCGGGGACGGCGCGGTGGGGGCCCGTCGCGGTGAAGGCGTCCCCGTGGACCGGGATCCTGCGGTGCGAGCCCGTCGCGGTCATCGGCGAGTCGAGGGTGACCTGCGGGAAGCCGACCGCGGGGGTACCGAAGGCCGGAGTGTCGTAGACCGGGGTGTCGTAAGCCGAAGTGTCGTAGACCGGAGTGTCGTAGACCGGAGTGTCGTAAGCGGGGGCGCCGTGGACCGGGGCAGGCGCGCCCGCGCCGCCGGGCGCCGGACGGGTGCGCGGGGCCCCGCGCCAGTCCCCGTAGGCCGCGCCGGTACCTGCGGCCGCGCCCCAGGCTCCGCCGGGCTCGTGCTGTTCGGGATGGCCGCCGCGCGCTCCGGACACCGGCTCGTGGCGCGGCGCGGCCGCGTACCCGCGCGGGGCGGCGGCCGGCTCGGCCCACCCGGCCGGAGCCGGAGCCGGAGCCGGAGCAGCAGCCCGTACACCGGCCCGTTCGGCCGGCTGCGGATGGCCTGAGCCGGGGCCGGGAGCTTTGACGGGCTCCTTGCGACTATGTCGTCCCACGTCTCAGCCCTTGCCGTCCTCGTCGGTGTTCATGATGTGCACGGTCTTCACGGTATTCGCGGTGTTCACGGTGTTCACGGTGTCCCCGTCCCCGTCCCCGGTGGCGTCCAGCAGCTCCCGGAAGGCGGCCGCGACCACCTCGGGGTACTCCATCATCGCCACGTGTCCCGCCTCGGGCAGGGACAGCAGCCGCGAACCCCGGAAGGCCGCGGCGGCCTTGCGCGCCATACGGTACGAGACGAGCTGGTCCCGGCCACCGTAGACCAGCAGGGTCGGCGCGAGCACCCGCTGCGCCTGGCGCCACAGTCCGTGCTGCCCGCCGAGGGTGTAAGCGTCGACGATGCCGCGCGAGGAACGGGTCAGCGCGTCCCAGAAGTACGGCAGCGCGAGCCGCCGTTCCATTTCCTCGACGGCCGCCTCGAACACCTCGGGCTTCACCCGGGAGGGGTCTCCGTACAGGAGGTCCGTCAGCCCCCGGGTGCGCCGCTCGGCGCTCAGGCCGCGGGTGAGCCGGTCGAGCACCCCGGCCATGCCGGGTACGGCGAGCAGCGCGGTCGGCACGGCCGACTTCTGCACGCGCAGTTCGGGCAGGGCCGGGGAGACCAGCGTCAGCGTGCGCACGAGGTCGGGCCGGACGGCCGCGACCCGGGTGGAAACGGCCCCGCCGAGGGAGTTCCCGAATAGGTGCACCGGTCCGCGCCCGGCGGCGTCGAGGTGGCGGATCACGGCGCGCGCGAGCCCGGTGACGGAGTAGTCCCGGTCGGCGGGCGGCGGGGACCAGCCGAAACCGGGCAGGTCCACGGCCTCGCCGTCGACGGAATCGGCCAGCCGCCCCATGAGCGCGGACCAGTTCTGCGAGGAACCGCCGAGCCCGTGGACGAAGAGCGCGGGCGGCAAACCGGCCCGGACGGGCGGGCGTACCCGTACGTTCATTTCCAGCCCGGGCAGCCGGTCGGTGCGCAGCTGCTCCCCTTCGGCCACTCGCACGGCTCCCACCTGGGAAGACGGCGCGGCGGTGGACCGTACACCCGGCAGCTCGGTCGAAGACATGGGGCAATGTTACGAGACGATCACGCGGGTCCTCTTGTGTTCGCCGTCACAGATGCATGCGGAACCGCCTAGCGGGGTATGCGGGATCCTCCTAGGCTCGTAGGTGGAAAGGGGTGCTCCATGACTGTCGACCCTGCGGAACCGGACACCTTCCAGTCAGAGCTGCGGGAAACCCTCGATGTGGAAGCCCCCGAGGCGGACGCGGCGGAGCAGAACGCGGAGTTGAATCCGAGCGAGGACGATCCGCTGACCCCCGTGGGCCAGCGCGAAGCCTCCGACGGGGACGCCGCCGAGCAGACCCGGGTGGTGGCCCTGGACGAGGACGATTACCGCTGAGCAAGCGCTGACCAGCATCTCCGGCGGGTAACCGGCGGTCCGTACCGCGAGAAAACTCGGCTTGAACCCACCAGATTCGGTTACCGAAAAGTACGATGGCCGCGCGACGCAAGGCGCATTGTGTTCTAAAGAAAGTGGGAGGCGGCGTGACAGCCATCGAGCAGACCGAGGCAGCGCGTCCGCGGGGCACGCGACTTCCGCGCCGGGCCCGGCGCAACCAGCTCCTGGGCGCCGCCCAGGAGGTCTTCGTCGCGCAGGGTTACCACGCAGCGGCCATGGACGACATCGCGGAGCGTGCCGGAGTCAGCAAGCCGGTGCTCTACCAGCACTTCCCCGGCAAGCTCGACCTCTACCTGGCGCTCCTGGACCAGCACTGCGAGGCCCTGCTGCTCGCCGTGCGCACCGCGCTCGCGTCGACGAACGACAACAAGATGCGCGTCGCCGCGACCATGGACGCCTACTTCGCGTACGTCGAGGACGAGGGCGGCGCCTTCCGGCTGGTCTTCGAGTCGGACCTGACGAACGAGCCGGCGGTGCGCGAGCGCGTCGACCGCGTCTCGCTGCAGTGCGCCGAGGCCATCTCGGACGTCATCGCCGAGGACACCGGCCTGTCGAAGGACGAGTCGATGCTGCTGGCCGTGGGCCTGGGCGGGGTCTCACAGGTCGTGGCCCGGTACTGGCTGTCGAGCGAGAGCCCGGTCGCGCGTGACACCGCGGTGGGCCTGCTGACCTCCCTCGCCTGGCGCGGAATCGCCGGCTTCCCGCTGCACCCGACGGACGTCTGAGCAGCGCCGGCCCGGCTTTCCGGGCCGGCCCCGGCGGTCCCCGCCGGTCTGACCGGCGGCTGTTCGCTGCGAGCGTTTTCGCCGCGCGGCGGACACGTCCCCTCTCCGGGCTAATGTGGACCGGGTAACGGCGCGGCTGATCGCGCGAACCGGACCGTCGGAGGGACAAGGCCGTGGAGGTCAAGATCGGCGTGCAGCACGCACCCCGGGAGATCGTGCTCGAGAGCGACCTGAGTGCCGAGGAGCTGGAGAGCATCGTCACCGCCGCCCTGTCCGGCTCGGCGCCGCTGCTGAGCCTCACGGACATCAAGGGCCGCAAGGTCCTCGTGCCGTCCGAGCGCCTGTCGTACGTCGACCTGGGCGAGCCCAGCGCGCGCAAGGTCGGCTTCGGCGCTCTCTGAGCCGAACGCTCCAGAAGTACCGAGAACGGCCCGGCGGACGACCCGCCGGGCCGTTTCCGTTTCCTCCGCTTCGGGTAGGACCGCTGTAAGAGCACGCTCCCGGTACGCCCCGGTACGTCCGCCGTTCGAGAGGAACCCCCATGCTGCTGATCGAGGCGCTCGGCTCCGCTCTCCTGGGCCTCGCCCTGGCCGGGGCAGCCGTCCGTGCACTCGGCTCGCGGCTGCCCTCTCCGCGGGCGGTGCTGCTGAGCGGAGTGGCCGGCGCGCTCTTCGGCGCCTATCTCACGCACACCGCGCTGGGCCCCGGGCACAACAACCTGTTCGCGACCCTCATCGGCGGTGCGCTGGTCTCGGCGGTGGTCCTGTCCCTGCTGCTGCGGCCCGCCGGCCGGACTGCGAGGCCGTCCCACCGGACTCCGTTTTCGGTTCCGACGCGGGGCTAGACGGCCCCACTGACGGGCAGCCCCACTGACCGGCAGCTTCACTGACCGGCAGCCTCACCGGCCTACGGCATCGGCCCCCGCGCGGAGCTTCCGCGCGGGGGCCGTCGTACGCCTCGGGGCCGGGACTACGCCGCCAGGCCAAGGGCCGCCATGCGCTTGGTGTGCGCCTTGGTGATCCGGGTGAACATCTCGCCGACGGCCGCCAGGTCGAAGCCGGCCGCCATCCCGTCCACCCCGCCGACCAGCATGGTGGAGAGCGCGTCGCGCTCGGCGACCACGCGCTGCGCCTGCGACAGGGCCTCGCCCATCAGCCGGCGGGCCCACAGCGCGAGCCGGCCGCCGCAGCGCGGGTCGGCCTCGATGGCGGCGCGCACCTTCTCGACGGCGAAGCCGCCGTGGCCCGTGTCGTCGAGCACGCTCACGACGAGCCCGCGGGTGTCCGTGTCGAGGTGGGTGGCCACCTCGCGGTAGAAGTCGCTGGCGATGGAGTCGCCGACGTAGGCCTTGACCAGGCCTTCCAGCCAGTCGGACGGGGCGGTCTGGCGGTGGAAGTCGTCGACGCCCTTCGCGAAGGGCTCCATCGCGGCGGTGGCGTCCTCGTCGATCGCGGTGAGCCGGTCGCGCAGGCGCTCGAAGTGGTGGAACTCGGCGGAGGCCATCTTCGCGAGCTCGGCCTTGTCGCCGAGGGTGGGCGCGAGCTTCGCGTCCTCCGCAAGGCGTTCGAAGGCCGCGAGTTCGCCGTACGCGAGCGCCCCGAGCAGATCCACCACGGCGGCCCGGTACTGCGGCGAGGCGGAGGCCGTGGCCCAGTCCTGGGCGGCGATGCCGGCTGCCTCGGAGGGGGCGCTTTCGTCGGCGGGCGATGCGTTTTCAACGGTCGACATGCTCCGCACAATAGCTCGCCGAAAGGCACCATGAACCACCTGCTCAGTCCACGTAAACGCGCCTACCTGGTGAATTCACCCGACACAGCTGCGAGATTCCGGGGTACAGTGGTAATGCGCCTGCCGAACACTCGGCGGGCCATCCGAATGAGGATGCCCGGTCGGTGGCCCGATCGGCTCCACCCGACCGCCCTCGGCGTGATGCGTACGTTCATACGTACCGCCTCCCACGAGGGGCCCCCTCAGCGGCATAAAGCGCCTGAGCGATGGCTCGTGGTCCCGCGCAGCTTCGTACGTACGCAGTAGTACTGCAAGCCCGGCACGGTACGACCCCCTTCGCCGCCTCGCGCCGCGTCTCACAGAAGAGGCAGCACCCTGACTACGTTCCGAGACCTCGGGATCTTTCCCGAGACGGCCGAAGCCCTTGAGGCCGTCGGCATTGTGTCCCCCTTCCCGATCCAGGAGATGACCCTCCCCGTCGCCATGTCCGGCACGGACGTCATCGGCCAGGCCAAGACCGGTACCGGCAAGACGCTCGGTTTCGGCCTCCCCCTGCTGGAGCGCGTCGTCGTCCCCGCGGACGTCGAGGCCGGCCGTTCCACGCCGGATCAGCTCACCGACGCCCCGCAGGCCCTCGTGGTGGTTCCGACCCGCGAGCTCTGCACCCAGGTCACCAACGACCTCCTCACCGCGGGCAAGGTCCGCAACGTCCGCGTCCTCGCCATATACGGCGGCCGCGCGTACGAGCCGCAGGTCGAAGCGCTCAAGAAGGGCGTCGACGTCATCGTCGGCACCCCGGGCCGCCTGCTCGACCTGGCCGGGCAGAAGAAGCTCGACCTCTCCAAGGTCAAGGCCCTCGTCCTCGACGAGGCCGACGAAATGCTCGACCTGGGCTTCCTGCCCGACGTCGAGAGGATCATGAGCTACCTGCCGGCCAAGCGGCAGACGATGCTGTTCTCGGCGACCATGCCGGGTGCGGTCATCGGACTGGCCCGCCGGTACATGACGCAGCCGACGCACATCCGCGCCGTCTCCGAGGACGGCGAGGGCGCGACCGTCGCCAACACCACGCAGCACGTCTTCCGTGCGCACAACATGGACAAGCCGGAGCTCGTCTCCCGCATCCTGCAGGCCGAAGGCCGCGGGCTCGCCATGATCTTCTGCCGCACCAAGCGCACGGCGGCCGACATCGCCGAGCAGCTGGAGAAGCGCGGCTTCGCGTCCGGCGCCGTCCACGGCGACCTGGGCCAGGGTGCCCGCGAGCAGGCGCTGCGCGCCTTCCGCAACGGCAAGGTCGACGTGCTGGTCTGCACCGACGTCGCCGCGCGCGGCATCGATGTCGAGGGTGTCACCCACGTCATCAACTACCAGACGCCCGAGGACGAGAAGACCTTCCTGCACCGCGTGGGCCGCACCGGCCGCGCGGGCAAGAAGGGCATCGCCGTCACCCTGGTCGACTGGGACGACATCCCGCGCTGGCAGCTGATCAACAAGGCGCTGGAGCTGGACTTCCACGACCCGGTGGAGACGTACTCCACGTCCCCGCACCTGTACGAGCAGATGAACATCCCGGCCGGCACCAAGGGTGTCCTGCCGCGCGCCGAGCGCGTGCGGGCCGGCCTGAAGGCCGAGAACCTGGAAGACCTGGGCGAGACCGGCGGCCGCGGTGGCCGTGGCGGCCGCGACGGTGGCCGTGACAGCGGTCGTGACGCCGGTCGTGACCGTGGACGCGATGGCGGACGAGACGGTGGCCGTGACGGTGGCCGCAGTGCCGCCGCTCCGGTCGCCGAGGAGCGTGCCGCCCGGACCCCGCGCCAGCGTCGCCGCACCCGCGGCGGCTCGGACCAGGGCGCCGAGCTCCTGGCCCCGGTGACCACCGAGGCCACGCCGGTCAGCCCCGTCGCCGCGCCCGCCGCGGCGGTGCAGGCTCCGGAGGCTCCGGCCGCCGACGAGGCGCGCAAGCCGCGCCGTCGCCGGACCCGGTCGGCCGCTCCGGCCGCCACCTTCGTGGCCCCCGCGGCGGCGCTGGAGCCCCTGGCCCCGTTCGTCGTGGAGCCCGAGCCCGACTTCCAGATGGCTCCGATGGTCGAGCCGGTCCGGGAGCGCCGCACCGGCGCCGCCCGCACCAGCGCCCCGCGCGCCCGTGCCCCCCGCAAGGCCGCGGCCGCTCCGGTCGCCGCCCCGGTGGCCGAGATCGTCGCCCAGGCCGCCGTGGTCGAGGCTCCGGCCGCTCCGGCCGTCGCCGCGGCCGCTCCGGTCGCGGTCGCGGTCGCCGAGGAGGCCCCGGTCAAGCCGAAGCGCACGCGGACCCGCAAGGTCGCAGCAGCCGCCCCGGCCGCCGAGGTCGTCGCCGAAGCCGCCGCTCCGGTGGCGGAGGAGGCTCCGGTCAAGCCGAAGCGCACCCGGACCCGCAAGGTCGCGGCCGCCGCCCCGGAGGCTCCGGCCGACGACGCCGCCGCCCCGGCCGAGGAGGCTCCGGCCAAGCCGAAGCGCACGCGGACCCGCAAGGCCGTCGCCGCGGTGGAGACCCCGGAGGCGTAACGCCCTGCCGATGGCCCCGGTCCCCTTTCGAGGGGGCCGGGGCCATCGGCGTACCCGGACCCGGGCGGAGCTCCCGTACGGGCGTACGGGCCGGTAACCTCGGCCCATGAGCAAGCCGCCGACCCTCACGCTCCCGCCCGCAGCCCGCGCGTACCGGCTGACCACGGCCCGCGGCGAGTTCGCCGTGCACGAGGCGGTGCCCGGCGGGCCGGCCCGCGGTACCGCCCTGCTGGTGCCCGGCTACACCGGCAGCAAGGAGGACTTCATCGGCCTCCTCGGGCCGCTCGCCGACGCCGGATACCGCGTCGTCGCCGTCGACGGGCGCGGCCAGCACGAGAGCGGTGGCCCGCGCACGCAGGCCCCGTACGCCCTGGCGGAACTGGCGCAGGACGTCCTCGCGCAGACCGCCGCCCTGGACGCGGCGGGTCCGGTACACCTGCTCGGGCATTCGCTGGGCGGGCTGATCGTCCGGGCGGCCGTGGTCCGCGATCCGGCCCCGTACGCCAGCCTCACGCTGTTGAGCAGCGGCCCGGGCGCGGTCTGCGCGGACCAGCAGAGCCGCACGAAGCTGCTGGTCTCGGCGCTGGAGGCGATGGGCGACGACATGGAGGGCATCTGGGCGGCCATGCGCGCCATGGATCCGCGCGACGCGCCCCCCGAGGACCCGGCCCTCGCGGCCTTCCTGCGCGCCCGCTGGCTGGGGACCGTCCCCGAGCAGCTGATGGTCACCGGCCGGGCGCTGATCGAGGAGCCGGACCGGATCGACGAGCTGGCCGCCGCGGCCCCCGGGCTGGCCAAACTGGTGCTGTCCGGGGAGTCGGACCCGGTGTGGCCTGTGTCGGAGATGGACGCGATGGCGCACCGGCTGGGGGCGGCGCGGGTGGTGGTCGCGGGGACGGAACACTCCCCGAACGCCGAGGATCCGGCGGCCACGGCGGCGGCGCTGGCGGCGTTCTGGCAGGGCTCTGGCGGGGCTCTGGCGGGGTCTCCGACGTCTCCGGTACCCGTTAGTAGTTAGACAAGGAAAAAATTTCCTTAGCGTAGGGAATGTTTGCGGCTTACACTTCGTTAACCCTGTACAAGGAGAAACACTGACGAAGGGAGAAGCCCCGTGCGCTTCGAGATTCTGCGCCTGGACGACGTCGACGGATCTGCCGTGGACAGCACCGTCGTGGACGCGGCCTCCGTCAACCGGATCGTGCAGCAGGCCGCGGCCGTAGGCCAGCGCATCCTGATCCGACCGGCCGAGACCGTGTCCAACTGACCGCGTCCACCTATTCGCCGAACGCCCCCGCACCGATCCGTGCGGGGGCGTTCGCATGCGCGGCGGGTCGCGCGGGGCGCTACGCGGTCTGGATCACCTGGAGCACGCCGTTGATGATCTGCTGGACGGCGATCGCGGACAGCATCATGCCCGCCAGACGCGTCACGAGGACCACACCGCCGTCCTTGATCACGCGGATGATGACGAGCGAGTAGCGCATCACCACCCACAGCACGATGTGCATCGCGACGATCGCGGCCCACACCGAGAACTGCCCGGTCATCCCGTCGGCCTTCTGCACGGCCAGGATCACCGAGACGATCGCGCCGGGCCCGGCGAGCAGCGGCATGCCGAGCGGGACGAGCGCGACGTTCACGTCCTTGGTCTGCTTCGGCTCGTCGGTCTTGCCGGTGAGCAGGTCGAGCGCGATGAGCAGGAGCAGCAGTCCGCCCGCGATCATCAGGGCCGGCACGGAGACGTGCAGGTAGTCGAGGATCTGCTGGCCGCAGAGGCCGAAGACGGCGATGACGCCGAAGGCGACGCAGACGGCCTGCCAGGCCATGCGGCGCTGCACCTTGGCGGGGCGGCCGGAGGTCAGCGCGAGGAAGATGGGCGTGATCCCCGGGGGGTCCATAATCACGAAAAGCGTGAGAAAGAGGGATCCGAAGACGGCGAAATCGAGCACAGTGATGCCTTGCAGGTGAGGGGTGTCACGAAAAAAAGGGGCAGAGCGGGAGGGGGCGGCGGCAGCGGTCAGCCGCGCACGCGTCCACCGGCGCCGGGGACCGGGAACGCCCCGGTGGCACGGCGGGTGATCTCGCCGTAGATCTCGGGGTCGGTCGTGTACTCCCCGAGGCGGCAGGTCTTGCGGCTGCCGTGGTAATCGCTGGACCCGGTGGTCAGCAGACCGAGGTCGCCGGCCAGGCCGCGCAGGCGTGCGCGGGTGGCCTCGTCGTGGTCCATGTGGTCGACCTCGATGCCGTCGAGGCCGGCCGAGGCGAGGGCGGCTATCGCGCTCTCCGGCACGCAGGTGCCGCGCTTGACGGCGGCGGGATGCGCGAAGACGGTGACCCCGCCGGCCGCCTTGACCAGGCGGATCGCGTCGAAGGGGTCGAGCTCGTGCTTCTCGGCGTACGCGCGGCCGCCGTCGGCGAGCCAGTCCGCGGTGAAGGCGTCCGAGACGGTGGGCACGACGCCCAGCTCGACGAGCGCGGCGGCGATGTGCGGGCGTCCCACGGAGCCCTCACCGGCGATCCGGGCCACCTGCTCCCAGGTGATGTCCACCCCGAGGCCCTGCAGCTTGCCGATCATGGTCTGCGCGCGCGGGATGCGGTCGTCGCGGACGAGCTCCCGCTCACGGTGGAGCTCGGGCTCCTCGGGGTCGAAGAGGTACGCCAGCATGTGCATGCCGATGCCGTCGAGACGGCAGCTCAGCTCGGCGCCGGTGACCAGGGTCAGCCCCTGGGGCAGCGCGGCGATGGCCTCGCGGTATCCGGCAACGGTGTCGTGGTCGGTCAGCGCCACCACGTCGAGCCCGGCACCGGCGGCATTGCGCACCAGCTCGGCGGGGGTGTCCGTACCGTCCGAGGCCGTGGAGTGGGCGTGCAGATCGATGCGCACAGCCGAACTCCAGGGTTCACACGCGGACGGGGGACGCTCCAGGATACCGTCCGCTTCCCCCGGTACGGGCCCCACCGGACCGCCCGCGCCCCGGACCGCCGGACGGAGGCCGGCGCGTCAAGAAGGCTGGGAAACAATGCGTGGGCTCAGGGCGCCGCAAGGCAGCAGCTCCACCTCGGTTCCCGCGTCGCGCAGGTCGGTCAGGACCAGCTCGTCGTACATCAGCAGGCCCGACTGCTCCGGCCAGACGATCGCCCACAGCCACAGCCCGCGCGCCTCGCCGGCGAAGACGGCCCGGTCCTCGGGGACGCCGGTGACGTGCCACAGGGGCGTCGGGCGCCCGGCGGCGACCACCTTGGCGTGCGGCGGGGCGGAGACGTTCATGTAGCGGCCCGGGTCGGGGGCGTCGAGGCCGGCGAACCGCGCGCCCAGGCCGACGCCCAGCTCCTCGGCGATCAGCAGCAGCTCGCCGATGCCGCCGAGCGGGCCGGGACCCGAGCAGGCCACGGCGGTGGCCCGGCCGCCACTGCGGTCGTCACCGGCGGAGGCGACCCCGGTGAACAGCCAGCCGACGGGCAGCGGCCAGGGCATCCAGACCGGCACCTGCGCCCGGTTCACCACCACGCCCAGGCCTTCGACGCTCGGCGGGATCACGGGTTGCAGCGGATGGACGGTGCCGTGCAGCGCGCACTGCCAGGAGTCGGCGAAGAGACCGGGCGCCCTGACCCGTCCACCGCACTTCGGGCAACTCGGTTCGCCCCTCATAAGAAGCCACGCTCCTCCCCGCCACGCGCCCCGTCAAGATGCGATCACCCGTCCGGGCGGCCGGGCGGTGGCCGGATGCTCAGTCCAGTGCGACTGCCGTACGCAGAGGGTCCCGCAGATCCGTGCCGCGCGCGAGCCAGCGTTCCTGGAGGGCGGCCGCGCCGTGGACCCGCTTCCAGGCCGCCTCGTTCGCCGTCATCGGCAGGAGGGGGAAGAAGGAGACGGGGTCCATGGGGTCGTCCAGGACGATGTCCTCGACCAGGCCGCCGGGCTCCCCCACGAGCACGGAGGTGAACGGCGCCCCGTCCCACAGGGGTTCACCCACGTCCAGTGAGGCGCCGGGCGCCACGACGAGTCCTTCCACCTGGGGCGACGCCGCCAGCACGGCCAGCGGACGCAGCAGCTTGTCGGTGGGCGCGAGCCCGCCCCGTACGGTCAGCACGAGCTCCGCGCGCGGGCCTCGCACCGGGTCGGAGACCACCGCCGTCGGGTCGGTCATCGGCTGGGCGGACATGCCGAGGGTCGCGTACCGCACGAGGTCGCCCTCGGTGAAGCGGAGGACTTCGAAACGGTCGGTGCCCAGGAAGGTGACGGCGGCGCGGGCATCGGGTTCGCCGAGCACGGCGCGCAGCCGGGCTTCCACAAGGGCCAGAATTTCTGCCATGGAGCGAGCATAGAACTCGTATCAGCCGGGTAAAGAGCGCCTCTTGACCATCCGTCGGCTGATATCGTTGACCGCTGGTCGGGGACGCTCTCAGAAGAGAAGTTTCAGTGCCCCGGCGACAGGACGTCCCTTACGGGGGACCGGCCGGAGGAGGTGGGGCTGCGGTGCATCGAAGTCGATCGCACAGTACGTGCGGTACCTCTCGCTCTTCCCCTTCGCCGACGGGCGCGCCGCGCCCCCTTTGATCCGCGCGTCTTTGAATCAACACGCCGGATCGGTCGAAGAGCGACGGAAGAAACGTGTCCTCCCGTCCTGATCCTTCCGCCTGCCCGCCCGGACTGCCGACCGGGTGAGCGTGCCGTCCGGAAGGACCTCCCACCCGTACGGTCCGCAGCCGTGCGCGCGAAGGAGCCTGCCATGTCGATGCTGCCCTACCTCCGTGCCGCCGTCCGCCCCGCGCTGCGCAGGTCCACCCCGGCACAGCCGGGCTACGACACCACCCGCGACCCGTCCGCGGACAGCGCGGTGGTGGACTGCGCCGTCTACCGCGACGGGCGGCGCGACGTGCGCGCGCAGGGGGTCTCCTGTCTGACGCCCCGTGAGGCGCTGCGCGAGGTCCGCGCGGACGGCGGTTTCGCCTGGATCGGCCTGCACGAGCCGACGGAGGCCGAGTTCGCGGGGATCGCCGCCGTGTTCGGGCTGCACCCGCTCGCCGTGGAGGACGCGGTGCACGCGCACCAGCGGCCGAAGCTGGAGCGCTACGACGACACCCTATTCACCGTCTTCAAGACGATCCACTACGTCGAGCACGCCGAACTCACCGCCACCAGCGAGGTGGTGGAGACCGGCGAGGTGATGTGCTTCACCGGCCCCGACTTCGTCATCACCGTCCGGCACGGCGGCCACGGCTCCCTCAAGGGCCTGCGCCACCGCCTCCAGGACGACCCGGCGCTCCTCGCCAAGGGGCCGTCCGCCGTCCTGCACGCCCTCGCCGACCACGTGGTCGACGGGTACATCGCCGTCGCCGCGGCCGTGCAGGACGACATCGACGAGGTGGAGAGCGAGGTCTTCGCCGCCCCCGCCAAGGGCGCCGCGCGCGGCGGCGACGCGGGCCGCATCTACCAGCTCAAGCGCGAGGTGCTGGAGTTCAAGCGGGCCGTCTCCCCGCTGCTGCGTCCCATGGAGCTGCTCAGCGAGCGCCCGATGCGGCTGGTGGAGCCCGACATCCAGAAGTACTTCCGCGACGTCGCCGACCACCTGGCCCGCGTGCACGAGCAGGTCGTCGGCTTCGACGAGCTGCTGAACTCCATCCTCCAGGCGAACCTGGCACAGGCGACCGTCGCGCAGAACGAGGACATGCGCAAGATCACCTCCTGGGCGGCGATCATCGCCGTGCCCACCATGATCTGCGGGGTCTACGGGATGAACTTCGAGCACATGCCGGAGCTCCAGTGGCGCTACGGCTATCCGATGGTGATGGCCGCCATCGCCGGGACCTGTTTCACCATCCACCGGGCCCTGCGCCGCAACGGCTGGCTGTGAGGGTGCGGGGGCCGCTGGCTACCCTGTGCGCATGACTCTCAGCGCGCTCGATCTGGCCCTCGTCGAGGAGGCCACCAAGAAGTCCGGCCTCATCTGGGTCCGCGGCTCCGGGGCCGACCGCGGCCTGTGGCACGCCTGGGTGGACGGCGCGGCGCACGTGCTCGGCGACGGGCCCGGGGAGCAGCCGTTCCCGGGGCTCGCGGACGGGGCGGCGGCCGAGGTGACCGTGCGCAGCAAGGACAAGGGCGGCCGGCTCGTCGCGTGGACGGCGACCGTACGGGAGCTCGTGCCCGGCAGCGAGCCGTGGGAGGCCGCGGTGGCCGAGCTCAAGGGCAAGCGGCTGAACGCGCCCGACTCCGCCGAGATGACCGAACGCTGGGCGCGGGAGTGCCGGCTGCTGCGCCTGGAGCCGGAGTCGGTCCGGGCCGCCCTCCCCGGGGGTTCGCTCGCGGCGGCTCCGCTGGGCTCCCCGGCGACGACCCGGCGGCCCATCCCGGCCGGGCTGCCCAAGCTGCTGCTGAAGCGGAAGAAGAAGGCGGCCCGCTGAGCCGCGGCGGGACGGCCCGGAAGGCCCGGACGACCTGGACTGCCCGGACCGCCTGGACCGCCTGGACCGCCTAGCCCTGCGGGTTGGCGCCCTGGCCGGAGCCCTGGGGGGCGCCCTGGCCGGAGCCGCCCTCCTGCTCCTTGGTCGTGGGCAGCTCGGAACCGTAGTCCACCGTCTGGTCCGGCGCGGGCGCGGTCAGCTCGACCGGCGCGCCCCATTCCGCGAGGGTCACCCGGCCGGCGCCGCCCGCGCGTTCCATGAGGAGCGGGTAGGGGGTGCCCTCCAGGGAGACCGAGAGTTTGCCGCCCTTGCCCTTGTCCGCCGAGACCTGGACGGCCCGGGTGAGCCCGACCTTGGTGTAGTCCTCGCCCTTGGTGAGCTTCCCGTCGAGCCCGAGCAGCCCGTCGAGCATGACCTGCATGTCGGTGAACCCGCGGAACTGCTTGTACGAGGGGTCGCCCTCGGGCACCTTGACGAACTTGTCGCCGAGCTTGCCGGCCGCCTCGGACTGGCCCCAGAACGCGGCGCCCGCCTTGAGGTAGAGCTGCTCCCCGACCCGCAGCAGCTGGAAGGTGGTGTCGTCCTGGGACTTCACCTCGCCGGAGCCGCCGTCCGCGCCGAGCCGCATGTCCAGGGTGAAGGACTTGCCGCCGCTGACCAGCGTGCCGGAGAGGTGGACCGACTGGGCCCCGGTGACGGCCGTCTTCGCCTTGTCCTCGATCTGGTCGGCGGACAGTTTGCCGACCCCGTTCGTCCCCTCGTCGGGGTCCGCCCCGCACCCCGTTCCGACGACGGCCAGGCCCGCGCAGAGGGCACTGACGAAGGCGGCCCGGCGCAGCCGCAGGGCGGGGAAGTAGGCGGTCACGGGCAGGTGCCCCTCTCGTTGCGTCGGCGAGCAGCTGGCAGCGTACCCGCCCGTACGAGGGCCTCCGCGCGGCGCCCGTGCGCAGCTCGTGGGGACGCGCGTACGGAGGCCGTAGGGGCACCGCGGGGGCACCGCGCCGGTACCGGGGGGATGCCCGGGCGGACGGCCCCACCAGGAGGTTGTGTGCGGTACGGGCTAACCTGAGGGCGGCAGTACCGGTGATCGACGGATGACGCAGCTCGTAGGAGGCGCTCGGATGGCGGCAGGCGCCCCACGGATCTTCGTCTCGCATCTGTCGGGTGTGCCCGTCTTCGACCCCAACGGCGACCAGGTGGGCCGGGTACGCGACCTCGTCGCGATGCTCCGCGTCGGCGGCCGGCCGCCCCGGCTGCTCGGACTGGTCGTCGAGGTGGTCAGCCGGCGGCGGATCTTCCTGCCCATGACCCGGGTGACGGGCGTCGAGTCGGGCCAGGTGATCACCACCGGTGTGGTCAACATGCGGCGCTTCGAGCAGCGCCCCACCGAGCGGCTGATCCTCGGCGAACTGCTGGACCGGCGGGTGCGCCTGGTCGCGGGCGACGAGGAGGTCACCGTCCTGGACGTGGCCATCCAGCAGCTGCCGGCCCGCCGCGACTGGGAGATCGACCGGATCTTCGTACGGAAGGGCAAGTCGGGTGCGCTGCGGCGGCGCGGCGAGACCCTGACCGTGGAGTGGTCGGCGGTGACGGGCTTCTCGCTGGAGGAGCACGGACAGGGCGCCGAGAACCTGGTCGCCACCTTCGAGCAGATGCGCCCCGCGGACGTGGCGAACGTCCTGCACCACCTGACGCCGAAGCGGCGCGCCGAGGTGGCGAGCGCGCTGGACGACGACCGGCTCGCGGACGTCATGGAGGAGCTGCCCGAGGACGAGCAGGTGGAGATCCTCGGGAAGCTGAAGGAGGAGCGCGCGGCCGACGTCCTGGAGGCGATGGACCCGGACGACGCGGCCGACCTGCTCTCGGAGCTGCCGGAGGACGACAAGGAGCGGCTGCTGACGCTGATGCGGCCGGACGACGCCGCCGACGTGCGGCGCCTGCTGTCGTACGAGGAGAACACCGCGGGCGGTCTGATGACCACGGAGCCGATCGTGCTGCGGCCCGACGCGACGGTCGCCGACGCGCTGGCCCGCGTACGGCAGTCGGACCTGTCGCCGGCGCTGGCGGCGCAGGTGTACGTGTGCCGGCCGCCGGACGAGACGCCGACGGGCAAGTACCTGGGCACGGTGCACTTCCAGCGGCTGCTGCGCGATCCGCCGTTCACCCTGGTCAGCTCGATCGTGGACACCGGGCTGGCGCCGCTGCGGCCGGACGCCTCGCTGCCGGTGGTGACCAGCTACCTGGCCGCGTACAACATGGTCGCGGTCCCGGTCGTCGACGAGAGCGGCTCGCTGCTGGGCGCGGTCACCGTCGACGACGTACTGGACCACCTGCTGCCGGACGACTGGCGGGAGACGGACTTCCATGCGGAGGGTTCCGGGGGTCCCGAGGATTCCGAGCGTGCGGAAGGGGCCCTACGTGGGAACTGAGCGGGGGCGCGGCGAGCAGCCGGACCGGGAGCCGCGGCGCGAGCGGCGCCGGGAGCAGAGCCGGGAGCGGCGCGAGCGCGCGCGGGCCCAGGCGCGCGAGTACGGGCTCGCGGAAGCGGCCGCGGAGCGGGCGGAACGTTCCTCTTTCGAGCGCGGCGAGCGGGCGAAGGCCAGTCAGTCGAGCGGGGCGAGCGCGCTGACGCGCTCGCGCGCGCGGCTCGACCTGCCGCGCCCGGCCCGCCGGCGGCTGCTGCCCGAATACGACCCGGAGGCCTTCGGGCGGCTCTCGGAGCGGGTCGCGCGGTTCCTCGGGACGGGCCGGTTCATCGTCTGGATGACCGTCGTCATCATCATCTGGGTGCTGTGGAACATCTTCGCCCCGGCCGACCTGCGCTGGGACGAGTACCCCTTCATCTTCCTGACCCTGATGCTGTCGCTCCAGGCCTCCTACGCGGCTCCGCTGATCCTGCTGGCGCAGAACCGCCAGGACGACCGGGACCGGGTCAACCTGGAGCAGGACCGCAAGCAGAACGAACGCTCGCTGGCCGACACCGAGTATCTGACCCGGGAGATCGCGGCCCTGCGGATGGGTCTGGGAGAGGTCGCCACGCGCGACTGGATCCGGTCCGAGTTCCAGGATCTGATCAAGGAGATGGACGAACGGCGGCTATTCCCGCTCGAGAGTGACGAAGGTGACCGCTAGCGGGCTTTCCTGAGGCCCGCCACCGCGCCGTACCATCGGGGCATGGCTACCGAGACAAGCTCCGCCGACGCCGCCGCCGTGCCCGAGCAGGACGCGATCCTGGACGCGCTGGCGACGGTGAACGACCCCGAGATCCACCGGCCGATCACCGAGCTCGGCATGGTCAAATCGGTGGAGATCGGTGACGGCGGCGAGGTCGCCGTCACCGTGTACCTGACCGTGTCGGGCTGTCCGATGCGCGAGACCATCACCAACCTGGTCACCGAGGCCGTGCAGCGGGTCCCCGGCGTCACCTCTGTCGCCGTCACGCTGGACGTGATGAGCGACGAGCAGCGCAAGGACCTCGCGGCGACCCTGCGCGGCGGCACCGCCGAGCGCGAGGTCCCCTTCGCCCAGCCCGGCTCGCTGACCCGCGTCTACGCGGTCGCCTCCGGCAAGGGCGGCGTCGGCAAGTCCTCGGTCACCGTGAACCTGGCGGCGGCGATGGCGGCCGACGGCCTGAAGGTCGGCGTCGTCGACGCCGACATCTACGGCCACAGCGTGCCGCGCATGCTCGGCGTGGAGGGCCGCCCCACCCAGGTCGAGAACATGATCATGCCGCCGTCGGCGCACGGCGTGAAGGTCATCTCCATCGGCATGTTCACCCCGGGCAACGCGCCCGTGGTGTGGCGCGGTCCGATGCTGCACCGGGCCCTCCAGCAGTTCCTGGCCGACGTGTTCTGGGGCGACCTGGACGTCCTGCTGCTCGACCTGCCGCCGGGTACGGGCGACATCGCGATCTCCGTGGCCCAGCTCGTGCCGAACGCCGAGATCCTCGTCGTGACCACCCCGCAGCAGGCGGCGGCCGAGGTCGCGGAGCGGGCCGGCTCGATCGCCGTGCAGACCCACCAGAAGATCGTCGGCGTCGTCGAGAACATGTCCGGGCTGCCGTGCCCGCACTGCGACGAGATGGTCGACGTGTTCGGCTCGGGCGGTGGCCAGAGGGTCGCCGACGGCCTGACCAAGACGGTCGGCGCGGCGGTGCCGGTGCTGGGCTCGATCCCGATCGACGTCCGCCTGCGCGAGGGCGGCGACGACGGCACCCCGGTCGTCCTGTCCGACCCCGACTCCCCCGCCGGCGCGGCCCTGCGCGCCATCGCGGGCAAGCTCGGCGGCCGCGCCCGCGGCCTGGCGGGCATGTCCCTGGGCATCACCCCGCGCAACAAGTTCTGACGCGCGAAGTATCTGACACGCGCAAAAAGGGGGGCCCGGCGATGGAATTCCATCGCCGGGCCCCCCTTTTTGCGCGTCCTGCGCGCACTTCGTGCGTCCTACTCGTACGCCGCCAGGTCCCCGATCACCGAGAAGCCGAGCCCGTACGCGCTCATCCCGCGGCCGTACGCACCCAAGTGCACCCCGCTCCCGGTGGAACCCGCCAGGACCCACCCGAACTCCGACTCGCGGTAGTGGAACGGCGTCGGCTCCCCGTCCACCGGCAGCGACAGCGTCGACCAGTCCGGCCCCGCGAGGTCGTCCGCGAGTTCCCACGCGGCCTCGGTCTGCTGGTCGAGCCAGTCGTCGCGCAGGCTGTGGTCCATCTGCCCCGGCCAGCTGTAGGCCAGCAGCCCCGAGCCGGCCAGCCAGGCCGCCGAGGAGACCGAGGTGGCCTCCAGGACGCCGGTGCCGTCGGCGGTGCGGCGCAGCGGGTTGCTGGCCACGGTGACGACCACCGCGAAGCGCTCCTTCTCCCCGGTGGCGATCTCGCCGCGGGCGGACGGCTCGTCCCCGTGACCGGTCGAGCCGTGCTCCACGCTGCCGTCGGCGCCGGCGGCGACCTGCATCAGCCAGCGGGGGCCGGTGAAGGCCCCGTCCAGCCCGTACCAGGGGAAGTCGGCCCGCAGGTACCCCTCGGCCGCCCGGCGGGCGGCAGGGACGGGCGGGGCGGCCGCGTCCAGGGACTGCGGAGGGTCCTGGGGTGCGGGCGTCTGAGCCTCGGCAGGCTGCGTGCCTACCCGGCTACTGCTCGTCGTCTCCATCGATGCGGCCTCTCGTTCCGTGGGCTCCGGAACGGCCCACCCCCCTCGGGCGTCCTGGATCCGGACTCAAGGAGGATAGCCATCCGACCGCGGTTCGCCGGGCAGGCGGGCTCGCGCGTGGTCCCCGGTGGCGTCAGGTCGCGTCGGCGTCGTAGCGGGAGCGCTGCTCCTGCGCCGGGGGCGCGGGCTTCTTGACCATGTCCGGGCCGGTGCCCGGCGCGGCGGCGGGGAGGGCGCCGGCGGCGGCCTCGGCCGCGTCGGATTCCTTGCCGTTGACCGCGTCGGTGACGTCGGTCAGCTCCTTGCGGAGATCGAAGCTGCTCCGGATCTCCTTGAGGTCCTCGTTCTCGGTCAGCTGCTTGCGGATGAAGTTCTTCGGGTTCAGGTCCTCGAACTCGAAGTCCTTGAATTCCGGGCCGAGCTCGGAGCGGATGTCCTGCTTCGCGCTGTCGGAGAACGCGCGGATCTTCCGGATGACGCCCGTGACGTCCTGGATGACCTTGGGCAGCTTGTCCGGGCCGAAGATGAGAATCGCGAGCACCACGATCGTGACCAGCTCGAGTGCGCCTATGTCGTTGAACACCTTGCCCCGCTCCTCGGCTCTCTTCACGTCAGGCCTGTCACACGGTACCCGGCCCGGTCCCGAGGCCAATACACCAGGACCGGCTGACTACGGGACGGGTTCGGCATTCACCCGCCCGTCATGATCCGTTCGCCGATCCGAGGACCACCTCCAGCGTGCGCTCCCGGCCCTCGCGCAGCACGGTCAGGGTGAGCCGGTCGCCCGGCCGGTGGGCGCGGATCTTGATCACGAGCTCGTCGCCGCCGTGCACCCGTACCCCGTCGACCTTGGTGATCACGTCGCCCGGCCTGATGCCCGCGCGGGCTCCGGGCCCGCCCACGGTGACGGCCGACGTCCCGTTCTCGCCCTTCTCCCCCACCCGGGCCCCGTCGCCGGAGTAGTCCATGTCCAGGGTGACGCCGATGACGGGGTGGGTGGCGCGGCCGGTGCGGATCAGCTCCTCGGCGACGCGCTTGCCCTGGTTCACCGGGATGGCGAAGCCGAGGCCGATGCTGCCGCGCTGCTGTCCGGAGCTGTCCTTGCCGTCGCCTCCGCGGATGGCGCTGTTGATGCCGATGACCTGGGCCTTGGCGTCGAGGAGCGGTCCGCCGGAGTTGCCCGGGTTGATGGGGGCGTCGGTCTGGAGGGCGTCGACGTAGCTGACGTCGCTGCCGTCGCCCTTGTCGCCGCCCGCGGTGATGGGGCGGCCGGTGGCGCTGATGATGCCGGCGGTGACGGTGTTGGACAGGTCGAAGGGGGCCCCGATGGCCACCACCGGGTCGCCGACCTCGACGTTCTCGGAGTTGCCGAGCGCGAGCGGCCGCAGGCCCCGTACCCCGTCGACCTTGACGACGGCCAGGTCGTATCCGGTGTCGCCGCCGACCAGCTCGGCGGGGACGCTCTCGCCGGTGCTGAAGGTGACCGTTATGGTCCGGGCCCCGTTGACCACGTGGTGGTTGGTGAGGATGTGGCCCTGCCCGTCGAGGACGAAGCCGGTGCCGGTCGAACTGCTCTCCGCGCCGCTGACGTGCAGGGTGACCACACCGGGCAGCGCGGTGGCGGCGATCCCGGCGACGCTGTCGGGAGCCCGGCCGCGGTCGGCCGGGGCCGCCTGCGGGAGTTCGAGGCGGGTGGCGGCCTGCCGCTCGGCGAGGACCCCGGCGTAGCCGCCGATGCCTCCGGCCAGGAGGGCGGTCCCGACACCGAGGACGATGCCCTGGCGCAGCCGGAGCCGGCGGGAGCCCGCCCGGCCGTGGTCCACCGCCTGGAGCGGCCGCACGTCCCACGGGTCGTACCGCGGCGCCGCGTCCGCCTCCGGCGTGGTCGGCGGGGGCGGTACGGATCCCTCGTGCGCGGCCACGGGCTGCGCGGGCCGGCTCCACCACTGGGGGACCGGGGCGGGGGCGGGGGCCGGAGCGGTCACCGGGCCCCCGTCCGCGGGCGACTCGGCCCGCGGGGGCGGTACGAACGCCTCGTACGCGCCGACGGGATCGGCGGGGCGGCTCCACCACCGGGGCAGGGGGTCGGGGACCGGATCCGCCGCCGGATCGGTCTGCTGGCTGTCGGACATGGGCGCTCCCCGCCTACCTGTCGGTCTCCGCCGGCCGCCCGGGGCGGCGCATCTGGCGGAGATTCAACCAGGTCGTCCGGACCGCCCGCCCCGGCGGTCCGGACAGGCGGGAGGAGGAGGACACCCCTGGCCCGGCCCCGACGGCTATCGGTACAGGGACCAGACGGCTATCGGTACAGCGACACAGGGCGTGCGGAGGTGGTCGGGCGGGAGGGCGTGGGGGAGGCCGCGAGGGGGGTGACCGGGCGGAGCGTCGGGACGGTGCCCGGCTTCGTCATCCGCTTCTCCCGGACCACCGCGTCGACCATCGGGACCACCGGTCCCGTGCGCGCGGCCGGGGCCTCGCCCCGGGCATTGGGCTCGACCGCTTCCATCGGCAGCGAGCCGCCCAGCGCGATCGCGGCGAGCGACACCGCTCCGGCGGCAACGAACCCGAGGCGGCGCCGCTGGCGGCCCACTTCGTGTATCCGGAAGCCCTGTTGCTGCGGCGCGGCGGCGGCCGCGGGCGGCGCGTAGCCGAAGGACGCGAAGGGGTCGGCTCCCGCCGACGGGCCGAAGGGGCCGGACGGCCCTGAGGGGCCCTCGGAGCCGCCTCCCGGCAGCCCCTGCAACCGCGCCAGGAGCCCGGCCGACAGCGCAGGCGCCGCGCTCTCCACGAACATGGTCTTCAGGCGCCGCTGCGCATCGGCCTCGGCCTTGCACTTGGGACACGTCGCCAGGTGCGCCAGCACCCGCTCGCGCGCGTCGTGGCCCAACTCCCCGTCCACGAGGGCGGCGAGCCGGTCGCCCAAATGCTGTTCGGCAGAGGAAGCCTGTTCGGCGGAGAAAGCCTGTTCGGCAGGCGACGGGGACGGACTGATCCCACTCACTCGGCTCCGCCCTCTCCCCCGGCGCCGGGCGCGCCCACCGCCACACCGGCCAGCGCGCGCTGCTCGGCACGGGCCTCGGGAGACCGGTGCTTGAGCGCCTTGCGCAGGTGCGAACGGCCCCGGTGGATACGGCTGCGCACGGTGCCGAGCTTCACGCCGAGCGTGGCGGCGATCTCCTCGTACGACAGGCCCTCGATGTCGCAGAGCACGACGGCCGCGCGGAACTCGGGCGCGAGGGTGTCCAGCGCCTGCTGCACGTCCGCGTCGAAGTGGGTGTCGTGCAGGACCTGCTGCGGGGACGGCTCACGGCTCGGCAGCCGCTCGGCGGCGTCGTCGGCGAGGGCGTCGAAGCGGATCCGCTGCTTGCGGCGGACCATGTCCAGGAAGAGGTTCGTGGTGATCCGGTGCAGCCAGCCCTCGAAGGTGCCGGGCGTGTACGTGGACAGCGAGCGGAAGACGCGGACGAAGACTTCCTGCGTCAGGTCCTCGGCGTCATGCTGGTTGCCCGTCAGCCTGTAGGCGAGGCGGTAGACCCGCGCGCTGTGGGTGCTGACGATCTCCTCCCACGAGGGAGGCGTCCACGCCTGGGAGCCCGCATCGGCGGCGAAGGTCGCGGTGGTTGCGGTGTCTACGGTGCGGAAACGGTCAGCAATGTTGGTCACGGATTTCGGCTCACCGGCCGACCAGAAGAGGCGTCGGAGGACACCCCCACGATCCACAGGCGCAGCCGCACCTCCCCTGTCGGCTCTGGTGGTGTCCAGCGGAATCCCTACCATAACCACCCCTCCCGTCAGCTCTGGATAAGCTTTTTTGCAGTAACTTTGCACGGGCTCCGGGTCCCAGGCCGCTCTTGCGTCTCTACTGCTCTCAACGCCCGGTCCCATCTGCGGGTTCCCGACTCCAGCGGATACAGTCACCGTTGCGCCAACTATGGGGACAGGAGAGGGTCATTACCGGCAACCGGCAGACGAGCTGGGCGTTCGCCGACGCGTTTGTCGCCGAAGACGACGCTCTGCGATGGGCCCGCGACCGGTCCAGGGAAGCGGGACTCCGTTCCGTCTCCCCCGGCACCGGGGCCGCGCTGCGCCTGCTCGCCGCCACGGCCGACGCGAAAGCGGTCGCCGAGATCGGCACCGGAACCGGCGTGTCCGGCATCCACCTCCTGCACGGAATGCGCGCCGACGGGGTCCTGACCACGGTGGATCCCGAAGCGGACCGGCAGGCCTTCGCCCGCCAGGCCTTCCGTGCCGCCGGCTTCGCGGGCAACCGCGCCCGCTTCATCCCGGGCCGCGCCCTGGACGTACTGCCCCGGCTGGCCGACGGCGGATACGACCTCGTCTTCTGCGACGGGGACCCGTCCGAGTCCCTCGACTACCTCGCTGAATCGTTGCGCCTGCTCCGCCCCGGCGGCCTGGTCTGCTTCGAGGGAGTCTTCTCCGACGGCCGTACGGTCGACTCCGCGGCCCAGCCCGTGGAGGTGCTCCGCGTCCGCGAGCTGCTGCGCAGCGTCCGCGAGAGCCCGGCCCTGGAGGCCGCCCTGCTCCCGGTGGGCGACGGCCTGCTGTGCGCGGTCCGGCGCTGAGCCCACGCGGGTCAGCGGGTCGGCGGGTCGGCGCAGCAGCCGGTCAGCGCAGCAGCGCGAAGGTCAGCGCGGCCGTACCGCCCAGCACGGTTCCGGCGAGGAGCTGCACCGGGGTGTGCGCCTTCAGGACCAGCCGGGACCATCCCGCGCCGGCGGCGATCAGCACCGCGGGAAGCAGCGCCGGGCCGAAGACCAGCAGCAGGATCATCACGGTGCCGCCGGCCACCGACATGTGGATGGATATCTGCCAGCCGACCGTCACCAGCAGCGAGGAGACGAGGCCGGCGAGCATCGCGACGACGAGCGCGAGGACGTCGGCCGGGGCGCCGAGCCCGTGCAGGAGGGCGATCCCGGCGACGACCGAGCCCAGGCTCAGCCCCATCGGGACGACCCGCTGGCGCCGTATCCGGATGTGCTGGTCGGTCAGCGCCCCGCGCCGGACCCCGAGCAGGACGATGCCGATCGGGACCACCCCGCAGAACAGGGCCCCGAGCAGGCCCCAGCCGAGACCGGACCACGACCCGGTGCTGTGCCAGCCGATCAGCAGGAGCTGGGCCACCACCAGGTTCGCCGGCGCCAGGACCTCCGTGAGGGCCCGGGCCGCCTTCTGGCGGGGCGTGCAGTCGGCGAAGGCGGGCGGCGCGGGCGGGGAGAAGGTCACGGCACGGCTCCAGCGATCACGGCCACGGGCCACGGGCCACGGGGACACAACACTGCCCCGACCGCATAGCGCGGCCGGGGCAGTGCAGAGAACAGCGAAAGTACTGTCAGCGTCCTTGGGGGATCAGCCGACGACCTTCTTCAGGGCGTCACCCAGGGCGTCCGCCTCGTCCGGAGTCAGCTCGACGACGAGCCGACCGCCGCCCTCGAGCGGTACGCGCATGACGATGCCCCGCCCCTCCTTGGTGACCTCGAGCGGGCCGTCGCCCGTCCGCGGCTTCATGGCCGCCATGCTCGTTCCCCTTCCTGAAACCAGTTCATCGTCAGCCGACGGCCCCATTCAGGCGCCTAGTACCCGGCATCGAACACATTGCTTCCAGGCCATTATCCCGCATGTCAGGACCCGATGACCAACATCGGCTGGGAACGCTTGTGCAACGCGCTTGACCAAAACCACTCATTTCGGGGACCCGCCTGCGATACTTCGCCGCCGCGCCACGAGTCTGCCCTTCCGTTTATTTGACGCACATCACATGTCCGACCCCGGTCCGGTCCGCCATGCTGACCCTTGCACCGGCCGGTACCGGCCGGTAGCCAGCCCGCGACGAAGGGGGACCCCCGCCATGGCCGACAGCGTGCTCTACGAAGTGACCGACGGACTCGCAACCATCACGATCAACCGTCCCGAGGCCATGAACGCCATGAACACCGAGGCCAAGGTCGCCCTGCGCGACGCGGCCCGGGCGGCGGCCGCGGATCCGGCGGTACGGGCGGTCCTGCTCACCGCGGCCGGCAACCGGGCGTTCTGCGTGGGCCAGGACCTCAAGGAGCACGTCGGGTTCCTGGCGGCCGACCGCGAGCACGGCTCCTCGCTGACCATGAACACCGTGGCGGAGCACTACAACCCGATCGTCCGGGCGCTGACGGAGATGCCGAAGCCGGTGGTCGCGGGCGTGAACGGCGTCGCGGCGGGCGCGGGCTTCGGCTTCGCCCTGGCGGCGGACTTCCGCGTGGTCGCGGACACCGCCTCCTTCAACACCTCCTTCGCGGGGGTCGCCCTGACCGCCGACTCGGGCGTCTCCTGGACCCTGCCCCGCCTGATCGGCGGCTCGCGCGCCTCCGACCTGCTGCTCTTCCCGCGGTCCGTGAAGGCCCAGGAGGCACTGGAACTCGGCATCGCGAACCGCGTGGTCCCCTCGGACGAGCTGGCGGCCGAGGCGCTGGCCGTGGCCCGGCGGCTCGCGCAGGGCCCGACGGTCGCCTACGCGGCCCTGAAGGAGTCCCTGGCGTACGGGGCCTCGCGGTCGCTGTCCGACGCGCTGGACCACGAGGACGTGCTCCAGGGTCGTGCGGGGGCCTCCGAGGACCACGGGATCGCTGTCGCGGCCTTCCTCGCGAAGGAGGCTCCGCGATACGTGGGCCGCTAGCGGCTCCGCCGGGCGGTGCGGGTGCCGCTGCGCGGGGCGAGGTCCCCTACCCGCCCTTCGCCCGTTCCCCGGGGCTGCGCCCCGGACCCCCTGGGGCTCCGCCCCGGACCCCCTGGGGCTCCGCCCCAGACCCCGCGCCTCAAACGCCGGCGAGGCTGAAATTTTGCCGCGCAGCGGCAAATCCAGCCCGTCCGGCGTTTGAGGACCGGGTCCGGGCAGAGCCCGGGGAACGGTGGAAGGGCGGGTAGGGGACCTCGCCCCGCAGGTCAACTCAGGTCGCGGGCCACGCAGCGGGCCAGGTGGTCGTTGACCAGGCCGCAGGCCTGCATCAGGGCGTAGGCCGTCGTGGGGCCCACGAAGCGGATGCCCGCCTTCTTCAGGGCTTTGGCCAGGGCCGTGGACTCCGGGGTCACCGCCGGGATCTCGGTGGTGCTCTTCGGGGCCCGCCCTGGCGCCGGGGCGTGGGACCAGATCAGGGTGTCCAGTTCGCCCTCGCCCCACCCGGCCAGGGTCTTGGCGTTGGCGAGGGTCGCCTCGATCTTGGCCCGGTTCCGGATGATCCCCTCGTCGGCGAGGAGCCGTTCCGCGTCCGCCGCGCCGAACTCCGCGACCTTGGCGATCTCGAAGCCCGCGAAGGCCGCCCGGAACCCCTCGCGGCGGCGCAGGATCGTCAGCCAGGACAGCCCCGACTGGAAGGCCTCCAGGCACAGCCGCTCGTACAGCGCGTCGTCCCCGTGGACCGGACGTCCCCACTCCGTGTCGTGGTACGCGATGTAGTCCTCGGTGGACAGCCCCCAGGGGCACCGCAGGCCCCCGTCGGGTCCGGCGAGCACTCCGCTCACTGGTCGGCGGCCTTGGTCAGGTCCACTGAGCCGTCGGCCGGCCCGGCCGCGGGCGCCGGCGCGGCCGCGGCGGTGAGCTCGGCGATCCGCGCGTCGCGCTCCGCCAGCTCCGCCGCCAGCCGCTCCAGTACGTCGTCCACGTCGGCCATCCGGTAGCCGCGCGGGGCCACGGGCAGGCGCAGCTCGTCGATGTCCGCCCGTACGACGGGACGGTTCTCCGGCAGGGCGTCGGACAGCCGGTCGGGCTCGGCCTCCGGCAGCACGGCCTCGGCCCCCCCGCCCGCCACCGCGAGGGTGACTCCGGCGACGACCACGACCAGCGCGATGAGCAAGAACGCGAACACGATCAACTCCCCTGAGAGACTCCGGCCACCAGGTTAAGGTCGCTGGCGAGGCGCAAGGGTCGCCGAAGGAGGAAAGAGCAGGATGCTGCGACTGGGCAGGCGCGAGTTCGACGACCACGAGCCGGTGATCATGGCCATCGTGAACCGGACCCCTGACTCCTTCTACGACCAGGGAGCGACCTTCCGCGACGAGCCGGCCCTGGACCGGGTCGAGCAGGCGGTGGCCGAGGGCGCCGCGATCATCGACATCGGCGGGGTGAAGGCCGGTCCCGGCGAGCACGTGGACGCGGCGGAGGAGGCCCGGCGCACGGTGGGCTTCGTCGCCGAGGTCCGGCGCCGCCACCCCGACGTGGTGATCAGCGTCGACACCTGGCGGCACGAGGTCGGCGAGGCGGTCTGCGAGGCCGGGGCCGACCTGCTGAACGACGCGTGGGGCGGGGTGGACCCGAAGCTCGCGGAGGTCGCCGCGCGCCACGGGGCGGGCATCGTCTGCACCCACGCGGGAGGGGTCGAGCCGCGGACCCGGCCGCACCGGACCGAGTACGAGGACGTGATGGCCGACATCCTCCGCGTCACGGTCGGCCTGGCCGAGCGTGCGGCGGCCCTGGGTGTCCCCCGCGAGTCGATCATGATCGACCCGGGCCACGATTTCGGGAAGAACACCCGCCACTCACTGGAGGCCACCCGCCGTCTCTCCGAGATGACGGAGACGGGCTGGCCGGTCCTGGTCTCCCTCTCCAACAAGGACTTCGTCGGCGAGACCCTGGACAAGCCCGTGAAGGAACGCCTCCTGGGCACCTTGGCCACGACGGCCGTCTCGGCCTGGCTGGGCGCCCAGGTCTACCGCGTCCACGAGGTCGCGGAAACCAAGCAGATCCTCGACATGGTCCGCTCGATCCAGGGCCACCGACCCCCGGCAGTCGCCCGCCGGGGCCTCGCCTGAGCCCACACCCCGACGGCCGGAGGCCGACGCAGCCGCTCGAAGCCGGTAAGGCGCCCCGGCGCCGAACCGAGCGCGAGAGCGGCGTGAAGAAGGAGCTCCTCGACATGGTCCGCTCGATCCAAGGCCACCGACCCCCTGCGGTCGCCCGCCGGGGGCTGGCCTGAGGCAACACGGACCGGCCCGGCCCGGCCCGGCCCGCCTGAGGCAACACGGACCGGCCCGGCCCGCCGGAGGCCCGTGCGGCCTCCGGCGGGGTCTGCTACCTGCCGACTTCCTTCGTCACGAGCGCGATCGCCTCGTCCACGTCGTCGGTGACGTGGAAGAGGTAGAGGTCCTTCTCCGAGGCCTTGCCCTGCGCGATGACCGTGTTCTTCAGCCAGTCGATGAGCCCGCTCCAGTACTCCGTGCCGAACAGCACGATCGGGAAGCGGGTGATCTTCTGCGTCTGGACCAGGGTCAGGGCCTCGAACATCTCGTCGAGGGTGCCGAGCCCGCCCGGCAGGACCACGAAGCCCTGGCTGTACTTCACGAACATCGTCTTGCGGACGAAGAAGTAACGGAAGTTCAGCCCGAGGTCGACGTGCTGGTTGAGCCCCTGCTCGAAGGGGAGCTCGATGCCCAGGCCCACCGAGATGCCGTTGGCCTCCCGCGCGCCCTTGTTGGCCGCCTCCATCGCGCCCGGACCGCCGCCCGTGATCACCGCGAAGCCGGCCTCCACGAGCGCGCCGCCGATCCGCACGCCCGCCTCGTACTCCGGCGAGCCCGCCGGAGTCCGGGCGGAGCCGAACACGCTGATCGCCGGCGGCAGCTCCGCCAGCGTGCCGAAGCCCTCGATGAACTCCGACTGGATGCGCAGGACCCGCCACGGATCGGTGTGCACCCACTCGGAGGGCCCGGCCGTATCCAGCAGCCGCTGGTCCGTCGTACTGCCGGCCTGCACCTGGCCCCGCCTCCTCAGCACCGGCCCGAGCTGCTGCTCCTCGGGCCGACGACGAGCGGACCCTTCAGGGTTGCCCATGATGTGCTCCCTCCTGCTGATCGTTGGATCAGGTTAGGCGCACAAAGGTGACGAGAAGCGGAATTCAGGAGGTCAGCCAGGCGCGGAGTCGTTCCTCGCAGTGGAGGATCGCCTTCGTCTCCACGCGCTCGTCGGCCTTGTGGGCCAGCAGGGCGTCGCCCGGGCCGTAGTTGACCGCCGGGACGCCCAGGGCGCTGAAGCGGGAGACGTCCGTCCAGCCGAACTTCGGCATGGCTTGTCCTCCGACGGCCTCCATGAAGGCGGCGGCGGCCGGGTGGGAGAGGCCGGGGAGGGCGCCGGGCGAGAGGTCGTCGATGACGAACTCGTCGATGTCGCAGTCCGCGAAGACCTCGCGGACGTGGGCGATCGCCTCGTCCGTGGTCCGGTCGGGAGCGAAGCGGAAGTTGACCGTGACCGTGCACGCGTGCGGGATGACGTTGTTGGCGACGCCGCCCTCGATGCGGACCGCGTTGAGGCCCTCGTGGTACTCCAGGCCGTCGATCACGGGCTTGCGGGGCTCGTACGCCGCCAGCTTGGCCAGGATCGGGCTCGCCGCGTGGATGGCGTTGGAGCCCATCCAGCTGCGCGCGGAGTGGGCGCGCTCGCCGGCCGTGCGGAGCAGGACGCGCAGGGTGCCCTGGCAGCCGCCCTCGACCTCGGCGTTGGAGGGTTCGAGGAGGACGGCGAAGTCGCCGGTCAGCCAGTCGGGGTGGGCTTCTGCGACCTTGCCGAGGCCGTTGAGGTCGGCGGCGACCTCTTCCTGGTCGTAGAAGACGAAGGTGAGGTCCCGGTTGGGTTCGGGGACCGTGGCCGCGATGCGCAGCTGTACGGCGACGCCCGACTTCATGTCGGTGGTGCCGCATCCCCACAGGACGTCGTTCTCGTCGAGGCGGGAGGGCACGTTGTCTGCGATCGGCACGGTGTCGAGGTGCCCGGCGAGCACGACGCGTTCGGCGCGGCCCAGGTGCGTGCGCGCGACCACGTTGTTGCCGAAGCGGTCCACGGTCAGGTGCGGCAGGCCGCGCAAGGCGTGTTCCACGAGGTCGGCGAGTACCTTCTCGTCGCCGCTCACGGAGGGGATGTCGACGAGCCGGGCGGTCAGCTCGGCGGCGTCCAGGGTGAGGTCCAGCTCGGATTCGGACATGGAGTGACCCTAACGCCCCGGGCTGGGGCGAAGCCTTGTCCGTCCGGCCGATGGACGCGTCATATGGCTCAAGTACGGTGGGCGGCGTGCCGCAGACCGATCACTCCCGCCCCCGCCGCCGCCGTCGCCCGCTCCGCTGGGCCGCGGGCTTCCTGGTGCTGGTGGCGGTCGCCGGGTACTTCGTCGTGCAGCGCGCGTCGAACGACTACGGCGGCGTGCCCTACTGCACGGCCTCGGCCGACGGGAAGAACGGCGCGAAGGGCTCCGGCCAGTTCGACGAGATGTCCCCCGACCAGGCGGCGAACGCGGCGACGATAGCCGCGGTCGGGGTCTCCAAGGGGATGCCCGACCGGGCCGTGACCATCGCGCTGGCGACCGCCATGCAGGAGTCGGGCCTGCGCAACCTCGACCACGGCGACCGGGATTCGCTGGGCCTGTTCCAGCAGCGGCCCTCGCAGGGCTGGGGCACGCCGGGCCAGATCATGGACCCCGTGTACTCGGCCGGGATCTTCTACGACCGGCTGGCCGAGATCAAGGGGTACTCGAGGCTCCCGCTGACGGTGGCGGCGCAGAGGGTGCAGCTGAGCGGTTTCCCGCAGGCCTACGCGAAGCACGAGCCGGACGCCACGGTGCTGACCGCGGCCTTCACCGGCGGCGGCCACCTGACCTGTACCGGGCCCGCGCCCGCCCGGCCCGGCGATCCGGCGAAGGTCCGGGCGGAGCTGACCCGGCTGCTCGGCAAGAACCCGCTGTACACGCTGCCCGCTGCTCCGGGCGGTCCGGCGTCCGGGAAGGGCGCCGGGAAGGACGCCGGAGAGGGCGCGGGAGAGGGCGCCGGCGCGGCCGCCGAGTCCGAGGTGACCCTGGTGGCGAAGCCCGGCGGCGGGGATCCGGCGGCGCGGACCGGCCGGGTGCTCGCGCAGTGGGCGGTGGCCGGTTCCCGCGAGCTGGGGATCACGCGGGTCTCGTACGGCGGCAAGTCCTGGGTCGCGGGCAAGGACGGCGACCGGTGGCGGGAGCGGGGCGCCGCGGGCGCGGGGAACGGCGCCGGGGATCCCGGCGCCGCCGGTCCGGGCCAGGTACGGATCTTCGTACGCGGCTGATCGCCGGTGGACGGGCGTACGACCCGTCCCCCGTACGGGGGCGACCCGTACGGCGGACACGGAGGCCCCGGCGGGCGCACAACCGCAGGTCGGGGCGCGTTCCGGGCGGTCGACCCGGAAGCCGATTAAACGATCCGTTACCGATCCTTTACCCACCGGCTCCGCAACTCGCGCCCCCCTCCGAGCGGTTGTCACGGCGTACTCAGCCGCTACCGCTTAGGAGCAACATGTCCCTCCCCCTGACCCGTCGGATCGCCCGTGCCGCGCTGCTCCTCGCAGCCGGGGCAGCGCCCGTGGTCGGTGCGGCCGGCGCGGCCAGCGCCGCGGGCCTGGAGTCCGTGCCGCAGCTGGGCGCGCTCACCGCGCCGGACGCGACGGTCGCCGCCGCGGGCGACACCGCCACCGACGCCGTGCCCGCCTCCACCCTGCCGGCGCCCGCGCCCGCCGACGAGGTGACCGGCGCCGCGGGCAGCCTGCTGGCGGGCCTGCCGCTCGCCGGCGGCGGGCTGCCGGGCGGCCTCCCGGTCCCGGGCGGGCTGCCCGGCCTCGGCTAGCAGCCGCCGCCATGAACGGCCCGAGGGGCCCGGGAGCACGAACTCCCGGGCCCCTCGGGCCGTCTGCGCGTACGGGGCCGGCTTACGCCAGCCGCTTGACCGCCGCCGCGACGCGCTCGTCCGTGGCCGTGAAGGCGACGCGGACGAACTGCGCGCCCGCCTCGCCGTAGAAGTCGCCCGGCGCGACCAGGACGCCGAGCTCGGCCAGGTGGGCGACGGTGTCCCAGCAGGGCTCGTCCCGGGTCACCCACAGGTACAGGCTGGCTTCGCTGTGCTCGACGCGGAAGCCGTGCGCCTCCAGGGCCGTGCGCAGGGCCGCGCGGCGGGCCGCGTAGCGCACCCGCTGCTCCTCGACGTGGACGTCGTCGCCCAGGGCCGCCACCGTGGCCGCCTGCACGGGGGCAGCGGTCATCATGCCGCCGTGCTTGCGGATCTGGAGGAGCTCGCCCAGGACTTCGGCGTCACCGACGATGAAGGCCGCCCGGTAGCCGGCCAGGTTGGACCGCTTGGAGAGCGAGTGGACGGCGACGATGCCCTCGTACGAGCCGCCGCAGACCTCGTCGCGCAGGACGGAGACGGGCTCGGCTTCCCAGCCCAGTTCGAGGTAGCACTCGTCGCTGAAGATCAGGATCCCGTGCTCGCGCGCCCAGGCCACGATCCGTACGAGCTCCTCCTTGGGGAGGACCTTGCCGGTGGGGTTGGACGGGGAGTTGAGCCACAGCAGCTTCACGCGGGCCGGGTCGAGATCGGTGGTGGGGTCGTCGTAGACCACCGGCTCGGCGCCGCACAGCCGCGCACCGACCTCGTACGTCGGGTACGCCAGGCGGGGGTAGGCCACCTGGTCACCGGAGCCGAGGCCCAGCTGGGTGGGCAGCCAGGCCACCAGTTCCTTGGAGCCGACGACCGGCAGGACGTTGCGGTGCCCGGCGGCGCTCGCGCCGAGGCGGCCGCGCACCCAGCCGGTGATCGCGTCGCGCAGGGCGGGGGTGCCCCACACCGTGGGATAGCCCGGGGAATCCGCTGCCTCGACCAGGGCGCGCTGGATCAGCTCCGGCACCGGGTCGACGGGGGTGCCGACGGAGAGGTCGACGATCCCGTCCGGGTGGGCCGCCGCCGTCGCCTTGTACGGCTCCAGCTTGTCCCAGGGGAAGGCGGGAAGACGGTCGGATACTGCGGCCACGGTGGTCTCTGCTCTCTCTGGTGCTGGTTGCGGGGTACCGGTGCGGGGGGGGACGGCCAGGGGCCGGAAAACACCTCGGTCCCGTACGGCGCGCAGGCCGTACGGGACCGAGGGGCGCTACTGCCTGAAAAGGTCAGTGCTCGCCGTTGATGCCGGCGGGCAGCGCTGCGATGAAGGGGTGGTCGCGCTCGATCAGGCCGAGCTTGGAAGCACCACCGGGCGAACCGAGCTCGTCGAAGAACTCGACGTTCGCCTTGTAGTAGTCCTTCCACTCCTCCGGAGTGTCGTCCTCGTAGAAAATGGCCTCGACCGGGCAGACCGGCTCACACGCACCACAGTCGACGCACTCGTCCGGGTGGATGTACAAGGACCGCTGGCCCTCGTAGATGCAGTCGACGGGGCACTCTTCGATGCATGCCTTGTCCTTGACGTCGACACAAGGCTCCGCGATGACGTAGGTCACGCTCTCGTTCCTCCTCATAAGGGCTTTCCATATCGCGCGGGAGCGCGGCGTCGTCGATGCCCGCCTCTAGTATCTCCGTTCCCGGGCACGATCCGAACAGGAGGGGCGGACAGAGCTGTGGAAATCACTGCCGGTGGACGGCTGGAGATCCGGATTACACCCGCTGACGTGGGTAAACGTGTCTCTGTGCGACGGGTGGAGCACGGCTCGACCGGGGCCCCCTGTTTCACGGACACCGTAGGGGTTCTCACATCCTGGAACTCGGGTGTGGTGACGATCACACGAAAGACCGGCGAGTCCGTCCGCATCGCGGAATCCTCGCTGGTGGCGGGCAAGGTCGTACCGGCCGCTCCGGCCCGGCGCAGGGGGCCCGCGACCTCCTTCGAGGAGCTCGCGCGGGTCTGCGCACGGGCCTGGGTGCCGCTGGAGAGCGAGCCGCTGGGCGAGTGGACGCTGCGCGCGGCCGGCGGATTCACCCGGCGGGCCAACTCCGTACTGCCGCTCGGCGATCCCGGGACCCCGCTGGACGATGCACTCGCGCGAGTGACCTCCTGGTACGCGCGGAGGGATCTTCCGGCGTACATCCAGACCGCCACGGGGGCCGCGGGCACGCAGGAGGTGCTGTGCGCGGAGCTCGAGGACCGGGGCTGGGTCCGCGAGGTGTCGGCGGAGGTCCGGGTCGGCGCTCTGGCGCCGGTCGGGGACCTGGACGTGGACGAGTCCGTGGTCGCGGGCGTACGGCTGACCCGTACTCCGGACGAGGAGTGGCTCTCCCGCTACGGGCGGGTGAAGGACCCCGGGACCGCCCGACGGGTGCTGACGTCGGGACCCTCGGTGTGGTTCGCGGCGGTACCCGGCCGGGCGATCGGGCGGCTCGTGGTGGACGGCCGGTGGGCCGGGTTCGCGGCCGTCGAGGTCGACCCGGAGCACCGGCGCCTCGGCCTCGGCTCGGCCGTGATGGCGGCGCTGGCGCGGCGTGCGCTGGAGGAGGGCGCCTCGGCCGCCTGGCTCCAGGTGGAGAGCGACAACACCGGGGCGCGGGCGCTGTACGAGGGGATGGGCTTCGGGACGCACCACTCCTACCACCACTACCGCCGGGCGGCGGCGTGACCTCGCTCTGGCGGGAGCGCTTCGCCGCCGAGGCGCGGGCGGACCGGCCCGACCTGGCCACGCTGTGCCTGCTGCTGGCCGCGGAGGGGGACCCGGAGCTCGACGAGCGGGCCATGGACTGGGCGCAGATCGAGCTGGACCGGCTGGCGGGGATGCTGCCGTACGGGCTGCGGGGCGCTCGCGCGTGGGCTTCGGCGGTGTCCGAGCTGCTGGGCGGGCGGATGGGCTTCCACGGCACCCCGGCCGACTACGACCGGCTCTCCTCCTCGCTGCTGCACGAGGTGCTGCGGCGGCGCCGGGGGCTGCCGATCCTGCTGTCCGTGGTGTGGCTGGAGGTGGCCCGGCGGGCCGGGGCTCCGGTGTACGGGCTGGCCCTGCCGGGGCACTTCGTGGTGGGCTTCGGGGATCCCGAGGAGGGTGTGGTCGTCGACCCCTTCGCGGGGGGCGCCTCGCTGGGCGCGGGTCCGGCGGAGCTGGCGGCGGGGCCGCGGACCGCGGCGCGCACGATGGACATCGTGCTGCGGATCCTGAACAACATCCGGGCGTGGGCCTCGTCGCGGCCCGAGCACTCGGGGGTGGCGCTGTGGGCGCTGGACCTGGCGCTGCTGCTGCCCTCGCATCCCGCGGCGTTGCGGTACGAGCGGGCGAAGCTGCTGGTGGAGCGGGGGGAGTTCGCGGCGGGGGCGGCGGAGATGGAGTCCTACGCGGTGGTCGTGGACGTGATCGATCCGCCGTCCGCGGTGCGGATTCGCGCGGAGGCGATGGCCGCCCGGGCCCTGCTGAACTAGGCCGTCGGCCCGGCTGCCGCTGCGCGGGGCGAAGTCCCCGCAGCCACCCTTGCCGCTGCGCGGGGCCAAGTCCCCGCGGTGACCCTTGCCGCTGCGCGGGGCCTGTCCCCTACCCGCCCTTCCGCCGTTCCCCGGGGCTCCGCCCCGGACCCCGGTCCTCAAACGCCGGACGGGCTGAAAAGACCAAACGCCGGCGAGGCTGGATGTGCCGGAAGTGCCGATGTTGCAGCGGAGCCCCTCACCGGTGTTCGGGGAGGGGCTCCGGTCCGTGCGGGGTCAGCTCGGGTTGGTGGCGATGACCGCGGTGCGCTCGGGGGTGGTCTTGCCGCGCAGCGCCTTGCCGAGGACTCCGGCGACGTCCTGCGGGGTGACGGCGGTCTTCTCGCCGGTGCCGCGCATGATGAGGACTCCGTCGAAGGTGTTCCCGTAGGCCGTCTTGAGGGCTTCCAGGTCGTACTTCTCGACGAGGTGGCCGTCCACGACCTGCATGCTCAGGATCTTCGGCAGGGACTTGGCGCCGAGGGGGATGGACTTGGCGCCCGCCTTGACGAGGACCGGGGCCGACATCGCGGGCTGGGCGAACTCCTTCATGGCCCGGTCCAGTTCGGCCTGGTCGACGACCGGGTCCTTGGTGGCGACCGGGAGGCTCGCGGGCGCGGCCTGGCCGCCGCCGACCATGTCGCGGAAGGCCTTGGTGACCAGGGCGACGGAGCCGTCCACATCGAGCGTGGAACCGGGCTTGCCGGGGACGGCGACGGCCTTGCCCCCGTCGAAGGTGATGGTGCCCTCGGTGGCGGAGCCGGCGGTGCCGGCGAGCTCCTGGAGGGCGACCCGCAGCTTCTCCTCGTCGGTGGGCAGGACGGCTTCGGCCTTGCGCTCGCTGCCGAACAGGGAGCCGATGACCGTGATCGGGTTGTAGTCGCTGCCCGCCGCGTTGCGGACGGTGGTCTGGCTGTCCAGGCTCAGGCCGGCCTTCTCGGGCTTCAGCTCGACCGGCTTGCCGCCGACGGTGAGCTGGAGCGGGGTGGAGGCGCGGTTGCCGAAGGACCTCTGCAGCTTGGCGACGGCCTCGTCGCGGCTGCCGCTGATGTCGACGCCCATGACGGTGGTGCCCTTGGGGACGTCGGAGTGGTTCAGGAGCAGACCGGCTCCGTAGGCCACGCCGAACAGCGTGAAGAGGGCGCCGCCGAGCAGCACCAGCTTGTTGCGGCCCTTCTTCGCGGGCCGCGCCGGGGCCGGCGCGGGAGCCTTGGCCTTGTTCGCGGGCACCGGGGCGGGCGCGGGCACGGGCTGGGGGTGGCGAGCCGAGTCCAGCTCGGGGCCGGGCCAGCTCGGCTCCGGTCCGCCCACCGGTACGGAGCCCAGCGCGGGCCCGCCGGTCGGCCCGTCCGGGCCGCGGCCGGGGCCGGTACCGGGCCAGGCCGGGGCGGGCGGGACGGGGCCGGGGCCGGAGCCGTACGCGGCGCCGGGACCGGGGCCCTGCGCGGGGCCTACGGGGGCACCCGTACGGGGACCGCCGGGTCCGGCGGGCGGTGCGGGGTAGCCGGCGCCCGGCCCGGCGGCGACGCCGGGGCCGCCGGGGCCGGGGCCCATCGGCGCACCGGGACGCGGCCCGCCGGGACCCTGGGCGAAGCCCTGCTGCGCGGGCCCGTCGAAGCGCGGGCCGCCGGCCTGCGCCGGGGCGGGGCCCGGACCGCCGGGGCGGGAGCCCATCGGCGCACCGGGGCCGGGGCCCATCGGGGCACCCGGGCCGGGGCCCATCGGCGCACCCGGGCCGGGACCCATCGGCGCACCCGGGCCGGGGCCCGTCGGCGCACCCGGACGCGGCCCGGCCGGGCCGCCCTGGGCGAAGCCCTGCTGCGCGGGCCCGTCGAAGCGCGGGCCGCCGGCCTGCGCCGGAGCCGGTCCGCGTGCCGGGGCGGCGGCCCGGTCCGGCGCCGGGGTGGGCGTCGGGGCGGGCGCGGTGCCCGCCTTGCGGGGTGCGAACCAGTTGCTGGCCGTTTCCTCGGCCGGGGCCGGCTCGGGCGCGGCCGCCGGGGCGGCTGCGGGCTCGGGCGCCTGTCCGGCCTCGGCTTCGGGCATGGTCTGGCGTACGACCACGGGCGGAATCGGCCGCGAACCCGGAATGTTGATCCGGATCCGGGTCGTCAGCTGGGTCTCCGTCTTCGGCCCGTCGGAATCGGGTGTGGACGGCTTCGCGGGCGGTGCGGTCACTGAACTCTCCTCCGGGATGGTCGCCGCGCCCGGACCGGGGGGCACTGTCGTGGACGGATACTGGCCTGATCCGTACGGCGGCGTACCCGAGGGGTAGGCGGCTCCGCCACGCCCGTTGGGCCCGGAGGACGGACTGTCAGTTTCACGGCTCAAGGCAGGTTCTCCCGATCGGCTCCGCCGCCCGTCATAGCGTGCGCGGGCAGCTCGGCGGCCGGTCCACCATACTGGCCGCCGCCCGCACGCACCCGGCCGCCGGGAACGAAGGGTTCCCCTTGATCTCCCGTGCGCCCCTTGCGTGCACTCCCCGAGCACGTGGCGCCGGGCTGCGGGGGGTCCGATGCAGCACCGCCCGACCCGCTCGTCAAGGCGTCGCGCGCGGCCGACGCCGCGTCACTTGGCGTTCCCGGCGGCCGAAAGCGGCCGGTCCGCGGGGAAGCTCATCGTGGCGCAGATCACAGCGAGCACCACTCCACCCAAAAGGTAGGCGTACATGCCGATTCCGGACGAACCGAGCAGGAAGTCCCCTTCGGGCCGGGGCACACCGAGGATCACGTAGGCGAGGAACCAGCCACCGGTGGCCGCTCCCACCCCGATGCCGGTGCCCAGCGCGATCCGGCCGCCGAGGAACAGGCCGAAGAGCGCGAGGAGCGCCAGCACCAGTCCGCCCGGGAACCACAGGTCGACGACGAGCCAGCCGGCCGCGCCGGTCAGCACCCCCGCCGCCAACAGGCCCAGCAGGGCGGCGATCCGCCCCCCGTTCCCCATGGTCCACGGCGGCCCGGTCATGCCCGCACCCCCGCGAAGAGGTCGCGCTCGCGCTCGCCCGCCGGGACGCCCGGCCGGCCGGCGGCCAACTCGTAGTACTCGTGGGTGAACAGCGGCTGCGCCAGGTCGTTGGAGAGCGCGAAGAAGGGCCCGTCCACCGCGATCTGGGTGGCATGGGCGCGCATCGCGGCGGTCTTGGCGGCCACGAACGCCTGCTCCGCGGCCTCGTCCCCGCCGATCTCGGCGGTGATCCGCTCGTCGGCCACCACGCCCGGCACGTCGTCCGGTGCGGCCGGCGCCGGGAAGGGCACCTCGCTCCCGGCCTCGCGCAGCCGGGCGAAGCCCTCCTCGACGACCGTGCGCGGGACGCGGTTCCAGTAGAACTTCTCGATGGCGTGCGGTGCGCCGAGGTCACGGCGGTAGGTGGGCTCCGCGGCCAGTTCGGCGGCGCGGGTGGCGACGCGGTGGGCCTGGATGTGGTCGGGGTGGCCGTAGCCGCCGTCCGGGTCGTAGGTGACGAGGACCTGGGGGCGCAGTTCGCGGATCACCTCCACGAGGTACCCCGCGGCCTCGTCCACGTCGGCGGACCAGAAGGCGCCGGGCCGGCGGTTCTGTTCGGCGCCCATCATCCCGGAGTCGCGGAAGCGGCCGGGGCCGCCGAGGAAGCGGTGGTCGGCGACGCCCAGTTCGCGCATGGCCTCGGCGAGCTCGCCGATGCGGTGGGCACCGAGGGTGTCGTCGCGGTCGGCCGTCAGGTGGGCGAGTCCGGGCGGGATGACCTCACCCTCCTCGCCGAGCGTGCAGGTCACCAACGCGACATGGACGCCCTCGGCCGCGTACTTGGCCATGGTGACGCCGTTGTTGATCGACTCGTCGTCCGGGTGCGCGTGCACGAGCAGGAGCCGACGGGCGGGAAGACCGTTCATGGGGGTCACCCTACGACCGTGCCGAAGAACGGCGGACCCGCCACCCGCAACCCCGCACGGCGGCCTGCGCCGCGGGCCTCGCGGCGGCTTAGAACTTGAGGCCGCTGATCATGCTCGCCACGTTGTTAGTCAGCTGGGAGAGCGTCGGAGCCACGGTCGAGCTCGCCAGATAGAAGCCGAGCAGTACACAGACCACTGCGTGACCCGCCTTCAGGCCCGAACGCCGGACCAGCAGGAAGACGATTACTGCCAGCAGCACCACGGCCGAGATCGATAGTGCCACGGCTGTTTCACCTCCACGTCGAGCGGACATCGGGTTCGCGTACTCGCAACTCGGTGCTCGGCAGAGTCATACCCACCGTGCGCTACGGATCATAACTATCCGTACCACCACATCGATCGATTCCGGCAGCACGAGGGGCGCACGCCGCGCATGTCCGGGGTCACAGGAGTGCCGGCCGGGGACGCTGTACGCCTCCCCGGCCGGCTGTCGGCACCCGCACGGCCGCACGGGATCCAGGCTGCCCGGCCCAGATCTCGGGACAGAAACGGTCAAGTTGCCTGCGTGTAAACCGAGTTGTGAGGAAACCGTGGAGCCGTTCACAGCTGTGGCGAGAAATGAGCGGTGCCGGGGGCCCGGAGCTCACTCCTTGGTCGGCCATCCCGACGGCGGTGCGGGCGGCGGGCCCGGCGGAAGGACCACCCGCTCTGATGCGAAATGGCAGGCCGAGGGGTGGGCCGCCGGGCCGCCGGGGAGGAACGCCGGGATCTCCAGGAGCGGGACCTCCGACGCGCAGCGCGCCTCGGCCTTCCAGCAGCGGGTGCGGAAGCGGCAGCCCGACGGCGGGTTGGCCGGGGAGGGGACGTCGCCGGAGAGGATGATCCGGTCGCGGCCCGCGCGGGCGGCCGGGTCGGGCACCGGGACGGCGGAGAGCAGGGCCTGCGTGTAGGGGTGGGTGGGGTGGTCGTAGATCTGGGTGTCGGTGCCGATCTCGACGATCCGGCCCAGGTACATGACGCCGACCCGGTCGGAGATGTGCCGGACGATCGAGAGGTCGTGCGCGATGAACACGTAGGAGAGGTTGAACTCGTCCTGCAGGCGCTCCAGGAGGTTGACCACCTGGGCCTGGACGGAGACGTCGAGGGCGGAGACGGGCTCGTCGGCGACGATGATCTCGGGCTGGAGGGCGAGGCCGCGGGCGATGCCGATGCGCTGGCGCTGGCCGCCGGAGAACTGGTGCGGGTACCGGTTGATGTACTCCGGGTTGAGGCCGACGACGTCCAGGAGCTCCTGGACCTTGCGGCGCCGGTCACCCTTGGGGGCCACCTCGGGGTGGATCTCGTAGGGCTCGCCGATGATGTCGCCGACGGTCATGCGCGGGTTCAGCGAGGTGTACGGGTCCTGGAACACCATCTGGATGTTGCGGCGCACGGACTTGAGGGCCTTGGCCGACAGCTTGGCGAGGTCCTCGCCCTTGTACCTGATCGCCCCCGCCGTCGGGCGTTCGAGGTTGACCAGCATCTTGGCGACGGTGGACTTGCCGCAGCCCGACTCCCCGACGATGCCGAGGGTTTCGCCGGCCCGCAGGTCGAAGGAGACCCCGTCGACGGCCTTGACGGCGCCGACCCGCTTCTTGAAGAGGATGCCCCGGGTCAGCGGGTAGTGCTTGACCAGGTCCTCCACCACGAGGATGGACTCAGCCACCGAGGCACTCCTTCCAGAAGAAGCACGCACTGGCGCGGTCCGGTGCGACCTCGGCCAGCGGCGGTACGTCGAGGCGGCAGACGGCCTGGGCCATCGGGCAGCGCGGGTTGAAGGCGCAGCCGGGCGGGATGGCGAGCAGGTTGGGCGGCAGGCCCTTGATGGCGTAGAGCTCCTGGCCCTTCTGGTCCAGGCGCGGGATCGAGTCCAGCAGGCCGCGGGTGTACGGGTGGGCCGGGCGCTTGTAGATCTCGTGAACGGGGGCTGCCTCGACGATCCGGCCCGCGTACATGACGGCGATCTTGTCGGCCACGTCGGCGACGACGCCGAGGTCGTGGGTGATCAGGATCAGGCCCATGTTCAGCTCGCGCTGGAGCTCCGCGAGCAGGTCCATGACCTGGGCCTGGACGGTGACGTCCAGGGCCGTGGTCGGCTCGTCCGCGATGATGAGCGAGGGTTCGAGGGCCATTGCCATGGCGATCATGATGCGCTGGCGCATGCCGCCGGAGAACTGGTGCGGGTAGTCCCCCACCCGCTCGCGCGCCGCCGGGATCTTCACCCGGTCCATCAGCTCGACGGCCTTGTTCCGGGCGTCCTTGCGGGACATCCCGCGGTGGACCTCGTACATCTCGCCGAGCTGCGCGCCGACGCTCAGGACCGGGTTGAGGGAGGACAGGGCGTCCTGGAAGATCATGGCCATCTCGGCGCCGCGGACCTTCCTGCGCTCCTCCTCCTTCATCTTCAGCAGGTCTGTGCCCTTGAAGAGGATCTCGCCGCCCGCGATGCGGCCCGGCGGCATGTCGAGGATGCCCATGACGGCCTGGGCGGTGACCGACTTGCCGGAACCGGACTCGCCGAGCACGGCGAGGGTCTCGCCCTCGGCCACGGAGTAGTTGACCCCGTTGACGGCCTTGGCGACTCCGTCCCGCGTCTTGAATTCCACGTGCAGATCGCGCACTTCGAGCAGCATGTGCGGGGCTCCTCAGCGCAGTTTGGGGTCGAGGGCGTCGCGCACCGCGTCGCCGAGCATGATGAACGCGAGCACGGTGATGCTGAGCGCGCCCGCCGGATACAGCAGCATGTGCGGGGCGTTGCGGATCTGGGAGGCGGCGTTGGAGATGTCGATGCCCCAGGAGACCGTCGGCGGGCGCAGGCCCACGCCGAGGAAGGACAGGGTGGCTTCCAGGGCGATGTAGGTGCCGAGCGCGATGGTGGCGACGACGATGACGGGTGCGATGGCGTTGGGCGCCACGTGCCGCAGCAGCATCCGGGCATTGCTGGCGCCGAGCGCCCGCGCGGCCTGGACGTAGTCGTTCTGTTTGGCGGTGATGACCGAGCCGCGGGCGATGCGGGCCAGTTGGGGCCAGCCGAGCAGCACGATGAAGCCGACGACGGGCCAGACGGTGGTGCTGGTGACCACGGACAGGAAGACCAGGCCGCCGAGGACCACGGGGATGCCGAAGAAGATGTCGGCGACCCGGGAGAGCAGTGCGTCGCCCCAGCCGCCGAAGAACCCGGCGAGCCCGCCGAGCGCGGAGCCGAGGAGGGCCGCGCCGAGGGTGGCGCAGATGCCCACGGTGATGGAGGCGCGGGCCCCGTAGACGGTGCGGGTGTACACGTCGCAGCCCTGGGTGTCGTAGCCGAAGGGGTGGCCCGGGGAGGAGCCCTGCTGCGATTTGGACAGGTCGCACTGGAGCGGGTCGCCGCTCGCGATGAGCTGGGGCCAGATGGAGATGACCACGAGGAAGAGGATCAGCAGCGTGGAGACGAGGAAGACCGGGTTGCGGCGCAGCTGGTGCCAGGCGTCGGACCACAGGGAGCGTGCCCGTCCGCCGGAGGCGGCTGATGGATGCAGCTCCTGGGGGCCCGCGGGAGGGCCGCCGAGCTCCTTCTCCAGGCTCTCGGCCTCCTCCAGGGCGAGATCCATGGCTCCTCCCTGGCCGGTGGGGGCGATGGACTCGTGGGGGCCGGGTCCCAGCGGATCGTAGGCGGGGCGCTCGGGATCGGGCTCAGGCATAACGGATCCTCGGGTCCAGGACCGCGTAGAGCAGGTCGACGAGCAGGTTCGCCAGCAGGAAGACGATCACGAGGATGGTCACGAAGCCGACCACCGTCGGGGAGTTGTTGCGCAGGATGCCCTGGTAGAGCTGGTAGCCGACGCCGTGGATGTTGAAGATCCGCTCGGTGACGATGGCTCCGCCCATCAGGGCGCCGATGTCGGTGCCGATGAAGGTGACGACCGGGATCAGGGAGTTGCGCAGCAGGTGGCGGGTGATGACCCGGCGCCGGGGCAGTCCCTTGGCCACGGCGGTGCGGACGTAGTCGGCCTTGACGTTCTCGGCGATGGAGGTCCGGGTGAGGCGGGTGACGTAGGCGAGGGAGACCAGCGCGAGGACGATGCCGGGCAGGATCAGCTCGCTGAAGGGGGCGTCCGGGGAGACGGTGGGCCGTACCCAGCCCCATTTGACGCCGAAGAGGTACTGCAGCAGGTAGCCCGTCACGAAGGTGGGCACCGAGATCACCACGAGGGTGAGGACCAGCAGGCTGGTGTCGATGGACTTGCCGCGCTTCAGGCCGCTGATCACGCCCAGGGTGATGCCGACGACGATCTCGATCGCGATCGCAACGATGGTCAGGCGCAGGGTCACCGGGAAGGCGGAGGCCATGAGCTCGGTGACCTTCTGGCCGTTGAAGGCGGTGCCGAAGTCTCCCCGGAAGATCTGGCCCATGTAGTGGAGGTACTGCTTCCACAGGGGCTGGTCGAGATAGAGGTCCTTGCGGATGCGCGCGGCGGTGGCGGGGTCGGGGGCCTTGTCACCGAAGAGGGCGGCCACCGGGTCGCCGAGCGCGTACACCATGAAGAAGATCAGGAACGTGCTGCCGATGAACACGGGGATCATCTGGAGCAGTCGCCGGATCACATAACGTCCCATGGACTGCTCCAGGTTCGATCCGCGAGGAGGGTCAGCTGACCTTGATCTGGTCGTACACCGGAACGCTGAACTGGTTGAGCTTCACGTCCGAGATGCGCTCCGAGTGGCCCGCGCTGCCGTTCTGGTACCAGAGCGGGATCGACGGCATCTGGGCGGCGAGGATCTTCTCCGACTCCTGGAACGTGGCCGTCGCCTTGGCGGCGTCGCTCTCCCGGTTGGCCTCGTCGATGAGCTTGTCGAACTCCGGGTTGCTGAACTTGCCGTAGTTCGAGGAGGCACCGGTGTAGTACAGCGGCTCCAGGAAGTTCTGGATCAGCGGGTAGTCGGCCTGCCAGCCGGAGCGGAAGGGGCCGGTCAGCTTGAAGCTGCTCTGCTGGTTCCTGAAGTCGGCGAAGGTGCCGATGGGGTTGACGGTGCAGACCGGGCCCTCGCCCAGCGTGTTGTTGATGCTGTTGCAGACGGCGTCCATCCAGTCGCGGTGCGAGCCGGTGTCGACGTTGGACGTCAAGGTGACCTTGCCGCCGGGCAGTCCGCCGGCCTCCTGGATGAGCTTCTTGGACTCGGTGGGGTTGAAGGAGCAGGCCTCACCGCAGGCGGTGGCGGAGAAGCCGCCCTTGTCGCCGAGGGCCGGTGAGGTCCAGTCCTTGGCCGGGGTGCGGGTCTCGTGGAAGATCTGCTTGGTGATCTCGTCACGGTTGATCGCCATCGAGATGCCGCGGCGGACCTTCTCCATGCCCTCCTTGCTCCACTGCGGGTCGTACAGCGGGAAGGTGAGGGTCTGGATGATCAGGGCCGGCTGGTTGATGTAGCGGTCGCCGAGGTCGTTGGCGACGTTCTTCAGCTGCTGGGCCGGGATGTCGTCGACCAGGTCGAGGTTGCCGGAGATCAGGTCGGTGTAGGCGGTGTTGTTGTCGGTGTAGACCTTCAGGTCCACTCCGCCGTTGACCGCCTTGTCCTCGCCCGGGTAGGCGTCCCACTTGCGCAGCTTCATGCCCGTGCCCTTGGTGTACGAGTCCACCGTGTACGGGCCGTTGCCGACGGGCTTCTTCAGCCAGGCGTCGTGGTCGGTGAAGAAGGCCTTGGGCAGGGGGGAGAACGCCTGGTAGCCGAGGGTCTCGGGCCAGGTGGAGAACTTCTCCTTGAGCGCGACCGTGAAGGTCTTGGGGGCCTTGACGACCAGGCCGGACATGGTCTTGGCCTTGGGGTCGCCCTTCTCGGGGTGAACGTCCGCGTAGCCGACGATGTCGGAGAAGAAGGGCGCGTTGTTCTGCTTCTTGGTGACGTCCGCGCCGTAGTTCCAGGCGTCCACGAAGGACTGCGCGGTGACCGGCTCGTCGTTGCTGAACTTCAGGCCGTCCTTCAGCGTGATCGTGAAGTTCTGGCTGTCGGTGGTCTCGATCTTCTCGGCGAGGAAGTTCTTCGCCTCGCCGGTCTCGGGGTCGTATCGCTTGAGCCCCCGGAAGATCATGTCGAGGACCTTGCCGCCCTGGACCTCGTTGGTGTTGGCCGGCTCCAGCGGGTTCTGCGGGTCACCCCACGAGGAGCTGACGATTCCCGCTTCGCCGCCTGCGCCGCTGTCGCTTCCGCCGCCGCAGGCGGTCGCCGCGAGGGCGACGGCCGCCGCGCATGCGGCCCACTTGGCGTGGGTGGCTCCGCGCATGGAGTGCCTCCTACTGGATCCCAAGACTCACTTAGGGGCCAATGTCACCCTATGTGGGGTCCCGCACACTCCTGGTTGGCCCGATTGCACCCTCGCGCCGCCCGCCTGTCACCCCTGCGAGTGCAAAGCGAGCTGCCAGGTGTTCACCGCGTAATGCACCGTCATGCCGTGCGCCTCGTACAGCGCGAGCGCGCCGGTCTCGTTGTGGGTGTCCACGCCGAGGCCCAGGGTGTCGCGGCCGCGCGCCGCGTAGGCGGCGAAGCCGTGGCGCAGCAGGTACGAGCCGACGCCCCGGCCGCGCACCTCCTCGGTGACGCCGATGTGGCTCAGCCATCCCATGCTGGTGCGGTCGTCCCGGGTCAGCAGGACCCCGACGTCGCCGTGCCCGGGCAGGCTGGCGATCCAGACCAGCGACCAGTCCAGGCCCCGTCCGTCGATATGGTCCAGCCAGAGCTCGTACGGGCGGTCCACGTGCCCGAAGTGCGCGGCGAAGGTCTCCTCGATCAGGGCGTGGGCCCGCATCCGGTCGGCCTCGTCGCCGGCGCAGTCGCGCAGGGTGAGCCCGGCGGGTGCGGTCGGGGCGGTGGCGGCGGCCTCGTCGAGCGCCCGGGTCATCACCTTGTACTGGCGGACGGTGCAGTAGCCGCGGGCGGTGAGGATGCCGAGGTCGAGGGTGGGCTTCACGTTGAGCTGGAGGCGCAGCCGGCCCTCCCCCTCCCCGCCCTTCATCTCGTGGGCCCGGGCCTCCATCAGCTCCAGCAGCCGGACGGCGGCCTCGTCGTGGCCGGGCAGTACGTAGTGGTCACAGTCGACCCGGCCCGGCCCGGAGTCGGCCCAGACCAGGCCGTAGGCGACGAGCTGCCCGTCGGAGAAGGCGAGCCAGGAGTCGGTGGCGAGGTCAACGCCGGGGTGCAGGAGGTCGGCCTCGACGGTGCCCAGGTCGGTCTCGGGGCGGCCGATCTCGATCACGTCCACGGCGTTGAGGAGGGCGCAGACGTCCTCTGCGTCCCCGGGCCCGGCGGGCCGTACGGTCAGCATGCGAACCCCGCGACGATCTCCTCGCCTACGGCGACGAACTCCCGCTGGTCGTCGTGCGGGGCGATGTCGGCGACGGCGCGCCAGTTCTCCGCGTCCACCGGGCGCAGGGTGATGCGCCGGCCTCGGCGGTCGTGCTGGGTCTCGGTCATCCGGCCACTCTCGGCCGGGGCGGGAGGCGGACGCAACCGGCTTTTTCACGCCGCCGCCCGCGGGCGGACGCCGGAGCGCCCGGGCCGGACGGATCCGGCCCGGGCGCCCGGGAATGCGTACCGCGATGCGGGGTCAGACGGCCAGGATGGCCTTCTCTTCCGCGAAGTGGCAGGCCGACTCGTGCGCGGCCGGCGACGTGCCGCCCTGGAAGCGCTCCGGGATGGCGAGCAGCGGCTCCTCCACGGAGCACTTCTCCTCGGCCTTCCAGCAGCGGGTGCGGAAGCGGCAGCCCGACGGCGGGTTGGCCGGCGAGGGGACGTCACCGGTGAGGATGATCCGCTCGCGGCCCTCGCGGGCGGCCGGGTCCGGCACCGGCACCGCGGAGAGCAGTGCCTGGGTGTACGGGTGGGTCGGGTGCTCGTAGATCTGCTCGTCGGTGCCGATCTCGGCCATCTTGCCGAGGTACATGACACCGACGCGGTCCGAGATGTGCCGGACGATCGACAGGTCGTGCGCGATGAAGAGGTAGGAGAGGTTGAACTCCTCCTGCAGCTTCTCCATCAGGTTGATGACCTGGGCCTGCACCGAGACGTCGAGCGCGGAGACCGGCTCGTCGCAGATGATGATCTCCGGGTTGAGCGCGAGGCCGCGGGCGATGCCGATGCGCTGGCGCTGGCCGCCGGAGAACTGGTGCGGGTACCGGTTGATGTACTCCGGGTTGAGGCCGACGACGTCCAGGAGCTCCTGGACCTTGCGGCGCCGGTCGCCCTTGGGGGCCACCTCGGGGTGGATCTCGTAGGGCTCGCCGATGATGTCGCCGACCGTCATGCGCGGGTTCAGCGAGGTGTACGGGTCCTGGAACACCATCTGGATGTTGCGGCGCACGACCTTCATGGCCTTGCCGGACAGCTTGGTGATGTCCTGGCCCTTGTAGAAGACCTCGCCCGCGGTGGCTCGCTCCAGGCTCATAAGCAGCTTGGCGACGGTGGACTTGCCACAGCCGGACTCGCCGACGATGCCGAGGGTCTCACCCCGGTAGAGGTCGAAGGAGATGCCGTCGACGGCCTTGACCGCTCCGACCTGCTTCTTGAACAGGATGCCCTGGGTCAGCGGGAAGTGCTTGACCAGGTTGCGGACCTGGAGGATCGGCTCGCGCTCGGGGGCGTTCTTGGTGAGCTCAGCCATGGAGCTGCTCCTTCCAGAAGTGGCACGCGCTGCCGCGGCCCGGCAGCTCCGTACCGTCCTGCTCGGTCACCTGGTGCAGCACGGGAACGGCCTCGCGGCAGGCGTCCTGGGCCTTGGGGCAGCGCGGGTTGAAGGCGCAGCCCGGCGGGATGGCGAGGAGGTTGGGCGGCAGGCCCTTGATCGCGTAGAGCTCCTGGCCCTTCTGGTCCAGGCGCGGGATCGAGTCCAGCAGACCGCGGGTGTACGGGTGGGCCGGGCGCTTGTAGATCTCGTGGACCGGGGCGGTCTCGACGATCCGGCCCGCATACATGACGGCGATCTTGTCGGCCACGTCGGCGACGACGCCGAGGTCGTGGGTGATCAGGATCAGACCCATGTTCATTTCGCGCTGGAGCTCCGCGAGCAGGTCCATGACCTGGGCCTGGACCGTCACGTCGAGAGCCGTGGTCGGCTCGTCGGCGATGATCAGGTCGGGCTCCAGGGCCATCGCCATGGCGATCATGATGCGCTGGCGCATGCCGCCGGAGAACTGGTGCGGGTAGTCCCCCACGCGCGCCTTGGCGGCGGGGATCTTCACGCGGTCCATGAGCTCGACGGCCTTGGCCGTGGAGTCCTTCTTGGACATCCCGCGGTGGACGCGGAACATCTCGCCGAGCTGGGCTCCGACGGTGTGCACCGGGTTCAGCGAGGACAGCGCGTCCTGGAAGATCATGGCGATCTTCCGGCCGCGGACCTTGCGGAACTCCTCGGCCGGGAGCTTCAGCAGGTCGGTGCCCTGGAACAGGATCTCGCCGTGCGGGATCTTGCCCGGGGGCATGTCCAGGATGCCCATGATGGCCTGCGCCGTCACGGACTTGCCGGAGCCGGACTCGCCGAGGACGGCGAGGGTCTCGCCGGCGTTCACCGAGTACGAGACACCGTTGACGGCCTTGGCGACACCGTCGCGGGTGTGGAACTCGACGTGCAGGTCGCGCACTTCGAGCAGGGGGACATCCTCCGGCGCCGATCGGGGCGCGGGGACATTCGAGGTCTTGTCCATGATGATCACGTACGCCCTTCCTCAGCGCAGCTTCGGGTCGAGGGCGTCGCGCACCGCGTCGCCGACCATGATGAACGCGAGCACGGTGATGCTCAGCGCGGCGGCCGGGAAGAGGAGCACGTGCGGAGCCTGCAGCCAGCGGACGGAGGCGTCGCTGACCATCAGGCCCCAGGAGATCTCCGGGGGCTGGACACCGATGCCGAGGTACGACAGGGCCGCCTCCGCGGAGATGTACACACCCAGGCTGATCGCGCCGACCACGATGACGGGGGCGACGGCGTTCGGCAGGATGTGCCGGATCGTGATGCGCAGAGTGCCGGCGCCGAGGGCGCGGGCGGCCATCACGTAGTCGTTGTTCTTGTTCTGCAGCACCGAGGACCGCATGATGCGGAAGATCTGCGGCCAGCCGAGGGTGGCCAGCACCAGCGACACGGTCCAGGCGTTGCCCGGCAGGGCGGACATGATCAGCATGCCGCCGAGGAGCAGCGGGATCGCGAAGAAGATCTCGGTGAAGCGGGACAGGAGACTGTCGGTGATGCCACCGACCCAGCCGGCGAGCAGACCGAGGGAACCACCGACGATGACCACCAGCGTGGTGGTGACGATCCCGACGATCACGGAGTTGCGGGCGGCCCACACCGTGCGGGTGTAGACGTCGCAGCCCTGGATGTCGTAGCCGAACCAGTGGTCGGCGCTCGGGGTCTTGAGGGAATCCTCCAGCTTGCAGGCCGTCGCCGAGAAGGGGCTGCCGCTGGTGAACAACTGCGGGAACGCCGATATGACGAGCATGCACAGCACCAGGAAGGCGCCGATCAGGAAGACGGGGTTGCGACGCAGATCGCTCAGTGCGTCGGACCAGAGGCTGGCTTCGCGGCTCTTCTTCTTCGGCTCGGGCTTGTCCGCCGGGGAGCCGTCGGAGGGGGCTCCGGCTACCTGGGTGTCGGTCATCGAGTCCCCCACCGTAGTCGTGTCACGCATAGCGGATCCTCGGGTCGAGCACGGCGTAAAGCAGGTCCACGATCAGGTTCGCGAGGAGGTACACGAGGACCAGGATGGTCACACCGCCCACCACCACCGCACCGTCCTTGAGGTACACGGACTTGGCGAGCAGGCCGCCGACTCCGTGGATGTTGAAGATCCGCTCGGTGATGACCGCACCGCCCATCAGCGCGCCGAGGTCGGCACCCAGGAACGTGACGATCGGGATGAGCGCGTTGCGCAGTGCGTGGTTGACCACGACGCGGCGACGCGGAAGGCCCTTGGCGGTCGCGGTGCGGACGTAGTCCGCGCGCATCGTCTCCATCAGGCTGGTACGGGTCAGTCGAGCCACGTACGCGAGGGAGGTGGAAGCGAGGACGAACGCCGGGAGTATGTACCCGATCATGCCGTCGTTCTCGTTGAACGAGGGTGTGAACAGCTCGATGCCCCACTCGTTCTTCAGCTTCACACCGAGCGTCAGCTGCAGCACGAAGCCGGTGACGAAGACGGGGATCGAGATGACCATCAGCGTGGAGATCAGGACCAGCTGGTCGAGGAACCTGCCGCGGCGCAGGGCTGCCATGATGCCGGCCACCACACCGACGACGGCCTCGATGGCGAAGGCTATGAGGGCCAGGTTCACCGTGTAGGGGAAGGCCTCGGAGAACTGGTCGAGGACCTTGCGCCCGTTCAGGGACTCGCCCAGGTCACCCTGGAACACCCCGGTGATGTAGTTCCAGTACTGCACCAGGAACGGGTCGTCGAGGTGGTACTTCTCGCGCAGCATCGCCGCGACGAGCGGGTCCGCCTTCTTGTCGCCCGCCAGGAGCTGGATCGGGTCAGCACCCGGCATGTTGAACGTCAGCGTGTAGATCAGGAAAGTGGCACCGAGCAGTACAGGGATCGCCTGTATGAGTCGGCGGATGAGGTAGCGGCCCATCAGACCTCCAAGCAGAAGAACAGGGGGAAGGGGCAGGCAGGCGGAAACCTGATTCCGCCTGCCCGCCCCCGAGATCCCCTAGATGTGAAGAGGGGTGTTAGTTCAGCTCGACCTTGGCCAGGTCCATGCGGCCCTGGGCGTCGATCTCAACGTTCTTCACGGACTTGGAGTAGGCCGAAGAAGACATGTAGGTGAAGACCGGGATGTACGGAAGGTCCTTGATGATCACGTCATCGGCCTTCTGGTACAGCTTGATGGCCGCGTCCGCATCGGCGGTCTTGTCGGCCTCGTTCATCAGCCCCTCGAACTCCTCGCTGACGTAGCCACCGTAGTTGGAGCCGTTGTCGATCGCGACCTTCGAGAAGATCGGACGGAGGTAGTTCTCGGCCGCCGGGTAGTCCATGGACCACGCCATGCGGAAGGCGCCCTTGTACTTCTTGTCGCCGAGGTCGGTCAGCATGTCGCCGAACTTGGTGAACGGCTTGGCGGTGACCTCCAGGCCGAGGTTCGCCTTCAGCTGGTTGCCGACGGCCTCGATCCACTCCTTGTGGCCGCCGTCCGCGTTGTAGCCGATCTCCAGCTTGCCTCCGGGGATGCCGCCGGCCTGGGTGTAGAGCTCCTTGGCCTTGGTCGGGTTGTACGTACCGACCTCACCCAGGGCGCCCTTGCGGTAACCCGGGATGATGGGGCTGATGAAGTCGTCGGCCGGCTTGCGGGTGCCGTTGAAGATGGTCTTCGTGATGGCTTCCCGGTCGATGGCCATGGAGATGGCCTTGCGGATCTCCACCTTGCCGAACGACTCGGGGTTGGTGGCCAGCGGCAGGCCGATGTAACCGACGCCCGACTCCGGCTTGTACAGGTAGCGGTCGCCGAACTCCTGGGCCACGGAGGCCAGCGCCGAGACGGGGAGCTTGTCGACGATCTGGAGGTTGTCGGCGCGCAGGTCGTTGTACGCCGTGTCCAGGTTGTCGTAGATCTTGAAGGTGACGCCCTCGAGCTTGGCGCGGCCCTCGGCCGGGTAGGCGTCGAAGCGCTTGACCTTGATCTGCTTGTTGTGCTCCCAGGCGCCGTCCATCTGGAAGGCGCCGTTGCCGATCGGGGCCTCGCCGAACTTCTTCGGGTCGGCCTCGAAGGCCTTCGGCAGCGGGTAGAAGGCGTTGTAGCCCAGCATCGTCTTGAACTGGGAGAACGGAGCCTTCAGCGTGACGGTGAAGGTCTTCTCGTCGAGGACCTTCAGGCCCTTGAGCTCCTTGACGGTGGGCTTCTTGTCCTTGCCCGGCGCCAGCTCCTCGGAGCCCTCGATCTTGTCGAAGAAGGGCAGCGACTCGGCGGCGTTGTCCTGGTTGGCACCCCAGTTCCAGGCGCGGACGAACGACTGCGCGTCGACCTTCTCGCCGTTGTGGAAGGTGTAGCCGTCCTTGATCTTGATCGTCCAGACCTTCGAGTCCGTGGTCTCGATGGACTCGGCGACCGCGAGCTTGGGCTCGTTGGTCTTGTTGTCGTACTGGACCAGGCCGGTGAAGAGGGCGTTGAGCACCTCTGCACCTTCGGACTCGGCGGTGTTCTGACCCACCAGACCGTGCTGCGGCTCGCCGAGCACCACGGTGATGTTGCCGCCGGTCTTGCCGCCGGTGGACTTGGAGTCGCTGCTGGTGCTGCAAGCCGTCGCGGCCATCGCCACGATGACGGCACCCGCGACCCACTTGGCGCTCGTTGCTCCGCGCATGGGTAATTGCCTCCTCAGGCGTCACTGTCGATACATGAGGGAACCGGTGGCGCTGACACCCCTGACAGCGGCTTTCCGGACCCCTCGAGTGATGCTCGTGAGTCGACGCTCCCCACAGCGTGTGACCCATTGACCCGAGCTCAATGGAGCCATCCTCGGGGACGCTCTGACCGTAAACCACACTTAAGTGGTCTCGTTTTCACAACATCGCACTACGGCTAAAACCCGAAATCCGGACAAACGGATAGGAGACAGACATGAACGAAACGGACGGTTAGCTCTTCTTCCGGAGTGTCACGGTCGGTATGCGGACACCGGATCGAAATAATCCGCTTGACAAAAGCGAACAGCCCCTGTCGTCACGGAGACCGTGACGACAGGGGCTGTTCACATAAGCGCGTACCGGGCAGGACCCAAGTGTGACCTAGGTCCTACGCGACTACTTGCCGGACTTGGCGCGCGACGCGGAGCGCGAGCGGTCCTTCTGGTCCAGGACGACCTTGCGGATGCGGACGGCCTCCGGGGTCACCTCGACGCATTCGTCGTCACGGCAGAACTCCAGGGACTGCTCCAGGGAGAGCCTGCGCGGGGGCACCACGTTCTCGGTGTTGTCCGCGGAAGCCGCACGCATGTTGGTGAGCTTCTTCTCCTTGGTGATGTTCACGTCCATGTCGTCGGCGCGGGAGTTCTCGCCGACGATCATGCCCTCGTACACCTCGGTGCCGGGCTCGGTGAACAGGACACCGCGCTCCTGCAGGTTGATCATCGCGAACGGCGTGACCGAACCGGAGCGGTCGGCGACCAGCGAACCGTTGTTACGGGTCACCAGCGGGCCGAACCACGGCTCGAGGCCCTCGTGGATCGAGTGGGCGATGCCCGTACCGCGCGTACCGGTCAGGAACTCGGTACGGAAGCCGATGAGGCCGCGGGACGGGACGACGAACTCCATGCGGACCCAGCCGGAGCCGTGGTTCGACATGTTGTCCATGCGGCCCTTGCGGACGCCCATGAGCTGCGTGACCGCGCCCATGTGCTCCTCGGGGACGTCGACCGTCATGCGCTCGACCGGCTCGTGCACCTTGCCGTCGATCACCTGCGTGACCACCTGCGGCTTGCCGATGGTCAGCTCGAAGCCCTCGCGGCGCATCTGCTCGACCAGGATGGCGAGCGCGAGCTCACCACGGCCCTGGACCTCCCAGGCGTCGGGACGCTCGGTGTCGAGGACGCGGAGCGAGACGTTACCGACCAGCTCGCGGTCCAGACGGTCCTTGACCTGGCGGGCGGTGACCTTGCGGTCCTTGACCGCGGACTTGGCGTCCGCGCCCTTGCCGCTGCCGCCGCGGCCGACCATCGGGGAGGTGTTGGTACCGATGGTCATCGAGATCGCCGGCTCGTCGACCGAGATCAGCGGGAGCGCGATCGGGTTCTCCGGGTCGGCCAGGGTCTCGCCGATCATGATGTCGGGGAAACCGGCCACCGCGCAGATGTCACCCGGGCCGGCCACCTCGGCCGGCTTGCGGGTGAGCGCCTCGGTCATCATCAGCTCGGTGATGCGGACGTTGGAGATGGTGCCGTCACGCTTGATCCACGCGACGGTCTGGCCCTTGCGGAGCTCGCCCTGCTCGACGCGGACGAGCGCGATGCGGCCGAGGAAGTTGTCCGCGTCCAGGTTGGTGACGTGGGCCTGGAGGGGCGCCTCGTCGTCGTACACCGGGGCCGGGACGTGGGCCAGGATGGTCGAGAAGAAGGGCTCCAGGCTGTCGCTGTCCGCGGGGACGGTGCCGTCCTCCGGCTTGGTCAGCGAGGCCACGCCGTCACGGCCACAGGCGTAGACGATCGGGAACTCGATCTGGTCCTCGTCGGCGTCCAGGTCGAGGAAGAGGTCGTACGTCTCGTTGACGACCTCGTCGATCCGGGAGTCCGGACGGTCCGTCTTGTTGATGCAGAGGATGACCGGCATCTTCGCCTGCAGGGCCTTGCGCAGGACGAAGCGGGTCTGGGGCAGGGGACCCTCGGAGGCGTCCACCAGCAGGACGACGGCGTCCACCATCGACAGACCGCGCTCGACCTCACCACCGAAGTCGGCGTGGCCGGGGGTGTCGATGATGTTGATCGTGATGGGCGCCCCGCCGTCCTTGGGGTGGTACTTCACCGCCGTGTTCTTGGCGAGGATCGTGATGCCCTTCTCACGCTCCAGGTCGTTCGAGTCCATCATGCGGTCGTCGAGGTGCTGGTGGGCGGCGAAGGCACCGGCCTGCTTGAGCATGGCATCGACGATGGTCGTCTTGCCATGGTCGACGTGGGCGACGATGGCGACGTTACGGATGTCGTGGCGCGTGGGCACTTCGGCGCTTCTCCCGGGATCGTGGATGGCGACGCGTACGGTCCGGCACGCGCGCCTCGACCGGGCGGAAAACCTGCCACGGCCTTACCCCATCGTACGTCGGCTGGCGGGAACCGCCTGCCGTGGGGTCTGTCAAGAGGCCGGACGACTGAGCGCGGCCGGGTCCGGGGTGGGGGGACTCGGCCGGACTCGACGGGGCTGGTGCCTGTAAAAACACGCGGGTCAACGGGTACGAACGACCTTGCCCGCCGGCGATCCGGCGGGCAAGGGACTTGAGTCACATCTGAGCCTGAGAGCTTCGAATCAACCTTCGATGCTTCCCCGTCATCGGCTCGTCATCACTTCTTCTCGTTGCTCCTTCTCGCTACTTCTTCCCGTTCTTGCCCTTCGCCGGCGCCGGCTTCTTCCAGCCGATGTCCTGGTAGCGCGGGGCACCGAGGCCGAAGGCGCCCGCGTTGGTGAGGCCGGGCTTCACGGCCACCAGCTCGGGGCGCTGGTAGAGCGGGATGGAGCCGGCCGTCGCCCAGATCCGGGCGTCCGCCTTGCGCATCAGCTCGCGGGAGGCCGCCTCGTCCAGTTCGCCGAGCGCCTGGTCGAAGAGCTGGTCGATGTGGTCGGTGCCGACCCGGGTGTAGTTCTGTTCGACCAGCAGCGAGCCGTCGGCGGCCGGCTCCGGCTTGGCGAAGATGGGCCGGGCGTCGGTGGCCGGGTAGGCGGTCGCGGGCCACGAGTAGAGCGCCAGGTCGTACTGGCCCGAAGCGATGTGGTCCTTGAAGAAGCTCTCGTCGGGCACCTTGGTCAGCTCGGTCTGCACGCCGACCTTCCGGAGCATCTGCGAGATCCGCTCGCCGACCGTGCGCAGCGCCTCCGAACCGGGGCCGGCCGGCAGGACGAAGCGCAGGGCGAGCGGCTTGCCGTCCTTGGCGAGCATGCTGCCGGAGGTGCGTACGGCCTGCTTGGCGGGGGCCGGGGCGGTGCTCGCCCCGTCCTGGTCCTCCGGTTCGGCGGCGGCCTCGGCGTCCAGGGCCGGGCTGCGCTTGCCGTCGTCCACGACGTCGGCAAGGGCCTCGGCCTGGGTGCGCAGGTGCTGCTCCTGGAGGGCCGCGAACGGGGCCGGGGCGAGCACCGGGGACGGGCGGCTGTGCCCGCTCCCGGCGAAGGCGTCGGCGTCGACGATCTCGCCGTCGGGGGCGGAGCGGGCGTACCGGCCTTCGGGCAGGTCCATGCCGGCCGGGTCCCCGGGGCGGTCGCCGTTGCGCTCGTCGTCCTGGCCGACGATGTAGAGGCCGTCGTTCCCGGTGCCCGGGCCCGGGGCCGGGACCGGGGCCGGGACCGCCGGGGTCTTGGAGTCGTCCGTCTCCTCGGCGGCCTCCGCGCCCGCCTTGGCGCCCGCCGGCTCGGTGATCTTGCCGCCCCGGCGCCATCCGGCGTCCGCGAGCAGGGCCTGCGAGGCCTGGGTGTCCTGGCCGCCGAGGGCGTCGCTGTTGTCGGCGTACGCCTGCTGCCCGGCCAGCGCGAGGTGGCTGCCCACCGGCTTCGCGGGCAGGCCCAGCGGCTTCAGGACGATGTCGGCCAGCGCCTGGCGGTCCAGGGCGCGGGCCACGGCGCGGCGTACCCGCTCGTCGGCGAGCGGGCCGCTCGCGCCGTTCATCGCGAGCTGGGTGTAGGCGGGCTCCAGGGACTTGCGGACGGTGAAGCCGCGCAGGGCGCTCTGCTCCCCGGCGTACCGCTTCACCGCCTCCGCGTGCTTCAGGCGGGTGGCCTGCGCCTCCTTGGCCTTGTCCTCGTCCAGTCCGAAGGCGAGCGCCCACGACAAGGTGGCCTGCGCGGCCGTCACCGAGGCGGCGGGACCGTGGGCACCCGCGCCTCCGGCGCCCTTGTCGGCCTTGGCGGCCGCGCGGCGGGCCAGGGCGATCCGGTCGGCCCCGGTGCGGTCGATCTCCGCCAGGTCGAGCCTGCCGGCGGCCAGCGCTGCCGGGCGTTCGGAGCGCGGCACCGCGGTGAGGATCAGGGTGTCGAGCTTGGCGGGGCTGCCCCACCAGCGCGGGTTGCGCGTCAGGGAGGCCGTACCGGTCTTCTTGTCGATGGCGCCCAGCCCGAAGGGGCCCGCGGTGACCTTCAGGGCGCCCCGGGCTCCCTCGTTGAAGCTCTCCGGGGTGCCGGTGACCTGCTTGGGGTAAAGGGGGCTGAAGAGGGAGCGCCAGTCGGCGTACGGCCTGACGAAGGTGACCTTGACCTCCAGGTCCGTCTTGCCGCGCTCGATCTTCTCGATCCGGTCGTAGCCGGCGTTGCGCGCCGTCCAGTAGGCGGAGTCCTTGCCGTTCAGGGCCCGCCACTGGGCGACGAAGTCGGCGGCGCCGATCTCGCGGCCGTCGCTCCAGACCGCCTGCTGGTTGAGCTTGTACAGGACGACCTGCTTGGGCTCCCGCTCGACGACCTCGGCCTTCTCCAGGTAGTCGGGATTGGCCACCGGCCGCCCCTTGCCGTCCAGCACGAACAGCTGGGGCAGTACCGCCCCGGCGATCCGGTTGGTGGTGGCGTCCGCATCGGCCTGGAAGGCGTTGAGGGTGCCCGGCATGGAGTCCACGGCCCACCGCAGCACGCCGCCGTCGGCGACCTTGTCGCGGGTGGCGGCCGCGATGTCCTGCCCGGCGGCGGCCGGGCCGCCCTCGTCTTCACCCGCGCCGCAGCCCGCGAGCAGCGGCAGTGCAAGAACTCCCGAGGTCAGGAGCGCCAAGGACCTGCGCCTTCTCTGGGACATGGGTGGTACCTCCGGGACGGGGCGTGGGGGGAGCCGTGAAAGGGGATGTTTTGATCACGTTCGGCGGTATATGGAGCTGATCACACTGGGTGCCGAAACCCACTGAAATCGACGCCCTGCCATACCCGCCGCAGCCGACCCCCGCCACGCCGCGAACCCCACCCGTGCGGACCAATCCGGCTTGCTTTCCGAGCGAGCGTTCCCCCGTAAGAGGGATGAAAATGGGGGCAGGGAGGGGCGCACAGTTCGCGCCTGCGCGCCCGCAATCGCTGCACGTCCCTTCACAACCGGGGACGGGAGGCGCGACACTCGCAGGCGCACATGAGCGCTGCCACCGCACCCAGCGGAAGTGAGGGCAAATCATGTCCCTGCAAGACGACTTGACCGCCGTACGGCGCAACCTGAACGAGCTGGTCCGCTCCGTGGAGCAGCTGGAGAAGGATGTCGCACGGCAGGCACCGGCCGCCTCCCGGCCTGCGGGCGAGGGCGCGATGGTCAGCGTCCCGGACACCCCGTACGACAGCTCCCTGTGGACGGACGCCGACGACGAGGGTCTCGGCGCCCGCGATCGCCGCGCTCCCTGACCTACGCTCCGCGCACACCCCACCGGACCCGGTCACCCGCAGCGACGGAGGCCGGGTCCCCTGGGCCACCCCTCATCACTCCACCCGGAGTCCCCCTTGGCCACAGGCACCCAACCATCCTCACAGCGGCCCGGCGGCGTCCACGACGCCTCGCGGGCCGCGATCGCGGCCCGGCACCTGCGGACCGACCGGTGGTGGCTCTCCCCCGCCGGCACCGCGGCCGGGCTGCTCGCCTTCATCGTCTACTCGACCTGGCGGGCCTTCGCCAACGCCGACTACTACGCGGCGCCGTACGTCTCGCCCTTCTACTCCCCGTGCCTCGCGGAGAACTGCGCCGAGATGCGCGGCGGCCCGAACCTCGACCTCTTCGGCAGCTGGTGGGGCCTGTCCCCCGCGCTGCTGATCCTGGTCTTCCCGCTCGGCTTCCGGCTGACCTGCTACTACTACCGCAAGGCCTACTACCGGGGCTTCTGGGCCTCGCCGCCCGCCTGCGCCGTCGCCGAGCCGCACGCCTCGTACAGCGGGGAGACCCGCTTCCCGCTGATCTTCCAGAACATGCACCGGTACTTCTTCTACGCGGCGCTGCCGGTCGCGGGCATCCTCACGTACGACACCGTGCTGACCTTCCGCGACGAGCAGTACGCGTGGGGCCACATGGGCCTCGGGACGCTGCTGTTCGTCGTCAACATCGTGCTGATCTGGGCCTACACCCTGTCCTGTCACTCCTGCCGGCACATCATGGGCGGCCGCCTCAAGCACTTCTCCAAGCACCCGGTGCGCTACCGCCTGTGGGGCTGGATCAGCGGTCTCAACACCCGTCACATGCAGCTGGCGTGGGCCTCCCTGATCAGCGTCGCCGCATGCGACTTCTACGTGTACCTGCTGGCCAGCGGCGCCTTCACCGACCCGAGGATCTTCTGAGATGGCTCAAGTGGAACGGCAGCAGTGGGACGTGGTCGTGGTCGGCGCGGGCGGCGCCGGTCTGCGGGCCGCGATCGAGGCGCGCGAGCGGGGCGCCCGTACGGCCGTGATCTGCAAATCCCTCTTCGGCAAGGCCCACACCGTGATGGCGGAGGGCGGGATCGCCGCCTCCATGGGCAATGTCAACGAGGGCGACAACTGGCAGGTGCACTTCCGCGACACGATGCGCGGCGGCAAGTTCCTGAACCAGTGGCGGATGGCGGAGCTGCACGCCAAGGAGGCCCCGGACCGGGTCTGGGAGCTGGAGACCTGGGGCGCGCTCTTCGACCGCACGCCCGACGGGAAGATCTCGCAGCGCAACTTCGGCGGGCACGAGTACCCGCGGCTCGCGCACGTCGGCGACCGGACCGGGCTGGAGCTGATCCGCACCCTCCAGCAGAAGATCGTCCAGCTCCAGCAGGAGGACTTCAAGGAGTACGGGGACTACGAGGCCCGGCTCAAGGTCTTCCAGGAGTGCACGGTCACGAGGATCTTGAAAGACGGCGAGAAGGTGTCCGGGACCTTCTGCTACGAGCGCGAGACCGGCCGGTTCTTCGTCCTGGAGGCCCCGGCGGTGGTGCTGGCCACGGGCGGGATCGGGAAATCCTTCAAGACCACGTCCAACTCGTGGGAGTACACCGGTGACGGCCACGCGCTGGCGCTGCTCGCCGGGGCCCCGCTGCTGAACATGGAGTTCGTGCAGTTCCACCCGACCGGCATGGTCTGGCCGCCCTCGGTGAAGGGGATCCTCGTCACCGAGTCGGTGCGCGGCGACGGCGGGGTGCTGCGCAACAGCGAGGGCAAGCGGTTCATGTTCGATTACATCCCGGACGTGTTCAAGGAGAAGTACGCGCAGTCCGAGGAGGAGGGCGACCGCTGGTACGAGGACCCGGACCACAACCGGCGCCCGCCCGAACTGCTCCCCCGCGACGAGGTGGCCCGCGCCATCAACTCCGAGGTCAAGGCCGGGCGCGGATCCCCGCACGGCGGGGTGTTCCTCGACGTGTCCACCCGGATGCCGGCCGAGAAGATCAAGCGGCGGCTCCCGTCGATGTACCACCAGTTCAAGGAGCTGGCGGACGTGGACATCACCGCCGAGCCGATGGAGGTCGGCCCGACCTGCCACTACGTGATGGGCGGCATCGCGGTCGAGTCCGACACGGCCGCCACCCTCGGGGTGCCGGGCCTGTTCGCCGCCGGTGAGGTCGCGGGCGGCATGCACGGCTCGAACCGGCTCGGCGGGAACTCCCTCTCCGACCTGCTGGTCTTCGGCCGCCGGGCCGGGCTGCACGCGGCGCAGTACGCCGCGCGGGACGACCCGGCCGTCGGCGGGCGGCCCGAGGTGTCCCAGGCGCAGATCGACGCGGCGGCCGCGGAGGCGCTGGCCCCGTTCCATGCCGCCGAGGGCGCGGAGAACCCGTACACCCTCCACCAGGAGCTCCAGACGGCCATGAACGACCTCGTCGGGATCATCCGCCGCGAGGGCGAGATGGCCCAGGCCCTGGAGAAGCTCGCGGCCCTGCGCGTACGGGCCTCCCGGGCCGGGGTCGAGGGGCACCGGCAGTTCAACCCGGGCTGGCACCTGGCCCTGGACCTGCGCAACATGCTGCTGGTCAGCGAATGCGTGGCCCGTGCGGCCCTGGAGCGCACCGAGAGCCGGGGCGGGCACACCCGCGAGGACTGCCCGGCGATGGAGCGTTCCTGGCGGCCGGTGAACCTGCTGTGCCGGCCCGTCACTGTGCCCGATGGAAACCTGGCCCCCGAGGACCCGGCCGCGGACCGGATCGAGCTGACCCGGGTGCGCACCGATCCCATCCGATCCGACCTGCTCGCGCTCTTCGAGAAGGAAGAGCTGGTCAAGTACCTCGCCGAAGAGGAGCTCTACGAGTGAGTACCTACGATGCCGAGTTCCGGATCTGGCGGGGCGACGCGGAGGGCGGTGAGCTGCGCGACTTCATCGTGGAGGTGCACGACGGGGAGGTGGTCCTGGACATCGTCCACCGGCTCCAGGCCACCCAGGCCTCCGACCTCGCGGTGCGGTGGAACTGCAAGGCGGGCAAGTGCGGTTCGTGCAGCGCGGAGGTCAACGGGCGGCCGCGGCTCATGTGCATGACGCGCATGTCGACCTTCTCCCGCGAGGAGACGATCACCGTGACCCCGCTGCGGGCCTTCCCGGTCGTCCGCGACCTGGTGACGGACGTGTCCTTCAACTACCAGAAGGCGCGCGAGGTGCCCGCCTTCGTGCCGCCCGCCGGGGTGGCGCCGGGCGAGTACCGGATGCAGCAGATCGACGTGGAGCGCTCGCAGGAGTTCAGGAAGTGCATCGAGTGCTTCCTGTGCCAGGACACCTGTCACGTGGTGCGCGACCACGAGGAGAACAAGGGCGCCTTCGCCGGTCCGCGCTTCCTGATGCGGGTGGCGGAGCTGGACATGCACCCGCTGGACGCGGCGGCCGAAGCGGGCCTCGACCGCAAGCGCACGGCGCAGGAGGAGCACGGGCTCGGCTACTGCAACATCACCAAGTGCTGCACGGAGGTCTGCCCCGAGGGGATCAAGATCACCGACAACGCCCTGATCCCGCTGAAGGAGCGGGCCGTGGACCGCAAGTACGACCCGCTGGTGTGGCTGGGAAGCAAGATCCGGCGGCGTTCGGGCACATAGCCGCCCCCAGCTGTTCACTTGGCAGGACAGAATGCCCCCTGAGCAACGTCGTTGACGTGAAGTCAGGGGGCTTTCGCGGTGCGGGTGGGGGATCAGCTGGCGGGCCGGTACCGCCTCGAACAGCGGCTCGGCAAGGGCGGCTTCGGTGAGGTGTGGCGGGCGCACGACACGGCACTGGACCGGGCCGTGGCGGTGAAGGTGCTCCTGGAGACGGCCATGTCCGACGAAGCGGTCGTCCGCTTCCGGCGCGAGGCCACCATCGGGGCGCAGCTCCAGCATCCCGGCATCACCGTCGTGCACGACGTGGGCCAGGAGGAGGGGCGGCTCTTCATCGTGATGGAGCTGCTGGCGGGCGAGGACCTGCGCGCCACGCTGTCCCGGGTACCGGGCGGGCTGCCGGTGGCGGTCGCGCTGGAGCTGGCCGCACAGGTCGCGGAGGCGCTGGCCGCCGCGCACGAACGCGCGGTGATCCACCGGGACTTGAAGCCGGCCAATCTCTTCCTACTGCGCTCCGGGCGGCTGAAGATCTGCGATTTCGGCATCGCGCACTCCTCGGACGCCACGGCCGGCTGGACGGTCACCGGCCGGATCTTCGGCAGCCCGCCGTACATGGCGCCCGAGCAGTGGCGGGGCGAGCGGGTGGACGCCCGGTGCGATCTGTACGCGCTGGGGGGCGTGCTGTACGCGCTGCTGAGCGGGGAGCCGCCCTTCGGGGAGGCGGAGGTCCCCTACGTCCTGATGCGCCGGCACATCGAGGACCGGCCGCTGCCGCTGCGCGAGGCGGGTGCGGTGGTCGCTCCGGAGGTGGAGCGGCTGGTGCGGCGGCTGCTGGAGAAGGACCCGGCGGACCGGCCGGAGTCGGCGCTGGCCGTGGGCACGGCGCTACGGGCCTTGGCGGCGATGCCCCTGGCCGGGGATGACGGCAGCGGCGGGTCGGCCGGGGCCCGGGACGGGGCGCAGGCGGGGGGCGGGGCCGGGGGCGGGGCCGGGTCGGGGCCCGGCGCGGCGGCCGGGGGCGGGACCGGCCGGTCCGGACCCGGGTCCGGGAACGGGTCCGGCCGGTCCGGGCCCGGGTCCGGGAACGGGTCCGGCCGGTCCGGGCCCGGGTCCGGGAACGGGTCCGGCCCGTCCGGGCCCGGGTCCGGGAACGGGTCCGGCCCGTCCGGGCCCGGGCCCGGCAACGGGTCCGGCACCGAGGCCGGGCCCGGGCCCGGTAACGGGTCCGGCACCGAGGCCGGGAGCGGGCCTGGGAGCGGATCCGGCACGGAGGCCGGGAACGGGTCCGGCCCGTCCGGGCCCGGGCCTGGGAGCGGGTCCGGCGCCGAGGCCGGGAGCAGGCCTGGGAGCGCATCCGGTGCCGAGGCCGGAAGCGGGGTCGGCCTGGAGGCCGGGAACGGGTCCGGTGTGGGGAGCGGGGTCCGGCCCGGGTCAGGGGCCGGGACCGAGGTCGAGACTGCCGCCGGGTTCGGGCCTGCTGTCGGGTTCGGTTCGGAGGCCGGGGCCGGGGTGCATCCCGGGACTGGGGCCGGGGTGGCTCCCGGCGTCGGGACCGGGGCGGAGGCCGGGATCCGGGCCGGGGTGGCTCCTGGGACTGGAGCCGGGGCCGAGGACGGCGTCGGGATGGCTCCCGGGAACCGGGCCGGGGTCGTTCCCGGCGTCGGGGACGGGGCGCAGGACCGCGACGGAGCCGGGGCAGAGGCCGGCGTCGAAACCGGGGCAGAGGCCGGCGTCGGAACCGGGACAGAAGTCGGCGGCGGAACCGGGGCAGAAGTCGGTGTCGGGGACGGGGCAGCGGACCGCGTCGGAGCCCGGGCCGAGGCTGGCGTCGGAGCCGGAGCCGACGTCGGAGCCGGCGTCGGGGTCGGAGCCGACGTCGGAGCCGGCGTCGGGGTCGGGGTCGACGTCGGGGTCGGAGCCGACGTCGGAGCCGGCGTCGGGGTCGGCGTCGGGGTCGGAGCCGGCGTCGGGGTCGACGTCGGAGCCGGGGTCGACGTCGGAGCCGGGGTCGGGGCTGAGGCGGGCGGGGTGCCTGGGCATGTGCGGGAGTTTGTGCGGGAGTTGTTGCTCGAGGCCGAGGGCGGGGTGCGGGCGGTCGAGGTCGGGGATGAGGCGCGCATCGATGTGCTGGCCGTGGCCGCCGACGCCGCGGCGCGGTTCGACGCGGAGCTCGCGGGGCGGCTGCTCGGCGACGCCGAGATCGCGGCGTGGGAGGGCGGCCGGGGCGACGGGGCGCGGGTGGCCGAGCTGCTGACCCGGCTGGCCCGGGCCACCTCCACCCGCGCCCCGGCGCGGGCCCGGCGGCTGCTGACCGAAGCGCAGCAGGCGCTGTTCACGGTGTTCGGCTCCCACCGGGCGGGCCCGCTGTGCGCGGTGGCGGAGGAGCTGGCCGTCCTCGCCCCCGCGCAGGCCGCCCGGATCGCCGAGGACCACTTCGCGGACGGCCGGGCGGACAAGCGGCTCCGGGCCCGCGTCGCCACGGCCGTCGCGGCGGCCGATCCCGCCGAGGCCGAGCTCCAGTTGGCGCTGATAGCCGACCCCGCGCTGCGCGGGGCCGCCACCTACGACATGGTGCTGGCCGTCGCCCCGCACGACGTGGCGGCGGCCCTGCGCCTCAGCGAACGCATCGGCTCCGCCGGGGGCCGGCTGCTGGCGCTGTGCCAGGTGGCGCGCGAGCGTGCCGGGGCCGGGGACGCGGCGGGCGGGGCCAGGGCGCTGGAGCAGGCGGAGGAGGAGCTGCCGCGGTTCCTGGAGGAGCGGGCGGCCTGGCTGCGCGAGGAGGCCGCGCACCATGCCGAGCAGGGGCGGCTCGCCCAGGCGGAGCGGCTGCGGAACCAGGCCGCCGCCCTGCTGGGCCGCCGCCCCGGGGAGGCCGCGGACGCGAAGGCCGACCACGCCCTGTCTTCGCTGGCCGGCGCCCGGGCCCGCGTCGAGCAGGACACCCGGTCTCCGCTGGACCCGGCGGCGGCGCGGGAGCGGGCGGGCCGGGCCCGCAGCCTGCCGGACCCGGAGCAGCGGGCCCTGCAGCTGGCCCTCGCCGCGCGCTTGTGCGTGGGGACGGGCCTGGCGCCCTGGCGGGCGGAGGCCGCCGCCGACGCGGGGAGCCCGCCGCCGTCCGGGATCAGGGCCCTGGGCGGCCCGGACGCCGGTTCCGGGACGCGCGTGACGGGCTCCGGGCCGAAGCCGCTCCCGCGCCCCGGGCCCGGGGTGCACGCCTGGCAGACGGCCGCCCGCCCGGACGCCGCGTACGCGGCCGGGGCCCACGTGGTGTGGCGGTCGGGGGCCGAGGTGGGCTGCGTACGGGCCGAGGAGGGCACGACCCGCTGGACGGCCCGCTCCGACGAGGGTGTGGGCGCGGCCGCGCCCCCGCTGCCCGGGACCGGGCCGCTCCTGGTGTCCTGCGCGGCGGACGCGGACACGGTGTACGTCGAGGTCCGGCGGGACGGGTTGCCGGGAGTACGGCTGCTGGCGCGCGAGCCGCGCGACGGGCGGGTGCGGTGGTGGCGGGACCTGCCGGGGGGCACGCAGGACCCGCACGGCACCAGCCGTGCGTACCTGCCCGGCACGCGGCCGCTGCGCAGCGCCGGGCCCGTGGTGGTGCACGGGGCGCCGGGGGACCTGACCGCGCTGCGGGCGGCGACGGGCGAGATCCTGTGGCAGCGTGCCGTTCCCGACCCGGCGACGCGCTCCCCCGCCGCGGTGGGCGACTGCCTGGTCCTCGCGGACGGGCTGCGGCTGCAGGCGCTGCACCTGCCGACCGGCCGCCTGGTGTGGTCCTTCCGGCGGTCCGGCCCCACGGCGCGCACGCTGCACGATCCGCGGCTGTCCGGAGGCGGCCTCGTCCATCTCGTGGACGAGGGCTCGGTGCTGGCCCTGGACCGGGGCTCCGGCCGGGAGCTGTGGCGCCACGCCCTGGGCGCCCCGGCGGAGGGCCTGCTGGTCGAAGGCGGCACGGTGTACGCGGCCTCGCACGCCCCGGAGGTCCGGGACGGCCGGGACCGCCGGGACGGCCGGGACGGCTCGGGCGGCTGGGACACGGTCCAGGCGCTGGACGCGGGCACGGGCGCGCTGCGCTGGCAGCGCCAGGCGGCCCGGTGCGGCGGCGCGGAGTGCGGGCTCGAACTGCTGGGGCTGCGTCCGGGCGGCCTGTACGTCAAGGTCCCCCAGGGCAGCCGGCGCGGTCTCCTCGGCCGCGCGTCGGAGCCGTGCGTGGCGGTCCTGGACCCGGCCTCGGGCAAGCCGCGCCGGTACTGGGACCACCCGCCGCTGGCCACGGCCGACGTCCTGCTGGTCGGCGACCGCCTGGTCCTGTCCCGCCCGGAACTCGCGGCGTACGGCCTGCCGTAGGACCCGGGTCTCCGGGTGCGGGAGGGCGAAACCGCCCATACTCTCCCAAATGTGACTCCGCCGAGAAGCAGCACGAAGAGACGCACCACCGCCGGGATACCCGTCCGGACCGGCCTCGCCCTCGCCGCCGCACTGTTCGCGCTCAGCGGCTGGGCGACGGCCACCGCCCCGGCGGCCCGGGCCGACGATCCCGTCACCCTGTCAGCGCAGGGGCAGATCACCGACCGGGTGGGCGCCCTGGGCGACCGCAAGGCCGAGGTCACCGCCGCGCTGGACAAGCTGTACGCCGATCGGAAGGTCCAGCTGTTCGTCACGTACGTGCGCGACTTCTCCGACCGGTCCGCGCAGAGCTGGGCCGACGCCACCGCCCAGAAGAACGGCCTCGGGCAGAACGACGTCCTGCTGGCCATCGCCACCGGGGCCCGGCAGTACGCCTATTCGGCCGATGTCGACTCCGGATTCACCAAGGAGCAGCTCGCGGCGGTCGCGCAGACCGCCATCGAGCCGGCCCTCAAGCAGAACGACTGGGCGGGAGCCGCGATCGGCGCCGCCAACGGCTACGACGCGGTCCTGGGCGGCCGGCCCGTGCCGGTGCCGGCCATCGTCCCCGGCGAGGCCGACCCGGGAGGCGCCGCGGCGAGCGGCGGCGAGAGCGGCGCCGGGGACTTCGTCCTCCCGGTGGTCGTGGTCGGCGCGGCCGGCGCCCTCGGGGCGTACGCGTACACCCGCCGCAAGCGCAAGCAGACGGGCGGCAGTGGCGGCTCGAAGACCACCGGCTGGTCCGGGCAGGGCCCCGCCCAGCTGCCACTGCCGGAGCTGGACACCAAGGCCAAGGCCATGCTGGTGGAGACCGATGACGCGATCCGTACCAGCACCGAGGAACTCGGCTTCGCCACCGCGCAGTTCGGCGAGGAGGCGGTGTCGGCCTTCACGCAGGCGGTGGACTTCGGGAGGAGCGAGCTGACGGCCGCGTTCCGGCTGCGCCAGCAGCTCGACGACGCGTACCCGGAGGACGACGCCACCCGCCGCCGGATGCTCGACGAGATCGTGGCCCGCTGCACGGAGGCGAGCCGGCGGCTCGACGCCGAGTCGGCGGACTTCGACCGGCTGCGGGACCTGGAGAAGAACGCCCCGCAGGCGCTCGCGACCGTGGAGGCCCACTTCCGCGCCCTGACGGGCCGTACGACCACGGCGGAGGCCACCCTCACGGCGCTCGGCCGCCAGTACGCGGACTCCGCGGCGGCGCCGGTGGCCTCCAACCCCGAACAGGCCAAGGACCGGCTGCTGTTCGCGACGACCAGCCTCGGCGGGGCACGCGCCGCGATCGACGCCGGGGACAACGGCAAGGCCGCCGTGCACGTCCGGGCGGCCGAGGGCGCCGTGGACCAGGCGGCGACCCTGGTCGACGCGGTGGAGCGGCGCGCGCAGGAGCTGGCGGAGGCGGCCGGGAAGCTGCCGGGCGCACTCAACGAGACGGACACGGACCTCGCCGACGCGCGCGGGCTGCTGACCGGCACCACCGAGGGCTCGACCGCCGATCTGCGCGGCCGGATCAGCCGGGCGGAGGCCGTGGTGGCCGACGTACGCCAGGAGCAGGGCGCCGGACGGTACGACCCGCTGGACGCGCTGCGCCGCGTGGAGGAGGCCGACGCGGCCCTCGACGAGGCGCTGGCCGGGGCCCGCGAGCGGGAGTCGGGCCGGCAGCGGGCCGCGGCCCTGCTCGACCAGGCCCTGCTGACGGCCCGCAGCGCGATCGGCGCGGCCACGGACTACATCACCACCAGCCGGGGCGCGATCGGCAGCCAGGCCCGCACCCGGCTGGCGGAGGCCCAGCGCCACCTGGAGCGGTCCACGTCCCTGGCGGGCTCGGACCCGGCGGGCGCACTCGCCGAGGCCCAGCAGGCGGACTCGCTCGCGCGCCAGGCGCAGCAGCTGGCCGAACAGGACGTACGGGGCTACCAGAACCCGTACGGCGGTGGCGGCCGGCAGCAGGGCGGCGGCATGGGCGGCGCGGTGCTCGGCGGGATCATCCTCGGCGAGATCCTCGGCGGCGGCCGCGGCGGAGGCGGCTTCGGCGGCGGCTTCGGCGGCGGCGGCGGACGCGGCCCCGGCTCCTTCGGCGGCGGCGGAACCCGCGGCCGCATGGGCGGCGGCGGCCGCTTCTGACAGACGCACTCCCTTCGCACCCGCACCCGCACCTCCCCTCCCCCCTCACCCTCCCCTCCCCCCTCACCCTCCCCTCCCCCGTTCCCAAGGAGACAGAGCGCATGAGCAAGCAGAGCATCCTCGGCCGCGTCACCCAGCTCGCCAAGGCCAACATCAACTCCCTGCTGGACCAGGCGGAGGACCCGCAGAAGATGCTGGACCAGCTGATCCGCGACTACACGAACAACATCTCCGAGGCGGAGCAGGCCGTCGCCACCACCATCGGCAACCTGCGGATGCTGGAGGCAGACCACAAGGAGGACGTGGACGCGGCCGCGGAGTGGGGCGGCAAGGCCCTCGCGGCGAGCAAGAAGGCCGACGAGCTGCGCACGTCCGGGTCGGCCGCCGACGCCGACAAGTTCGACAACCTCGCGAAGGTCGCGCTCGGCCGCCAGATGCAGTCGGAGAAGGAGGCGAAGACGGCCGCGCCGACGATCGCCGCCCAGACCGAGGTGGTCGACAAGCTGAAGTCGGGCCTGGCCTCGATGAAGACCAAGCTGACGGAGCTGACGGCGAAGCGCGACGAGCTGGTCTCGCGGGCCAAGACCGCGCAGGCGCAGAACACGATGATGGACGCGGTCAAGAACATCGACGTGATGGACCCGACGAGCGACATCACCCGCTTCGAGGAGAAGGTCCGCCGCGAGGAGGCCATGGCCCTGGGGAAGCAGGAGCTGGCCGCCTCCTCGCTGGACGCCCAGTTCGAGTCCCTGGACGACCTCGGCAAGACCTCGGAGATCGAGGCCCGCCTGGCCGCACTGAAAGCCCGTAAGGCCGCCTGAGGGCCGGCGCCCGGCGAGGCGGGCCGCCCTCCGGGGCGGCCCGTACCCGTTTCTCACCAGGGGCTGCGGACCCTGACCCCAAGGCCCCGGACGTGCTCACCCGTACATGCTCAGCAGTTGCTCCGCCGACAGTTCCGCCACCGACTCGGCCACCGCGCCCGGGAGCGGGAGTTCGAACCAGACCGTCTTGCCCCGGTGGGTGCGGCGGGTGCCCCAGCCCGCGGAGAGCAGGCCGACCAGCTGGAGGCCGCGGCCGCCCTCGTCGGTGTCCCGTGCCCGGCGGCGGCGGGGCTGGACCAGGTTGGCGTCCCAGACTTCGCAGACCAGGGTCCGGTCCAGCAGGAGGCGCAGCCGGATCTCGCCCTCGCCGTACCGCAGGGCGTTCGTGACGAGCTCGCTCACCAGCAGTTCCGTGGTGTCGAGCAGTCCCTCCAGGCCCCACGCGGGCAGCTTCGCCCGCGCCAGCTCGCGGGCCCGGCCCACCGAGCGGGCCTCGCGCGGGAGCTGCCAGTCGCCGACCGCGTCCACCGGGAGGCCCTGGACCCGGGCCATCAGCAGCGCGATGTCGTCCTCGCCGTGCCGGGTGTCCAGGGTGTTCAGGACGTGGTCGCAGACCTCCTCCAGCGGGCGCGCGGGGTCCGCCAGCGCGTCCCGCAGGCCCCGTAGGCCCTCCTCCAGCGGGTGGGTCCGGGATTCGACCAGGCCGTCGGTGTAGAGGGCGAGCAGCGCCCCTTCGGGGAGTTCGACCTCGACCTCCTCGAAGGGTTCCCCGCCGACGCCCAGCGGCATCCCGGTCGGTATCTCCAGCAGCAGTCCGGGGCGGGGCGCAGCGCCCTCCTCGACCGGTTCCACCAGCACCGGCGGCATGTGGCCGGCGTTGGCGATGGTGCAGCGGCGGGTGACCGGGTCGTAGACGGCGTAGACGCACGTCGCGAGGTACACCTCCGAGCGGTCGGCGTCCCGCGAGTGCAGCGCGGCCCGGGAGGCCTGCTGGGAGCCGCCGGGTGCGCCGAGGCCCCGGGCGATCTCGTCCAGCGCGGTCAGCACCTCGGCCGGTTCCAGGTCGAGCAGCGCGAGGGTCCGTACGGCGGTGCGCAGTTCACCCATGGCCACGGCCGCGCGCAGTCCGCGGCCCATGACGTCGCCGACGACCAGCGCCGTACGGTGCCCCGGCAGCTCGATGACGTCGAACCAGTCGCCGCCGACTTCGGTGGCGGCGTTGCCCGGCAGGTAGCGGCAGGCGATGTCGAGTCCGGCGGCCTCCGGGTCGCCGGGGGGCAGCAGGCTGCGCTGGAGTATCAGCGCGCGCTCGTGTTCGCGCCGGTAGAGCCGTGCGTTGTCGATGCACACGGCGGCCCGTGCGGCGAGCTCCACCGCGACCGCCCGGTCGCGTTCGCCGAAGGGCTCGCTGCCCTTGGTGCGGGAGAACTGCGCGAGCCCGACCACCGTGTCGTGCGCGACCAGCGGGACGACGAGCGTGGACTGGACGAGGTCCCCGGACTCGGGTCCGCCGCCCTCCACCAGTCTCGGCCGCGCCGTGCGCAGGGCGAAGGCCCCCGGCGATCCGGCCGGGTACCGGTGCACCTCCCCTACGGAGACCAGCGCGCCCGGGCCGGACAGCGGCGCGTCCGACACGGCCGAGGAGAAGGCCACCCGCCGCAGCGGCGCCGAGGGCGCGCGTCCCGTTCCGTGGCCGGGCAGGCTGGGCACGCCGGGGCCCTGCGGGCGGGCGGGGCGGTCGTCGTCGCCGAGCAGCAGCCCCTGGTAGAGGTCGACGGCGGCCAGGTCGCAGAAGCCGGGGACGGTGACGTCGAGGAGCTCGCGGGCGGTGGTCTCCAGGTCGAGGGAGTTGCCGATGCGGTGTCCGGCCTCGTTCAGCAGGGCCAGGTTGCGCCGGACCCCGGCGGCCTCGCGGGCGGCGAGGTGGCGGCGGGTCACGTCGATGCCGATGCCGGCGACCCCGATGGGGCGGCCGGTGCCGCCGTGGACCCGGTAGAGGTTGATGGACCAGTGGCGGTTGTCCCGGCTGCCGGGGGCGGCGCCGGTGATCTGGAGGTCGTTGACGGAGTCGCCGGTCTCCAGACACCTCCGGAGTGCGTCGGCCATCCGGTCGGCCTCGTGCGCGGGCAGGTAGTCGTGGACGGTGCGGCCGCGGTGCTCCTCGGCGGCGCCGCCGAAGACGGTCGCGAAGCGGCGGTTGGCCCGCTGCACGGTGAGGTCCGTGCCGAAGAGCAGGAACCCGAAGGGAGATTGACCGAATATCGCCTGCGAGGCGGCCAGATCGGATTCGATCCGGCGCAGCGCGCGTACGTCGACCACGACGCAGAGCGCGGCCCGCTCGGCGGATTCGGTCTGGGTCGGCATCACATAGATCTCGGCCACCCCGTGCGCACCGTCGCCGCCGGGGATCCGGAAGGGGATCAGGCCGGTCCATTCCTTGCCGTCGAGAATCTCGGCCACCCTGCGGTGTGCGCCGGCGCGCAGCTCCGGGGGCATGAAGGCGTCGACGGGGTCGCGGCCGACGGCCTCGGCCGCGGTCAGCCCGAAGATTTCCTCGGCGCGCAGACTCCACTGGTCGATCAGCCCGTCGGGCCCGATCGAGAAGGAAGCGACCTTTATGTAGTCATATATCGAGCCAGGCGGGCTGCTGTGCCACAGGGAGTCGCGCCAGGTCTCCCCAGACGCTTTCCCGGGCACACGGGCCTGATGTGCCTGTACAGGTATCTCGCTCACGCGACCGTCCCCTCCAGCTCACCGCAACCGGACCGGCCATGACCGAAGTATTCAGCACCACGGCGCTCTACGACACGGCCTTCGCGATCACAAAAAGATCCCGTTGTTTTCCAGCCAAGCTTTGTGATCGTCGATGGGCCCTCACCTTGTTACTCACCAGGAAGAGCCAATTCGAACCACACGGTCTTGCCCGACTTCCCGTGGCGGGTCCCCCAGCGCTGCGCGGAGACGGCCACGAGGTGGAGTCCGCGGCCCCCCTCGTCGTCGGGTTCGGCGATGCGCTCGCGGGGTGGATCCGGAAGCGGATCCGAAACCTCCACGAGAAGCGCGGGACCCGAGGGGGCGTCGGCGGCGGCTGGATTGCGCCGTACGAGACGGACACCGATGGGGCCGGAGGCGTACCGCAGGGAGTTGGTGACCAGCTCGCTGACCAGCAGTACGGTGACGTCTCCGACGGAGTCGAGACCCCAGTCGCGAAGAGTGCCGCGCACCGCGTGGCGGGCGGTGCGGACGGCACCCGGTTCGGCGGGAAAGGCCCATTCGGCGCATTCACCGTCTGTGTCGATCACGCCGATCACTTCCCGGGCCGGCTGGCGACCCCAGTCCGGTTCGACAGGGAGGACAGAGCCTCGTGTGCAAGTGCGAGATAGGGATTAATAGCGACATACCCGATATTCGTGGCGTCGTACCACTCGGCCCCCCGCGGACCGGCGCACTGTGGCGCAGACGGCCTAGCGCGTGCGCGTCACGCGCCCCCGCGACCGCCGTGAACCCCGTGGACCCCGTGGACCCCCGCGACCCCGCGAACCCCGTGAACTCCTCCGGCAGCGCTCAGCCGGCGGCCCGCCTCGGCGACGGCCGGGCGGTCCTGGTCGAGCCAGTCCACCGAGTCCAGCTCCTCGGGCCGCAGCCAGCGCAGCTCGTCGTGGTCCTCCAGCGGGAGCGGATCGCCCGAGAGCAGCCGGGCCGTCCACACGTGCAGGACGAGGCCGGGCTTCAGCGGCCACTCCCCCGGGATCCGCTCCAGCGCCTCGGTCTCCACGCCGAGCTCCTCGCGCAGCTCCCGTACGAGCGCCTCGGGTACGGATTCGCCGGGCTCGGCCTTGCCGCCCGGGAGCTCCCAGCGGCCGGCGAGCTCCGGGGGCGCGCTCCGGCGGGCGGCCAGCAGGCGCCCCTGATGACAAAGGGCTCCGCCCACGACCACTCGTACAGTCATGAGCGGAGCCTATGGCAGCGGCGGCGACGGGTGCGCCGCACCGCTCAGTTCCTCGTACCGGTCCGGCCGGCGGTGCTGTCCTGACCGAGGCGCTCGATCCAGTAGAGCTGCTTGTGCCCTCTGTCCTCGAGGCTGTCGGCGACCTTCTGGGCCTCGGCCCGGGTGGAGTACCGGCCCACCCGGTAGCGGTTGCCGTTGTCGTCCTCACGTATGACCAGCCACGGGAGCAGGGCACCGCTGTCGTTCATCGCGTTTCACCCTCCGCCGACGTACCTGCCCGGGAAACCGCATTGCGCATATGCCCGAGCCTACGCCCGACCTTTACTCAGCGGATACGGTTTTTCACGAAGAGGTACCTCGCAGGCGTACGCATCCGGCCATGCGTACGAGTGGGCCGTGCGCGCCGGTTCAGACCCCGCGCACGGTCGGCGGCGGCAGGATCAGGGGGCGCCGGAAGTGTCTTCTCCCTGGCGGTGGCGGTCAGATGGCAACGGTGGGGCCTTCGGGTCGAGCGGTGTAGGCATAGCCGTCGGCTCGTTGGAGGAGCCGGAAGTGTTTGTGGCGGATGCCCTGAATGAGGCCGTGTGTGGTTTTGATGTTGAAACTGCCGGTGGCACGGACGGCAATACGGCCGGTGTGCGTGCCGGCCTTCTTGCCCGTGGGGACGACGGCCCGGGCGAGGTCTCCGGTCTGGTAGCCGAAGAACTGCTTCTGCCTGGGCAGTCGTAGGCGGGGGAAGCCGTACTTGTCGGGGCAGGTGCGGGTATAGCTGCCGCGCCCGGTTGCGGTGACCGCGAGAACGCGGGCCGGGGTGCGGGTGACGGTGTCGAGCTCGCCTACGCAGAGGGCGTCGAGGGTGTGGGTCTTGGGGGTGCCGGTCCGCTGCCGGTTCCATTTGGTGCGGCCACCGGATGCGGTGCGCACCGTGGGGAAGGCGGCGTCGAGGGCGCGCCAAAGGGCCCAGCGGGTGGCGTTGACGGCTGCCGCGTCGCGGAGTGGGGCTTTGGCCTGGGCGAGGATGCGGGCCAGCACGCGCGGGGACTTACCGAGAAACTCTTCGACCGGCTGGTTGGACTTCTTCTCGTTGCAGGGGATGCAGGCGGTGCACAGGTTGGAGATGCGGTCGCTACCGCCGCGTGAGCGCGGGTGGATGTGGTCGATATTGAGCGGCACCCCCGTGATACCGCAGTAGGCGCAGGCCCTCCCCCACTTGGCGAGGAGGTATTCGCGGGCTTCCGTGCCGTGCAGGGTGCCGTACTGGTACTCGGCTCCCTCCAGCGGTCCGCCGTGGGACATGACATGGGTGTCGAACGCGACGCGCTCCACATGCACCGCGCGAACGGGTGCCCAGCGCGCGAGGCGTGTCATCCACGACATGGTGGTATCCACGCGGTGACGCAGCGACGGGGCGAGCCAGCCTGTGGGGCGGGTGCGGTTGGAGAAGCGGGGTGCGCGGTAGCGCAGGTTGCGTGAACGCCTGCCACGACGGTAGGCGGCACGAGTGGTGAGCTTGTCCCGGATCCGGCCACCCCGGTGGGTGAGCTCGACCGTGTACAGGCCACGACGCTCACCGTCCTTCGCAGTGAAGACAGCGATGCCGGTGCGCTTGGACCCGGGGTCTATCCCGAGTTCCACACTGTCCACCTGCGACTGGCCGGCGGTGCGGTCTTTGAGCCGGATGACGAACGGAGTGTGCCGGGCCACGACGGCCCTGCCCTGACGGAGGAGCCGGCGGGCCCTCGCGGGACTGGTGGGTTGCAGCGGATGGCCGTGCTTGTCCAGGACGAACACGACGGGGTGGCCTTCACGGGCCTTCTCCCCAACCTGATGGTTGGGGGTGACGCCACCGATGCCAGGTGAAGCATCGGCGGTCTCCCCTCGCACATGTTCCACGCCGGTTACCGCAGAGCGGTGTTCGAGTCCCGTTTCGTCCCCGATCCGAGGGGTGTCTGCTGACTCGAATTCCAGAGCAGCCCGCTGAGGAAGCACGGACTGGTGGGTCTTCTCGCCTACGTGGAACGTAGCCAACTTCGTTCACCTCCACATGTGGATTGTTGGCTGGTGCTGGTAACGGCGGCCCTCAGTCAGTGCCGCTGACAGCCCCCTCCTTCAGGAGGGAGATCCCGTTACCTCACCGGCAGGTGGTACGCCAGGCGGTAGCGGTCGGCCGGGACGATGACGTCGGCGGTTTCCACGGCGCGGCCGGAGGCGAAGTAGGTGCGCCCGATCACCAGGACCACGTGCCCCGGCACCCCGCCGAGCTGCACGCTCTCCTCCGCCAGGCCCGGTCGCGCCCCGACCTCCTCCACCACGTTGTCGACGATCACGTCGATCGCCGCCATCCGGTCGACGACCCCCGCGCCGCCGAGCGGCCCCTCCTCCGGCAGCATCACCGGCGTCCGCCCGGTCACCGTCAGCGGCTCCCAGGAGGTGGACAGCATCATCGCCTCGCCCGCGTCGCGGTAGACGTACCGCGTCCGCATCACCCGCTCGCCCGGTTCGATGCCGAGCCGTTTCGCGATGTCCGCCGGGGCGTCGGCCTGTTCGCTGCTGGAGTCCCAGGTGCCGCGCGCGCCCGAATCCGCCTGTTCCTGCCGGAAGGGGGTCGAGACCCCGCCGGTGCGGTAGCCGGAGCGCGCGACGCGCCGCGGGACGGGTTGTTCGCGTACGTACGTGCCGGATCCGGACCGGCCCTCGACCAGACCCTCCGCCATGAGGACCTTGCGCGCCTCCAGGGCCACCGTGTCGGAGACCCCGTATTCCTCACGGATCCGGGCCTGCGAAGGGAGCCGGGCGTGCGGAGGCAGGGACCCATCGACGATCTTCCGTCGCAGATCCCCGGCGACGCGCAGATAGGCCGGCTGCTCGCCGAAAGTCACAGGCCACTCCCATCAGGTTGACAGACAGCTACACCCTGGCAACCGACGGTTGTCCATCGCAAGCAAGGGCCAGAGTTTCACCCGAAGTGATGAAGCCAGGTCACCCAAACCCACGCGTCACACCCGTTACGCGGACTCCCTGGAAGGGCTCCGCGCGGGACCCGGCGAGGTGCCCGGCGGACCCGACCCGTTCCCCTCATTCCCCTCTGACCCCACCAGCCACTCGGGAACCGTCGTCGACAGTCCGTACGACCCGCGCAGCGCCTTCTCCAGCTCGACCGGCAGCGCGGCGAACGCCCGGTCCCACGCGTCCAGGAACGCCTCCTCGGTCGTCGCCCGCGCCGCCTGCTGCCACGCGAGCCGTGCGACCTCCAGCCGCTCGCGCTGCACCCCGGCCGGACCGGCCGGACCGGCCGACTCGGGCCGCTCCTTCGCCGTGTCCAGGAACCGCGCCTCGGCGCCCAGCGCCTCGTCCATCTCCCGCGCCCAGGCCCGGTAGGACGGCAGGTCGTCGGCCACGTCCCCGGCCGGCTCCTCGGCCAGCGCCTCGTCCACCCCCTTCATGACCCGCAGGAAGGCCACCTGTTCGGGCGTCAGCATGCCGCCGTCGTTGCGCAGGCTGCCGCGCTGTTGCCCGTCAGCCGTGCCGATCACGCACACGATCCGCCGGTCCCCGTCGCGCCAGCTCCCGCGCGAGGGCGCGAAGTAGTACATCCCCGCGTACGAGGGCAGGGCCCACGTGTCCATCGCGTACGTGTCCTGCGCGCTCCAGCAGTCCCGCACCGCGATGTCCCGCACCTCCTGCACACCCGGGTACCGCTGCTCGGTCATCGAGGCCGCGGAGGTGACCTCCGCGTCGTGGACCTCGGCGCAGTCGATCCGGTACATGGGGGTCTCCTCGGCGAGCAGGCCCCCGTCCGGGACGTTGAAGCAGTGCCCGACGCGCAGTTCGGACGCGTCCACGAGGGTGCCCGCCACGGACTCGTACGTCCCGGCCCCGCCCAGGGAGCGGCCGCGTCCGTCGAGCGCGTCCAGGGCCCGTACGGCCACGGGGACCGCGAGGACGGCGGCGACGCTCATCACCAGCGACACCACCAGCCCCCAGACGGCGAGCGCCGCACCCCGCTCGCCCTTCTTCTTCGTCTGCACGAGCGCCACGATCGCGAAGACGATGCCCAGCGGCGGGAAGCAGAGCAGCCCGACGAGCAGGGAGGCGAGCGCGAAGCCGTTGAACGGGGGCGGCCCGGACGCGTACCCCTGCGGGGGCGGGGCGGGCCAGAGGTGCGGGGGCTGGGTGCTCACGGGGCTCCAGGAAGCGGGGCGAACGAATGCGCGAATGGTACGCAGCGGGGGCGACCGTCGAAACGGTCGCCCCCGCCTGTTCATCGCGTCCCTACTGCCCGGGCATCAGAACCGGAACGTCAGAGCCGGAGCCTCAGAACCGGAGCATCAGAAACCGGAGCCTCAGAACTGGAGCGCCCAGGAGTCGATCTTGCCGGTGTCGATGTTCGCGTTGTCGTTGACCCGGAGCTTCCACACGCCGTTGGCCACCTCGGAGGAGGCGTTGACCGCGACGGTCTTGATGATGTTGTCCGCGCTGCCGCCCGAGCGGTTGTGCAGGTTGTACAGGGTGCCGTCGGGGGCGACCAGGTCGACCTTCAGGTCACCGATGTAGGTGTGCTTGATGTCGACCGAGACGCTCAGCGTGGCCGGGGCGTTGCCGGAGATCCCGCTGACGGTGAGCGGCGAGTCGACGGTGGTGTTGTCGGCGATCGCGTAGTCGTTCAGGTTCTCGAAGCGGGTGCCCGGGTTGGGCGGGGTGGTACCGGTGCCGACGCGGAGCAGGCGGTTCGGGGAGCCGGTGCCGGGGCTGGTCACCACGTTCGGAGTCGAGGCGGCGACGAGGCCCGCGGAGATCTGGGCCGGGGTGCTGCCCGGGTTGTCCGCGAGGTAGAGGGCGGCCGCGCCCGCGACGTGCGGAGAGGCCATCGACGTGCCCGAGATGGTGTTGGTGGCCGTGTCGCCCGTGCCCCACGTGGAGGTGATCGAGGAGCCCGGCGCGAAGAGGTCCAGGACGGTGCCGAAGTTGGAGTAGCTGGCCTTGGCGTCCGTGTTGGTGGTGGCGCCCACCGTGATCGCCTCGGCGACGCGCGCCGGGGACTTGGTGGAGGCGTTGGCCGTCTCGTTGCCCGCCGCGACGGCGTAGGTGATGCCGCTGGCTATGGAGTTGCGCACGGCGGTGTCCAGGGCGGAGTCCGCGCCGCCGCCCAGCGACATGTTCGCCACGGCCGGCTTGACGGCGTTCTGGGTCACCCAGTCGATGCCGGCCACGACCTGGGCCGTCGTGCCCGAGCCCTGGTTGTTGAGCACGCGGACGCCGACGATCTTCGCCTTCTTGGCCACGCCGTACGAGGTGCCCGCGACGGTGCCGGCGACGTGCGTGCCGTGGCCGTGGCCGTCCTGGGCGGTGTTGTCGTTGTCGATGGCGTCGTAGCCGTCGGCGGCGCGGCCGCCGAAGTCCTGGTGCGTCTTGCGGACGCCCGTGTCGATGATGTACGCCGTCACACCCTCGCCGGCCTTGTCCGGGTAGGTGTAGCTCTGGTTCAGCGGGAGCGCCGCCTGGTCGATGCGGTCCAGGCCCCAGGAGGGCGGATTGGGCTGGGTGGCGTCGACGGTGAACACCCGGTTCTGCACGACGGACTTGACCGCGGGGTCGGCGGCGAGCTTCCTTGCCTGCGCCTCGGAGACCTCGACGGAGTAGCCGTTGAGGGCCGCGCTGTAGGTCCGGTCGATCCTCGCGCCGTACCGCTTGGCCACGGCCTTTCCGCTGTCCGCGGTGGAGCGGGCGGCGGAGTCGTTCAGGGTCACGATGTAGCTGCCGGAGATGGTGCCCTCCGCGCCGGCGTTCTCGATGACGCCCTGCGGGGTGAGCGGGGCCGCCGAGGCGGGTAACGCGAGGGCGGCTCCGAGGGCGAGGGCCAGGGTGGCGGTCGCTCCGATGCCGGTGATCCTCCGGCGGGTGTGACGCGTCGCAGACATCTGAGGGGTCCTCCTCATAGGTGGTGCGTTGCGGGGGGTGCGCGGCCGTCGGGCCTGTCGTCAGGGCATGGCTTTTAGCCATGCGCATGTCAAACAATTCGGCTCAACGATGCGCCGCTGACGAAAGGTTGGCCCACGGAGTCGCTCCACCACAAGAGGACAACGAACGCGTAACATCCGTGCCATACCTCGGCCATGAACGAGCAAAGGCTCACCGCACATGACGCACGCACTACCCGGCTACGTCTGCGGCGAAGACGGCACCCGCGCCGACGCGCGGACGGCCCCCTGGTGCTGCCCGGTCTGCGGCGGCCCCTGGGACCTCGACTTCACCCCCGACCCCACCGCCGTGCTGGATCCCGCGGCCGGCCCCCACTCGCTCTGGCGCTACGGCTCCGCCCTGCCGCTCACCGGGGCCTTCGCCGTGACGCTGGCCGAGGGCAACACCCCGCTGGTACCGCTGGCGGAGCGGGTGCACGCCAAGCTCGACTTCCTGATGCCCACGCTGTCCTTCAAGGACCGCGGCGCGGTGATGCTCGCGGAGCTGGCGCGCCGGCTGGGACCGGAGCGGGTGGTGGCGGACAGCAGCGGCAACGCCGGGACGGCCCTCGCGGCCTACTGCGCGCGGGCCGCACTGCACTGCGAGGTCTTCGTGCCGGAGGGCACCTCGGCGAAGAAGACGGAGCAGATGCGCGCGCACGGCGCGACGGTGACGGTGGTGCCGGGCGGCCGCGAGGCGGCGGCGGTGGCGGCCCGCGAAGCGGCCGACCTGCCGGGCGTGTTCTACGCCAGTCACGTCTTCAACCCGTACTTCCTGCACGGCACCAAGACCTACGTCTACGAGATCTGGGAGGCGCTGGGCGGCCACCTGCCCGAGGTGATCGTCGTCCCGGTCGGCAACGGCACGCTGCTGCTCGGGGCCGCGCTGGCGGTGGAGGAGCTGGCCCTGCGCGGGGTCCGCCCGCCGACCCTGATCGCCGTCCAGTCGGCGGCCGTCGCCCCGCTGGCCGCCGCCTTCCGCGCGGGCGCCGAGGACGCCGACGCCGTACCCCAACTCCCCACCCTGGCCGAGGGGATCGCGATCCCGGCTCCGCCGCGCGCCCGCCAGATCCTGGCGGCCGTCCGCAAGTCCGGCGGGACCTTCCTGACCGTCACCGACGACCGTGTCCGCGCCGCCCAGCTCGATCTGGCCCGGCGCGGCCTCTTCGTGGAGCCCACGGCCGCCGCCTGCTGGGCCGCGGTCGGCCCCACCGCCCCGGACGACCCCCTCCAGGGCCGCACCGCGGTCGTCCCGCTCTGCGGCGCGGGCGCCAAGACGGGACTGGCGGCGCCGGCGGCCTGACCGGGGCTGCCGCCCCGACCGGGGCGGACCGAGGGCGGACCGGCCGGAGCACCCCGGGCCGGGGACCCCGCGATGGGTGCAGAGGCCAACGACATAGGCTCCGCGTCATGCACACCCCAACGACCCGTGTCTGGATCGCCCTCGCCCTCGTGTACGTCGTCTGGGGTTCGACCTACCTCGGCATCCGCATCGTCGTCGAGACGATGCCCCCGTTCCTCTCCGCCGGGGCCCGCTTCATCACCGCCGGTCTCCTCCTGGCCGGCATCATCGCCTGGCGCGACGGCCCGGCCGCCCTCAAGGCCACTCGCGCCCAGGTGCGCTCCGCCGTCGTGGTCGGGCTGCTGCTGGTCCTCGGCGGCAACGGCCTCGTCGTCCTCGCCGAGACCACGGTCCCCTCCGGGCTGGCCGCCCTCCTGGTGGCCGCCGTGCCGATGTGGCTGGTCGTCCTGCGCGCCGGCTCCGGTGACCGCCCCTCCCCCCGCACCCTGGCCGGGGTACTGCTGGGCCTCGGCGGGCTCGCCGTCCTGACCAGCCCGGGGCTCGGCGGGGAGATCGGGATCGGCGGGGTGCTCCTGGTGCTGGCCGGCTCGGTGTCCTGGGCGCTCGGCTCCTTCTCGGCGGCGAAGCTGACCCTGCCAGCGAACCCCTTCACCGGCAGCGCCTACCAGATGCTCGCGGGCGGGGCCGGCGGGATCCTCGTCGGCCTGTGCCGCGGCGAACAGCACGGGCTGGACCTCACCTCGTACTCCACCGCGTCCTGGCTGGCCCTCGGCTACCTCGTGCTGTTCGGCTCGCTCGTCGGCTTCACCGCGTACGTCTGGCTGCTGCGCGCGGCTCCGCTCTCGCTGGTGGCCACGTACGCCTACGTCAATCCGGTCGTGGCCGTCGCCCTGGGCTGGCTCATCCTCGACGAGGCCCTGACCTGGCCGATCCTGCTCGGTGGCGCGATCGTCGTGGCGGCGGTGTGCGTGATCGTGAGCACGGAGCGCCGCGGCTGAGGGCCGGGAGACGGCCCGGCCGCCCCTCAGCCCGTGGCCTTCGCCGCCCGCTCGTAGAGGGCCTTCGCCCGGTCGTCGAACAGCGCGGCCGTGGAGTCCACGTCGGTGTCCCCGCCGCTCAGCACCCCGATGAGCTGCCCGGGCCGCCCCGGACCGCCGCGGTCGGCGATCCACGGGCTGCCGCTCGTCCCCGTCCAGAACCCCGAGCAGTTGATGTAGAGCATGGCGGGGTCGTCCTCGTCGTGCCGGCTCTGCGTCGTACAGGCGACGGGCTTGTTCTCGGGGTTGTGCTCGGACTCCGGGTAGCCGACGACGGTCACCTCCCGCTCGTAGCCGGAGGTCCAGACGGGCTTCGGGGCCTCCCCGCGGCCGACGACCTCCTGCAGGCTGCGCCCCTCGGCGTCCGGTTCGACGCTGAGGAAGGCGAAGTCGGCGGTGTCCTCGCCCCACTTGCTCCAGCGCTCGTCGACCTGCACGGAGCGCACCTTCCACAGCCCGAGGGGCCGCTGCCCGCCCTCGCCGGAGAAGGCGGGGGCGAAGGAGAGCTCGCCGATGGCCAGTCCGTCGTGCGCGGCCTCGCCCGGCTGCCCGTCCTCGCCGGCGGGGGTCACGCAGTGCGCGGCGGTGGCGACGACGTTGCCCTGCGGGCTGTCGACGACGCTGGCCGTGCACCAGTGCTCGCCGCCGGCCATGAGGACGCCGACGGTGGGGAAGGGGACCACCGCGCGGTCCTCGTAGCCGCCGGAGTCCTTGACGAACACCACGGCCAGCAACCCCATGGCCAGCAGCGCGGCGACCCCCGCGAGGGCGGCCGAGCCGATCCCGATCCCCTTGAGGCCGGGGCTCACCGCGAGGCGGCGCCGCTCGCGCCGCCGCTCGGGGCCGGCCGGGGCTTCGGGGTGGGTGCGGACATCACCTTGCTGATCCACTCCAGTGCGCCCTCCCTCATCCCGCGTACGTACGACTTCCCGTTGTGCTCACCATCCTGGATCACCTGCAGCCTGGTGTGCACGGGACCCTTGCCGTAGTCCTTCATGAACCGCTCGGCCTTCTCCCGGCCGGTTTCCTTGGTGCCGATCTGGAAGTTCACGTAGACGTCCGGGCCGCCCCCCGCGATCAGCTTCGCGGCGAGCTTCTCGGGGTTGTTCTCGTCCATTGCCTGCGTGTTTCCCTTCCAGAGCGGGGAATCGGGGACGACGTCGACCCCGCTCGCGATGGCCGCCTTGAAGCGGTCGGGGTACTTCAGGACGTGCTTGAGGGCTCCGAAACCACCCGACGAGGAGCCCATGAAGGCCCAGCCGTCGCGGGAGGTGAAGGTCCGGAAATTGGCCTTCGCGAAATCCGGGACGTCCTCGGCCATCCAGGTGCCCATCCTGGGCTGGCCGGGGATGTCGGAGCCGTCGAAGTGGTGCTTCGTGTCGGCGTTGATCACCGGCATGACCAGGATGAAGGGCAGGCTCTTGCCGGACTTCGCCCCGTCGCTCACGGCCTGCTGGAGGCCGAGGCCGGGGCCCGTCCCCCAGTAGTTCGTGGGGTAGCCGCGGCCGCCTGGCAGGGAGATCAGGACCGGGAAGGCGCTGTCGGCGTACGCCGGGTCGTCGTACTCCTTCGGCACCCACACCCACACGTCGCCCGTGAACCCGGACTTCTTGCCCGTCAGGGTGGTCTTGGCGATCTGCGTGCCGTCCGGCAGCCGCGAGGTCCGGACGAACGAGGCCTTCGGCCCGGTCGGCATGAGCACGCCGGGCCCGACGTGCGAGGCGGCGGACGCCGCGGGCTGCGGCTTCCCGAAGGAGACGGGATCGCCTATGTCCGAGAAGAGGCCGTAGTGGTACGCGGCCGCGCCGCCGCCCGCCACGAGGGTGAGCCCGAGGCCCGCGCTGATCAGGATCGTGCGCAGCCGGCGCTTGGGGCGGCGGACCCCGGTGGCGGCGTGGTCCCCGGTCGCGGCGTTGTCCCCGGTCGCGTCGGCGCCGTCCCCGGTCCTCGCGCCGGCGCCCTCGGTCGTGGCGGTGGCGTCACCCTGCAGGTCTTGGTGCACGGATCGTTCCCGTTCCTTCTCCGGCGCCCTCTGGGAGCGTGGGTTGGACCGTTTGGTCCCCTCTTACATCATTAACAGAGGGATGAACGACCGGATGGGTTGCCTGGGACGGGTGGACGTGGCGAGGGCCACGCCCGATCGCGGTCAGCCCGCGTCGGGCTTCGGCCCCTTGAGCACCTTGCTGACCCACTCGAGCGAGCCTTCCTTCATGCCGCGCACGTAGTGCCAGCCGTTGTGCTCGCCGTTCTGGATGTCCCGGATGGTCATCTTGACCGGGCCCTTGGCGTACTTCTGCCGGAACTGCGTCATGCGCTCCTTGCCGCTCTCCTTGGTCCCGATCTGGAAGTTGATGTAGACCTCGGGACCGCCCGCGTCGATCAGCTTCTGGGCGAGCTTCTCGGGGTTGTTCGCGTCCATCTCCGCCTGGTGGCCCTTCCAGAACGGGGAGTCGGGGACGATCTCGCCGCCGCTGGCGATCACGGCCTTGAACTTGTCCGGGTGCTGGAGGACCTGCTTCATGCCGACGAAGGCGCCGGAGGAGGAGCCCATGAAGGCCCAGCCGTCGCGGGACTTGTACGTACGGAAGTTGGCGCGGGTGAAGTCCGGGACGTCCTCGGAGATCCAGGTGCCCATCTTGGGCTTTCCGGGGATGTCGGAGCCGTCGTAGTAGTACTTCGCGTCCGGGTTGAGCACCGGCATGATCACGATGAACGGCAGGCTGGTGCCGGCCTTGACGCCCTCGCTGATGGCCTTCTGGAGGCCGAGGCTGCGGTCGGCCCAGTAGTTGTTCGGGAAGCCGTTGCCGCCGGGGAGCGCGATGAGGACCGGGAAGCCGCTCTTGGCGTACTTCGGGTCGCCGTACTCCTTCGGCGTCCACACCCAGACGTCGCCCTCGAAGCCGGACTTGGCGCCCTTGAGGCGGGTCTTGGCGATGATCGTGCCGTCGTCGAGCTTGGTGGTCTGCTTGAACTCGGAGCTCGGGCCGGTCGCCTGCTGCACGTCCGGGTCACCGGTCGGCGCGGGCGGGCTCGCGGGGGCCTGGCCCGGGTTCCCCCGCGCCGCCCCCGCGTCGGCGGAGGGCGGGGTCTTGCCGAAGCTCACCGAGGAGCCGTTGCCGGAGAACCAGTCCAGCTTCCAGGCGGCGAAGCCACCGCCGCCGAGGACGAGGACGAAGGCCATGGCCGCGCCGGTCCACAGCATGCGGCGGGAGCGCCGCGCGGGCCTGTGGGACACGGGGCCGCCGGGGGGCCCGGGTATGTGCGGGGGGACGTAGGCCGCGTCGCGGTACGGCGGGTCGTCCGGGTCGTCATCGGGGCGGTAGGGCCGGTACGGCGGGTGGGACTGGTACGGCTGGTCATCGGGCCGCGGGCGCTGCGGGTCCTGGTGCACGAACTTCGCTCCGAACGGTCATGACTGCCCCCCGGTGGGACAGAAGGGACTGGGCTCCCCCTAGTCCTGATGCGTGAATCCCCTGGAAAGTTCCAAATCAACGCAAAAACATGATCCGAATTCCGGGCACGTCACCTCAGCCCGTCCAGGACCCCCGCGCCCTGCGCCGCCGGACTGGGCGGCGCAGGGCGCGGTCGGGTGAAGTGCCCGGCATCGCCGCCGGGTCAGTCCAGGGTCGGGGCCTGGCGCAGGATCTCGACCTCGAGGCGCTGGAGCGCGGGGCTCGACGAGATGCCCAGGTCCTCGGCCATGCGCCGCTGGTGCATCCGCAGCACCGAGAGCGCGTCGGCCTGCCGTCCGGCCCGGTACAGGGCCAGGCTGAAGAGTTCGCAGCCGTATTCGCGGAGCGGATGGGCCTGCGTGAAGCCCGCCAGTCCCGAGCCGGAACGCGACCACGGCCTGCGCGAGGGCGTCGCCGTACATGTCCAGGATGGGCAGGACCTTGTCCCGCGCGCACTCCACGTCCAGCAGGCCGGCCGATTCCTCGATGGCCGCGTAGAGAACGTGCACCGGGCTTTCTTCGGTGCCCCCGGTCGCCTCACTCATGGCTGGTTTCATCGTCTTGACGCTTCATGTGGGCAAGACTCGGACACCGATCTTGCCGTCCACTGTTCCGCGACTTGACGCCGACTTGGCGGGGATCCGCGCGGGGAGAACCGGCACGCCGAGCTCCCGGCGGACAGGGGCTCTCGTTCGAGAACCCGTCCGCCGGGAGCGTGACGTGCGGCCCGCGGCCGGCTCAGCCCTGCGGCAGGATCTCGTCCTCCAGGCGGCGGGACAGTTCCACCCGGCGCGTCTTCATCGTGGCCGTACGGGGCAGTTCGGCCAGCGGGATCTGGATCGGCTCGGCCAGCTGGGGATAGGCGGCGACGGCCGTGCGCCAGCGGTCGGGATCGAGCGGCTTGTCGTCGTGGGTGCAGACGATCGGGACCCCCCGGGAATCGGGGCCCAGCACGACGACGAGCTCGACCAGTTCCTCCAGCTTGTCCAGCACGAGGTCCTCGATCTCCAGGCTGCTGCCCACCCCGGGGATCATGTCGATCTCCCGGTCGAGCATGTGCAGGCAGCCGAACTTGCTGCGGTAGCCGACGTCCCCGGTGCGCCACCAGCCGTCGTGCACGTTGGCGTCGTAGCGCTCCTGCTCACCGTGGTACGTCTTGGCGATGCCGTCCCAGCGGGCGTCGATGAGCCCGGGGTTCTGCGCCGAGGGCCGCTTGCCGTTCTGGCTGACCAGCCGCACCCGCGCGCTGCCCGGCAGCGGGTAGCCCACGCGGCGCCCGTCCATCCGGTGCGCGGACCAGCGGTAGTACGGCCGGCCCACGGCCGGGCCGACCTCGCTCTGCCCGTAGATCTGGAAGAACTGGGCCCTGCGCGCGGAGGCCCCGAGGAGCCGGCGGACCGTCCTCGGGTGGATCGCGTCGAAGGTGCTGCTGAAGTACTTCACCGAGGCGAAGGGCTTCCGCGGATCGTCGGCCAGGTTCTCCCACGCCAGGAAGGAGTTGGGGAGCGCCTCGATCAGTCCGGGCCGGTGCTTCAGGAAGAACTCGGCGACGTCCGCGGGGGCGCCGCGGTTGACCAGCAGCACCGGCATGCCCTTGGAGAGGCACAGGGCCATCGCCGCGAACATCCGGGAATGCCCGAAGGCGATGTGGATCGCCACCGTCTCGCGCCCCCGCATCAGCGCCAGCAGGACCAGCTGCGGCCGCAGCCGGGCGCGCATCGTCCGCGGGGTGTGCACCACCAGCTTGGGGATCCCGGTGGTGCCGGACGTGTGCGTGATCATCGCCGGCTCGTCCAGGCCCTGGAGCACGGGCCGTACCGGCGGGGAGCCGGCGAGCTCGGCGAGCGAGACCGCTCCGGGGGCGGCTTCGCCCACGCTGATCACGCTCCGGGTGAGCTCGGCGAGCGGCAGCCCGGCCAGCGCCTCCAGCTTGGGGCCGTCGGTGAGCAGGTGCGGCTTGTCGAGCCGCTCCAGGAGGGCGGCCATGGTCGGGCCGTCCAGGGTGTGCGACAGCATCACCGGGACCGCGCCCGTGCGCGCCACCGCGGTGGCCAGCAGCCAGACGTCGAAGTTCGCCGCCTTGTGGACCACCACGTGGTGGCCGGCCTTCACTCCGGCGGCCGATATCCGGCCCGCGAGGTCCTCCACGTGCCCGGCGAGACCGGCCACCGTCAGGCTCCGGCCCGCCTCGGGCAGCACGTCGAGATCGTGATCGAGGGTCAGCGGCGTCGAGCCGCCCCGGACCGCCGCCCTCTCCGGCACGGACCCGAGATAGAGACCCTGCTTGTGTATCGAGTTCCGCCTCATGAGACCTCCGTCCAGACCCGCGTCGCTCCCGGTGTTCACTGGACAACGGCGGTCTGTGTACCGACACTTCGGAGCTCCAGCATCCGCCGTGGGACTTGGGCGGAACTGACCCGCGAGTTGGCCTCCACTTGGCAGGGGGCAGCCACGGTGCGGGCACGGGGCGGGCACGGGGGCGGCCACGCCGAAGGGGCCGGCCCCCGCAGGAGCCGGCCCCTCGTGACCTGCGTCAGGACCCGGTGAGGTGCTCGGGGCGGACCGGCGTCTTGTTCAGCTCCAGCCCGGTCGCGTCGCGGATCGCCGCGAGGACGGCCGGGGTGGACGACAGGGTCGGGGCCTCGCCGATGCCCCGTACCCCGTACGGGGAGTGCGGGTCGCCCAGTTCGAGGTAGTCGACCGGGAGCGTCGGCACGTCGAGGATGGTCGGGAGCAGGTAGTCCGTGAAGGAGGGGTTCTTCACCTTCGCGGTCTTGGGGTCCACGATGATCTCCTCCATGATCGCGACGCCCAGGCCCTGGACGGTGCCGCCCTGGATCTGGCCGACCACGGACAGCGGGTTGAGGGCCTTGCCCACGTCCTGGGCCGTGGCCAGCTCCACGACCTTGACGAGCCCGAGCTCGGTGTCCACCTCCACCACCGCGCGGTGCGCGGCGAAGGAGTACTGGACGTGGCCGTTGCCCTGACCGGTGCGCAGGTCGAAGGCTTCGGTGGGGCGGTGGCGCCACTCCGCCTCGATCTCCACGACCTCGTCCTCCAGGACGTCCACGAGGGCGGCGAGCACCTCGCCCCCGTCGGTGATCACCTTCCCGTCCTCCAGGAGGAGTCCGGCTTCTGCCCACCCCGCGTGCTCGGCGCCGAACTTGCGCCGGCCCATCTCCAGGACCTTCGCCCGGACGAGCCCGCAGGAGTTCTTGATGGACCCGCCGGTCATGTACGTCTGGCGGCCCGCCGACGTCGAACCGGCCGAGCCCACCTGGGTGTCGGCGGGGTGGATGGTGACCTGCTGGACACCGAGCTCGGTACGGGCGATCTGCGCGTGGATGGTGATGCCGCCCTGGCCGACCTCCGCCATGGCCGTGTGGACCATCGCGACGGCCTCGCCGTTGATGACCTCCATGCGCACCTTGGCGGTGGAGTAGTCGTCGAAGCCCTCGGAGAAGCCGACGTTCTTGATGCCGACCGCGTAGCCGACGCCCCGGACGACGCCCTCGCCGTGCGTGGTGTTCGACAGACCGCCCGGCAGCGCGCGCACGTCGGACGCGCCGTCGGCGCTCTCCCACTGGCGCTCGGGCGGCAGCGGACGGGCCTTGACCCGGCGCAGCAGCTCGGCGACCGGGGCCGGGCCCTCCACGACCTGGCCGGTGGGCATGACCGTGCCCTGCTCCATGGCGTTGAGCCGGCGGAACTCCACCGGGTCCATGCCCAGCTTCGCCGCGAGCTTGTCCATCTGGGCCTCGTACGCGAAGCAGGCCTGGACGGCGCCGAAACCGCGCATCGCGCCGCACGGCGGGTTGTTCGTGTAGAGGCCGACGGCCTCGATGTCCACGTCGTCGATGACGTACGGGCCGACCGAGAGGGAGGCCGCGTTGCCGACGACCGAGGCCGTGGAGGAGGCGTAGGCGCCGCCGTCCAGCACGATCTTGCACTTCATGTGCGTGAGCTTGCCGTCCCGGGTGGCGCCGTGCTCGTAGTACAGCTTCGCCGGGTGGCGGTGCACGTGCCCGAAGAAGGACTCGAAGCGGTTGTAGACCATCTTCACCGGCTTGTTCGTGCGCAGCGCGAGCACGCTGGCGAGGATCTGCATCGAGATGTCCTCGCGGCCGCCGAAGGCACCGCCGACGCCGGCCATCGTCATGCGGACCTTCTCCTCGGGCAGCCCGAGGACCGGGGCGATCTGCTTGAGGTCCGAGTGCAGCCACTGGGTGGCCACGTACAGGTCGACTCCCCCGTCCTCGCAGGGCACCGCGAGTCCGGACTCGGGGCCGAGGAAGGCCTGGTCCTGCATGCCGAAGGTGTACTCGCCGGTGACGATGACGTCGGCGCGCTCCCGGGCGGCCGCCGCGTCTCCGCGCAGGATGGGCTGGCGGTGCACGATGTTCGGGTGCGGGACGTGGCCGGAGTGGTGGTCGTCGCGGTTCTCGTGGACGAGTACGGCGCCGGGCGCGGTCGCCGAGGCCTCGTCGGTGATCAGGGGCAGCTCCCGGTACTCGATCTTGATCTTCGCGGCGGCGCGGCGGGCGGTCTCCGGGTGGTCGGCGGCCACCAGGGCGACCGGTTCGCCGTGGTGGCGGACCTTGCCGTGCGCCAGGACCGGAGTGTCCTGGAACTCCATCCCGTAGTACTTCACCGGGGTCGGCAGGTCCTCGTAGGTCATGACCGCGTACACGCCGGGCAGGGTCAGGGCCTCGGAGACGTCGATGGACAGGATCTCGGCGTGCGCGACCGTGGACCGCAGGGCCTGGCCCCACAGCATGTCCTCGTGCCACATGTCCGAGGAGTACGCGAACTCGCCGGTCACCTTCAGGGTGCCGTCCGGGCGCAGCGTCGACTCTCCGATGCCGCCCTTGGTACGGGTGCCCTGGGTGACCTCGGTGGGAATGCCGGTGGTGGTGCCAGCCATGGTCAGACCGCCCTTTCCTGGAGTCCTTCGTGTTCCCGGCGGGCAGCGGCCAGGCGGACCGCGTCCAGGATCTTCTCGTAGCCCGTGCAGCGGCAGAGGTTGCCGGACAGGGCCTCGCGGATGTCCGCGTCGGACGGCTCGCCGACCCGCTCCAGGAGCTCGTCGGCGGCGACCAGCAGACCGGGCGTGCAGAAGCCGCACTGAACGGCGCCGCAGTCGATGAAGGCCTGCTGGACGGCGGAGAGCCGGCCGCCGCCGCCGCTCTCGGTCTCGCTCTCGGTCTCGCTCTCGCTCTCGCTCTCGGTCCCGCTCTCGGTCCCGCTCTCGCCTACGACCGTGCCGGTGTCGCGACCCCCGTGCGCGACACGCTGCTCGGCGTAGGCGGCGAGTCCCTCGACCGTCACCACGTCGCGGCCCTCGGCCTGACCGGCCGCGACCAGACAGGAACAGACCGGCACGTCGTCGAGGCGGACCGTGCAGGAACCGCATTCGCCCTGCTCGCAGGCGTTCTTGGAGCCGGGCAGACCCAGCCGCTCCCGCAGCAGATAGAGGAGGGACTCACCCTCCCAGACGTCATCCGCTTCCCTCGGACGGCCGTTGACCGTGAGATTGACGCGCATGGTCACGCAACTCCTTCCGCGCCGCGGCTCGTTCCGCGGCGGTACGACTCCCAGGTCCAGCCGAGCGCGCGGCGGGCCATGATGCCCACGGCGTGCCTGCGGTAGCTCGCGGTACCGCGGACGTCGTCGATCGGGTTCGCGGCCCCGGAGCAGAGCTCCGCGAACCGCTTGGCGACCGACGGGGTCAGGGTGCGGCCGTTGTCCCAGAACCCGCCCTCTTCGAGCGCGGCGTTCAGGAACTCCTCGGCGGCCTTCGCCCGGATCGGGGTCGGCGCCGCCGAGCCGATGCCGGTACGCACCGTCCTGCTGTCCGGGTGCAGGGCGAGCCCGAAGGCGCAGACGGCGATCACCATGGCGTTGCGCGTGCCCACCTTGGAGTACTGCTGGGGGCCGTCGGCCTTGGTGACGTGGACGGCCCGGATCAGCTCGTCGGGGGCCAGCGCGTTGCGCTTCACCCCGGTGTAGAACGCGTCGATCGGGATCAGCCGGGAGCCCCGTACGGACTCCACCTCCACCTGGGCGCCCGCCGCGAGCAGCGCCGGGTGCGCGTCGCCGGCCGGCGAGGCGGTACCGAGGTTGCCGCCCACGCTGCCTCGGTTGCGGATCTGCGGCGAGGCCACGGTGTGCGCGGCGAGCGCGAGACCCGGGAGTTCCCGGCGCAGACTCTCCATGATCCGCGTGTACGGCACGGACGCGCCCAGCCGGACCACGTCCCCGGCCGCGCCCGCGCCGACCCCACCCACTTCCCACTCCCGCAGTTCCGTGATGCGGTTCAGGTCCAGCAGGTACCCGGGACGCCGGTGGTCGAAGTTGATCTCGACCATCACGTCCGTCCCGCCCGCGATCGGCACGGCCGTGGGGTGGGCGGCCTTCGCGGCGAGCGCCTCCCCCCAGTCGGCGGGGCGAAGAAATTCCATGAGCGGCTCTCCTCGTTCGCATGTGGCCAGAAGTCGTCGTCGGCCGCATGCGCAGAAGTACATCCCGCGCCCCACGGGGCGAGGCAGTCACCGATCGCTCAGAACCGGCTTCTCCGACGGCTGTGGACGAGCGTGCTTTCGTACGGCCACACCCCGGTGAGCTGCACCGATCCACCGCCGGCACAGCCGGCGCCATGCGAAAGTAGCGATCATGCGGCTACGCGAACTCCTGGACGCCACCGAGCTCGGACTGCTCCTGCTCGTGGGCCACGACACCGACGACACCGACGACAACGACGGCATCCCGCCCGGCACCCCGCTCGACCGGACCATTTCCGCCGTGGCGACCAATGACCTGTCCGACCCCGGCCGCTTCCTCACCGGCGGCGAGCTCGTCCTCACGGGGCTCGCCTGGTGGCAGGGGGACGGGGACGCCGAATCGTTCGTACGCGTCCTGCACCGGGCGGGCGTCACGGCCCTCGCGGCCGGCGAGGTCGAACACGGACTCGTCCCGCACGACCTCGTGCGCGCCTGCCGGCGCCACGGGCTCCCGCTGATCGCCGTACGGCCGGAGACCTCGTTCGCCGCGATCACCGAGCACGTCCTGCGCCGGCTGCACCGCCGGGACCCCGGCAGCCTCGCCGGCCTGGCCGCCCTGGTCGAACGCCACCGGCGGCTGCTCACCGACCGGGCCGCCCCGGACTCCGTACTGGAACTCCTGCGGCACACCCTCGGCTTCGACGTGCGTGTCCTGTCCGCGACGGGACGCCAGGTCGCCGGGGCCCGGCCGCCGCTGCGCGCCAAGACGGCGGCGGCCCTGGCCGCCCGCTACCTCGCCGCCCGCCGCGCGGGCGAGAGCGCCCCCCACCACGTCACGGTCGGCGGCCGCCCGTACTCCCTCGTACCGGTACCCGCGCCCGCGCCCGTCCGCGTACCCGTACCCGGACCCGGACCCCTCCCCCACCCCCACCCCCACCCCCACCCCGCCGAACTGGGCGACTGGCTGCTCGTGGTGGAGGCCGACACCTCGCTCTGGGCGACCCCCGACCGGGAACTCCTCGACCGCACCGTCGAGTTGGTCGCCGACGCCCGCGCCGCCCGCGAACAGGCCAACACGGCGCGCAACGACCTGGCCGACCGGTCCCTCGCCCTGCTGCACAGCGACGTCCCGGCCGAGGAGATCCCCCTCCGGCTGCGCAGCACCGCACAGGCCGTGGTCAGCGGAGTCGGCTACTGGCCGCGCCTGCAGTTCGTGGTCGCCGCGGGCGAGTGGCACGCAGCCCGTCCCGTCCCCGCCGCGGCGCTGCGCGTCCTGCTGGAGGAGGCCCTGCTCCAGGAGGACGGCCCGGTGCCGGTCTCCTCGGAGGACATCGCAGCCACCGTCGACGGCGACCGGGCCGTGCTCCTCGTCCTGGTCCCCGGACCCTCGGAGGCACACCCCGACCCGGCCCTCGACCACGCCGCGCTCGAGCGCAGGCTCTCCGCGGCGCTCGCCCGCTGGCTCGGCCCGGCGGACAGCGTCTCCATCGGCGTCAGCTCCCCGGTCCCCGAGCCGGGGAACGCCCGCCGCGCCCTGGAACAGGCGCACAACGCCCTACGGATCGCCCACGCCGCCCCCGGGCAGGTGACGGTCCGCGGCCCGGAGGACCTCACCTCCCACATCCTGTCCCTGCTCCCCCTCATCCCCGCCGAAGCCCGCCGCGCCTTCGCCACCCGCCTCCTGGGCCCCCTGCGCGATCACGACGCCCGCCACCGGACCGACCTCCTGACCACCCTGGAGACCTTCCTCGACTGCGACGCCTCCTGGACCGCCTGCGCCGCCCGCCTCCACCTCCACGTGAACTCGCTGCGCCAGCGCATCGCCCGCATCGAACACCTCACGCAACGCGACCTGTCCCGCCTGGAAACCAGACTGGACTTCCTGGCAGCCCTCAAATCCGGCTGACCGGGGATCACCGGCACAAGGCCCCTCTCGACGGCCGCGATCGCTATGGTTGGCTCATGACCGCACTGCCCGACTGGATGCGCCCGCCGCGCACGGAAGGCTGGTTCGCGGAGGACCTCGACCGCCTCCCCGAGGCGCCCCGCCACACCGAGCTGATCGATGGAGCCCTCGTCTTCATGATGTCGCCCCAGAGGTGGTGGCACGGCCACCTCATCACCATGCTCACGGTCGCCCTCATGGAACAAGCCCCCGCCGACACCAGAGTCGGCCGCGAGATGACCATCAAGCTCGATCAGCGCAACCGGCCCGAGCCGGATCTGCTGGTGACAACTGCCGACTTCGACGGTGACCGGACCTGGTTCGCACCAGACGAAGTACGGCTCGTCATCGAGGTCGTCTCCCCCGAATCCGCCCACCGAGACCGCACCGTCAAACTTCGCAAGTACGCGGAGGCCGGCATCCCGCACTACTGGCGCGTCGAGGACGAGGACGGGGCACCCGTCGTGCACGTCTTCGAGCTCGAAGAACCCGTCGGCGCCTACGCGCCGGCCGGCATCTTCCGTGGCACCCTCCGCCGCCCGGTGCCCTTCGAGATCAGCCTGGACCTCGACAAGCTCACGCCGCCCCGGAGCAGCTGAAAGTCGGCAGGGGATGCGGAAGGGGCCGGACTCGTCGGAGTCCGGCCCCTTCCGCTGCACGGGCTATGCGCCCCCGGTCACAGCCGCTTCGCGCTCCGCAGGGTCGTCGCGTAGTAGCCGTTGCCGTCGAGGCGGGAGGTGCCGCCCTTGTCGCCGATGGTCGGGCCGTTGGCCTCTTCGCGGCTGGAGATGAAGATCTGGTGGCCGTCGGTGTCGGTGCCGAGGTAGATGCCCGTGTGGTCCAGCCGGTCTCCGGTGCGCCCGTCCAGCTTGAAGAACAGCACGTCGCCCGGCTGCAGGACGTCGATCGAGGTGGGCCGGGCCTCGGCGCCGACCCCCTTGAGCGGGATGACGTCCACGCCGATCTTGGAGCGGGCCATGCCGTTCGCGGTGCGCGGCAGGCCATCGCCGCTGGCGGTGTCCGAGGCCATCAGCGGGAAGCGGGCCCGGTAGCCGAAGACGGTCCGGATGAAGCCGGAGCAGTCCATCGAGCGGGCGCGCATCGCTTCGGGCTTCGCCGTGGTCCCGTTTCGGAAGGTGTACGGGATGCCCAGGTAGTCGTAGAAGTCCGACTCCTCCAGGCGGTAGTCGTTGCCGACCGAGCCGTTGGGGTTGATCGGGCCGAAGTTCGCGTCGCCGGCGTACGAGACGCCCTCCGCGTCCTTCTTGACCGGGGCCTGGTCTCCGTACTGGAAGGACATGGCGAAGAGGTCGTCCTCCTCACTGCCCAGGTACTTCTTGAACCACTCCTGGAACCACTGCTCCTTCTCGGCACCGCTGCGCCAGGTCTCCGGCATCAGCCGCACCCAGTTCTCGGTGACCACCCGGGTCTTGGTGGTGGCCGGCTCGGTGAAGGTGCGGCTGGGGCCGGTGAGCGTGGCGGTGCGGGCGCCGTCGGTGAAGGTCGCGAGGATCCCGCCCTTGCCGTCGCGCAGCACGGAGCGCTCCGGGTTCTTCAGCCGCTCCCACTTCTGCGCGCTCTCGGCGCCGCCCCCCTTGCCGGCGACGGGGGCGTCGACGAGCGACTGGATCGCGGGCGCCTTGGCCTGCTCCTCCTTGCGCAGCTCGATGGTGAAGTAGACGCTGCCGGCCAGCAGGGCGATCACGGTGGCCGCGTGCAGGACGGGACGTGTGCGGCGCTTGGACGTGGCGGTCATCGGTTACTCCGGGCGAGGTCGGGTCGGGCGGGCGAAAGGACGGGCGGGGGCGGCGGGCCGCGGCGGGGTCACGCGTGCGGCATGACGCCGAGCAGGATGCCGGCGGTCAGCACGACGTACGTCATGAGCGTCGCGGAACCGGTGGCCAGCAGCGTGGCCCCCTTGGGCTGGCGGACCAGCTGGTAGGCGATCAGGCCGGGCACGATGAAGCCGAGGGTCTGGTTCGCGTACAGCAGCGGGAACTTCATCTGCAGCAGGATCACGACGCCGCCCTGGAGCAGCACGCCGATGAGCACGACGGTCGCGAACAGCCGCTTGCCATAGAGGATCACGTAGCGCTGCGCGACGAGCGTGAGCGCGTACGTCAGGACGGTGACGCCGAGGACGATCGCGGCGCGCTGGAGGTCCTCGATGAGGGTGAGCGCGAGCCAGCCCGGGGTGATCATGCCGCCGGGGGAAAGGTTGGTCGTCAGGTAGCAGACGAGGGAGAACAGCAGACCCAGGGCGATGCCGATCGCGGCGATCTCGGGGGTGAGGACGGCGGGGATCAACGGGGTTCTCCTGGGTTAGACCACTGCGGGGGCCGCGGGTGCTGCGGGTTCTCGGGCTGGGCGTTCTGGGACTGCGGATCCTGGGGCTGCCGGGGCGGCGGCGGGAGCTGCGGCTGCTGCTGCAGGGGCTGCGGATGCAGGGGCAGCGGCTGCGGCTGCTGGAGTTGCGGCCACGCCGCCGACACCAGCTCCGGGCGCTGCTGCTGCTGGTGCTGCTGGTGCTGCTGGTGCTGCTGGTGCTGCAGATTCTGCAGATTCTGCTGGTGCTGCTGCGCCTGGTACTGCTGCTGCGCGGGCGAGAACTGCTCGTACCCGGGCTCGTACTGCTGGGGCTGCGGGAACTGGTGCTGCGGGTAGTGCTGGTGCGGGAACTGCTGGTTCGGGTACTGCTGACCCCCGCCGCGCGGCGGCGGGATCTGGGGGTTGCGCATCCGACGGGCTTCCTCGGCCGCGGGCAGGTTCGCGTACGGGTCGAGGTGCTTGAGGTACAGCGTCATGGTCTGGTCGTGCCGTACGTGCTGCGTGGGCGCGCCCGGCGTGGGCAGGGCCTCGCCGTCCTCCTCGAAGGAGGGCAGCTCGGCGAGGTGCTCCAGCAGGATCTCGCCCTGGCCGTGGATGTTGCCGATGGCCACGAGCGAGGAGTCCGCGCTCAGGTGGTCGAACAGCTCGTTCATGAACTCTTCGCCGTCGCGGCCGTCGCCGCCGAGGTCGACGGCGCGGCCGCGCCAGTCGGCCGGGATCGCGTCGATGGCGCTCTTGGACGGGTGGCCGATCACGAACACCTTGTCGGGCTGGAGGTCGGGAACGATCTGGCCCATCTGGCCGTTGCGCTCGACCCGGTCGGGCCGGCAGTTGATGACCACGTTCAGCGGGCGGTTGATCGCGCCGAGGTCGAGGAGCTGGTTGATGTTCATCAGCGTGGACTCGGGGTCGTTGGCCGCGAAGACGTTGGCGAACCGCAGCCGCTTGTCGCCGGGGCCGACGTAACGCTCGACGGAGAGCACACCCGGGTCCGGCGGAGCGTCGTACATGCCCTGCAGCGCGGTCTCCCGGTCGATGCCGAGGAGCTCGGCCACGACCAGCGCGATGGCCACGTTCTCCTTGAAGGTGAACCAGCTGAAGCCGCGCAGCTCCTCGTCGCTGACGATCTCGGGGTCCGCGTAGATGAGCCGGCAGTCCCGCGCGTCCGCTTCCTCCTGGAGGACGTGGAAGCGGTCCTTCTCGGCGGTGACGCAGATGCCGCCGTGCGGCATCGAGCGGGACAGCGAGCGGCCGATGTCGTCGAGGGTCGGGCCCATCTCGGCCACGTGGTCCTCGCGCACGTTGCACAGCACGCCGATGGTGGACTGGATCAGCTTGGCCTGGTTGAGCTCCTGGAGCGGCGGCATGACGGCCATGCACTCCATGACCAGCGCGTCGGGCTTGTAGGCCGCCGCGCGGCGCACGATGCCGATCTGCTCGACGACGTTGGCGATGCCGAACTTGCGGTAGACCGGCTCCTCGGTGGCGTCGGGGTGGATGAAGCGGGCCGCGGTGCCGGTGGTCTTGGCGACCGTGACCAGATCGCCGCCGCGCAGCGCGCCCGCGACGAGCCGGGTGATGGAGCTCTTGCCGCGGATGCCGTTGACCAGCACCCGGGTGGGTATTTCTTCCAGGTTGGCGAAGTGCCGCCGCTGCTCGATGATGCCGGCGATCAGCATCACGAGGCAGCAGACGACCAACACGCTGAAGAGAAAGAGCACGGGGTCAGTTCCTTCCGGCCTTGGCAGCCTGGCCGGACCGGCCGGCGGTGCTGGTGGCTTCCCGCTTGCGCAGCTCCTGGAGCTGCTGCCTGATGACTTCCAGGCTGCGGGTGACGGCGCCGACCTCGTCGTGGTGGCGCGGGTAGAGGACGGTGCGGCGGTCGCCGTCCGCCAGGGCTTCGGCGCGCCGCGCGAGCTCGCGCAGCGCCTGGACCACCACGATCTGGAGCCAGCCGAGACAGACCAGGGCGGCGGTGAGGCCGAGCAGGCCGGCCAGCACCGTGCGGTTCTGCAGGTTGTACTCGGGGATGGCCAGGCCCTTGGCGGGCTGCCAGCTGACCACGGTCCAGGCCAGCGGCTTCGCGGCGCCGCCGCCCGCCATCGGGACCGCGGCGGCGACGGTGATGTCGTCGCCGCCGCGCAGCACGACGCTGCTGGGGCGCGGGCCCTTGCCGACCTTCTGGTTGGTGCCGGCCACCAGCGCCCGCAGGCTCTCGTTGGGCAGCTGCGAGAAGGCCAGGTAGCCGTTGTTGCCGCCGATGACGCGCTGCTTCTCGTCGATCACGCGGATCTCGCCCAGGCCGGGACGCTTGAGGAGGGAGTTGAGGAAGTCGATGCGCAGCTCTCCGACCACGGAGGCGCCCTTGAGGCCGGGGGCCGCGGCGAACTCGACGATGACCGGCGCGTTGCCGGACTCGAGGAGCACCACGGGCTCGTCGACGGAGGGTGCCTTGCCCTGCGGGCGCCGGGGCGGGGCCCCGACCTTGGCGGTGACGGTCCCGTCCGCCTGGAGGACGTACAGGGCCTCGTAGCGCTGGTGCTGCGTGAGGGTGCGCTCCAGGATGCCGGTCATCTCGGCGGGGGTGGTGGCCGGGCCGATCAGCGAGCCCACGGAGGCGAGGTCGGTGTGCCCCTCGTTGAGGGCGCGGCGGACCCGGTCGGCCAGGGTGTCGGTGCGTTCGCGCTGGTCGTGGACGATCGTCTGCGGTACGCCGACGGAGTCGCCGGCCCGGTTGAGCAGCAGCACCAGGGGCGCGGACCACAGCAGCAGGAGCGCGCCGCAGGTGGCGAGCAGGGCGCGGGCGCCGATCCGGCCGCGGCCGCGGCCGGGGGTGTGCGCCTTCTGGTCCTCGGCGGACTCGCCGAGCAGCTGGCGGCGCAGCCGCTCCAGGGCGGTGCCGATGCGGGCGGCCTCGCCGTACTTGGGACGGTTGACCGGACGGTTCAGGTCGCCGCGGCTGAGCCGGCGGCTCTCCAGAAAGAGCTGGAGCAGCGGCTTCTGCACGGTGCCGATGAGGAGGGAGACGGCGAGGAGGCCGATGACCAGCAGGACGGCCGCGGCGACGATCCCGAAGAAGGGGTCGACGAGGGCGGCGCGGTCCTCGGTGACGTTGATGAGGGAGATGACGGTCAGCCCGAGGGCGGTGGCCGCCGTGCCCTTGCCCGCCTCGGGGCCGGTCAGGCTCGCGTAGCCGACGACGGTCCGCTCACCGTCGTTGGAGGGGCCGAGGAGGCTGCCGCTGACGCCGCGGAAGCCGCCCCCGCCGGGCTCCTTGGTGGTCAGCGGGTTGGCCTTGGTCTTCTTCGCGGCGATCTTGGCGTACTTCTTGAGCTGCTTGCGGGACCGCTCGGTCTCTTCCTTGACCTCGTCGGACTGGATCTGCTCGTCGTTGGCGAGGCCGTCGCTGCTGAGGATCGTGCCGGTGGAGTCGGTGACCGCGATGGCGCGGAACTTGCCGAGGCTGACACCGGGGAACCTCAGGCTGCTCGAGGCGACGAGCAGTTTCTGGGGCTGGCCGGGCCAGGACAGAACGGCGAAGGTGAGCAGGCGGGTCTCGCCGTTCTCCAGCCGCACCATGCGCGGGACGAGGCCGTTGGCCTCGGCGAGCTTGGTGGAGTCGATGGCGGTCAGCGGCACGTTCTCGCCGCGCTGGGCCTCCAGCCGTCCCGACTTGATCTCGACGACGGCCATGCCGCGCCACTTCTGGTAGACGTTGCCGAGCTTGTCGAGCACCGTGTCGGCGGAGACCGGGGCGCCCGCGTTGAACAGGGTGGCCGTGCGGGAGAGGTCGGTGATCGACTCGTCCAGCGAGGCCCGCATCGCGATGGCGCCGTCCTCCGCGAAGTACTGCTGGGAGGTGCGGACCGCCTCCGGGACGGACTCATTGCCCACCTTGCCGAGGTGGAAGGCGGTGAGCGCGGCAAGGGCGAGCAGCAGCGCGGACAGCGCGGCGATGGGCGGCCGGATACCGCCCAGCAGCGACATGTCCGCCCTTCGGCGGGCCTTCTGCCGCCGCTTCGTGCGCGACGCGGACAACGGGACTCCTGTGGGTGATCGTGCGGGTGCGGGTGCGGGTGGTTCGCTGTGCGACACGTCCGACGGGCGGACTGCGTTCGCCTCGGTCCTAGCGGTTCGCCAGCGGCGCCAGTCCGTCCTTGCCGCCGCCCCGGTTGAGCAGGGTGCCCTGGGTGCGGTCGTACGCGAGCTGGTAGCGGGCCCGCCGCTCCGCCGACAGCCCGCCGCCGTTCTTCAGCGCGGCGGCGAGGTCGATCAGCCGGTGGTCCTTGACCTGTCCGGTCTCGGGCAGCTTGACCGCGGGGTCGGTGACCTCGAGGTCCGGCGGCAGCTCCACGAAGGTGGGGACGTACCGGGCCTTGACGTCCCACCTGCCGTTCTTCTCGGCGAATTCGAACCAGCCGATGACGCCTTCCTCGGACAGCCCGCTGGGCACCTCGTGCCGGGCGAGCTGGTTGCCGAGCCCGTACGCGACCCACATGCCGCCGACCTTCTCCATGGGCTGGACGACGTGGGCGTGGTGGCCGATGACCAGGTTGATGCCGGTCTTCTCGGCGATCTTCTTGGCGAGGCTCAGCTGGAGCGAGTTCGGGGCGGGCTGGTGCTCCTTGCCCCAGTGGATGCTGAGGATGACGACCTCGGCGCCGGCGGCCCGGGCGGCCTTCTCGGCGGCCGAGATGGCGTCCAGCGAGGTCTTGTTGGCCAGCCAGGGCTTGTCCGCGGGTACCTGACGGCCGTTGAACCCGCCGGCGAAGGAGATCTGCGCGACCTTGACGCCCTTGACGTCCATGATCAGCGGCTTGGCGCCCTCCGCCTGGTTGCGGGCGGAGCCGGTGTGCTTCAGGCCCGCCTTGTCGAGGGCGTCGAGGGTTTGCCTGACGCCGCCCTCACCGTGGTCGAGCGCGTGGTTCGACGCGGTCGAGCAGGTGTCGTACCCGATGTCCTTGAGGGTGGTGGTGATCTGCGGCGGCGCGATGAAGTCCGGGAAGCTCTGGAACGGCCCCTCCGGCTTGCCCAGCACCGGCTCCATGTGGCAGATCGCCAGGTCGGCCTTGCTGATGACCGGCTTCACCCCGGCCATGATCGGCCCGAAGTCCATGCCGCCCTTGCCCTTGGCCTTGCCGTCCTGCTCGGCCTGAGTGGTCAGCTCGGGGTGGATGAGGACGTCGCCGGCCGAGGCCACGGTGAAGGAACGCCCACCGGCCCCCGTCGCCAGACGGCCCTTGGCATCCCCACCGGATTCCCCGTCTCCGAGGAGTCCACAGCCGGCGAGGGCTGTCGACAGGAGCAGGGTGAGCGCTCCTGTGCGGAGCGTGACGAAAGAGACGGATATCTTCACTCGGTCTATCTTTATCCGATCATGACTCCGTTCCTCGCGAAACGTATAACGATTAAGGCAACTCTGTGCGCGATGGCCGTCGTAGCGGCGATTGTGGCGTATTTCACGCTCTCCGCAGGGCAACCATCGGGCGAAATGCAGGTGAATTCCAGACCTTCGGCTGCCCCCGGGGTCGACCTGGAAAAGCGGATTACGGCATTCACCCAGGGATTCGGCGAGCGAGGGGGCTACCGGGTCCCCACGGCGGCCGAGCGCCGGACGGTCGCCCAAGGGGTCGCCCTGCTCCTCGACGGCAAGGAGGACGCGGCGCGCAAGCGCCTGGCCGAGGTCGATTTCACCGTGCAGGCCTTCACCGACACGGCGAGCGGCCGCGACTTCGCCGAGGTCGCGGACGCGGCGAGCGCTTCGGGCTCGGCGAACCGGGGCTGGGGCCGGGTGTACGTGAATCTGGGCGTCCGGCTGACCTGGAGCGTGCAGGTCCCGCACCCCATCGCCGACCAGGAGACCGAGCGGCTCGGCGCCCGGGTGCTGCGCGGGGCGCCCGGCGGAGTGCTGGTGCTCGCCGGAGCCCACCGGACCGCGGGCGAAGGGGACGCGGCCGATGTCGCGCACCGGACGGACTCGGTGTTCCACAAGGTGATCGAGGAGCTGATGGAGCGCCGCCTGCCGGGGGTGCAGCTGCACGGCTTCGCCAACGAGTCCTTCCCCGAATTCGACGCCGTGGTCTCGACGGGGGCCGGGGACCGGGCGGTGTCCGAGGCCAGGACCCTGTCGGCGGCGCTGACCGGGGAGGGCCTGGAGGTCTGCCGGGCCAATGTCCGTAAATGCAAGCTGTCCGGCACCTCGAACGAGCAGGGCCAGGTGGCGGCCGAGGAAAAGCTCCGTTTTCTCCACATTGAGCTCGCGAGGGTGATAAGGACGGACGACGCCCGTCTCGACGATGTGACCGAGGCGATAACGGTGCTCACCAAGCGTTGGTCGAATTCTTGACCATATTGACGCTATTAATCCCATTGCTCGCCCTGGTCGCCTTCGTCGGGTTGGTTGGTTTAGTCGGGTTTGACCCCTCTTGGCCGTACACCGAAGGGGCCGGCTCCCGCAGGAGCCGGCCCCTGGCGGTCACTCAGACGTTGAAGCGGAACTCGACCACGTCGCCGTCCTGCATGACGTAGTCCTTGCCCTCCATGCGGGCCTTGCCCTTGGAGCGGGCCTCGGTGACCGAGCCGCAGGCGACCAGGTCCTCGAAGGAGATGACCTCGGCCTTGATGAAGCCGCGCTGGAAGTCCGTGTGGATCACGCCGGCGGCCTCGGGGGCGGTGGCGCCCTTCTTGATGGTCCAGGCGCGGGTTTCCTTCGGGCCGGCCGTCAGGTAGGTCTGCAGGCCCAGGGTCGCGAAGCCGACGCGGCCGAGGGTGGCCATGCCGGGCTCCTCCTGGCCGACCGACTGCAGGAGCTCGAGCGCCTCCTCGTCGTCGAGCTCGATGAGCTCCGCCTCCAGCTTGGCGTTGAGGAAGATCGCCTCGGCCGGGGCCACCAGCGCGCTCTGCTCGGCCTTGAAGGCGTCGTCCGTCAGCTCGTCCTCGTCCACGTTGAAGACGTAGAGGAACGGCTTGACCGTGAGGAGGTGCAGCTCGTGGAGGAGATCGCCCTGCTCCGTGCCCTTGGAGATGCCCTGGGAGAAGAGGGTGTCGCCCGCTTCGAGGATCTTCTGGGCCTTCTCGACGGCGGCGAGGACCGCGACCTTCTCCTTCTGGAGGCGGGACTCCTTCGTCAGGCGCGGCACCGCCTTCTCGATGGACTGGAGGTCCGCGAGGATCAGCTCGGTGTTGATGGTCTCGATGTCGTCCTTCGGCGAGACCTTGCCGTCGACGTGGACGACGTTCTCGTCCTTGAAGGCGCGGATGACCTGGCAGATCGCGTCCGACTCGCGGATGTTCGCGAGGAACTTGTTGCCGAGGCCCTCGCCCTCCGACGCACCGCGCACGATGCCCGCGATGTCGACGAAGTCGACCGTCGCCGGGAGGAGCTTCTGCGAGCCGAAGATGCCGGCCAGGACGCCGAGGCGCGCGTCCGGAACGCCGACGACGCCGACGTTCGGCTCGATCGTGGCGAACGGGTAGTTGGCCGCCAGCACGTCGTTCTTGGTCAGGGCGTTGAACAGGGTCGACTTGCCGACATTCGGCAGGCCGACGATTCCGATCGTGAGCGACACGTTGGCGACTTCCCGTAGCTGGAGGGGGCGGCGGCCCGGAGTGGGCCAAGGAGCAGTTTACTTTCGATGAGGGGGCACGGATGTACGCGTGTCCGGGCACACGATCGGCGGCCTCCCCGCCTAGTTTTGGGGGGTGGAGCGATACGAGGCGCGTACGGTACGTCACCCGGCGGAGCGGTCCCCCGAGCGGTCCCCCCAGCGGGCGCCCGCACCGGTACGCCGGCTGCCGCGGCCCCGGCTGACCGGGCTCGGCGGCGGGCTCTTCGCCTGCGCCGCGATGTTCCTGGTCGGCGGCCTCGACTGGCTGCTGTTCGACGCCTCGCTGTTCGTCTACGGCCTGTTCTTCCTGCCCGTCGCCGCCGCCACCGCGCTGTGGGTGCGGCCCGCCGACCTGATCACCGCGCCGATCAGCGCCCCGATCGCCTTCGCCGCCGGAGTGTGGCCCGTGTCGGGCGGCTCCGGCGGCTTCGCGGGCGAGGTGATGGGGCTGGTGTCCGCGCTGTCCCTGCACGCCGGCTGGCTGTACGCCGGCACGCTCGTGGCGGCGCTGATCACGGTGGTGCGCAAGGCAGTCCTCATCGGCCGCCGCCGGATGCCGCGTCGCGTCGCCTGAGCGGCGACCCTGGGGGCGGCCCGCAGGGACGGCCCGGGGGACAGCCCGCAGGGACGGCCCGGGGACAGCCCGGGGACGGCCCCGAGGACGGCCCGGCCGGCTACTGCGACGCCGAGCGCGCCGCCATCGCCGCACCCACGATGCCCGCGTTGTTCCGCAGCTCGGCCGGCACGATCCGCGCCCGGACGCCCTCGATCAGCGGCAGGAACTTCTCCGGCTTGCGGCTCACGCCGCCGCCGATGATGAAGAGGTCCGGGGAGAACAGCATCTCCACGTGCGCCAGGTACTTCCCGACCCGGCGGGCCCAGTGCTCCCAGGTCAGGTCCCCGTCCTCCTTCGCTTTCACCGAGGCCCGCGTCTCCGCGTCGTGGCCCTTCAGCTCCAGGTGGCCCAGCTCGGTGTTGGGCACCAGCCGCCCGTCCGTGAACAGCGCGCTGCCGATTCCGGTGCCCAGCGTGAGCAGGATGACGGTGCCGTCGACCCCGCGCCCCGCCCCGTAGGCCATTTCCGCGACCCCGGCCGCGTCCGCGTCGTTCAGGACCGTCACCGGACGGCCGTCCAGGCGCGAGGAGAGCAGCGCCGCCGTGTCCACGCCGACCCAGGCCTTGTCCATGTTGGCCGCCGACCGGGTCACCCCGCCCGTGACCACCCCGGGGAAGGTGACCCCCACCGGACCGTCCCAGCCGAAGCGGCGCACCACCTCGACGACGCAGCCGGCCACCCCGTCGGGGGTGGCCGGCTGCGGTGTCAGCACCTTGTGGCGCTCCTGCGCCAGGTCGCCACGGTTCAGGTCCACGGGAGCGCCCTTGATCCCGGAACCGCCGATGTCCACGCCGAAGATCTCCATGGACCCAACCGTACGAAAGGACCCGCCCGAGCGCCCTGCCGGGGAGATGCCTACTTCTGTGCGCCCTGAGCCGCGTCCTGGGCCGCACCCTGGGCCGCGCCCGGCGCCGCCACGAGCTCCGCCGCCTCCGCGCGCAGGTCGCGGCGCAGTTCCTTGGGCAGGGAGAAGACGATGGACTCCTCGGCCGTCTTGACGATCTCCACGTCCGCGTACCCGCGCGCGGCCAGCCACTCCAGCACCTCTTCGACCAGCACCTCCGGCACCGAGGCGCCCGAGGTCAGACCGACGGTGGTGACACCCTCCAGCCAGGCCTCGTCGATCTCGCTCGCGAAGTCCACGAGGTACGAGGCCTTCGCGCCCGCGTCGAGAGCGACCTCGACGAGGCGGATCGAGTTCGAGGAGTTCTTGGAGCCGACGACGATGACCAGGTCGCAGTCCTTGCCCATCACCTTGACCGCCTCCTGGCGGTTCGAGGTGGCGTAGCAGATGTCGTCGCTGGGCGGCGAGACGAGCAGCGGGAACTTGGTCTTCAGGGCGTCGACCGTCTCCATCGTCTCGTCGACGGAGAGGGTGGTCTGCGACAGCCAGACGACCTTCGACTCGTCGCGGACGGTGACCTTCTCCACGTCGTGCGGGCCGTCCACGATGGTGATGTGGTCCGGGGCCTCGCCGGAGGTGCCGATGACCTCCTCGTGGCCCTCGTGGCCGATGAGGAGGATGTCGAAGTCCTCGTTCGCGTAGCGGATCGCTTCCTTGTGGACCTTGGTGACCAGCGGGCAGGTCGCGTCGATCGTCGCGAGCTTGCCGCGCGCCGCCTCCTCGTGCACCACGGGGGCCACGCCGTGCGCGGAGAACATCACGATGGAGCCCTCGGGGACCTCCTCCGTCCGCTCGACGAAGATGGCTCCCTTCCTCTCCAGGGTCTGCACGACGTACTTGTTGTGGACGATCTCGTGCCGCACGTAGACCGGCGCGCCGTACTGTTCGAGAGCCTTCTCGACGGCGATCACGGCTCGGTCCACGCCCGCGCAGTAGCCGCGCGGGGCGGCGAGGAGAACGCGGCGGGATGCGGGAGCGGGGGCGTCAGCAGTCATGGGCTCCATCGTACGGGGGTGTCCAGGAGGCCGCGGGTCGCCCGTTCGGCACAAACTGGGTCGAACATCCACACCAGCCTTACTCCCGGAGGAAAGATGGCGTCCGCGACGGACCCCAGTACGCCGCCCGGCCCGTCCGGCCCGTCCGGCGGCCCGTCCGACGCGCCCGGCACCTCGCTCCGCCGCAGTCTCGGTTTCCGGGACCTGGTCGTCTACGGACTGCTCTTCATCGCCCCCATGGCCCCGGTCGGCGTCTTCGGCACCCTCGACGCCAAATCGCACGGCGCCGTCGCCCTCGTCTACCTCGTCGCGACGGTGGCGATGGCCTTCACGGCCTTCTCCTACGCCCAGATGGTGCGCGTGGCCCCGCAGGCCGGCTCCGTCTTCACGTACGCCCGCAAGGGCCTCGGCGAGGGTCCCGGGCTGATCGCCGGCTGGATGGCGATGCTCGACTACCTGCTGATCCCGGCGGTCGCGTACCTCTTCTCCGGGATCGCCATGAACGCCCTGGTCCCGGAGGTCTCCCGGTGGGTGTGGACGGCCCTGGCGGTGGTCGTGACCACGCTGCTCAACCTGTGGGGCGTACGGGCCGCCGCGCGGGTGGGCTTCGCCGTGCTGGCCATGGAGATCGCGGTCCTGCTGGTGTTCCTGGTCTCCGCGGTGACCGTACTGGTCCAGGGCGCGGAGCACCGCGACTGGCTCTCCCCCTTCACCGGCGACGGCTCGCTCGGCGGGTTCTCCACGGCCGCCGTGCTCGGCGCGGTGTCGGTGGCGGTCCTGTCCTACCTGGGCTTCGACGCCATCGCCTCCTTCGCCGAGGAGGTCACCGGCGGCAGCGCGAAGGTGGCCCGGGCGGTGCTGTTCTGCCTGGCGCTGACCGGGGTGCTGTTCATCGCCCAGACCTATCTGGCGGCCCTCCTCAGCCCCCTCTCGGCGGCGGAGCTGGCGGCCGACCCGGGGAAGCAGGGCCCGGCCTTCTACACGACGGTCGAGGCCTCCGTAGGGACGTGGCTGCACGACCTGGTCGCCCTCAGCAAGGCCATCGGGGCCGCCTTCGCCGCGCTGGCCGGGCAGGCCGCGGCGGGCCGGCTGCTCTTCGCGATGGCCCGCGAGCGGCGGCTGCCCCGCGTGCTCGCCCACACCTCGCACGGCACCCCGCGCCCGGCCCTGCTGCTGGCGGCGACGGTCACCCTGATCGCGGCCGTGTGGGCGGCCCGGCGCGACGACGGGCTGGACCACCTGGTGTCGGTGGTCGACGTCGGGGCACTGGTGGCGTTCACGCTGCTGCACGCCTCGGTGGTCGGCTGGTTCGTGGTCAAGCGCCGCGAGGGGGCCCCGAACTGGTTCAGGCACCTGGTGATCCCGGTCCTCGGCGCCGCCGTGACCATCGCGGTGATCGTCGAGGCCTCGTGGACGGCGCAACTGGTGGGGGCGGTGTGGCTGCTGGTGGGCCTGGGCGTCCTGGTGGCCCAGCGCGGGCGACGCGCGCAGGACGAAGGCTCCCGCCCCGACGCCGGTGTCAGCCCTGGCGGTTAGCCTGCGTGCATGGGTCTGAATTCGTCGGCTGACGCGCCGCTGCCGGTCGGTCAGGTGTCCCGGCTCATCGGGGGCTGGATCGACAAGCTCGGCCAGGTGTGGGTGGAAGGGCAGATCACGCAGCTCTCGCGGCGGCCGGGGGCGGGGGTGGTCTTCCTGACGCTGCGCGATCCCTCGCACGACATCTCCCTGAGCGTGACCTGCTTCCGGCAGGTCTTCGACGAGGTCGCGGACTCCGTGTCGGAGGGCGCGCGGGTGGTCGTGCTCGCCAAGCCCGAGTGGTACGCCCCGCGCGGGCAGTTGTCCTTGCGGGCCACCGAGATACGGCCCGTCGGCATCGGCGAGCTCCTCGCCCGGCTGGAGAAGCTCAAGCGGTCCCTCGCCTCCGAGGGACTCTTCGCGCTGGACCGCAAGAAGCCGCTGCCGTTCCTGCCGCAGCTGATCGGGCTGGTGGTGGGGCGGGCCTCGGCGGCCGAGCGCGACGTCCTGGAGAACGCCCGGCGCAGGTGGCCGGCGGTCCGCTTCGAGGTCCGCAACGTCGCCGTCCAGGGGGTGCACGCGGTGCCCCAGGTGATCCAGGCGGTCAAGGAGCTGGACTCCATGCCCGAGGTGGACGTGATCATCGTGGCCCGTGGCGGCGGCAGCGTGGAGGACCTGCTGCCCTTCTCCGACGAGGAGGTCGTACGGACCGTCGCGGCGGCCCGTACGCCCGTGGTCTCGGCGATCGGGCACGAGCCCGACTCCCCGCTGCTGGACCTGGTCGCGGACCTGCGGGCGTCCACGCCCACGGACGCCGCGAAGAAGGTGGTCCCGGACGTCGGCGAGGAACTGGAGCGGGTGCGCCAGCTGCAGGGCCGGGGGCTGCGCGCCGTGCGCGGGCTGCTCGACCGGGAGGAGCGGGGGCTCGCCCACGCGCTCGCGCGGCCCGTCTTCGTCCATCCCCAGCGGATGGTGGAGACCCGGGAGGCGGAGGTCGACGCGCTGCTGGCGCGCGGCCGCCGGACCCTGGGGCACTTGCTGGACCGGGCCGATTCGGAGCTGGCGCACACGCTCGCCCGCGTGGTGGCGCTGTCCCCGGCCGCCACGCTGGAGCGCGGGTACGCGGTGCTCCAGCGGGCCGACGGGCACGTGGTGCGCTCGCCCGGGGACGTGTCGGCGGGCGATGTCCTGCGGGCGCGGGTGGCGGAGGGGGAGTTCTCGGTGCGGGTCGCCGAAGAACCCTCGTAGGCACGTCGCTTCACCGGCAGCCGGCTTCACACTGCCGCAACAAATTTCGGTGTACTACACAGTTAAGGTGGGAGCGGGAATGTCCGAGAGCGATACGGCGCTGGGGTACGAGCAGGCCCGGGACGAGCTGATCGAGGTCGTCCGCAAGCTGGAGGCCGGCGGCACCTCGCTGGAGGACTCCCTCGCGCTCTGGGAGCGCGGCGAGGAGCTCGCGAAGGTGTGCCGCCACTGGCTGGAGGGGGCCCGCGCCCGGCTGGACTCGGCGCTGGCGGCGCGCGAGGCGGCGGAGGGGGCCGGCGGGGAGTGATCCCGGTCACCCCCGGAGATATTTAGTTGAATTTTCACCTACTTTCGTCGTAGTCTCTGGACATCGCTTCGCAGTCCCGTACAGAAGAAGGCTTTCCGATGTCTCTCGTTCTCGACGCCGCCGCCCAGGACCTCCTCTTCCGTGAGGCGCGCACCGCCAACACGTTCTCCGACGAGCCGGTGACCGAGGAGCAGGTCCAGGCGATCTACGACCTGGTGAAGTACGCGCCGACCGCCTTCAACCAGTCGCCGCTGCGCATCACCCTGGTCCGCTCCCCCGAGGCCCGCGAGCGCCTCGTGAAGCACATGGCCGAGGGCAACCAGGCCAAGACCGCCACCGCCCCGCTGGTCGCGATCCTGTCCGCGGACATCGAGTTCCACGAGGAGCTCCCGCAGCTGCTCCCGCACTTCCCGCAGGCCAAGGACGCCTTCTTCTCCGAGCGCCCGGTCCGCGAGCAGTCCGCCAAGCTCAACGCCACCCTGCAGGCCGCCTACTTCATCGTCGGCGTCCGCGCCGCCGGCCTGGCCGCCGGTCCGATGAACGGCATGGACCACGCGGGCATCCAGAAGGAGTTCCTGGACGACGACCACGCCCCGCTGATGGTCGTCAACATCGGCAAGCCGGGCGAGGACGCCTGGTTCCCGCGCTCCCCGCGCCTGGAGCTCGACCAGGTCATCACGACCGTCTGAGCCCAGCCCCGCAGGCAGTGAACGAAAAGGCCGCCCTCCCCGGAACCCCGGGGAGGGCGGCCTTTTCGCGTAATCCAGCGCTCTAAGAGCCCTGCTTGAACTCCAGCGCCGCGGCCATCGCGCCGAGCTGCTCGAAGGAGGCCGTCCCGGTCACCACCGTGACGTAGCCCTGGTCCCGGCGCACCAGGGCGTCGTACTTCTCGCCGTCCCAGCGCTCCCAGACCTGGTCACCGACCTGCTGGGTCTCCCCGGTGGCCTGCGCCTTGCGGGTGACCTTCCCGATGTACCTGTCCGTGGCGTCCGCGGACTGCTCCACCGCCACGTACTGCTGCCCCGGGTCCAGGAAGCCCAGGTGCCAGGCACTGGCGTCCTTGCGCGCGAACCCGACCGAGGTCGCCCGCCACTGCGGCGGCAGCCCGACGGGCACCGCCACGGGGTACGGCGCCGCGCGCCGGGCCGTGAGGCTTTCGACGCGGTAGTCGACCACCTTCGTCGGATCGGCCTTCTCGTCATGTGGGATGACCAAATAGATCCCCCCGACCACGAGGCCGATCACCGCCAGCGACCGGACCATGTCCACGACCGTCTGCTTGCCCTTCATACCTGCCACGACACCATCGTCCCGCATGGCCCGGGGCGATCACCGCCGGGGTCGGGGTGGCGCGCCACGGGCAGCGCAAGATGTCCGCTCAGGACAATCACCTGACCGATATGGCGCTCATACGTGACCCGGTCTGCTCAATATGTCGACGTACCGATAGAGTCCAGGGACCCTCACTCCCGGCCGTCGCCGTACAGAAAGGTGCGCTCCGATGACCGAGCACAACCTGCCGCCCCAGCTCGAAGTCTCTCCGGAGGCACCCGACCGCAACCTCGCCCTGGAACTCGTACGGGTCACCGAGGCCGCCGCCATGGCCGCCGGCCGCTGGGTCGGGCGCGGCGACAAGCTCGGCGCCGACGGCGCAGCCGTCAACGCGATGCGGACCCTGATCTCCACCGTCTCGATGAACGGCGTCGTCGTCATCGGCGAGGGCGAGAAGGACGAAGCCCCGATGCTCTTCAACGGCGAGCGGGTCGGCGACGGCACCGGTGCCGAGGTCGACATCGCCGTGGACCCCATCGACGGCACCACCCTGAACGCCAAGGGCATGCCGAACGCCATCGCCGTTCTGGCGGCCGCCGACCGCGGCACCATGTTCGACCCGTCCGCGGTGTTCTACATGGAGAAGCTGGTCACCGGTCCCGAGGCCGCCGACTTCGTCGACATCAACGCCCCGGTCTCCGTCAACATCCGCCGCGTCGCCAAGGCCAAGAACATGGCCGTGGAGGACGTCACGGTGATCATCCTCGACCGCCCCCGCCACGAGGGCATCGTCAAGGAGATCCGCGAGACCGGCGCGCGCATCAAGTTCATCTCCGACGGCGACGTCGCCGGCTCGGTCCTGGCCGTCACGGAGGACAGCGGCATCGACCTGCTGCTCGGCATCGGCGGCACCCCCGAGGGCATCATCTCGGCCTGCGCGATCAAGTGCATGGGCGGCACCATCCAGGGCAAGCTGTGGCCCAAGGACGAGGCCGAGCGCCAGAAGGCCATCGACGCGGGCCACGACCTGGACCGCGTCCTGTTCACGGACGACCTGGTCTCCGGCGACAACGTGTTCTTCGTCGCCACCGGCATCACCGACGGCGAGCTGCTGCGCGGCGTCCACTACCGCTCGGAGACCGCGACGACCTCCTCGCTGGTCATGCGCTCGAAGTCGGGCACGATCCGGCAGATCGACTCGACCCACCGCCTCTCGAAGCTCCGCGCGTACAGCGCGATCGACTTCGACCGCGCCAAGTAGGCCACGGGCGACGGCACGGCAGCATCACGGAAGGGCGCTCCCGCGTGCGGCGGGGGCGCCCCTTCCGTATGCCCTCATGACCTCGGCATGTCCTCATGGCCTCGGCATGTCCTCATGGCCTCGGCTCCGGGACCGCGCGCCACGGAGCTCGGCGTCGCCTACGAGGCTTCGCGCAGCTCCACCGCCCGGCGCCGCCGGCGGGCCAGCACCACCCGGCGCTCCGCGGCCGTCAGCCCGCCCCAGACTCCGTAGGGCTCGGGCTGGATCAGCGCGTGCTCCCGGCAGGCGACCATCACGGGGCAGCGGGCACAGACCCGCTTGGCGGCGTCCTCACGGGACAGCCGGGCGGCGGTGGGCTCCTTGGAGGGGGCGAAGAACAGGCCGGCCTCGTCACGCCGGCACACCGCGTCCGCGTGCCATGGGCCGTCCTCTTCCCTGGCCGGCACCCGCGGCTTCGGCACGACCGCCGCCGGGCGCCCCTGAAGACTCTGGACGGCGGCTACCTGCAGGGACTGGCGCGGCGGATGCGGCACGGTCTACTCCTGACGACGTATACGCGAGCGAGAGGCGACGCACCTGTCCCTACCCGCTGTGCGCCCCCCTATGCACCGCGTGCCGCCGATCCGGCCGGTTCGACCGAAACGTGCCCCCGCGCGGCCCGGCCCCGCGCGACCCCGCCCGGCCCCGCCCCCGTCACCCGGACGTCACGCGACGGACGGCGTCCAGTCGGGGCGGCGGCCCAGGAAGGCGAGCAGCGCACCGGCCGGATCGGCGTCCGGATCGGGCGCGGGGACGAACGCCGGGCCGTACGCGAACCCGCGCAGCGGCTCGGCCAGCGCCCGGGCGGCCGGGCTCAGGGCCGCGGCGAGGGCGGGCTCCAGCAGCTCCGCAGGGCCGGCGGCCAGGGTGCCGGTGGGCGCGAAGGGGTCCTCGGCCGGTCCCGGCCCGCCGGTGAGGCGGCCCGGGTAGGCGAGTTGGTCGCCGGCCGCGTGCTGGAGCACTTGGCCGACATTCCACTGGTCGCACGGCGTCGGCGCGCTCAGGGCGTCGGCCGGTAGGGCGAGGGCGACGGAGCGCAGCGCTGCGTACGCCTGGTCAAGAAGGTCCCACTCGGATACGGCCATGGGCCGACCCTACGGGCGCCTACCGGCCAAAGGGGCTTATTTCAGCGGCAGTTGTCCGCGCGTCTGTCCGCACGTCTGTCCGCGCGTCGGGCTCATCGGGTGCCCTCCCAGCCCTTGCGGAGCCTGTTCGCCAGGTCCACCAGGCGGGCGCCGAGCTTGGGGCGGGCCTCGATGTTGCCCAGCAGCGCGAAGCCCCGGACGATCACGACGGGCGCCTGCGGATCGGTCTCGCCGCGCGCCTCGCCGTGCACCTCGAAGTTGCCGAGGACCCCGCTGCCGTAGCCGCGCAGGGTGACGTTCTCCGGGACCAGGATCTCGACGTTGCCGAGGATGCTGGTCACGCTGATCTCGGTGACCTGCTGCTCGAAGACCGCCTGGGTCAGGTCGATGCTGATGTCGCCCATGACGGAGACCGCGCGGGTGTGCGCGCCCGGCCGCCAGCGCCCCTTGCGGGAGGAGCTGCTGCACACGGCCACGACCGTCTCGACGGGCGCGCCCGCCGGCGCTCCCGCGTACGCGGGCTCCTGCCGGCTGCCGGCGCCGGGCGCGGGCAGGTCCCGTACGAGCACGTCCAGCTCGGCGACCGTCTTCAGCGCGTACAGCGAGTCGAGCCGCTCCGAGTGCTCCTCGGCGGTCAGCCGGCCCTCGGCGACGGCGTCGGCGAGGATCTGCGCGATCCGGTCCCGGTCCGCGTCGGAGGCGCGCAGCCCGGTGACGGGCGCGGGGGCCGGCGCGGGAGCGGGGGCCGGCGCGGGAGCGGGGGCCGACACGGGGGCCGGCGCGGATGAGGGCTGCTTTTCCAGGTCCACGCGCCCCAGCATAGCGAGACACGATAGATCGCGATACTGGCCAGTGAGCCTTACCTCACAACAAAAGCCACCGGAAGAGGTCCTACGCTGGATACCGCGCTGCCAAACGGTCGTCAGCGCCGTCTGCCGAGTGAGGGAATGACTGCCGTCATGCCAGAGTTTGCGTACACCGACCTGCTGCCCCTGGGCGAGGACTCCACCCCGTACCGGCTGGTGACCTCCGAAGGCGTCTCGACCTTCGAGGCCGACGGCCGTACGTTCCTCAAGGTCGAGCCCGAGGCGCTGCGCAAGCTCGCCGAAGAGGCGATCCACGACATCCAGCACTTCCTGCGCCCCGCGCACCTCGCGCAGCTGCGCCGCATCATCGACGACCCCGAGGCCTCGGCGAACGACAAGTTCGTCGCCCTCGACCTCCTGAAGAACGCGAACATCGCGGCGGCCGGCGTCCTGCCGATGTGCCAGGACACGGGCACGGCGATCGTGATGGGCAAGCGCGGCCAGAACGTCCTCACCGAGGGCGACGACGAGGCGGCCCTGTCGCGCGGCATCTACGACGCGTACACCCGCCTGAACCTGCGGTACTCGCAGATGGCCCCGGTCACCATGTGGGAGGAGAAGAACACCGGCTCGAACCTGCCCGCGCAGATCGAGCTGTACGCGACCGACGGCGGCGCGTACAAGTTCCTCTTCATGGCCAAGGGCGGCGGCTCCGCCAACAAGTCGTTCCTCTACCAGGAGACCAAGGCGGTCCTCAACGAGGCCTCCATGATGAAGTTCCTGGAGGAGAAGATCCGCTCGCTCGGCACGGCGGCCTGCCCGCCGTACCACCTGGCGATCGTGGTCGGCGGCACCTCGGCGGAGCACGCGCTCAAGACCGCGAAGTACGCCTCGGCCCACTACCTGGACGAGCTCCCCACGGAGGGCTCCCCCCTGGGCCACGGCTTCCGCGACCTCGACCTCGAACAGCAGGTCTTCGAACTCACCCAGAAGATCGGCATCGGCGCGCAGTTCGGCGGCAAGTACTTCTGCCACGACGTCCGCGTCGTCCGCCTCCCCCGCCACGGCGCGTCCCTCCCGATCGCGATCGCCGTCTCCTGCTCCGCGGACCGCCAGGCCACCGCGAAGATCACCGCCGAGGGCGTCTTCCTGGAGCAGCTGGAACGCGACCCGGCCCGCTTCCTCCCGGAAACCACGGACGAGCACCTCAACGACTCGGCGGACGTCGTCTCGATCGACCTGAACCAGCCGATGGAGTCGATCCTCGCCACGATCACCCAGCACCCGGTCAAGACCCGCCTGTCCCTCACCGGACCGCTGGTCGTGGCGCGCGACATCGCGCACGCCAAGATCAAGGAACTCCTCGACTCCGGCGCGGAGATGCCGCAGTACCTGAAGGACCACCCGGTCTACTACGCGGGCCCCGCGAAGACGCCCGAGGGCTACGCGTCCGGCTCCTTCGGCCCGACCACGGCCGGCCGCATGGACTCCTACGTCGAGCAGTTCCAGGCGGCGGGCGGCTCCAAGGTCATGCTGGCCAAGGGCAACCGCTCCCAGCAGGTCACCGACGCCTGCGGCACCCACGGCGGCTTCTACCTCGGCTCCATCGGCGGCCCGGCGGCCCGCCTCGCCCAGGACTGCATCAAGAAGGTCGAGGTCCTGGAGTACGAGGAGCTCGGCATGGAAGCCGTCTGGAAGATCGAGGTCGAGGACTTCCCCGCCTTCATCGTCGTAGACGACAAGGGCAACGACTTCTTCAGCTCGGTGGAACCGTCTCCCACATTCCTGAGCATCCCGGTCCGCCAGGGCTCATAACGCAGGCTCAGTCAGGTCTATGCTGCCCGCACCCGCAGGTGCGGGCAGCATCAACCAGCAGGACGGAATGGCACGGAGGCAGTCGTGTCCCAGTCCACCTGCCCTTCACTCCCCTGCCCGCGTTTGCGCCGCGCATTGATCCTGTACTCCAGAGTCGGCATCTCGATCCGGGCAAGGTGTTTCGGCAGCCACGGACCAGCGGCTTCCACCACTTCACGCATACCCGGCATCGAGACCTTGATGACCCGGATGGCGCTGTCTTCGGAGTCCACACCGATCCGAATGTTGATCTCATGCCGCTGCACGAAAACACGTCGCTGTTCATCGTCCATGCCGGACCACATCTGTCGGTAGGTACGGCCTGTGTCAACGAACCGCGGGGCAACTGAAGCACGTTCGAGCTCCTCATGCACCTTGCTCACTCTTGCAGTCAAGGCCTTGTGCATACGCCAGTAGGACTCTTCCTGCCCTTCCGCGTCGTACTTGCCGGCGAGAAAATCCGTTTCGAGACGCTCAAGACGGGCCTTGGCATGCGCCATTTCGGACTTGGTCTCGCTGATGGCATTGGACGCCCTCTCAACGACCGGCAGGTCCCCGAGGGCGATCTCCACGAACGTATTCACCGCAGGGTCGGCATCGTCCCTGCGAACGCGCCCCGGACGGCTGCACTTACCGGTGTTCATCGCGTTGCAGACGTAGTAGTAATACACCCTGCCCGACGACTTGACCCTCTTTGATGAGGACATCCGGCCCCCGCACGCTTCGCAGACCGCCACACCGCCGAGCAAGGAGCGGGATGGAGCAGCCCGGATCGCCTTCTTCCTGGAGCTTAGCCGTGCGACGAGTTTGGACCATTCGGAGTACGGCATGATCGGCTCGTTCGTGATGGGGACAGGCTCTCCGTCCTCGTCCTCCACTATCTGCCCCTTGTAGGTGTACACCCCGCCCACGGTGGGATTCTTCACCGCGACAAGAACCGCATTAGAGGTCCACTCGACACCGCGCGCTGGGTTTCCCTGCTGCACCCGCAGATGGTCGCGCCAGGTGAGGACCCCTCTCCTGTTGAGATCAATAGCGATCTTGTATGAGGACCAGCCCCCATTGAGCTTGTCGATGATGTCCAGCAAAAGCTTGCTGTACTCGGGGTCCTGTATGAGCTTCTTGCCACCACCCTCCTGCCGCTGGAATCGGTAACCGAACGGCAGCACTCCCCCGACCCAGACCCCTTTACTTAGACGCGCCCGCGACCCGGACAGCGCGCGGGCGCGGATAGTGTCCAGCTCCCCTTCCGCGAACGCGGCGATGATCTGCGCGAACATCTTGCCCATCGGGGTGGACATGTCGACGCCCTCAGTCACCGAGACGATGATCTTGCCGCGCTTCTGACACCACTCATACACCTCGGAGAAGTGCGCGGACCTCCGGGTGAGGCGGTCCAGTTTCCACACAGCGATCACGTCGAAGTCATCGGCTCGCTCGGTGAGCCACGGACCGAGTCCCGGCCTCTTGAACGGGTGCATACCGCCTGACACGTCCAAGTCTTCGGCGTAGCCGATCACCCGTCCGTTGACCACGGGCCCGTAAGTCCAGTGCTCGACCGCTTCCCGCTGCTTCTCGGGCGAGGTTGTGTCGTCCTTGGAGACACTGAGACGCACGACCGCGAGAACTCTTGGCTGCTCCAACATGGCGAACATTCAGCCCCATCGCTATGAGAGGAAGGAAAGAACTGACTTATTCCAGAAACCAGCCCTGGAGCCGATATCCACGGGTTCCTTGCCGGGTAGGCAAGATCTCCCAACTCGGCGCAGCTCAGCGCAAAGGAGCGGCCCGGTGGAAGTCGGTGACGATCCAGCGGAAGCCGGTATGGCCGCTGCGGCTCGCGTGCCGCAGGGACCACGCGCCAGGGTCCGTACCGTCATCCGCCGGACCAGAACCCTCCATGCACGACGTGCACTCCATCTCGACCACTGCGCCACCACCCGAGCGGTCCGAACTCAGCAGCCAGTCGGATGGACTGTGCACCACCACCCCGGCGACAGCCTCACCCGCCACGGCGGCAGCTGCCTTCGGCCGGAACGTAGAGTTCGGCCCAAATCCGCTTCCCCGGCCCGCACCGCTCCCCCGCCGCCCACCGGTCTGCGAGCGCGGCCACCAGGAACAGACCTCGCCCGTAGTCCCGTTCCAGGTCGGGGGGCAGCACCTCTGCCCGTCCCGGGGCGGCGTCATGCACCTCGATCCGCACACCTGCGGGGAGCCGTACGTACCGGGTCTCGATCTCCCGGCCGACAGCGGCCCGCGCGTGCCTGCCGGCGTTGGTCAGCAGTTCGGAGACTACGAGCAGCGCGTCGTCCTCGATCTGCGCGAGCCCCCAGTCCGTGAGTGCCTTGCGCAGTTCCGTCCTCGCCCGTCCGACGCACCGTGGATCGCGGCTCCAGCGGCGTACGACGGGCCCGTCATCCGGCCCGACCAAGGGCCCGTTAGGGTTCACCATGTTGACGCTCCTGAGTAAGCGTTGGCCATGCCCCCGGACCGTTGGCGCGGTCGCGGGGGTCTCTCTTTTCAGGCGTGCCAGGTCCACCATCGACAGCAGTTGGTGACCGTGCACGCACTCTGAGCAACTGCTTCGTTCAGAATGCTCCCTTCTCCACGCGAAGTGCAACCAGAACACATGAAGTGCACGTGCACTTGCCGGAATCAATCCGATACTCCTCAACTCGGCGGCATACTGTCCGCAGTTGCGAGCTAGAGAGGGGTGGGAGTGGTGGCCGCGATCCCCACCATGCGTCGCCGCATGCTTGGTGCCGAGCTCCGCAAGATCCGGGAGCGCCAAGCCGTCAAGGCAGAGGCCACTGCCGAGGTGATGGGCTGGCACCCGTCGAAGATCAGCCGCATCGAGAGCGGGCGCAGCGGACTGCGCACCCACGAGGTCAACGCCCTGCTCGACTTCTACGTGGTGCACGACCCCGACACCCGAGCCGCCCTGGAATCCCTTGCCCGGGAAGGGAAGCGCCGGGTGTGGTGGCAGCCGTACAACGACGTGCTGACGCCCCGCTATCTCGACTACCTCAGCTTCGAGGCGGAAGCGTCCGCAGCCCGCAGCTTTCAGACCGTGCTGGTGCCCGGGCTTCTGCAGACGCCGGACTATGCGCGGGCCGTCATCAGGGCCCTCAAACCTGAACGCCCCGCCGATGAGGTCAACGCCCTGGTCGATGTCCGGCTCGCCCGCCAGAACGCGGCGCTGAGCCGCGAAGACCCTCTGGCACTTTGGGCCATCCTCGACGAGTCGATCCTCCACCGCGAAGTAGGAGGACGCGTGACGACCGCGAAGCAGCTGATGCGGCTGGCCGAGGCCGCTGACGAACCCAATGTGACCTTGCAGGTCCTGCCGTTCGGGGCCGGGGCACACGCAGGCATGCTGGGGCCGTTCGTGATCCTCAAGTTCCCCGTACAGTCCGAACTCGACGTGGTCTACGCGGAGGGCCTCGCCAGCAGCGTCTACCTCGAACGGGATGCCGACCGCGCTGCCTACAGCGCGACATTCGACAGGTTGCGGGCCGCAGCCCTGGACGTAGATCCTTCGCGTGACGCGATCCTGCGCCGAGCAAGGGGACACTCATGACGTACACACAGCGCCGGCTGATAGACCTCACCCAGGCCACCTGGCGAAAGAGCTCGTTCAGCGGCGACCAGGGCGACTGCCTGGAAGTGGCCGACGGCTACCAGGGGTTGATCTCGCTGCGCGACAGCAAGCGGCCGCACGGACCCGTACTGTGCTTCGGCGCCGGAGCATGGGGCTCATTCCTCGGCACCGTCGAGGAATGAGCCCACGCCGGCGGGGCGCCTCCGGTGACGTACTCCTCGCTGGGTCGTACTCCCACCTCCAGGTCACCCATTCACCGCCTGCGCGGCCTCGGCCTCGATGGCGGACAGTTCGTCCATGGCGGGGCGGAAGCCCAGGGCATCCTTGCCGGTGGTGCGGTGGATGGTGGCCAAGGCGTCGTTGCGGCGGGTGAAGAAGTCGGGACGCCGTTCGATCTCGACCTCGCGCATCCACCAGTCGAGCCAGTGGGTGAGATGGCCGATCTTCCCGCTGCGGATGGCGGCGGCCAGCGCGTTCTCCTTGTGCTGCTCCAGCTCCGCCAAGCGGTGCGGGGCGATGCGGGCGAGGGCGACACGTACGGCCTCGGGGTTGTGCTCGGGGCGCGGGATCAGCGCCGCGCCGTGGTCAGGCTGTGTGGTCACGGTTTCCTCCATGGGGCGCGCCGGCCAGGGTACCGATTCGCCGTCGCCGTGAGGGCTTGAGCGCCGACTGCTCACATCCGTCCGCTGCTGGAGGATCCCCCTGCCGTCCGGGCGGAGACGCCTGACTCCTGGAGGAGGGCCGTCAGGTACCAGGCCTCCACCGGCGTGGCGCGGTAGCCGTCGCGGACGGCGGTCCGGAGCTCCTGCATCGTCAGGCCGAGCGCGTCGCGGAAGGCCCTCAGGGGCCCGCCGCCGGCGCCGCCCACCCGGAGCAGGACCGTGCCCTCGGCCGCCACTACGGCCGCGCGGACCTCCGCAGGGGGCCGCCCCCAGCCCTCGTCTCGGTTGCAGATCTCCGGGGCGCCGAAGCCGCAGGTGTCGCACTCCCACTCGGACATCCACAGCAACCGTCCCCGCTCGATCAGCTGCCACGCGTGGAAGACACAGCGCGGGCAGGGCTCGCAGTACAAGGTCCCGATCGTCGGTTCCGGCATGGCGACACCCTGCCCTGCCCGGCACGGGGAGCGCATCCGGTTAACGTCGGGGACACGACCCCGCACCAGCGCGTTCACCCCGGTTTGCGAGGATTTCCGAATGACAGCGACCTCCGCCCTCCCCACCGCCCGCGCCGTCCGGGTGGTCGCCCATCGGGGGGCCTCGCACGCTCACCCCGAGCACACCATGGCCGCCTACCGGCAGGCCATCGCCGAGGGGGCCGACGCGCTCGAGTGCGATGTGCGGCTCACCGCCGATCGGCGGCTCGTGTGTGTGCACGACCGGACGGTCGAGCGGGTCTCCGACGGGCGCGGGGTCGTCTCCGACATGACGTATGCGGAGCTCGCTGGACTCGACTTCGGCCGGTGGAAGGGAGAGGGGCACCGCGGGGCCCGGGTGCTGCTCTTCGAGGATCTGCTGCGGGAGGCGCTGGCCGCGCCGTACCCCGTCGGGCTGGCCGTCGAGACCAAGCACCCGACGCGCGCGGGCGGGCGGCTGGAGGCCGAGCTCGTACGGGTGCTGCGGGACCACGGGCTCGCGGACGGCCGCGGCGGGCGCGTCGAGGTGATGAGCTTCTCCCGCAGCGCGCTGACCCGGATGCACCGGCTCGCCCCCGGGCTGCCCGCCGTGTACCTGATCGAGCGCAAGGTCCGGCCCGTGCGGCCCCCGTACGCCACTCACGCGGGCCCGGGGATCGAACTCGTACGACGGGACCCGGGTCTGGTGGGGCGGCTGAAGGCGAAGGGGCTGTCGGTGCGGGTGTGGACCGTGGACGAGCCCGAGGACGTAGAACTGTGCCTCCGGCTGGGCGTGGACACGATCATCACCAACCGGCCCCGCGCGGTGCGTGAGCAGCTCGAATCCTGGTAGTGGCCACCGCTCCCGCCTCGTTGGCTGGTTCGCACTCGTGACAGCCCGTCGGCGAACGTCGAACGTATGCCGGGGCGTGCAGAGCGGGGGGACCCGTCCGTGAGCACGCCTGGCCGACGACTGGACAGGCGCTCACCAGCGCCGTGGTGGGGGCGAGGGTGACCGGGCATGAGCACAGGCACGCGGTACGAGGCGAGACGTACGACCGAGGGACCGTCCGAGGGCACCGGCGCGAGCGGCGGGCCGTGCTACCTCCTCCTCGGGCCGCTGGAGGTGCGCCGGTCCGGGGTGCCGTGCACGCCGACCCCGCTCAAGCGCCGCGCCCTGCTCGCGGTGCTGCTGCTCCACGCCAACCGGCTGGCCTCGGCCGACATGCTGATCGACGAGCTGTGGGACGGGCACCCGCCGAGATCCGCCGCGGCGACCCTGCAGATGTACGTGTCCGGGCTGCGCCGGACCCTGGACCCGGCGCACGGCCGCGCGGGCGGGGACCCGCGCCGCCACCCGGTGCTCCGCACGACCGGCTCCGGCTACGTGCTGTCCGTGGAACCGGGTGAGCTGGACCTGGACCTCTGCCGCACGCTGGCCGCGCTCGGCCGGCGGCTGCTGGCCTCCGGGGACTGCAGCGCGGCGAGCAAGTCCTTCTCGGCGGCGCTCGCGATGTGGCGGGGCCGGCCGCTGGCCGACCTGGGCCCGGCGCGGCTGCCCGCGTACTACGCGGTCCGGCTGGAGGAGGAGCGGCTCGCGCTGCTCCACGACCGGATCGGCGCCGACATCTGCGCCGGCCGGGCCCAGGAGGTCGTCGCCGAGCTCGCCGAACTGTGCGCGCGCCACCCGCTGCGGGAGGGGTTCCACGAGCAGCTGATGCTGGCCCTGGCCGGCACCGGGCGGCGGGCCGAGGCGCTGGACGCCTTCGCCCGCGCCCGGCGCGTCGTCGTCGAGGGCACCGGCATCGAGCCGGGGCCCGGGCTGCAGGCCGTACAGCGGGCCCTGCTGGGCGGGTTACACCCGTCCGCTCCCGTGCACGGCCGATGTCGCAGCCCCCGGCTCCTCCAGCCGGCCGGGCTCTGATCCGCCCCGGCCGCGCGCGGTGCCCGGGCCGCGCGCAGTCCCCGCGATCCCCGCCGGCCCCGGGTCGGGACCCGGCCCCCGACCCGGCCCCAAGTGCCAGTCCAGGCGGCGCCGGTAGTAGACCAGCGGATCGGCGTCGGTGGCCACGGCGCAGCCCGCCACCTCGCCCACCAGCACCACGTGGTCCCCGTGCGGGAACACCGCGGCCACCCGGCACTTGAGGTACACCGGGACGCCCGCGAGCCGGGGCGTCCCGTCGTCCCAGTCCCACGCCAGGTCCGCGAACTTGTCCTGCGAGCGTCCCGCGAACACCTTCGCGAGGGCCTCGTCCGCCGAGCCCAGCAGGTGTGCCCCGAAAGGGATGCCCACCCGCGCGCCCATGGCCTCGTACGTACGGGAACCCCGTGCGAGCGCCAGCATGACGGACGGCGGGGCCACGCTGTAGGAGCTGAAGGAGGACACCAGCAGTCCGCAGGGGCTCCCGTCACCGCGCCGCGCGCAGATCACCGCCACTCCGGACACCAGGCGTGCCATCGCCTCGGCGAAGACCCCCGCCGGGACACCGGAGGCGAGCTCCTCGCGCTGCCACACGCTCATCCGCCGTGCCCCGCCTCAGACCGCGCTGCGCCCGGCGGCGCTCAGGCAGGAGTCCCGGTGCTCGCTCGCGTCGGGATCGCCGGTGGCCGCGTACACCGCGTCGAAGTCCGCCGCCGCCCGGTCGAACCGGCCGGCCGCCTCGTGGACCACGGCACGGTTGAAGCGGAACTCGGGCCGGTCGGCCAGTTCCACCGCCCGGTCGAAGTCGGCGGCGGCGGTCGGCAGATCGCCTTCCGAGTAGGCCAGTTCGCCCTTGACCGCCCAGGCCTCGGCCAGTTCCGGATCGCCGGCCAGCGCCGCTTCGAGGGCCTCGGCCGCCTCCTTGGTCCGGCCCGCCTCCGCCAGCAGGCGGCCCCGCAGGCACAGCAGGTGGGCGTGGCCGGGGGCCAGGGCGAGCCCGGCGTCCACGTCCGCCTGGGCCGCCTCGGCCTCCCCGAGGTCGGCGAACAGCCCGGACCGGGCCAGGAGTGCCTCCTGGTGGCCGGGATCAAGTTCCAGGGTGCGGTCGAAGTCGGCCAGCGCACCCTCGGTGTCGCCGAGTTCCAGCCGGGCGTCGCCCCGGTTGTAGTACGCCTCGGGGAAGGGGGCCTCGAGGGACAGCGCCCGCTCGTAGTCGGCGATGGCCTCCTCGGCGCGGCCCAGTTTGCGCAGGATGTTGCCCCGGTTGAAGTAGTGGTCCGCGAAGTCGTCGTCCGCGTCCAAGATCTCGGCGTAGTCCTCCAGGGCCGCTTCCAGCCGCCCGCTCATGCTGTTGACCTGGGACCGGTTGTAGCGCAGGCCGACCCGGTGCCAGGTGCGCTCGCCCAGGTCCAGTTCCCGGCCGAGGCGCTCGATCCCCTCGTCGAGCAGCCTCAGTGCCTCGTCCGGGCGGCCGTCGCGGACCTCCACGAGGGCCAGGCCGTTTCGGTTGAAGACCGAGTAGAAGGCGCGTTCCTTGGGGTCGGGCAGCAGGTCCGAGAGGGCGATGGCGGTGTTGACCCAGGCCCGGGCCCGGCGGGGGTCGCGCCGCTCCTCGGGGTAGTGGCGCGCGTACAGCATGCCGATCTCGTAGGCGAGCTTCATGTGGTGCGCGGGGTTCAGGGTGGCCGTGCGCGCCTCCTCCTGGAGGACGGCGGACTCGTCGGGGCGGCCGGCCGCCGCGAGGCAGACGCCCGACTCCCGGATGAAGACCCACCACAGCTCTGGGCGTTCGGCCGGGTCGACGAACCGCCGTCCCTCGTCCCCCAGTTCGGCCGCCATGTGGTAGAAGCCCAGGTACTTGCAGCGCAGCAGGGCGGCGCGCAGGGCCTCGACGCCGGCTCCGGCGGCGTCGGATCCCCGCATCAGGTGGTAGGGCAGCGCGCCCAGGCGCAGCGAGGCTTCGCCCTCCTCGGCCCGGTCGGCGAGCTCGGCGGCCCGCCGGTCGTGCAGCGCGGCGCGTTCGGCCCCGGGCAGCTCCTCGTAGGCCGCGATCAGGGCCGGGGAGTCGTCCAGGCAGTCCCCGTCCACGTACCGCCGGGCCGCCCCGGGGCCCGCGGGAGCGGGGGGAAGCACGGAACCGGCGCCCCGCGTCTGCTCCGCGTGCGCGGCCAGCGCCTCGGGCAGCGAGAGGGAGGGGAACCCGGGCGGGTCCAGCAGCTCCGCCGTCCCCGAGCACAGGACCAGGGTCAGCAGCTCGGGCGGGATCCGGCGCAGGGCGGCGGCCAGGAACTCCTGGTCGGTGACGTCGGCGTGCTCGACGTTCTCCACGACCAGGGTGCGCGGGCCCCCGGCCCCGTCGTCGGCCAGGGCGGCGAGGAGGAAGTCCACGATTCCGTGCGCGACGCGCAGGGAGTGCAGCCGGGCCGGGTAGCGGCTCACCTCTCCGGCCGAGGACTGCTCTTCCATGTGGTGCGTGATCTGCGGCACGAGCGGGGCCAGCTCGGGCGTGCTCTCCTGGAGCTCGATGTAGTGCCGGGCGGCCAGTTCGGGCCGCCGCTCCAGCGCCTCGGGGGCCACGAGCCGCAGCAGCGTACCGGCGGCGGTGTACGGGCCGCGCAGGCGCCGGTGCGCGTCGAGGGATGCGAGCAGCGGGGGCAGGTCGAGTCCGGCCCGCAGCGTTTCGCGCTCGCGGTGGTGCGGCGCGCAGATCCAGTGGTGCCCGCTCATGGGCCTGCCTTTCACAGAGGCCCGCCGGGGGTGGTCCCGTCAGGCGATGACGTGGTGGAGCCGGGCCCGTCGGCTGCGCATGCGCTCCCGGGCGGCGAGCCAGAGGGCGTAGCCGATCTGGCCGAAGGTCAGGACGAGGAAGACGGCCGCGTCGAGCAGCTGGATCCAGGACGAGCCGTGGCCGGCGCCGAAGCGGTCGAACGAGGCGGAGATCATGTCCAGGAAGACGGGGCCGACGCCCCACAGGAAGGTGCTCAGGCTGACGACGTAGCCGATGGGGAGCAGCCAGGAGTACCAGCGGGCGGCCCGCCGGTCCACGGGGTGCCACAGGGACTCGTCGGTGAGCCGGCCGGTGCGCCCGAGCAGCCGGTTGACCCGGTTGGCGAGCATGCGCACGGAGGTGGTGTGCAGGTCCACGCAGCCGAGCACGGTGGTGATCAGGACGTAGATGTCGGTGCGCAGGTAGAGGAAGAACTGCCACATCAGCCGGATGAAGGTGGTGAAGGCCACGGCCAGGCACACGCGCGAGGTCAGCCCGTGCGTGAATCCGGCCGCGATGACGGCCAGGCTGATCAGGACGAGGTCGGCGACCATCCCTGCGAGGATCGGCAGATAGCGTTTGCGGCGCTCCACGCCGGCGAGGCCGTCCAGCGAGGTCTCGACGACGAGGAAGTAGAAGCGGTACGACATCCTCGTGCGCGAGCGGATGCCGAGGCGGCGCCCGGCCAGCGCGTGGAAGATCTCGTGGATGGCGATGAGCGGGACAGCGACCACGAACAGGACGACAGTGATCACCGCGTAGTAGTGGCTGAAGACGAGGTCGCCCGGGGTGGGCAGGAGTTCGGGCCGGCGCACCACGGTGATCACCGCCCAGGCCGCGATCAGCGCGTACGCGGTCCAGGCCGCCGGGGAGAAGACCGCCCGTCCGAGCCGCTGCCAGCGCACGGGCTCCGCCGCCGTCTCCGCCTCGCCCTCGGCGCGCACGAATCCGAGCTCGCGCAGGGCCTCGACCACGTCCCCGACGTCGGCGCGCTCCCCGTACGTGTCCTCGTACCAGTCGGCGGCCTGCGCGGGGGTGGCCCCCTCCTGCAGCCGGCGTACGAGTGCGGCGCCGTCGGGCGGGAAGATCGCGTAGGACTCGGTGTCGCGGCGTCCGATGGTGACCTCGCCGCCGTCCTCCAGGTAGACCAGTGGATGGAGGACCAGCGGGAGGTCGTCAGAGCTGAGGTGGGCCGGCTCCGCCATGGCGGTGCTCCGTCTCTCGTCGGCCGGGCCCGGCCGGGGAGGGCGCCCCCAGGGTGACTGGGGGCGCCCCTACTCGAACTCGCCCGGATGTGGTTAGGCGGGGTTCGGGTAGACGTGGCAGGCGGAGGACGTCAGGCGGACCGGGCCGGCCTTGCGAATCTGGATCTTCTTCATCTCAATGCACCTCTTTCGGGAGGTTGGGTGGGAGTTGGACGTTCTCCATGCTGCCGAGCCCGGCCAGAACTTCCCCAAACCCCCGCCAAAGCCCGGTCGGGCCCGGGCATGGAAACACCCGGCCGGGATGCGCCGGCCGGGTGTGGGGGGTGCGGTGAGGGGTGGGTGTGAGGGGTGCGTGTGGGGCGGGGGTGCTAGCGGGGGCTGTTACGCGAAGCGCTGGTTGGCCGAGCCGTTGCAGGGCTGGAGGCGCAGCGGTTCGTGGGCCGCGGCCACCGTCAGGCACGTGCCCGGGGCGGCGGTGGGCCGGAAGGTGGCTCCGTCGCGGACGAACTGCTGGTTGGCGCCGCCGTGGCAGTTCCAGATGATCAGCGCGGTGCCGTTGCCGTAGTTGGCGCCGGGCGCGTCCAGGCAGCGGTCGTGGGTGAGTTCGATGTGGAGGGACTTCTTGGCGGAGTCGTACCACCAGCCCTGGTTGCGGCCGCCGTGGCAGTCCCAGCCGAGGATCTTGGTGTTGTTGGCGCTGGCGCCGCCGTTGGAGTCGACGCAGTTGCCCGTCGCCTCGTTCTTCAGCGGCTTGTACAGGTCGTCCCAGGCCCCGGCCTGCAGGACGGGGGTGCCGGTGCTCGCCGGGTCGGCGCAGGAGGCCTCGCGCAGGCCGGAGGCGTAGAGCTGGGTCAGGCAGGACGCGAAGGCGCCGTGGCCGCGGTAGTTGGGGTGGAAGGACTGCCGGGCGGTGTTCTCGTCCCACGGGAAGTGGTCCCCGAGGTCGAGGTAGAGGCCGCGGGCCCAGGTGTCCTCCATGCAGACCTCGTGGCCCTGGAAGAGCCGCGAGTTGTCGAGGTAGGTCGCGCCCGCGGCGAGGGCGGCCGCGCGCATGCCCTTCTCGAAGGTGGGCACCGCGTAGTTGCGGCCCCAGGTGGCGTCGGAGTCGTAGCCGGCGCAGCCTCCGGGGAGCTTGCCGGGGAAGTCGGGGTTGTCGTAGAAGTCGGGGCCGATCGGGCTGGGGTAGCCCATCACGACCAGTTTGTAGTCGGTGTCGGCGTAACCGGCGTCGCGCATGACAGTCTTGAGGTCGCCGATCGTCGACTGCACCTTGGGCTTCAGCCCGTCGACGCGCGCCTGCCAGCCCGGACCGTACTTCGGCTCGCAGGTGCCCTGGCTGAGCACCCAGCGGGTGACGCAGTCGGTCATGACCGGGCCGAACTGCAGGTCGTCGTTGGCCCCGGCGACCAGCAGCACCATCTTGATCTTGGTGTTGCGGGCCTTGATGGCCAGGCTGTCGCTCTGCACCAGCTCGTCGGCGTACTGCTTGCTGCCGCCGATCTTGATGTTGCCCGTGTAGCCGCCGGAGCAGGCCGCGTTGAAGGTGTAGTCGGCCGCGATGCCGGTGCGGTGGATCGCCGCGTCGGGCGAGCGGTGGCACTGGTTGGACGGGGTGTTGGTCGCGGGGTCGTAGTTGCCGACGCCCTCGCCCGAGATCTCGCTGTCGCCGAGCGAGATCAGGCCGGTCTTGCGGTCGGCGAGCGGGCGGATCGCGGAGTCGCCGTAGATCTTGACGGCCTCGGCGGCCCGGATGGCCTCCAGTTCGGGCGTGAGGGGGGTCACTACGGCCCCGGCAGACCCCGCGGCGGTCGCCGCGTGGGCCATGGGGGTGATGGCGGTGACGCCCCCGAGGGCGGCCGCCGCCGCCGCGACGGCGGCGAAGGTAGATCTGAGCCTGATCCTTGATTGTGTACGGGCACGTGCCATGAACGCCTCCCCGATCTCGGTGTTACCACCGGTATTTACTGGCCGGTAGGCGAGTTGGGAACAGTCCGAACAAGACAATTGCTCAACTTTTTGAGGAGGCACCACAGATGACCGACCACCAGCAGACCGCCGACGGCCCGGGCGACCCCGAGAGCTTCCGTACCGAGCACGACTCCATGGGCGACGTACGCGTCCCCGCGCACGCCAAATGGCGAGCTCAGACCCAGCGCGCCGTGGAGAACTTCCCGATCTCCGGGCTGCGCCTGGAGCGCGCCCACATCGAGGCGCTCGCCCGGATCAAGGCCGCGGCCGCCACCGTCAACGCCCGGCTCGGCGTGGTCGACGAGGACATCGCCGCCGCGATCGTCTCGGCGGCCGCCGAGGTCGCCGGGGGCCGCTGGGACGAACACTTCCCCGTCGACGTGTTCCAGACGGGTTCCGGCACCTCGTCCAACATGAACGCCAACGAGGTGATCGCCACCCTGGCCACGGAGCGGCTCGGCCGCGCCGTCCACCCCAACGACCACGTCAACGCCTCGCAGAGCTCCAACGACGTCTTCCCGTCCTCCATCCACATCGCCGCCACCGCCGCCGTCACCGGCGAGCTCATCCCCGCCCTGGAGCACCTGGCCGGCGCGATGGAACGCAAGGCCGCCGAGTTCTCCCAGGTGGTCAAGGCCGGCCGGACACACCTGATGGACGCCACCCCGGTCACCCTGGGCCAGGAGTTCGGCGGGTACGCGGTCCAGCTCCGCTACGGCGTCGAGCGGCTGCGCGCGGCGCTGCCGCGGCTGGCCGAACTGCCCCTGGGCGGGACCGCCGTGGGCACCGGGATCAACACCCCGCCGGGGTTCTCCGCGGCCGTGATCGCCGAGGTCGCCGCGGCGACGGGGCTGCCGCTGACCGAGGCCCGGGACCACTTCGAGGCCCAGGGGGCCCGGGACGCGCTCGTGGAGACCTCCGGAATGCTCCGCACGGTCGCCGTCTCGCTCACCAAGATCTGCAACGACCTGCGCTGGATGGCCTCGGGCCCGCGCACCGGATTGGCCGAAATCAATCTCCCGGATCTCCAACCGGGGTCCTCGATCATGCCCGGGAAGGTCAATCCGGTCATCCCGGAGGCTGCGCTGATGGTCGCCGCCCAGGTGATGGGGAACGACGCGGCGGTGGCCGTGGCGGGCGCCGCGGGCAACTTCGAGCTCAACGTGATGCTCCCCGTGATGGCCCGCAACCTCCTGGAGTCCATCCGGCTGCTGGGCTCCGTGAGCCGCCTGCTGGCGGACCGCACCGTGGACGGAATCACCGCCAACACGGCCCGGGCCAGGGAGTACGCCGAGTCCTCGCCCTCCGTGGTGACCCCGCTGAACCGGTACATCGGCTACGAGGAGGCCGCCAAGGTGGCCAAGAAGTCCCTCGCGGAGCGCAAGACGATCCGGGAGGTCGTCCTGGAGTCGGGCTACGTGGACCGCGGCGACCTCACCCTGGAGCAGCTCGACGAAGCACTGGACGTGCTGCGGATGACCCGCCCCTGACCTGGGAGCGGCAGCCCCGTCCCGGGGTCCGGATCCGGTCGTTTCCCGCCCCCGGGCACCTCGGTGACCTGCAGCGCAGCGTTCCTCCGGACCCCAGCCCTAAGATCTGCCCATGACAGGTACCGGAGGCCGCGGGGGCGGCAGTGCGCGGAGCTCGGCACGGGGCGCGGCACGGGGCTCGGCACCGCGCTCGGCACGGAGCGCGGAGCGGGGCGCCGCGGAGGGTGTCCGCTGGGCGCCCGGGGAGCAGATCCTCTGGCGCTACCGCGATCACGCGCCCGACGCGAAGGGCGCCGTCCGCATCTGCCGGCCCGTGACCGTGGTGGCCGACACCGACGAGCTGCTCGCGGTGTGGATGGCCCCCGGGACGGAGTGCGTCAAGCCGGTGCTCGCCGACGGGACCCCGGTCCACGAGGAGCCGCTCGCCACCCGGTACACCGCGCCGCGGACCACCGTACGCTCACGCTGGTTCGGTGGGGGCGTGCTGAAGCTGGCACGGCCCGGGGATCCGTGGTCGGTGTGGCTGTTCTGGGGGCCGGGCTGGCGGCTCAAGAACTGGTACGTGAATCTGGAGGAGCCCAGGTCGCGGTGGGCCGGCGGGGTGGACTCCGTGGACCACTTCCTCGACATCGCCGTCTACCCGGACCGAAGCTGGAAGTGGCTGGACGAGGACGAGTTCGCACAGGCCCAGCGGGCCGGTCTGATGGACCCGGAACAGGCCGGGCGCGTGCGCGCGGCCGGCCGTGCGGCGGTGGACGTGATCCGGGCCTGGGGTCCGCCGTTCTCCGAAGGCTGGCAGGATTGGCGACCGGACCCGGCCTGGGGCGTACCGGCCCTGCCGGAGGACTGGGACCGCACTCCGGCGCATATGACCTCATGAGACCCTTGATGCGCCCCCGGGGGGCAATCGTAGGATCGTCCTCCGCCGGGGCGTCGGCGGTCAAATGCCGCCAGCGGAACAGCATTTGACCTAGGCCGACGCGATAGCGAGAGGTAACGAGCGGGACGCGGAAACGCGGGGTGATGGTGTCCCCGCCGCTGAGCGGGTATACCGCGACTGACCGAGTTGAGTGCAGCGCACATCGAGCGCAAACGGACGGAATGCCACGCGTGACGGAGTACCCCACCTCTCAGGAGGGCCCCCAGCCGGTTGCCTCCGGCGGTCGGACGGATGAGCCCGGCCACGGCACGGAGGAACTGGGCCACGGCAAGGCCCCGCTCCCGGCGGCCGAGGCCGTGCGCACGCATGCGCAGCCCCAGGCGGCGGACCTGCCCCGTCCCCGCGCCACGGCGGAGGCGCCGTCCGCCTCCGACGGGGCCGCGGAGCCCGGCGATGCCGATGCCGCCCCCGGCCAGGGCGCGGCCCGGGTCCGGGCCGGCCGTGACGGGGCCGGCCGTGACGCGGCCGCGGCCGCCGAGGCCGGCAGCGCGCGCACCCGCGACGGCGAAGCCGCCCGCGGGACGGGCCGGCCCGGCACCGCGTTCGGACAGGGCGCCGGCGGGTCCGGCTCCGCGTCCGGACCGGTCAGCGGCATCGGGGTCGACGCGACCATCGCGCGGCGGGAAGGCGACCGGCTGCGGTTCGTCGGAGCCGCCACCCGGCGGATCGCGCGCGGGATCGACCTCGACGAGATCGTGCTCGGCCTGTGCCGGGCCACCGTGCCCACCTTCTCCGACGCCATCCTCGTCTACCTGCGCGATCCCCTCCCCGTCGGCGACGAGCGGCCCGTCGGACCGGTCGTTTTAAGGCTCCGCCGAACCGACCGGCTCCGGCCGATCGACGAGTTCACCGGAGCGGCAGCGACAGCGGCCGCAGGAGCCGGCATCGCCGGCGCGATGACCCCCGACGGCGAGCTCGACTTCAGCCAGCTCGCCCTGGTCGGCCCGCAGGGTGACCTGCCCGCGGCCGAGCTGTGCGAGATCCGCCCCGGCGGGGCGCTGGCCGAGGTGCTGCGCGGCGTACGACCCGTCTTCGGGTCCTCTGCCGCCGCCCGCGCCGCCCTGCCGGAGCTGCTGGGCGCCGACCACCCGGTCCCGCGCGGCCAGCGGGCCATCCTCGCCCCGCTGCGGGGCCGCCGCCGCGTCATCGGCGCGGCGGTGTTCCTGCGCACCCCGGAGCGGCCGGCCTTCGAGACGAACGACCTGCTGGTCGCCGCGCAGCTGGCCACCCACACCGCGCTGGGCATCGACAAGGCCGTGCTCTACGGCCGCGAGGCCTACATCGCCGACGAGCTCCAGCGCACGATGCTGCCCGACAGCCTTCCCCAGCCCACCGGGGTGCGCCTCGCCAGCCGCTACCTGCCCGCCGCCGAGACGGCCCGGGTCGGCGGCGACTGGTACGACGCCATACCCCTGCCCGGCAGCCGGGTCGCGCTCGTCGTCGGCGACGTCATGGGCCACTCCATGACCTCCGCCGCGATCATGGGACAGCTCCGTACGACGGCCCAGACGCTGGCGCAGCTCGACCTGCCGCCCGCCGAGGTCCTGCACCACCTGGACGAGCAGGCGCAGCGCCTGGGCTCCGACCGGATGGCCACCTGCCTCTACGCCGTCTACGACCCGGTGTCGCACCGGATCACCATCGCCAACGCCGGCCACCCGCCGCCGGTCCTGCTGCACCTGGGCGGCCGCGCCGAGGTGCTGCGCGTACCCCCGGGCGCCCCCATCGGCGTCGGCGGCGTGGACTTCGAGGCCGTGGAGCTGGACGCCCCGGCCGGGGCCACCCTCGTGCTGTACACCGACGGTCTCGTCGAGTCCCGGCTGCGGGACGTCTGGACCGGCATCGAGCAGCTCCGCGAACGGCTCGCCACCACCGCGCAGCTGACGGGCCTGGACCACCCGCCGCCGCTGGAGGCCCTGTGCGACGACATCCTGGACATGCTCGGTCCCGGTGACCGGGACGACGACATCGCGCTGCTCGCGGCCCGCTTCGACGGGATCGCGCCCAGCGACGTGGCGTACTGGTTCCTGGACCCGGAGGAGACCGCTCCGGGCCGGGCCCGCCGGTTCGCCCGCCGCGCGCTGGCGCGCTGGGGGCTGGAGGAGCTGGAGGACTCGCTGGAGCTGCTGGTCAGCGAGGTCGTGACGAATGCCGTGCGGTACGCCGAGCGGCCCGTGACCCTACGGCTCCTGCGGACGGACGTGCTGCGCTGCGAGGTCGGCGACGACTCCCCGCAGCTGCCGCGCCAGCGCCGGGCCCGCGACGACGACGAGGGCGGCCGCGGCCTGTTCCTGGTCAACCGGATGGCCCGCCGCTGGGGTGCCACCCGGCTGAGCAGCGGCAAGGTGGTCTGGTTCGAGCTCGCGCTGCCGCCCGCACCGGGCGCGCCGGGCACACCGGGAGCCCCGGACCGCCGCTGACGGGGCCGCCACCCGGCCCCGTACGCACCACTGCCCCGCCGGCACGAAGCCGCGGGGCAGTGGTGTCTACGGATCCGGACCCGGATCCGGACCCTGATCCGGGTCCGGGTCCAGGCCGGGTCCTGCGGTGCTGCTTACCGTTCGGGCTCCCGGTTCGGCGGCGACGAGGGCTTCGACGAGCTCGACTTCGACGGCGACGGGGTGCTGCTCGGCGACTTGCTCGACGACGGGGTGCCGCTCGGCGACTTGCTCGACGACGGGGTGCCGCTCGGCGACTTGCTCGACGACGGAGTGCCGCTCGGCGACTTGCTCGACGACGGAGTGCCGCTCGGCGAGCTCGACGGGGAGCTGCTGGTGCTCGGCGACTGGACCTTGCCCATGTCCGCCTCCTCCAGGTCGAAGGAGCCCGTGTTGCCGCCCTGGAGCGCGGCGAGGGTGTACTCCTTCCAGATCGCGGCCGGGAAGCTGGAGCCGCCCGCGCGTCCGCCGCCGGCGGTACCGGTCAGGCTGGTCTGCTTGTGGGTGACGGGATCGTCTCCGAACATCGCGACGACGGTGACGAGTTCGGGCGTGAACCCGGTGAACCAGGCGGCCACGTTCCTCTCGGTGGTGCCGGTCTTGCCCGCGGCCTCGTAGGCCGAGCTCCTCACGGCCTTGCCGGAGCCGTCCTCGACGACGCCGGTGAGGACCTTGGTGACGGTGTCGGCGGTCTTGCGGCTGATGGCCTGGTCGCCGACCGCGCGGACCGCCTTGTACTCGCGGCCCGCGTGCTTGGCGGACTTGACGATGCTCGGCGTGACCTTCTTGCCGTGGTTGTCGAAGGTGGCGTAGACGCCGGCCATCTCCACGGTGTCGGCGCTCATGGTGCCGAGCGACATGGCCGGCCTGTCCTCGGGCCAGCCGTCGCGGTCCTTCATGCCGAGTTGCAGGGCGGTCGTCTTCGCGTTCTTCGGCCCGACGTCCACGATCATCTGGGCGTACACGGAGTTCACCGAGGAGTTGGTGGCGGACTGCACCGTCATCATCGGGTCGCCGTAGTCGCGGTCGTCCTGGTTCTGCGGGTTGAACGGGGTGTCGCTGCCGACCACCGGGCGCTTGCTGGTGCCGTCGTAGAGGGTGTTGGGCGTGATCGGCCTCTCGTCCTGCGTGACCGACTTGCGCTCCAGGGCGGCGGCGAGCACGACCGGCTTGAAGGTCGAGCCCGGCTGGAAGTCCTTGCGCAGGGCGTTGCTGGCCCACTGCTCGCCCTGCCCGGTGCCGCCGTACATCGCGACGATCGCGCCGGTCTTCGGGTCCACGGAGGTGGCACCCGCCTGCACGGCGGCGTCGACGGTGCGGCCCTTGCGGTCGAGCTTGGATTCCAGCTCGTCCTGGACCGCCTTCTCCAGCGCCGCCTGCTTCTTCGGGTCGATGGAGAGGGTGATCTCCCAGCCGCCGGCCTTGAGCTGGCCGTCGGTCATGCCGGTCTGCCGCTTGACCTCCTCGTCGGCGGCCTGGATCAGGTAGCCCTTCTGGCCCTCCGAGCCGGCGGCCACCTTGGGCTTGATCGGCTCCTGGAACTTCATCCCCTGGCGCTTGGCCGGGTCCAGTTTGCCCATCTCGACCATGTTGTCGAGGACGCCGTTGAAGCGGATCATGACCAGCTTCTTGCCGTTCGGGCCGGCGGTCGCCCAGTCGTACTGGCTGGGGGCCTGGAGGACGGCGGCGAGGTACGCGCCCTGCTCCAGGGTCAGCTTGTCGGCGTCGACCCCGTAGTAGGCCTGGGCCGCGGCCTGGATGCCGTAGGCGTTGCGGCCGTAGAAGTTGGTGTTCAGGTAGCCGGCGAGGATCTCGGGCTTCGACAGCTCCTGGTCGACCTTGAGGGAGATGATCAGCTCCCTCAGCTTGCGGGTCGCCGTCTGGTCCTGCGTCAGGTAGAAGTTCTTGACGTACTGCTGGGTGATCGTCGAACCGCCGGCCTTGCCCCTGCCGGTGACGGTGTTGAACACGCCGCGGCCGATGCCCTTGAGGTCGACGCCCTGGTCGGTGTAGAAGGACTTGTTCTCGATCGCGATGAAGGCCGTCTGCACGTCCCCCGGGACCTTGTCGATCGAGACGATCTGACGGTTCATCGCGCCGACGCGGGCCATGACCGTGCCGTCGGAGAGCTTGTAGACGTTGTTCTGCGCCCGCGCATCAGCGTTCGGGTCCGGCAGTTCCACGTAGAAGTAGAGGCCGATCAGGGCCGCCATGCCGAGCAGCACCGCCCCGAAGAAGGTGCCGAGCACCTTCTTCCAGGTGAAGAAGCGGCGTATGCCGGTCGGCTTCCCGCCCCTGCCCTTGCCGCGCCCGCGCCCGCGCGGCGCTCGTCGTGCACCGCGCTGCTGCTGCGCCCTTCGCGCTTCTGCTCGGCCCATCGCTCCCGCTCCGCTCGATAACCCCCCGACGTCAGCTCAGAAAGCTAACACCGCAGGCTGTGACAAAAACCGGCCAACCAATGGAGATATCAGGCAATTCGGACGTGACAATGAGCACCCACCCCACCGGAACCGACGCAGCCGGAGCCCTGGAGGTTGCCGGACCGCACACCGCTCCCGTTGCCCGACTCCCGCCCGCTCCAAAAAAGTGATATCACTTTGCTAAGGGGCTCGTGCGGCCGCAACTGAACGAAGCGGGGCAGATGATGACGAACACCACGGGCGGTACCGAGACCGGCGTACGGGAGTTCCCCGCGCGGAGCGTGGGCGGCGGGCTCGCGCTGCTGCTCGGCCTGGCGGGAGTGGCGGCCGGGGCGGGCCTGATCGCGCTCGGCTCGGTCTCCGGGACCGACGGCGCCAAGGTGGGCCTGATCGCGGCGGGCATCGTCCTGGCCCTCATCTCCCTCATCGCCATGGGCGGGCTGAACACGGTCGCGCCGGGCGAGGCCCGCGTGGTCCAGCTGTTCGGCCGCTACCGCGGCACCGTCCGCACCGACGGACTGCGCTGGGTCAACCCGCTGACCTCCCGCCGGCCCCTGTCCACCCGGGTCCGCAACCACGAGACGGCCGTCATGAAGGTCAACGACGCCTACGGCAACCCGATCGAGCTGGCGGCCGTGGTGGTCTGGCGGGTCGAGGACACCGCCCGGGCCGTCTTCGAGGTCGACGACTTCACCGAGTTCGTCGAGACCCAGACCGAAGCGGCCGTCCGGCACATCGCGATCGAGTACCCCTACGACGCCCACGAGGACGGCGGCCTGTCGCTGCGCGGCAACGCCGAGGAGATCACCGAGAAGCTCGCCGCCGAACTGTCCGCCCGCGTCGAGGCGGCCGGCGTCCACATCATCGAGTCCCGCTTCACCCACCTCGCGTACGCCCCGGAGATCGCCTCCGCGATGCTCCAGCGGCAGCAGGCGGGGGCGATCGTCGCGGCGCGCAAGCAGATCGTCGAGGGCGCGGTCGGTATGGTCGAGCTCGCCCTGACCCGCCTCGCGGAGCAGGACATCGTGGACCTCGACCCGGAACGGAAGGCGGCGATGGTGTCCAACCTGATGGTGGTCCTGTGCGGCGACCGCGCGGCCCAGCCGGTCATCAACACGGGCACCCTCTACCAGTGATCCCCGACGACGGCACGGACTCCCCCGCCGACCGGGCCCCCACCGGCCCGGCCGGGTCCGGGGCAGCCGAGTCCAGTGCAGCCGGATCCGGTACGGCCGAGGGGCCCGCGGCGGCCCCCAAGGCCGCCGGACGGCAGGCCCGCAAGCAGGTGCTGCTGCGGCTCGACCCGCAGGTGCACGACGCGCTCGCGCGGTGGGCGGGCGAGGAACTGCGCAGCGCCAACGCGCAGATCGAGTTCCTGCTCCGCCGCGCCTTGGCCGAAGCCGGCCGCCTCCCCGGCGGAGCGGGCCCGATCCCGCCGCGGGGCCGCCCCCGCACCTCACCGGATTCCTGAGGCCCCCCGGTCGCTCCGCGGACGCCCCGGGCCCTGCGGCTCAACGGATGTGGGTGGCGGCCGCGGTCATGAAGGCGTTGAGGGCGTCCTGCAGGTCTTGCTCGCGGTGGGCCAGTTGGGTTCTGGTGGATGCCGCGCGCAGTGGAGCGACGGCATCGAAGGCCAGGGCGGCGAGAGCGACGAGCGCGGGGTCTTCGGCGAGGAGGCGGACTTGGAACTGGGCGTTCTCCGCGGCGGCGCCGAGCCGGTCGCACTCCGCGAACGCCTGCCGCACCTCGGGGCCGTCCGGTGCTTCCTCCAGACGGAACCAGAGGGCGACGGTGGCCTGCTTGAGCGCCGTGACGGCTCCCGCGTAGGCGCTGTACGTCGCCAGACGTTCCTGTCGTAGCTGCCGGGAGCGGGCGAAGGCCTCCGCTTGCGCACTCGCGCGGCGCTGGACGGCCAAGGTGATGACCGAACCCAGCAGGGTTCCCGAGACGGCTATCAAGCTGGCCAGCACAGCCTCCATGCCCGCATCCCACCACACGGACCCGCACCCGCACAGCCCGAGGACGAAGTCGGCTGTTCGCTGCCGGCTGTTGGCTGTTGGCTGTCGGCTGTCGGCTGTCGGCTGCCTGCTGTCGACCGGGCCATCTCTGCACCGTGTGTATACATCGAGCGTATACACCGCGTGTATAGTCCTCGGCATGTCCATCAGTCACGCACTCCTCGGCCTCCTGGAGGCCGGTCCCCGGCACGGCTACGACCTCAAGCGGACCTTCGACGAGAGATTCGGCCACGACAAGCCCCTGGCCTACGGGCAGGTCTACTCGACCATGTCCCGGCTGCTGAAGAACGGTCTGGTCGAGGTCGACGGGGTGGAGAGCGGCGGCGGCCCCGAGCGCAAGCGGTACGCGATCACCGACGCCGGGATCACCGACGTCGAGGGCTGGCTCGCCCAGCCCGAGAAGCCCGAGCCGTACCTCCAGTCGACCCTCTACACCAAGGTCGTCCTCGCCCTCCTCACCGGCCGCAGCGCCCAGGAGCTGCTGGACACCCAGCGCGCCGAACACCTGCGCCTGATGCGCATCCTCACCCAGCGCAAGCGCAAGGGGGACCTCGCCGACCAGCTGGTCTGCGATCACGCCCTGTTCCACCTCGAAGCGGACCTGCGGTGGCTCGAACTCACCGCCGCCCGCCTCGACCAGCTCGCCCAGGAGATACAGCGATGACCCCGGCCGGCACTCTGCTCAGCGCCACGGACCTCCGTAAGACCTACGGCACCACCCACGCCCTCGACGGCGCCGAGTTCTCCATCCACGCGGGCGAGGTCGTCGCGATCATGGGGCCCTCCGGGTCCGGCAAATCGACCCTGCTGCACTGCCTCGCCGGGATCGTCACCCCCGACTCCGGCACCATCACCTACGCCGGACGCGAGCTCTCCGCCATGAACGACGCCGAGCGCAGCGCCCTGCGCCGCGGCGAGTTCGGCTTCGTCTTCCAGTTCGGCCAGCTCGTCCCCGAGCTCACCTGCGTCGAGAACGTCGCCCTGCCGCTCCGCCTCACCGGCGTGAAGCGGAGGCAGGCCGAACGGACCGCCCTGGAATGGATGGAGCGGCTCCAGGTCGACGACCTCGGCCGCAAGCGCCCCGGCGAGGTCTCCGGCGGCCAGGGCCAGCGCGTCGCCGTCGCACGCTCCCTCGTCACCGGCCCCCGGCTGATCTTCGCCGACGAGCCCACCGGCGCCCTCGACTCCCTCAACGGCGAGCTCGTCATGCAACTGCTCACCGAGGCCGCCCGGTCCACGAACGCCGCCGTCGTCCTCGTCACGCACGAGACCCGCGTGGCCGCGTACTCCGACCGCGAGATCGTCGTACGCGACGGCAAGTCCCGCGACATGGAGCGCGCGGTATGAGTCACGGGAACCACAGCGGGCACGGCGGGCACGGCAGCCCCGGCGGGCACAGCGGGCACGGCGGGCACGGCGGGCACGGCGGGCACGGCGGGCAGGGTGCACTCGCCGTCTGGCTCCGCGACCTCGGCCTCGGCGCCCGCTTCGCCTTCGGCGGCGGCCGCCAGGGCTGGACCCGCACCCTCCTCACCGGGGTGGGCGTCGGCCTCGGCGTCGCCCTGCTGCTCGTCACCAGCGCGATCCCCAGCGCCCTGGCCGCCCGCGACGCGCGCGGCGCCGCCCGCCAGACGTTCACCTCGCCCACCGCCGAGCAGCCCGGCCCCGACACGCTGCTGATCACCGATGTGAACCAGACGTACCGCTCCTACGGGGTCGACGGACGGCTCGTACAGCCCGAGGGGCCGGACGCCCCGCTGCCCCCGGGCGTGAAGAAGTTCCCCGGCCCCGGCGAACTGGTCGTCTCCCCCGCCCTCGACAGGCTGATGAAGACCGGCGAGGGCAAGCTGCTGCGCGACCGCCTCGACGGGAAGATCGTCGCGACCATCGGCGAAGCGGGCCTGGTGGGCCCCGGCGACCTCTACTTCTACGCGGGCAGCGACCGGCTCGCCCAGCTCCAGAAGGAAGCGCCCAACTACATCCAGCGGGTCACCGCCTTCGAGAGCACCTTGGAGGCGGAGGGTCTGGACCCCGTCCTCACGCTCCTCGTGGTGCTCACCTTCGTCGCCCTGCTGATGCCGGTCGCCGTGTTCATCGGCGCCGCCGTCCGCTTCGGCGGCGACCGCCGCGACCGACGGCTCGCCGCCCTGCGCCTGGTCGGCGCCGACGCCCGGATGGTCCGCCGGATCGCCGCCGGCGAGGCCTCCGCCGGATCGCTGATCGGCCTGGCCCTGGGCACCGGCTTCTTCCTGGCCGCCCGGCAACTGGCCCCGGCCATGGACCTCTACCAGCGCAGCGTCTTCCCCTCCGACCTCAACCCGGCGCCCTGGCTGGCCGCGCTCATCGCCGTGGCCGTACCGGCCGCCGCCGTCGCCGTGACCCTGTTCGCCCTGCGCGGCGTGGTCATCGAGCCGCTCGGCGTGGTCCGTACGACGACTCCGGGCAAGCGCCGGATCTGGTGGCGGCTGCTGCTCCCGCTGGCCGGACTCGGCCTGCTGGCCCCCCTGATCGGCAAGGGCAACGACAGCGGGCAGTTCAACCAGTGGCAGGTCTCGGGCGGCGTGGTCCTGCTCCTCGTCGGCATCACCGTCCTGCTCCCCTGGGTGCTGGAACGGGTCGTCGGCCGGATCGGCGGCGCGGGCCCGGTCTCCTTGCAGCTGGCCGCCCGCCGGCTCCAGCTCACCAGCGGCAGCTCCGCCCGGCTGGTCAACGGCATCGCCGTCGCGGTCGCCGGAGCCATCGCCCTGCAGATGCTCTTCGCCTCCACTGCGGACTCGTACACCCGCGAGACCGGCCACGACCCCACCCGGGCCTCTATCTCCGTCATGCAGCGCGCCCGCGGCGGGGGCGAGGCCGTCGCCCAGGCCCTGGCCGGGACCAAGGGCATCACCCAGGTCGTCGCCGAGTCCTCGACCAATGCCGGGCGCAGCACGGACATGAGCTACACGGATACCGCGATCTCGGTGACGACCGGCACCTGCGCCGCCCTCAAGGAGTACGCCGTGCTGCCCTCCTGCAAGGACGGTGACGCCTTCGTCATCACCGGCGGCGGCACGCCCGGCGGCATGACCGGCGATACCGCCAAGCCGGGCGAGAAGCTGTTCGCCGGGAACATCTTCAAGGAGGACGAGGGCGACGGCGCCAAGCCGGTCGCCTGGACGGTGCCCGCCGACGCCCGCACCGTGCAGGCCCGCAAGGGCCCCATGGGCGAAACGCTGACCGGACTGCTGGTCACCCCGGCCGCCGCGCCGAAGGGCATGGGCGGCTACCAGTCCTCCCGGGTGTACGTGAAGCTGGACCCGAAGGTGCCCGACGCGATGGAGCTGGCCCGCAACGCCGTCTTCAAGGCCGACCCGCTGTCCGTCCCCATGACGATCCAGGCCACCGAGGTCAACGACCGCTACGCCTCCATCCGGACCGGCCTCTTCGTGGGGTCCGCGCTCGTGCTGATGCTGATCGGCGCCAGCCTGCTGGTCTCCCAGCTGGAGCAGCTGCGCGAACGCAGGCAACTGCTGTCGGCGCTGGTCGCCTTCGGCACCAAACGCTCCACGCTCAGCCTCTCCGTGCTGTGGCAGACCGCCCTCCCGATCGGCCTGGGCCTGGCCCTGGCGACGGTGGTCGGGCTCGCGCTCGGCACGGTGCTGATGCAGATGGCGGGCGCCACGATCCGGATCAACTGGACCGCGGTCCTGTCGATGATCGGCATCGGCGGAGGTGTGGCCGTCCTGGTGACCCTGCTCAGCCTGCCGCCGCTGCTGCGCCTGATGCGCCCGGAGGGGCTGCGGACGGAGTAGTTCCAGGGGATCCGCGAAGCCGTGCGCCCGCTCTCAGTCCGTCAGCCAGACGGGGAGCGGGCGTACGGCTTCGCGCAGCGCGTCGGCGACGGCCCGGAACTCCGCCTCGCGGGCCGTTCCGGTCCGCATGGCCAGCGCGATCCGCCGCGAGGGCGCCGGTTCGGCGAAGTACCCGGTGGCCAGGTGCTCGTTGCGGGCGGTTTCCAGGCGCAGCGCGGTGCGCGGCAGCAGCGTGACGCCCAGCCCCCCGGCGACCAGCTGCACGAGGGTGGACAGCCCGGCGGCGGTCGTGGTGACGTCCGCCCCGGCGGCGCGTCCCGCGTCGTGGCAGATGTCGAGGGCCTGGTCGCGCAGGCAGTGCCCCTCGTCGAGCAGCAGCAGCCGCAGCCCGCGCAGTTCCTCGCGCGGGATGTCCTTGCGGCCGGCGAGCGGGTGATCGCGCGGCGCGAGCAGGACGAAGTCCTCGTCGAAGAGGGGCAGTTCGGTGACGCCGGGCACCCCGAGCGGTACGGCGAGCAGCAGCAGGTCGAGCCGCCCGCCGGCCAGCCCCTCCAGCAGCGAGGCCGTCTGCTCCTCGTGCACCTGGAGGTCGAGCCGCGGGTAGCGCCGGTGGAAGAGTCCGAGCACGGTCGGCAGCAGGTACGGGGCCACGGTGGGAATCACCCCGAACCGCAGCGCCCCGGTGAAGGGGGCCCGTACCGCCTCCGCCTCCTCCAGCAGCCCGCCCATCGCGTCGAGCACGGCCCGCGCCCGGCCCGCGATCCGCTCCCCGGCGGGCGTGAGCAGCACCTTGCGCGTGGTCCGTTCCAGCAGCCGCACCCCGAGCGCCTCCTCCAGCGCGGACACGGCCCCCGAGAGCGCGGGCTGGCTCATCCCGATCGCGGCGGCCGCGTCCCGGAAGTGCAAGTGCTCGGCCACGGCGGCGAAGGCCCGCAGCTGGGCGAGCGTCGCCTGTTTCGTTCCTCTATTGCCCACAGCCACTGATAGGCACCTCCGATCATTCGGCACCAGGCTAGCTATTTCTGCAATCAATGCAGCTGTGTCAGCATGTGAGATACGTCCAACCCCCCGGAAAGCCCCCAAAAGGGTCCCTTTCCTCTGCGCAAGGAGAGCACGTGCTCACTGTCGGCGACCAGTTCCCCACCTACGACCTGACCGCTTGCGTCTCGCTGGAGGCCGGAGCCGAGTTCGCGCAGATCGACCACAAGACCTACGAGGGCAAGTGGAAGATCATGTTCTCCTGGCCGCTCGACTTCACCTTCGTGTGCCCGACCGAGATCGCCGCCTTCGGCAAGCTGAACGACGAGTTCGCCGACCGTGACGCCCAGATCCTCGGCTTCTCGCTCGACTCCGAGTACGTCCACCACGCCTGGCGCAAGGACCACGCAGACCTGCGCGACCTGCCCTTCCCGATGATGTCCGACATCAAGCGCGAGCTCTGCGCCGACCTCGGCATCCTCGGCTCGGACGGCCTCCCGATGCGCGCCGTCTTCATCGTGGACCCGAACAACGAGATCCAGTTCTCCATGGTGACCGCCGGTTCCGTCGGCCGGAACCCCAAGGAGGTCCTGCGGGTCCTCGACGCCCTGCAGACCGACGAGCTGTGCCCCTGCAACTGGAACAAGGGCGAGAGCACCATCGACGCCGGCGCACTGCTGGCCGGTGAGTGAGCGATGTCCCTCGACTCCCTCAAGTCCGCCCTGCCGGACTTCGCCAAGGACCTGAAGCTGAACCTCGGTTCGGTCATCGGCAATCAGGACGCCCTGACGCAGCAGCAGCTGTGGGGCACGGTCCTGTCCTGCGCCATCGCGGCGCGCTCGCCGCGCGTCCTGCGTGAGCTGGAGCCGGAGGCGAAGGCGGCCCTGTCGCCGGAGGCGTACACCGCCGCCAAGTCGGCCGCCGCGGTCATGGCGATGAACAACGTCTTCTACCGCACCCGCCACCTGCTCTCCGACCCGGAGTACGGCAACCTGCGCGCGGGCCTGCGGATGAACGTCATCGGCAACCCCGGTGTGGAGAAGGTCGACTTCGAGCTGTGGTCGCTGGCCGTCTCCGCGGTCAACGGCTGCGGCCAGTGCCTGGACTCGCACGAGCAGGTCCTGCGCAAGGCCGGCGTGGACCGCGAGACGGTCCAGGAGGCCTTCAAGATCGCCTCGGTGATCCAGGCCGTCGCCGTCACCCTCGACGCCGAGGCCGCCCTCGCGGGCGAGTGACACCCCGCCATACGCACCACAGGGCCCCGCGACTCCGGTCGCGGGGCCCTGCGCGTGCGCGCGCATCCGCGGCTACCGCTCCAGCTTCGTCATCAGCGCCCGCATGTCCTCGATCATCGCCGCGTCCATCGCGCTCTCGTCGATGCTGCCGCTCTGGCCGTCCTTCAGGTTGTACCACTGCACGGTGAGGGTGAAGACGGACCCTCCGTCGAGCACCATGAGCCGCGATCCGCCGCCCGCGTAGTACCGGTCGAACATCGCCCGGTCGCCGAGGCCCGTCACCCCGAAGCGCTCGTCGGTGTTCATCCGGGTCGCCGGGTCCGTCCCCGGGCCAGTGGCGAACTCCGTCTCCGGGTCGCCCTTCTTGTGCAGCTCGACCAGCAGCTGGGCCCCGTACATCATGGTCCCCTCCTGGTACTCCGTGGAGACCGTGCAGTACGACCAGTCCTGCGCGAGGGACACTCCCTCAGCGCTCTCGCGTCCCTGGAACTCCCGGCCGGCCACCTGACCGACCGTCCCGAGCTCGAACTCCTTGCACAGGTCCGGGGAGTGCCGGTAGTCGAGGCGCGGTACGTCCGGGAAGCGGTCCTGCACGGCCAGGGTGCCCGCCCACACCGCCGAGGCCGCCACCACCCCGCCCAGCGCCCACAGCCATGGCCTGCGGGCGCCCCGTACGCGCTCGCCCCCGTTCTCGCGCTCGTGCTCGGGCCCGCCCGGAAGGGCCTCCGCGGCCCCCTCCGCGCCGCTCGCCGTCTCCCAGCCCCCGTCGATCTCGGGCTCGCCGATCATCCCGTGTCCCCCATCCCCGCGCCCCCGCGCCTACGGCACCGGCCGCGCCTACCTGCGCAGCGCCTTCATCAGGCCGTGCATGTCGTCGATCATCGCAGCCTGGACCGCATCGGAATCGGGCTTCGGCGGTTCTTCCGGGGGCCCGGAGCTCGCGATCGGATTGCCGTCGCCGTCGACCTCGTCCGGGCCGGACGCCCACACGGTCAGGTCCACGGTGAACACCGCACCCCCGTCGAGGACGGCCAGCCGCCACGACTGCTCGTACTCCATCTCCCACATCAGGGCCCGCTCCCCGAGCCCCGGCACCGAGCGCGGTTCCGCGCCGCTCGAGCCCATCCAGCCCGCGGGCGCGGGATCCGCGCCGAACTCCGGGGCGGGGTCGGTCCGTTTGTGCAGGGTCATCGAGGCCTGGACCTCGTACGCGAGCCGGAGCCCGGGGCCCTCCTCCGGATCCCTCGAGGTGCTCAGCTGGCAGTACGCCTGGTCCACTCCCGGGTGCTCGAACAGTTTCGGGGTGGCTGCCTGCCACTGGATCGCCTCGGCCAGCCGGGCCAGCGCGGGCAGCTTCGCCTCGTCGCACAGGCTCACGGGCAGCGCGTACCGCAGCGGCGGGCGGTCGTCCTGCGGGGTCGCGGCCCACCAGGCGCCGGCCCACGGCACGCAGGCGAGCAGGGCTCCGCCGAGCGCCCACCGCCACGGGCGGCGGCCGGGCCGCCACGAGGACCTCTCGTCGGTCCGGGGCTCCAGCGGCCCCTCCGGCCCCTCCGGGCCCGGCAGGCTGGACGACCCTCCGTCGAACTCAGGCTCCGTTATCACCCGTGCGGGTCTCCTCCGCGTCGGATACCGCCTGGCCCAGGGCCGTCGCACCGTGCGGCCCGGGGCCGACCGGGGAGAGCCCGTGATGGAGCTGTTCGCGGGAGTAGGCCCGCAGGTAGCCGACGACGGTGTTGGTGACGGCGACCAGCGGAACGGCGACCACCGCTCCGCCGATGCCGGCGACCAGGCCGCCGGCCGCCACCGAGAGCACCACCGCGAGCGGGTGGACCCGTACCGCCCGGCCCAGGATGAAGGGCTGGAGCACGTGGCCCTCGATCTGCTGCACGGCCAGGACCACCAGCAGCACCATCGTCGCGGTGAACGGCCCCTGGGTCACCAGGGCCACGACCACGGCGAGGACGCCGGAGATCACCGCGCCGACGAGCGGGATGAAGGCGAACAGGAAGATGAAGACGGCGAGCGGCACGGCCATCGTCACGTCGAGGAAGTAGAGGCCGAGACCGATGAACACGGCGTCGATGAGGGCCACCAGGACCGTGCCGCGCACGTACGCGGTCAGGGTCCGCCAGGCGCGCGGACCGGCGCCGGCGACGCCGGGGCGGGCGGCCGCGGGGAGCAGGCCCGTGGTCCAGGTCCAGATGCGCTTGCCGTCGTAGAGCAGGAAGAGCGTGGAGAACATCGCGAGGAGCATGCCCGTCAGCACTTCGACGAGGACCGTGACGCCTTGCAGGCCGACGGAGGTGATCTGTTCGGTGTTGGTGCCGATGGTCTCGCTGAGGTTCTTCGCGATGTCGTTGATCTGCTTCTCGGTCACGTGGAACGGACTGTCCAGTGCCCAGAGTTTGAGTTCGTTGATGCCTTCGCGCAGCCGGGCGGAGAGCTGGTCGAGGTTGTCCATGACCTGCCAGACCACGAACCAGCCGACCAGCCCGATGACCACGAACCCGAGGATCGCGGTGACGGCCGTGGCCAGGCCGCGGGGCATGCCGAGCCGGCGCAGCCGGACCACGAAGGGCTGGAGCAGCGCGGTGACCAGGAGGGCGGCGGCGAAGGCGAGGACGACCAGGCGGACTTCGCTGATCACCCGCATCAGGACCCAGAGCATCCCGGCGAGCAGCAGCAGCCGCCAGCTCGCCTCGGCGGCGACGCGCATGCCCCACGGGATGACGGACACGGGGTCGGGGCGCACGGGGGTGGCGTAGCCCGCGTGTTCGGCGCCCGGGGACGCGGGGTGCGGTGGGACGAGGGCCGGGGAAACGGGGGCCTGGGAAGCGGGGGCCGGGGCAGCGGGGGCCGGTGAGGCCTGGGCCGGGGAGGGCGCGGCGTCGGAGTTCTCGGCCTCGACCTCGGCGCGCCGCTCCGCGAGCCGGGCCTCCACGTGGCTCAGCCTGTTGCCGAGCCGGCCGAGCCAGCCTGTCTTCGCCATCTCGTTCCCCTCCCCCGCCCCTGGACCGCCTGCCGGGGGCACACCTCGAAAGACCGTACACGCGAGGAGCCCCGCACCGTAGGACGATGCGGGGCTCTTCGAGGTTGAGCACGCGGGCGCGCTCCGGTACCGGCGTGTCCGGGTGTGCCTAGTACCAGTTGTTGGCCTGGTGGAAGCTCCAGGCTCCACACGGGCTGCCGTAGCGGTCGTTCATGTAGTTCAGACCCCACTCGATCTGCGTGGCCGGGTTGGTGCGCCAGTCCGCGCCCGCCGAGGCCATCTTCGAGCCGGGCAGGGCCTGGACGAGGCCGTAGGCGCCCGAGGACTTGTTCACGGCCCGGTAGTTCCAGGTGGATTCCTGGTTGATGATCTTGGAGAAGCATGCGAACTGCCCCGCCGGGACCATCTGCTGGGCGATCGCCTTGACCTGGGCGACCGTGTACGTGGCCTGCGGCGCGAAGGCGGATCCGTCGCGGGGGGCGGTACGGCTGGCAGCCTGCTCCTTCTCCTCGCGCTCCTTCTTCGCCTTGTCGTCCGCGGCCTTCTGCGCCTCGGCCTTCTTCGCCTTGGCGTCCTGGGCGGCCTGGATGCGGGCGGCCTCCTCCGCCGAACGCTTGGCGTCGGTGTCGGCGGCGTGGGCGATGGAGTCGGCCTGCTGCGTCAGGGACGCGTTCTGGACCTGCGCCTGCTCGCCGACCGGGATGTCAGTGAGGAGAGTCATCCCGGACGCGGTCGTCTCGAGATCGTTCGAGGCGGGGTCGCCAGTGGCAACACCCACGACGGCGCCGACGGTGGTGACAGCGGTGGCCGAAGCCACAGCGAATCCCCGAACCGAGATCCGGCTCACACGGTTTCCTTCCAGCAGCGTCCGCAGTGACCGCGCGGGCGCAATAGTGCCCTGACACTGGCCTCCGTGGTGGTGCGGTCACTGGAGGCGCGGGCCCGTGGGCAACTCCCTTGCGGGAGTGCCGCGTGATGCTCCGGGCGGCATACGGCGATCGATTGTGGAGTTAGCGGTACTGCGCGCATCTCACGGGAGATACAGGTGTGCCGTATGCGGGGCCTGACGGAAAACAGACTCTGCCGGACCTCGACGCCGCAGGGCAATTCTCCGTTGCGTGGGAAAGGTCACACCTGGCATGTCGCCATCGGTTTCGATAAACCCCTGTGCGTGAAGGCGCCGCCCGGCTAGGCTCTCTGGCCTTTGCCGGGCGGCGCCAACTCACGCTCCCGCTATGGGTGTTTTACCTGTTTTGCGGCCCGTGCGGGCCGGCCGGCGGCCCTACAGGTTCTCCAGCATCTCGGTGACCAGCGCGGCGATCGGGGAGCGCTCCGAACGGGTCAGCGTGACGTGCGCGAAGAGCGGATGACCCTTCAGCTTCTCGACCACGGCGACGACTCCGTCGTACCGGCCGACCCGCAGGTTGTCCCGCTGGGCCACGTCGTGGGTGAGAACCACCCGCGAATTGGCCCCGATACGGGACAGAACGGTCAGCAGGACGTTGCGCTCCAGCGACTGCGCCTCGTCCACGATCACGAACGCGTCGTGCAGCGAGCGGCCGCGGATGTGCGTGAGCGGCAGGACCTCCAGCATCCCGCGGTTCAGCACCTCCTCGATGACCGCGCGCCCGGCGACCGCCGAGAGGGTGTCGAAGACCGCCTGGGCCCAGGGGCTCATCTTCTCGGAGGCGTCCCCGGGGAGGTAGCCGAGGTCCTGGCCGCCGACCGCGTACAGCGGCCGGAAGACCATCACCTTCTGATGCTGCCTCCGCTCCAGTACGGCTTCCAGCCCCGCGCACAGCGCCAGCGCCGACTTTCCGGTGCCGGCCCGGCCGCCCATCGAGATGATCCCGATGTCGGGGTCGAGCAGGAGGTCGAGCGCGATCCGCTGCTCGGCGCTGCGGCCGTGCAGCCCGAAGGCCTCGCGGTCGCCCCGTACGAGCTTCACGTTGCCGTCGGCCGTGACCCGGCCCAGCGCCTTGCCGCGCTCGGACTGGAGGACCAGCCCGGTGTGCACCGGGAGTTCCGCGGCCTCCGGTACGTAGAGCCGCTCCTCGGAGAAGAGGAGGTCCACCTGCTCCCCGGAGAGCCCCAGCTCGCTCATGCCGGTCCAGCCGGCATCGGTGATCGCGAGCTCCGCGCGGTACTCCTCGGCCATCAGCCCCACGGAGGAGGCCTTGATGCGCAGGGGGAGGTCCTTCGAGACGACCGTGACGTCATAGCCCTCGGCCTGGAGGTTGCGTGCGACCGCGAGGATCCGCGAATCGTTGTCCCCCAGCCTGAAACCGGCGGGCAGGACGCTCTGGTCGGAGTGGTTGAGCTCGACGCGCAGGGTGCCGCCCAGATCGCCCAGCGGGATGGGTGCGTCGAGGCGACCGTGGAGGACCCGGAACTCGTCGAGAAGGCGCAGGGCCTGACGGGCGAAGTAGCCGAGTTCGGGATGGTGCCTCTTTGCCTCCAGCTCGGTGATCACCACGATCGGGAGCACTACCTCGTGCTCCTCGAAGCGGGTGATCGCGTTGGGGTCTGCCAGCAGGACGCTGGTGTCGAGGACGTAGGTCCGCCTGTCGGGCAGGCGGCTCTTTGTGCTGGTCACCACGGAAGGACGTACCCCCTCGGAAGAGGTCGGGCCATGAAGACCGGACCGGTCATCGGCACCCCTGCGCGGGCCGACTTCCGGCCCTCCACTCCGTCCGTGCGAACCGCACGTGCGTCCTGGTGCAAAGGGCCTCCCGGGCGGACGACCCCATGCCGTCCGCTGAGACTCGACACCCGTGGATCGGGCGTCGACCTGCAAGGGATATTCCCCGAATGGGTCCAGCCATGCCATGGCATATGACGGACGCTCGGTGAATCCCTGGTGAAGGCCTCGCGCGCAGGGCCCCGGGAGACGGCACGGACGTACGGGAACACGGGGACGGCGCGCCACGGAGGAGTCCGGGCGCGCCGTGAGGTGCCGAGGGGGTGTCAGAGACCCGCAGGTCAGGTGCCGTACGGGTGCCCTGCCGGGCGGGTCAGCTGCCGTAGCGCCGGTGGCGGGCGGCGTAGTCGCGCAGGGCGCGCAGGAAGTCGACCTTGCGGAAGGCCGGCCAGAAGACTTCGCAGAAGTAGTACTCGGAGTGCGCGCTCTGCCACAGCATGAATCCGGACAGCCGCTGCTCTCCGCTGGTGCGGATCACCAGGTCCGGGTCGGGCTGGCCGCGCGTGTAGAGGTGCTCCGCGATGTGCTCGATGTCGAGGATCTCGGCGAGCTCCTCGAAGGAGGTGCCCTTCGAGGCGTGCTCCAGCAGGAGCGAGCGGACCGCGTCGGCGATCTCCTGGCGGCCGCCGTAGCCGACCGCGACGTTGACGAGTATCCCGTCGACGTTGCGGGTGGCCTCCATGGCCTCCTTCAGGACGCTCTGGGTCCCGGAGGGCAGGATGTCGAGGTTGCCGACGTGGTGGACGCGCCAGCGGCCGTCGGCGGCGAGGCCCCGGACGGTGTTCTCGATGATGTTGAGCAGCGGGCGGAGCTCGACCTCGGGGCGGTCCAGGTTGTCCGTGGAGAGCATCCACAGGGTGACGACCTCGACGTCGGTCTCGGTGCACCAGCCCAGCATCTCGGAGATCTTGTCGGCGCCGGCCTGGTGGCCCTGCACCGTCGTGCCCCCGGACGCCTTCGCCCAGCGCCGGTTCCCGTCCAGGATCACACCGATGTGCTTGGGCGTCTCGTCATGGTCGATGCGGCCTTCCACCCGGCGTGCGTAGAGCCTGTACACAGGACGGCGTACCAGGTCGCGCAGCTTCACGATCTTCCAGCCCCTCCGAGCGATACCCCCGTGCGGAATGCGGTGGTCCCCCCAAGTCCGCCACAGACCGCCACATTACTGCGGAGAGGGATCCGGCACCCAACTCGGTCCTGTCACAAGTCCGTGATAGGGAGGACAACGTGACTGAAACCAATCCCTATCGGGCAGAGCCCTCGCGCTACGACTCCATGGAGTACCGGCGCACCGGCCACAGCGGCCTCAAGCTCCCCGCGATCTCCCTCGGCCTGTGGCACAACTTCGGCGACGACACGTCCCTGGTGTCCCAGCGGGCGATCCTGCGCCGGGCCTTCGACCTCGGCGTCACCCACTTCGACCTGGCGAACAACTACGGCCCGCCCCCCGGCTCGGCCGAGCTGAACTTCGGGAAGATCTTCGCGCAGGACTTCGCGTCCCACCGCGAGGAGCTGGTCCTGTCCACCAAGGCCGGCTACCTCATGCACGAGGGGCCGTACGGCGAGTGGGGCAGCCGCAAGTACCTGCTCGGCTCGCTGGACGCGTCGCTGAAGCGGATGGGCGTCGACTACGTCGACATCTTCTACTCGCACCGCTTCGACCCGGACACCCCGCTGGAGGAGACCATGGGCGCGCTGGCGTCCGCGGTCCAGCAGGGCAAGGCGCTCTACGTCGGCGTGTCCTCGTACACCGCGGAGCAGACGGCCGAGGCGGCCCGGCTGCTGCGGGAGATGGGCGTGCGCCCCCTGATCCACCAGCCCTCGTACTCCATGATCAACCGCTGGACGGAGGACGACGGACTGCTGGACACCCTGGAGGAGGCCGGCATGGGCTGCATCTCCTTCGTGCCGCTCGCGCAGGGGCTGCTGACCGGGAAGTACCTCAAGGGGATCCCGGAGGGCTCGCGGGCCACGCAGGGCAAGTCCCTCAACCCCGACCTGCTGTCGGACGAGGTCGTGCGCCGGCTGAACGGACTGAACGAGATCGCGGCGCGGCGCGGGCAGACGCTGGCCCAGCTCGCGCTGAACTGGGTGCTGCGGGACGAGCGGATGACGTCGGCGCTGATCGGCGCGTCGAGCGTGAAGCAGCTCGAAGAAAATGTGGCTTCACTGTCCGGCGCACCGCTGTCGGAGCAGGAACTGAAGGAGATCGACTCCTTCGCGGTGTCCACCCCCGGCGCCAACATCTGGGCCCAGCGGGGCTGACCTGCGTCTTTGCCGGCCGCTGCGCGGAGACAAAAAACGGGCCGGTCCGTGGGGGGGATACGGACCGGCCCGAGGGGGGGGTTCCACCATAACCCTTCGTAAAGCCCGCTGCGTGCACCACCGCGACACGATTACGCTCCGGAGCCGTCCGGGAGCGCTCCGCAGAGCCGAAACGGCCCCACAGCCCTTGCGGGGCCCGGCCTGAGCCCGTACGGACCAACCTGCCGCCGTCCCTCCCCCGGGGGACCCCCTCGGGTGCGCCGTCTTGACGCCGCAGCCCGGACCCGGGGGCGGGCCGGGCCCTAGGGTGGCCGGCCACATCCAGCCCCGCCGGCGTTTGAGGCGCGGGGGTCCGGGGGCTGGCCCCCGGCGACGGCGCCGCACCTCGCGACGGGCGGGACGGGCCCTAGGGTGGCCGGCATGGGGAACAGGGAACGGTGGCACGACGGCCGGGGCGTGCTCTACGTCGACCGGGGCGCGGGGCTGGAGCGCCCGGAGCTCCTGGAGGTCCCCCTGGAAGTGGCCGCCTCCTACCGGGCCCGCACGCGCGGCCTGCTCGGGCGGGACGGCATCGAAGGGGCGATGCTCCTGACCCCGGCCTCGAGCGTGCACACCTTCCGGATGCGCTTCGCCATCGACGTGGCCCACCTCGACCGCCGGCTCACCGTCATCGCGCTGACCACCATGGCCCCCGGCCGGCTCGGCCTCCCCCGGCTGCGCGCCCGCCACGTCCTGGAGGCCGAGGCCGGAGCCATGGCCGCCTGGGGCCTGCGCGTCGGGTCCCCGCTGCGGGTCCGTCTCACCATGCGCTAGGCGCCACCCTGCACCGGCGGTAGGTTGGGGCGGTTGAGCTGGGGTGGCAGGGGAGCGGCATGACCGAGAACGCGCGCATCAAAGCGCTGGAGCAGATCATGCCGGCGACCCACGGAGCCGACGAGGACATCGACTGGCAGGCGGCCGAGGCCGTCTGGGGCAGCCGCTTCCCCGCCGACTTCGTCGCCTTCATGGGCCGCTTCGGCGCCGGCTCGATCAACGGCGAGGCGAGCGTGCTGCTTCCGCTGCCCAAGCCCGGACTCCAGTGGGACCCGGCCCAGATGGCGGAGGAGACGGCCAACGCCCGCCAGATCTGGGAGGCGGAGGGCGGCCGGGCCGCCTTCGATGTGGACCCGGAGTCGATCCTCGCCTGGGGCGTCACCGGCGGCTCCGACATCCTGTGCTGGCTGACGACCGACCTCGACCCCGACCGCTGGCCCGTTCTGGTGGTCGGCCGGCACACCGCCGACTCCTTCGCGGTGTACCCGTACGGCATGGCCGAGTTCCTCCACCTGCTGTGCTCCGACGAGTTCGACGTGAGCCCCGTCAGCATCACCTTCTGGGACGGCGGCCACCTCAGCTTCGTGCACTGGCGCAAAGCCCAGCGCCGCTGGCAGGAGGGGCGAAACCCCGAAACGGGCGAGCCCGACCCCTACGCGGGCGACTTCGCGGACTGAGACCCCGCCCGCTCGCCCGCCGTTCCCCCGCCGTTCCCCCCGCGACTCCCCTCCCGCCGTTCCCGCCCCTCGCACCCGTTCCGCCGCGCTCCGTGGCCGGAAACGGGCGTTTCGGCATGTCTACGCGCGTCCGAATTGTTGATCACATATCGGAAAACACCATTCTGAAATGCCGCACTTGGAGCATTGAACACAAGTGCCGACCCAATGGAACCAACCGCCCTCCCTCAGGAGAGAATTCCGGCCAACGGGCCACTGAGGGACACCGCAGCCCGGAGTAACTCATAAGTAATAACGGGACTCAAAAGAAAATCAGGGGAATCCACCCGTGCGACGAAGAAACTTCGGCGCGGCCGCCACCACGGTCGTGCTCGGTCTGCTGATACCGCTGGCCGGCTGTGGCAGCTCCGGCGGAAGCGCTGATGACAGCGGCACCCTCCGCCTCGTCGCCGCCGAGTACGGCGACCCCTCGACCAACACCAGTTCCAAGGCTTTCTGGGACAAGGTGACGGCTGATTTCACCGCCTCGAACCCCGACATCAAGGTCCAGGTCGAGCTCCTGCCGTGGGCCGACATCGACCGTGAAGTCTCCCGCATGGTCAAGGCCGGCAACGCTCCGGACATGGCCCTCATGGGCGGTTACTCGGACTTCGCGGCGCAGGGCAAGCTCTATTCCGCGCCCGAACTCCTCTCGGTTTCCGCCGAGGCGAACTTCCTGAAGCCCCTCTCCGACGCCGGCTCCGTCCGCAACACCCTCTACGGCCTGCCCTTCGTGGCGAGCAGCCGCCTGCTCTTCTACAACGAGCAGCTGCTCATCGAGGCCGGGGTCATCCCGAAGGGCTCCAAGAACGGCTGGCAGCCCAAGACCTGGTCGGACCTGAAGGCCGCCGCCACGGCGCTCAAGGCCGAGGGCGTGAAGACCCCGTTCGCCATGCCCCTGGGCCCGGAGGAGGCGCACGCCGAGGCGATGATCTGGGAGCTCAGCAACGGCGGCGGCTACGCCGACAACAGCGGCAACTACAGCCTGGCCTCCGAGCAGAACATCCTGACCTTCAAGTGGATCAAGGAGCACCTGGTCACCCCCGGGCTGCTCGGACCCACTGCCCCGTCCAAGCTCAACCGCGCCGACGCCTTCGCCGCCTTCGAGCGCGGCGAGGTCGGCATGCTCAACGGCTACCCCCAGCTCGCCCACGAGGCGCGTGCCAAGGGGATCACGGTCGGTGCCGTCGCGATGCCCGCCTCGGACATGCTGAACACCGGGGAGGTCCCGCCGAACGTGGGCGTGGCCGACTGGATGATGGCCTTCAAGCAGAACGGCCACCGCGAGGAGATCGGCACGTTCCTGGAGTTCGTCTACCGGGACAAGAACCTGTCGGACTTCGCCGGCCGCTACCACCTGCTGCCGTCCACCGTCTCGGCTTCCCGCACGATGGCCGGAACCTCGGGCATGGACAAGAACGACCAGCAGTTCCTGAACGCCCTGCGCGGTGCGCAGCTCTACCCGGTCAACGACCCGTCCTGGGTGGTCATCAGTGACACCATCAAGCGCAACATCGGCCGCGCCGTGGACCCCGGCGGCGACCCGAAGGCCGTCCTGGAGGAGATCGCCTCCAAGGCGAACGAGGCCAAGAAGGCCCGCTGACGCGCGGCCGCGCCGCCGTCGAGAAACCCCCGAACGCCCCTGTCGAAAGGGACCTTCGCCCCCTGCCGCGCCCCACCCCGCGCGGCATCATGGCTGGTACGGCCTTGATCCAAGGCCGAGGCCCAGCCGCCCGCAAGCGCCCACAAGGCGCGCGGGGCGGCCGGCCCACCTCCTGTGCCCAGGCGGCTCGACTAGCTCGCGCCCTGGTTCTCCGGGGTGAAGGCCGTGCGGTACTGCTCGCAGCTGGAGTCCCACTGCAGGGAACCGGTGAGGGTGCCGTAGCCGGTGCGGGTCACCGACCATTCCACCGTGTACACACCGGTGTCACAGGTGATGCGCTTGCCGCCGGGGATCTTCGTACGGCCCGTCGCGGGCCGGTCCTTGAGCTCCTGGTGCACCTGCGCCACCCCGGCGCGCCGGGCGTCGCGCAGGACGGCGTGCAGGACGAACACCTGCTTGCCGTCCTTCGTCGTCAGCAGCTTCTTGACCCCCTGCGAATCCGACACCGACCACGCGAACTCGTACCCGGGCTCCCAGGCCAGGGTCTTGGGGTCGCCGACCTTGCGCTCGTACTCCTCTGCGCCCTTGGGGCCGGGGCGGGTGACGGTCTTGTACTGGATGCCGGGGTGGAAGCGGAACTGCGCCTCCACCTTGTGCATGTCGTCCTTGGTCCACATCGACTTCATCGACTTCTCGCCGCCGCTCGGGTCCTGGAGGTAGGACGCGGACGCGCCGTCCGCGGCGGTGGCCGCGCCGCCCGAGAGGGCCGGGGCGAGGGCCGCCGCGGCGGCGGCGAGGACGAGGGCGGCGGTGCGGGTGCGGTTCATACCCGGACCAACGGGACCCTCCGGCGGGCCGGAACGACGCCGGGCGCCCTTTCACCCGTACGGGATCCGGCCGGGCGGTGGTGGACGCGCGCTACGCCTGGCCGGTCTCGAAGCGGCTGATGCGGCCTCCGCCGGGGGCGATGACGAACCGCCAGGAGGTGCGCATCTCGCCCCAGGTGTCGTTGCGGTAGCCGACGGTCAGGGTGCGGCCGCCGTCGGACTCGGACTGGACGTCCATGTGACCGCCGGAGTCGAAGATCTCCCGGTCGATCCACTCGTGGAGGTCGCGCTCCGTCCCGTCGTCCGACATGGTCGCGTCGGCGGTCAGGAGCGCGAGGAAGGCGTCCTTGTCGTGCGCGTTGACCGCGCTGACGAGGGCGCCGACGACGGGGTCGGACAACTTCCCGGGGGCGATGGCCACGGAGACCTCCTGGTGGGGCGTACGGGCTTGCGTGCGGGACCAGGGAACACCCCGGGCGGCGCCGGGGCGTCGACCCTCACCCGTTCGCCACCGGACGGCGTGTCAGGCGCTGGGGCCGGTGACCACCGGGAAGCCGGTGGGCCGGCCCTGCTCCTTCAGCCAGGCCAGGACCTGGTCGAGGGCTTCGACGCTCTGGGTGCGGTCGCCTCCGCCGTCGTGGAAGAGGACGGTCGGGCCGTTGCCGATCTCGGCCTTGACGGTGCTGACGATCGCGGCCACGCCCGGCTTGCTGAAGTCCTTGGTGTCGACGTTCCAGCCGAGCGGGCGCATGCCGTTGGCGGCGGCCAGGGCCCGGCTCTCAGGGGTGAACGCGCCGCCGGGGGCCCGGTAGTACTGCACCTTGGCCCCGCCGCCCGCGGCGTCCTCGATCTGCTTCTTCGCGTCGAGGATCTGCTGCTGCTGGTAGGGGAAAGGCTTCTTGTCCATCCCGGTGTTGTGGTCCATCGTGTGGTCGCAGAGCCGGTGGCCGCCGGCGACGACCTTCTTGACCAGGTCGGGGTGGTCCTTGGCCTGCGGTCCGATCATGCAGAAGACCGCCTTCACGTCGTACTTCTCCAGCACCTCCAGCACCTTCGGGGTCCACTTGGGGTCGGGTCCGTCGTCGATGGTGATGTTGACCGCGTCGCCGCCGCTCTCCGACGCGTGGGCTATGCCGTCCGGGACCTGCCCGCCCGGTTTCCCGGGCGCCTGCGGCTCGCCGTCGCCGCCTCCCTCGGCCGGGTCGTCGGTCTGCCGGGAGACGTTCTGGTGACGGGTGTCGTGGCCCGTGTCGACGAGCGCCGTCACCCCCCACGCGGTCGCGGCCACCGCCGCCACGGCTCCGGCGACGGCGATCCGCGCCTTCGTACCCCGCATCTGTGTGCGCGTCATGAACCCCATGTGCTGTCTCAACTCCCCATATCGACGTCCGCCGTGTGAGCTCGCACTGGTCAGGACGTCGGCCGGGGATGCGGGGTTCCAGCCAAATGGCCCATAAATTCCGGGTTCCAGGACGTTGGTCCTTGATCGTCCCGAATTCCGTCCCACCTGTTTTCCAGCCCCTCCGGCGTTTGAGGAGCGGGGGTCCGGGGGCGGAGCCCCGGCACGGCGACGGGCCCGGTCCGGGCGGATCCCTTCGTCCGCCGGGCCGGGCCCGCAACTCGTCACACCCTCGTCAGTGGGAGAGCGACGCCGCCTGCACAGCCGGCTCACCCTTCTCCGCATCACCGCCGGAGGAACCCGCTCCACCGCCGGAGGCACCCCGCAGCGGGACCTCCTTGACGAACCAGGCGGCCACGAAGCCCAGTACCGCGATCCCCGCACCGAGCAGGAACGCCGAGTGCGTACCGGCGGCCACCGCGTGCTGGTAGGCCTCCCGCACGACCTCGGGCAGCTTCGCCAGACTCGCCGCGTCCAACTGCGCGGAGCCCGCCGCGGACGCCGCCTCGGGGCCGAGCCGGTCGGTCATCGTGCTGGTGACCTGACTGGTGAACAGGGAGCCCATGAGCGCTACGCCGAAGGAGCCGCCGAGCGTACGGAACAGGGTCGCCGAGGAGGACGCGACGCCCATGTCCTTCATCTCGACGCTGTTCTGCGCGACCAGCATCGTGATCTGCATCAGGAAGCCGAGGCCGGCGCCGAGCACCGCCATGTAGACGCCGGACATCAGGCGGCTCGTCCCGGTGTCCATGGTCGCGAGCAGGAAGAGCCCGACGACCATCAGCCCGCCGCCGATGATCGGGAAGATCTTGTACTTGCCGCTGTTGGTCGTGATCCGGCCCGCGATCAGCGAGACGGCCATCATCGAGAGCAGCATCGGCAGGAGCAGCAGGCCGGAGTTGGTGGCCGAGGCGCCCTGGACCGACTGCTGGAAGAGCGGCAGGTACAGCACGCCGCCGAACATCGCGAAGCCGACCAGGAAGCCGATCACGGACATGAGGGTGAAGTTGCGGCTGCGGAAGATGTGCAGCGGCATGACCGGGTCGGCGGCCTTGGTCTCGGCGTAGAGGAAGCCGGCGATGGAGACGATGCCGACGGCGATCAGGCCGATGATCTCGGCGGAGCCCCACGCGTACTCGCTGCCGCCCCAGGTGGTGACGAGGACGGTGGAGGTGATGCCGATGGTGAGCAGCGCCGCGCCGAGGTAGTCGATCTTGGGGCGTTCCCCTTGGGGCTTCTTCGGGAGGTGCAGCACCGCGGTGACCATGGCCAGGGCCACGGCGCCGAGCGGGAGGTTGATGTAGAAGGACCAGCGCCAGCCCATGTGGTCGGTGATGGTGCCGCCGACCAGCGGTCCGCCGATCATGGCGAGGGCCATCACGCCGGCCATCATGCCCTGGTACTTGCCGCGCTCGCGGGGCGGGATCAGGTCGCCGATGATCGCCATGACGCCGACCATCAGACCGCCGGCGCCCAGGCCCTGGATCGCACGGAAGCCGATGAGCTGGCCCATGTCCTGGGCCATGCCGCTGAGCGCGGAGCCGATCACGAAGATGACGATCGCGGTGAGGAAGGAGCCCTTCCTCCCGTACATGTCGCCGACCTTGCCCCAGATGGGAGTGGAGGCGGCGGTGGCCAGCGTGTAGGCGGTGACGACCCAGGAGAGGTGTTCCAGGCCGCCGAGCTCGCCGACGATCGTGGGCATGGCCGTGCCGATGATCATGTTGTCGAGCATGGCCAGCAGCATCGCGATCATGAGCGCCATCAGGACGACCCGTACGCTGCGCGGCTTCACCTCCTCCGAGGCGTCCGCGTTCTTCTTGATTTCCACCATGTTCCACTCCCCTGGCGCATACGCACCGGCCCCTGGGACTTACTTGCCGACCGGCTAGTTCACTACACTGGGGAAGGTAGACCCGTAACTAGCCGGGCGTCAAGTAAGTAACCAGAGGAGAGTCATGTCCAGCAGCAGTCCGCAGCAGCGCCGCGGCGACACGCGGCAGCGCATCCAGGACGTCGCACTGGAACTCTTCGCAGAGCAGGGGTACGAGAAGACGTCGCTGCGGGAGATCGCGGAGCGGCTGGGGGTCACGAAGGCGGCGCTGTACTACCACTTCAAGACCAAGGAAGACATCATCATCAGCCTGTTCGACGACCTGACCCGGCCGATCGACGAGCTGATCCGGTGGGCGGAGGAGCAGCCGCGCACGCTGGAGATGAAGCGGGAGGTCCTGCGCCGCTACAGCGAGGCGATGGCGGGCGGCGCCTCGCTGTACCGCTTCATGCAGGAGAACCAGGCCTCGCTGCGGGAGCTGAGCATCGGCGAGACGGTGAAGAAGCGCCTCTTCGCCCTGGTGGAGCTGCTCCGGACCGGCCAGGAGGACGCCCCGCTGGCCGACCAAGTGCGGTGCGTGAGCGCCCTGTTCACCCTCCACGCGGGGATGATGTTCCTCCAGCACGTGGAGGGGGACCCGGAGGAGACCCGCCAGGCCGCCCTGGAGGTCGCGACGGACCTGATCACCCAGGCCCACCGGCAGGCATAGCCCGCCTGTTCACTCGATCGAACGAACAAAACGCCAAAGGATTACTCTCTGTAGTCATTGCGGCTACTTTTGGTGATGTGCGCTGCGGAAGAGCCGCGGCGCCCGACCCAAAGGAACCGCCGTCATGATGCGTCTCGCCCTCACCACCGCCGCTGCCACGGCAGCCGCCTTCGCCACCGCTCTCGCGCCGCAGGCGCCCGCACCCGCCGACCCTCTCTCCTACGTCGCCCTCGGGGACTCGTACAGCGCCGCTTCCTTCGTGCGCCCCTGGAACACCGACGGATGCGGCCGCTCCGAGCAGGACTATCCGCACCAGGCCGCGCGGCGGCTGAAGGTGAAGCTCACCGATGTCACCTGCTCCGCCGCGGAGGTCAGAGCGGGGCTGCTGGGTCCGCAGTCCGAGCTGAAGGGGCCACCATCCGTGCCCCCACCGGGCGGATGGACCGCAAAGCCGGCGCAGATCGGGGCCGTCACGGCAGCCGCCGATCTCGTGACGGTCGGCGCCGGCGGCAACTCCGTGGGCTTCTCGGAGATCGTCGAGGCCTGCGTGAAGCGCGGCCTGGCCTCTTTCGGTACGGGCACCCCGTGCACCGATCACTACGCCCGGGGCGGGGGCGCCGCGGGGCTCGACGCCCGGTTCACCGCGCTGGAGGCCGATTTCGCGGCCCTGCTGAAGGAGATCCGCACGCGCGCTCCGCGCGCCGGGGTGGCGGTCGTCGGGTATCCGGCCGTCGTGGACGAGTCCGCGGGCTGCGGCTGGGGGTCCTGGCACCAGCTCGGAACCGTCACCAAGGGCGACATGCCCTGGCTCGACAGCCTGGAGCGCCGGCTCAACACCCTCCTGCGGGAGCAGGCCCGCCGCAGCGGCGCGGTGTATGTGGACACGTACTCCTCCAGCACCGGGCACGGGGTGTGCGCGAGCGGAGAGCAGCGCTGGATGTACGGGATCAAGGACAGCCTGACCGGGCCGGGCGAGCAGAGCGACCCGCCCTCCGAGCTCTGCCGCTCCATCCCGGCCCGGGGCGAGGCCTGCACCGCCCTCCATCCGAACCTCCGCGGCGCCACCCACCAGGCGGACCGCGTCACCGAGGCCCTGACCGCACTGGGGGCGACTGCCTAGCCGATACGGCTGGTGACGGGGGCCTCGTGCTCTGCCGGTCGCCTGGCGGCCGGGGCCGGGGCCAGGGCCAGGGCTTCGGTGTCGGGGCTGGTGCGGGGGTGCTTGTGGGCGGGGGTGTTGCGGCGTACGTCGTCCACCCCGCGTCGCATCGCGTTGCGGAGCCACTTGCCGAGCGGGCGTTCCACGAGCCGGTGGATCAGCCAGGCGGTGACCATCATCAGTACGGTCACCGAGACCAGGAGGACCGCTGCGGGCACCTGGTTACGGAAGTGGTGGATCAGGGTCATCCCGATGTACATGTGGATGAGATAGAGCGGGTAGGTGATCGCCCCGGCGGTCGTCAGCCACTTCCACTGCACCTTGTCGAAGGCGCCCAGCGCGATCGCGGCGACCACGGCGAACCCGGCGATCACGATCAGCCGGACGGGCCAGGTCGGCAGCAGGTTGGCCGCGACCTTGCCCAGGCTGATCTCCATCCGGTAGTGCAGGTAGCGCTGGGACAGCAGCAGCTGCATCACGACGATCCCCCACAGCATGGGGTTCGACCCGTAGCGGCGCATGAGGTAGAAGGCGATGCCGGCGATGAAGAACGGCGCGTACACGGGCATCGCGAAGGCCGCCAGCAGGGGAAAGCCGAGCGAGGGCGCCAACGCCGCGGCCACGGTCCAGACCCCGCAGAAGATGACCATGTTGCGGTAGGTGACTCCGCAGAGGACGACGACCGCCATCAGCACGTAGAACTTGAGCTCGACGAAGAGCGTCCAGTAGACGTCGTCGACGTTGCGGGTGTTGTTGCCGGCCTGGAGCATCGTCAGGTTGATGATGACGTCGTCCCAGCCGCGTATGGAGTGGATCTCCGGCCACGCCTTCACGACCAGCGCGGTGAAGGGCACGGCGACCCAGTAGGCCGGGAAGAGCCGGGAGACCCGCGATATGGCGAAGTCGCCGACCGTGCGCCCCCAGACGCTCATGCATATGACGAAGCCGCTGACCAGGAAGAAGATTTCGACCCCGAGCCACCCGAACTGGGCGAAGTGGTGGAGGGTCGGGAAGATCGTGACCGGGTCGTGGCCCCAGGGGCGACTCAGAGCTGCGTAGTGGTACAGGACCACCATCAGCGCGGCGACCAAGCGAAGCCCGTCGAGGGCCGCGAGTCTGGTCTTGAGCCCAGGCTGGGGCATGTGAAACCTCCGTGCCGCCACCGGCGACACCCTGCAGTGAGAGAAAGGCTCCCCAAATCGGTCCACGGACGCAGGCCCGGTGTTACCTGTGGGGAACCTATGTGCGGCACATGTTCTCATGAACTCTAAAGATTGCGACTGTGACGACGGACATGCCGGTGACGACAGCAGGGCCCGGACCGCGCGTTGCGGTCCGGGCCCTGCCCTGTGCGATGCCGCCCTGCGGCGGTGGTGCGTCAGCTCTGTGCGGCGGTGTCGCCCGTCTGCCCGGCGTCCTCGGCCGCGACGGCCTTCTCGCGCATCTTGCGCAGCAGCTCCGCCTTCAGGTCGGCGGCACCCTGGCGGTCGAGGTTGCGGTGCGGACCGTTGTTCTGCCGTTCGGCGCGCGACTGCCGCTTGCGCTGGCCGCCGCCCTGACCCACGGGGTTGTTGATGTTCTTGCTCACGGTCACGGGTTCTCCCGGTAATGATGCGAAGTGATCTACGGATGCGTCGGTGAGGGACGGGCGGCAGCAGCGGCGTCGAAGGACGTCAGCGGGGGCCCATCACGCTCACTCGTAAATCGGCCTCTGGAAGAACATGACAAAGACGTTACCCGCTCCCGTCGACCCCGCACGCCAACCGTTTCGCCGCACCGGCGAAACGCCCAGCCGTTACGGGACAACCATCAGCGGGCTTCCCGGGATTCCCGCCACTGGGCGAGTTCGGCTTCGACGTCGAATTCCTTGAGCTTCAGCGGCGGGCCGGGCGGCGGCCTGCGCAGGGCCGCGCGGATCTTGTCGTTGACCTCCGTGAGGAGGTCGCGGACCTGGCGTTCGGTGCGGGCGGCCTTGACCGCTTCACGGGCGTCTTCCGCCTCCTTGCGGAGTGCGAGCGCCGGCGGAAGGACCGCGAAGCCTTCGCGGTGGAGTTTGCCCTTGATCCACCACAGCTCGTCGTACGGAGCGTCGAGCGAGGCCAGCGGCTTTCCGAAGCCGGGCAGATCCTCGATCTCGCCGCGCTCCTCGGCCTGTCTGATCTGCCGGTCCACGAAGGATTCGAAGCTGACACCAGGCGGTTTGCGCTCGGTCACATTGCCTCCCAAGGGTCCCTGCCAGCATAACTCCGAGGGCTGGGGAGGGGGTTGCGGAGCGTAACCGTCCCGCCTTCGGGCTCAGAGGCGGCGGTCCGACTCCTCGATCGGGATGTCGTTGATGCTGGCCTCGCGGCGGCGCATCAGGCCCGCGGCGTCGAACTCCCACTGCTCGTTGCCGTGGCTGCGCCACCACTGGCCGCTCGCGTCGTGCCACTCGTACGCGAAGCGCACCGAGATGCGGTTGCCGGTGTACGCCCACAGCTCCTTGCGCAGCCTGTACTCCAGTTCGCGCTCCCACTTGTCGGCGAGAAAGGCGCGGATCTCGGCGCGGCCGGTCAGGAAGCGGTCGCGGTTGCGCCAGGCGGAGTCCTCGGCGTAGGCGAGGGAGACGCGTTCGGGGTCGCGGCTGTTCCAGGCGTCCTCGGCGGCCTGCACCTTGGCGCGGGCGGACTCCTCGGTGAAGGGCGGCAGCGGCGGTCGCACGGAAGAAGGAGCGGCAGTCACGATGGGCACCTCTCGACATCGACTGGATGAGGGTGAGCATGAGAACGGTCGTTCTCCTCGTTGCCCGAGCCTAGAGAACGAGCGTTCTCCGCGCAAGCGGTTCTGGTCTACGCTGCTGTCATGCCCGCCGCCCCGATGAACGACGAAGACGCCCGCGCCCGCCTGCTGGACGCCGCGGAGGCGCTCTTCTACGCCGAAGGCATCCAGGCCGTGGGCATGGACCGGATCCGCGCCGAGTCGGGCATCCCGCTCAAGCGGCTCTACCGCCTCTACCCGGCCAAGGAATCCCTGGTCACCGCCTATCTGGAGCGCCGCGACGGCCGCTGGATGGCGAGCCTGCGCGCAGCGGTCGCGGGGCAGGCCGACCCGGTCGGGGCGGTCTTCGAGTGGCTCGCGCGGTGGTTCTCGGAGCCGGATTTCCGCGGCTGCGCGTTCCTGAACGCGTACGGGGAGCTGGGCGCGGGGCCCGCCGGAGTGCTGGACGTCGTACGCCGCCACAAGGCGGAGCTACGGGCGCTGCTGGCCGGCGTCGCCGGGCGGGGCCGGGAGAGCCTGGCGGAGCAGTTGCTGCTGCTGGTCGAGGGGGCGACGGTGGTCGCCGCGCTGGATCCGGGCCCCGACGCGGCGGTGCGGGCGCGCGAGGCGGCGTACGTCCTGGCCCGGGCGGACGGAGGGATTCACGCGGCTGCCGAGTGATCGGTTACGCGTCGCACCCGACTGGGTCGCATTGTCAGCTTTTAAATGGTGTCGGGACTTTTGTCCACCGGAAGACCGCATTCGGCGGTCACCCTCCGGTTCCGTCGCTTTTTCCTCGCGGAGGAAACACCCTTGTCTGCTTCCCGCTGCACGTCGGCCGCCCTGGTCGTCGCGGCCGTCACCGCGACCTGCCTGCTGCCGGCCGTACCGGCTTTCGCCGCCGGCTCGCCGCACATCCGGTTCTCCCAGCCGTACGTCCCCTCGATCGCCGCCGGAAAGACCGGCCGCGTGGTGATCGTGGCGGAGACCGGCGGAGATCCGGCGCTCAGCAGCAGCTTCCGGATCACCGCGCCGGAGCGGACGACCTTCCCCGAGGCCCGCTTCTACTGGAACGGCGACCGCGCGGGCGCACCCTGCACCCTCTCCGGCAACGCCCGCCAGCTGACCTGTGACGCCGGGACCCGCGCGGGCTTCGCCTTCCCGGCGGAGAGCGACACCCGGCTGGGCGTACTCGTACGGGTGGACGCGGACGCCCCCGAGGGCACGACCCTCGACGGCGGCGAGTGGGCGGCGGCGGGATCGTCGCCCGGTCTGTACGCGGTGTCCACCCCGGTGACGGGCCCCAAGGGCGACGACGGCGAGGACGGGCACGACGGGAAGCCGGGCCACGACGGAGAGCCCGGCCACCACGGCAAGCCGGGCCGCCCCGGCCCCAAGGGCGACAAGGGCGACAAGGGCGACCAGGGCGAGCGGGGTGAGCGGGGCGAGAAGGGCGAGCGCGGGGACCGCGGCGACCGCGGCGAGAAGGGGGACCGCGGCGAGAAGGGCGACCAAGGGCCGAAGGGTCCGAAGGGCCACAAGGGCCACAAGGGTCCGAAGGGCGACACCGGCCCCGCGGGCCCGAAGGGCGACCAGGGACCGGCCGGAGGCCCCCAGGGCCCGAAGGGCGACACCGGCGCACCCGGCCCGAAGGGCGACACCGGCCCGTCCGGCGGCCCGAAGGGCGACACCGGGGCCCCCGGCCCGAAGGGCGACGCGGGCAACCCCGGCCCGACGGGACCGTCGGGACCGGCTGGAGCATCCGGACCGAGCGGACCGCAGGGCCCCAAGGGCGACACCGGCCCGGCCGGCGGACCCAAGGGCGACAAGGGTGACAAGGGCGACCGCGGAGACACCGGACCGACGGGACCGAGCGGACCGAGCGGACCGAGCGGACCGAGCGGACCGAAGGGCGACACGGGCCCGAAGGGCGAGCAAGGCCCGAAGGGCGAGAAGGGCAAGCCGGGCCGCCCCGGACCCAAGGGAGACCAGGGCCCGAGGGGTCCGAAGGGCGACCAGGGCAAGCCCGGCAAGTGCAAGTGCGGCAAGGACCACGGCGGTAAGGACCACGGGGGCAAGGACCACGGCGGCAAGGGCGACAAGCCCGGCAAGCACGCGGCCCGCATCGTCAGCGACAAGCTGCACGTCCGCACCGGCCCCGGCACGCACTACAAGAAGACCGGCGTGATCAAGTACGGCACCCAGGTCCAGGTGCAGTGCAAGACCAACGGCACCTCGGTCGACGGCAACACCGTTTGGTACAAGCTCGCCGACGGCCGCGGCTGGATCGCCGCACGCTACGCCGCGAACCTGAACCGCATCCCCACCTGCTGACCGGACCTGCCCCAGCCTGACCCTGCCTGACCCCGCCTGACCACCTTCGGTGCGCACCGAGGCCCCCAAGCCTCGGCGCGCACCGAAGGCGTTTGGTCTGTCAGGCCCCGAAAGTCAGGGGTACACCGTGCGTCGGCCCGGCGGCGATCGAGGCACGGGATCACGTAGAGCAGGTGTCCCGCTGCCGGAAGGTCCGTGAAGAGCAGGACCGTTGGACGGCCGCGCCGGCGACGCCGCGCACCACCACCACCACCACCACCGCCACGGACACGGACACGGACACCATCAGGTCACCCCGCCGGGCCTGGGCATGCTTGTGCCGTGCCCGGGCGCACCCGGACACGGCACAAGCGGTCAGGCCCCGATCAGCTGCGGGGCGCCGGTTACTTCATGTCCTTCCGGCGGTGGTTGGGGTCCATGGGGGCCTCCATGCCCTGGGCCGGCTTGCCACGCTGGGCCATCGTGAGCGGCAGCGGCGGGGTGACCAGTACCCAGCCGGTGGTGCAGTTCACCAGGGTGTCGGTGTTGTTCTGGAGCTGGCACCTGCGCTCGTACAGCTGGTTGCCCGTGGTCAGGACCTGGAACGAGACGTCGTTCGCCTGGGAGGCCACGGAGATGGCGCAGGCGTCGGCGGGGAGGTTCGCCCCACCCATGACGCCCTGGGTCAGGTTCAGCCAGTTCCAGTTGTTCGGGTTCTGGATGGAGCGGACGCCGCCGACGACCTGACCGTCGGTCAGAACGGCCTTGACCTCGCTGGAGTTGCTGGGCTCGTAGGCGTCGACGTCACTGCAGGTGGCGGGACCGGCAGGACCCGTCGCGCCCGTCGCACCGTCCGCGCCGTCGGCGCCGTCGGCGCCGGCCGGACCCTGCGGACCCTGCGGACCCGTCGCACCGTCCGCGCCGTCGGTACCGTCGGCGCCGGCCGGACCCTGCGGACCCTGCGGACCCGTCGGACCGGTCGCCCCGCCGCCAGGTCCGGTCGGACCCTGCGGACCCGTCGCACCCGTCGCACCGTCCGCACCGTCCGCGCCGTCGGTACCGTCGGCACCGGCCGGACCCTGCGGACCCGACGCACCCGACGCACCCGTCGCACCCGTCGCGCCGGCCGGACCCTGCGGACCCGTCGGACCGGTCGCCCCGCCGCCAGGTCCGGTCGGACCCTGCGGACCCGTGGCACCCGTCGCACCGGCCGGGCCCTGCGGACCCGTCGGACCCTGCGGGCCCGTCGGGCCGGTCGGGCCCTGGCCACCCGGCTTGCACTTGTCGTGGTCATCGCCCTGCGCGAGGAACGGGGCGGCCTTGTGCTGTTGCTTCGCCGCCCAGTGCTCCACCTGCGGGGACTTGAGCCAGTCCGGTCCCTCCCCGCGCGGCCCGTCATGGCCGTCGTGCCCGTCGGGCGGGCAGTCATCGCCTCCGTCCGCCGGGCTCGCCGCAGTCACCGCCGCGGCCGGGGCTGCCCACGTACTGGCTGCGGCAGGGCTCGCGATGCCCGCCACAACGAGGGCCAGCGCCGCGAACGTGCCGGTGGTCAGCCACCCTGCCCGCCGGGGAAGCGGACCGAGGGAAGATCGGGTCCTGGACTCAGGACTCATGCGTTGCTCCTTCTGGAACCGAATCAGGTGTGGATCTACGGACTGGGTCGAAACCCGCAGCCACAGTCGACCCACAGCGGGGAGGCATGTCAGAGGCACGCGCAGACATCAGCACATCGGCCCACAGCGGGCGGGCCATGAGGGCGACCCTCCCGCGCGCCTCCCCGGCCCGGACACATGCATGAGCGCCCGGCATGGACTCCCGCGATGGGTGGTGTCCGGGTTTCCCGTTTTCCGGCGGCCGGACGAGGGGGATCGACGGGGCCGAACGGGGGAAGGCGGGGCGGGAGCGGTGACCGGAGGCGGCGCCTTCCCGTTTCCCGAGCATGCAGATCAATCGAATCTCAGTAGTCGGCAGCCTGGCCGGCACGGTCCTCCTCTTCGGTGGCGCACCCGCCCACGCGGCCGACCCGCTGGTCTCGCTCCTCGACAGCCTCAACGTCTCGGACGTCTCGCTCACTCGGATCCTCAACCCGACGGTCGTCCTGACCAACGGAGGCGCGACGACGCTCCAGCAGGCGGCCGAGCCGCTTCTGGCGACGCCCGCCACGCCGGCGGCCGCTCCGGCTGCTCCGGCCGCTCCGGCCGCAGCGCCCGCCGCTCCGGCAGCAGCGCCCGCCGCTCCGGCGCGCACCGTCACCCTGCAGGCCGCCCCCGTGCTGCCGGGGGGTCCCGCGCAGGCCGTCCTGACGCCGGCCGCGCCGTAACGGGTGAACATATGCAGGCCCTGTCCGGGACGGGACGCCGCTCGTAGACCCTGGCCTGCGGGACGATGGCCTGCGCGACCCCGTTGGGGTTGCGCAGGCCATCGTCTTGTTCATCGAATCCCGCGGATTGTTCTTCGAATCCCGCGGAAAAACTTCGCCGGCGATGTCGAGAACCCGTGCCCCGCTCCGTCTCCTCTGTGGAAGCGGCCAGAATGGGCCGCACAGCACGGAGGAGACCATCATGGCCAAGTACCTGCTTCTGAAGCACTACCGCGGCGCCCCGGCTGCCGCCAACGACGTCCCCATGAGCGAGTGGACGCCGGAGGAGATCACGGCCCACATCCAGTACATGAGCGACTTCGCGGCGCGGCTGGAGGGCACCGGCGAGTACGTCGACGGTCAGGCGCTCGCTCCCGAGGGGGCCTGGGTCCGCTACGACGGCGAGGGCCGCCCGCCGGTCACCGACGGCCCCTTCGCCGAGACGAAGGACCTGATCGCCGGCTGGATGGTGATCGACGTGGACAGCTACGAGCGCGCCGTCGAGCTGGCCGGTGAGCTCTCGGCGGCCCCCGGTGCGGGCGGCAAGCCGATCCACGAGTGGCTGGAGCTGCGTCCCTTCCTGTCGGCGCCGCCCACCATCGCCGAATGCCACTGACGTGAACGAGGCCCTGCTCCGGAGCCTCACCCCGCAGGTGCTCGGAATCCTCGTCCGCCGCGGAGCAGACTTCGCGGCGGCCGAGGACGCCGTGCAGGAGGCCCTGCTCGAAGCGGTGCGCGTCTGGCCCGGGGACCCTCCCCGGGATCCGAAGGCCTGGCTGGTCACCGCGGCCTGGCGCCGGTTCCTCGACGCGACGCGGGCGGACACCGCCCGCCGCCGGCGCGAGGACCGGGTCGAGGAGGAGCCGGCGCCGGGTCCCGCGCCCGCGGTGGACGACACCCTCCAGCTCTACTTCCTGTGCGCCCACCCGTCCCTGACCCCGTCGTCCGCCGTCGCGCTCACCCTGCGCGCCGTCGGCGGGCTCACGACACGCCAGATCGCCGCGGCCTACCTCGTCCCCGAGGCGACCATGGCGCAGCGCATCAGCCGTGCCAAGCGCACCGTCTCCGACGTCCGCTTCGACCGCCCCGGCGATGTGGGCACGGTCCTGCGGGTCCTCTACCTGGTCTTCAACGAGGGCTACTCCGGCGACGTGGACCTCGCCGCCGAGGCCATCCGCCTCACCCGCGGCCTGGCGGCCTCCATCGACCACCCGGAGGTGTCGGGGCTCCTCGCCCTGATGCTGCTCCACCACGCCCGGCGCGCGACCCGCACCGCCCCCGACGGCAGCCTGATCCCGCTCGCCGAGCAGGACCGCAGCCGCTGGGACACGAAGCTGATCGCCGAGGGCATCGGCATCCTCCATCCCGCCCTCGCCCGCGACCAACTGGGTGAGTTCCAGGCCCAGGCGGCCATCGCGGCTCTCCATGACGACGCGCAGACCACCGAGGAGACCGACTGGGTGCAGATCGTGGAGTGGTACGACGAGCTGGTCCGCCTGACCGGCAGCCCGATCGCCCGCCTCAACCGCGCAGTGGCCGTCGGCGAGGCCGACGGCCCGCGCGCCGGACTGGCGGCGCTCGCGGAGCTCGACGCCTCGCTCCCGCGTCACACCGCGGTGGCCGCGTACCTCCACGAGCGCGACGGCGACCTGCCGACGGCGGCCCGCCTGTACGCCGAGGCGGCCCACCGGGCCCCCAACCTCGCGGAGCGCGACCACCTGACCCGCCAGGCGGCCCGCCTGAACGCCGCCCGCCGGAGCGTCTGACCCTGCCGTGGGGCAGGGCCCGCCAGGTGCATCCGGTGTCGGTCACGTCGCGGATCGGGGTCCTAGGAGGCGGCCTCACCCGCTCCGCATGCTGCCGGGGTCGCAATGTCGGACACTCCTGTATACGGGCCGCGAAAATCTACCCGGCCCCCAGTGAAGGTGCTCGGCGTGCTTGAGGTCCCGCTCTGGCTTTGGGGGGCGTTCGCCGCGACGGTGGTGGTGTCGCTGGCGGTGGACCTGCTGTCCCACCGCACCGCGCACGTCATCGGCTTCAAGGAGGCAGCCGCCTGGAGCGGCTTGTGGGTGAGCCTCGCCCTGATCTTCGGCGCGGTCGTTTTCCTCGTCCTCGGCACGACCGCCGGCACCGAGTACACGACGGCCTGGCTGCTGGAGAAGAGCCTGTCGGTCGACAACCTCTTCGTCTTCGCCGTGATTTTCGCGTATTTCAAAGTGCCCCGCGCCTACCAGCACCGTGTGCTGTTCTTCGGCGTCATCGGCGCGCTCGTCTTCCGCGGGATCTTCCTCTCCCTCGGTGTGGCCGTGGTCGGCCGCTTCACCGCGGTGCTGTTCGCCTTCGCGGTGGTCCTCTTCTACAGCACCTACAAGCTCCTCCAGGACGAGGAGGAAAGCTTCGACCCCGGCAAGAGCTTCGCCGTGCGGATGCTCCGCAGGCTCATCCCCGTGCGGGACGAGTACGCCGGGGCGAAGTTCTTCGTCAAGGAGGCCGGCAAGCGGGTGGCGACCCCGCTGCTCGCGGTGGTCGCCGCGATCGAGGCCGCCGACCTGATCTTCGCCGTCGACAGTGTCCCGGCCGTCCTCGCGGTCAGCGACGACGCTTTCATCGTCTACACCAGCAACGCGTTCGCCATCCTCGGACTGCGGGCCCTTTATTTCATGCTCGCGGGGCTCCTGGACCGCTTCCACTACCTGAGCAAGGGCCTGGCGATCATCCTCGCTTTCATCGGCGTCAAGCTCATCCTCCAGGCGTCCCACAAGATGATCAGCCCCGGCATCCCGGAAATCCCCTCACCGATCAGCCTCGCAGTCATCGTCGTCGTCCTGACGGGTTCCGTGGTGCTCAGCCTCAGAAGGCCCGTCCCATCGCGTTCCGAAACCGACGGAGGAACAGAGGAAGCGGGCTAGCCGGGAACAGTGCACTTCCCGACGCACCAGTAGGGACATATCGTAAAAAGATGGTCAAGATGAAGCGCAAGCGCGAAGCGTACGTGTGTCCGACCTGCAAGAAGTCCGTGCCGGTCACAGTCCACCGCCGCAAGACCCTCGGTGTATTCGTTCCCATGTGGGGCCCGGGCGCATGTCAGAACCGCGACTGTCCCGACTTCCGGCTGGACCCCCACCACAAGCACTCTCCGGCCCCGTAAGTGCCTGCTTGCCCGCGGAACGCCGTCAGGGCCGGGTGGCGGTGCGGCCTGCTCGGGCGATGAGGAGGACTGCGTCGTCCTGGACGGTGTGGGGGCCGGAGGCGAAGGCCGGGGCGAGTTCGGCTCCGAGGGCTTCGCGCATGTCCGGGTTGCGGGGGTGGCCGGTGTGCCAGAAGTCGGCGAGGAGGCCGGCCGCCGCGCCGGCGGAGTCCTGCGGCGTGGGTCCGTCGAGGGCGAGGCGGGCGCCGACCCGGCGGAAGGAGATGTCGTCGAGGCCTGCCTCGGCCAGGAGGCGGGCGGCACGGGTCAGGAGGTAGCCCTGGTGGTCGGGCTGTTCTCCGGCGATCGCGGTGCAGTGTGTGTTGAGGAGGCGGACCATCTCGTTGTCGGGGGCGCCCTGAATCAGGACGACCTTCGCAGCCGGGTGCGACAGGTCCAGGACACGGAGCATCTCGGAAACGGCGGCGTCCGGGTCTTCGGTGTAGTGCAGGACCCAGGTGGCGACGACGGCGTCGAAGGAGTCGTCGGGCAGCGGCAGGGCTTCGGCCCGGCCCGAGTGGACCTCGATGCCCGGGAGTTGGGTGCGGATCGTCTCCCGGCGGGTGGCGTGGGGCTCCACGGTGGTGCAGTGCCCGAGGCGGGCCGCGATCGCCCGCACGCCGGCCCCGGTGCCGCCGCCGACGTCCAGGACCCGTTCATTGCCGTCGAGCGCGTCGACGACGGCGGGGATGTCCTCTCGGTCGAAGTACGGCTCGAACGCCGCCCACGCCTGACCGCTCAGCCCGTGCGGGCCCCGGTACTCCTCGGGCAGGGGGTACGGGCCGAGCAGGACGTGCTCGGGCACAGCAGGTCCGCCGGGGCGGCGGGCGTAGCAGAAGAGGTGGTCTTCCGGCTCGGCCAGTTCGCTGTCGGGGGAGAAGACCGAGCGGGTCGAGCGCAGGATGTTCAGCCCCGTGCGTTCGATCTCCTTCAGGTACCGCTCGGCCGGGAAGCTGGTCACCGACATCTGCATGCCCATCCACACCATGGGGTGGTCCTCGATGTCACCCGGGACCGTGGCCGACACGAAGAGCCCGCCGGGGGTCACCCAGGCGGCGATCCGCTCCAGCACCGCCCGCTGCTCCGCACGCGACATCCGCAGCAGCGGGAAGAACGCGCACACCGCTTCGAACGAGCCGTCCGGCGCCCGGAAGTCGCGTACGTCCTGCCGCTCGAACCGGCCACCGGGCACCCGGTCACGGGCCAGGGCGACCATCGTCGCCGACACGTCGATCCCGGTCACCCGGAACCCGGCCCCCACCAGCGCCTCGGCCACCGGCCGGCCGGTCCCACTGCCGATGTCCAGCACCCGGGCCCCCTGCGGCAACCGCGCCGCCAGCCACTCCACCGCCGCGAGCTGCTCCGGCAGGCGCCCGAAGGCCCGCTCGTACTCCGCGCCCAGCATGTCGAAAGGCTCCGCCGCCGCTGCCAGCCGATCCATGACCCGCCCGTCCCTTCCCTGCACCCCGCAGCACCTGAAGCGGCGCTTGCGTGACGCAACGTAGTGGTGCGGTGAGAGCCGCGCCCCGCGCCTCGCCCGCGAGCGAGCACCTGCCGCCCGATCGCCGAAGCCGACGATCTCTCCCAGGTCCCGACCGGTCGTTGCGGCCCTGGGAGTGACATGTCTGCTCCGATGTCCTGGTCAATACCGCCTACGGTCGGATGTCCGGGTTCCGGACGGCCTGGACCTGGTCGAGGCGGCGGCGGTGCCGCTCAACGCCACCGCCGCGGCCCAGCTCGTCGGCCTCCTCGGTGAGGCGCCCGGCGAGGCCCGGCGCCTGCTGGTGACCGGCGCGGCCGGTGCGGTGGGCGCGCACGTCGCCGTACTCGCCCAGGACAGCGGCTGGCAGGTGACCGGGATGGCCCGAGCGGCCGACGAGCCGTTCGTCCGGAGCCTCGGCGTCGACTTCACCACCGGTCTCGGGCAGGGCTGGGATGCCGTTGCCGACACCGGAGCCCTTCAGGAGCCCGCCCTGCGGGCGGTGCGCGACGGTGGCCGTTTCGTCGGCGTACAGCCTGCCTCGCGGCTTCCGGAGGAGCGCGGCATCGCCGTCGAGGTCGTGTTCGCCCGTCCCGACGGTCCTCTTCTCACCCGGTTGCTCGCACGGGTCCGGACGGGGGAACTGCCGGCTCGCGTCCACGCCGTCACGCCGCTCGCCGAAGCGGCGGGTGCCTACCGGGCGATGGCCGAGGGCGGCATCCGCGGCCGGATCGTTCTCGTCCTCTGACCACCGCTTCGTCCGGGGAACGCCTCCGGCTTCGGCCTGCTGCTCTGAGCGTCGTTCAGGACGCGGGCGCGCCCTGCTTCGGCTTCCGCTTCACATCGGCCACGTTCACGCCCTCCTCCTCGGAGGCCCCGAACGCTTCGGCGCTCACGCCGCTGCTGGTTCCCGTGACCTCCAGGGCCAGCCGGCTTCCCAACAGGCGCAGGTCGACCCTGGCCCGGGGCGCGCCCTCGTGGTCCGGCATCCGGTGGATGTACGCCGCCGGGTAGCCGAGGTCCGTCAGCTTCTTCTGCATCGCCTGGTAGTCGGCCGTCTTCGTGTTCTCGAACGCCTCGCTGACGCGCCGTACGTGGTCGCCGCCGAAGCACTCCTCCGCAGCGTTCAGAGTCACCTCCTCCTTCGGGTCGGGCGGAGTGACATCGGGGTCCGGCTCCGGCGGCGCGGGAGCATCGGGCAGGCGGACCGGTATGCCTTCGTCAGCCTTCAGAGGCTCCGGCGACGACCCGCCCGGCGCGTGCTCCGGCCCCGGACCCCCCTTCCCGTCCGGCGCCTGCTCGGGCTCGGGCGGGACTCCCCCGGCCGGCAAGTCCTCAGGGAGGACGCCCTTCTCGTCCGCGACCTCCTGAGCGCAGCTCGACGGCATGTTGTTCATCAGCTCCAGGAACTGCAGAAACTCTTCATCGCTCGGCGCGGCATCCTGCGTGCCGACCGCCGAGACACCGCTGCCCGCGAGGGCCAGGTCGGTGGTGGCGTTCCGGGTCCCGCAGCCGGACAGGACTACGCAGCCGACTACGGCCAGCAGCAGGGACTTCGGGAGGAGGCGTGATCGCATGCACGCATCATGCAGAGACCCGTTCACCGGCCACATGAGTACGTCTACTCACCCCGCCCTGAGCAGGTCGCGCCACACGACCACGCATCGGACCGTCCGGCCCGATGTCCGGAAGGCAACCATCCGTCCATGGCCCGCTGTTGGCCTCGCCCGGCATTGATCGAAAACGGGGAAGCGGGAAACATGCGCACGGCGAAAGCAATGGCAGGCATCGTCCTGTCGGTCACCTTGGCGGCCGGTTGCAGCGGTTCGGGCGGCGGCGCGGGGGGCGCGGACGCCGCAAACGGCAAAGGCAGGACCGGCGCCTTCGGAGAGCAGCTCGAAGCGGCCGGGCCGACGGTCAAGCTGAGCGTGCCGCCGCAGTACGACGGGTCCAAGGGCTGGGACGAGACCCTGGGCTGGGTGCCCGAATCGGTGGGCAGCCTGCCGGTGGCGTCCGTACCCCGCACCGGCTCGGTCGCGCTGCTGTACGGGTCCCCCGAGGGGTACACCGTGAAGACCAGGGCCGCCGACGGAAGGGCCGGCTGGAGCTCTGCTCCCTGGAAGGTCCCGATACCCGTCAACGCCGACGAGGGCGGCACCTCGTCCGACGAGGTGGCGGAGATCCCCGACCTGACGGACGTCGAGGTGGACGGCCGCGGCTACGTCGTCGCCTACGCCCACGGGATGAGCGGCAAGGACGCCCTGCACGAGGGCACCGAGGTGGTGCGGCTGGCGGTGTTCCCCGCCGACTCCTCCGGCGTGGGGGTCAAGCCCCTGCGGGAGGTGGACGTCCCGGTGTCGGGGTCTGCGCAGCAGGTCCGGGTCAGCGCGGACGGCGGGCGACTGCTCGTCGCCTACGGGGAGCGGGGGCCGTACCCGCGCTCGGGAGTCGCCGTGGACGTGACCACCGGGTCCGTCACCCCGTACGAGGACCCGAACAAGCTCCTCCCCCAGTGCACTCAGGCCACCCTCTGCCAAACCAGCCGGGTGATGGCGGTGAGCCCCGACGGCCCCCTGGTCTCGATGGGCCTCGGGTACGGCTTCGGCGTGCCTGGCCGCTGGTTCAGCGACTCGGTCCGCCCCGACGGGGTCCCGTCGAAGGCCCCCGTCCTCGAACGCTGGAACGGCAGGGCGTACGGGGTGACGAACGGCCGCCTCCTCGCCTCGTGGGCCAACGGAGGCAAGGACGGGGAGCCGGACCGTCCCCCCACCTGGTCGGTGCACGACGTCCGGACGGGCGCGCTGCCGGCCCGCATGGAGTGCGCGTACAAGGAGACCCCCGGCATCCTCGACCAGTCCCCCGCCCACGCGACCATCGCCTCCCCCTCGGGCCGCTACCTCGCGGCCGGGCCGGTCACCTTCGACGTGGAGCGGAAGAAGGGCATCTGCCTGGAGGGCGACGGCAACCGCAAGACGATCAGTCTCGCCTCGATCCGCGACGACGGGACGGCCTACGGAGTGGTCGACAACGGCGAGGCCACGGCCTCCGAAGCGGTCGTCGCCCAGATCGACCTCAACTCCGCTTCCGGGGACGCGAAGGTACTGGGCGCGGGCGTCGACATCCCGCTCCTGACCGACGTGGCCGGCGGTGGCGGTCTCTTCCTCGCCCGCGACGACAACAAGAACCTGCGGGTCTCCCTCCGTCGAGGCCACTGACCGGTGGCCGGCAGCTACGAGGATGCGCGCAGGATCGGCCTGATCGTGCGGACGAGTTCCTCGGGATGAGACCACTGCGGCGTGTGTGCGCCCGGGGTCTGCACCACCTCGCCCCCGAGTCGGGCGGCGAGCCAGGCACCGGCTTCGCGGAAGAACTCCGGTGATTCCCGGCCGACCAAGACCTGGGCAGCGGTGATGCCGGCGAGCGTCGCACCGTCAGGGCGGTAGGGCTCGCCCGGGTTCTCCAGAACCGAGCGGGATCTCGTGCAAGAGGGCGCCACGGGCGACGCCGGGGTGGCGGATGAGCAGGTCGAGGGCGATGGTTGCCCCGTAGCTGTTGCCGAACACGGCGGCGGGAGCGAGCGCGAGCGCGGCGAGAAGTGCTGCGGCGTCGTCGGCCTGCTCGGCTACGGGGCGCGTCGAGCGGCCGCATGGCAGTCGGGTCCGTGCGGCTGATCTCGGTCACCATCCGTTGCGGTACGGGTCGGGTTCGCCGTTGATCACCTCGGGCTTGGACCTCCATGGTTTGTAGAGTGCGGCCATGTGGAACCGCAGCTTTCTGATCCTCCATGGCGTCGAGAACCGCCGCCCGGCCGAGCACTGGCAGTACGACCTCGCCCAGCAGCTCCGGGAACACCGGGAGCAGGTCTTCTACCCTCAACTGCCCGATCCCGACCGGCCAGCACTCGCCGCCTGGACCGAGGCGATCGAGGCCGAGCTGGACATGATGCGCGGGGAGCGCATCGTCGTCTGCCACAGCCTGGCCTGCGTGGCCTGGCTCCACCTCGCGGCCAACCGCGGTGACATACCCGCCGCCGATCGCGTGCTCTTGGTGAGTCCGCCGGGGCCGGCGGCGTTCTCCTGGGACGTGATCGCCGGGTTCACACCCGCGTCCCTCGATCTGACCGGGTTGAAGCTCGCCGTGGCAACGCCTCGGCTGGCGTGCTCCGACAACGACCCCTACTGCCCGGAGGGCGCCGCCGAGGTCTTCGGTCTGCCGCTCGGTTGCGACGTCGATCTCCTGGTGGGCGCCGGGCACGTGACCGTTTCGGACGGCTACGGTCCCTGGCCGTCGGTGCTGGACTGGTGCCTGGACCCCACCACACGCCTGGCCGTCAACTAGTACTCCAGCAGTACTTTGTGGCTTGACCTGGGGAAACGTCGAGCGGTGGGAGTGTAGCGGGCAGGTTGCCGTCACGGACGGCTTCTGCCCGCCTGCCCCTCGAAGGAGTGCCCACGACGGCAAGGTCGTCCCGGGGCGGGGAAGCCTCTGGCCGTGATCACAGAACAGGCAGACGAGACCTGGGAACGCGACCTGGACCACCTCTTCACCACCATCGGGCACCACTTCGGCCGCGTCGAACCACGCCGCCGCATGCGGGACTACGTGCGCGCACTACTGGGCCCGGTGGCCCGAAAGAACAGCTGGCAACTTGCCGAACACGCCGGCCACGCCACCCCCGACGCCTTGCAACACCTGCTCTCCCGAGCCCGCTGGAACCCCGACGGCATCCGCGACGACCTGCAGGCCTACATCGCCGAACACCTCGGCCGCCCCAACGGGGTGCTGATCATCGACGACACCGGATTCCTGAAGAAGGGCACCACCTCCGCCGGAGTCCAAAGGCAGTACTCCGGCACCGCCGGCCGCACCGAGAACTGCCA